>NZ_FOCT01000029.1 GCF_900110185.1 Nitrosospira multiformis
TGAAGGTACTGTCTAAGTGACTTTCCTCGGCTTTGATCGGCAGTTAGGAGCCAATTGTCGAAGCAAATCCTGTCGCCTCCAGAGATCCTGACCCACTAATTGACTTGTTCAAGTGTATTGCACGCAGCAAAGACAAATACTAGAGGCAGTCCTGTGTCCTCCCTAAAGGGTTGTCGCATTATTCGTTCATCAGTTTTTCCGGCAGAGTCTCCATGAGCTTATGGGGTGTACCGGTCCACTTCCGCAGTTCGCAGTCTCCCAGACGCTCGCATTCGGCAAGCAGGTCGATATCCGTGTGGCCAGTCAGATCAATGAAGGCAGTTGCCGTTTCTTCCCTATAATCATACCCACCGCCTCAGCCTTTCTGAACGCTACCCCGCCCGAAAACCACACGGTCAACAGTGCTCCCAATATGCCTCAGACATATCAAATGCAACAAATCTTCCTTTTTTCATCATCATTTTTCCTTTCCTTTAGTGAAGCGTCAAGTTCAGTAGTACAATATTGTGAATATTTTGTGAAGTATTTGTTATTTAGCATGATGACCTCTCTTGCTAAATCGAATTCCCGCTTCAAAGTGGTAATTCTTTCTCGATGGTCGCTTCTGAAGCTTAAGGTCCCCGATCAGGTTTTCACAGATACTGAAAAGGGGCGAAGAGGTGTCTTTGTGCCAGCGTCTGAGATGTCGACCAAAACAGGAGCGGCTGCCGGTTTTCGCTTCTAAGGGAGGAGTCCCGACACAGGAACCCTTTCGGCCTCTCCTGATATCACGGTTGGCCAGAACCAATAACACAAATAATGCAAGCTCCTGGGTGGTTATTTTGCTAAAAACCTCCCATCATCGCCTCGTGTGAACAAATGGAGGATGACATGAACGACGAATACAAAGGGTACCGGATTACTGCTTGGCCGGAGCGTGACGACACAACCGGCCTCTGGAACGGCCGCTTCCGCATTCTCGCTGGCGATGGCGCAGTTGCATACGAGAGCTTTGCTGAGCCGGTGGATGATGAAAACAAGGCGTATGAGGCCGCAAGCGCAAAGGCCCGCGCCTGGGTCGATGAACAATAGTTGTTCTGCACATTGATCTAATTATGCTAGTCAGAAGAGAGTAGGCAACCTGACCAAATGAGGTGATTTCGTAATTTCCTTCTGGTCTTTGGTCGCTCATTGCCTGGCACATTTCCATCATTAGCAAAGATTCCCCTTTGCCGACATCCTGTGCCAATAAGAGTGAGCTTGAACAGCCAGGATAATCGGTGCGCAAGACGATAGACCCCTCACTGGTATTACGGATCTGGAGAAAGTCCGAAATAGGGGCGGGTAACTTGGGCTCTTAAGGATTCAGAATAGAACCGATGGCAGTTCTTCCCATTCCCTTGACAGCACGCTTGCATCGGCGCTGCACAGCAGGCTGCTAGTATCCTTGCCGCTGTCCAGATAGATGCTGATGCCCCAAGACGTAGCATCGAGGACGTGGGATTCAAAGAAGTAGTTTTGCAGCCTTACGAGACGAGAGAACAAGACGGGGGCGGAATTCACTTCCGTCTTTCCGTCTGAAATTCCCATAAGAGGAGGAGACAAAAAATGGAATTGCTTGTGTGGTTTTTTCTCGTTCAGCAGCAAACAAATTCCAGAATTATATGCAGATTGATGACAACCCCAATCATGATTGCTGTGTTTTCCACAGGGATAGGCCTGGTAGAGGCAGCCAATAAATCGCGATTAGGGATCTCTCAAAATGGCGAGATGGTTGATTATCTGCCCTGCGGCACAATTCCGTTAAGCACGCGAACTGCTGTACTAATGGGTGGAGGAGATGACGTCAAGGAGGCCTTTAGCTGGATGATTGCCAAGATGACCCAATGTAGCGATGGCAGTACAGGGAGGCCGGGAAATTTTGTCGTGATTGATAATGGCAGCGACCCGCCTGACGATACTTACATCAGCATAGTCGGCCCCGTCGCCTCGGTAGTAACCCTGGTTGTTCCTGACATTGAAACGGCTAACGACCCGGCGCTCGAGCCTTACCTTCGAAATGCCGGCGCAATCTGGCTAACGGGGGGCGATCAAGGGCGTTACTACAATTTCTGGAAGGGCTCGTTGCTGGAACAACTGATATCGGAGCAGGTTCGGAATTTCAAGATTCCCATCGGCGGAACAAGCGCGGGAATCATGGTCCTTAGCGAGTTCGCCTATGTCGCTGACCCGTGCGCGATCACTTCGTCAAAAGCCTTGATCGACCCCTACTCACAATGCATTGCGTTGAGACGTGATTTTTGGAGCGACAGGGCGCCCTTACCCCCCTTGTTATCGACTGTCACTGATTCCCATTTCAATGCGCGCGATCGCATGGGCCGGCTGATCACGTTCCTGGGACACGCGATAAATAGCCAATGGACCAGCTCTGCCATTGCCCAGGCGATCGGAGTAGATGAGGAAACAGCATTATTGATGGAAATTGATGGCAACACAGACCAATTTTCTCCAGGCGACAATTACAGTTACAAGGTCATTACAAATACAGGAGTGAGTGGGTCAGTCTATATTTTGAGCACTGATCTGCAAAGCCAACTGAACCTCGAGCCTGACCAGCCTCTTAGCTTCACCAATGTAAAAGTGAGAAAGATACAAACCACGGGAAATGAGAGTGATTACATCATCGACGTCAAAGAGGGCAGTTTAATATCCAACACTGGCAGCATTTACTGAAAAACCAAGCAACCATATGCACTCAGCTGATTTGGGGCTGCTAGATTTATGACGTCGCATTTTAATCCTTCGGACACCCTTTGCCTTTTGCGTTGGTTTTTGATCGATGAAACGCTATTCATCGGTTTTCTCGGCCGCCGAGGCCTTCATTCTGGATCAGCCTTTGGGCGCTTGGTTGCCCCAGCCGGAAGAGAATCGATAGCAATCTTCAGCGGTTCATCCATGTCGTAGGGCCATAACTTATCTCGTGCCAGCAGGATGCTCAATCGTGCATAGGGCGCTCACAGATACCAGAATGCCAATGCCGCAATAATGGTTGGCGGTAGTGCGGCCAATAGCAACCCCAATGGATGGACCACCTCTTCCTCGAAATGGCTGCGCAGAATCGCGATTCCAGCCGGATTGGGAGCGTTGGCAATGATGGTCAGGCCGCCACCTGTAACTGCGCCAGCGACCAGCGCATACTTGAAATCATCGGACAGACCCTCGACTAATGAGCCGAGGTAAGTCAGGGCCGCATTGTCGGTAAATGCGGTAAAAATGGTCGCGCCAAAGAATACTGCATCGCTACTCATGCTCATCAGTACGGGCTGGAGCCACCACTGCTGTTGTCCGCCCAGGACGACCAACCCTGCCAGAAAGAAAGCAACCAGTAGGCCCTCGCGCAGGATCAGGCGATCTTGGTGGTGCCGATAGGCATCGGCAACACCGAGGAAAAAAAGGAACAGACCTACGAAAATCGCCGGATGATGAGCGAACACCACGACGCCTACAAGAAACGCCAGATGGACCAAGCTCAGGACTAAAGGCACAGAATTACTGCCCTCACTGCTGTCCGTAGTTGACAGTTGACTTAATTCCTTGCGGAACAATAGCGTTGCCCCCACCGCATTCAGGACGACTGCAATTGCGGCTTTCCAGCCAAACGCCGATATCATGAATGCAATATCCCAATTCCATTTTCCAGCTACCATTAGCACAGGCGGAGCGGCAAATGGTGTGAGTGTCCCTCCAATCCAAGGAAGTGCCACAGTCCAGCATGAGCCGGCTGGGTATGCGCCAGGCGCTCAAAAAAATTGGTGGAGAAGGTATGTAGGATGGCAATGGCAAATAACGCTGAGCTGATCAGCTGAATGATCGTGGGTGTCACATACTTCTCCTCTAGGAGTATTTCCGGAATCAAAAATAGAGTCTGGGTGGCACCTGTCCTGACTGTTAGCTAAAACTCGCTATGTATCAGACTACCTTGTTTCGGGATCTGAGACCTGCTCTACAACGCTCATACCTTGGCAGAGCAGTCACTCGTGGATATGCTTGCGGTAGAAAAGAATGAAAAGCGTAATCATCCCTGGTGCGAGGCGCATAGGGCATGTCATTGCAGAAGAACTGGCAGTCAGCGAGGTGGGATCATGTGCTGCATACACCTGGGCTTGCAGATTCCGAGCATCTGATTATGATTTTTTGCAGTGAACAGCCTTGCTGGAAGAATTTATAATTAGCATTAATTTATCCTCTTGTTTTGGGGAATTCTCTCTAATCTCAGGAATGGTTTACTGCCGCCTTGAGCGTGGAGCCCGGCTTGAATGCCGGCACCTTGGAGGCGCTAATCTTCAATTGCTCGCCTGTCTTAGGGTTGCGACCGCTGCGCTCGCCCCGTTCGCGCACTTCGAAGGTGTCAAATCCCGGCAGCGAAATGGAGTCGCCTCTCTGCAGAACCTCGGTGATGGTTTCGGTCAACGCCGTCACGGTACGGGCAGCTTGAGCTTTGCTGAAGTTGGTTTTCGCGACTACGGCTTCGATAAGCTCATTCTTGTTCATAAGTCTTTTCCCCTTTTCAGTTTTCAAGTTCCTACCAGCTTACACAGTTAATCGCCCCGGGCAAAGAATCAATGAAATGGGATTCATAAGAGATTTTCGCAATATTGCGAAAATTTCCCATCCCCCGTTTGCCGCTTGTCACAGGCCATGCCAGCCGCCTTGCTTTCCTGTCATGGCCTGTGATCCGCAAAGCCTTGCGGCCGCGGCGCACTTGAATTCCAACCTCGCCGGCACAGGCCAACGCTTCCCGCGCCAATCCCCCCACAACGCCCCCCAGTCTTTGGCGAGGGGGACTTGTGGGGGGATAAACGAATACGCAGGAAGCTTTAGCCCCGCTTGTTGCCTGCCCTTTTTACCCCACCCAGCACTTCTGGATTTGTCGCGCTTGGTATGGTAAGGTAATACCATTAGATACCAAGCGGAGGCTGCCATGGCTGCTGCCACTCGCCCTGTGGCGATCAAGATTGATCCAGATATCAAGGAGCGCGTGAAGCGCCTGGCCACGGCTCGCCATCGCACCGCGCACTGGCTCATGCGCGAGGCAATCACGCAGTATGTCGAACGCGAAGAGAAGCGGGAGGCTTTCCGCCAGAGCGCAATCAAGGCTTGGGAAGAGTACCAAGCCACCGGATTGCATGCCACGGCTGAAGAGGCGGACGCCTGGCTGGCTAAGCTCGAAGGAGGGCAGGACGCTGAGCCGCCAGAATGCCACGTCTGATGTGGTCGCCTCAGGCGCTGCAGGATGTGCAGCGCCTGTACCGCTTCCTTGCTGGGAAGAACGCTGATGCTGCCGGGCGGGCCGTCAAGGCGATCCGCGAAAGCGTGAACGTGCTTGCACACCAGCCTGCCATTGGTCGTCCGGCCGAGGATATGGAGCCAGAGTATCGGGAGTGGATCATCGACTTCGGCGACAGCGGTTATGTGGCTCTCTACCGGTATGACGGCGAGACGGCAGTGATTTTAGCCGTGCGCCACCAGAAAGAGGTGGGTTACTGACCTGGAGTAAACATCGGTTTAATACCCGTGCATCAATTTACCCAGATCTCCCCGAAGGCGATAATTCCCCCCGCTCTTGCATGCCTTCAGGCACGTTCAAAATTTCCTTCCAACCAGAGCGCCATTACTTCATCGGCAAGCTCGTCCAGATACCAGCGCGACAAGTCCACGTGAGTCGTATTTTCGACGACCTGCTCAAACAACCCGGGATAGGCTCGCCACTGACACTGCAGCACATTTGTCCGCTTATTCCAGTTCTACTATATGTAGGATTGG
>NZ_FOCT01000037.1 GCF_900110185.1 Nitrosospira multiformis
AAAACTAAAATATGTTAATAGCAGAGGCCATATGTCATATAATTATGAAAATATTCCATTGACAACTTAAGAGACGTTAAGTACATTTGCTCAGCTCTCGGAAGGAAGCTGTTTGTTTTTCCTGGGGCGCTCTTTAATGTTGAACTTTGGTGCTTAAAAAGCAACCCTCACTATTCGACCTTAATCTAATTTTTAGCAACTTCTATGGAGAGCAATATGGGGTATCGTCTGATTGCAGCAGCTTCTTTTTTACTGCTTCCAGCTTCTGTTTTTGCCGCTGGGTATGGTGCAGCGGGTTGTGGGTTAGGGTCAGAGGTCATGGGATCAAAACCAGGGGCCTCACAGGTATTCGCTTCAACTACTAATGGAACTTCCGGCAATCAAACTTTCGGGATTACTTCCGGGACCTCGAATTGCGGTGATCATGGTCTAGTGAAGACGAGCAAGGAGCGTGAAGTATTTGCAAAAGAGAATTACACCAGCCTGGTTAAAGAAATGGCGCAAGGAAAAGGTGAAAATCTTTATACCTTAGCTAGCTTGTATCAATGTTCCGCAGCCAGCTATCAAGAATTCGGATCAATGGTGCAGGCGAAGTTTGACAATTTAGTGGTGAGTGATCAAACAACCTCAGCAGAGTTACTGAGCAAGCTCGAAGATCAATTAACCCGTCATCCTACCCTTGCTAAATCGTGTGACATCAAAGTATCTGCATTGAATTAAAAAATAAGCGGATATAGGTTTTATCTATATCCGCTTTGATATTGTCAGCTCCCCCTATCGTTCCCTCGTGCAGCTTGCCTGCTTTCTAGCCGCGCTACTTCTCTCCCTTTATTTCTCCCCTGCAACTGCTCATTCCGAAGACAACCACAACGCCGATTATTTAGCCGATCTACAGCTTCAAGCCCAACAAAAAAAGCTAGCCGATGCCCGGATATGGCATCTACTTCTCAAGTACAACAAAGAATTATTCGGCGGCTTTACGAGTGAAGCGGATGGAATGGATTTTTTCAATTCTCCGCAGGGAAAGACTGATCCAGAATCAGAGCTGGAAGCGACTCTCGCCAGCTTCTTCATACCCTTATCCGCGGTTGCCGAAGGCAAAGAGCACCCTCAGTGTAACTTTCCGGCGCGATTCAAGTGGTTGGATCACGAACTGGCCTTCGATCGCAATCGCCTCAAAATACACGAATGTGACCGGCTCAACCGCTGGATGCAAACTTTAGCTCCGGTCGGAGTAACGTTGGTGTTCGCCTCTTACTTCATGAACAACCCTGCCTCTATGTTTGGCCATACCCTGCTACGAATTGATAGCCGGAGAACAGGCAAGGGAAATAATTTAATGAACTATGGCGCCAACTATGCAGCCGTTCCCGATACTGAGAATGGGTTCCTCTACGCAGTGAAGGGTTTAATAGGCTCATTTCCAGGACGCTTCGCGATTTTCCCCTATTACACAAAAGTGCAGGAATATAACAACTGGGAAAGCCGGGATCTTTGGGAATATGAACTTAAGTTTACTGAAGATCAGTTGAACACGATGCTTTTACATTTGTGGGAGCTGGGCGGTACTTACTTTGATTATTATTATTTCCAGGAAAATTGCTCATATCACGTGCTTTCCTTATTAGAGATTGCCAATCCGAATCTAAGATTAAAAGATTCTTTTTTCTTCAGTGTGATACCAACTGATACGGTAAAAATTGTAATGGCGCAGGAGGAGTTAGTAAAACAAACCGTGTATCGACCTTCGGTGCTTAGCCAAATGAATGATAAGCGACGTAGAATGGACAATGATGAGAAGCAGATATTAAAAAGCATGGTTCAAGGGGATGTGACAGTAGATAGCCCAACTTTTGAAAACCTTCTCCCTCAATCGCAAGCTCTATTGTTGAATGCTTATATGGACTATTTACAGTATTGGAGCATGCAAGAAAAAAGCAACAATGAAGTAAAAATTCCACGCTCCGTTTTATTAGCTAGAAGCCGTTTGCAAGTTACTAGTGATGAGGATACTAAAATTACCGGTTTTTCCAGTCGACCAGACCAAGGTCATGGGACGGACCGATTTCAACTCGGAATTGGCCATAACAAGCGCGAATCTTTCCTCGAATTTGCTTATCGCCCGGCATATCATGACCTGATGGCCAAGGACGTAGGATATGATAAAGATTCAGAAATTATTTTTATGGACTTCAAACTCCGCTATTACCTGGAATCCCAACGGGTAAGACTAGATCAGGCGAAGTTTCTCTCAATCACATCACTCAATCCCTACGATTCCTTATTTGCCAAACCTTCCTGGCGAGCAGAACTGGCAGTAGACAACCTTAGAGATCGAAACTGCAACTATTGCAATTCGTTCAAAGGTACGTATGGGAGAGGTTTTTCTTATCGGCCGGATTTTTTCTCCCCCTTGCTGCTATATACCTTTGCTGATCTAAAAGCGGAATTTTCCGATCATCTAAAACAAAATTTTCGATTGGGTGGCGATACTGAAGTGGGAATGTACTTCAGCATTACTGAAAATTTGAGAATCAAATTGGCGGGGAGCTACCAGGTTTTTCTCCTTGGTGAAAGTAAGCGTTTCTTCACTGGTCACCTCATTACTCGCTATGCGCTTTCACAAGATCTGGATCTAAGGGTGGAATTGAACCGCTACGACCA
>NZ_FOCT01000009.1 GCF_900110185.1 Nitrosospira multiformis
AAACCGACCTGAACGAGAGCATCAAGCAGGGCAAGATGGTGCTCAAGCCCGAAAAAAAGGATGAGGAAGACGAGGAAGAGGAAGACGAGGAGTAATCATCAGCCGATTCGCTGGCGATTATTGGCCTTATTCCTTCAAGACGCCTGACAAGCAATACGAGTAATTTTCCTGTTCAACCACTGTTTCCGGTAACAACCGGAAACAGTGGTTTTATTTCATGGAGACCTTGATTCCGTATTCCTGCCTCTCTTGGCGCAGAACGCCAAAAAGAAATCCCGGATGTATGGTATGGTTCACACTTTATAGTTGTTAAGCCTCGTGCCGGTTAGATTACCCCAAGATTACCCACGGACTCCCGACAGCTGTCGCCAACACTAGATCCAAGAAATGTTACGCAACTTTCCCAGACCAGATACTCCCTATGCGCACAGAATGCGCGACTACTTTATCGCCACACTCACTTTTCTTTGTGTAGCGATCAGCCTGAATCTGGATGCGACGGGCAGTCTCGCGCAGCAAAACTTCATGGGATTGATCGCCTGGACGTTTCTGTTCGGATTGTTGATTGGCGAAAATAAAGAAGTGCGGATGCAAGTAATCATCGCGGTTGCTTTCGCTACTGCGGGTGAACATTTTGCTTCCATTTACATGCAGGGCTACACCTATCGTTTTGGAAATGTGCCCGCCTACGTGCCTCCCGGGCATGGCATGGTTTATCTTACCGCAGTCGCCCTGGCCCGTTCCGGCCTCTTCCTGAAGTATTCCCGAAGAATAGCGGCTTTCGTTGTCCTGACTTGCGGTATCTGGTCGCTCTGGGGGATCAGCGGATACCCTGAGCAGGGAGATCAGGTAGGGGCACTGCTATTTTGCGTGTTTCTGATATATCTGTTCAAAGGTCGCTCCCCAATGGTTTATCTGGCAGCCTTTTTTATTACCACCTGGCTGGAGTTGATCGGCACCGCAGCCGGGACATGGAAGTGGGCTACGATAGAGCCCGTCCTCAGCTTATCCCAGGGAAATCCGCCAAGCGGTGTAGCGGCCTGGTATTGCCTCGTCGATGCGGTAGCGATTGGCGGCGCACCGGTATTGTTGCGTGTTTTTACGAAAAGTGGCGAATGGATCAAAGGAACCAAGCCCGAAAGTATTCGCCAGCAAGCAAGAAATGATTAAGAATGAATGAATTTTATAATTCGCAAATAGTCTAAATTTTGATTATTAGCATACGTTAATACTGATACACCTTAATAAATTTGACTCGTCACAAACAGACCAATGCTGTTTAACGCTCTACATGGCGTTTAGTCTCTTCATCTTCTACAACACACCATTGTTGTACATCATTTCCTTATTTATAAATTATCCTCCTCCGACCGCGTCGACACCCCTTGTCATGCGGTTTCGAAGTATTGAATATGTCGTTTACCGAACTTAATTTAGCGCCCGAGATTCTGCGCGCCATAGCAGATCAAGGCTATACTGACCCAACTCCGATTCAGACCCAGGCAATTCCCCGTATCCTCGAAGGCAGGGATATCATGGGCGCAGCACAGACCGGTACCGGCAAGACTGCGAGTTTTACATTGCCGATGTTAAATCTCCTGCAATCCGGCGCTAACACCAGCGCCTCTCCCGCCCGACACCCCATCCGTACGCTGATTCTCGTTCCCACGCGCGAACTCGCTATACAGGTGCATGAGAGCGTAAAAACGTATGGCAAGTATCTTCCACTGAGATACGCTGCAGTTTACGGCGGGGTGGATATGGAACCGCAAGCTCGAGAGTTGCGGGCGGGGGTAGAAATTCTGGTGGCTACGCCGGGACGACTCCTGGATCATGTTCAGCAGAAGGCGATCAACTTATCCAAGGTAGAGATTCTCATACTGGATGAAGCGGACCGGATGCTCGACATGGGTTTTTTACCGGATATCAAGCGCATTCTTGCATTGCTGCCGTCCCAGCGCCAGAGCCTGATGTTTTCGGCCACATTTTCCGATGAGATCAAGAAACTTGCGGGGAAGCTTCTGAGAGAGCCGGTGCTGGTCGAAGTCGCAAAGCGCAACACTATCACTGAATTGATAACTCATGTTGTACATCCTGTGGTCCGCGAGCGCAAGCGTGAATTGTTGGCGCACCTCATCAAATCGCAAGACCTGAAACAGGTTCTGGTATTTGCGCGAACCAAGCATGGAGCGAGCCGGCTGGCTCACCAACTGGAACGGGACCACATCAGTGCAGCGGCGATTCATGGGGACAAAACCCAACCGCAGCGTACTGAAGCACTGACAAAATTCAAACAGGGCGAGGTTCGTGTCCTGGTAGCGACCGACGTTGCTGCCAGGGGATTGGACATCGAAGAGCTGCCGCACGTGGTCAATTTCGAGTTGCCGACAAATCCTGAGGATTATGTACATCGCATTGGCCGCACGGGCCGCGCTGGAACCAGGGGCGATGCCGTATCACTCGTATGCGAGGATGAGGCGGAATTACTCAAAGGCATCGAGAAATTGCTCAAATTCAAGCTGGAGTCGAAAGTAGTTCCAGGTTTCGAGCCGGAAACCCCGGTTGCTCAAGGGGAAGCTGCCACGTCGCACGGAAGAATCGACCATAGATCCGATCAATCAACGGAGAAGAAATCTGCCGGATCGCAGCCTCGCGGATTGCAGCCGCGGAAACTGGAGCAGGCAAATTCAGTTATGTCGCTTAACGGGACCAAGGGTAAAAATGCCAGGAGTTCCAAGGAGTACGCAGGCTCCCGCAAAACCGGCAAGTTGCCGGAGGATCCCCTCTTTACTCAACCCTATACACCGGGCACATTTTCCGGAGAGTCTTCGGACAGAACCAGTGCCAAGTCCGAAACCTCCTTGCCGGAAAAACGGTTCGACTATTTTGCCCATAAGCAGCAAAAAAAACCTGTTCCCGCGTTATTCATGCCCCCACGCAGTCAAAGCAAGCAGGAGCAGGAAGGGTGAGCCCGTATTGCCTAGTTAACGAAAATCACCCCCCGAATTGATCTGCGATCGGCATGGGAAAGCGCCTGACCAGGATCTATACGCGGACTGGTGATGACGGGACGACTGGACTGGGGGACGGTACCCGCTCTTCCAAGCACAGTCAGCGCGTCGAAGCCATGGGCACGGTTGACGAACTCAACAGTTTCATTGGCCTGTTGCTTGCGGAAACGCTGGATGGCGATACCAGGATAAAACTGGAAGATATCCAGCACGACCTGTTCGATCTGGGTGGGGATCTGTGCATCCCAGGACGGGTCACTATTAATGTCGGACAGGCCAACCGCCTGGAGGCGCAACTGGACCATTACAACGAAGCGTTACCGGCGCTCAGGGAATTCATACTTCCCGGTGGCACTCGGGCCGCTTCATTATGCCATGTTGCCCGGGCAGTATGCCGTCGCGCCGAAAGGCGGGTCGTAGAGCTCTACCAGGCAGAAACATTGATTCCTGTACATCTTCAGTATCTCAACCGGCTGTCGGATTTTCTGTTCGTGTTATGCCGCTTCCTGAATCGGCAGCAAGGTGTGGAAGACGTGATGTGGCAGCCCGGCAAGACCGCCGTCTAAACATCTTCTTGCGCCGGAATCACCCGCTCTTTGCGGTATCAGCATCCTTTCGCCGAAAGCCGTCGATCACCAGCAATACCGCCCCCAGCGAAATCGCTGAATCCGCCACGTTGAAGGCCGGCCAGTGATAGCCCGCTACGTGGAAATCCAGAAAGTCGACGACATAACCCAGGGTGGCGCGGTCCCACAAATTCCCCAGGGCGCCGCCTAGGATCAGGCTCAAAGCGATGCAGAAAAGTTTGTCTGCCGCATGCCTGTACAACAAAAAAACGATTAATACAGAGGCGCCTGCGGAAACGGCTGTGAAAAACCAGCGCTGCCATCCTCCCGCATCACTCAAGAAACTGAACGCAGCTCCGGCGTTATATGCCAGCACCAGATTGAAAAAACCGGTCAGCGGCACATGCTCGCCATAATCCAGCACACCCTCTATCCAGCGCTTCGTGACGAAATCAAGCACCACTACAATCAGCGCAATAACCAGGCTTACCCACAGCTTCATATAAGCCTGTCCCCACAAGCAACTTGTTCAAGCATATCGTCTAACCTCGCCAGCCCCATACAGGTTGGATACGCATCGCCCGCAAATGGTCGGGTGCTCCCTGTCCACACCTACATCCTCCCGATAATGCCAGCACCGTTCGCATTTCGGGTGAGCGCTGGGCGTTACAGCAATGCTTTCGCCCTCCAGTTTCTCACTGTGAACGGCCTGTGCCGCCGAGGTGATCATGACAAGCCGGAGATCATCGCCTAGCGACTCCAGCAGAGAAAAATCATCTCCCGCAACTCGAATCTGCACCTCGGCTGCAAGCGAAGAACCGATCTTCCCCGAGGCGCGCGACTCCTCCAGGGCTTTTTGAACCTGCGAGCGCAATTCGCGTATCCTGCTCCAGCGCGTCACGAGCGCTTCCTCATCCGGCTGCGGCGGTAGCCTGTGCCATGTATGCAGGAAAATGCTGTTCTCCGAATCACCGTGAAGATATTGCCATACCTCTTCGGAAGTAAAGCTGAGGATGGGCGCAAACAAGCGCACCAGGCTATGGGCAATGTGATGCAGCGCGCTTTGGGCGGAACGGCGCGGAAGACCATTGGCGCTGGCTGTATATAACCGGTCCTTGAGGACATCGAGGTAGAAACCGCCAAGATCCTCCGAACAGAAGTTATGCAAGCGATGCACGATCAAATGAAAGTCAAAGTTGCGATAGTCTTCCACCACTTCATCCTGAAGCCTTCTCGTAAAAGCCAGAATGTAACGGTCTATTTCCAGCCATTGCTCGATGGGTACGGCATCGGTTGATGAATCAAAATCTGCAAGATTGGCAAGCAGAAAACGCAGCGTATTGCGTATCCGCCGATAACTCTCCACCACGCGCTTCAGGATCTCATCCGATATCGAAAGCTCTCCCGAATAATCCGTAGACCCCACCCATAATCGCAGGATATCTGCCCCCGACGTATCCATCACCTTCTGCGGCGCGATTACATTCCCCCTGGATTTGCTCATCTTATGGCCGTGCCCGTCCACCACGAAGCCATGGGTGAGCAGGGCATCGTAAGGGGCGCGCCCGTCAATCGCGCAACCGATGAGCAGGGAGGACTGGAACCAGCCGCGGTGCTGGTCCGACCCCTCCAGGTAAAGGTCGGCCGGATACCTCAATTGCGGGTCAGGCTTCAGAACCGTATCGTGCGTCGTACCCGAATCGAACCACACATCCAGCGTATCCGTAAGCTTCTTGTAATCTTTCGCTTCCTCTCCCAGGGGTTCCTTCGCATCCAAACGAAACCATGCTTCAATCCCTTCCTGCTCCACCCGTTGAGCAACCTGCTCCAGCAGTTCGCTCGTGCGGGGGTGCAGTTCATGGGTTTCCTTGTTAACGAAAAGCGCCATCGGCACGCCCCAGTTGCGTTGGCGTGAAATGCACCAGTCCGGCCGGTTGTTCACCATCGCTTCCAGCCGGGCTCTTCCCCAAGACGGGTAAAAGGCGGTTGCCTCCACTGCGGCGGTCGCCGATTCGCGCAGCGATTGCGCAACTTCACCATGATCCTTACGCGAGACTTCCTTATCCATGGATATAAACCACTGCGGTGTCGCGCGGAAGATGATCGGTGTTCGATGCCGCCAGCAGTGCGGGTAGCTGTGTTGAAGCTTTTCGTTCTTCAACAAAAGCCCGTTCTTCTCCAATTCCTGTATCACCACCTCGTTCGCTTTCCATACGGAAAGTCCGCCGACGAGCGGCACAGAATCGAAGAAGCGCCCGTCATCCCCCACCGGATTATCCACCGGCAAGCCGTACTTCTGGCCCACTACATAATCGTCCACCCCATGTGCAGGAGCTGTATGCACCGCACCTGTTCCCGCATCCATGGTGACATGTTCTCCCAGAATGATGGGCACCTGCCGGGAGTAAAACGGGTGCTGCAGCAGCATGTGTTCCAAGGCAGCACCCGTACATCTGCCCGCAATACTCACGCCAGCTTTTGCGATTCCATAGCGCAGCAAAGCACCGTCAACAAGGGCATCGGCCAGAAGTAAGAACTCACTTCCGGTGTCGATCGCAACGTATTCTTCATCAGGATTCAAACTCACTGCCTGGTTGGCCGGCAAGGTCCAAGGGGTGGTCGTCCAGATAACGACATAAACGGGTTTGTCATCATGGGCACCCGGATGCGGCAAATCATCCGATGGCTTCAAGACCTTTTGCCAGAATACAGCCGGATCAGCCACCCTGAATTTCACGTCTATCGCAGGTGAGGCCTTGTCCTCATATTCGACTTCCGCTTCGGCCAATGCCGAGCCGCAATCGATACACCAGTTGACCGGCTTTTGCCCCTGGTAGAGATAGCCGTTTTCATAAATTTTGCCCAGCGCACGGATAATGCCTGCCTCCGTGCGGTAATTCATGGTGAGGTAAGGGTTATCCCAATCGCCCAGGACACCGAGGCGGATGAAATCCGCTTTCTGCCGCGCAACCTGCTCCTTCGCAAAAGCGCGGCATAGCTCGCGCACCTTATCTCCCGCCAAGTTCTTGCCGTACTTCTTTTCGATCTGGTGCTCGATTGGCAGGCCATGGCAATCCCAGCCCGGCACATAAGGCGCATCGAAGCCAGCCAGGGTCTTCGACTTGATGATGATGTCTTTCAGTATCTTGTTGACCGCGTGGCCGATGTGTATATCCCCGTTGGCATATGGCGGTCCATCATGCAGCACGAACTTGGGGCGGCCTTTGCAGGCTTCCCGGATTCTCTGATAAAGATTCTTTTCTTCCCATGCCTTAAGCATCACAGGCTCTCGCTTCGCGAGATCACCCCGCATCGGGAAAGGCGTATCGGGCAGGTTCAGCGTTTTCTTATAGTCGGTCATGAAATATCGAAAATGTAGCGAATGGCAGCCTTATCCTTGCACCAGCTTCTTTTCAGAAAGAGCGGGTGCCTCGGATAACGAGGAGAAGTATTTATTTGCATTGTCCACATCCCGGCCAATCTGTCTGGTCAGCGCCTCGAGGTCGGAATATTTTTCCTCATCACGCAGCTTGTGAAGAAAATGCACCCGCAAATGGCGGCCATAAATTTCCTGGTCGAAATCGAACAGGTGAACCTCCAGCACCGGCTTGCCATGCTCATGCACAGTGGGACGCACGCCCAGGCTTGCAACCCCCTGCAGTGTATCCAATGAAGGCACTTCCAATGACGAGGGCGTCTCGTTCCCCGAAGCTTCCATTTCGACTTCAACGGCAAAGATTCCCGCCAGTGGCGGGCGATTATGCTTGAGCTGGATATTCGCAGTAGGAAACCCGATCTTCTTGCCGAGCTTGTCGCCATCCACCACGCGCCCGCTGATGCTGTAGAAACGGCCCAGCAGGCATTTGACCAGCTCGAGATCACCCGCCGCCAATGCTTCGCGAACGGCGGTGCTTGAAACCCGCAGGCCGTTTACGGTAAAGCCCGGCATTTCTTCCACCTCGAAACCGCACTCTGCCGAAAATGCCTTGAGCATCTCATAATCGCCGGCACGGCGTGCACCGAAGCGAAAGTCGTCTCCCACCAGAATCCAGCGCGCAGCCAGACCATGCTGAAGGATGCGGACAATGAAATCCTCCGCCGGAATTCTGGCAAAATCGAAATCGAAGCGGCATATCTGAACTCGCTCCACCCCGGCTGCCGCCAGCAACTCCAGCTTCTCCCGCAGGCTGGTGAGCCGCGTGGGCGCCTTATCCGGCGCGAAAAACTCGCGCGGATGCGGTTCAAAAATCATGACACAGGATTCGACACTAAGCCGGTCAGCTGCCTCTTTCAGGCGCGCAAGCATCGCTTGGTGCCCCAGATGCACCCCATCAAAATTGCCGATAGTGAGGGCAACCGGCGCATCAGCCTGAACGGGAGTGCCGTGGGAAATGCGCATGCCTATTGCTGCTAAAATGCTGAATTGTAGCCTGTTTGGACGAGTTTCAGGCAGCTGATTTTCAGGCGGTTAATGCTCCAAAGAGCGGCGCCAGAAATTCCACCGTTTTTTAAGAGGGTGGATACTGCCGCAGCTGAGCATCCCTAATTGTATTTCGTGTTTGCAAGAGACGGTCAAGAGGTGAAACAGGAACGTAGTTCGGCAAGAAAATCGTACTGTTTCTACGGTTGCTTTAGTTTTTAATCTTGCACGCTGGATTCCAACAGAATTGGCACTGTGCTACAATCTCGCCGGTTAAAAACCTGTACCTGAATCGACTGTTACAGGATAATCGTTTTAATAGGCCAAGTAGCTCAGTCGGTAGAGCAGAGGACTGAAAATCCTTGTGTCGGTGGTTCGATTCCGCCCTTGGCCACCAGTAATTCAAAAGGTTAGAAGATTTAATATCGGAAAACCTTTTGCTTTGTGTAATTCTTGTGTAATTGCGACGAGAATTACTACCTAATCTTCCGATAGCGGTCCTCAAGTTTATCCATTGCTGTCTTGATATGTTGGCCGTTCTGGTGAGCATAACGTTCAACCATTATTAGGTCTTGTGCCCTGAAATCCTTTTTACCGTAGGCAGATCCACTCCAGCCTGGACCAAGTGTGCGATAGCGGTATAGCGAAGCGTGTGCCGCACAACTTCGTCAGGATCCATTCCGGCGGCGGCAACTACACGACGTGTGTCCTTTGCCTTCTCAGTAGATTTTCTTCTTTCTTGCGTCGTACCATGAAACCGATTAGGCCTAGGCCAGCAAGCATCAGAGCGTAGATTTCCGGTTCTGGGATGGCCAGAACAATGACTTGTCCCTCATTATTTATACCCATAGCGGCGGTGAGGACGTCCCCCTCGGACAGGTGAACCGGTGAATTGAGGTCTGTCATGCCTTCGCCCTCGGGGCCGGTGATGAAAGCACGCCAAACGTTTTGAGCCGTGAGAGAGCTGCCTATCACCTGCCCGGCCTCGTTGATGCCATGCGCCTCGCTAGAAGTACCGCCCAAGGCGCCCAGGTCTCTCATGCCCGTCCCGTCGGGGCCCGTGATGAAAGCATGATTAGAGGAAAATCCAATCGTCGTGGAGCTACCAACTACCTGCCCAGTTTCGTTGACACCAGAAGCACTGCTGAAAGCAGCGGGATGATTGCCGGCCAAGGTGCCCAGACTCCTCATACCCATCCCATCGGGACCCGTGATGAAAGCATGGGACTCAAACTGAAGACGGTCACGAATTGAATTAGAAAATCCTGCCACCTGCCCTGAGTTGTTGATGGCAAAGGCAGATGAAACCGAACGTGTCGGATCATCCCCAAGGTACCCAAGTCCCTCATACCGATCCCGTTGGGGCCGGTGATGAAAGCATGAAAAGGAGCTTCCCCAACATCGCCCACTAACTGCCCCACATCGTTGATGTTACGATAAAAAACGGGGCTGAAAGGGGATTGATAAAGAAAGGGGAGTTGTTGTCCTGCTGTTGAGGTCGACGAGGTATTGACGTATTAGTGTTTGAGCGAAGGCGCTGGTACCGAAACTCAGGCCGGTGAAAAATGTCGCAAGGAGGATAAAGCCACGGATTTTGAAACCAACGAAGGTTTTCACGATAAACTCCTCCTTAGTATTCCATATATTATTCCATATATTATTCCATATATAAGAATGGGACTTCCAAAAAATGGAATTACTAGGCTGGGCAAGTATTCTTTAAATATAGATAAGGGATATAAATTATCAAATAGGGTTGAATGAATTGCCTCGGCAAACAACAGCAGGATCAAGTAGCAAGGGTGAATTTCTACCGCTGTTCCCTCATTAAATAAAGTCACTCGTGCGCGGATTGATTGTCCGATCAGACCTTTGTTTTTCGAACACGCATCGCGCATCTCCCTCACAACGTGAAGTGCTCCTAATCGGGTTTATAGGCATTTTATGCCAGCAGGCCCTTTCGCCGGACCATGAATCCGACTAGGATCAGGCCCGCGAGTATCAAAGCATAGGATCGAGGCTCAGGGATAAGGGCAGTGGCGAGGACCTGTCCCGCGTTATTGATGTCGCTGGCCCTCCTTGGAACTATTCCGGCGGGAACTCATCTGAAGAACTGAGGTACGTCATACCAACGCCATTGGGACCGGTGATAAAAGCGCGCTCACCTGCGGCCGTTCCAGCCACCTGTCCGACATCACTGATGGCAGAAGCTTTACCTCCACCGAGATCGGTCATGCCCCCGCCACTCCTGAAGGGGATCGCCGAGTTTCCCCGGCAGGCGCCGACCGCTTCTTCTGGCAAGGCATCAAAACCGACGAAGACGCGCTTATCAAGGCCATGGTGGTTGCAAGGCAAAGCAGCAGGCGGAAATCGACTTGCGACTGATCAAGCAACTGGAGGATGCACCGGGCGACGTCCAAGACAAGTGTCATGCCTTATGGGCGCTGATCACCACCGGCAAGGATGACGACGGGGTCGCATTACTGAGTGCCTCGGCTGCGCAATCGGCATAGATCCAGGAAAGGGAGCAATGACATGACCGCTCAGATTGCAGAACGATTGAACTACCAGGGGAACGACGTGGCGATGTGCACGAACCCCCTGAGCGACTATTTCGCCATGGGGGGCGTCAATCCGCGCTTCGAGTCCAACTGCACTGCCTTGTGGCGTGGCTACGTCGGCAGCTGGGAAATTGTGAATGCCCGCCTGTACCTGATCGGGCTGAACGGAACGCTTGAGGGTGGAGCCGAGGCATCACTGGCAACCATCTTCCCGGACTATCCCGATCGCGTGTTCGCCCACTGGTACTCCGGCACGATCCGCATCCCCCAAGGCAAGCAGCTCGAATATGTGCACATGGGCTACGGCAGCACCTTCGAGCGGGACTTGTTCTTGGATGTCGAGCGAGGGGTAGTTGTGGCGACTCGAGTGCGTCACAACGGTACCGCCGAGTCTGAAAACGCCCTGAAGGTTACGAAATCGGCGCCATGATCGTGTTCCCTCGAACCGGCAAAGGCAAGGGAGAGTCGGCGTGATCTATCTCTACTGGTACCTCGGCATCGGGGTGGTGGTCCTTGCGGTTGTCTACGGCGCACACCGCCTGACGAAGGAGAAGAAATCTGAATCCCTCCGAGATCTGCTCGAAGCCGTCAACCCTGATGGCAAGAAGCTTTCCTACCGTATCCTCAACAACTTCGTCGCCCCCGTCCTCGCGGTCATCCTCGTGGTCGCCGTTTGGCCTGTGGTTGTTTACATGCAGGTCAAGGAGTTGTTCCAGAAGAAGGAAAGCAACGGTTTCCCAGAGGAACGCGAATTCGCTGTCGAGCGCGAACAACTGCTGGAGCGACTGACGGAGCAGGAGATCGAGAGGCGCGAGGTTGTCACGGACCCGCTAAAGGCTGCACCTGAATTGCCATTTGGTCACCTCCACGCAGCGTGGCAGGAGTTCCTCAAGGGCCGTGCCGATGGCGCTGAGCTGTGGTCGTTCTCGGCACGGTGGCAGACGATGTGGGGGCGCAAGGAGCTGCGGTGTGGATACGTTGTGGTTCAGGACGGAGCACCGGGCACCCACTTTCTGACGGTGTGGAAGGACATCCCTGACGAAGCGGAAGCAGATGGCAGCGCCAAACAGGAGCGAGCTAAAGACATTCCGGGCTGACTCAGGAAGCAAGCTGACTGAGTGTCAGGCGCGATGGCCCATCAAGGAGATCTCATGCAATACAAGAAATGCGATCGCGTAAGGTATCCGAAGAAGCCAGATTGGGGCATTGCCAAGTGCTCGCCGACAGTACTGACGGAACGGTACGGATTTCTTCACCATGCCGGAGAGAAGACGATATCCCTGAATTTCGTGCAGCCGGAGAAGCTGTCTGGTGATGCAGCGTCGAGTCCGTTCCTGGACCAATTGGATCTGACGGCGCAGCCTACCAAGGACGCGAAGGGAAAAGCCCCCTGCACGAATTGCGGCGCGCCGACGCAGTTTGGCGACATAGCCAATCCAATGCGATATCGATTGGGTGGTGTGAGTCCTGTTTCAAGCACAGCCAGCAACGTTTGAAGACAAGCACACCGGTGAGAAGCGGTACTACGACGAGCTGCGCACGATCGACGGTATCAAGAGCCGCTACAGCCCGCACTGAGGAGCAGCATGTACGAAATCGAAATGCATGAGATGTCGGAAGCGTTCTTCCCCTGCTGGAAGGCAGCCGGCATCCACTTGAGCAAACAGGTCGATGGCGGGATCCAGTCATGGCTCCGCGCGCACCCCTACCCGCCGTTCCTGGAGCATCTTTCGTTCCGTCTGGGCAACCAACTGTTCTTCGTGCGTGTCGAGGACGTTAACGGGAAAGTGCGGGGCCCCGGGAATCCGCAAGGGTTCATCACGGCGGCCAGGATGGCCAACGGTCGAGCCTGCATCCTGCCGATGAAGAAGAAGCTCTTTGGTGGCGCCTGGGTGGCAGACATGGCGGGATGGGGCTTGCTGGACCCGGATACCAGAAGGCCGATCGATCCTGTTGCCTTGGTCACGGACCAGAAGATCGAGATGACGCCGTGGGAGGTCCACGACATGGCCGTCCAAGTGGTCCGCGACTATCTGGACAAGCAAGGCTTCGAGTTGATGTCCTGGCAGGGCAACCCGGAGGTGGATCCCTCAATCTGGTTCCTCGGAAAGTCCAAGCGGCCGGAGTGGGTTGTGGTGCGTTCCGCGAAATTTCCGGCCAATAGCGTCGGGCGCCCGAGCAACTGGCAAGCGATTGCCGCCGGCTGCGCCAAGATGAGCGCCACGGGGCATTTCGCCTCTGTCGCTGCGGTGAGCGTAGACCAGCCCTTCAAGTCCAGCGAGGAGGCACCTGTGCCGTTGTGGCGGGGGCATGGCATGCATGTCCGATTTACGGGGCTTGAGTGAGTCAAGGGCCGAATCGAGCAAGGACGAAAAGATGAGCACGGAAGATTACAACGACGAGGGCGGTGCGCAGGAATGCTCCTACTGCGCAAGCAGCGATGAATGCGCTCACGTGCTGCTTATTGTGGACAGGACGTTTCGCACCGCTGAGGGCGGTGTGCTGATAGATGCGTTCAACGAACGTTGGAGCAAGCTCTGCGAAGACGGTGGCGATGACTTCGAAGAACGCGAGCCGTTCGAGAATCTGCTCGACGAGGTTGATGCCTTCCGGACTTTTCAGCCGAATACGACAACGAGGGAGGGCCAGGGATGTCCTCGACCTATGCAATCTACTACGTCGAATCGGCGGACAAGGCCAAGGATGCGATGGCTCGGTTTGTGAACGGGAATGATCAATGATTCGCTGTTCCGCGAAGATCGTGTTTCTCCACTCCGAAGCTTTTTCGATGGGTGACGACTGGATTGATCGTATCGAGCTTTGCTGCGCGCCCTGCAGGGTGTGATTGTGTTTGGCGTGAGCCTCCGGATCGCGCTCGCTGTGCTGATGACTCTGCTTGGTGTTTATGCCGTCTGGGTCCAGCCTAACTGGATCGAAGTCAGCATCCACGACATGCGGTCGGGCAACGCAGGGGATGGCATCCGAGTCGTCCAACTCTCGGACTTACATCTCTCAGGATAAACTCCTAAAGGATATCTGCAGGTAGACTTCCATCATTTACCGATGACCGCTGCCGATGGAACGCTGCCCCTGGAGTGAGAGTTTCGACCTCTACCGCGAATATCATGATTGCGAATGGGGGGTGCCGTTATATGATGATCGGGCGCTCTTCGAGCTCTTGATTTTGGAGGGCGCGCAGGCTGGCCTTTCCTGGGCCACTATCCTCAAGAAACGGGAAGGCTACCGGCGGGCCTTTGACAGCTTCGATCCGGTGCTTGTCGCCGGCTACGGCGAGGACAAGGTGACTGCCTTGCTGGCAGACCCAGGTATCGTCCGCAACCGCTTGAAGATTGCTGCCACTCTCCAGAATGCCCGCGCCTACTTGGCCCTCACCGCCGCCGGCCAGTCCTTCAGCAGCTTCCTCTGGCGCTTCGTCGATGACAGGCCGGTCCAAAATGCCTGGAGTTGCATGTCCCAAGTGCCTGCACGAACGCCTCAGTCCGATGCCATGAGCAAGGCGCTCGGCAAGGCGGGATTCAAGTTCGTGGGATCGACCATTTGCTACGCCCTCATGCAGGCCGCTGGTATGGTTAATGACCATCTGACAACCTGCTTCCGGCATGAAGAGGTGAAAGACCGGTTTCGTTCGTCGTCGCCACGATGATACGGTAGACGCGCTCGCTGCCCTCCGGCTTCTCCGGGGTCAGTGTCGACCCCCGTTTCTTCTCGCGCGCACCGGAGAAGGTGCCGCGCAATAGGGCGATCGCCAAGATCTGCTGTCTGTGTTTGCGGATGCGCCCCTTCACCTCTGGGTTTCCCCCAAAACCCGCCACTAAAAAGCCAAACGGTCAAAACCTCGAATAGAGCGCCAATCTGCCCCTATTCCCGCGTCTTGAAGCGCTAACGGTCTGTATATCCTTTTTGGCTCAGCTTTATCACGTCTCTTCCTCTTCAAGCAGGACTCACCTGTTTGATCCTTATCGCCAATCTTTCAGGGAATACGCGTAAATCATGAGCAATAATCCGGATTTCAGCATCGGTTTTTCCACCAATCTCGTTCGCGGTCTTAACCCGAACTGGCAGCCGCAGAAGGGGTTGCTCAACATCCTTTATTCCGCCGAACACCAGGCGATGGATTTAAAGCCGGTGGAGCCGGTCGAGCACCGGGGCTCGTGGTCTTACCCTGTGATTACGCTGCATGAAACGGCCTTGGAGTTGCTGGATGAGCTGATTCCGTATGAGATCGTCAAGCCTTCCAGCGACATCGATGCGCCTTCCTTTGGGCCGGGCGCCTTGCTCGCGGGTGCTGCCGGCAGTCGGGCTTCCCTGGAGATACTTTCAAAAACCATCGGGGTGGATTTGACGAAGCCGGGATCAGGTTATGCGCTAGTCAAACTGGAAAGGGTGGATGGAGCGGACAACCATGCGTCGGAGGTGGGCGGCATTCTGGTACACGCGCGTCCTCGTCAACCCGATCCCGAGTATGGGCTCATCCCTGCCTTCATTTCGGCTTCGACCAGGTTGCGGCATGCCGGGCGTAGCCGGCTGCAGGATTACGGCGATCAACTGACAAAGGATGATGCCAACAACGTCCTGGATTCTTTCCGCGAATTTGGCACCCATTATGTTTCCGGCGTGGAGCTGGGCGATACCATCCTTCAGGTGTTTGCCTATCAGCCGGAGCAGTTTGCCCGGATCAAGTCGGCTTATGCGGACGGCAGCAATCCGCTATCGGGCCATGGCTCGCAAAATTTTGTCCAGTTTACGACCGACCGCGCCGCCGGTATCTTCGGCTATGTGGAAGAGTATGGAAATGTCATTTGCCTGAGCAATTCCGCCGTCTTCAATTCGACCCTGGAGCGGAGCGATTGGCTGGATAAGCTGTGGTCAAAAAAGAACAGCGTGTTCTCGCTGTTCAACGTCAACTCGGTGCTGTCGCTTGCCGATCTCCAGCAGGAATTCGTCCAGCAGACGGTGATAGGGGTGCGGCTTGCCAGCCTGAGTGTGATGATCGAGCAGAAGCGCGGGTTGATCTGGCAGCGGGTCTTCAAGGGTGCGATAGCGCAGAAGTACCGTGCGACCATACAGCCGAATTTTTCCATTTATGACCAGCGCGATTTTGTTCGCATGCTGCCGCAGGATACCGCCGGGATCGTGTCCTTCATTGCCACTCCAACTATCAATGCGTACAAGGCACGTCTGGATCTTGCAGACATGCAACTCGTGGCTGCCGAAGAAGTGCAGGATTTCATTCTTCTTGCCAACGTATTGTCCGTGAGCAGCAATAAAACCATCGAAGTGCCCGGAAAAAAAGTGCGGCTGTTCGGGCAGGTGCTGGATATGCGGGTACAAGGCCAACCCAGGGCGATCTCCCTGGCGGATGAAGCATTTGAATCGCTGCAGTTGGGATGTGATGAGTTTCTGGGTGCTTTGGCGATCAGAAACAGTTCCGGTTCACGCTACAGTGTCATCGTGGATGGACTCAGGTTCGACCTGGAAGGCGAGCGTCCGGAGGCAGTGCCTTTTGTCGCGGATGACGTGCGCGTTGTGCCTCCCGCTGAGGTGGTGCCCTTGCTTGTGAACAGCCTTCAGTTTTCCATGACATTTGCCGAGGCGGTCATCAGCGACCAGTCGGGCAAAGCCAATGGCTGTCTCCAGCAGTTCGTACGCGATTATCTGAACTGGCTGGCGGAATTTCTATCGGGCGCAAGCGGTAGCGAAGAGCTGATTGCCTTGCGCATCCGTGCGATGGATCTCGCCAGCTACGCCATCAATCCGGAATATGGCAGTTTCGTTCCGATCCTGCCTTACACGGACTATGAGCAGTATGTGCAAAGCATACTCAGTTATCTGGACAGGATACAGCTGCAGGTGGCGCAAAACGAACAGCGCATGACTGCTCGGCGCGTGGAAGAAAGGGTGATCGATGTCGGCAGGACGCTCAATGAGAATATCATCAAGTCGGGCGAACTGGTCAGCGATGTGATCAAGGCGAATGCGGAGCAGCAGAGAGACCTGGAAGGATTCTACGATTCGCTGATTGCCCAGAGCAAGGCCGAGGCCGACCAGCAGCAGAATAAGATCAACGACCTGCGCGCGTCACTGTTCGAAGCCCAGGGAGAAGTGAACCTGGCGGTACAGAAATATAAATCCGCGGTACAGCAGTGGCAAACCATGGAAGCGATCAAGTTCGGACTGGAAGTGGCCACCAATCTGTTCAGCCTTGGTACTTCCATCGCCGTGCCGGCATCCTCCATCTCCGCAGTGAAAGATCTTGGCCTCACCGTGCAACGCATCCAGAAGACGCTGAATGTACTCAACGCCCTGTCCAAGCTCTATACCGGCGCGAGCACTGGCGCCAAGGGTCTGGAAAACGCCCAGCACGCGCTGGATGATCTGGATGATGCGCAGTTCGGCAATCCATCGATGCTTTCCTGGGATGAAATGTCGATTCAGTTCAACCAGATCATGGCATCGGGTCCGGACATCAAACCTGAAAAGGCAAGCCTGCAAGCGGCTTTTGCGACGATGGTGCTGCGCGGCAAGGCTGTAACCAGCGCTGAATCCGCATTGCACGCCCTGCAACGAGACATCTATACCAATCAGAAGCAGAAAGAGATCAACAGCCGCCAGGCAAAACGGCTGGAGGAATTGCAGCAGAAGCTGCATCCTGCCCAGGTGAAGGATCTGGACCGTTCCGCAATCGATCTGGTGGCGTTGACCGGGCACCTGACATTCATCCAGAACCAGATGCTCACAATTCTTGCCAAGGCATTCCTGATGCAGGACCTGGCGCTTCAATACGCCAACCTTCAGCCCGCCACACCCGTGCTGGCGTACAGTCTGCTGAAATTCAGTGCCGCGGTGGTTCAGCAGAAAGCCGCCACGCTGGAAGCCAAATCCCTGCTTGCCCAGTATCAGGTCACACGAACCAGGCCGATCGAATATGTCATCGAAGGGGTGAAGCCAGAGGAATTGACGGGCGGCAATATCTTTCGTACCCCCATCTTCCTGGATGCCCCGGCATTCTACCAATACGTCAACGCCAGGATCGTTTCCGTGGTTGCTTTCGTGGAAGGTGTCAAGTCGACTGAAAGCGGTACTTATCTGCTGCGCCTGGCCTATAGCGGAACCGCCTTTCATGACCGCAACTTGCATCGTGACCCGCTGACGTTCCGCACGCCATGGCGCGAGCGCATATACAACTATAACGCCCAGGACAACTCGCCCAGGTTTTCCGACGGGGGGCAATCCTGGTCTGGGGGTGTAAGCCGGGTGACGCCCTTTTCCATCTGGGAGATTTCGCTGCCGAACACGAGCACGAACAAGGGCCTGCGGTTCGATGGCGATAGTTTGACGATCCGCTTGTCCTTCGTGCTGGAAGCAAGAATTGCGGATGCGCAGAAAGTCATGCAGCGCCGCGCCTTGAATCGCCTGCTCGCATCAGGCTTGCCCCCGGTGCTTGCGGCCCCTGCGGCCGAAGATGTCCGCCCGCTGCTTGCTGCAGCTCCAGCTCCAACCTTGCCTTCCGCAGACACGTTGCTGAAGCAGATGTATGCTCAGGGAAGCTGCACCAACGGTTGGGATGTGGTGTTCAACATGAATCTGGAAGAGATCAACAGAGCGCTGAAGGACCAGTACGAAGCCCTGAAAAAGGACACAGCCTACAAAAACAGAATCGTTGTCAACACCTCGGAGAAATATCCTGGCGACGTGACTGTGATCAACCGCTTTACCATCGAATACGGTTATCCCCTTCTGAGTTTCAGCATCAATAACAACAATACTGCGATGCTGAGAATGGAGGTTTTGAATGGTTCAGTGCAGCGCTGTTCGAAAGTGGGATCCTTTCCTGAGCAGTGCGATGTCCCCCAATCTATCGGCGGCGAAACCCTGACGGCGGTGATTCAACTGGCCAAGGTGGCAGGGACGGTCAAGATTGACAACAGCAATCACAACGTCTTGAAAGTGCAGCTCGACATGAAGGAGGGAACGTTCTCGATCAGTAACATCGATCTGAGCGACGCAACGAAGGTGGAATTCAACAAGGCGGTGAAGGAATACTTCGTCAATAACCCTGTGGTCTACCTGATCAATCAGCTCGACCTGACCGCTATTCCCACGCTGGAATCACTCAAGCCAAGCGATTTTATCTTCAAGCCGCTTCAGACACCCGGCAATAACGAGATGCTGCAGCTCTTCATCATGACCGGAGGACGGGCAGCGCTGAATTACTCCCAGGCTTTTCTGAACAATATCCCTGAGCCGATCCCGCAGGGTCAGAGTAACAGCATGATCGTCCGCTCGGCGCTGATATTCAAGGATGTGCTTCCGCAAAGCTTGAGAAACAATGGCTGGGCGCTGCAAGGGGTCGATCCAGGCAGTTCAGCCAAGGCGTGGTCGGCTAAATTCACCAGTGCCAGCGTCACCGGCAGCGTTGACTTGAGCAAACTCAACCACACCTCGTCCACCAGCAGCGGTCGTGGCAGTGGATCGATCACCCAGTATACCTACTCGATCCCGGGCGGAAACGATGTCTCCTGGTCGCTGGCGGATACCGCCATTGTCGTACAGCCAAACGGGCAAATGTATTACAGCGGGTCGCGCGGGCAATCCCTGCAATACAACCAGCGTGCCTGCACGTCGTACTATCCCTGCTTGTGGAATTGCGACCCCCGCTGCAGCGATTCCAAGCTGGCAACCGACGTGACCATCGAGGTGAAAGCTGCGTTGCCGCTGAGTGTGGGTGGAAGCGGGCGCAACCAGACCATCGAGATCAAGACTTCCGGTCAGGGAGTTGTGGTCAGTGGTCACTTGTCGGGAGGAGGACCTAGCGGCTCCGACGATCTGGCCGCGCAGGTTAACCAGCAGATACAGAGCCAGGTGCCGACGCAGATTGCGGAAAAGCTGTCGATCCAGTTTGACTCCATTTCGGTATTCGCGCTGAAAAACCTGCTGTTTCCATCGAACAACTACATCTCGTTCAGCAGTTGCGCCGTGCCGGGCGACCTGATTCTCCTGGGCAACTTCAACTCGGCAAAATCCTAGGAACGAGAAAAACTATTCACATTTGAGCGTCCCGAGCGGATGCTCTTTTTTTGTGCGCCGATGGAGGCACTGGCTTGGAGAGCAGTAGGCTAGCCCGGATATTTCACCGGATCACGGGATAATGGCGAGGTTGGTGAAATATCCGGGCTAAGCCATGTCAGATTGGTATCTACTATTTCACATTCAGAGCACGGTAATAACGCAAGCTGCAAGGGTGGAAGCTATTGCGCTGTACGCAGCCTCATCCGGCCGCAGTTTTGATGCATCAATGTTTTCTTTCAGTCCCGGCCAATACTGCATCGACGTCGTCTACCCGGACTACAAATCTATGCTTACCGCTTGCCGACAATATGAAGGAGAGGTTCTCCACGAAGGCGACCTGGTCGAATTTGAGAGAAGAAGTTGTTCGCTTCAGATAATCCGACCAATCATTCCCCGTTTCGTGACAATGAAGATTAATTATGAGCTTATGACGATCATATAGAACTTGAAAGGAGGAGATCCTGCCATCTTCACGGAACAAATAATTAAAGAACATGAAATGGACAGTATTGCCCTCCGGGTCGGAAACCAGATCGTTGCTTCGTCCAGTCACCTCGCCAATCAATGGAAAACCGCGTCCGCAGGGGCAAGGCTTATCCTCCATCACCACCATGTCGCCCGTATCATACCGTGGCAGAAAAAAAACATGATTGGAAAGATCGGTGGAAATAAGCTTTCCCCCTTCGAGCACCTCCTGATAACATCGAGTGGTAATAAGGTGAAGACCCTGCCTCCGCTCGCATTCATAGGCGGATACTCCTGCATCATGGCAACCGTACTGATTGAAACAGGGTGCGTAAAATGCAGTCTCAATTACTTGACGCATCATTGGCGTCAATACCTCTGCTGTACATACGACGCCGCGCAGGGCAAAACGAGGGCGCGTTGGGGAAGCAATAACGTGCTGAGCAAGCCGGTAAATTGCTCCCGCATATCCATAGATGAGTCGAAAGCCGCCCGAGGCTATTTCTTTGGCATACGCTTGCAAGCGTTCGTCCGAAAGTTCAAAGGCTGAGAACACCTTGATGTTCATGAGCTTATAGTAAACACTCTCCTTGAAGCCAGTACTAAATAGCGATGAACCAGCAAGAAAAGCGACGGGTTCGCCAAGTCGGTAGCCAGCCGCGCGCCAGCCCAAGAGGATCCCTGCCCATAGGTAAGACTGGGATTGAGTTCCAGTATAAAAAACCAGCGGCTCTCCAGTAGACCCGCCAGTTTTCTTACGCACGCGTCTCCCGCTGTAATGGGAATTTGTTAGCTGCTCTCGATTGCGGTTTGCAAAAGCCTTGTCAATTATCGGCAGCTCTTCAAAGGAGCGGTACCCAGCATAGAGAGGAAGAGCTGCCCGAAGGGCATCGAAGTAGTGGTCCAGCAGCTGCTTTTGGCGCTGCTGTATCGCCATGCTCGACTCAAACTGTATGCTTTCCAGTTCGCGAAGCAACGCTACGGAGGATGTTCCACGCATCAAATCGATCAAATTAAATCCTACGCGTCTTAACATAGTGCTCCCTCATTTAGGCTGGAATGCTTAGCCTACCGTTTGTTTGGGTTAATGACAAACCTATTTCCGATCCTCCGGCCATGTTTTGCAACTGATAGCAACAACTTGCGTCTGAAGAAAGATATTCCGATAAATGTTTCTCTTGAAAAAGAGCGTGGATCGCGTGTCAGATAGGCATGAGTAAGAAAAGCGCGGGTATTCTGCCCTATCGCAGACGGAATGGCCGGCTGGAGGTTTTGCTTGTCCACCCTGGAGGTCCGTTTTGGAAAAACAAGGATCTCGGTGCATGGTCGATCGCAAAGGGCGAATACGAGGAGGATGAAGAACCGCTTCAGGCTGCGTTGAGAGAATTTTTTGAGGAAACGGGGCATCGTCCATCGGGATCCTTCCTTCCGCTCACGTCGCGCAAGCAACCCAGTGGAAAGCGGGTGGATGCCTGGGCTACGGAAAGCGATTGGGACCCCTCCGGATTGATCTCAAATGCCTTCAGCATGGAATGGCCGAAAGGCTCCGGCAGAATCCAGGAGTTCCCGGAGGTGGATCGGGCGGAGTGGTTTGACATTCCCGAAGGAAAGCGGCGCATCCGTCCCGGGCAGCAAGGTTTTCTTGAAGAGCTCAGCGAAAAGCTATCTTCGAAGGAATAAACAACTTCGGTCTACGTACTGCCGGACATGCCATCGCTTCGGTTTTGTTGCCGACCTATTATCGGCCGGCAATGTAATCCGGACAGAGATCGAGCGGAGCCAGGCCCACGCTTGGTCCAACTTTAGTAGCCCAGTACACCTTCGATTCAGGCCATCCGACAAGTTGTTCTTCATGTATATAGGGAGCGAGGCAACTGCTGGAACTGCTATCCGGGGAGTTGAAAATAGCGTAAGAGCTTCGTTCTATGTAACCTTGTTCGGTTCTTACATAGGGAACATATTTGGCCATTTATCGGGACTCCTTGAAGTGAATGCAAGCACCGATTGTATGGACGGTTTGTTACAGAATTTATAATGTGCGTAGGACCGCTCGGTAGTATCCATGACCTCTATCAAGAGCCCACTTGGGAGCGAAGCCAGCAGGAAAGCGAAACGCCATTGAAGTGCACGACCGTTCTGCCCTGATCCCTCGAAATATGTCGATTCATTTTTATCGGGGCCAATAGGCCGACAACCCTGGAAGTGATGTAGGTTTTCTTCAGAAAAAAGAAGGGGAAGGCTGGCAGGGCTGAAGCAAATAACCAAAAACCCGCCGAAGCGGGTTTTTGGTTGAGCGGGAGGGGATGCTTGGAAAGTTAATTTAAAGCTTGTCCGCTGCATCCTTCACGGCTTCCTTGGCGTCTCCATATTTCTTCTGTGCCTTGCCGGCAACTTGTTTGCCAAGGCCTTTAGCCTCATGCTCTTCACTTCCTGCCGCCCTTCCGGCCTCTTCCTGAACTTTTCCTGCGATGTCTTTCGCGGTTCCTTTCACTTGATCCTTATTCATAATTCGATCTCCTTTTTCTACGAAATTTTAAGATGATTTGCCGTTGTTCAGTAAATCGCTACGGCATTGGAAATCAGAGTAACGCTTTTTAGCAGCTCATACTGTTCGGTAGGGCACATTTAAAAAATTACCTTAAATTGCTTAACAGCTAAGCGTCGGAACGTTGGCAGTGTCGCTATTGATCCATACCTCGGCTCCATTAGCGGCCTCTAGCGCCTTCTCTTCGGGATTGCCCATCCGCAAATGTGAAAGTTAATTACTGTCCCAAGAGTTCACCGACCGGTTTAAGCGACTCGACTCGATCACAGATTACCTTGACAATAGCCAGTAAGGGGGCTCCGAGCAGTAAACCCGCAACGCCCCACAGCCAGCCGAAGAATAACAGTGCGATGAACAGAACTGCGGGATTCACGCGTGCAAATCTGCCCTGTAGCCATGTGGTAAACACCATTCCCACCACGCCTGAAATAAGCAAAAATACCGCTACCAGCAAGAATGCCTGCCCAAGCGAGCCAAATTGCAGCAACCCGGCAACCCCGCAGGCGAGCGCAACCCCGACAGTTCCCAGGTACGGAATAAAATGTAGCACTCCGGCAGCTACCCCCCATACGGCGGGATGCTTCAGTCCCAGCATTTCGAACGCCAGCCAGGTCATGACGGCAATTAAAACATTTGATATCAACATGACAAGGAGGTAGCGCTGGATTTGACTGTCTACTTCTTCAAGTATCCGTACTGCATCTTTCTTCTGAGAAAGCGTTGGCCCGACAAACCGTACAAGTTTGCGTCGGAAATGGCTGCCTGCGGCCAGCAAAAAATAAGTAAGCAGCAATACTACCGGGGCTTGTGCAGTAAACGTGACCAGCAGCGCTGACTGCGTGAGCATAAGATCGCGCAGCCATGTACTGTTTTCCGATTCCTTGATTATGACTGCGCGGTCTGCTGCTGATTCCAAACCGGCGTCGACAGCCACGCGCCCGAGTTCGTCCGCGGCTTGCTGAACATGACGCAATGTGCTCCAGTTCCCATCGCGCAAAATGTTTAAACTCTGCCGCAGCTTGCGAGCCGTCTCCGGAAGTTGTTCAGCCATTATCACCGCATCGGCGCTTAAAGAGAGTGTCATCCAGGAAGTGCCTCCGACGAGCCCTCCCAGTACACATATCGCCCCCAATGCGCGCGGAATACGATAGCGTTCAAACCAATCCACCACCGGGCTTAATGTGTAACTTACGAGGATGCCAAACAATAGCGGAACAAGGAAAGCCCGCGCCAGATATAGCGCGGCAATGACGGCAATAAATGCAAGTATCCAAAGAGCCGTTGCACTCCTTTCCCTTGGCTCAGTGTCAAGGAGAGTTATTTTTTCGGTAACAATCGGTGCGGCAACCTCAAGGACCGGTGCCTTCAATTCGATCGGCGATTCATCGGAGGGTGAGTTCATGGGGTTTTTGGGCTAAATGATAGAGTCGTGCTTTCGTGCGCGCGCAATCCTCTCTATTCGTCTTGGTGATTCCACGGATATTGATATCAAGCGTGGCTAAGGTAATCTGAAGACCAGCTATTGCACAATGGGCGGTGGCTCAGGATACCAGTCACAGAGATTTCCTGGAAAAGATTATTAATGTTGAGAATGATGTTCCCCTTGAGCCCCGCCGTGCACTGCATTGAGGAAGCTTGTAGCTCTGCTTTTTTGATCAATCATGAAGCTTCCCTCTGACACGGGTTGTTGATTCCGCTTGACACTGTTCCCATATTTTTTTCTGAACCCGAAACTCTTCCAATTGTTGGTATTCAAATGCTTGTAATACTATAATCACGAAATTTTAAAATTCAGCCGGTACTGAGCTAACGTGTCTTCGACGCAGTTATTTGCCTTTGGCATCAATCATCAGACCGCGCCGCTGGATGTGCGCGAGCAGGTGTCGTTCCCGCCGGACGCGATGGAGCATGCATTGCATGATCTGGTAAGCCATCGTCCGGTGAGAGAAGCGGCGATTGTTTCCACCTGCAATCGCACCGAGGTTTATTGCAGTACCGATAAGCCGGACGAAGCCACCCACTGGCTGGCGGATTTTCACCAGTTGCCGACTCGTGAGCTTGAGCCGTATCTCTACAGGTTGCCGAAGGAAAAGGCTGTAAAGCACGCCTTCCGCGTTGCCAGCGGACTGGATTCCATGGTGCTGGGCGAACCGCAGATACTTGGCCAGTTGAAGGATGCAGTGAAATCGGCTGAGCACGCAGGCACGCTCGGCATGCTGTTGCACAAGCTGTTCCAGCGCACCTTTTTTGTTGCAAAGGAGGTTCGCAGCTCCACCGAAATCGGGACAAATTCCGTTTCCATGGCGGCGGCCTCCACCCGGCTGGCGGAGCGCATTTTCGGGGACATCGGCGAGCAGCGCGTGTTATTCATCGGTGCGGGCGAGATGATCGAGTTATGTGCGAGCCATTTCGCTGCCCGTCATCCGAAGCGCATTACCGTCGCCAACCGGACTGTCGAGCGGGCGCAGGCCCTGGCGCACCGGTTGAACGGACAAGTCATCACCCTGAACGAACTTCCCGACCAGTTGGCGCTTCATGATATTGTCGTCACCTGTACTGCGAGTACGCTCCCCATTCTCGGCAAGGGCATGCTGGAGCGGGCGATCAAGGCACGCAAGCATCGACCGATTTTCATGGTGGATTTGGCTGTGCCGCGGGACGTGGAACCCGAGGTGGCGGAACTGGATGACGTGTTCCTCTATTCGGTAGATGATCTCGCCGATATCGTCAAGGAAGGCCTGGATTCCCGGCAGGGAGCGGTGGCGCAGGCAGAGGCGATTATCGACTCGAATGTGGTCAATTTCATGCACTGGCTGGAATCGCGCCAGGTTGTGCCCACCATACGCGCCTTGCGCGACCAGGCGGAGCGTTACCGACGTCATGAACTGGAACGGGCAAAAAAACTGCTGGCCAAAGGTGAGGATCCGCAGAAAATCATCGAATCCCTGAGCAACGGGCTTACCAACAAGTTTCTCCATTTACCCTCCTACGCGCTCAACCACGCCGCTGAGGACGAGCGTGACGATCTGGTCGACCTGATCAGCCGCCTGTATCACCTTCATCCCTCAGAATGAACAAAAGTATAGCTGCCAAGCTCACGCAACTCAGCGTGCGCCTGGAGGAGTTGAATCGTCTGCTGAGCAGCGAAAGCATCACGGTCAATCTCGATCAATACCGTAAGCTGGCGCGCGAACGTGCGGAGATTGCGCCCGTGGTCGACTTGTATAACGCTTATCTGCAAAGCGAGCAGGATATTCATACCGCGCAGGAGATGGCTGCTGAGGCGGAAATGCGCGAGTTTGCCGATGCCGAGATACGGGATGCCAAAGAGAGGCTGATACGTTATGGCGCGGAATTGCAGAAGCAATTGCTGCCCAAAGACCCGAACGATGAGCGCAATATTTTTCTGGAGATCCGGGCCGGTACCGGGGGAGACGAGTCCGCGCTGTTTGCGGCCGACCTGTTTCGCATGTATGCCCGTTTCGCTGAGCGCCAGCGCTGGCAGGTGGAAATCATTTCGCAAAGCCCGTCTGACGTCGGCGGGTATAAGGAAATCATTGCCAAAATCAGCGGTGAAGGTGCCTATTCCAAACTCAAGTTTGAATCGGGTGGGCACCGGGTGCAGCGCGTGCCAGCGACCGAGACGCAGGGGCGCATCCATACTTCCGCCTGCACCGTCGCGGTGATGCCAGAGGCAGACGAGATCGAGGATGTCGCGCTCAATCCTGCCGAGCTGAGAATCGACACTTTTCGCGCTTCCGGAGCGGGGGGGCAGCATATCAACAAGACTGATTCTGCCGTGCGCATCACTCACCTGCCGACGGGAATCGTAGTCGAATGCCAGGATGGTCGTTCCCAACATAAAAACAAGGCGCAGGCAATGAGCGTCCTGGCTGCGCGCATCCGCGACAAGCAGATGCAGGAGCAGCAAAGCAAACAGGCGGCAACGCGCAAGTCCCTGGTAGGTACGGGTGATCGTTCAGGACGTATCCGCACTTACAATTTTCCCCAGGGGAGGATAACGGATCACCGCATCAATCTGACGCTGTACAAGATCGAACAGATCATGGATGGGGATTTGAACGAGCTTTGCTCCGCGCTGCTGGCCGAGCATCAGGCCGAGCAGCTGGCGGCAATGGCGGAGTAGATTCCCCGTTCCGGTGTCGTCCCTCACAATTTTCGAAGCGCTGAGGCAAACCCGCGGGAACATTGCCGATATCGATGCGCGGATGCTGTTGCAGTACGTGCTCAACGTAAATCATGCTTATCTTCTTGCTCATCCCGAGCAGAAACTGACCACTGAGCAGACGCAAGCGTTTTACCTGCTGACAGACAGACGCGTCTTGGGCGAACCGGTTGCTTATCTGACGGGCAGGCGCGAGTTCTACAGTCTGGAGTTCAACGTCACGCCTGCAGTACTCGTTCCCCGGCCCGAAACCGAATTATTGATCGATCTCGCGCTGGCGCGGATTCCTTCGCGTCGCCCCTGCAGGATACTTGATCTGGGGACGGGCAGCGGCGCTATCGCGCTGACCCTGGCCAAGCATCGACCGCTGGCGGAGATTACCGCAGTCGATGTTTCAGCCGCCGCGGTCGCCGTTGCCAACGCCAACGTCGCGCGATTCAAGTTGAGTAATGTGCGCGTTATCGAGGCAGACTGGTTTGAGGGGGTGGCTGGCGAAAGCTTCGATCTGATCGTATCCAACCCACCCTATGTAGCGGGGGACGATCCTCATCTGGCCCAGGGCGGCCTGCGCTTCGAGCCGCAGATCGCGCTCGTGGCCGAAGGGGAAGGTCTTGGCTGCATCCGGTTGATCATTGATTCCGCTCCCGCTCATCTGGCGCCCGAGGGCTCACTGCTGCTGGAGCACGGTTACGATCAGGCGGAAGCCTGCAGACGCCTCCTGAGGGAAGCAGGTTTCACAGAGGTGTTCTCCCATCCCGATCTCGCTGGAATAATGCGGGTAAGCGGTGGATGGTTTAGGAGTTTCCGGGGAGAAGCTGCTAAAATGCAATAATAAAACGATATATCGAAGAATTGCCTGCTCTTGGAGGGCTTTCTCTCGATAGTCCGATTTGCAGAGCTAACGTTTTTTTGAGGAGTCAGATATGGATACGCAGGAAATCATCAAGCAACAAGTCACCACGCATCCCGTGGTGCTCTACATGAAAGGTTCCCCGGCAGCCCCGCAGTGCGGTTTTTCGGCCCATGCGGTAAAAGTCCTCAACGCTTGCGGCGTGGATGATCTTTTCGCAGTGGATGTGCTCGCCGAACCGGAATTCCGCCAGGGCATCAAGGATTACTCAAACTGGCCTACAATCCCGCAGCTCTATGTCAATGGAGAGTTTATCGGCGGCTCGGACATTGTTTCCGAAATGTACCAGAGCGGTGAGCTGCAGAAGCTGCTGGAAAGTGCCGAAGCAAAGTAAATCCAGGTAAATTGATCCATTGATTGATATCGGCGAGGGGAATGCTGTCCAATGGCCATCCCCTGAGTCCATCAATGAAGCTTGGACCTCAGGAAGCGGGACTGAAGCGACTATAGCCCGTTCATAGATTGCCTACAGGCTGATCGCAGCCGCGATGGCCCAGTACCGGGCAAACTTTCCCACGGCCATGAACAGCATGGTCGATATCCAGTTAATCCGAAGCCATCCCGCTGCCACGCATAGCACATCCCCAATGATAGGCACCCAGGCGAGCAGCAGGACGGGGCTGCCATATTTGCGCACCCAGATCAAACCCCGCGTGCTCCCCCCCAATCTTTTAAGCAGAGACTTCTCATCGGGCAGCAAGAGGCCTATCGCATAGGAACTCATGCCCCCCATGGTGTTGCCAATTGAAGCAAGTCCCAGAGCAGACCAATAAAGCTCGGGGTAGGCTGTCAGCACGCCAAATAGTACTGCTTCCGAGCCGCCCGGAAGTAACGTGGCAGCAAGAAAGCTGCTGGTGAACAGCGCCAGCAGGCTCGATTGCTCATCCATGGCAACCCTGCTTGAGAAATAAAGCCGCGTTTCAGCTAAGAAAAGCGTTGAATAAATCTTCAGCCCGATAAAAGGCTTGCAAAATGAAGCGCGTGGCCTGAGTGAAAGGTGCGAAATCCTGGTTACGACTCCTGCACCTGATAGCTCATCAGGATTGTACCAGCAACACGCTCCTGGCGGTCATTCGAAACCCCTCGAGGGTATGCTTGGGGGTAAACCGGGAAGAAGCGTTACGTTACTAGGGATAGACGCCAGGAATGGACGGCTCTCCTGCACGCCTTTTGGCGCTACCGCAATCACGCAAAAGCGTCGATCCTGGCGCCTATAACTTACTGCTATCCATCTGCGGCTGATGTGGAGAATAAACTTGCTTCTCTCCCAGCTTTTGTGTGAGTCCGCCTCCAGAATGGTGCGAGCATTCATTGCCGCTTGCATCCGGATCGAAAAAGCACATTGCGTTGCGGCCTGATGCTTTTGCCTGATACATTGCGAGATCCGCCTGCTTGAGCAACTCGTTTGTTGTGTGCGATTGATCGTTAAACAGCACGACGCCAATGCTTGCCGTGCTGTTATGTTTGCACGCACCGAGATTGAAAGGCTGATTTAAAGCACTGCGAATCCTTTCGCAAATGGCCTTTATCTGAGCAAGGGATTCCTCATAATTTTCGCTACAGTCTGTTATCAGTATTACCACAAACTCGTCGCCGCCTAGACGAGCGACCGTATCCCCTTCGCGTATACAGGAGACCAGGCGAGGAGCGAGCTGCTGCAGCAACAAGTCCCCCAAATCGTGGCCGAAAGTATCATTGAGTAACTTAAAGTTATCGAGGTCGATGAACAGTAGGGCGCCCATACGATGTTTACGGGTTCTCGCTGAGAGCGCCTGCCTTAGTCGGTCCAGCAGGAGCTGCCTATTGGGCAATCCGGTCAAGGAATCGTAGAAGGCGAGGTGCTGGATTTTGTTTTCCGCCATCTTGCGCTGGGTAATATCGGTGTTGATTGCGAAAACAGACTGTGCTTGCCCCTCGTCATTTCTAACCAAAGTCCAGCGTGCTTCAGCAAGCAATATACTTCCATTTTTGCGCCGCTGTGCGAGCTCCCCCCTCCATTCGTCCGTATTCAATAGCAGTGTGTTCGCTTCATCGAAGGCTAAGGGGTTGTCATACAGCATCTCTACAGATTTACCGATGACCTCTTCAGAAGTCCATCCGTATAACCGCTGCGCGCCCTGATTCCAAAACTGAATACTATGATCGATTCCGTGAACAATGATCGCGTCGGCTGCCTTATCAAGAAGGGAAGCTTGCTGGCGAATGTGGGCCTCAGCCTCCTGGCGCGCCTGCTCAGACTGTTTACGCTTCGTAATGTCATTAAAATAAACAGCCAGACCATCTTCCAAAGGATAGACGTGTATCTCGAACCACCCGTCCAGAGGAGCGTAGAAGATTTCAAATTTCACGGTGGTGTTTTCGACGAGCGCCCGATGGCATTCACGATCGAAGATCGTTCCTACTGTCTCCTTGAATTCTTCCCAGACCACCTTGCCCAAAAGGTCACTGCGAGGGCGTCGTAGCAGATTTTCTGCTTCCCTATTTAGACACGTGAAGCGCCATTCGCGATCCAGGGTATAAAACGCATCAGTAATACCGTCCAGAATCCTCTCTGGGCGAAGTTTAGCATGTGAAAGTTCGAGAGCTGTTGCCTTCCGTTCCTCGATAGCTGACAACAGTTTTTTATTTACCCGTCCTAGTGCCGCAGCTTTCTCTTTGTTCACTGAGATGATCTCCTGATAGATTCAAAACTCTACCTAAGTTCACCTACGATTTTAACGATCCTTCGATATGAAAGGACATATTTTTGGCTACTGGTGTCATCTGAGTATGGAGACAGGACAATGAAGCCGACCTGAACGCGACACACCACATATGCTGCTACGGTTTATCCGCTCCAGCGAAGTTTTACGCAGCTCGAATGTTGAAGGCCTGCTTGCCCTTCGGGCTCTTTGGGGTAACTTCAAACGGGGTAACTTCAAACGTTACTTTTTTGACCTTCTTTGAGCGTTTTGAATCCGGACATATTGAATATTCATATGAAATTAATAACAAATGGGAGGGTGATTCGTTTCGTACCCACAATGAGGACAAATTGGAGGAGATTTTCGTGCCTGGCTCCATACCTTATTCATCCTGATAAATAAAATCTAAATCTATTAGACGTCGAAATCGAATGATTTCAGTGTGGAGAAGCGAACTGAATTTGACTTACAGGCGTTATTTGTAGATGATATGCAAACCGATTACCCGGAAATTCTCTGAATTACCATCTCTGCTTAAGAGGAAAATCATGACAACCAGCTCATCTTTCAAGAAAAAAGTCGATTCCATCATCGATGCCAAGCACCTGTTGAAGCATCCTTTTTACCAGGCTTGGACTGCAGGCAAGCTCACTAAAGAGCAATTGCGCGGTTACGCCGAACAATATTTTCATAATGTGCTGGCCGAGCCGACCTATCTGAGTGCAGTACATTTCAATACGCCGCATTTTCATAGCGAAGACAATAGCGGCGATATCAGCGTGCGCCAGGAAGTCCTCAAGAACCTCATCAGCGAAGAGCATGGTGACAAGAACCATCCAGCCCTGTGGAAGAATTTCGCCCTGGCTCTGGGTTCGAGCGATAAGGATCTCGCACGCGCCTCTGCCCTGCCCGGAACAGCACGGCTGGTTTCCACCTTCCGCGACATCTGCCTGAACCAGCCGTTCTACGCAGGTCTTGCCGCGTTGCACGCCTTTGAATCGCAGGTGCCGTCCATCGCTTCGGTGAAAATTGATGGACTGGAGAAATATTACGGAATGAGCGATCCCTCAAGCTATGAGTTCTTCAGTGTTCATGAGGAAGCGGATGTGTACCATTCCCAGGCCGAATGGATGTTGATCGAGCGGTTTGCGGACACCCCGGAGAAGCAAGCCGAGGTGCTCGCTGCGACCATGCGCGCATGCGAGGCGCTGTGGGGGTTCCTGGATGGCGTTTATGAAAAGTATTGCGCTGATCTCACCTGCCAAGAAGAGGAGCCGGTCACGCTGCACTGAGGAAATTCCAGGGAAACTTCTGTCTGGCAGGTCCTTCATCATTCGGGGAGGCCTGCCAGTTTATCGATCAATCCCAGCTGTTGCTTGTATTTGCCTGGCTATCCCGCCTCTTTATACCTCTTCTGCACTTCTTCTCTCCACTGTTTCTCCCATCCCGCTACCTGTTTGGCGCCTATTGCTCCGCCGGCTTCAGGGGAATGATTCCATCCAGCGTTGCGAAGCACGTATTCCTTGCAGTAACCAGAAAATCGCGCAGATAGGGCCGTGTGGCGGTTTCCGCCAGCGTTGATACGTACAAGTCACTCCACAGCCCTTGCGAACCAATTCGCCGCGCGATCACATAATCGTGCTCGACATAGTTTTTAAGTCCCCAACTGGGTAGTGCGGCAATCCCCCGTCGGCTGGCGACCAATTGCAGAATTGCCACTGTAAGCTCGGCTGTGCGCCGCTCGGGTTGAACGCCTGCCGGTTTCAGCACATTGCGAATTAGATCGATACGCTCCTCCGGTACTGGATAGGTAATCAGCGTCTCGCCGGCAAAGTCGCGTGCATGGAGGATTTTCTTCGCACGTAGCGGGTGTTCCGGCGCCAGCACCGCAAGAATTTCGAAGCGAAAGAGCGGGTGGTGAACGACGCCGCGGCGCTCGATCTGCTCCGATCCGATCACCACATCCGCACCGCCTTCTTCCAGAAGCTGGATGGGATCGCTATGAAATCCCGAAACCAGATCGAGTTCGACCTCCGGCCAGTTCTGGCGGAATGCGTCCATCAGCGGCATCAGCCAGTCGAAGCAGGTGTGGCACTCCAGCACGATGCGCAAGCTACCCGAGGCATGCTCCGCCATTTTGGCAAGATTTCGTTCAGTAGCCTGTATTTCCTCGAGTACCTTGCGCGCCAATGTGACCAGATGCTGTCCTGCTTCGGTCAGTTCGATGCTTTGCCCCTGGCGACGCAATATGGGCAAGCCGTAATGGTTCTGCAACACTTTGATCTGGTGCGACAACGCCGATTGGGTCAGGTGCACGCGCTTTGCCGCCCGCGAGACGCTGCCTGTTTCATCCAGGGCTGCGAGGGTGCGGAGGTGCCGAAGTTCAAGCAGGGAGAGGGAAGTCATCGTCACAGAGAGATTTATGAATTATATTCATTAATATTTTACAACATTTCATTTGATTCATAACCAGGTCTGCCACAAAATCGTCAGTCACTCCACAGAGCTGCAATTGAAGTGGGACCAAACGATAGAGGAGAATGACCAATGGCACTGACACATAACCTGGGGTTTCCGCGTATTGGTGCGCAACGGGAACTGAAGCGTGCGCTCGAGGCATACTGGCGCGGCGATATCGGTAATGAGCAACTCAAAACCACGGCAGCGGAATTGCGGAAGCGGCACTGGCTTTTGCAGCGCGAGCAGGGGATTGACCTCATTCCTGTAGGCGATTTCGCCCTTTATGACCAGATGCTGAACATGACCGCACTGCTGGGTGCAATACCTGCACGCTTCGGAGCAGACAAGGGTAAAACAGAGCTGGACTTGTACTTCGCCATGGCGCGCGGCACTGTCGATCAGCCTGCGATGGAGATGACCAAATGGTTCGACACCAACTATCACTATATCGTCCCGGAATTCGATGCACATACCTGCTTTCGCATAGGTTCCGAGCAACTCTTCAGGGAAGTTGCCGAAGCCCAGGCGCTCGGCATCAAGCCTAAAGCCGTCTTGATCGGGCCGTTGACCTACCTGTATCTTGGAAAAGAGGTCGTCCAGCAGGACGAACAGGAATTCAGCCGCCTCGATTTGTTACTCCAACTGTTACCGGTATATCGCGATATTCTCGTCCGGCTTGCGTCGCTAGGCGTGGAATGGGTACAGATCGACGAACCTGTGCTGGCCCTCGACCTGGACGAGGAATGGCTGCGGGGTTTGGATCAGGCTTATGCTGGTTTGCGGGAATCGACAGACGGACAAGCACAAGGCCGCTCGGCGCTTGCCCGGCTCCCTAAAATTCTTTTAGCGACTTATTTCGATGGCGTGAACAATCATGCCGAGCGATTGAAGAAGTTACCCGTGGAAGGCCTCCATATCGATTTGTGCCGGGCGCCTGGTCAACTCGGTATTTTTCTGGAGGGTTACCCGGCTGGAAAAGTGCTGTCCTTGGGCATTATCGATGGGCGTAATATCTGGCGGGCAGATCTTGCTCCCACCTTCTCGGTTTTGTCGCATGCCCAGCTCCTTCTCGGGGAAAGATTGTGGATTGCGCCGAGTTGCTCACTTCTGCATTGTCCAGTGGATCTGGAACTGGAAAGCAGTCTGGAGCCTGAAATAAGAAACTGGCTGGCTTTCTCGGTACAGAAATTAAAAGAAGTCTCTATCCTGGGGCAAGGGCTGAATCAGGGTGAGCATTCGATACGCCAGCAACTGGATGCTTCCACCGCAGCCAGACAGGCTCGGCGGCAGTCATCGCGCATCCACAACCCGGTGGTACAGGACCGTCTGAATCGCCTGACTGAACAGGATGGCCGGCGCAAGAGCCCGTTCAGGGTCAGGCAGAAACTGCAACGGGAGCGGCTACAGCTTCCGCTTCTGCCTACCACAACCATTGGGTCATTTCCTCAGACAGCGGAGATCCGCAAAGCGCGCGCGGCTTTCAGGAAAGGAGAGCTCGGCAATTTGCAATATCTTGAAGCGATGCGGGAAGAGATACGACTGGCGATCAGAAAACAGGAAGAAATCGGGCTCGATGTACTGGTGCATGGCGAGGCCGAGCGCAACGATATGGTCGAGTATTTTGGCGAACAGCTATGGGGTTATGTCTTCACGGAGAATGGATGGGTGCAAAGCTATGGCTCGCGCTGCGTGAAACCGCCGATTCTCTACGGGGATATTTACCGGCCCGAGCCCATGACGACTGAATGGATTCGATATGCGCAAAGCCAGACTGGAAAGCCGGTCAAGGGGATGCTGACCGGTCCCGTTACAATGTTGATGTGGTCGTTCGTGCGTGATGACCAGCCGCGCTCCGTCACCGCGCTGCAGCTCGCCCTTGCCATTCGGGACGAGGTTGTGGATCTGGAGGAGGCGGGCATTGCGATTATCCAGATCGACGAGCCCGCTTTTCGCGAGGGCCTGCCCTTGAAAAAGCGAGATTGGAATGCATACCTGGAATGGGCGGTGCATGCCTTCCGTGTCGCCAGCTCGGGCGTAAGGGATGACAGCCAAATACACACCCATATGTGCTACTCGGAATTCAATGACATTCTCCCGGCCATTGCCGATATGGATGCAGATGTAATCACGATCGAAACGTCACGTTCACGCATGGAGCTGCTGGACGGGTTCGGCCATTTCAAATATCCCAACGAGATTGGGCCGGGCGTCTATGACATCCACTCCCCGCGGATTCCCCGTTCGCGGGAGATGCTGGAGTTGCTGGAGAAAGCCTGCGAGGTGATCGACCCTGACCAATTATGGGTCAACCCGGATTGCGGGCTGAAGACGCGGGGATGGGGGGAAGTCATGACCGCCTTGAAGCAAATGGTGGAAGCCGCACATCTGTTACGGGCTCGTCTCGGATATTCGGAAGATGAGTTGCAACCTGAGGCATCCGCATCCGATAAGGAACCAGCGCGGGTCAGGGTGGGATAATCCGGTCTTCGGCAGAGGGTTTTCCGGGCGCTTTTCCGGCCTCTGGTTGCGGGGACGTGTGCAGCACCTTTATCAGGTTTGCTTCGAGCTGGATCACTGACCTGGAGTCGCTCAAAATGCTTCCTGTAATCAGAAAAGTATCCTCGGCACGCTCGCCCAATGTGTTTATCCTGGCACTGTGGACGTTCAACCCAAACCGCACAAGCACTTGAGCAATGCGCGAGAGCAAACCGGGCTGGTCGCCTGCCGTGATGGACAGCACATAATAGGCGCCGCTGTCGTCTGGCTCGATACTGACTTGCGGCGTGATCGGAAAATGCCTGAGGTGGCGGCTCAGGCGCCCTTTCACGGGGGGCGCCAGTAAAGCCTGCTGCTCCAATTGCTGTGTCAGCTCCTGCTCGATGAACTGAAACTCCCGCGGATCATGGTTTGCAACATTGAAGGGGTCCAGCACCAGAAAACTGTCGAGCGCATACCCCTCGCGGGTCGTGTGGATTTTTGCCTGGACGATATTGTAGTCGATACGGTCGAAAAAGCTGCAGATGCGGGCAAACAAGTCCTTCTGGTCGGCCGTATAAACCAGTACCTCTACTCCTGCCCCGGTTTCAGCGGCGCGTGTTTTGACTACCGGTGTCGGTGACTTCATCCTCTGGCTCAGGTGCTGGGTGTGCCAGGCAATTTCCCGGGGATCGTGCATCATCAGATAGCTGGAATCGAGCCCGGACCAGAGCCGCTCATAGGCGCGCATCGCTGCATCATCCGGATGCAGCAGTTGCAGCACCTTGTTTTTGCGATTTTCCAGCGAAATGTCGGTGAGCGCCGTTTCGCCGCAAAGATACTGCCGGGTGCGATGGAACAGATCCTCAAGCAGCTTACCTTTCCATGCGTTCCATACCTTGGGGCTGGTGCCCCGGATATCCGCAACCGTGAGCAGGTAAAGCGCGATGAGATGCCGTTCATCCCGCATACTTGTGGCGAAGTCCGCTATGACGTCTGTATCCGCTATGTCTTTTTTTTGTGCCGTGGCGGACATGCGCAAATGATTCTCCACCAGCCAGACGACCAGTTCGGTATCCTCTGCGGGTATTCGGTGCCGTTCACAGAAGCGCCTCGCGTCGATCTTGCCGAGCAAGGAGTGATCCCCTTGCCGACCTTTGGCAATGTCGTGGAACAGTCCGGCAAGATAGAGTAATTCAGGCCGTTCGAATTCATTGATAAGTCTGCTGCAGAGCGGATATTCATAGGCGAATTCGGGTGCCATGAAGCGGCGCAGATTTCGCACGACCATCAGGATGTGCTCATCCACCGTATATACATGGAAGAGATCATGTTGCATCTGGCCGACAATCCTGCCAAAAGCAGGAATGTAGCGCCCCAGAATGCCGTAGCGGTTCATCAACCGGAGCTCGCGTGTCAGTCCGCGAGGTTGACGCAGTATTTCCATGAACATGGCGCAATGACGTGGCTCGCGGTGAAATGAAGCCGTAATGAGCCGCGCCGAACGCCACATCGCTCTCAATGTGGCGAAGCTTCGGCCTTTCAGGTCGGGGTTTTGTTGCAGGAGCAGAACACTTTCCAGTATCGTGCCCGGATCTCGCTCAAAAATATCCTCGTCGCGTATCTCCAGCAGGTTGCCGCGCTTCTGAAACCGCTCATTGATGATCGTTGTCACCGCCTCCTCATCCGGAAAAATTTCCGCATGCAGGGTAAGCAGCAAAATGGTATTGACCTGCGTCACCGATCTTGCGGCGCGGTAGTACCGTTGCATCAGCATCTCTCCGGGACGGCGCGGCGGCTTCCCCGCGATGCCAAGTTCTTCGGCCAGGGGATTCTGGTAATCGAATAACAGGCGGTCTTCGCGCCTGCCACCGAGGTAGTGCAACCGGATGCGGAGGTCTTGCAGCACAGCCTGCTGACGCTGGATGAGTCTGGCCTCGCGGTGGGTGATGTAGCCTTTTTTCGCCAGTTCCGACCAGGTCTTTCCGAATCCGGCAGCACGGCTGATCCACAACACGTTTTGCAGATCGCGCAGGCCGCCGGGACCCTCCTTTATATTCGGCTCGAGCTTGTAGGGCGCGTCCTGGTATCGCTTATGACGCTGCTGCTGTTCGAACTGTTTGTCGACGAAGAATTTCCGGGGTGCAAGCATGGCTTCCATTACCTGCAGGAACCGATCGAACAGATTGAGGTTGCCGACAAGGAGGCGGGCTTCCAGCAGGCTGGTCTGCACGGTAATGTCGTTGGCTGCCTCCTCGCCACATTCCGCCACCGTGCGCACGCTATGGCCGATATCCAGGCCGATATCCCACAGCAATCCTACCCAGTGCTCCAGGCGGGTCTCGAGCCCATCGTTCATCGCCTCGGCAGCATTCCCCTTGTCCGGAAGCAACACCACCAGATCGATATCGGAATAGGGAAAAAGCTGTCTTCGGCCGTATCCGCCCACGCTCAGCAGGGCGATGGAGCCAGGCATGTTCATTTCATGCCATACCTGGCGGAGAATGCGGTCCACCAGGCGACTGTGATCCCGCAGCAGGGCTGTGCCGTTTCCGTTCTCGTGGTAGCGGCGCTGCAACGACTCGCGACCGCTCAACAGCTTCTGCCTGACCGCTTCGTGGCTGAAAGGTTTTGCATTCAGCCCCTTCATTGTCGTCAGGAACGGAGGGTGGGCTGCGGCGGAGTGCCGCCCGACTGTGTCAACACTTCGTATCCTGTTTCCGTGACGAGCACGGTATGCTCCCATTGCGCCGACAGACTGTGATCCTTGGTGACAACGGTCCAGCCATCGGCCAGCTGGCGAATCTGCGGCTTGCCGGCGTTGATCATGGGCTCGACGGTGAAGATCATTCCGGCTTTGAGTTCAAGTCCTGTGCCGGCGCGACCGTAGTGAAGCACCTGGGGTTCTTCATGGAATTTTGCTCCGATTCCATGGCCGCAGAATTCCCGCACCACGCTGTATCCATGGTCTTCCGCATACTGCTGAATGGCGTGACCGATATCCCCCAAGCGTTTTCCAGGTTTGATGATCTCAATACCCTGCCACATTGCTTCATAGGTTACCTTGCACAGGCGCTTCGCCTGGATGCCGGGTTCGCCGATGAGATACATCCGGCTGGTATCACCGTGATACCCGTCTTTGATGACGGTTACATCGATATTGACGATATCTCCGGATTTGAGTCTCTTATGCCCCGGTACACCATGACAAACCTGATGGTTGACCGAGGTGCAGATCGATTTCGGGTAAGGGGAATAGCCGGGAGGGGCATAATTGAGCGGCGCAGGAATGGTATCCTGCACATTCACCATGTAATCGTGACACAGCTTGTCAAGCTCGTCGGTCGTCACTCCAGGCTTGACGAACGGCGTGATGTAATCCAGCACTTCCGATGCAAGTCTGCCCGCTACCCGCATTTTCTCTATTTCATCAGGGGATTTGAGATGCACCGTCATACAGATTCCAGAGCCATGAGCCGATAAATGTGAATGAAAAGCTTATATGATGAGGATGGAAATATCTTATTGCAAGACTTGCTGAGCCGCAGCAAGGTCAGAAAAACCGCGGCGGAAGAATAATTCCCTGAAAATCACACACCCATGAGCATGACAGGAGGGAGAAGCAGGCGGAGAGGGAAAGGAATATTCTGCATTCAAGGTTTTCCAGATTCTTTATTGCGCTGCCGTGTTCGCCTTGCCATGCGTTCCTGCACTTGGCTCGCAAGTGGTCCTTGTGATACGGCTATTCGGAAATTCCGCCTTTAACTTTTCCAGTCGCCCCTCCAGGTCCGGGGAGGAGTTCTCCGCGACGAACTTGACCTGCTCGACGTTCCTTGCCCCGATAATGGCGGATACGACCCGTTTAGTCCTCAGGGTCGCCAGAGAGGCGCGGGCGTCCTCGATTTTTTCAAAAAATCCCAGCGAAATCGCATTGTTCCACTTGCTGTCGCCTTCCACGATCTGGTAAGTGGTAATATCGCGCCGCTTGAGCTCTCCTATCTTCCGTTCGGCGTGTTGCTTGTTCATGAGCGGGGGAATGTGCACCCAGTAATAGGGCACCATGCCCATGGTTCGGGGTTTCAATTTGCCATCGAGATTATGCCGGGAAATGGCTGCTTCGACATGGGCTATATCCGGTTGGGCAAAGGCTTCCCATTCCAGGCAGACAGATGGGGGTGGCGGGGCAGCCTCTGATGAAGGTCCGGTTTTCGCTTGAAGCTCCGCTGACAGGGAGGCTCTGCTGCTTTCATCCGGTTTAAGCTGGATATATAGCGCGAAAGCGAGGTTGATAAACAACAATAGAAAAAATAATGCTTTCATTACGGATAAGGTTATTGTTGTTATATTGTTGTTATACGGCCTTTGCCTTAAAATGCGCAGTCAAATCAAAATACCCATTACTTTCTTCGGAGTCTCAGGAATGCAAGGCATCAAGCTAATTTCGATGATTACCGCATCGGCTGCATTGGCCCTGTCCAGCCATGTTTTTGCGGAAACGCCTCCCCAGGCTGTCAAAACGGCAGGAGATGCGGCTAAAGGTCAGCAAATCGCCACCCAGGTTTGTGCCGCCTGTCATGGTGCGGATGGCAACAGTATGATTCCTGCAAATCCGAATCTGGCTGGACAGCATGCCGAGTATATCATCAAGCAGCTCAATAATTTCAAGTCGCAGAACGGTAAGCCGGCAGAGCGCGATAGCGCGGTGATGTCAGCCATGGTTGCGCCGCTTTCCGACGAGGATGTAAGGAATGTCTCAGCTTATTACGCTCAGCAGAAGCCCAAGCCGGGGGTGGCCAACAACAAGGAACTCGCCGAGCTGGGGGAAAAAATATATCGAGGCGGAAATCTTGAAACCAATGTTCCCGCCTGCTCCAGTTGCCATTCTCCCAACGGTGCCGGTATTCCTCCCGTTTATCCCCAGCTCGCCGGGCAGCATGCAGAGTATTCTGCTGGGCAGTTGCGCGCATTCCGGACCGAGCAGCGGGCAAACGATGCGAACAAGGTTATGCACGTGATCGCAACGCGGATGAGCGAAAAAGAAATGGAGGCGGTGTCCGAGTTCATTTCGGGTCTTCGCAAGTAGTAAAAGTCGGGGATTCCGAAGTTATCGCAGAGGGACGCTGCTGGTAAAATCGGGGTGACCGGGATGGCTACAGGGCGCAGATACGGTCAACGGAAGCAGTCCGTTCGCGCGATCTGTAGTCCGGCAAGGCTACGGAAAGGGAGTCGGGGTGGAATGCGGTCCAGTTCCAGTAGTCAGGTCTAAGCCTGCGTTCGCAGCGCAGTATCTTCAGAGGAAGATACTGCCTCGCTATCAGCGGCAACTGCCCGCTGTTTTTATTCCCGCGCGAAGATTTTTTCAGCGGCGGCCAGCGTTTTGCTGATTTCAGCATCACCGTGTGCCGCGGAAACAAATCCGGCTTCAAACGCTGATGGGGCGAAATAAATACCCTCGTCGAGCATGGCGTGGAAAAACCCATTGAAAGCCTCGCGGTCACAGCTCATCACTTCCGCGTAACTTTTCGGCGCGCTTTCCCGGAAATAGAGCCCGAACATGCCCCCTACAGCCTGCGCACAAAAAACCACGCCGTGTTTTGTTGCGGCCGCGGCAAGACCTTCGGTAAGTTCACGGGTACGCGCGGCGAGTTTGTCGTAGAACCCCGGTACCTGCACCCGCTTCAATGTGGCGAGACCGGCAGCAACCGCAACCGGATTTCCCGAAAGTGTACCCGCCTGGTAGACGGCTCCCACCGGCGCAAGGCATTGCATGATTTCTCGCCGGCCTCCAAACGCAGCCATCGGCATACCACCGCCGATCACTTTGCCCAGTGTGGTGAGATCGGGTTTTATTCCGTAAAGTCCCTGGGCACACTCCAGTCCGACGCGAAAGCCTGTCATCACCTCATCGAAGATCAACACGCTGCCGTGGCGCGTGCATAATTCGCGCAAACCCGGCAGGAAGCCCGGCTGAGGCGCGATAAGATTCATGTTGCCCGCAACAGGCTCGACAATGACCGCCGCGATTTCGGCACCGAACTGATTGAAAGCCTGTTCAACACCGGCGAGATCATTGTAATCGAGCACAACCGTGCTGGAAGCCGTTTCCGCGGGGACGCCCGCAGAACTTGGATGGCCGAAAGTCAGGGCGCCGGAGCCTGCCTTCACCAGCAGGGCGTCGTCATGGCCGTGATAACAGCCTTCAAACTTGATAATGCGATTCCGACCGGTATAACCGCGCGCTAGTCGGATGGCGCTCATGGTTGCTTCGGTCCCGGAGCTTACCAGCCTGACCTGCTCGATTGACGGCACCAACCGGCACAGCAGTTCCGCGATCTCCAGTTCCGCCTCAGTGGGCGCCCCAAAAGTCAAGCCGTTTTTTGCTGCCGCATAGACCGCATCAATCACTTCAGGATGGGCATGCCCGAGAATCAGAGGGCCCCAGGAACCGACATAATCTATGTAGGACTTGTCATCCGCATCCCATGCATAGGCACCCTCACCCTTTCTGAAAAAAACCGGCGTGCCGCCTACCGATTTGAAGGCGCGAACCGGCGAGTTGACCCCCCCGGGAATGAATTTTTGCGACTGCTCGAACAATTGCTGGTTGCGTGACATTATTGACTGGTCCTTGACAATGAGGGATGAAACGACTGACGCTTGAATAATCCGGAGAACTTGGCGGCTTCGGAACGGATATCTCGTGCGCCAAACAGAGCGTTGCTGACTGCTACAGCATCCGCACCGGCGCTGATCAACACTAGGGCATTATCGCTATTGATGCCGCCTATGGCGACAATGGGAATCCTGATCTCAAGATTTCCCTGCTGTAGCAGGTCAACGGAAGCAGGCACGGTATCGGGCTTTGTGACGGAACTGAAAAAAGCCCCGAAAGCAACGTAATCCGCCCCATTGCACTCGGCTTCGATGGCAGATTCGAGTTCGTTGTAGCAGGAAATTCCGATGATCTTTTCATGACCCAGTTTAAGCCGGGCTTGAGAAATGGGTGCATCTTCCCGTCCCAGATGCACTCCATCCGCCCCGACCTCGAGAGCAAGATCGATATGATCGTTGATGAGGAGGGGAACGTCAAACCGGCGGCAGAGATGAGCGAGCGCGCGCGCCTGTTCCCGGCGCAGCTCCTCATTCATCGTTTTGCTGCGATATTGAACCAGTCGCGCACCTCCGGCAAGCGCGCTCCGTGTCATCGCGACCAGACTCGCTGTATCTCCTGTATCTGGCGTGATCGCATATAGACCGGTTATTTCTCGCCGCGGAGCAGCGCTACATCGCCTGATTTCGATCCTCGACACTGTTCTCATCACGCGCCCAGAATAGCCTGTCTGGCAGATGTTGCCCCATTCCAGGCCTGAACCCGGCTTTCAGGGATTGCCAGGTGTATTCCTGCGCTTCATATACACCCTCTGCAATAGGCAATCCATTGGCAAGCGTGGCGGCGATAGCAGAGGCGAGTGTGCACCCCGATCCATGATACGAGCCAGCCAGGCGATTCCACGCATCCGTGCGCACGATGCCGGTAGTTCCGTATAGGGTGTTCACCACTTGCGAAGTATTTTCATGGGTTCCGGTAACGAATACATATTCACATCCCAGGCGCAGCAATCGGCCTGCGCACTGGTGCAAATCCGGCATATCGGATTCATCCTCATAATCCTGCGCCAGTCGCCGTGCTTCCAGGCTGTTGGGCGTGATGATGGTTGCCTGCGGCAGCAGCAATTCCCGCATGGCAGCGACCATTTCCTCATTGGCGAGTTCATCGCCCCGGCCCGAGGCAAGCACAGGGTCCAGCACGACCGGAATGTTGGGATAATCCGAAACCACTTCGGCGATCGCCGCAATAATTTCCACACTGCCCAGCAAACCCATTTTAAACACATGCACGGGCATGTCCTCAAGAACTGCGCGTGCCTGATCCGTCACCCATTCTGCATCCAGCGCCATTACATCATCCACCCCGGCCGTATCCTGCACTGTCACGGCGGTGACGACCGAAAGGGGATGGCATCCCATGCTGGCCAGAGTGAGAATATCAGCCTGAATACCGGCGCCCCCGGTAGAGTCGCTGGCAGCAAAAGAAAGTACGATGGGGGGTGGCTGAGACATGAACTAATACCGTAAAATGATATTTTAACCCAAATACCCTTACTCATCATGACTACCACCGAAACGACCGAAGTGCGTGTCTACCGTTGCTATATGTGCCTGATTTGCGGTTATGTATATGATGAGGCCGAAGGGTCTCCGCAGGAAGGTATTCCGCCCGGAACAAGGTGGGAGGACGTACCGATGAACTGGACCTGTCCCGAATGTTCAGCGCGTAAGGAAGATTTTGAGATGGTGGAAATCTGAATGCGCATACTTCATACCATGCTGCGCGTGGGTGATCTGGAAAAGTCGATTGCCTTTTATACGGACGTGCTGGGAATGAAAGTGCTGCGCCGGAAAGATTATCCGGAGGGCAGGTTTACCCTCGCATTTGTCGGTTATCAGGATGAGGCTGAGGGAACGGTATTGGAACTCACCCACAACTGGGATACTGGCAAATACGACCTGGGCGCCGGTTACGGACATATTGCGATCGAAGTCGATAACGCTTACCAGGCGTGTGAGGAAGTGAAGAAACGGGGCGGCAAGGTTACACGCGAGGCAGGCCCGATGAAACATGGTGTCACCGTGATCGCGTTCGTGGAAGATCCTGACGGCTACAAGATCGAGTTCATCCAGAAAAAAACCGCGTAAAGCCTGGGCAACCAGGGGGGATATACATCGCAAATGTTATGCCTCTACACCTCCTCGCCTGGACGGCTCACTGGCTGCCCAAGCTTGCTGCCAAGGTCTATTCAAACCCGGAGGAGTCGGAGCATCATCTCGTGACATCCGGCGCTCTTTTGTTTATAGAAGTCTTGATGGATAACCCGCAGGATACCAGGTCCAGACGTCGATAATCTTTCGAACTTGTTTCCTTGATCAAGTTAATAAGGATCAATTTCAAGGAGCAGATCACTCCAACCATATGGATGAGCCAGATAACTCTACCCCGGCAGCCGTTAAGCCAAATATTCCTGCTCGGCTGCTGATTTCTGTTACGCGGCGTCTTTTCATCGCACTGGTGATTCTTTATGGCCTCTCATTGACCGCTGCTGCTCTATTGAGGGAGTCCATCTATATAGTGCCGCTGCTCGTATTCGCCAGTGGCGTGATTGGCGGATTTGTCGGTCTCCAACGCCGTCTGAAGGATTTGACTTTGTTCGATCTGGAGTTGATAGCGGAATCCTGGGTTTACACTGCTCTTTCTCCCCTGGTTGGGGGTGTGTTGGCTTTTTTGCTTTTTATACTTTTTCTTTCCGGTTTGCTATCCGGCGACCTGTTTCCCGTTTTTCTGCCTGATAGCAATTCATCCTCCGAAAGTTTCCTGTCGATCTTCGAGCAACATGGAGAAGGACACAAAGAATATGCAAAACTGATATTCTGGTCTTTTATGGCAGGCTTTTCCGAGCATTTTGTTACAGACGTGATCAGCAGATTTGAAGGAGCAGCAGTGAAAAGCTTGCCTTTAGCGGGGCAAGAAGAGTCTAAGCGAATTCAACGCTAAGACCACCCTGTAGATAACATCATCTGCTAGCATCGTCATACGCCTCAATAAAATCAACGTTCGTTATCCTGACGATCCTGCCAGTTGAAATAGAGGACAGCTATCGTAATGATGGCCAGAGGCAGGAGTACGTACAGGCCGAGCGCAAAACCTGCTCCGTCTCCATGATGAGGGGGTGGACTGCTGATGATCTTGTAACCATGTGCTGTTCCAACCAGGAGAGCGAGAACCAGACCCCCCATGCGGCGGTTTGCGATCAGCTTCCGGCCCGACAGTTCGTTCAACATGTGGGCCGCATAATAGCCAAGGAAATAGATGACGGTATAAAAAACCAAGGCGCCCATAACAGTTCAGATATCACTGATTTTCTTCCGGAACAATATTACCATCCGCGTCAGGATTCCGGACAATTCCCTAATTTGGCGGCAGGAGGGGGCAGAAGCTATAAACGGAACGCTGTGGCTGATATGACTGAAAAGTCCTCCAGTCAACGCTTGATTCCGTTCTCTCCGAATGTTCGCCAGATATCGAGGTTGATATCGGACCGCAGTGCAGGCAGATTCTTCTCCGCTTCTTCTACCCACGCGACGAGTTCCAGAACAATCCCGCCATCGACGAATTCCTTGAGATACACTGTAGGCGCAGGCTCGGCCAGTATCTGCTGCCGCCTCTTTGCCGCTTCCGACATGATTATCATCGCGGCCTCGATCGGACTGTCGTAGCTGATCCGCATCGGAAAGACAAGGCGCAATCGACGATCGGAGAAGGGATGGTTGATAACCGCCGAAGTAATGAAAACATCATTGGGGATGAGAATATTGGTGCCTTCCTCGCTCTTGAGTATCACATACCGCGTGGTGAGCGAAGTCACCTCGCCTTTGCGGTTATCCACCGTGACTATATCGCCGAGATGGAGGGAATGGTCCAGCAGAATGATAAACCCGCTGATGTAGTTGCTCGCGATTTTTTGCAGCCCCAGTCCGAGCCCGACGCCAAGTGCGCCGCCAAACACGGATAGAAACGTGATATCCACGCCGACCATGGGCAACGCAACCAACACGCCGATGACGATCAGAATGGTGCGGCTGATCTTCGACAAGATGACACGCTGGTTGATATTCAGCGCCCTCGCCATCATGATGCGCGTTTCAACCGAACTAGCAAGCGATGCAGCCACGAGCATGCTGACGGTGAACGCGATGAGACCCTGCGCGATCAGCAATATCGAAATGCGCTGCTTGCCGACATGCAGTGAAATGTCATCGAGAAGGGCCAGAATTTCGGGCAAAAGCCCTGTGATATAAAGCGCGAATCCTATCCACACCGTCCAGCCGATGAATCGTTCCCACGGGCGCAGCCACTCCTGGCGGCGAAATACCTTGCGCAGCATGTAGACCGCGGCCCGGATCAGGACGAGCGCGAACAGAATCGGGATAATGATATTGAGCAGGTGCGTCGGATACCAATAGTCCAGCGCCCACTTGCCGACGACAGTAAAGACCAGCGCAAAAAATGGAAACAGGAGCCGGCTCAGGCTGCGTGCGCTGATGGTTAACTTCCCGCCGGCGTTGACGCGCGCCGGAGCGCGCCGCATGAACTGTCTTTGCAACAACCATGCCATTCCCATGCTTGCAGTCAACACAGCAAGCTGCCACAGGACGGGGACTTGCTGCGCATGGACAAGCAGTTTGTTCAGCAGGCTCTGGAATTCAATGTCGAAGTGCATCCGTTGAAACAGGAAGAGGAACGGCGCCGGAAATGGATGGGCAAATGAATGGGCGGGTGCCAGATTCTAGCACGCGTGGATTACTTTCCCCTCATGCCATTTCGGCTCAGGAAAGCATATGCTCATACGTCTGGCCCACTTGAATCAGCGGTAAGGCCGCGCATGTCTGAAATGATCCAGCCAGTTTTCCAGGTAAAGGTCCACCAGCGCGGAATTCCCGCGCATCACGAGCACGTTTTCCGCATTCTTGTGCTGCGCCGCATGGGTGAAATTGAAGCTGCCGGTAATCAGCGTAGCCTGGGCGCTGCCTGCATCGATCAGCATCACCTTATTGTGGGCACTGCTGTGATTCGAGTCCATGAATACCAGTACACCTTGTGACGCCATTCTTGCAATCAGGCTGGTCGGAATTTTTTCGGTCTGCTCCCTGTCCGCAATGACTTTCACATCCACTCCGCGATGCCTGGCTGCGATTAAAGCATCGGCGATTCTGCGGTGGGTAAAACTGAAAGCCTGGACCAGAACCTGGGTACGGGCGCCATCGATGGCATCCGCGATCAGTTTCCCCGCATCCTGCCCGGGCGTGAAAGCAACCTGCACAGTACCGGAAGCGGACAGGACTGGAGGTGGCTTGCGATAGGAAGGGGGTTCAAACGCTGCGGCAGAGGTTGTCAGAAATACGGCAAGGCAGCCAGCCATATACTGCTTCACGGAGGGACTACAGCCTGGTGACATCATGTTTGAGCCTTTCCTGATTCCAGTGCGGCGGTAAAAAAGCCATCCGTACCGTGCAGCCTGGGTTGGAGTTGCATAAACACACCGGTGTCGAGCGGGATTTTTTGCTGGTGCAACAACTCGGCGCAATTCAGCAGGGTGAAGCGGGGATTATCCGCAATAAAATTCTCGACGATTTCCCGGTTTTCTTCCGGTAAAAAGCTGCAAGTGGCATAAACCAGTCTGCCACCCGGTTTAAGCAGGTTGGCCGCAGATGACAGAATGGCGGCTTGCTTGCGCTTGAGTTCCTCGATGCTTTGCGGCGACTGGCGCCATTTCAGATCCGGGTTTCGCCGCAGGGTTCCGAGCCCGCTGCAAGGTGCATCCACCAGCACCCGATCGATTTTTCCCGCCAGCCGTTTCACCTTTATGTCGTTTTCATTGGCGATGAGCTGAGGATGGAGGTTCGATAAACCGGAGCGCTTGAGACGGGGCTTGAGATTGTTCAGCCGCTTTTCCGAATTATCGAAAGCATAGATGCGCCCTTGCGAACACATCAGCGCGCCCAGCATCAGCGACTTTCCTCCCGCTCCCGCGCAGAAATCCACTACCATGTCCCGGCGCTTGGGCGCAAGCAGATAACCCAGCAGCTGGCTGCTTTCATCCTGGACTTCGACCTTGCCGCTTATGAACACTTCATGGCGGTTGATCGCCGGCTTCCCTGTGAGGCGGATGCCGATCGGCGAGTAGGGCGTCGGCGTGCCTTCGATTCCATCTTTTCCCAACAGCTCGATGACTTCTTCGCGCCTCGCAAGCTGTGTATTGACACGCAGATCGAGGGGTGCGGGTGCTTGCAGCGAGCGGCCCAGGTCAAGGATGGCACCATCATCCATGAATTCCCGCAGTTTTTCCAACAGCCACTCCGGAAATTCGGCCTGGACGCCAAGTGGCTGCGCTTCCAGCGACACAGCTTTCATTTCCGCAAGCCGTTTTGCTTCTGTTTCACTCACCAGGGGCGTCAACTCGCGCAAGTTCATTCCCGAGAATTTCGCCAGATAAGCCAGCAGGAGCGAGCGAGGTGTGGCAATTTCCACGACGCGTTCCAGAAAAAAACGATGCCGCAGAATACCGAATACGGTTTCAGCGATGAACGCGCGATCGTTCACGCCGAGTTTCCGATTGTCCTGGAAAAAATGCCGCAGCAACGAATCAGCCGGATGTTGCAGTGGAATTACAGCGCGCAATGCAGCGGTTGCCATGTCGAGATGAGCAGGGGTAAGACGTATGGTCATCAATTATCGATACTGCTCGGGAGAAGCGGGCACAAAGCAGCCCTTAGCAGGACAAGCAGGCACAAAGGAAATATTCAGGCAGGCGACACGCACTGCCCGGCACAACCGCTCTGACGTCCCCGGTGATTTTACAGGTTTGCCGCAGCCGAGCCTATTGCAGGCGGCCCTGTTTTAGGCCGTTCATCGGCCCTCCATAACTTATTTTTGTCACCATCTGATCCGTCACGATGCCGATTTTTTCGGTAGCCACGACGCGGACTGGCAGCATATGGTGATCGACGGCAAGCCAGATTTTTTTATCCCGATCCCCTTCTTTTTCCAGCTGCTTCGTCAGCACGATCGTTTCGAGCTTGCCCATGGGAGTATCCAGTGTTTCCTTGCTGACTGCATAGCGCACCGGATCCAGGTGCTTTCCATCGGTTTCATGCAGGTTTACCATTTTGCCCGGGGCGGAAGTAAACATGAAGCTGTAGAGCAGGCTCAGCTTGTCCTGGGCATTGGCAGGCAGCGCTTTTTGCTCTTCCCCGCGTTTATGCTGAAGGGTGATCAGTTTCTTGCTCCAATCGAAAATTGCCACTTTGGGCACCTTGTTTCCGTGCTGATCCGAAAACCGCTCCGGCCGCAACGTCCCCTGGGTGGTGATAATGCCTTCACTGTCACGCACCAGGGTGTCCGGTTGTGTCAGCGCCAACAGGCCTTTGGCCTTGCCCTCGCTGTACAGGCTGTAGCGGCGCTCGCCGTTTTCCTGAGTGATTTTCAGTGTGTCATTCATGTCCGCTTCGAGGCTTCCGGATGTGACCGAATAACTGATATCGACCCGCGACGGCACCTCTGTGCCGCAGGTAGCGCAAGCGGAAAAAGCGGGAAAAGCAAAAAAAACTGCTCCCGACAACAGGGCTAGAAATAAAAATCTCATTTGGATAGTCCCGGTGAATATAAAACAGAATCGTCGAAATCGGCATCGCTCACCTCAACACTGTTATCAGAGAGCTTCAGCCGATCTTTCATAAACCAGCGCACGGCTTCAGGATAAATACGATGTTCCTGTTGCAGCACGCGCGCGGCCAGCGTTTCCTCGGTATCACTTGGCATGACCTGAACAGCCGCCTGGATAATGATCGGACCCCGATCCGTTTCGGCGGTGACAAAATGCACGGTGCATCCATGCACCTTCACACCTTCCTTCAACGCCTGCCTGTGGGGGTGCAGGCCGGGAAAAGCGGGCAGCAGCGAGGGATGAATGTTTATCAGCCTGCCTTCATAGCGGCTGACAAAACTGCCCCCGAGAAGGCGCATGAAACCGGCCAGGGCGATGAGATCCGGTGCGTAGGCATCGATGACCTCCGCCAGTTTCTGGTCAAACGCTTCGCGATCCGGGTATGACCTTTGGTCCAACACAATGGTTTCATAGCCGCGGCTACGCGCGATTTCGAGTCCTGGCGCCCCCGGCTTGTTGCTGATGACCGCAGCTATCCGGGCGGGGAGATTCGCTTCCAGCAGTGCCTGCATATTGCTGCCCCGACCGGAGATAAGGATTACGAGTGACTTCATGGGTCAGCAGCAGGATTCAGATCCGCCCGTGCTTCGGTGCTTCACGCTGCTCACTCGACGATCGTCTGGGATTCATTCGCGCGCCGTTCGCGGATGGTTCCAATGCGCCACGCGATTTCTCCCATGGATTGCAGCAACTGCGTGGCAGCGCCGATATACTCCGGCGCCACGATGACAGCCATGCCAATGCCACAGTTGAAAACGCGGTGCATTTCGCTATCCGCCACATTGCCTCCCCGCTGCAGCCAGGCAAAAAGCGGAGGCATCTCCCAGGTTTCTTTCTTCAGTATTGCCGTAAGGTCTTCAGGCAGGATGCGTGGAATATTTTCCAGCAGACCACCGCCTGTGATATGCGCCATGCCTTTAACCGGTACATGCTTGATGAGTTCGAGCAGAGGCTTCACATAAATCCGGGTAGGCGCCATGATTACGTCTATTAACGCCTTGCCATGGAAATCGGCAGACAAATCCGTATTATTTTTTTCGATGATCTTGCGGATCAGGGAGTAGCCATTTGAATGGGCGCCGCTCGAAGCAAGCCCCAGCACTGCATCGCCCGCCTCGATGGTTGTGCCCGTGATGATTCGATCCTTTTCGACCGCGCCGACAGCGAAACCCGCAAGATCATACTCGCCTTCCGGATACATGCCCGGCATTTCAGCGGTTTCTCCACCGATCAAGGCACATCCGGCCTGTTCGCACCCGGCGGCAATACCTTTCACTACCCGAGTGGCGGTATCCACGTCCAGCTTTCCGCACGCGAAATAGTCCAGGAAAAACAGCGGTTCTGCTCCCTGTACCAGAATATCGTTCACGCTCATCGCAACCAGGTCGATGCCGACTGTGTCGTGTTTGCCAGATTCGAACGCCAGCTTCAGCTTGGTACCTACCCCGTCCGTACCCGCTACCAGTACCGGGTTGTTGAATTTTCGGGAAATTTCGAAAAGCGCGCCAAAGCCGCCGATGCCAGCCAGCACTTCCGGCCGCAGGGTACGTTTTGCGTAGGGCTTGATGTTTTCCACCAGGCGTTCGCCCGCATCGATATCGACGCCGGCAGCATGGTAAGAGAGTGGAGCGAGGTTTTCTTCCGGGGGCTTGGATGTGGTCAAGTTGAATTCTCGTCCTGTTACAGATAGAGTGGCGTTTGAAGCCGCAATTTTACCGCAAATGGCGCACAAGGAACCTAACACGGAGCCTCAACACCGTTCCCCTGACCGTTCGAGTTTGATAGGTTTTTCGGACAATACTCCCGATCTGCGTCTGCGTCCGTAGCGCCTGTTTCTTATCCTGATATCCAGTAACAGCTCCCTCGTTGATGAAGCAATTGCCGCTGGACATAGTCCCTCCGCCACCGACCTTGTCCAATTTCGTGTCGGGCCGCAATGCTGAGTTGTTGCAAACCCTGGATAACATTCTAATGGGGCGGGAGCACGAGCGTTTTGTTTATCTATGGGGCGGAACGGGTTGCGGAAAAAGTCATCTGCTGCAAGGCGCGGCCAGTGAGTGCAAGCGCAATGACATGAACACGCTTTATTTCGCATGTGGCGAGAGAACGTCTTTCGCGAATGGCAGCGAGGCCGATTGCGTGATGGTGGACGACGTGGATCGCCTTGGCGCCGATGCCCAGATCGGACTGTTTCATCTCTATAATCGTATCCGTGACGAAGGGCAAGCGTTCCTGCTGGTAAGCGGTTCTGTCGCTCCCGCGCAGCTGAAGCTGCGCGAAGACCTGCTTACGCGCCTTGCATGGGGCCTGGTGTACGAGGTTCACGAATTGACTGATGAGGAAAAAATGGAAGCCATGAAAAACCACGCCAGCAGCCGCGGCCTTGCTTTGCCGCAGGAGGTATGTGACTACCTGCTGCGGCATGAGCGGCGCGATTTGACTTCCCTGATGGCGAAGCTTGACGCGCTGGATAAATATTCGCTGGCGAGTCACCGGAAAATAACCATTCCGCTGGTACGCGAGCTATTGCAGGTCGCCTCATGAATCTTGCTTTGTTTGACCTCGATAATACGCTGCTTGCAGGCGATAGCGACTTCCAGTGGGGACAGCACCTCATCGAGCAAGGAGTGCTCGACCGCGAAGTTCATGAAGCCCGCAATATCGAATTCTACGAGCAGTACAAGGCCGGCACCCTGGATATCCAGGAATTCCTGGACTTTCAGTTGAAGCCCCTGTCGCGTCATCCTCGCAGTCAGCTGGATGCCTGGCACAGGGATTTCATGGAAAAAAGGATTCTGCCCCTGATCACACTGCAGGCGCGCAAGCTCGTCAATCGGCACATGCTTGGGGGCGATTTATGCATCATCATTACGGCAACCAACAGTTTTGTAACGGGCCCGATTGCAAGGGCGTTCGGCATAAATCATCTCATCGCTACCGAGCCGGAGCAGAGGGATGGGGAGTTCACGGGCAGGGTTTCCGGCCCTCCCTGTTTCCGCGAGGGCAAGATCATGCGCCTGGAAAGCTGGCTGGACCATCATAACCTGACCTGGTTATCTTTCCTGGAAAGCTGGTTTTACAGTGACTCTTTAAATGATCTGCCGCTGCTTAAAAAAGTGACCCGTCCGGTGGCGGTCGATCCTGACGCAACACTCAGGGCACATGCGGAAAAAAACGGGTGGCCCGTCATTAGCCTGCGATAGCGGTCAGAGGGGGGCCGTAGAGGTGGGTGCTAAAGGCGGGCGAGAGGATGGCAAAGAGCAGCCCATGCTGCCTATGCTGAAACGACCCGACGGAAACCGGCAGTTGTTCCGCTGTCCGCCGCTGCTTCCTCCCAGTCGCGGCCATTGAATGTCTGCGCATTGACATGACATCAGGCGCAGCCTTCGCCAAATATCCGTATCCTCTGCTGCTGGTTCTCTTCGGTCTGCTGGCCATGGGCAGCCTTTTCATCGGCTTGCTGTTCGGCAGCGTCCATATTCCGGTTACGGGCGTCGTTCAGGCGCTGCTGTCTTCAACCGAAAGCATCTCCCATCAGATTATCTGGCAACTTCGGTTGCCACGGGTACTGGCCGCTTTTGCCTGCGGCGGTCTTCTGGCACTGGCGGGCGCGCTGTTGCAGGTTTTATTGCGCAATCCTCTCGCCGATCCGTATATCCTGGGGGTTTCGGGGGGCGCAGCCGTAGGCGCACTCCTTGCCATGCTCCTTGGGTGGGGAACTCTGCTGACGAATCTGACGTCCCTTGGGGGAGCTTTGGCGGCTGTTGCCATTGTATTCGGCCTGAGTTTTCGCGCAGGCAACTGGAATCTTTACCGGCTGCTTCTGACCGGTGTGGTGTTGTCCGCTGGCTGCGGGGCGCTCACAACGTTGATTCTTACCCTTGCGCCGGCGAGCGATGTCAAGGGCATGCTGTTCTGGTTGATGGGCGATGTTTCGCGTGCCGAAGAACCGTTACCTGCCTGGATAACGCTCATTCTCGTATCCGCCGTGAGCCTGCTTTTTTCCGGGAGCCTGAACGTTTTGGCACTGGGTCAAATGAAGGCAAGAACCTTAGGCGTGGCTGTGCTACCGTTGCAAATAGGGATTTATTTTTGCGCATCGCTCGCCACCGTGGCGGCGCTGATGCTCGCGGGGGTTATCGGTTTCGTCGGCCTGATCGTGCCGCATGCGGTCCGCCTGCTAGGGATCAGTAATTTTCGCTGGTTGTTGCCCCTGGCGGTATTATTGGGGGGAAGCTTTCTCACGCTGGCGGATACCCTGGCGCGCACGCTATGGGCGCCCCAACAGTTGCCTGTGGGTGTATTGACCGCTTTGCTGGGCGTACCGATGTTATTGCTGCTGCTTTCACGAAAACCTTGATCATTTCCGCCTCATGAACGGGCGTTATCATGAGCCGATACCGGGCCATCATCACTAACGGCGTAAGGAATTTTCATCCCGCCTACTTCGCCATGGTGATGGCAACCGGCATCGTATCTCTTGCCTTTGAAGCGATGGGTTTTTCCGCCATAGCAAAGGCGCTCTTCGTGCTGAATCTGATTTTCTATCTGGCCTTGTGCATCGTCCTCGTCGCGAGGATGACATTTTTCCTGCCGGATCTGAAGGCGGATTTCCTGACGCTGCGACGCGCCTGGCTGTTTCTGACATTCGTGGTGGGAACCAATACGGTCGGCATGCAACTGTTTGTCTTCGAGCATGCCACTGTGCTGGCAGCGTCACTTTGGCTGGTGGCGTTGATTGGCTGGTTCATATGCATTTATTCCGTTGTCGTCAATCTCGTCTCCGCACGCTCGAAACCCATCCATGAAATCGTGAGCGGTGCGACGCTGCTGGTTGCAGTGGGCACGGTCTCGGTTGCCCTGCTTGCGATTCATCTGCTCGATGCAATGGCAACACCGCCTGGTTACGTTTACTTTGCAGTGGGTGCATTCTGGACTTTCGGATTCCTCCTGTACCTGGTGATCGTATCGCTGGTAACCTATTGCCTGTTTTTCAGACGGTTCGAACTTGCGAACTGGGACGCTCCTTACTGGATCTGCATGGGGGCCGCCGCCATCATTACCCTGGCAGGTGCGGACTTTGTCACGCATTTGCCCCTTCTCCCCGCATGGAACGGTGTACGGGAGTGTGCATTATGGATGACCCTGTTCGCCTGGGCTGTCGGCACAGTGTGGATTCCCTATCAGGTGATCATGGATATCCGTAAATTCATGCGTGTCGGGATCGCTGGCCCCGTACCGCTGTGCGTTAAAGTTTTTCCCTGGTCCCGGCTGGCATTGGGTCGGCAATATCAGGTTTATGATCCTCCGGCATGGAGCAGGGTCTTTCCGATGGGAATGTACACAGCTTGCACGCTTGCCCTGGCGAAGGCGGCGGGGAATGAATCCCTGGCGGTTATTCCGCACTATTGGGGTTGGTTCGCATTGCTGATATGGGCGCTGACATTGATGGGCACGCTACGTTCCCTTATTGGCGCATTCGCGTCCGAGTAAGCGGATTGCGGCAACCAGGCTTATGAGGCACGTAAGCGCGGATACATAGGGGCGAATTTCTGTCCGGGAAGCTAACTGATATATGATGAAGCGCGTGCTGGGTGTCATCTGGGAAGAGCACTGATGCTGCCAGGGGAGCCGTCAAGGCGATCCGCGAAAGCGTAAAGGTGCTTGCAAACCAAGCAGCTTGGGCCTTCTGGCCGAGGACAAGGAGCCAGTATCGGGAGTGGATCATTGATCTCGGGGACGGCTATGTGGTCTCTACCGCTATGACGGAAATGCAGTGATTCTGCAGTACGCCGCCAGAAGGAGGTTGGTTACTAATAGGGCCTCGAGAGGGAGTAAAAATCGGGTTGCAAAACCGAGGTCAATTCACCCAGCTCACCCCGAAGGCGATAATTCCGACACATCTTGTATGCAGTCTTCAAACACGCTCAAAATTTCCTTCCAACCAGAGCGCCATTACTTCATCGGCAAGCTCATCCAGATCCCAGCGCGACAAGTCCACGTGAGCCGTATTTTCAAGCGAGATACGGTCTTTCCCTGGATCATCCGGTGAGCGAGCCACCCGGGCCGTAATGCCGGATTGATGCACGGCGATTCGCGAAATCATTTCAAGCGTCCAAAGCGAACGCCAGTTCTCGTTATCCCTGTCCATAAGTCTGCTCGCTCCCGTTTTGCGCGTAGCTCATTCTGCCACTTGCCGAGCAAATGGAATTTTTCGTACGTGTGGAAAAATTCCTGTTTTTCAGACACATTTTTGTCCATCTCTGGACGAAAAATATGTTCGCTACCGTACCCAAATGGGGGGACTTCAGATGATCTCGTTGCCTTTGATTCAAGGATGAGACGTATAACTTGCAGCATCCTCATGATCGGTTGGAAGCCCGGAGTGTCGGCATTCGCACTTGGATAGCCGGAGAAGATCTCGCGGTATAACTTCATCGACTAAGTTCATCGACCTCCCGGACTTGACTTTACCTCCTTCAGCTTCCGCAATGTCGCGATCGAGGCACGATATCTTTCAATACGGATATTACCGACGCTACCGCAATCGGTCTTGAGCATCCTTCCCAAGACCCACCCCTCTTATCGTTAACATTCTTAATCAAGAACTGATACTTCTATAAAACATCCTTAGAAAGGGAGGAGTGCGATACCGTACGATTGGCGCAAGTAGCGCGTGATACTGTCTGCTTTGATCGTCAACCAATGCCTTCTGGCACTGCCAAGGGCAAATTATCAAATCTGAGGCAGGCCACGGATGCAGACAGAAGATTTTGCGCTTCTTTCCGGACTCAAGGTCTTGATCGTGGATGACGAACCAGGAGCCTTGGACGTCACGAAACGCATGTTGTCTTTCTATCAAGTCCAGGTCATCGTTTGCCTCAGTGCCGACGAGGGATTGAAGCAACTGCAGGCGCACAGGCTGGATGTGATCGTCAGTGACATCATCATGCCCCACGTCGATGGCTACCAGTTCATCCGGGCCGTGCGCAACCTGCCCGCAGACAAAGGCAGGGATATTCCTGCGATTGCGCTCTCTGTACTGAGTGAGGGAGAGGCGCAAGTCAAGGCGATCAATGCAGGTTTCCAGAAGTATCTTTGCAAGCCTGTCCGGTTCGCCGCGCTGATTGAAACGGTTGCAGCTGTAGCAGGCATCCATCCCAATAATGCCCGTTAATGAGGTCCCGGTGACAAGCACAATCCTGCAAGAGATCAAGGAATTTCCCGCCTTTTCGCCATATCATCCGTTATCGCACCCTCTACTTACTCTATTCATAGATTCTCTCGCGGGTTGCCCCTGGACTTATCACCGCTCCTCTAAGCGTCCTGACGGTTCGCTGACTCGCCTTACTCATAGGTGAGTTTTCCTGAAATTCCTCCGCGCTGATCTACTTTTCATGGTTTTTTATGGTAAAAGACAAATTATGTACTATGGAATGAAAGAGTTTGTGATGACGAGTGCGTGCGGCTTAATTGAGCTTATTGAACAACAAGGGTTGGGAGATTCAGGAGTATTAATGTAATGATGAGACGAGCGTTTATTCCTGCTGTTGTTGCCATACTGGTTACTGGGACTGCCATATCGGGGTTTGCCGCTGTCCTCTATCACAGCCTTTTTTTCTATAAAGCAGATGGAGTTATGTCACGCGAAACCGCAAGACGCTTGGGGCTTATGAAGGATGATGGCGCTCCGTTCCCTGACGAACTGGCATTCAGGAAGAGCGAGACCGGCGGGTATTTCTATAGAGAAGGAGGGATAACTGCCTTCATTGATGAAACAAGCTATACCACTATTGACCTGATTGCTGAATGCGAACGCTTGGGTGGTTGCCAGTTGCGGAAGTGAATACATCACGTCCCCCGGTTGGCCGTACCCATTGCCTGGACTAACCCGCCCAGTGGCGTATTCTGTCGGGATTAGGTTTCGGCAAACATGCGCATGTCGCCTTGATGGCGGATGCCCCGCCTGTCGCATTGGCACGATCCAGTATTGTTCCAAGGGAAAAGTTAAGAGACAAAGGAGGCAAAGGTGGACTGGGGATTCAGCCGGGCTGGATTATGCGGCATAATTCAACCTTTTCAGCTCTTCCGGAATGAATGCTGCCCAGCTATCGGACTGGCATCCTGCACCCTCCTCCATATCGCCCCGCGCCCGGGGCTGGTTGCAAAATCGCGGCTCTCTTACCCAGCTTATTCAACGCCGCTGCTGCGGTGAGTTCAGCGTCAAGCCCGTGTTCCAGTCGCTGGCGACGGTCTGCGACGATGAGCTGGCCGTAATGAATTTACGGCGGGATGAACTGGCCCTGGTGCGGGAAGTGTATTTATATTGCGGCGAGACGCCGGTGGTATTTGCCCATTCCGTGGTGGCACGGAAAGATTTGCGCGGCGCATGGCGCAGTCTGATTGGACTTGGCAACAAGTCATTGGGGACAGTATTGTTTACCAATCCTATCGTCAAGCGTACACCGCTCCGCTTCAAGAAGCTGACTGCAGCTCACCCGCTTTTCATCCGCGCCTGCCGCAAATTGCGGGTACAGCCGGGGAATCTGTGGGCGCGCCGCTCCCTATTCACGCTGCATGGCCAGTCCATATTGGTTACCGAAGTATTCCTTCCTTCCATCCTGGAGCTTGCGTGACACTCACTCAACGTCTCGTGCATTACGAAAAGCTGATGCGGCTGGACAAGCCCATCGGCATTCTGCTGTTGCTGTGGCCCACCCTGTGGGGCTTGTGGCTGGCGGCGGAAGGCGTGCCACGGCTGGATATCCTGTTGATATTCGTGCTGGGCACGGTGCTGATGCGCTCCGCCGGTTGTGTCGTCAACGACTATGCCGATCGCGATTTCGATGGACATGTCGAGCGCACCCGGAACCGCCCTCTGGCGGTTGGAGCAGTGAGCGCCAGGGAAGCGCTGCTGCTGGCAGCGGGCTTGAGCCTCGTGGCGTTCCTGCTGATCCAGCCGCTGAACCGGCTTACCATCGGGCTTTCGTTTGTTGCCCTGTTCCTCGCCGCAAGCTACCCTTTCACCAAGCGGTTTTTCGCCATGCCGCAGGCTTACCTTGGCATTGCCTTCAGCTTCGGCATCCCCATGGCATTTGCCGCTCAGACGGGGGAAGTGCCGTTCCTTGCCTGGTTCCTGATGGGTGCAAACCTCTTGTGGGTGATCGCCTACGATACCGAATATGCGATGGTGGACAAGGTGGATGATCTCAAGATCGGCATCAGAACTTCCGCCATCACGTTCGGACGTTTCGACGTCGCCGGTGTGATGCTGTGCCACGCGGTTTTCCTCGCGGGCATGGTTGCCATCGGCCTGATCCACAATCTCGGTGCCGTTTATTACATTGGTCTTGCAGCAGCGCTGGGGCTGATCCTGTACCAATACGGCCTGATTCACGACCGCGACCGCGGGCGCTGTTTCAAGGCTTTTCTCCACAACAACTGGGTGGGCGCAACGATATTTGCCGGTATCGCGCTGGATTACCTGGCAAGGGCGGCTTATTGAGGCACCGGAGCCGGGGACCCGAAACGTAAAGGGCGTAAATGAAGTACAAGGACCTGCGCGATTTTATGGCGCAACTGGAAAGACAGGGCGAACTGAAGCGTGTAGCGGTTGAAGTCGATCCTCATCTGGAAATGACGGAAATCTGCGACCGTCTGCTGAAAGCGGGTGGTCCGGCCGTGCTGTTCGAAAAAGCCAGGGGGCATGCCATTCCTGTGCTGGGAAATCTGTTCGGCACGCCCAAGCGCGTCGCGATGGGAATGGGGCAGGATTCGGTCGAGGCGCTGCGTGAAGTGGGCAAGCTCCTCGCCTATCTGAAAGAACCCGATCCTCCCAAAGGCTTGAAAGACGCATGGGAGAAATTGCCCGTGCTGAAACAGGTGCTCAATATGGCGCCAAAGGAGCTTTCAAGGGCGTCCTGCCAGGAAATCGTCTGGGAAGGCAAGGACATGGACCTCGGCAAACTGCCGATCCAGACCTGCTGGCCGGGGGATGCAGGCCCGCTGATCACCTGGGGGCTGACCGTTACCAAGGGGCCGCACAAGACCCGCCAGAATCTCGGTATTTATCGCCAGCAGGTGATCGCGCCCAATAAAGTCATCATGCGCTGGCTCGCGCATCGGGGCGGCGCACTGGATTTCCGTGACTTCACTCTCGCCAATCCGGGACAACCCTATCCCATTGCAGTAGCCCTGGGAGCGGACCCGGCAACCATACTCGGCGCGGTCACTCCGGTGCCGGATACTCTGAGCGAATACCAGTTCGCAGGGTTGCTGCGCGGTGCGAAAACGGAAATCGTCAAATGCCTGACGCACGATTTGCAGGTTCCCGCGAGTGCTGAAATCGTGCTGGAAGGATACATCTATCCCGATGAGACAGCAGTGGAAGGTCCTTTCGGCGACCACACCGGCTACTACAACGAACAGGAAACCTTCCCGGTATTCACCATCGAGCGCATCACCATGCGCCGCGATCCGATCTACCACTCCACCTACACTGGCAAGCCGCCGGACGAGCCCGCCATACTTGGCGTGGCGCTCAATGAAGTGTTCGTCCCCCTGCTGCAAAAGCAGTTCACCGAAATCGTCGATTTCTACCTGCCGCCGGAAGGCTGCTCCTATCGCATGGCGGTAGTGAGCATGAAAAAGCAGTATGCCGGCCACGCCAAGCGCGTCATGTTCGGCGTGTGGAGCTTCCTGCGGCAATTCATGTACACCAAATTCATTATCGTCACCGATGATGACGTCAATATCCGTGACTGGAAGGAAGTTATCTGGGCCATCACCACGCGGGTTGACCCCGCGCGGGATACGCTGATCGTCGAAAATACGCCGATTGATTATCTCGATTTCGCCAGCCCTGTATCCGGGCTAGGTGGAAAAATGGGGTTGGATGCCACCAATAAATGGCCGGGTGAAACCAGCCGCGAATGGGGAACACCGATTGTGATGGATGACGAGGTGAAGGCGAAAGTGGAGGAGATATGGAGTGACCTGGGGTTGTGACGGTATTCAGTTTGCACCCGATGGACGACCAGCAATTGTACTTACGTCTATCATAATGACATGTAACGATATGAAGTCACCTATTTATTCTTGGCACCTTTACAGAGACCCTATATTGTCGTCATATGGATGTCCTTAACGACTTAATACTCACATTGCTGTAGGTCGGGAGCGCCTGTCAGAAATAAAAACATTCAGATTGGCCTTGATCCATCCAGTGGAGGCTAGGTCTAACCCGAAAAACCGCTATTGCGCTCACTCTAAGGGGAGCTGCGTCAAAAGATGAATGACCTGATTTTTAAAGACATTGAAACACTCATTACAAGAGTCATTGAGAGTCAGGCCCCAGCTGCCGGACTGTTCGAGGGTGATTGCATTGAGCTTGTTGAACAGCTTCCTAATGAATCGGTTGATCTCACCGTTACTTCTCCCCCTTACTGTATGGGCAAGAAATATGAAGCCTACAGCGACGATATCGAAACCTTTATCTTAGCCCACCGTAGATTACTCCCCGAAATTATCCGTATCACAAAGCCTGGGGGCAGTATCTGCTGGCAAGTTGGTTTTCACGTAAAGAACAATACAGTCATCCCCTTGGATTTTCTTATCTACGATATCCTAAAAGACTTCCAAGAGCTGCAGTTAAGGAACCGTATTGTTTGGACATTTGGTCATGGCTTACATTGTCGTAGCCGGTTCAGTGGTCGTTATGAGATTATTCTCTGGTACACCAAAGGTGCGGCCTATTACTTTGACCTTGATGCTGTGCGAGTTCCTCAGAAATACCCTGGCAAGAGATATTCCAAGGGGCCCCGGAAGGGCGAATTCAGTGGAAACCCCAAAGGAAAGAATCCTAGCGACATTTGGGAAATTCCAAACGTCAAAGCGAATCATGTAGAAAAGACCCAGCATCCTTGCCAGTTTCCCGTCGCCCTAGTCCAGCGATTGGTAAGGGCTTTGACCCAAAAAGAAGGAGTGGTGCTAGATCCGTTTGCCGGCGTTGCTAGTGCAGGCGTAGCGGCTCTTCTAGAGAAAAGACGTTTTGTTGGGGCAGAGCTAGATGAAGGGTACATTAAGACGGCACAGGAGCGATTATTGGATACGTTGCGAGGTACGATTCAAGCTCGCCCTCTAGATCGCGAAATTTATATCCCCAAAACGAACGAAAAAGTTGCAACGAAACCAGACCACTTTTGGACTAATACGTCTCCTGAGATCTGACGGGAACAACTGCTAGATGGAAAATCAGTACTGCTTTTCGCTTAGTCTTCTTCATACTAAAGTATCTAACGTTGTTGTCCCCTACACGATCGTCTCAACGTATCGTGGCAGGTAACGAATTAGATCCTTATAGGTTGCGATTTCCATCTCCTTGAAACCTAGCTTCTTAAGCTGATTGCGCTCAGACGATCTTTTGTTTGGCCGTGTCGCGGCTCGGTCAAATAGTGCCCTCTCGCGTTCAGTGAGATGCAGAGACTTAATCTCATAAAGATCATTACCCTCAGCGCTCAAAAACGGGAGTGCTTTCCTAATACGACGCCTAAAGCCTAAAGCCTGTTCCTCAGTTAACAGTCCCCCGCCCACAGTTATCATTGGCGAGCTATCCGTATATTCAACTTGAAGGAAGGGGATGAACTGGCCGTCCCGACGGACTGAAAAGGCATTGCGAAAAGCAGCAATCAGTACTTTATGAACCGCTGCTGGAAATGAAGACCGCTCGACATCGGCCAGAGAAACGTCACCGGCCACATCGCCGAGTTGATCCTGAAACCAAACAAATCTCGCTTGGTCGTTTTCCCGGTCGAGCACTCTTGGAGGTCCACCAAACAAAGTGACAAAACAGAGATCGCCTACCTGTAATTTAGTTGATAGAGAAGCGATATCGCGAATCACGCGTGGGCTTATCCCTCCATCGTAATCAAGCCAAAGTATTGTTGGAACATTAAAGGTATCTTCATCAATGAAAGCAGTAGCGGTTCTTTCCTGAACATCTATAAAACTGTATGGGCAGTTAAAAACTGCGCGCTTAAACATAATAGGGTCATGTTCAAGACTGATCATATTTGCTATTCCAAGATACTTGTGAATCAGAAGAAAGTCGTAAAATCGATTAGCGCCCATCCCAACGTAGCGTAGTCGGCAATAGGTAAACCGCAATCACTCGCAATCTTTAGAAGGTCGAGGAGAATTCGACGTTCGGATTGTTTCGCAGGTCGGAGGTCATACGAGATGAAATTGGCGGTCGAGCGTCGCATTTAGCTCTCTCCGACTTCGTTACGCAGAAAGTAGTTAAAGGTGTATCTACCTACTTCCGCCCCGCTCATCCCACGGCGACCCAAATATTCCTCAATGCGTTTTACATCATCAACTTTGGCATCAAATTGAATCCTTAGATTTTGGGGTGGAGGACGCTTGGGCGGCTCGAACACTCGTTTTTGCGATACGACCGCGGACATGAGGTTGATTCGGTCTTTGGCAGCTTCCTGTAAATCAGCACTTGCGATTTCCGTACCCTCGTCGGTATACCGACCATCAAGAAAGGAGATCACTCCTCTACCAACGGTAATCATGTACCGTTTGGCTTCCTGCCAGATTGCACTGTCCTCGTTAATGCCAGATTTTGTCGTAGTCCACGGCAGTTTTTCTGCATCTGTAGAAACAAAGAAAACAAAACCGAGAAAGGGTCTATGCTTCGGCTGGAAGATCGGTAGTCCTGTTCCACCCCCACCCCAACCAGTGAGAAGACTTTTGTCTGCGGATATTACGGTACGCCCATTGCAAAATATGAACCATCCGGATGACCTGTCCCTGAAGCTACCTCCCTGCGGAATACCAATCCCAGCAGTGATGGCGCAACTTACATCACCAACTTTAAATTGCTCGAAAGAGTGATTACTGCCAATCTCGATGTTTACACCGCTTATTTTTTCTTCATTCACATAGATGTTAACGAATTTTGAAAGATAAAATGCATACGTCCTACCTATTGCTTCCTTTAACTGGCCCAAAAATACGCCATCCGAAAATCGACGTTTAGAATCTTCATGGAGTTCCGTGACAAGGACCTTAGTGCCAGTTTTATTCTTGGCTGGCTCGCGAGATGTTATAGGAAAGGTCCAAGGCTGTTTTGTATCCTTTGCCCAATCTGAAACATTCAGTTTTAAATCAAAACCGCCATCGGCATGGTCCGATTGTATGATGATCTTGTTTCCAAGTTTGAATATCGCGCGTTTTAGGCCAATCCCGTACACTGACAAACGATCGCCCACGTGCGCTTCATCTGAGGCTTTGCCAAATTTGAAAACTTGTTCCGCAGCTGTTTTGGCCGAGATGCCCAACGCCGTATCTCTAATCTCAACCTCCTCTGGGCTCACGGTTAAAAATATGTCGACTTTCGGTGTTACAGTCTCATCTTGAGAAAGTTTAAGGTAATCTTCGGCTGTAAGCAGTCTATGAGAAGCTGGCTCTACAGCGGCATTAATAGAATTATCAATAAGGTCGAGAAATGCAGCAACAAGAGAAATGTCACGTGTTATCAGGGAAATAAATAGCCGTTTCTCCGGGCTAGCGTCAGCCTCTAACGCTGTTATAGTCATTTGTTATCTCCATTAAAGGGCGGGAGCCATTTCTTTCACGTTTTCTTGTATGTCATTTTATGAATACTCCACAACCGCTGTTGGCTCCCTAATCTACTTGGGCTAACCGAGGGTGGGTATGGCAAAGAGTTCCCTGTAGATTTTACAAAGGTGGGATATGAACTAGAATTGGACTGAAGTACAACTATCCTGCAGAGAATAAGCGACTCGCGTTTCAATCGCTCTGGTTATATTTGCTACTCCTGGTGCCGATAACAAAAACGAACACCCGCAATCCAGCAAATTTAATGCTGAAGTAAACCTGGTTGAAAAGTTGTGCTTCAGCACAGTTAAAGAACCGGCGGCACCATCCCCCTGTGGAATATCCACGCCACCCCATAGGCAATCGGGGCAATGATCCCAAACAAGGCAATCGCATAAAGCAGCGCCAGCCTGCCCATGCCCTTGAGCTTGCTGAAATCGGTTATCGTGCCGATGCTCAGGAAAGTCAGCATGAACATCATGGTACGCATGGAACCTTCCACCGGTTCAGCAGCCTTGTGCAAGGTCCTAGCAATTTCCGGGCCGCTGGAGGCAAGCGCAATATAGGAAAACCAGACGATCAGATAGCCCAGCACAAATTTGGGAAAACGATGCCAGATCTCCGAGAGCCCGATTCTGGATTGCCCTGGCTTGCGCTCCACCTTGTATACCCATACGAGGGCCAGCAGAAAGGCCCAGACGCCGATGAACACATCGATCCAGATTTTGGTGGTTAGCGAGGCCATCAGGATCCAGCCTTCTTTCCACACTATGCCATTAGCCTGGGCATTCGCCCGCATCAGTTCATCGAGTATCGCTCCGGCAGCTGCATCGGCGCCATCGGTTTTGACCGTCAGTCCGAGGGCAGACCCGTTGACGATGGGCTGGGCGGGGGCCACTGCGGCATAAAAGCCGGGCAGGATGATGAGCTCGAACATGGCGAAGATCACCACCAGTATCGAGACGACGACGGGAATGACGGGACGGGCGCGAATAGCGCCGGCGGTAGCAATCGCCGCCGAGACGCCGCAAATGGAAATGCCGGAAGAGAGCACGGCTGAAGCCTCGCGCGACAGCTTGAACCCTTTGCGGGCGAGCGCATAGACGATCGGCCAGAACAGCATGTAGGCAACGAAGGTGGCTGCGATGCCCGTCAGGACCAGTTCACGAATGAAGCTCGCCGCCTCCATGGACATGACGCCGATCTTGATGCCGAGAAACACGATAGCGGTCTTGATGAACCATTCCGGTTTCGCGGCTTCACTCAGAAACGCCGCTGTCCCCTTGAAGAAATTTCCGATAATGAGCCCAGTCGCGAGGGCGAGCAGGTAAGAAAAACCGCCACCAAGAGACAATCCCCAGGATAGGTCATGCTTGGCGAACTCGTGAACAGGTACTTTGAAGTGCGCTTCCTGCCCGATGATCCAGACAACCCAGGTCAGCACAAAAAGCACGGTCCATGCGGCGAAGAATCGCTTTACATCGAGCTTCATCGCCCATGCGGCAATGCAGGTCAGCGTGGTGAATACCAGATAGGTGACCAGCAACGACATGGCGGGATGCAGCGCCACCTTGCCGCTCGGTTTCAATGCCGCCTCGATGGAAAATTTTCCCCATACCCAGGTGCTGGTTTTCGCCATCCAACCAGTGAGATCCCATCCCCAGAGGGAACTCACGCCTGCAAGAAACATGATCAGTCCCAGCCACACGGCCCACCAATCCTCGGTGCTTGCCATGCCCGAATACCATTTTCTGTTCATTTCGCTTATCCCCCTTGTTTGTCCTTGTTATTGCGCTTTTTGCATGGGTGATTTTAGATCCAACCGGATGTAGCGATTGAAATAGTGGTAGGCATATTGCCTTATCCAGGTTGGAATGCAGGTGTAGTCAAAAGCCATGAAGACCATGACCTGATTATTCTGCTGGAAGAGTTGCCGATCGAGCAGGCATCTCGTCACGTCTTCGTCCAGTTCGAGCAAGGTCTTTCCGCACGCCTCAAAGCTGGGGTGGTGCGCTATCCATCTATGACCGTCGTGCGTCAACCGAACTTCGAGATCGGCTTGCATCCGTCTTATTTGGGTAGCAGGAACAAGTCGACCAGAACGCCCAGGATTACCAATCCCGCAATACCGATTCCTATGCTCCACAGGCACAGTTGGGTTTCCCAGCTTTCCCAGGGTTCGGGTTCGCCGAGAATGGATTCGCTGGATAAAAGCGTGCCGGCATTTTCAAGAGACTGATTTTCATTCTCTACGTGATTTATGGTCATGGTTTTCTCCACAAAAACTTCCTTGTTTGCAGAATCTTTGGTTACTGCCCGCTTTTGACGGTGAGCTTCCTCCATGCTATGGCAGATGCTTTGCTTCGCGCTGTCCACTTCTATTATTGGTCAGCCCGTCGCGCCTGATTCAATGTCGAACCCTCGATCGTACGGATCTGCCAGTTATATGCAGGTACACTCTGTTAGAGGTGGCAGATAAAAGATCAGGCAGCTGCGAAGCCATTCGTCAGGCTATAGCTTGAGGAGAGGGCCTTCAAGCTTGTTTTGGAGGGATTTTATGTTATAAGTTGGATGGCGTATAGAACTTCGTACTGGGTTGAAGATCTGGACGATAACTTCCGAGTTTTCGTAACGGTGTTCCCTCAAACGCGTAGTGGAAAGAGGCTCAAGCCCGGTGGCCTCAGGTCGAATGCTCGCAACGGGATGTGCACTAGCTCCGACTTACGGTTCCAGTTGTGCTATTTCGCGCCTCTTAGATTATTCCATGTGTAGATGGATATTACAGCGTAGTTCCATACCGCTCCGACCACAACCCCCGCCAGGGCCGACAAGGCCCATCCCATCGTATTTTCCTTGAAAAGGTAAGTGGCGATGCCAACATTTGAGATTGCTCCAACCGAACAGGCAATCGAGAACGAAAGCCAGCCGGTGACCATTTTCCATCCTTTGAGGCGGTGATCGCGATAGGTTAGCGCATTGTTCATGAAAAATTGGTTGTCATCGCAATCAGGGTCGCTGCACTTTGCCCCACTGCGAAGCTTGTCCCCATTCCCTTGAAGATCACCCAAAGAGCCGTCATGTGTACAGCCACGCCGATGGTGCCGATCAATGTAAAAGGTATAAAACGCACCGGGACATAGCGGCCGACGGTCTTGTCGAGCAACATCATGATGTATTCCCACGCGACCATCGAGTCAAGCTTGCTTTCTCCAGAATGGCGGGGGCGAAAAGTATATCCTCGCTCCTTGAATCGCAAAGGTCTGGGAACGGATGCAAAAATATGGAGCAAGATCTTGAATCCCACTCCCGAAAGATTTCCTATAGCTTCATGCAGCACTTCGCGGCGAAGCATGAAAAAACCGCTCATCGGGTCCTTCAGGTCCGACTTCACCACCAGCCGGGCGAGCTGCGCGGCAAGACGACTCATACGTGCGCGATCCTCCTGCCATTCGCCCGCGCTCCCGTCGTCAACATAACGGCTGCCAACGACAATATCGAGTCCTTCGTCCCCGGCAAAATCAAGATACATTTGCGGCAAAAGTGTTTCATCGTGCTGCAGGTCTGCTGAGGTAGAGTGCGCTCGAGGCCAACATTCCTTCCACACAGGCGGTAGAAAGCCCCCGTCGCCCGATGCGATGAATGATTCGGATATGGATATCTTTTTGGGCCAGATTCCTTACCACCTCAGCCGTGCCATCCGGGGAATTGTCGTCTACAAATACCGCTTCCCATCGCATATCCTTGAGCGCGGCATCAATCCGGCGTACAAGTTCCTCAATGTTGTTCCGTTCATTGAACGTGGGGATTATCACCGATAGTCGAGGCCCCGGTTGCGCTTCGCGCGATGCGTTGCTTGCGACTGGATACGCCGTAGAGAGAGTCCTGTTCAAGAAAGGTTACCTTTGCTTAAGTGTTATGCCAATTCCTACCAATTCCGCGCTCAACGGCTGCGGATTTGCGTCAACCATACCCAAATACTCATATATGACTAGCTCATGATCCGTGTTAGGGTAGTTGGCTTGAGTTGCAATCCGCTGAACTGCCTTGAATCGACTTGTGTCATTCAATAATGCAGTCAACGCTGCCATGGAGGGGAGATCATGCCAGAACCCTGTTTCGGCTACCACATACCGGATTGCATGGCGCTTGAGCAGGCTTTCGATCTTGTTCGCTGTCAGATTGCGATCTTGAACACCCCGCTCCCGCTCGATTGCCACTCGAAGCAGGAGCTTGTCTGCTCGCGCAACACTTACGTCGGTGCGTTCTCCCGCGCGGATGTTGAAGACAAAGCTGCCGTCACGATAACCGGAAAAGAGAACTACGCTGTTTTGCGGAGCTCTTTTCAGCACGAAATCCGCAGCTTCTGAATGACCGGTCACCCAATGAACGGGATAAGCCAGCACGGACCAGGCAACGGACCCGAGTGCAACTGCTCCAGCGAGCGCAAGCCCTGTTTTTTTTAGCCGAGTCTCCGTTATCTTCTTGATCGCCAGCACCGCAAAAATCGGCAGCGGTAATAGCACCATAAGGTCGTGACGAGGTTCGCGAACCATGATATACGAAAAAAAAAGATAGCCAGCGACGAACCATACAATGAGGAATACCATGTGTGGGCGGGGCAATCTCCAATCAGCCCTTACCGTCGCACCGGCCAGGTAAATAATCGAGAGGATTACCGTCGGCCAGCCCAGTTGGCCGGGGAGCTGAGCCGCATAATACGTCCATGCTTCAACCGATGTCCGGGGCAAATCCGAGCGCTGGCTCCCCATCATCGAGCCCATGTTGACCTGGCCGAACTTCAGATGCAGCACGGCGAGCGGAATCACAAGTAGAAGCAGCGTGACTGCCGCACCCCATAACTGCCGATCACGAAGCGCCTGAAGACCCCTCGCAGAGATTAAGCCGGCCAAGAGGGCGAAAAGGACGAATAGGGACGTTTGCTTGGTGTAGAGAGCAGCAACAAACAGGAGTACGGTAAGCCAGAGATAGCGGATTTCACCGCGGTCCATATAGCGCACAAACGTTACTGCCATGAGCGCCAGCCATGCATAAGCAGGAACATCAAGCATCACCTGACGTCCCCAGAACGCGATTTCCGGTGCACTCGCCAGCAGCAAGGAAGCGGCTATCGCGTAACCATGCGGCATCCACCGTCGGGCAAGCATGTAGCCGGCCAATCCTAATATGAGGTGAAAGAATGTTACGGTAGCCTGTGCCACTAGGTGCGAGAATCCAAAGATGGAGTAAGCGATCGCGAGGAATAGGGAGAAGAGCGGTGGATAGAACAAGATGGTCAATGCCGGGTAACGGAGGTAGTAATTCACAGCGTATTGCCGCGGATCTTCCCAAGGCATTGCGATAAAAAAATCACGAACAAACACCCCATTCAGGGCGTGACGAGGAGCGTCGCTCCATGCAAAATCTCCGTTTGTCGGTGCTGTGACAAACATCACCGCAGCGAAGACCGTAAATATGATGACCGCTTCAACGCTCAAACGGAACTTACCCGCCGCGTCATGGTTAGAGGAATTATGGAATTCTTTGCTCATCGGCTGGGCTTGAGAGTGGGAAGGTTTAGGGCTTACGCAGCCTAGAAGAAAGCGACCGTTAACAGTAAAGACACGCAATGAGAACCGGGAAACAGCCAATAAGGAGTGGCAAAAATATAATACTCTAACTCTAGGAGCCTGTCGGACTTTTGGTCATTCACATGAGATAATTACCCATTCAAGTCATTTGACATATCTGTCTGCCATGAGCCATTTTCGTCCGATCGACCGCAAGACTGCCATCTTCTGCCGCCATCAGTTGAGAAATGGCTGCTGGAGGATCACTGGCGCGATTTATTGTCGAGGTGTAGACGGACTGGACTTAAGGCGGCTGGAGCAGGCCTATGGGCCGGGGCAGCGCGGCGTATCACCCTTCGATTGCTGGTTTATGGCTACGCCACGGGTGTATTTTCCAGCCGCAAGATTGAGCGGGCGACCTGTGATTCGGTGGTGTTCCGGTTCATTGCGGGGTGCAGCCATCAGGATCACCCCCCAGCACGTTGTCTCATGGGCACATCGAGAAGATCGAAGCCCACCTCAAAGCCGAGGTACAGGAACTGCTGGCCTTGGCGGAGCAGGGGCCTTGCTGGAACCGCATTTACCCGGACGCAAAGGCGTCTGGGGTGGCATTGCTGAGGACAATCCCCGTTTTATCGGTGCTGTATTCTGGATATTGCGGACAGGAGCGCCGTGGCGTGATCTTCCGCCGGAGTACGGAGGGATGGAGCAACACGCACCGCCGTTTCATATGCTGGCGAGATAAGGATGCCTGGGAGAAGTTACTGGAGATTCTGATTGACGAGCCGGATTACGAGTGGCTGATGATTGACGCGAGCCATTGCAAGGTTCACCCGCACCCTGCTGGAGCCAGAGGGGGGAATCAGGCCCTGGATCGCACAAAAGGGGCTCAACACCAAGATACATCTGGCCGTGGATGCGCGTGGAAAACACCTTTCTATACCTGAAACGCTGGCGAGGCAGGTGAAGTAGCGAAAACCCTTATGAGACTGAAGCAGATTCCATTCTGGATCAGATTTTCAAAGCATGGACTTGCCCTGTTCAAGTATCGTCTCGCACACCTTTTTCACTGCGGAAGCTTTCATGCCCGCCATGCTCAAATCCACGTTCTGGCCAGCACTGCCGCTCACGATACCCTGCGCGCCGTTGATATAGTCGGGATTATTTTGGGCTGGTTGATCTCCGCCGCCGGTAATCTTTCCCATCAATTGATCCCTGACCGAAGAGGCGTTGTCGCCACTCAGATAATTGTTTTTCATGCAGTACTCAATAATTCCTGCGGCATTGCCCGTGCTCCCGGACGTTATGGATGACAGTCCCAATGACGAAGCTGCGCCGCCGAGGCCGCTTCCCGTGATATCTTTCAACTGATCGAAACCCTGAGCTGCAAGGGCACCCGAAAATACGGCGAACCCGATGCCGTAACTCAATAACAAAGGATGACGTCTGAAAATATTCATGGGCTTTCCTCCCGGATTATTTGAACCAAATATCTGAACCAAATATCCCAACTACAATGTAGCACATGATTTATAGCAAATCCTGGTGAAACATGTTTTTGCAAATATTTCCGTCCTTGATTTCCGTCCTTGATGCCCGCAACAAAGTTTCACAAGATTGGAGCTTGATTGAGGCCTAATGAAAATCCCTGCTTTCTACCACAAGGTTGCCCAGCAGATGGCTATGATCCACCAGCCGTTTGGCGATAAGGTGTTTGACGCCGTTTTCGGATTGCCATACGCCATATACCGTCAAGAGCTTTGAGTTCAAGGCTTCGCGGCGGTGCTTCAGGATGATCTGATTCCACAGCACGACGTTCGTTATCCCGGTCTCGTCTTCCAGCGTGATGAACATGACACCACTGGCGGTACCAGGGCGTTGTCTGCAGGTCACGATGCCGGTGGTCCGGACCAACCGCCCAGTAGGGTAATCAGATAACTCCATTGCCGAGCGCAGGTTCATTCTTGCCAGCTTCGGTCGCAGCAGTGCCAGGGGGTGTCTGCGCAGGGTAAGCCTGGTACTGGCGTAATCGGCGATGATTTCCTCTCCCTCTGGCGCGGCTGGAATGACTGGCAACGCTTCCTTCGCCGGAGCATGCCGCATCAGGTCCCGCTGTGTGATATGAGATGCAACTGCCCACAGCGTCTGGCGCCGATGTCCCGACAAGGTTCGCAAGGCATCTGCACGGGCAAGAGCATGAACTTCAGCGGTATTCAAGGAGGCGCGGTTTGCCAGGTCAGTGGGGTGCTCAAAAGGGGCAATTTCTCTTGCTTCAACCATACGGGTGGCGGCTTCCAGTCCTATTCCTTTCACCCTGTTCAAGCCCAGCCGGACAATCGGTTGAAGCGCTTTATCCTCCTGTTCCTCAAGCCTGCACTCCCAATTGCTGATGGTGACGTCTACCGGCTTGATTTGAATCCCATGCCGCTTGGCATCCTGGATCAGTTGTGAGGCACTATAGAAACCCATGGGCAGGCTGTTCAGCATGGCGCAAAGGAAAGCGGCGGGCTCATGGCATTTGAGCCAGGCGGAGACATAAACCAGCAACGCAAAGCTTGCGGCGTGGGATTCTGGAAACCCGTATTCGCCAAAGCCCTCGATCTGTCTGAAGATGCGCTCGGCAAATTGCCGGGAATAACCTCGGCTTGTCATCCCCTCGATCAGCTTCTTCTGGAAAGGACCAAGCCCTCCTTTTCTCTTCCAGGCAGCCATGGAGCGCCTCAACTGGTCTGCTTCGCCTGAAGTGAAGCCGGCGGCAAGCATGGCCACCTGCATCACCTGTTCCTGGAAGATTGGGACGCCATAAGTTCGCTCCAATGCGGTCTTTACTTCGTCACCTGGATAATCGACCTTTTCCACTTCCTGTCTGCGGCGCAGATAAGGATGCACCATGTCGCCCTGAATCGGACCGGGCCGGACAATGGCGACTTCTACTACCAGATCGTAGAAAGTCCGGGGCTTTAAACGCGGTAGCATGGACATCTGCGCACGGGATTCGATCTGAAAGACGCCGATCGTGTCCGCCTTGCAGATCATGTCGAATGTTTCTTTATCTTTTGGCGGGATATCCTGCATCTGAAATGGAATGCCGCGCCGGGTGGAGATCAGGTCGAGGGTACGGCGAATCGCCGACAGCATCCCCAAGGCGAGCACGTCGACTTTCATCAACCCCACCTCCGCCAGGTCGTCCTTATCCCATTGGATGATGCGGCGATTCGGCATGGCGGCATTTTCGATGGGGACAATGCGGCAGAGTTTGTCGCGGGTCAGCACAAACCCGCCCACGTGCTGGGACAAATGGCGCGGATAGCCATACAGGAGAGTGGTCAGCAGAATCAGTTGGTGGATTACCGGGCTGCCGGGATCGAAGCCGTTCTCGCTCAGGCGCTTATTGATATCCGCGCTTTTATCCCACCAGGCAAAGGAGGTGGAGAGGCGTCTGATACGCTCGATATCGAGCCCCAGCGCTTTACCCACATCCTGAACGGCCGAGCGGGTACGATAGGTGATGACAGTTGCGGCAATGGCGGCCCGATCATAGCCATATCTCTGGTAGATGTACTGAATGACTTCCTCGCGACGCTGGTGCTCGAAATCGACATCAATGTCGGGAGGTTCGTTGCGTTCCTTGGAAATAAAGCGTTCGAACAGCAGGTTGCTGCGCTCCGGATCGATCTCGGTAATACCCAGGCAATAGCAGACTGCGGAATTCGCTGCCGATCCACGTCCTTGGCACAAAATCCCTTGTGAGCCGGCGAAGCTTACGATATCGAATACTGTCAGGAAATAAGGTTCATACTTGAGATCAGCAATCAGCTTCAATTCATGCTCGATCTGTTTCCTCACCTTGATTGAGGCGCCTTTGGGAAAACGCCACTTCATGCCATTTTCGACCATGCGCCGCAGATAGTCGGTATAAGTCTCGTCAGTTCCCGTTAATTCATCAGGATATTCATAGCGCAGCTCATTCAGTGAAAAGGTACAGCGCGCGGCAATGGAAAGGGTTTCCTGCAGGAGTTCCAATGGATAGAGTTGTGCCAACTCCAATCGGGTGCGCAGATGCTGTTCTGCATTAGACTGCAACGCATAACCGCATTCCGCCAGCGGTTGGCCCAGCCGAATTGCGGTCATCGTGTCCTGCAAGGGCTTGTGGGCGCGATCGTGCATATGCACATCGCCTGCCGCCACCCGCGGCATGCCGACGGTCTCCGCTGCCTGCCATATTCTTTCGAACAGCACCTCTTCCCCGGCATGAAGCAGCCGTTCGACAGCAGTCCAGCAGCGGCCGGGAAACAGCGACTGCGCCCAGCGCATGTCCTCGACCAAGGAGCCCCCTGCTTGATCCCTGCGAGGAATCAGCAGGATCAGGCAATCGGGCAAGCGCGCAAGGTGAGGCACATTCGTGCAGCTTTCAAAGTCCGCACGCGTAATGCGATAAGTCCCTTTCGCGCTACGTTGCCTTGCCAGCGTGATCAGTTCACACAGATTACCATAGCCTTCCCGGTTCATGGCGAGACCCACCAGCCGCAGCCCATCCTCCAGCACGAATTCGCTGCCGATCAGAAGATGCAATCCCGTTTTTTTGGCTTCCGCATGCGCTCTTACCACCCCTGCCATGGAGCATTCATCCGTGATAGCGAGGGCGCTGTAACCCAGGGTTACGGCACGTTCGACCAGCTCTTCCGGCATGGAAGCGCCCTTGAGGAAGCTGAAGCTGGAACAGCAATGAAGTTCAGCGTAATCCGGAGCAGAAGAAGGCATGGAAGCTATCCAAACAGTCCTTGCAAATACCAGTTTCCGCCTTTGTTCCCCTTATCTTTTTCTACCGGATTGTGTTCGCGGTAAATCCATAACAATTGGCCCTGGTTGTTCTCCGCAATGAAGTAATCCCGAGCGACCGCGACCTCATCCCACCAGCCGGCTTCGATTCGCTCAGGCCCTGCAAGCAGTTTCAGTGGCGACTCATACACCGGCCGGCCACGTTGCACCTTCAGTTCCAGCGGGATTTTCATCAGCCAGGCTGGACGGGGCGATTCCGGCGGAATGATTTGCGAGTTTGCCTCTCGCTTCGAAAAGCAATTCAAGCCGCCCGTTCCTGAAAGTTCCAACCTTTGGCTGTATTCAGGGCGATGATCGGAAATAACCTTTAAACCGGTGATGGCTTCCGGTCCCAGGCGGGAAGAAAGTTTCTCGATGAAGCGATTGAGTGAAGTAGTCCCGGATTGCACGGTGGGGAACAATTCCAGATTGCCGTCTGCTCCCGCCGCTATTTCATCTGCCGTCAGTTCCAGTTCACATACTGGCGCCACTATTTTTGTACGTTCCAGGTGTTCGCGCAGCAACAGCATTAAATGCGCCGGATCGCTGCTTTGCTCGGAAAGGCGTATGTTTACGGATGTGAATTTATGGGGTTGCCGCAGGGAATATTCGTGATGCAGCACGAATGAAAAGGCGGATACCGCCGCATGACGCAAAGCCAGCCAGCCGCACATCTGCTCGACCATTCGTTGCGCAGGAACCAGCAGCAATTCGGCATTTTCAATCAGCCCCATCATTTTTATTTTTTGCTGGAAATCTTCCGGCGCCTCAAACCACTTTTGTGGATCGGGCGAGTCGCCGTAGGCGCGATCGAGTTCTACCGGCAGGTCCGGACCAAATCGACGCGCTACTCCGCTGCGAGGCAATCGTCGCAAATCGGCCAGCGTTTTACAGCCGATGCCGCGAATGACTTCAAGGTGAGGCTGAGCCGATTCCAGCAAACCGACAGGCAGGGCGTCGAGCAATATCCGGAATTCCTCACCCTTTCCATTGATGACAGTGCCCTGCTGGGCGGAACGCGCCAGCAGCCATGCCGCCGTTGCGGTGGGCGCAATCCCGGCGCTGAGTTGCAAACCTTGCGCAGTCACTACCCGATTGAGTGACTGGCAGAGCTTTTTCAGGCTGCCAAACAATTTCAGGCTTCCGGAGACTTCGGCAATCAGGCCGTTGTTCTGCACCGCTATATTGGGTGTAAAGCGTAATGCGGCATACACGGCTTGCTGCAAGGCTTTTCCTTCTTCACGCGGGTCCTGTTCCATGATCACCAGATCCGGGAAAACAGCCAAAGCACTGGCGAGAGGCTGACCGGCCATTACTCCCCGCGCCTGCGCCGGTTTATTGGCTTGTTGAATACAGATCTGGTTCCCTTTGCGGACAGTTACCCCGATTGCGGGAATGAGCGCTTCCGGAAAACGGCGTTCAATCCAGTCAAGCGATAAAGCGGGAAAGTAAAGGGCAATCCACAGCATGGATTCAGCTTCAGCAGTAAGAGTGGATGGGAGGGGATTTCAATTCAGCGGAGCGGGAAAAGACGGCAGCTTGAGGCAGGGGGATGCGAATAGGCAGGACGAACGGAGCGCCACGGCGTTTCAACAGATACAAGGAAAGCGTGTGGGAATGCCCTCGCACGGGACTGAGCAGTATCCTCAGCGGGGCTGCGGAGGGTTCGAATCGCGCTCTCGCCGGCCTGAAGAGAAAAACGAGGCTTGCCGCAGTCCGGGAAAGAATTTGCAGCTTTCGCGTTGCCTGCTGACTTGCTTCCGGTAGCCAGCCGATAATGGTCCCAAAGGCGGCACTCCTGATGCCCTGTTCAAGCGTCCATAATCGCTCGGCAGGCTTGCAAGCTCTTACCATCACGATATGGCGCCCATCGATTCCCAGATGCTCCCAGGCATGCATATAGGGAATATAAGGTGGCGCGATCAGCAGGATATTTCTTTCGCTTCGGGTAATCTCCTCCAGGGCGTAGCTCAACAGCCTTATTTCCCCCAGCCCCTCTGTCGGTAACAGCAGTTCCGTCAGGTTGCGGGTAGGCCAGCCTCCTCCGGGCAACTCCTTATCCAGTCCCTGAAAGCCGCTGGAAATGACCGGATCATCGGAGGCGCCCAATGCATCCCCTCGCCATATCCTGTTCCTGAAGCGGGTTTCGATTTGCGAAAGCGATAAGGGCGCCGGGGACCCTGAAGGCGGAGAAGCAGGCATGGAAAGGCACGCCCCATTGATTCAGCGGTCCAAACCAGGGTGATGGAGGCGGGGTGCTGGAACCTGGGCTTTCCGGAACAGGCCTACATAAAATCCGTAGATTTCCAGTTTCTGCTGAGGCCGGATAGGCGGATATTCCTTGCTTCGTGCTTCGTTGCGCGCTTCCAGGTAGTAGCCCTCCTTATCCCTGGCGAGGACCTTGAGCGTGAATTCGTTGTCCACAATCGCCAGTACCACTTCGCCAGGCGAAGCCGAACTGCTGCGTTCAATGATCACCATGTCGCCCTCAAGTATTCCCAGATCGATCATGGAATCGCCTTTGACTGGAAACAGAATGGTCTGAGAAGGTTTTTCGATCAGGTAATCGTCTATACGCAACAGTTCAGGCTGGACGTCGGCAGTCTGTTGCGGCCTTCCCGCCCGAACCCCGGGTCCCACCGTCCGTTCGAAAAAGCGGGGTCCGGGGCGAAGACGGCTGCCAGGTGCATTTTCAAGAAAATTTTCTTCTTTTAAACGCTGAACGATCTGATGCGTCCAGGAGCGCGCTTTCACATTCCATAGCATGGATAACTGCGTGGTGGAGGGAATGATTTTTTCCCTCGCATAGTAATCCTGAAGCCTGCCAAGGTAAGAGGAAATGTCGAGCGGTTGCATGACCGGGGGTAAAACTGAGAGCAGTTGTTCTTATTATAGAGAACGAATGTTCTGAATTCAAGCCGGCTCATATCAGTGCGCTTTCCAGCGGTGGCGTGCGGAACATTGATTTCGGGGCCAGTCAGTTTTTCAAAAAACAAACCCGCTTGAAGCGGGTTTGTGGCATACAAAAAACGGGAAGTTACTTCTTGCGTTTACGTATCCACGTAAGAGAGGCCATCCCCAGGCCCAGCAATGCGAGTGTCACTGGCTCCGGAACTGTTTCCGGATCCTCCTGCGGGGGAGTGGTGCCTTCGCTGCCAACGTATTTCAAAGAACCCGATCCTCCCGGCCCGGCACCTATCTGCTGGATATGCACCATTGCAAGCGAAGCGGGTTTATCGCCACCGTCACTCGCATTAACCAGAACTGCAAAATCGCTAACCAGAACAGCTGATACACCGTCTGCCGCACTGACCGTCCATGTGCTGTATTCGCCATCGGTAAACCGGAGCGTGGGGTTGTTGTTGCTCGTGGGATAGTCCAAGTCCAGGTAAAAATCGTAACCTGCATCTTTTCCCGGGGGATTTATTCCGAAATCAGCGGCAGCTACCAGTTGCGTCCCGCCGAAATTCCAAAACGAACCACTATTAAGTGCAGGTGAGCCATCGTAGGAGAACAACAGGCCGGAAATAAACGCGTCATCTCCGATTGCACCGAGATTACTCACGGAGTTCTCGAATTTGAAATCCACGTTGTTCCCGTTTTGGGTGAGTGTCAGCGTGGCAACCGTGACATTGCTGCCGGCGGGATTGCCGCTGAGATACGTATTGATGTCGATGACGAGTGCAGAAGCCGCTAACGGTATTGTCATCAGTGCAGCACCCGTGAGCGCTCCTGTGATAAGTTTATTCATGTTTCCCTCTTGTATTGATATTTTTCTTGAATGGTCAACCACACAGGAAGTGTGGTTGTATCAATAACAAGCATGAAACGTGCCAGGATTTAATAGATTGATTAAGGGGGGGAAAAACAAGTCGCTTCCATTCCGTGTAAGTATCATCGACAGCTCGTGAATCGCGCGAGTGCATGGAAAGGGGTTATCGCTCCTGCTGCTGCCGAGGGACTCGAAAAGGTGCAGACATATGTACCTGATATAATTATCAGCGATATCAGCATGCCTCAAATGGATGGCTATCAGTTTATTCGCGCTGTACGGAATCTACCCGCGCATAAGGCAGGAATACTCCGGCGCTAGCACTGAGCGCATTCAATCGTTCCAGGGCTCGGGCAAGTGCGCTGGATGCCGGTTTTCTGGCATACCTTTCCAAACCGGTCTTACTACAGGAGTTGATTACCGAGATTATGACCACCATAAACTCGGCGGCTCCTTAGGAAAAAGCAATGACAGCCCTGAATTTCTCCTGAAGGATCAAGAATTTCGCATACGCGAAACTCCCCTGATTCCCGTTCCTGTTTGTCATAGGGGCTATGACAACCGCCCATTACTTGAGGTAGTGCACATCGCCTCTCACGGCCTGGGATTCTGCCCCAGTCACCCGCAAGTCCTAAGTGATCAAGCCATCGAGGGCGCAGATGGGGACACTAGTATCCCGTTTCTGGCGATTTACGGCGGTTCACTGCAACTGTTGATCAGAGGGCCAAACAGCTTCTTGATCAATAGACCAGATGCCTGGACAAATAAGTAAATTAGCTTGCCTAATGAATGTCAATCAGGAATTGGATTTCATCTTGCACCTGCAGCGCTTAACATATCGTCATTTTCCTGCTATCGCCATATTGGCGGCACTCGGCATTGTAGCCGTCCTGTTTATCGGGGGACGGCAATCTATAGCTGTCGGTTTGATACCCCCGCCTTGGGATAAACTGGTTCATGCCACTGTTTTTGCCTTGCTTGCTTGCACAATCGGTTTGTCGAGCAATCTGCGCGGATGGCACAAACTAGCCGTTGCATTTTTTAGCGCCCTACTGATTGGCGCGCTCGATGAATTGCATCAGATGTATCTCCCGGGCCGTGAGGCAGGGTTCGCCGACTTCATTGCCGACATTATTGGGAGCATTTTCGGTACGGCATTTTTGGCAATGAAAAGCTGGCGTTCGTTGCATACCCCATCCAGACACAGGGGGGTTTCGCGCTGATGAGGGACTAGGCTCAGGACTCATTAATTGAGATAGAAGATGACGGTAGAGGCGATACAGATGGCGGAGAAGAAGGTGTGGGGGCAACGGTCATAACGCGTGGCGATGCGCCGCCAGTCCTTGAGCCTGCCGAACATGTTTTCCACCTTGTGGCGTTGCTTGTAGAGTGCTCTGTTGTACTCGATCTGGGTTTTACGGTTCTTCCTGGGCGGAATGCAAGGCGTAATACCCTTTTTTCCAAGGACTGCCCTGAACCAGTCAGCATAACCGCGATCCGCCAGTAACTCTTTTGCCTTGAGCAGGGCAGGCAACAACAGGCCCGCACCCTTGTAATCGCTCATCTGGCCTTCGAAGAGCAGCAGAGCAACAAGCTTGCTTCTGCCGTCGCACACGGCATGGGGTTTTGAATTCAAGCCCCCCTTGGTGCGACCGATACGGCGGGGAACATCCCCTTTTTTAAAAGGCTGGCTGCCGTACGTGCGCCTTGAGATGCGTGGCGTCAATCATCAGTTGGTCCGGCGGGCCAAATTGGTTGTTTCTTACCCATGATAACGTCCTTTATCACTCATGATTTGTAGCAAAAGAAACTCCTTTTGCAATGGCTATTAACAGCCTCGCCGGGCTACGCTATTAACTTACCCCAATTTATGAGGCTGAGTTTCGGCATCAGTTCTCGCAAGTACAGAATATCCTCGCGAGAATGGAGGATATGGCTTACTTTTCGCCCGTTCAGGTGGTGGTGATGTCCGGCTTTAGATTGGAGCCGCCGAAACTGTAGGGAATATCTCTGACGATCGCCTTCTTTTGACCCGAGGGACCGGATAAGTGACGGAGAGAGGAGGCAATAGGAAACAACAATAAAAAACAATAACAATAGAGAGTGAAGTAGGGTCGGGGAGAAATTTATTCCTATAGTTTGTTATCCCAATATTCACTGATTCTGATTTGCGGCCGATTGGGCTTATGGGCACTTCGAAAGTCCTGCTGGCCGCAACAGCCTTTGGCAACTTCCTTAGTGACGAAGTTGAAATGAGAATGAGGCAGGCTCGTGAAACAAGATAGTAAAAAGCGATCCGGTACTTACCTAGCGCATACGCTCTATATCGAAAAAGATATGGCGTGCTGCTGACGAGGCCATCGCTGTCCATCATTCTGGCAATGATGCTTATCAGATTGATCTTAGGAATGGGGCAAGTATTTGCGCCCACCAGGTTGTTCTGGCATTAGGACATTTTCCTCCGCTGCCCCCCGCGCCTGTGACCGAGTTTTACAAGGCTCCAGCCTATATCAATAACCCTTGGGATTCGTCGGCATTGGAGCGTATCCTCGGCAATGCACCTGTGGCGCTCCTCGGTATGGGACTCACCGCCCTTGATGTCCTGTTTCGTCTTACCAGCAGCAGCGATACAAGAAAAATATACCTCATCTCTCGCCGACTGCGATCCAGCTGCAGTTCCCCCTCGTGAACCTTCTCGAGGGTAACGTAACCCAGGAACTGCAAGGCGCCGCTTCCGGTAGCGGAATTGGCGCGTCTCGAGCGGAGGAGTCAAGGCAGGCGACATCGATCTGATCGCCCCCAGGGGGACGGTGAACGCGGGAGATGCCGGCATTCGCGCCAATAACCTCAATATTGCGGCACAGGTCGTGCTGGGTGCGGATAATATCGTGATGGCAGGTACTTCCACCGGCACCCCGGTAGCCGATGCCAGCGTGGTCACAGCCACCACCTCCGGCGCTACCCAGCAGGGGGATGACGTTTCCAAGGCAACGGCTGCCTTATCGCAAAATCTGTCGGAAGCGGCGCGAACATCCGATGAGATGAGGAAACTCAAGCCCACCTTTATCTCGACCGAGGTGATCGGGCATGGGGAATAATGGACCCGAAGGCTGGAACGAGGGATGCGACAGGACCAGAGCGCTGCGCGCCCCAGTCCTCGTAGCGGTTAAACGGGCTCCTTGTATTTCGCAGGGGGAACATGCTCTGGCGGCCGCGTACGGTCCGAGGGAGGAGTATATTCCGGGGGTGTGCGGTCTTCAGGAGGAATGCTATCTTCCGTACGATAGGAGGAGCGCGGCATTGCCGCAATCGCTACGTCTTTTATGCCTCCGACGACGCTGACAAGAATGTCGCGCACGCTCGTGACAGCGGTAGTGCCAATCTCGCCTATCCCTTGAGCTGCCGCATTTACCGTTGTCCTTGTGACATCGACAGCTTCCGTACCGACCGCGCGCGTGGCTTGCAGCGTATGGGATATCGTGTTACGCACCAGGTTGACAATATCAGCTTCGATTTCATCGATGCCTCTTAAGCCGCTGGCAATGCCTGTCTTTACGGTATTGCCTGCATCCTCCACTGCGCGGGCAGTGTCCGAGTGATAAGGGAGCGTCGTATCGACGTACCTATCATCTCCGCGGACATACCTTTCAGAGGGGCGAGGGGTTTCATCTCTGGGAGGCGTCCCTGCCTCGGTATATCTTTCTTCCTCCGCGGTGCTGTGCAAGGGTTCTTCATCTATGGGTGTTTCCATATGTCTCCGCTTTTTTTCATCGGGATGCGGCTTTTCCCCAGGGTGCTTATCTGATTTCGGCGTATTCATTTCAAATTCCTCCTAGGCATAGTTACAAATCGCACGTTATGGCCGTGTAAATGCGTCTCGCGTTCTGCTGCATTTTGCTGCTTTTCTGCGGAGCCCTGGCCGGAACTCCGCAACCCCTTGGCTCGCTCGTTTTCTGCAACAGGTTTTTATTTGGCGAGAGTTTCAGAACTGCTATTCCCGCATTTCGGATCTAGGAGGGCGTGGTTCTTCCTTGCGCATTGGCGGCTTGAGTTTTCGAGGCGACCACCGCGCTTCCCTCCCCGCCAGTTTCCATCTCTGATCTGACCTCGGCCATCAGGTCATCCACTGTTTCGCCCAACTCTGCGAATGATTCCCGCCCCTTCTCGTAAAGACGGATGCTGCCCTTGATGGTCGCTTTGGTAAGCGACCGGGAGGCATTGGTCAGGAACGGACGCAGCACTGGCGCGAGCAGTGTGGCGCCAACGCCAGCAACCAAGCCAACGATCAGGTTGCTCTTGAAATTTTCGGAGGCCATGCTCTCTCCTGTCTCACAGTTCATAGTTATTTCTAGACAGATTTTGCATTTTTACAAGTCCTGTCATAACACTTTAATATTCGAAACACCTGCTCCCGAAGCAGCGGTCGAGATGAATGATTCCTATCTTTGCATGTTCTACTTGTTCAGAGCTTGCTTTGGTCAAATGCTTCAGGCCCGGAAGCGTCCTTTCCCGGAAAGGAGATTTCCGAGGAATCGTGGATAGGGTGCGGAAATTTGTTGATAAGGAAAGAATCCGGAGGAAGCATGGGACTCTTTACAGTCGCTCACGGTCATCTACTCACACTACCGCAGCCGGATATCAAAGTGGGTGAAGTGTGGGTGATCAGGATAACGCAACTCCCCGCCCCGCACCTACCTGCTGGATACGCCCCCTGCCCTCTTGCAGGCGAAGCGGGTTTGCCATTAGCAATGACCAGGGTAGTGAAGTCGCTTACCAGAACAGTGGATACGCCGTCTGCCACGCTGACCGTCCACGTGCTGTATTCGCCATCGATAAACTGGAACGCCGGATTCTTGTTGCTGGTAGGGTAGTCCAGGTCCAGGTAAAAATCGTAACCTGCATCTTTCCCAGGCGGATTTATTCCTGTTTTCCCAATAGCACAATGCTTGGAATAAGGCTTATATTTTGATGATGTCCAGTCCAGGTGGAATAAACATTTCCCCTAACGTGAAAAGTGGCGCGATCTTCGCGCCACGCTCTTCATGAGAGAACAGGGTATTGACTCTGAATGTCTTGAAAGGCGCCCAGAAATTCCACCGGATTAACGGGGATCTGAGAAGCCGGAGATCAGGTGGCAGTGCGCATTTCGCGCAGCCTACGGCGGGGAAGTTTGCGGGTTTCGTCGTGATAAGCCGCAAAGACAGTGTGCATGTCTAATTCCGACCTGGATTTTCCGGCAGAACGAAGCTTTTTGTTAATACCTTTTTCCAGCCAGTGATCAAACTCATCCTGGGTGTAACCGTACAGATCAATGTATCTTCGTTTCTTCATATTTAATATTTCTCTCGAAATGGAAAACATGTCAACCAAAGAGGACTGGTGATTTCAGAAAAGGAATCTCCGATAAAGCCTGGGGACCGCTTGTACGTCGAGACGCATTCTGACAATCCTTAGGTAAAAGATATGTTCGGTACCGCACCTTCGCCAAGGGGCAAGCAAACGATTTTTCATGGACGAAGGCGGCTCGATCAGCTTACAAGCGCTCGCTCCGCGAGGCCGCAGATGCGGCTGGGCGCGGACGTGCGGCGGAAGGATCCGGGAGCAGACTTGCGTAACCTTCTTCATAGGTTGTTCGAATAAGCGCCCATGTTCTGCAGGAGGCTTCCCATGGAGGCCAATCAAAGATTTTTGAGCTGCTGCCCCAGACAACGGCAAGTCAGGTGCCAATCACGCCGCCATCATCTTTAGTGATGACCACCACAGCGGAGCGTGGCTTGGAGGGGGAACCGCTGGCCGTAGTGGGACCGTTTTGACCGCTGTCGGGCCAGGTCGAGTTCTGGGTAAAATGCGTTTCCCAATCCTCCCCGGGGTGCTGGATGCCGACGAACAGGGTTTTGCCGTCCGGGGAACTTGTAACCCCGGTGACCTCGCAGTACTTCGGCGCAGTGAGGAACCTGCGCGTCTCGCCCGTGGAAGGATCCGCGCATAGCATGACATTTCCCCCGATATTGGCCCAGTCGCCAGTGGCATCACCTGCCTGGTCGGTCTGTATCCACAGGCGGCCATCCTGATCGAACCAGAGGCCGTCGGGAGCGCCGTAATCATCGCCCTTAATATTGCCTCGATGATGCGGCTGTGGGTCCAGCTTGTCACCGCATTCAACGAAAATGTCCCATTCGAAATCCAGGGCGTCGACCTTGCCCATGTTTTCGCGCCAACGGATGATGTGACCGTAACGGTTGTCCAGCCTGGGGTTTGCGGCATCTACGGGAGGACGCGCATTGCCGGCGGGCCTACTTCCGTCGATGCTGTTGCTGGACGGCAGGTTGCTTCCACGACGGTTGTTGTTGGTAAGCGTCATATAGACTTCACGCGAGGCGGGGTGCGCTGCTATCCATTCCGGACGATCCATCATTGTGGCGCCTGCGCGATCCGCCGCCTGGCGCGCCTTGACCAATACTTCGGCTTGATCGGCAAAGCCATTTTCCGGCGTCAGTCCATTCTGGTTCCAGATCAGTGGCAGCCACTTCCCGCCGCCATCCGCATTGAACCTTGCCACGAAAAGCGTGCCGGAATCCAGCAGATCGCGGTTGGCCGCGCGGTTGCGGGGGTTATATTTGTTGGCGCAGACAAACTTGTAAAGGTACTCGTTGCGCTCATCATCACCCATATATATGACGACCGTATTATCGGGATCCACGACGCAACTGGCATTTTCGTGCTTGAAACGTCCCAGCGCAGTGCGCTTCATCGGTGTGCTCCTTGGATCCCATGGATCGATTTCCACCACCCAGCCGAAGCGATGCGGCTCATTCGGGTTAAGGTCGGCACGGAAACGTGCATCCATTTCGTGCCAGCGGTAACCGGACCCGCCCTTGCCGATACCATAGCGCGCTTGCCCGTTTAGAATCCGACGCTTCTGCTCCGGATCGTTTACGCCTGCCACATCTCCGGTCTCATTGGAGAAATAGCCGTTCCAGTTTTCCTCGCACGTGAGATAAGTGCCCCAGGGGGTATGGCCGTTGGAGCAGTTGTTGAGTGTGCCGAGAACATTCATGCCGCCGGGGTCGGCGGCCGTTTTCATCAGATCATGCCCAGCGGCGGGTCCGCTCAGCTTGCAGAGGGAGTTGCCGGTAATGCGGCGGTTGAAGGCGGAAGTACGCTTGACCTCCCACATGCCGTTCTTTTTCCATACCTCGACCACGCTGATGCCATGCGCGGCCTGCTGTGCGCGCACCATATCGAGAGTGATCGAGTTAGTCGTATAGCTGGATGCGGGAGTGATGTTATTGACCAGAGGAGGATCGACATACTCATGGTTCGTCACCAGCAGGCCACGGATATTGGCGACGCCGGGTGACCCGGATGATCCCATGGGAGGAAAGGGAAACAGATGCATCCCGTCCACATGGGCACCGAAGGTGTGCAACTGTATCGTCTCGGTCATTGCGCTTCCCGGATTCCAGTGTGGCGCCTGGGTAAGGGAGTCCCCCCAGGCGATCAGTATGCGCGCGGTATAGCCGGCGGGAACGGTAACGGCGTCATCTCCGGGTGAAAGATACAGGTTGGCAGGCACTGAATCGAAACCAATGCCGTTCACAGGCGCCGGTGCTGCGTAAGCAAACTGCACCAGACCATCGAGCAGGGGGCCGCCGAATGCGACAGCCGTAAGGCCCAGCGAACGTTGGAGGAAGGCCCGGCGGGAAAGCCTGCCGGCTTCGATCAGATCATGCAGTGATGCATTGCCGGATTCGTTGCTGCTGGTGCGATCGGGATTGTTCTTTCTATCAGCGTGGAGGGTGCTACTCATCATGTTTCCTTGTTTAAATGGGTTCAGCCGGCTTTATTCCCATGTTGGGAATTGATGCGAGTCACTGTGCCTGGATGAGCTTCAGCAGAGAACCCATTATTACGGTTTTGTGTTACAGAATTTGTATTGGCATATTCAGTCAAAAAACTGAGCCGAACGTACCTGAACGGTTTGGTTGCGCGGCCAGCTCTGCAGATCAGGAGCGGAACCGGGGCTGCCTCGAAAGGGGTTCTTGTTTACACCGAGAGGCGATGCATGAAAGGAGGCTGTGTCTTATTCAATTCGTAGGGAGCGTGTCAGCAAAACGAAGAAAATGAATCCGACATAACCGAGCGATGAAGGAGGGTCAGGCGAACAGGATTAACTGATGAAATAACTGATGAGATGAATGGGCTAACATTCATCGACGTTGCGCACATAGGGGAGAGCGGGGGGTCTTGGCGGGCTCGAATGAGGGAGTTTGACCTGAGCGGGTTGTTGCCAAAGAACTTCTACTTCAGGCCCATGCAGTTGGCGTAATAGGTCACTGTGGCAGGCCAATCGCTGAAGATGCCCAGAATACCTATATCCCGGTTCAGGACGTCCAGTACTTTCATCACATCGCCTTCGCGCCTTATCGCCGAATCGAAAGTCTGGTAATAAAAGCCGTTATCGCCGTCACCCAGTATTCCGGAGCGCTCCAGTGTCCAAGTGATGAGGCCTAGTCCTGCGGCCCTGGCCTGCATGGCGTAGCTGGACGGAATGATATTGCCGCTCCCATCGATATCCAGCAGCGCGTATATGGGAGGGGCGACAATATTGATGCCCTCGGCTTTGTAAGCGGTCAACTGGCTGGCATTGGGAAGATCAGCGACCGTATTGGCATCGTCGAGATAAACTGCCTGCCTCCCGAAATCCGGCTCATTGGCGATCCAGTAGCGGATATCGCGGATATCGAAGGACTGTGGAAAGACGTCGCGAGGTTTGATATCCGCAGCCTTGTACTCGTCGATCATCTGTTGAGCATAATGTTCCTGCGTGTAGTCGCTGACTCCGTCCCCATCGCTGTCATAAGGCATTGCTACCTCTGCGCTCTTGAGTTCGGGTGTCATTTTTGCCCCCAGCTTGCTGAAGAGTTCGATACTCTCCCGGTGGCTGAGCAGAGTTCCACTGGTAGGGCCGGCGTACAAGTCAGTGCGCCATGCAGGTGTGCCGCCCACGTATTCCGCCACATTCCTTGCGCCGGGGTTGAAGGCGTCCATCTTGCCTTTCAGGCTCTTGAATTCTTCCACGGTGATGTCGCTCGTGCAGCACTGGGCGGAAGCTTCCTGAATCAGGTTTCCAGAAGCATCGAACTGTGCGGGCGCAAAAGGCCGCGTGCATTTTTCAGCCAGAGGTGTTTCCAGAATATTTGTGGTGGTGTGCAGATCGCACTGCGAATGGCGGCACACCAGTTCCTTATCCCTGGTAAACGTTACATCGCACTCCAGAATGCCGGCACCCATGCGAGCGGCTGCCCGATAGGATTCCGCCGTATGTTCGGGAAACTGCAATGGCGCACCCCGATGACCGATGGAGAAGTATGTTTTCCTGAACGGGCTGGTACTGCAACGCGTGAGCTTGCTCTTGAGTTTGCCGGGCTCCATATCCTCGACAAGGAAAAAAGGACGAGGGCCGAGTTGAATATTGCCGCCGGAATTGTCAGGAGAAGCATCATGGAAGGGAGTTCCTTCCATGCCGTCGTTTTTTCCGCTGGCCAGGGCGGGCGCAATAATCAGCAAGACAAGGAAGAAAAATAAGATTATCAGTACGGGATGGAAGAATGTTCGGCGGGTCATGTTGTCATTTCTCCTTTGTTCCGGGGACGGATTTAGCCGCGAGGTGAGTTGGGCAAACGTTAGCCGGCTTCTTTTTCATTTTGATGAGAGATTTGTTAAACCTGAGTCATGACCTCCAGAAGTCTTTTCCTGCAGACAGTCACATGATCCGTTCGGATCACGGTTCATTACCAATGGCTGTAATCAGATGCATGGATAATTCCCCGCTGTTTATTGGGGTTAATTTGCATGCGCTTCCTGCCGCTTCTGTTCGCCTTTGTGTTGTCGACGTGGTCTTTTTTCAGTTATGCGTGGTGGAATGAGGACTGGACAAGCCGCAAGAAAATCACGCTGACAGGCCCATCAAGCGAGGTAACGGACGTACCCGTATTAATCCCCCTGCATACAGGCAACTTCGACTTCTTCTCGGCAAGCGATAATGGCGGTGATGTGCGCCTGGTCGCCGGAGATGACAAGACCGCGCTCAAGTTCCATTTTGAAAAATGGGATGTTGCAAACGAGTTGGCGCTCATCTGGGTGAAAGTACCCAGACTCTCGGCCCAAACCGAAATTTTCCTTTACTACGGTAATGAAAATGCGACATCGGCAGCCGACCCCAAAGGGACGTACGATGCCAGCAGCGCGATCTATCATTTTGCCGAACCGCAGGGAAACCCTCAGGATAGCGGCTCCAACAACTTGCACGCACAGTCCTCTGCGCATGTAGCGGCATCATTTTCGAATGGCGGCGCAGGGTTCGATGGCGCACAAAGCCTGATTCTCCCCCCAATACAGGCAGCAGGAGGCTACAGCTTCAGCGTATGGGTCAAGCCCACCTCCCCTAGCGGCATCATTTATCAGTCCGATAACGTGAGCGTCTCGCTCGATGACGGCCTGATCAGGATGCAATCAGGGGGGCGAGCGTGGTTTCCGACCAGCCTTTTGCTGCCGGGCAGTGGCATCACGTCGGTTTCACGATTTCGGATGCGCTAAGCCTGTATATAGATGGCAAGGCGACTGGCGAAGCCCGGAATGTGGTATTGCCCGCGGGCAGCGTGACCTTGGGGGGGAGATTCAAGGGCGAGATGGACGAAGCGCAGGTGTCGGGGCTTGTGCGGCTAGCCGAATGGATTGCGGTTCAGGCTGCACTGGGACCGGACGGCAAGCTGGTTGTGATGGGTGAAGAAGAGACCATCGAAGGTGACTCCGATGCCTCGCACATGAGCATCATCCTGAAATCGCTGACCGTGGATGGATGGGTTGCGATTGGTCTCCTGACGGTGATGCTGCTGATGAAAAGAATATCATGAGCCGCCGGAAAAAAAAGATTCTGCCGCTTCTGGCCCGGGGGATGATCGTTGCTCTGTTGGTAGCCCCCTGGCCTTCCACCAGCGCAGCGGGCACTGCCACCGACAGGAATGCTAAGAAAGAGCGACAGATGCTGCGGCGCATGCAACAGCAGTTGAACGAAATGCAGCAGCAGAAATCGGCACTCGATCAGGAGAAAACGGCGCTGGAAGAAACGCTGAAGAATGCCAGCAAGGAAACGGAGTCTCATAAAAAGTCTGCGGCCAGTGCCGCAGCCAAGGCATTGCGGCTCGAAAAGGATATCGAAGCGGCAAGCCGGGAAAAAGCGGAATTGGGCGTCCAACTCAAGGAAGGGCAGAACAGAACCAGGAGCTCACCTCCAACGCAAACAGCTGGAACAGGATCTGAAGGTCAAGGCAGCGGCGCTGGCAAAGGAGGGGGAACAAAGAAACCTGTGTGAAACGAATAACGGCGAGCTCTATCGCATCGGGCGCGAACTGGTGGATTGGTATACCAGCAAGGGGCCTTTGAACGCGATTCTGGAGGCCGAACCGTTCACAGGGATGAAGAGCGTCGAAGTGGAAAATCTGCTCGAAAGTTATCGTGAAACGCTTGAAACCCGGCATCTGGAACCTTCTATCAGCCGCGAAATCCGCGAGGTCCACGGGCATCTGCTACCATAGGGAAGCGAGCGGATGAGCCTTATGTTTCCCGATGTTCCCGGCGGTACCGCGCCTGCCAGTCCTGCTTGACTGGTAAATATTGCATCAAGGGAAAGCACTATCGTTTGTTTATGGCTTTAGGATGTATATCCCCTTGGCCCTCTTCAGGAGAAATCATGACGTCAACAGCAGGCAAGCAGAATTCAAGAAAACAGAATTCAAAAAAACCTGGCCGGACAGCAAAGGAAGCGGCAATATCACAAAATGACCCGCCGGCTTCCGTCCTGACGGGGACGCCAGCGGAAGTTGTCAGACCTCGCAGGTCGAGGGCATCGGACAAGACCGGTTCGCACAGCCCGAAAGAAGACAAACCGCGGAAGCGCGTAGCGGAGGCAAGATCAGAGAAGGAAATGGAAATGGACGCGAACGCGGAGGAATTTTCCAATACCGCCACGCCGAAGAAAAATAAACGGATACGCGACAGTTATTCTATCCCTGAGAACGAGCACAAGCAGATTTCCATGCTTAAGAAGCGTTGCCTGGATCAGGGCCGGCGGGCGAAGAAGAGCCAGATTTTGCGGGCTGGCATTCTCGTGCTGGCGCAAATGGACGACACCGAACTTCTCGCTGTCATGGAACGGATCGGGTGACCGCGTAGCGATTTTTCATCAGCGATTTCTCATCGCTCGCTGACCGCGTCGCTCCTGACAACAGAGAATTTCTTTCCGCCTCTTTCCGCCTCTTGCCGCCCCATGGACGTCGATTCTTTGCTCGAAAGAGCCGGCGTATCAAACCTTTTTCCGTTGGCCTTGCCCGTCGGATTTGGAGAAGAGATAATATCGGTCTCTTCGCTATCCTGGTTGTATCCGTCAGCTTCGGCGTAAAATAAGATATGAGCGACGTGCATATGTCTTTCAGGGTGGACTTCATCGGGTGGATTTCTTACTATGCTGTTGATGATCGATAATTACGATTCCTTCACTTATAATCTGGTCCAGTATTTTGGCGAACTGGGCGAGGAAGTGAAAGTGTTTCGCAATGATGAAATCACTCCTCAAGAAGTTGCACAGTTAAAACCTGAGCGCATCGTGATCTCCCCAGGCCCGTGCACGCCGAGCAAGGCTGGAATATCCATACCCCTGATCGAGCGCTACAATGAACAGATTCCCTTGCTGGGTGTCTGTCTCGGTCATCAGAGCATAGGGCAGGCCTTCGGCGGAAAAATAATTCATTCGGTACGACCGATGCATGGCAAGACCTCCCTTATCTTTCATGATGGGGCAGGAGTGTTTCGTGGTTTGCCTAACCCGTTCACCGCAATCCGTTACCACTCTCTCGTCATTGAACGGGAAACTCTGCCCGACTGCCTGGAAATCACCGCTTGGACCGAAGATGGAGAAATCATGGGGGTGCGTCACAAGACCCTGCCCATCGAAGGTGTGCAGTTTCATCCGGAATCCATTCTGACCGAGCATGGGCATACATTGCTCGGGAATTTTCTGAACCAGTGAAAACTGAAGGAAGTGGTATGAATCCCAGCCAAGGGGTTGAAACGGTTGAAAGAGTTGGAGCGGTATCAGTCAGTAGCAGGCCCCTGTGAGTCCGCAGGAAGCACTGACACGCCTCATCGAGCGCCGTGAAATCTTTCATGATGAAATGCTGTCGCTCATGCGACAGATCATGCGCGGAGAACTCTCCCCCACGCTGATTTCAGCGATTATCACCGGGTTGCGTGTGAAGAAGGAAACCGTGGGCGAGATCGCTGCTGCGGCACAGGTAATGCGCGAATTTGCCGCCCGCGTGGAAGTACAGGATGATCGCCTCGTCGATACATGCGGAACAGGAGGGGATAGTGCCCATACTTTCAACATTTCCACCACCGCTGCGTTTGTCGCCGCGGCTGCCGGCGCACGGGTGGCGAAACATGGCGGACGCTCTGTTTCCAGCAAATCGGGAAGCGCCGATGTGCTCGAAGCACTGGGTGTCAATCTCGACCAGACACCGGCGCAAATAGCGGAGAACATAAGTGAAATCGGTCTCGGTTTCATGTTCGCACCCAATTTCCACAATGCCATGAAACATGCTGCCCCCGTACGGCGCGAGCTGGGGGTGCGCACCCTGTTTAATATCCTCGGGCCGCTGACCAATCCCGCCGGAGCAAAAAATCAACTGCTGGGCGTATTCCATCCCGATCTCGTGGGCATCATCGCACGCGTTTTGCATCGGCTGGGCAGCCGTCATGTCATGGTGGTTCATGGCGGTGCCAGCAACCAGGGCGGGCTGGATGAGATCACGATAGCTGGCGAGACCCTGGTAGGTGAACTCAGGCACGGCGAGATCCTCGAATATACCGTCAGGCCGGAAGATTTCGGCATGAAAGCGGCTCCCATTGAAACAATACAAGCGCATGACACCACTCAGTCTGCAGAGATGCTGAGAGCGGTATTGAATAATCAGCCGGGGCCGCCGCGGGATATCGTATTGCTGAATGCGGGTGCGACGATTTATGTGGCTGGTATCGCAGAGTCGCTCGCGCAAGGTGTAAAAAAAGCGCATGCCGCTATAGAAAGCGGTGCTGCGAGGGAAAAATTGCAGGAGCTGGTGGAATTCTCAAACCGGCAGAACCGCGGTGAGGTTTCTTTTGTTTGATCATGGCTAATATTCTTCAGGAGATTCTGGCGATAAAGCGACAGGAGATTGCGGCATTGAAAGCGCAGGGTTCTCTTGCCGTGCTTCGCCGCCAGGCGGAGGCGTTACCGCCCCCAAGGGATTTCGTTGGCGCGCTTCGCAAGAAACTTGCCCTGGGATTACCGGCCGTCATTGCGGAAATAAAGAAGGCCAGCCCCAGCAAGGGTGTGTTGCGTGAGCAGTTCGACCCCGCAGCTATCGCAGTGAGCTATGCCCAGCATGGCGCGGCCTGTCTGTCGGTTCTGACAGACCAGCAATATTTCCATGGCAGTGCGGAATATTTGAAGCAGGCCAGAAGCGCTTGCGATCTGCCGATCCTGCGCAAGGATTTTATGCTGGACGAATATCAGGTCGCCGAAGCGCGGCTCATGGGTGCGGATTGCATCCTCATCATTGTCGCCGCCTTCCGCGATCCTTTCATTTCGGCCGGGAGCTACCGGCAGGAGGAAGAAGCGGTAGTGGAAATGCGCAAGCTGGAGTTGCTGGCTCATGCGCTCGGGATGGCCGTTCTGGTTGAGGTTCATGATGGTGCGGAACTCGAGCTGGCGCTGGAACTGGCGTCTCCCCTGATCGGCATCAATAACCGCAACCTGCATACGTTTGAAACCCGCCTGGATACGACCCTGCATCTGCTTGACCGCATTCCGCCAGACCGCATGACCATCACCGAAAGCGGGGTACTCACATCTGATGATGTTGCGCTGATGCGCGGGCACGGAGTAGGCATCTTCCTCGTAGGCGAAGCCTTCATGCGTGCTTCTGATCCCGGGGCCGAGTTGGCGAGGTTGTTCGGGTAATTCATCAATCGTCCGGGTTGCATTCAACCCACAGGGTTCCGAAGGTTCCCATGCTTTGTTGCAAAAAAGCAACACATATCCTTATCCAGTTCCCAAACTCTCTTTATTTCCTTGCTAGGCGTTGTTACGTTAGGCACAATCTCTCAACCCTCTCATTTTCGGGAGGTCCAGGCAGCGGGAATAAACTCCCACCGAAATAGGGTCGGTGCGAGGCCCCACCGTTTCAACTTTAAAGGAGATTTTCCACATGAAAAAGAAACTGATTGCGCTGGCCGTCGCCGGTGCACTCGCGGCCCCGGTGGTTGCATCCGCTCAGGGGACAAACGTTACGCTTTTTGGTCGGGCACAAGCCGAATACAGTCTCGTTGATTTTGCTAGCCAGCCCAGCCAGGGGGCACTCCAGGACAATTCCCGCTCTTCCCGCTGGGGTCTGCAGGTTACAGAAGATCTGGGCAACGGCCTGAAAGCAAATGCCCGCCTTGAATTCGGGCTTAACACCGGCTCCGGTTCCGCCACCACGCCTCGCGAGCAGTGGGTCGGTCTCTCCCACAGCCACTGGGGTGATATCAGGTTTGGCCGTCTCCAGTCCCCCTTCAAGGACTTCGCCGGGGGTATGACAATCGATCCGTTCGCCTACACCACCCTGCAAGCGAACGGTGCCGGTGGAACCATGTCCGGTGCAGCTAATGGCATGGGGTCTGGTGCGAATACTTTCGTCAACAGCGCCATTCGTTATGATTCCGCAAGCATCGAAGGATTCACCTTCTCGGGTATCTTGATGCCCGGTGATGCCAATTCACTCAACCCGCTTCAAAGTGGCAGCATCATTTCCGGCTTCCTTCCCGGCGGCCTGGGCAGCAATGGCAATACTGGCGGGCGAAATGGTGAATTCGATGGACAGGCGGCGGCCAAGTACCATGCCGATTTCATGGGCATGGGCCTCGATATCTTCGGCGGTTATTCGCGGGACAATGCCAGCGGCATCCAAAAAAGCCTCGGTCTCAGAACGGAAGAAATATGGCGTGTCGGTGCTTCCTGGGCCTGGGAAAACTTCAAGCTGAGCGGCCAGTATGAAGACGTCAACAATGCGCTTGGGGCCGCCACATGTAGCACTGCCGCTTCCCTGACGGCGAATCCGCTCGATTCCGGACTGGTTTCCGGTCAGTGCAACTCCGCCATGAACTGGGGCGGAGACGGAAATCTCTGGTTTGCCAGCGCCCAATACAGATTGGGCAACACCACGCTGGTGGCGCAGGGCGGTATGACCAAGGCCCATGCTGGCGGCGTGAATGCCGCGGCTGCGCGCAAGGCTGACAGCTTTACTGTCGGTGCGATTCACAACCTGAGCAAGCGGACGAGCATTTTTGGTGGTTATCAACATGTTTATCTTGATAACCCCAATGGACCGGCAGCCAATAACCTTATTGCTACTGGTGCGGGCGCCCCTCTTCTTGGAACTGTTGGATATACAGCACCTAACTATGTAAATGGTGGTGCTAACCGTTCGACCTTCACGATCGGTCTTCGCCACAACTTCTGATTGTTGTTCAACAGAAAAAAGGGGCGCTTCGGCGCCCCTTTTTTTCCATCTTCGATTAAATGTCAATTGCATTGAACCGCGACTTCTGACGAACCCGTTTGACCAGCCACTGAGCAGCCTTGTCGGGCCAAATTATGTTCTCTGTGCAGTTTAACCCTGGATGAGTTGTGAGTTTAGTTTGGGAAATATACGTGTTAACATGCTTACAGGACAAAACGTTACAGCAATTCGATCAAGAAGAATGGCAAGTAACTGCCGGATCGAAAGACAGGATGAAAGCAGTAGAAGGGGAAAGTACAGGTAGTTTCAGCAAGGCTTATCGCCTGATTGCCCTATTCTAAGGGCGAACCCAGATCATTTTTTTCGAGGTTTCGCAAAAACGAACCAGCATTGAAGTGTCCCGCTGCAACTTCAGACACCTTCAGCACCTGCAAAACAATAGGAAGAAATCAGGTGACCCCAACCTGACATTAATAAAGTTTACGGAAGTTTTTTGGAGGATTTATACATGGGAGTTCCTTTACGTCAACAGATAGCTGTCGGCACTTATCTGCTCAAGCAAAAGTTGGGAGGAGTAAAAAAATATCCTATGGTCTTGATGCTGGAACCCCTGTTCCGGTGTAATCTGGCCTGTGCCGGCTGCGGTAAGATCGATTATCCCGATCACATTCTGGACAAGCGGATGTCGTATGAGGAATGCATGCAGGCGGTCGATGAGTGTGGAGCCCCCATGGTTTCCATCCCCGGCGGGGAGCCGTTGATACATAAGGAAATGCCGGAGATTGTCAGAGGCATCATTGCGCGCAGGAAATATGTTTATCTGTGTACCAATGCGCTTTTGTTAAAAAAGAAGATTGACGACTATACCCCTTCGCCTTATTTGACCTTTTCCATCCATCTGGATGGCCTGAAGGAAAGGCATGACGCCTCTGTCTGTCAGGACGGGGTGTTCGACCGCGCGGTTGAGGCTATAAAACTGGCGGTTGCAAAGGGATTCAGGGTTACCGTCAATTGCACTCTGTTCCAGGGTGAAACACCGGAGGATGTTGCGGAGTTCCTCGACTATGCGATGGAGCTGGGGGTGGAGGGTGCGACGATCGCGCCCGGATTCAGTTATGAGCGCGCTCCCAGGCAGGATATCTTCATTAAGGGGAAGGATACCAAGAATCTCTTCAGGGGCATTTTCAAGATAGGCAAGACCCGTAAATGGAAGCTGAATCACTCGTCGCTTTATCTCGATTTTCTCGCGGGCAACCAGAACTATCAGTGCACGCCCTGGGGTAATCCGACGCGCAACATTTTCGGTTGGCAAAAGCCCTGCTATCTGCTTCCGGATGAAGGATATGCATCCAGTTTCCAGGAGCTGCTGGATGATACTCCGTGGGATAAATATGGCAACAGCAGCAACCCGAAGTGTGCCCAATGCATGGCACATTGCGGCTATGAAGCCACAGCCGTGGAAGATATGCTGCAGCATCCGCTGAAAGGACTGATCACCTCCATCAGAGGGCCGAAAACAACGGGACCGATGGTGGCGGAGCCTACACCGAAATGGGCGCGAGAGGAGCTGAAAACCCCGGCGACGCTTGCGGGAATTCCGGTCAAGATAGAGCGATAGCGTTGCCCGTTGCCGAAACGGCGACACTGCGTTGATCAGCAACCGTAAAAGTCAATGCGCGCTGGGTTTGGTCGAAACAACTTTACCACGAGCGGGTCTGATCGGGCGATCGGGCTGACCCCTCCGATCCTGCCAAATACTCAGGCGCGAGCGGCAAAAGGCTAAAGGGGTTGGGATGTAATCATAGAACGTCACGATGGGGATATCTGATTTCCGAGGTGTAGAAACTATCGGCCACTCGATGCAGAACCCACATGGCCGGATATTGCAACGAATATTGCCGCATGGACCCTCTGACAAACCATGTGCATGAATAAACTGCTATAAAGATTATCAACATGAAGATCCTGAGTGCACTGAAATTACTGCTGCAACTTCAAATAATTGCCGGGATGCTTCTGGTGGCGTCTCCCTCCTGGAGCGAAACCCAAGAGTCGGGAACGCCGGAGCAAGTCGTCAAACAGTTGCAGGAAGCACTCATCAAGGCGATGCGCGAGGGCGCAAAGCTCGGCTATGAGGGACGCTATGAATTGCTGGCTCCTGTCATCAATCAGACACATGATCTTGATTTTATCGCGCGCACCTCGCTGGGAGCGAACTGGACGCAATTGAGTGCTGAACAGCAGCGTACCTTTACAGACACTTTTCGCAAGCTGAGCATAGCTACTTACGCAAGTCAGTTCAAGGAATATGACGGCGAGCGGTTTGAGTTTCTCGAGCGTCAATCCATGCCCCGGGAGCAGGTAATGATACGCAGCAAATTGATTCAATCCGGCGGCGAACCAGTACGCTTTGACTACATGCTGCGGCAAGGAAAGGACGGGTGGCGTATCGTGAATATTCTGGCCGACGGTGTCAGCGATCTGGCACTGAAACGTGTCGAGTATAGGGCGATTCTTCAGCGCGATGGTTTTCCAAAGCTCGTCGACATGCTCAAGCAGAAGATCGAGCAGGCAGGAAAAGACTGAACACTGCAAATCTCACGACAAATCTTGAGCCAACTCATCCGGAATAAATCGGTGACATCCAGAGAACTGCATGGGCAAAAGGGGCCGGTTTTGTAATAAGAGGCAGAAACCTTCGGGCAAAACCTTGATCGTCATTTCCGTGAAAGCGGAAATTCATCGATTTATAATATTATTGCGTTGAAAAACCGGATACCCGCTTTCACGGGTATGACGGCATCTTGATGAGCCCGAGGAAAAACCCCTACTTCAGGTTTCCCTTTTTGCATTCTGTCTCGCCAACGACCCGGGATTCTTTTTTACCTCGCTGCTAACCCCCGAAACCATCCTCTGATGACGGATCGATTCTCCGACATTGCTTCCCCAGCATGACCACAACAAACAACGACTCGGAAAGCCGCATCTACCGTATTTTTGCAGCTTGGGCCACTGTTTGCTATCGTCATAGCGCCTGGGTTCTTTTTACAGCACTGCTGATTTCCGCAGGATGCAGCGTCTACGTCTGGCGCAATCTCGGCATGAATACCGACACAACCGACATGCTCTCCAAGGATCTGCCGTTTCGTGTCAACATAACCCACTACAACAAGACATTTCCGCAGGATGTCGACACGCTTCTGGTAGTGCTGGAAGCACCGACGCCTGAGCAGGTCCATCAGGCCACCGAACGCCTTGCCGCGCGCCTGAAAAAAGACACTTTCAATTTCGAGGATGTCTATCCACCGACAACAGGCGATTTCTTCACGCGCAATGGCCTGCTCTATGAAAGCGTTCCGGAACTGCAGCAGATAACCGATCGTGTGGCTGCTGCGCAGCCGTTAATGGCCCATATTGCCAGAAATCCTACGCTCGCGGCTTTCGTCGATGTGCTGACGGGCGCGATAGAGGAATTGCAGAAGGGCCGCGCCATGGAGCTCAGCCCGGTGCTTGGCGCAGTGAGCGACACGGTGGGAGCGAGACTGGGAGGAGCGCCGCGTGCGTTGTCGTGGCAAGCCCTCTTCAGCGGCGAATCGCAAAAAAGCAAATACCAGGAACTGATCATAGCCAAGCCGAAGCTCAATTATGATCAGATGTTTCCCGGGGAGCAGGCCATCAAGGCGCTATCCGCGGCGGCAGGCGATGCCGGAATTACGGAGGACGGAGCAGTCCGCCTGCGTATTACCGGGGAGGTAGCGTTATCGCACGACGAACTGAGCAGTTCGCTGCTCGGCATGCAATATGCAGGAATAATCACCTTCATCCTGGTTGTCGTGGTTCTTTATTTTGCGATGCGAGCAGCCGGACTGATCATCAATGTCCTGGTCTGTCTCGCCATGGGTCTGGTTCTTACCGCGACATTTGCTACAGCCGTGGTGGGTCATGTCAACCTGATCTCCATTGCGTTTGCCGTGTTATACATTGGTCTGGGTGCCGACTTTGCAATCCACTTTCTGCTGCGTTATCGCGAAGTTCTGGAAAGCGGCAACCCATCTACCAAGGCCCTGCATGTGTCGGGCGGGGATGCAGGTGCCGCCCTTACCGCTTGCACCATCACTAACGCAATCGGCTTCTACGCGTTCATCCCTACGGATTACAGCGGCGTGGCGGAACTGGGCCTCATCTCCGGCACCGGCATGATTATCAGCCTTCTGGTAACCCTTACAATTGCACCAGCCCTGCTGCGCTACCTTCCGAAACGACAGCAAGCCGTGCCAGATACCCCTCCGAAAGCGTCGGTTGGCAGAGTACTGGAGTTATCCCTGAAATGGCACAGGCTGACCTATGTCCTCACGTTTGCCGCTTCAGTTGGCGCCCTTTTTTTGCTGCCTCAGGTACGGTTTGACTACAATCTCCTGAATCTGCAGGATCAGAAAGGCAAAGCGATACAGGCCTTTCGTGAACTCCTTGCGCAACCCGATCTTTCACCCTGGCATTCCATTGTCCTCGCAAAAGATCGGCACGAAGCAGGACGCCTGGCGCTCGCGTTGAGCGAGCTTCCTGAAGTGGATAAGGTGGTCAGTCTCCTCGACTTCGTGCCGGCGGATCAGGAAGAAAAGCTGCAACTCATCGAGGAAATGGCGTTGACCGTGGGACCGATCGAGGGGGTGGGGCAGGATCGCCGCGTGGACAGTTCCATCCAGAAACAGCGCGAGGCGCTCGACGCATTGACCGCCGCGCTGGATAGTTTTATTGCCGCCCGCCCGGAGCATGCGGCAGTTCCGGCCGCACGCAAGCTCAGGTCATCCCTGAGTTCCCTGTTTGAACAGCTTGATACAGCCAGTCCTGCCGACCAGGTCGCCTTGTTGCGGTCCCTGGAGGGAGATCTGCTGGTTACGTTGCCTGCGGCGCTGGAGAACCTGCGTACGGCGACGGAAGCCAACCTGTTTGGCGAGCAGGATTTGCCGGCATCGTTGAGCAGCCGCTGGCATGCCCAGTCAGGCGAATATCGCTTGGCAATTTATCCATCAGAAGACCTGAACGACAATGATGCATTGCGGCGCTTCGTGCGAAGCGTGCAGAAAGTGGCGCCCGAAGTGACGGGAGCGCCAGTGGTGACCCTTGAAGCAGGCGAAGCGGTAGTGCAAGCATTCGTACAGGCGTTTTTGCTTGCGCTCGTTGGAATTATCGTTGCCCTGCTGGTGTTATTGCGCAGTGTAAAGTACATGCTGCTGGTCCTGCTCCCGCTGTTGCTGTCCAGCCTGTTCACCGCTGCGTTCACAGTCCTGCTGGATGTTCCGTTCAACTTTGCCAATATCATTGCTCTCCCACTTTTGCTTGGCCTGGGGATCGATAGCAGCCTGCATATGGTGCACCGCAGTCTGAATAATGAACTGGTAAGCGAGATGCTGATCCATACCAGCACTGCGCGGGCGATTTTTTACAGCGCGCTGACTGCGCTGGTGGATTTCGCAAGCCTGATGTTCTCGTCGCACAGAGGCACTGCGAGTATGGGAATAATGCTTACCGTGGGGCTGGCTTTTACGCTTATCTGTACGCTGGTAATACTGCCTGCATTGCTGCGCGCGCCGGCCAAAGGGGCAAAGGCTCAATTTGTGCGTTAGTCCGGCAATAATTGTATACTTCGCACCTGTAGCGGTTTGTGGGCATCCCCCTTCCATGCGGATTCTGATTCTGGCGGACAGATTAACAGGGACGTAGCCTTCCCTTTACGGATGGTGGCAAATATGCGAACTTCCTTCCTGTTGTTGGCATGCATATCACTGTTTACCGGTTGCGCGACGCTGCATAAGAACGATGCGAGTATCGATACGATCGATCCGAATGAAAGAGCCAATCGACAGTTTTACAATTTTACCGACAAGGTGGACCGGGCGGTTCTGGCGCCGGTTGCGGATGCCTATATAAAGCATGTGCCCGACCCCCTGCAGCGCTCGATCGGCAATTTCTACGACAACCTTGCATATCCCAACGTCATTCTTAATGATTTCCTCCAAGGTAAAGTACGGCAGGGATTCCAGGACACCCTTCGTTTTGCGGTCAACTCGACCATTGGTCTGGGCGGGCTCTTCGACATGGCAGGCCCCATGGGGTTGCCACAGCATGATGAAGATTTCGGGCAGACACTCGGCGTCTGGGGCGTTGATACCGGCTCCTACCTTTTTGTCCCTCTGATCGGCCCCAGCAGCTATCGCGATGCGCCCGGCATTCCTGTGAGCGTTTTCAGCAACCTTTTGTTTTATGCGGGTACTGTCGCCAGCAGCGCAGTTGTAGCTCCAATCACGGTTTTAAGTATCATAGACAGGCGGGCACGGTTGTCCGGCCCCATGCGTATTCGGGACCAGGCGGCGCTGGACCCTTATCTTTTCGTTCGCGAAGGTTTTTTACAGCAGCGCAAGCATTTGATCTATGATGGCGACCCGCCGCCCGAGAGCCTGGACGAATTCGCAGATGAGGATTCCGTACAGAACGAGGCGACGTCCGAGCCCTTGCGATGAGATTTTAATCAAATCTCAACTGCTGCTTCCATACTCGTCCAGCGGTGCGCTGCATTGCCATAAACATCCTTGCATGAATCTCGACGATGTACCGGTTCCGGGGCCGAATCGAGTAAAATCATGCTTTTAATAGTTTTTATGGCTACACTCACACCCCTGCGATGTGTTCTTCCCTGAAACTTTAAAGAGGCGCTAGGTAAAAATACATGAAAAAATTCGGAGGTATGGCGAGAACTTCTTTGCAAGCTCAATCCCCGGGCTCAAACAATACTCCCGCAATGGACGAAAAAATGCTGAAAGCGGGACTGGAAGCGGCACGCGGTGCGCTGCTGGCTCAGCAGAGGGAGGATGGCCACTGGTGCTTTCCATTGGAGGCCGATTGCACGATTCCCGCCGAGTACATACTGATGATGCACTTCATGGATGAAGTGGACCTGGACCTGGAGGTCAGGATTGCCCGCTTTATTCGTGAAAAACAGGATGCAGCGCACGGAGGCTGGCCGCTCTACTACGGCGGTGAGTTCGATCTGAGTTGCTCGGTCAAGGCCTATTATGCTCTGAAAATTGTGGGGGACTCACCGGACGCGCCCCACATGGCGCGTGCGCGTGCAGCAATTCTGAAGCATGGCGGCGCAGCGAGAGCAAACGTATTTACACGCCTGTTGCTTGCCATGTATGACCAGCTTCCCTGGCGAGGCGTGCCATTTGTGCCGGTTGAAATCATACTGTTTCCCAAGTGGTTCCCATTCCATACCAGCAAGGTCGCGTACTGGTCGCGGACAGTAATGGTTCCGCTGTCTATCCTGTGTAGCCTGAGGGCGCGCGCGGTGAATCCGCGCAAAGTCGCCATCCGTGAATTGTTCACGGTTCCCCCGGAGGAGGAGCGGAATTATTTTCCGGTACGTACTGCGCTCAATCGCGTGTTTCTGCTGATCGAGCGCACTCTCTCCCTGCTCGAACCCTTCATACCCAAAGGAGTGCGCAGATTGGCGCTGCGGCGGGCGGAAAGCTGGATCATGGAAAGGCTGAACGGCGATTCAGGTCTGGGGGCGATCTTTCCTGCCATGGTGAATGCCAGCGAAGCTCTGGCATTGCTTGGATACCCGTATGATCATCCCGCACGGGTGCAATGCCGCAAGGCGCTGCGCCTGCTGCTGGTGGAGGAAGGCGAGCGTACTTGGTGCCAACCCTGTGTTTCCCCAGTATGGGATACCGTCCTGACCTGTCTCGCTTTTCAAGAGGATACGGAGGTCGATCAGAGGCCCATCCGGAAAGCGCTCGACTGGCTGGTTCCCTGCCAGGTGCTCGATGCGCCGGCGGACTGGCAGGAAGATCATCCCGGATTACCGGGGGGGGGCTGGGCTTTCCAGTACGCAAATCCCCACTATCCCGATCTCGACGACACGGCTGCGGTGGCTTGGGCATTGTACCAGGCCGACCCCAAGGCTTATCAGGAAAGCATCAGCCGGGCTGCCGATTGGCTGGCAGGGATGCAGTCCAGCAATGGCGGGTTTGCGGCTTTCGACAGCGACAATACGTATTACTATCTCAACGAGATCCCGTTTGCCGATCATGGGGCGCTCCTTGATCCTCCGACCAGTGATGTTTCCGCCCGCTGTGCAGGTTTTCTCGCCTTGTACGGCCAGTCCAGGCATAAACAGGCGCTGGAACGAAGTCTGGCATACCTCTTCAATGAACAGGAGGCCAGTGGCGCCTGGTTCGGCCGCTGGGGCAGCAATTACATCTATGGAACGTGGTCCGTGCTGGAGGCCTTCCGTCTGGCCGGGACAGATACCGGTCATCCTGCCATCCGACGCGCGGTGCACTGGCTCAAATCCGTGCAGCGGGAGGATGGCGGATGGGGAGAAAGTAACGACAGCTACCTTTCCCCCCAGCAGGCAGGCCAGTTTCATACCAGTACTTCTTTTCATACCGCATGGGCATTGCTTGCACTGATGGGAGCCGGCGAATGGCGCAGTCATGAGGTTCACCGGGGAATTGGTTACCTCTTGCGGGAACAGGACAGCGATGGGCTCTGGCATGAACCCTGGTTTACCGCTCCCGGCTTCCCGAGGGTTTTCTACCTCAAGTACTACGGGTATACGAAATATTTCCCGGTATGGGCATTGACCCGATTTCATGCATTGAACCGGAAGTTCCCCGCGTGACGGGGGTCGGCATCATAGTCGCCATGCGGGTGGAGGCGCGTTGCATAACGCCATTGCGCCTCTTCTTCAATCAAAGGACAGATCTCGGGAATGGCGCTGCCGTCTGGCTTTGTGGAGTGGGGGCAGAGGCGGCCGGCGCAGCCGCAACCGGGCTGAAGAATGCAGGAGCTGCTGCGCTGATGAGTTTCGGTTTTGCGGGCGCATTGCATTCCGTCCTGCATTCCGGAGCGCTGATGCTGCCTGAGTCGATCCATACGGGCGGTTGTCTCCTGCCAGTCGATTTGAATTGGCGTACTCGCCTGCAGCGATGCCTGCCCGATCAGCTGAGTGTAGCAGGTGGAATCCTGGCTGCCAGCAGCAAGGTCCTTACCTCCACTTCTGCAAAGCGCGACCTGGCCGAATCCACCGGCGCGAATGCAGTAGATATGGAAAGCGGTGCAGTCGCCGAAGTTGCCACGAATGCCGGATTGCCATTCATGGCGGTACGCGCTATTTCAGATCCCCTCGACTTCTCACCTCCGCGTGTTCTGCTTGAGGCAGTACGGCCGGACGGAAGTCCTCACCTGGGACGCTTGCTGGGGCTGTTACTGAAGCGCTCGTTGACTCTCGGCACGCTACTGCGGCTGGCCTCGGACGCGCATGCCGCGCGCTCTACCTTGTCGATGGTGGTACGATATGCCGATGCGGAAATGCGGGCCGTTCATTCGCCCGAGCCCTCGCTGGGCGGATATATCGCCAAGTAGCAAGCCGTTGGCTCTGATCGTTCTTGAGGTGGGTGATCAGCGTGTAAACTTCCCCAGTGGGATGTGCAACGCCTGCCGGTGCGCTGGAAATCCAATAATATCTTGAGAATTCACCCTGTTAAAGAGTAAAATGTCGCCCTTTCGCATCAGGCGTAATGGAGAGTAGCATGGCAGTCACAACCGATCAAAAAGCAGAGGTGGTGCGCGATTATCAACGGGCCGCAGGAGACACGGGTTCTCCCGAAGTGCAGGTGGCGTTACTGACCGCTCGTATCAACGATCTGGCCGATCATTTCAAAACGCATGTCAAGGATCATCACTCCCGCCGCGGTTTGCTGCGGATGGTAAGCCGTCGGCGCAAGCTGCTCGATTATTTGAAGCAGAACAGTGTGGAGAGCTACCGGACGCTGATAGAACGGCTTGGCCTGCGTAAATAAAAGTAAATCCCCGATTGAGATAGCAGCGGAATAACCTATTGCTCCTTGAGCATCGGAATGGCTTCCGCTTGTATCGGTTGCGCGACCGCGGCTATGGTGCCGGGAGCGAAACCGGAATGATTTAATCGAAAAGGGCAGTTAATTGAAAATCAAGAAAAGTGTTACGTACGGGTCTCATCAGCTAACATTCGAAACCGGAGAAATAGCAAGACAAGCCCATGCCGCCATTATGGTCAGCATGGGCGATACCGTTGTCCTGGTTACCGTGGTAGGTGCAAAAAGCGCCAAGCAGGGGCAGGATTTCTTTCCCCTGACGGTGGACTATCAGGAAAGGAGCTACGCGGCTGGCAGAATACCCGGTAGTTTTTTCAAACGTGAAGGCCGTCCCTCCGAAAAGGAAATTCTTACCTCCCGTTTGATCGATCGCCCGATCCGTCCCCTTTTTCCTGAAAATTTCTACAACGAAGTGCAGGTGGTAGCCACCGTCCTGTCTTCCGATAACGAAGTAGATGCCGATATTCCCGCCATGCTGGGCGCATCTGCCGCGCTAGTGCTCTCGGGCATTCCGTTCAACGGGCCTATCGGCGCCGCGCGGATTGGCTACATCAATGGCGAATATGTATTGAATCCCGATACCAGTGCACTGAAGCAGACACAGCTGAATCTGGTCGTGGCTGGCACGCGGCAGGCTGTGCTGATGGTGGAATCCGATGCGATGGAGCTGTCGGAGGACGTCATGCTGGGCGCCATCGTTTATGGTCATCAGCAAATGCAGGTTGCCATCGATGCGATCAATGAACTGGCGGATGAGGCGGGCGTGACCGCATGGGACTGGGAGCCGCCTGCAAGAGACCCTGCACTGGCCATTAAAATTGCGGAAATGGCAGAGAATGATTTACGTGCCGCTTTCCGCCAGAAGCAGAAGCAGGTAAGGTCCGAGACCATAGACAGCATCTGGACAAGAGTCTTTACCGAACTCGGCGTCGAGGACGGGGAAGGTCCCGATGCCCAGGCGGTGAAGGAGGCCTGTTTTGCCCTGGAATCGAGAATCGTGCGCTCGCAGATTCTGGACGGCGAACCGCGCATCGATGGACGCGATACCCGCACCGTCCGGCCAATAACGATCCGGACCGGCCTCCTGCCGAGGACCCACGGTTCAGCATTATTTACCCGCGGAGAAACCCAGGCGCTGGTAGTTGCAACGCTGGGAACCGGTCGCGATGAGCAGAAAATCGATGCTCTCCAGGGAGATTACTCCGAGCGTTTCATGCTTCACTACAACATGCCTCCCTATGCCACCGGAGAGACGGGACGGGTTGGAACACCCAAGCGGCGTGAAATCGGGCACGGACGGTTGGCAAAACGAGCCCTGGTTGCAGTTCTGCCTTCCCCGGAAGAGTTTGGCTATTCGCTTCGCGTGGTTTCTGAAATTACCGAATCCAATGGCTCCAGTTCCATGGCATCCGTTTGCGGCGGCTGCCTTGCATTGATGGATGCCGGTGTACCTCTGAAGGGGCACGTAGCAGGTATCGCCATGGGGCTCATCAAGGAAGGCAATCGGTTTGCCGTGCTCAGTGATATTCTGGGTGATGAGGATCACTTGGGCGACATGGATTTCAAGGTGGCGGGTACCGAAAATGGCATTACTGCCCTGCAGATGGATATCAAGATTCAGGGGATCACCAAAGAGATCCTGCATGCTGCCCTGGTACAGGCAAGGGAAGGACGGATACATATTCTCACGATCATGAAGCAGGTGTTGCCGGCCAGACGCGAGGATATCTCGGAGCATGCTCCCCGTATCATCAAGATCAGAATCAACCCCGAGAAAATACGTGACGTCATAGGGAAAGGGGGCGCAGTGATCCGTGCGCTTACCGAAGAGACAGGCACCACCATCGATATTACGGACGATGGCACCGTCATGATTGCATGTGTCAACGCGGAGGGCGGTGAGCTGGCGAAAAAACGTATCGAAGACATCACGGCCGAAGTTGAAGTGGGGCGGGTATACGACGGAACAGTACTGAAGCTTCTGGATTTTGGCGCCATCGTCAGCGTCCTGCCCGGCAAGGACGGCCTGCTGCATATCTCGCAAATCGCCAATGAGCGCGTCAACAATGTCGGCGATCATCTCAAGGAAGGACAGGTAGTTCGGGTGAAGGTCCTGGAAGCTGACGACAAGGGAAGGTTGCGTCTCAGCATGAAAGCGGTTGCCACCGACGTGGCGGACAACGCCGCCACCTGATGGCGGAACAGAGAGAAGAATTTCCTACAAAGAGCAGCGTCGCCATTTTTTCCTGTGCGGTTCCTCGCCCTCTTATCCCAGCCTTTTCTCCTGTATCTTCCGGTTTTTTTGAAGTCAGCTTAGTTAGTGGCTTCCTGGAATAAAAGACTCCTCTCGATGGGGCTTTTATTCCAGGAATGAAGTACTTCGTTATCTGCAGAACCTAAGTGAAAAGCAGGCAGGTTTTATTTCGCGACTTGCTTTTCCCTTATTTCATCCAAGGTCTTGCAGTCGATGCAGAGTGTAGCAGTGGGACGGGCTTCAAGGCGCTTTAAACCGATTTCCACCCCGCAGCTTTCGCAATAGCCGTAATCTCCAGTATCTATTTTTGCGATCGTTTCCTCTATCTTCTTGATCAGCTTACGTTCGCGGTCACGATTTCTTAATTCAAGCGCCATGTCCGACTCCTGGCTGGCGCGGTCGTTAGGATCAGCAAATATTGTGGCTTCATCCTGCATAGTGTGAACCGTGCGATCGATATCCTGTCCCAATTCAAACTTGATGCCTTCCAGAATATTGCGGAAATGCATAAGCTGCTTGGCACTCATGTAACTTTCTCCCTTCGAGGGTATGTAGGGAGTGGCTTGTTTATACATTTCTTGCGGCATAGTCAGTATTTCCTTTCCATTGCTGGGTGACGTGTAACAATGCAACTGCTATTTAAAAACAACCCATTATACAGATAACTCATTTCCGGTTCAGTTGATGCGCTCTGAGAGCAAGACGGTTGGCAGAAACTTGTCAAGGTTTCGCCAGGAATGGAAATCCCACAATTTAGCTTAAGAACGAGGCTCTCATCCTCCTGTTCATGACAAAACCGCAGCCTCTTCACATTCAACTCCCTGTGAAACATATAGGGGGCACATGGGGCACACGAATTCTTGCAGAATTTTTAGTCCTTGAATACCCCCGCAAGAAATAAATACATTATTTTGCTGCAAGCCTCTCCGGGAGAGTTCCTTGTTCCCGATGCGCTGCAGGATCAGTGGAATCGGCTCCCGTTCCTGTCAAACTGTGACATAATATTTTTTCCAGACTCAAGGAGAACCAACTGTGCAAGACAAAAAATCCACGCTTTCCATCGTCATAGGTTCGGTCCTTGCTACCGGCCTCAGCGCCTCTCCCATTGTTTTTGCGGGCGACAGTGAGGCGGACAGCAAGGCAAGCAATCCTTTCGTCATGCAGTCGTTAAACGAGCGTTATGTAGTGGCTTACGCCGACCGGGTGGACCCCAGCAAATATGGGGCAGGCGCAAAAGCGGCGGAGGGAAATTGCGGCATGTCGCTGGCGGACAAGAACAAAGACAATAAAGTGACCAAGGAAGAATTTATCAAGCATCACGAAGGCATCTTCGACAAGATTGACGCGAACAAGGATGGAGCCGTCGACCCGGCGGAAGCGGACAGCTTTGCAAAAAGCAAGGCCGGTGGCGGAACAGCAGCGCCTCATGGCCAGATGAAGAAATAATTCGACATGCAACAGTTCCCACGCCTCGCCCGCGTGGGGCTGGGCTTCCGGCGGGAGCTCATTCCTGCGCTGAAAAGCGGTGTCCCCGACACCATCAATTTTTTCGAGATCGCCCCCGAGAACTGGATCGACCTTGGCGGAGGTGCGGCACGGGATCTACTTTTTTTTACCGAGCGCTACCCTTTTGTCTGTCATGGCCTTTCCCTTTCAATCGGTGGTCCTGCTCCCCTGGATGAAGTGCTGCTGCAAAAGATTCGCCGGTTCCTCGATCAGCACCGGATACTTCTTTATACGGAACATCTTTCCTACTGCTCTGATGACGGTCATCTGTACGATCTGCTTCCGATCCCTTTTACGGAGGAAGCGGTAAGATATGTCGCTGAACGCGTTCGCCGTACCCAGGATATTCTCGAGCGGCGTATCGCATTGGAAAATGCATCGTTTTATGTCGCTTCGCCTATCAACGATATGAGTGAATTGGACTTTATCCGGGCTGTGTTGCTGGAGGCGGATTGTGATCTTCATCTCGATGTCAATAACGTTTACGTCAACAGCATTAACCACGACTACGATCCCGTGGACTTCATCCGTGCCTTGCCTTCCGATCGCATCGCGTATATGCACATGGCCGGGCATCATAAGGAGGCGGAGAATCTTATCATCGATACTCACGGCGCCGATGTAATTGATCCGGTATGGTCGCTGCTGGATCAAACCTACGGAATGCACGGTGTTGCGCCGACTTTGCTCGAGCGTGATTTCAATATTCCTCCGCTCGACCAGTTGATGCGGGAAGTGCAACGCATCGCGCTGATCCAGGCGCGGCATGGGCATTCAGGCGATGTCTGTTCAGCTACCTGAATTTCAGCGCTTCCAGTATGCCTTCACTGCGCACCTTCGCAATCCCCGGGCAAAGCCCGTTCCGCCTGGACTCGACGCGCGGCGGATGCGCATATACAGCAGACTGGTTTACGAGAATCTCGATGGCTTTCTTCTCAAATGCTTCCCGGTGACTCGGGATGTGCTGGGGTCGCGGCGATGGTCGAGGCTGGTGCGCGCCTTTCTCATTGCGCATCGTAGCCGTTCTCCTCTTTTTCATCAGATAGCCGGTGAGTTTATAGAATTTCTGGGGAGTAAAGGCGTCATCCCTGAAAAATATCCGTGGTTTCTCCTGGAGCTTGCGCATTACGAATGGGTGGAACTGGCATTATCCATTTCAACGGACATGCCCGATTGGAAGACGATCGATCCCGCCGGTAATCTGCTCGAGGGGCGGCCTCTTTTGAATCCGGTGCTTGCCAATCTTTGCTATCACTGGCCAGTCCATCATATCCGTCCACGCGCTCGCATCGCCCCGGCAAAAACTTACTTGCTGCTGTTTCGTGACGCGGATGACGAGATTCAATTTTCAGAAATCAACGCCTTTACCGCGCGTCTGATAGATCTGCTTGCGCTGGAAGAGCATACCGGCCATGCCGCTCTTGAAATCATCACGACCGAAAGCAGGCATCCCTCACCCGAAGTCGTGATGCAGGGCGGCGAGAAGATCATGATTGATCTTCAGGCTCGGGGCGCATTGCTGGGTATTGCCAGAGAGTAAGTGTTTTCGTTCGGCTCACGCGAGACAGGCAGAATATCCGCCTGATTTTTATCCTATTTGTGTAAGTTGCCGTGAAACCCGATTCAGCGGATCTCAGAAAACTCTCCTATCTTATCCTCAACAGTTACAACGAAAGAGCCGAAGCGTTCTGGGAGGGTACTAAAGACCACGATGTCAGCCAAAATATTGCTGCATTGCTGCGCCACATCGAAAATCCTCCACCCTTAAAGATACTGGATCTGGGCTGTGGTCCCGGACGTGACCTGAAGTCTTTTACCGATCTCGGTCACATAGCGATCGGATTGGAAGGGGCAATGCGGTTTGTCGAAATGGCGGCTAACCATAGTGGTTGCGAGATATGGCAGCAAGACTTTCTTCGGCTCGATCTGCCTGAGGAACACTTTGATGGCATATTTGCGAATGCCTCCCTGTTTCATGTTCCGAGTGTTGAACTGCCGCGCGTGCTGAAAGAACTGTGGTCAACGCTGAAACCGGGCGGAGTGCTGTTCAGCTCCAACCCCCGCGGGAATAACGAGGAGGGCTGGAATCACGGGCGTTATTGCGTATATCACGATATTGATGGCTGGAGGCGCTATATGTCCGGCGCGGGTTTCGTCGAGCTTGCTCATTACTATCGTCCGGCAGGTCTTCCACGCGAGCAGCAACCCTGGCTGGCCAGTGTATGGCGCAAGCCTGCAACAGAATGCGCGTAACTCCACAAGGCTCATTTTCCCGCAAGCATCGCAATTGAAGAAAGATGTTGTCGTAATAGGCGCTGGCGCAGCCGGCATGATGTGCGCAATGGAAGCGGGAAAGCGTGGCCGAAGCGTGCTGCTGCTCGATCATGCCAGCAAGCTAGCGGAAAAAATCCGTATCTCGGGAGGGGGGCGGTGTAATTTCACGAATCGCCACACTGTTCCGGAAAATTTTCTGTCGCAAAATCCACATTTCTGCCGATCCGCGCTGGCACGCTTCACTCCCCGCCACTTCATAGAGCTGGTGGAAAAGCACCGCATCCGTTATCACGAAAAAAAGCTGGGACAGCTATTTTGCAATGAGGCTTCGCGGCAAATCATCGACATGCTGCGCAATGAATGCGAAGCCGCGGGAGTTATCTTTCAAATGCCCTGCGGGGTAAGCCGCGTAGACCGGGGCTCCGGCGATACTGGATTCGTATTGGAAACCAGTTGTGGCAAAGTGATGGCAGATGCGCTGGTAATCGCAACCGGAGGTCTTTCCATTCCGCAAATCGGTGCCAGTCCTTTTGGCTATCGCATCGCAGAACAGTTTGGCATAAACGTTACGGCGCTACGTCCCGCCCTGGTACCGCTGACCCTTGCGCCGGAACAATTGGCCGCTTTTTCAGGGCTCTCGGGAATTGCGCTCGACACAATAGTGAACTGTAACGGTGCACATTTTCGAGAAAATCTGCTGATCACGCATCGGGGCCTGAGCGGTCCTGCAATCCTCCAGATTTCCTCATACTGGCGACCGGGAGATCCGATCCATATCAACCTGTTACCTGAGCTGGATGCAGGCGGTTGGTTGCGCGATCGCAGGCACAGCGGCGCCCTGCTATCCAATCTGTTAGCGCAGCATCTGCCCCGGCGGTTTGCAGAAGCGTGGCTGAGCGCAATGATGAGTACGCCCCCGGAAACACCTGTAAACCAGTATGGCAACAAGAGCTTGAGGCAATTGGCCTCTCAATTGCATGCCTGGCAGGTTATTCCGAGCGGCACCGCAGGCTACAAAAAGGCGGAAGTAACGCTGGGAGGCATCGATACTGCCGAACTTTCTTCCAAAACGATGGAATCGAAAAAAGTACCCGGCCTTTATTTCGTGGGTGAAGTCGTCGATGTCACGGGCCAACTGGGAGGGTTCAACTTCCAGTGGGCTTGGTCATCGGGTTATGTGGCAGGGCAATCAGTGTAACCGCGCTTCTATCGGTAGAGCGGTATCTGTACGTGACGAGATAATCTTCTTACTTATGGGGATGATAGACTGCCTGAAGATGGAAGCCTTCAGCGACTTCTTAAGAAATCTCTGAACAGGTTCCCGGAGGCGCGACGCACTTTGCAGGATGGGATGCGCGAAAGGCGACGACGCGAATGGTGATCCCCTTCGCTAGGAGCCTGACAAAGCAGACCGCCTGCAAAGTCCCGTCCCATAACGGTTGCTGCAAAATTGGGCGCTCACTTCTTTGAACTCCTTAGTATTGTAGTTTGGGTTACGACCTTCGAACTGTGCCTTGTGATCATCCCAATTTTAACAGCAACGCGCTCTGCGGAGAACTTGTTCCGAGATTCCTTAAAGCACGTAGCGGGCGAGATCCTCGCTCTGCGCCAGGTCGCCGAGCCGTTTATCCACATAGGCGGCATCAATGACAACCGCATCTCCATGGTGTTTCTCCGCATTGAACGAAACATCCTCCAGCAGTTTTTCCATGGCGGTATAAAGACGCCGTGCTCCAATATTCTCTGTTTTTTCGTTGACTGCAAAGGCGATCTCCGCCAGACGTTTGACCGCATCAGGGGTAAATTCCAGTCTCACCCCTTCGGTTTCCAGCAACGCTTCATATTGACGTTTCAAACAGGCATCGGTATTGGTGAGGATTTGTACAAAATCGCCGGCGCTGAGACTGGTGAGTTCGACCCGAATTGGAAACCGGCCCTGCAACTCGGGAATCAGATCGGAAGGTTTGGCGAGGTGAAAGGCCCCGCTGGCGATAAACAGAATATGATCTGTCTTGATCATGCCATATTTGGTGGAAATCGTGGTACCTTCGACCAGAGGCAGCAGGTCCCGCTGAACGCCTTGGCGCGATACGTCTGCGCCCGAAGTCTCGGAACGGCTCGTGATCTTATCGATTTCATCCAGAAATACGATGCCGTTCTGCTCGACATTCTGCACCGCGCGCAGTTTCAATTCCTCGTCATTAACCAGCTTCGAGGCTTCCTCATCGATAAGGAGCTTCATCGCTTCGCGGATTTTAAGCTTTCGCGTTCTTTTTCTTTCTGCACCCAGATTCTGGAACATGCCTTGAATCTGCGTCGTCAGCTCTTCCATTCCGGGGGGAGCAAAGATTTCCATATGGGTATGCGGGGTCGCCAGTTCGATTTCGATCTCCTTATCGTTGAGCTCTCCCTCACGCAGCTTCTTTCGAAATTTCTGGCGGGTAACACTTTCCGCCTCGATGGATTCCATCTGCAGACCCGTTTCTCTGGCAACAGGCAGTAGCACATCAAGTATGCGCTCCTCGGCATGGTCTTCCGCACGTGCGCGCATCTTTTGCGTTTCACGCTCCCGGGACTGCTTGACCGCGGCTTCCACAAGATCACGGATGATCGAATCCACGTCACGCCCAACATACCCTACCTCGGTAAATTTGGTTGCCTCGACCTTGATGAACGGCGCATCCGCAAGTTTCGCGAGCCGACGCGCTATTTCCGTCTTGCCAACACCCGTCGGACCGATCATCAAAATATTCTTAGGCGTGATCTCCTGGCGCAGTGGATCCTGTACCTGCTGCCGGCGCCAGCGATTCCTGAGCGCGATGGCAACCGAACGTTTGGCGGCATCCTGACCTATGATGTGCTTGTCAAGCTCGTGGACGATTTCCCGGGGAGTCAGTTGAGACATGATCAGGTCAGCGATAAAGGCAAGAGGTGAGAGAAATCAAAGCAACAGTACAAACGATACAAGGCATAAGGTTATACCGGAATAGAGGTGCCAGTCCTATCTTGTCCGGATTCATTTTCTTCGGCTGCTACTCCAGAACCTCGATTACATGGTTCTGATTGGTGTAGATACACAAATCCCCGGCTATGGTAAGCGCCTTCTTGACGATTTCCGGCGGTGTAAAATCAGTATTTTCCAGAAGCGCGCGTGCCGCTGAATGCGCGTAGGAACCGCCGCTGCCGATTGCCGCCAGCCCGAACTCGGGTTCTATTACATCTCCCGCCCCGGTAATAATGAGGGTGGCAGCCGGATCGGCGACGACGAGCATGGCCTCGAGTCTGCGCAGAATCCGGTCCGTGCGCCAGTCTTTTGCCAGTTCCACCGCCGAGCGCATGAGGTGTCCCTGATGTTTTTCCAGCTTGCCTTCAAAACGTTCGAACAAGGTAAAGGCATCCGCCGTTCCTCCGGCAAATCCGGCCAGGATTCTGTCATGATACAGCCGCCGAACCTTGCGCGCGCTGGCTTTGGCTACCACCGCTCCCAGCGTCACCTGGCCATCGCCGCCCAGCGCGACGTGGTTCCCGCGCCGGGCGGAAAGTATGGTTGTGCCGTGGTATTCTGCCATGTCTAGCCCGGTAATTGGAGAGCGAAGATTATAACGCCGATTCGCGGGAAGAATGCAAACAGTGTTTGCGCCAATCCGTAGTCCGGTTCATCTTTGCGGCTCAAGACTCATTCTTCTTTCGGGCGCGCGGGTGTGTTGCATCATAGACCTTCGATAGATGCTGGAAGTCGAGATGGGTATATACCTGCGTAGTGCTGATACTGGCATGCCCCAGCATCTCCTGCACCGCCCTCAGGTCGCCGCTGGATTGCAGCACATGTGATGCAAATGAATGCCGTAGCACGTGCGGGTGGATGCGTCCGCTGATTCCTTGCTTTACTGCCTGAATTTTCAGGCGCTGATCGATCGACCGGCGGCTGATGCTCCTCCCGTGGCGGGACAGGAATAGTGCCGTTTCCTCTGGCCTGGCGAGCCCATCGCGTTGTTTTATCCATTCCCCCACTACTTGCATGGCTTTGCTTCCTACCGGCACATCCCGCGTTTTATTCCCTTTGCCGGTAACGCGCACGATTCCGTCCGTCAGACTTAAATCCTCGGGCTTCAGGTTCGCGAGTTCCGCCAGCCGCAATCCGGAAGAATAGCAGAGTTCGAACATGGCTTTATCGCGTAAGGCAATCAGATCGGGCGTGTCAAACTCCAGCAGCTTCAAGGCCTCATCAGGCGACAGGGTGCGAGGCAGGATCCTGGGGGACTTAGGTGCCCGCACCCCGGCGCAGGGGTTACACGCGTAACCATGATGTCGCGCCAGGTAATTGTAGAGTCCCCGCCATGCAGACAGCATTCTCGCCAGACTCCTGCCGGAAAATCCGTTTGCATGCAACTGAGCAAGAAAACGCCGGATATGGTGGATTTGCAAATGCTCCAGCGCGATTCCCCGGGAGAGATTCATCAGTACATCGAGATCGCGGGCATAACTTTCGCAGGTAAGCGGCGACAGTCGTCGCGTGACGGAAAGATAAGCGAGATAGGCGGAGGCAAGTTCGGCCTGCCTCTTTTCGGACATCTTGCCGGAATCGTTCAGACCGGTTAAGGATCCCGGATGTTGCTTTTTTCCCATTCTCAGGTGGTGCGAAAACGTCTCAATGACGCACTGGCAAGTTCACCGAGTCGCGCAAGGTAAACTGTTCCCATCTCCGGATAGAACCGCTGCGATTCTTCACTGCCCATTACCAGTAATCCGATGGTTTGATCCCCATGCAATGCTGTCATCGCAAATGAACGCAGATGCCCGGACTGTTCACCGAACCAGCTTCTGATCTCATCCGGAACATGGGGTCCGCAATAAGGGTGCAGCAAATTTTCCGCCATCCCATGAACCTCGCTGCTGACGGGTAGAAATTCCGGTGGCAGGGGCTCGTCAATACCAATATTCCAGATGCGAAGCGCGCTGTGAGGCACCGAGAAGCTTTCACGCAGTGCAAAAGCGAGCCCATCCAGAAGATCAGGCAAACGTCTGAAGGTGAGGAGCGAGATTGCCAATTTGTGCATTTTTTCCGCGATAGCGTCATTCTCCTTGCCGAACAGGATCAATTCCTCCAGTTTATTCTGCAAAATCTGGTTTTTTTCCCGCAACGCCAGGATTTGACGCTCACTTAAGGAAATCGCCCTCCCGTCATGGGGATTGGGCACCTGAATATCTGCCAGCATGCTTGCATATGCTTCAAAGAACTCCGGATTCGCACGCAGATACTCTGCTATCTCTTCGAAACTTGATTTCATATCTTTTCTGTTTTTTAAAACTGCAACTCGATTTCTCCATCAAAAACGGCGACGGCAGGACCGGTCATCCAGACCGGCTGATTTTCCCCTTCCCATCGTATGAACAGATCTCCAGTAGAAAAGCTCACTTTGACTGGTGATTCGAGCAGTCCTCGCTGAATTCCCGCAACCGCCGCTGCACAGGCACCCGTGCCGCAAGCCAGGGTTTCACCCGCTCCCCGCTCGTAGACTCTCAGCCGGATATGATGAGGATCGATGATTTGCATATATCCGGCATTTACTCGCTGAGGAAAACGTGAATGCTTTTCGATAATTGGACCCTCCGTCAAGACCGGCGCGTTATCCAGGTCCGATACTACCTGGACCGCGTGAGGATTGCCCATTGATACACTGCTGATTTCCACCTGCTTGTCATCCAGGGGGAGGGGGTAAGTAGGCGCTCGCTGTTCGGCGATAAAAGGAATTTCAACGGGATCGAATTTCGGCACACCCATGTTGACCGTTACTTTCCCGTCCGCTTCAAGCTTCGGAATAACCACCCCACTTAGCGTTTCAATCCTTACCTCCTTCTTGTCTGTCATACCATGATCATGCACGTAGCGAACGAAGCAGCGCGCCCCATTGCCGCATTGTTCCACTTCTCCTCCGTCGGCATTAAAAATGCGATAGCGGAAATCAGCGTCACCTTCCGCCTTTTCGATCAGCAGAATCTGGTCGCAGCCTACTCCCAGGTGGCGGTCGGCAAGGCGCCGCAATTGTTCCGGTGAGAGCGAAATCTGCTGATTCACGGCGTCAATGACAACGAAATCGTTGCCGAGGCCATGCATTTTGGTGAACTTGAGTTTCATTCATCAAGTGTTGCAAGAATAAGAATCACAGCACGAGGTATGGAAACATCGGCATGCCAAGCCGTATTGTATTATCCGTCTTCTTAATAAGCGTAGAATTTGGTATTCTACAGACCTTTTACGATTAAGCGGGCTGGACAAAATGAGCGAATATCTTTTTACCTCCGAATCCGTGTCTGAAGGTCATCCCGATAAGGTGGCCGATCAAATTTCCGATTCCATTCTCGATGCCATCCTGGCTCAGGATCCCAATGCGCGGGTAGCCTGCGAAACGTTATGCAGTACCGGTCTGATCGTCATGTCGGGCGAAATCACCACTCAGGCCAATGTAGACTACATGCAGGTCGCGCGCGCCGCGGTCAAGCGCATCGGTTACAACAGTTCCGATATCGGCTTTGACTATAATACCTGCGCAGTGCTGACTGCTTTCAATAAGCAGTCCCCCGATATCGCGCAAGGGGTCAATCGCACCAAGGAAGAGGAAATGGATCAGGGGGCGGGTGACCAGGGTCTCATGTTCGGCTACGCCTGCGATGAGACGCCGCAATTGATGCCCATGCCGATCTACTATGCCCATCGGCTGATGGAGCGGCAAGCGGAACTGCGAAAAGACGGGCGCCTCCCGTGGCTGCGTCCAGATGCAAAGTCACAGGTTTCAGTACGTTACCTGAATGGCAAGCCGCAGCGAATCGAGACCGTTGTCATTTCCACACAGCATCACCCGGATATCAGCCACACCGATTTGAGCGAAGCCATTATTGAGGAAGTCATCAAACCCGTGCTTCCGAAAAAAATGCTGAATGGCGAAACCCGGTATTTGATCAACCCGACAGGACGTTTCGTGGTGGGCGGACCGATGGGAGATTGCGGACTGACCGGCCGGAAGATTATCGTGGACAGCTATGGGGGGACCGCGCATCATGGCGGTGGCGCCTTCTCCGGTAAGGATCCGTCCAAAGTGGACCGTTCCGCTGCTTATGCCGGCCGATATGTGGCAAAGAATCTTGTTGCGGCCGGTATCGCTAGCCGATGCGAGGTACAGATGGCTTATGCGATCGGGGTTGCTCGCCCTGTTTCGCTCATGGTCGACACTTTTGGAACCGGAAAAATACCGGACGATAAAATCGTTAAACTGATTGAGCGGCACTTCGATCTGCGTCCGCGCGGCATCATCCACGGCCTTGATCTGCTGCGTCCCATCTACGAGAAGACGGCTGCCTATGGCCATTTTGGCCGGGATGAACCGGAATTCAGCTGGGAATCCACGGATAAGGCTGCACAGTTGCGCGAGGAAGCGGGAATTGAACCCGCGGAAACAGAACGGATCAGTCTTCAGGCTTAAGATCACATCACCAACCCTTCCAGACCGAGGAGCGCTGCAACGGGCATTGTCCCGCGAGGCTCGGCAAGGAAGGATCGCTACAACGGCGCTCGTTCATTTTCAGGAGAAAATCTTATGAACGCTGTGCTCAGTCCTGCTTCCGCGTCCGCGGGCTTCACCGATTATAAAGTTGCCGATATGTCCCTGGCGGAATGGGGGCGCAAGGAAATTGCCATTGCCGAGACGGAGATGCCAGGTCTCATGGCGCTACGGGAAGAGCATGCCGGTGCTAGGCCTCTTGCAGGGGCACGCATTGCCGGTTCCCTGCACATGACCATTCAGACTGCGGTACTGATCGAAACGCTTACCACGCTAGGCGCTCAAGTACGATGGGCTTCGTGCAACATTTTCTCGACTCAGGACCATGCCGCGGCTGCCATTGCAGCGGAAGGTATTCCCGTATTTGCCCATAAGGGCGAATCTCTGGATGAGTATTGGGAATATACCCACCGTATTTTTGAATGGCGAGGGGATACCCCGGAGGGTAATGGCAGTCCCAATATGATTCTGGATGATGGCGGCGACGCCACCTTGCTCATTCTCCTTGGCAGCAGGGCGGAAGAAGATCCGTCTGTCATCGCCAGTCCTGCCAACGAAGAAGAGCAGGCCTTGTTTGCCGCCATTCGCAAGCGCTTGAGCGTCAGCCCGAACTGGTACTCCACCCGGCGCGCCAATATCAGGGGGGTGACGGAGGAAACCACTACCGGCGTCCATCGTCTGTATGAAATGCAAAAGAAAGGCGAGTTGCCGTTTCCGGCATTCAACGTGAATGATTCCGTCACCAAATCCAAATTCGACAATCTGTACGGTTGCCGCGAGTCTTTGGTTGACGGAATCAAGCGGGCGACCGATGTCATGATTGCTGGAAAGATCGCGATAGTGTGCGGTTACGGTGATGTCGGCAAAGGCTGTGCTCAATCCCTGCGCGGTCTCGGAGCCACCGTATGGATAACGGAAATTGATCCCATTTGCGCACTGCAAGCGGCAATGGAAGGTTATCGCGTCGTCACCCTGGATGAAGCCTGCGATCAGGCGGACATCTTCGTGACCGCCACCGGCAATCTGCGAGTTATCACCCATGATCATATGGTGCGAATGAAAGACCAGGCAATCGTATGTAATATTGGCCACTTCGATTCTGAAATCGATATTGCTTCGGTTCAGAAGTACCAATGGGAGAATATCAAGCCGCAGGTCGATCACGTCATTTTTCCTACCGGCCGCCGTATCATTGTGCTGGCAAAGGGACGACTGGTGAATCTTGGCTGTGCAACAGGGCACCCTTCCTTTGTCATGTCGACTTCATTCACCAATCAGGTTCTGGCACAAATGGAGCTTTGGCAGAATGGCGCCAGCTACCAGAAAAACGTCTACGTGTTACCCAAGCATCTGGATGAAAAAGTAGCGCGATTACACCTCAAAAAGCTGGGCGCCAAACTTACGCGACTGACGGAGGAACAGGCGAGCTACCTGAATCTGGACATTGACGGACCGTACAAGCCGACAATGTACCGTTATTGATTTTTTCAGGTTTGGATTAGCGCGGTGAAGGAAGGAGGTGGTTAGACTACCGTCTTTTTACCCTCTCCGCGCTTTTCTGCTTTGCCATGGAATCTCAAAAAAAATTTGTTCCCACATTCAGCTTCGAATTTTTTCCGCCGCAGACTGCGGAAGGAATAGAGAAGCTGCGCGCTACGCGCAGTCAACTTGCGCAACTCAAGCCGAAATTCTTCTCGGTAACCTTCGGCGCGGGAGGATCGACACGCGATCGTACCCTGGAAACCGTGCTCGAAATTCAGGCAGAGGGCCTGGTTGCTGCACCCCATCTTTCCTGTATTGGTGCAACCCGGGAAAATATTCGCGCCATGCTGGAGCAGTACCGCAGTAGCGGTATTCGCCATCTCATTGCGCTGCGGGGGGATTTGCCTTCGGGAATGGCGCAAGGAGGAGAATTCCGCTATGCCAACGAGCTGGTAGCCTTTATTCGCCGCGAGTACGGCAACGCCTTTCATATCGATGTGGCATCCTACCCGGAGTATCACCCGCAAGCCAGAACTGCTCAGGAAGACTTGAGGAATTTCAAGCGCAAGATCGAAGCCGGCGCAGACTCGGCCATTACCCAGTATTTCTACAATGCGGACGCCTATTTTGACTTTGTCGATTCATGTGAGGCGATGGGCATCAATATTCCGGTGGTTCCCGGCATCATGCCGATCAATAGATTTTCCCAGCTTGCCAGATTCTCAGATACCTGTGGAGCGGAAATACCACGCTGGATCAGAAAGCGGCTGGAAGGTTATGGAGATGATTCTGCTTCCATACGCGCCTTCGGCCTGGACGTCGTTACCGATCTGTGCTCTCGACTACTGGATGCAGGCGCACCCGGGTTGCATTTCTACACGTTGAACTCAGCAGGACTAACGACAACCGTTTGGCAAAGATTGGGGCTGTAGTTCATCCATTTTCAGATCAAATGATCACGAGAAGCTGATGAGCGAGCAACGAAGACAGTGCAAGCAGCACGGTGATGGAGTGAGCGAAGACGGCGACCAAGTGGGGACTGCTTCGGAAATGGAGTAAATTGGGTAGGGAGCACTGATGAAAACCTGGCGCGGTCCCCCTCCATCCGGGAGGGGCCGCGCTTCTCTCCACCTATCCTGCAATCACGCTGCCTTGGCGGTCTTTTTACTTTCCACCGGCAACGGATGAGCGGCATAGGCTTGATGTGCTGCTGCTTCCGCTGCGCCCTGTTCGATTTTCATACCCATATCGGACAATACCGCTTCCAAAGCACCCAGGCACAGCATGACGTTTTCCATCCGGCTCGAGTAGCCCATGAGGCCGAAGCGCCAGATCTTGCCTGCAAAATCCCCGAGGCCCGCGCCGATTTCGAGACTGTAGTCAACAAGCAATCTGCGGCGCACCTCTTTCTCGTCGATTCCCTGCGGCACATGGACCGAATTAAGCTGCGGCAGACGAGAGTTCTCCTCCACGAGATACTCCATCCCCAGTGTTTCAAACCCGGCCTTGAGTGCTTCATGGTTACGCTGGTGGCGGGCCCAGGAATGCTCCAACCCTTCCTCATACAACATCAGCAGTGATTCGTGCAAGGCATAGAGCGCATTGGTAGGAGCGGTATGATGGTAAGTGCGCGTGCTTCCCCAGTAGCCGAACAGAAGGTTCAGGTCCATGAACCAGCTTTGCACCTTGGTTTTGCGGCTTTTGACGAGATCAACCACTCGTTCCGAGAAACTGATGGGCGACAGACCGGGGGGACATGATAGACATTTCTGACTGCCGGAGTAGATGGCATCGATCTTCCAATCGTCCACCTTTACCGGAGAGCCGCCGAGGGAGGTGACCGTGTCGACGATAGTGAGGCAATTATGGCGATGAGCGATTTCGCAAAGCGTTCTGGCATCCGACAGAGCCCCGGTGGAAGTCTCCGCGTGAACGAAAGCGACAATCTTTGCGTCCGGATTCTGCTTCAAGGCATCTTCCACCTTTTGCGGATCGACCGGGGCGCCCCACTTGTCTTCCACCACCACGGCGGTGCCTCCGCAACGCTGAACGTTCTCGATCATGCGTCCGCCAAACACCCCATTGCGGCATACAATCACCTTGTCGCCAGGGTTCACCATATTGACGAAGCACATTTCCATGCCGACCGAGCCCGGGCCTGAAACCGGGAAGGTCAGGAGATTGGAAGTCTGAAAGGCATATCGCAGCAAGCTTTTCAATTCTTCCATCATGTCCGTGAATACCGGGTCAAGATGGCCCAGTGTGGGACGAGCCATTGCCGCGAGAACCCGGGGATGCGTGTCGGAAGGTCCCGGACCCATCAGGACGCGTTGCGGTGGATAGAAGGTGCCAATGTTTTTAGTTGGGCCAAAATGTCTTGTCATGGTTGTTCCTGAGTTTGATGATGATCCGTGGATTATGCGTGGGAAGAATCCGATTTTATCAAGGGAGCGGGGGTTTGGCTATCCGCGAATTCCTTTCTGCAGGAGCGCTCCCCGGATTGTCAGAGCCTCCCTAAAGGGAGGCAGCGGCAGGCAAGGGTGGATATCTATTGTCTGGCCGGTAGAATCGAGCCTGCTGAGCTCTATTTTTTTTTGGACTCGTTAGCAGCCAGCTCGCGCAATTCCCTGAGACGTGCTTCCACGCTCGACATCTGGTAGAAGTCGCCATCATCTGTTTTAAGCGCGATCTGCAACTGCTCGATTGCTGCAGGGTAATTACCCTGGCGTGAATACACTTCGGCCAGCGCCTGATGTTGCAGCAGAGTGTTTCCCAGCGCTTCATGGCTTTGCGCCTGCAATCTATAGAGGCGCACGTCATTCGGGTCGAACTGCAATTGCCGGTTGATGAAGTCGAGCGCATCCTGCGCACTGACTTTGCTCAGAAGCGCCTCGGTGTAATCGTAGATTAACGCACGGTGCTGCGGGAATATCGCCAGTGCGGCTCGATAGATATCCAACGCTTCGGCGGTCTGCCCGGTTGCGAGTTTGACCCGGGCAGCCAGGGTCTCTACCATGGGACTGGAGGGGGGCATTCTGCGTTGAATCCGAATGGAAGTCCCGAGTTGATGATTCTGGAGGGTCTCCCCCCCGCCCTCGGGCTGCAGGCTGTCATACAGGCGCACCAGCTCCTTGTCTGCGCGCTGGTACTCTCTGCTCCGCAGCAGGGCTGTTACGAGTCCATACCGTTCCACCGTCTCATTGGTGTATCGTTTTTCACGCAGAATCGATTCGAAATAGTTCACGGCATCGGCGGGTTTTTCTATGGATGCCCGCAATTTGGCCCTCACCAACTGGAAATCCAGGCTGTCCGGTACCTGCCGGTAGGGCAAGCCCTGCGTGCGGCCTTCGATATCAGCGATGCGTTCGAATGTAACCGGATGAGTGCGCAGATATGAAGGAGCGCCGTTTTCAAGAAAGCGGGTAGCCCTCTGCATGCGCTCGAAAAAATCGGCCATACCCCGTGGATCAAGTCCTGCCCCGGCCAATATACCGAGGCCGATTCTATCTGCCTCTTTTTCATGCTCTCGGGTGAAGTTCAATTGTTTCTGAATCTGGCCTGCCTGCGAGGCCACGAGAATAGCCTGCCCCGCCTGGGGATTGGCGCGAGAAGCCAGGATAGCTATCGCCATTGAGGCGAGGGAAGTCAGCATGTTGTACTTTTGCCCGGCGATCATGCGCGCAAGATGCTTCTGCGTGACATGCGCGATTTCGTGTGCCATCACTCCTGCCAACTCGGATTCCGACTGCGCCGCGAGAATCAGGCCGCTGTTGAATCCCATGAAACCTCCGGGTAATGCAAATGCATTGAGAGTCGGGTCCTGGAGGGCAAAAAACTCGAACTCCTGTTCGGGGCGCGCCTCATTGGAACCTGAAATCAGACGACTGCCGAGACGGGTGAGGTAGCCGTCAATTTCCGCGTCGTTCAGGTAACTGGGGTCCGAACGGATCTCGGACATTATTTTCAGCCCGAGCTCCCGTTCTTCTCTTGGAGATATGGTTGCTTGAGATACATCGCCAAGATCCGGCAGACCTTCGGCATGGACATTCGCCGTGAATAGTGCCGGCAAAAAAAACATTATGTGGCGCAATTTCATGGTCGATAAGATACCGCTTCCCGCGTGAAGTTCCACGTGACAAGGGCGAGGTATATCGGGACGCAATGGAAGGAGCGGGATCAGGTGAGCAGGAATCAGGGAGAGTGCAAGGGTGGATTCAATCCTCTGGATGAATGGAACGGGCTTATCCTGGTTTCAGTTATGGTGTGACCACCCGATTTTTCCTCTACTGAATATAACGTTTATCATCCCGGTTCGCCGAACCATCGGGCCACTCTCGATCCTCAAGCGAACCATCATGAGCAGAGATCGGTCTAGACGGCGGCCTCGTCCGTTTCGCCCGTGCGTATTCTTACGACCTGTTCGATATCGGTTACAAAAATCTTGCCATCGCCGATTTTTCCGGTGCGCGCGCTACTGATAATGGTCTCGATTACGCTGTCCACCTGTTTTGCAAGCACTACGATTTCGATCTTTATTTTGGGCAGAAAATCCACCACGTATTCCGCACCCCGGTATAGCTCGGTATGGCCTTTTTGCCTTCCAAATCCTTTCACTTCGGTAACTGTCAGTCCGCTTATCCCGATTTCATTGAGCGCTTCGCATACCTCGTCCAATTTGAAAGGTTTGATGATAGCCTCGATTTTTTTCATGAAGCATTCCTTTTACTCGTCATGTTGATCATAAAGCCATAAGAGGCCTTTTCCTCGCGGCTTCCGGTGTCCGGCCGCATACCGCCATTTTAATCCGCTGACATGCCTTTTGCGCACTTCTCCCAGATCGCTCCTAAAACTGGTCCTGATACCGCGCTGTTATAGGATAACGCCAGTCCTTGCCGAATGCGCGGGAGGTCACGCGAATGCCGGGTGGAGACTGCCGCCGCTTGTATTCATTCTGCCGGATCAGTTGTACGACGCGACGCGTATCCCTTTCGTCGTAGCCCATGCGTAGAATTTCCTCAAGCGCTGTATCATGTTCCACGTATTCTTCCAGAATAGCATCCAAAACTGCATAAGGTGGAAGGCTATCCTGATCAGTCTGATCTGGACGCAATTCCGCTGAAGGTGCGCGGCTGAGAACACGGTCCGGAATAACTTTCCCTAACCTGTTACGGTACTGGCATAACTTGTACACCATCGTTTTGGTGACATCTTTCAAGACGGCAAAGCCGCCTGCCGTATCCCCATATAGAGTGGAGTAGCCCACGGCTGTTTCGGATTTATTGCCTGTGATGAGGACGATGGCGCCGGATTTATTGGATAACGCCATCAGCAAAGTTCCGCGTATCCGGGCTTGCAGATTTTCCTCGGTAAGATCCGGGACGTCAGAATGGGGCAACGCGGCAAATTCTTTGGCAAGCATATCCTTGAATTCTCCAAATGCCGGTTCGATTGGAAACTCCGCATAGCGCACCCCCAATGTTTGGGCCATGGCGCGGGCGTCCAGCAAGCTTATGTCGGCAGTGAACTGTGAGGGCATCATCACTGCTTTTACTTTGTCTGCACCCAGTGCATCCACCGCAATCGTCATGGTGAGTGCCGAATCCACGCCCCCTGATAGCCCCAGCAATACGCCAGGAATGCGGTTTTTTCCTATGTAGTCCTTTACTCCGAGACAGAGCGCTTTATAAACGTTCGCTTCCAGACTTTCAAGCGGTGCGATTTCTGTTGTTACGGGTGCGGCTCCCCTCAATTCGAGCACGCCGAGTGCTTCCACGAGAGCATCGAACTGATGAGTCACGTCGCCTCTGGCGTTCATGGCGAAAGATGCACCATCGAATATCAGTTCATCCTGGCCTCCGATAAGATTGGCATATACAATCGATAATCCCGTTTCATCGATACGCTTCCGAGCCAGGTCGTAGCGCAATGCCTGTTTGTTCATGTGATAAGGGGAAGCATTCAGCACCAGCAGCACCTCTGCCCCGGCTTCTTTTGCACGTGTGGCGGAACCTTCCTGCCAGATGTCCTGGCAAATGTTGATGCCGAATCTGATTCCATCCAGTTCGAACACGCAGGGTCGGAAGCCCGGTTCGAAGTAACGTCGCTCATCGAATACGCTATCGTTAGGTAAAAGATTTTTCAGATACGTAGCGATGATTTTACCGTTGCATATTACCGATGCAGCGTTGTACAGTTTATCCGCGGCGAGATGAGGATGTCCGACTACAACGGTGATATCGCTTATCCTGGCAGCCAACTCTGTAAGTGCATTCTGGCATGCATGCCGGAATCCGTTGCGCAATAACAGGTCCTCGGGGGGGTATCCGGACAAGGCGAGTTCGGGGGTTACGACCAGTCTGGCTCCCGCATTTTTTGCCTGATTGGCATAATCGAGGATCTTTCGGGTATTGCCACCGAGATCGCCGACTGTACAATTGATCTGAGCAATGGCGAGCTTCATTTGACGGTCAATTGGGCTGGTCTGTTTTTATGCACTTACATGATACCAGAACGAACTCCGGGCACGCGTCCCCCGCGGAAAAAGCGCCTACGAATTGACAAATTGGAAATAAAAGTAACGGATTCTCCCGAGCATATATCTGCTCCCGCATGGAATGCGCTGACGGGTGATGACCCGTTCCTGCGGCATGAATTTTTTTCCGCGCTGCATGAAGCTGGATGCGCTTCGAAAAGAACGGGATGGTCGCCCCGGTTCGTTACTCTCTGGGAGGGAGGCATTTTGCAGGGTGCGATGCCGTTGTATCTCAAAAACCATTCCTATGGAGAGTATGTGTTCGACTGGGCGTGGGCGAACGCTTATGAACGTGCGGGCCATGACTATTACCCCAAACTCCTGAGTGCCATACCGTTCAGTCCCGTCACCGGAAAGCGGTTGCTTGCCCAAACTCCCGAACACCGCGCATTGCTCATTTCAACCGCTCTTGCGATAGTGCGAAAGGGAAACGCCGGAGCAGGCATCTCGTCGTTACATTGCCTGTTTCCCCTGGAGCATGAGGCCCGGGAAATGGAGAGAGCGGGGATGATGTTGCGATGTGGCGTCCAGTTTCACTGGAAGAACCGGCCGGGAAGAGGTTATGAGAATTTCGAGGATTTTCTGGGAGGAATGAGTTACAGCAAACGCAAGAAGATCCGGCAGGAACGGCGCAAGGTACAGGACCAGGGTATCCACTTCGAGTGGCTGTCAGGAAATGATATGGACGAGGACCGCTGGAACTTCTTTATCGATTGCTACAACAATACATACCGCGAGCACCACTCCAGACCCTACCTGAACCTGGAATTCTTCGTCCGGCTCGGCAAAAGCATGCCGGAAAACATCCTGTTGATTCTGGCGCTACGGAACAAGAAGCCGCTCGGCGTTGCTTTCAATATCCATAACTCGCACACATTGTACGGACGCTACTGGGGTGCCCGGGAATTCGTGCCGGGACTGCATTTCGAAACCTGCTATTATCAAGCCATCCAATACTGTATCGTAAATGGTCTCTCTTTGTTTGAGGGCGGCGCCCAGGGCGAACATAAGCTTGCCCGCGGATTCCTGCCGGTGCGAACCTGGTCGGCCCATTGGTTGGTTCATTCTGAATTTGCTGCTGCAATAGGAAGCTACCTGGAGCGGGAAACGCGGGACATCGATCGCTACATTCACGCGCTGGAGGATAGCGCCCCATTCAGAAAAGATGCGAGGGAATCGGAGTAAGGTGCGAGATGTGAAAGGAAGCAGGTAAAACAGATAAACTCCTCGATGGATTACATCCTTATGCGGTTTAGCCACAGAATTGTCCTTTAAAAATAACGTCTTCCTGAACGGGTTATCTAAGATCAGCGCTGATGAAATACTGCAGTAACTGTGGCATGCCTGTGCAATTGCGTATCCCTGAAGGCGATACGTTGCCGCGTCATGTTTGTTCCACTTGCAGTATTATTCATTACGAGAACCCGAAGATTGTGGTGGGTTGTATTCCGGAATGGGAGGATAAGATATTGCTCTGTCGGCGCGCCATTGAACCGCGCCACGGCTTATGGACATTGCCCGCAGGTTTCATGGAAAATGCCGAGTCGCTGGCTCAGGGAGCCGAACGTGAGACCTGGGAAGAGGCAAATGCGCGGGTGGAAGTGGGCGAACTCTATTCGATTTATAGCTTGCCGCATATCAACCAGGTGCACGTGCTGTTTCGGGCGCGACTCCTGGATCTTGATTTCAAACCGGGAATCGAGAGTCTCGATGTCAAACTTTTTCAGGAGTCGGAAATTCCCTGGGACACACTCGCATTCCGCGTAATACGCGAACCGCTGAGCCGTTATTTCGAGGAACGGCGTCGCGGCCAACTTGGATTTCATTTGGGAACCATAGAAGATGTTCGCAAATGATCTGCCGCTTTTGAAGTTGTCGTTTTATTTTCCTTTATTCCAATCATTCAGCTTTAATATCCTGGCAGAATAACCTGGACTCGCGGAACGCGGCATCATCTGACCCGCATTCCGGACAATTAAATGCTGGTGAGCCAGAAGCAAGAAACAGGGCAGGCAGCAGCGGGAGAGGCTGTGGGAGACCCCGGAAAGAAAAAGCGGAGGCTAATCGCTAATCGAGGGAAACCATTCTCGAACGCGAGAGGGGAGGATTGTCAGCGAAGTAACGTTTGATACCCGCGAGTATTGCGGAGGCCAGCTTGTCCTGATACCCGTGGTCTCTCAGTTTCCTTTCCTCATCCGGGTTGCTGATGAATGCCGTCTCGACCAGGATTGATGGAATGTCGGGAGACTTGAGGACGGCAAAGCCTGCCTGCTCGACTTCCGCCTTGTGCAGATGGTTGATATTGCCTATCTTGGAGAGGACTGCCTTGCCGAGTTTGAGGCTGTCGTTGATCGTTGCTGTCTGGGACAAATCCAGCAAAGTCTGCTTGAGAAAAGGGTCCGGGATATCGAGGTTGACGCCGCCGACAAGGTCCGCCTCGTTTTCTTTTCTTGCCAGCCATCCCGCAGCTGCCGAAGTGGCGCCCCGTTCTGAAAGAGCAAACACCGAGGAGCCGCGGGCATGCGGTTTGTTGAAGGCGTCCGCGTGCACCGATACGAACAAATCCGCATTCAGTTGACGGGCTTTTACCAGCCGCTGCGACAGTGAAATATAATAATCTCCATCACGGGTGAGGGCCGCGCGCATATTCGGCTCCCTATCTATCTTTTCTTTCAGCTTCCTGGCGATGGCCAGAGTGATGTTCTTCTCCCTGGTACCGCGCCGGCTTATCGCGCCTGGGTCCTCCCCACCGTGCCCGGGATCAATGGCGACAGTGATGAGACGAATCATTTCCGGCCTGTTTTTTCTTGCCGCTTCACTGCTCCGGACAGTTTCGATTTCAGTCCTTGAACTGGCATGGGTGCCATTGTTTGGCTCGTCCCGCAACATGTATCCTGCTTTGTCCTTGTTATTCAGAAAGGCCATGAGCGGATCAGGTGGAATAGCAGGGTAGATGTCCAGAACAAGTCGATGTCCGTAGGTTCCAACGGGTTGAATGACAAATGCCTGAGGTTCGACTTCGGTTTTAAGGTCAAGTACCAGCCGCAGTATGTCTGGCTTGAAATGACCGAAACGCACGGCGTGAATGTGCGGATCCGAGGGATCTATCTTGTCTGCCAGCCTTTTCAGTTCCGGTGTCAGTGAGACATCCTCAAGGTCAACAACCACTCGGTCCGGATCTTTTACCGTAGTGAGGGTGTAGCGAATGGCGGAAGCGGATTCAAGCGTAAGACGAGTGTATTCCTCGGATGGCCAGATACGGGCGGAACTGATACGTATCTTTTCTTGAGCACAGACAGAGCTGGCAGATGACGATAACAGGAGTGCCGTGATTGACAGGCATGCGCCAGCTGCCAGGCAGTTTCGAATGGAGGAGAAACGGGTTGAGCGCAAGGATTGTGAGACTGAAGGAACAGACTGTGGGCGCCACCTCTTCAACCCAGCATATTGTTCCTCGATGAGATTTGCCATCGTTTCACGCACAGTTTGCCGGCCTCCGTATCCGCCTGAATTTCAACATCACGCCCTTCTGCGACCTTGAATATAAATTTCAAATCGGCTTGGGGCAATAGTCCGTTCGCCTTTTCCGGCCATTCCACCAGACAGATCGAGTCTGCATTGAAATAATCCCGGAAGCCTGCTTCTTCCCATTCGTTGGGGTTATTGAAACGATAGAAATCAAAATGATACAAGTATAACCTAGAAATTTTATAAAGTTCAATCAAATTATAGGTGGGACTTTTCACTTTTCCCTGATAACCCAGGCCGCGCAATATGCCGCGCGCAAATGTGGTTTTGCCTGCTCCCAGTTCGCCCTGCAGGAATACAACAAGGCCGGGACGCAACGCCGGAGCTATTGCAGTTCCAAGTGCCAGGGTAGCGGTTTCATCAGCGAGGTGGCAGGTCTGGTGAAGGGCTATCAAGGTGATGAATGGCGGCAGAGCCGGTATGATATGAATATGCGTAAAGACGATCCATCCACCGAACTATCTTCGGAACCTCTGAAAGATCTTCCTGACTCTAATGTCGATCTTCCGCAACTCGCCAGGTCCATCAAGGAATGGGGGAAGAAGCTCGGTTTTCAGAAGATTTCCATTGCCGATGCGGGTGCGGACATGAGGCAGGCGGAGACAGGCCTGTTCGAATGGCTGGACCAGGGTTGTCACGGAGAGATGGATTATATGGCAAGACACGGCACCCGGCGTACTCGTCCTGCCGAGCTCGTCCCCGGGACGCTGCGGGTGATCTCTGTACGCATGAATTATACACCGGTCGCAAGGGACAGTTGGGAGGTCATCCAGGACGGCACCCGCGCGTTCATATCGCGCTATGCTCTGGGCCGGGATTACCACAAGGTGCTGCGCGGACGCTTGCAAAAACTTGCGGAAAAAATCGAAGCGGAAGCAGGACACTTGAATTACCGTGTATTCAGCGACAGCGCGCCGGTAATGGAAGTTGAATGGGCGCAAAAATCGGGCCTGGGCTGGCGCGGAAAGCATACGCTGCTGCTTTCCCGTGACGCGGGATCCCTGTTCTTTCTGGGCGAGTTGTTTACGGATCTGCCGCTGCCCTTGGACCACCCCGCAGGCAATTACTGCGGGAGTTGCACGAGGTGCATCGATATCTGTCCGACGCAAGCGATCATAGCGCCCTATCGGCTGGATGCGCGACGTTGTATTTCTTATCTTACTATTGAACATAAAGGCAGTATTCCCGAACCATTGCGCCCTTTGATCGGTAATCGGGTATATGGCTGCGATGATTGTCAGCTCGTCTGCCCCTGGAACAAATTTGCGGCAATTACCGGTGAAGATGATTTTTCCGTGCGAAACGGCCTGGATAGTGCGTCTCTGATCGAACTGTTCGGGTGGAGCAGGGAGGAGTTTGAGGCACGGCTTGCCGGAAGTCCGATTCGGCGAATCGGACATGAGCAATGGCTGCGCAACCTGGCCGTCGGCTTGGGGAATGCGCCATTCTCCCAATCTGTCATTCAGGCACTGCGAGCGCGACTCGATGACGCTTCGTCTCTGATACGCGAACACGTGCACTGGGCGTTGCATCAGCAGGAGCGCCCTCTATCGTTTTTTATCGAAGATACGCCGATCCCGAAAAAATAATTTAAGTTTTGTACGGAACTTAACATACTGTGCCGTAAGGGTGTACTAAAGTCTAATTCGCTCCCTCTCCTCAAGTTGATAGGATGCGCGGCATGTTCCAGCGTATGGATGAACCGGAGGGATGTTGCAACGGCTGAATCGAGAAGTTTGAGTTGTCGGCCATCAATGTTGCAGACATTCTTCCAGGTTCCGGCGTTGCTGAAATACGGTACGATGCACAGTTATATTGCTGTTTGCGGGCACATGAATACTGTCTTGACAGGTGTATTGACTTATAGCATCTTTATTTTACATTACAGGTCAATAATCCCTCTTCGACTCAGGCATTTTCTAATCAACAAAAAAGGAAATTCGGTGAACGCCCTTCGTATCCGTACCGCAACATGGTTCTCTTGTTTTGCTGTTGTACTTCCCCTTCTTTCCCTTGGGGGTTGCAAAACATACCCCTCCCTGAATCCAGATGAAAAACCCATTGCACACGATTACCTGATCGGCCCGGGAGATAATGTCGATATCATTGTCTGGCGCAATCCCGAAGTTTCCATGGCGGTGCCCGTTCGGCCTGATGGCAAGATTACCACCCCTCTGGTAGAGGATCTGTCGGCAAGTGGAAAGACTTCGACGCAGCTTGCGCGAGATGTCGAAGAGGCATTGTCGAAGTACATCCAGCAGCCGGTCGTGACCGTTGTGGTGACAGAATTTGTAGGTCCATATTCCGAGCAGATCCGGGTGATAGGGGAAGCAGCCGAACCTCAGGCATTGCCTTATCGGGAGGAGATGACGCTGATGGACGTCTTAATTGCGGTAGGCGGTATAACTGATTTTGCCGCGGGTAATCGCGCCAGGATAGTGCGTAACGTGGATGGGAAACAACATCAGTTCAGCGTGCGGTTGGACGACCTGATCCGGGATGGGGATGTGACGGCCAACGTACCCATGAAGCAGGGAGATATACTTGTCATACCGGAAAGTTATTTCTGATCGAACGAAATTCCGCTGCGGCGACTTAATCCTCCTGTAACGGCATTTCGATAAGGTTTTCATTACCCGGTAAGTTGAAATGAAGAAAATCATTCCAGGAATAGGGATAGAAACAGTGGCTTGTTCCATTCCGGTTTCTATTCCTCCAGCGGTTACAATGCGACAAGACATTCATCCTATTCGATAAGCGCCATATATTTATTTCAGCTCGATGAAGCAGCAAGAACTAATGCCAGGGGTAATGAAAGTCCTGGTTAGAAACTATTCCAAGACAACGGGAGTGCGTTTATCCTCCCCATCATTGACCGTATCTCTAAGGACCGTTTGACAATATGGAGGAGCTGACAACCCAACTGCTGGTTTATCTGAAAGGGATATGGAAATATCGTTGGGCTGCTGTGGCGGCAGCCTGGGTCGTCGCAGTGATCGGCTGGGTCATCGTTTATAAACTCCCTGATGATTACCAGGCGTCCGCCAGGATTTATGTCGATACGCAAAATGTGTTGAAGCCATTGTTGCAGGGCATGACGGTTTCGCCAGACACACAGCAACAGATTTCAATCATGAGCCGTACCTTGATCAGCCGTCCCAATGTGGAGAGAGTCATTCGCATGGTGGATCTCGATATCAAGACAAAAGACACCCAGGATCAGGAAAGGCTCGTGAAGGAGCTCATGGATAAAATCAAATTGGGGACTACGGGACGGGATAACCTCTTCACTATTTCCTACAACAATCAGAATCCAAGACTCGCCAAAGACATTGTCCAATCTTTATTGACCCTTTTTGTTGAAGGGGGGCTTGGAAACAAGGCCCAGGATTCTTCATCGGCCATTCGCTTCATTGATGAGCAAATTAAATCTTATGAGGAGAAGTTGATCGCAGGGGAAAATAATCTCAAGGCGTTCAAACAGAAGAACATTGGAATGATGCCGCAACAAGGCAGTGACTACTATTCACAGTTGTCCCGGGCGATGGATGATCTCAATAAAACCAAGCTGGAACTGCGCGAGGCGCAGCAGGCGAGAGATGCGATCAAACGGCAGATCACCGGTGATGAACCTGTTCTCCTCGTGGATCAGGGCGAAAGCGGATCGGCTTCATCGATAATCAATGTGGAACTTGATTCTCGAATTCAGGCTTTGAACAAGAATCTCGATGCACTCAGGCTAAACTACACGGAGTTGCACCCGGATATCATTGCAGCGAAACGACTCATTGCCCAGCTTGAGGAACGCAAGATCGAAGAGGCTAAGCTGACGAGGAATAGCTCGGATCCAGGTAAAAACTATAGTCCGATGTTGCAGCAACTCAATGTGGCGCTGGCGGATGCGGAAGCTGACGTCGCATCCATGAATGCCCGGGTGGAAGAATACAGCGCTCGCTACGAGCGCCTCAAGTCCTTGAGCAATGCCGTGCCGCAGGTTGAAGCTGAGCTGGCCCAGCTCAACCGGGATTACCAGGTAAACAAGGCAAATTACGAAAAACTTCTCGAGCGGCGCGAATCGGCCAAAATCTCGGGAGATCTGGGCTCCACTACAGACCTGGTGTCGTTCCGTGTCATTGATCCTCCGACGGTTTCTGACCGGCCCGTTGGCCCGGATCGTGCAAAATTCTTCTCCATCGTTTTCCTCGGCTCTTTGCTGGCCGGGATCGGCATGGCGTTCGTTATCAGCCAGGTTAGACCTACCTTCCACAGCCAGATCAGTCTGCGGGAAATTTCGGGCAAGCCGATACTGGGTTCAATCCCGATGATCTGGACAGATGCGGAAAAGGTAAAGCGCAGAAAACGCCTCTATGCATTCGGGTTATCCCTGCTGTCCCTGTTAGGCTTGTACGGTGCTCTTATGCTGAAGATAGCGTGATTCATACTCTGAATGATCATCGAGTCGATGCTGGAAATTTGATGACGGAAACCTGTTCCGGCGCATGGTCTACATCTCTCTGATTGTTGCCTTGAAATCTATTTTGATGAAGTTTGTATTGCTTCAGCCCAATTTTTTTCATTAATACTTCAGGCCGGCGCTGAATCAATTCCAGAGTTCAGCAGTGTGGCAGAATCATTTAATTAATATCTCTTTAACCACCATTCCTGTCACAATTCCCCGTTAGGTGCAGTAATTCTATAAAACCGGACGCAGGGGACCTCGGAACAGAACGGGAGAGCACGTGAGCATAATTGAAAAGGCTGTAGGCAAATTGGAAAAAGGGGTACTGTCGAGCGCACAAGTACCTCCATCGGTTTCGGTAAATCCTGATCAGAAGCTCGATAGCGATATACCCGAGGCAAAAGGGGGCGAAAAAAAAGTCCCGCCAAATACGGCTCTCACATCCAATCGGGTGACCCTTGATCTGGTCAAGATGCGTCAGTATGGTATCGTCACCCCCGATCAGGGGAGAACGCAAATAGCGGAGCAGTTTCGCGTGATCAAGCGACCGTTACTGACCAATGCCTTCAATAAAGGCCCGGGCATGATCAAGAACGGCAATCTCATCATGGTTACCAGCGCGCTCGCCGGCGAAGGAAAAAGTTTTTGTACTGTCAACCTTGCAATGAGTATCGCGATGGAGAGGGATCGCACGGTTTTGCTGGTTGATGCGGATGTTGCGCGGCCCTCGATCCCAAAAATCCTGGGTGTGGGAACAGAAAGGGGCTTGCTGGATCTTCTTGTAGAGGAAGATCTGCGCCTGCCGGATGTACTGATCAAGACTGATGTCGAGAAACTCACACTCCTTACCGCAGGAAGGCGGCATTCACACTCCACCGAACTTCTCGCCAGCCGGAATATGGGAGAATTGTTGAAGGAACTTGCAGAACGTTATGCTGATCGTGTCGTTATTTTTGATTCTCCCCCCTTGTTGCTGACAAGCGAGGCACGGGTACTGGCAAGTCAGATGGGGCAGATTGTTCTGGTGGTTGAGGCGGAAACGACGTCGCAGCAGGCCGTCAAGGAAACGCTGCGGCAAATTGAGTCGTGTGACGTGGTAAACCTGATCTACAACAAGACCAAGACATTTTCTGGCGGCGAATACTACGGTTATTACTATCATGAGAGCGCCTGAGAATAGGTGCTTTCAAAGAGTATTATTCCTGGCTGTTTACTCTATTGCAGCGGCAACATTACTCTCGTCTTCCTACTCGGAGGCGGCTGAGTGGACGGTTGTTCGTCAAATGAATTTGAGTGAAACATATAGTGATAATGTACGATTGGGACAAGGAGGCTCCGGAACAGGTGATTTCATTACCCAGATCAACCCGGGTATAATTGTAAACGGAGTAGGAAACCGCTTCAGAGCCAACGTAAACTATATGGCGAACAGCCTCATCTATGCGCAGAACAGTAACTTTACCCGAATCAGACACCGACTCAATGCCGCTGGAACTGCCGAACTGGCCAAGGATCTGTTTTTCGTCGATGGAAGCGCTTCAATCAGCCAACAGAACGTTTCCCTGCTAAGGCCTCAGGCGATTGACAATGTCAATGTCACAGGCAACAGAGCCGATGTAAGCGCCTATAGTATCAGTCCCTATTTGCGCCATCGTTTTCAGGATTTCGCGACGACGGAAGTGCGCTACACACGTAGCTGGATTAATTCAAGTGCGAACAGGCTTTTCAATAGCAATACGGACAGTATCTTTGCTGGCCTCAACAGCGGTAGCGCGTTCAGCACGCTTGGCTGGGGTGTCAATTACAGCAATCAGATGATCCATCTTAGTAATGGCCGGAACATTGAACTGGAACGATCTATTGGTAATCTTCGTTACAGAGTAACACGGCAATTCGCCTTGACAGCGACCGGAGGCTACGAAAGGAACAGTTTCATTTCGATCAGAGGGAGTCCTTCGGCGCCTCTCTGGACAGTCGGGTTTATATGGCAACCCACCGAAAGAACGAGTATTGCAGCGAGCGGCGGTCAGCGATTCTTTGGCAACACTTATTCAGGCCTGGCCAGTCATCGTACCCGCTTGACCGCCTGGGATATTAGTTATAGTCAAGATATCACGACCTTCAACCAGCAGGCTGGCCTTGGCATGGGATTTGGCTTTCCTAGTGCCTCCGGGGGTGCCTTGAGCAGCCTCCTAGCGGCCCAGAATCCCAGTCTCAGCCCTGACGCGGTGCAGCAAGCTAGCAACGCATTTCTCGGCCTCGGGCTGAACGGTTCTTTTTTTAGCCCTACCAATTTTCTGACCAACCGTCTCTTCCTACAGAAGAGGCTACAGGCTTCTGTCGCGATGAATGGCACAAAAAATACCGCGATGCTCAGAGTATTCGATATGACGCGCCAAGCCTGGTCCCCAGACTCGGCCGACGCCGGCCTGATTGGGGCCCAAGAGTTGGCACTGCTTAACCACACAAGGCAACGAGGTGCCAACGCATTGTGGAGCCACCGGTTTACCCCGTTGATGAGCGCCAATGCCAATTTTGGATACACGAGGTTTAGCTTTATCGGTACCGGCAGAGTAGATGACTACTGGCTGATCACACTCGGCTTGTCCAGACGGTTTCCGGAAATCCACCCTAATATGAACGGAACACTTCAAGTGCGGCACCAGGAGCGCAGTTCCGATCAACCAGGACCGGGTTATCAGGAGAACGCCGCAATAGCCTACGTGAACATGAGTTCTTAGCAGAAGAGAAGAAGTGTATACATCATTCTATGGGCTCAAAGCCAAGCCATTTCAACTGAGCCCAGATCCAAATTTCTTTTTCGGTAGCAAAGGACATAACCGTGCAATGGCCTACCTTGAATATGGGTTGGCGCAAGCGGAGGGATTCATTGTCGTTACGGGAGAAGTGGGCGCGGGGAAAACCACGTTGGTCCGTAATCTGTTTCGACAACTGGAGCCGGAAAAGATCGTTGCTGCTCAAATTGTCAATACCAATCTGGATTCTGATGACACATTGAGGATGGTCGCGGCGGCGTTTGGGTTACCCCTGGCGCAGGGGAATCCGGGGAAGACCCCTGTGCTCGTCGCACTCGAAAAATTCTTCCGACAATGCGAGCAACAGGGTAAGCGCGCGCTTTTAGTGGTGGACGAGGCTCAAAATCTCTCCCCCCAAACTGTGGAAGAACTGAGGATGCTTTCCAATTTTCAGGGAGATAACAAGTCTCTGCTGCAAACATTTCTTCTCGGGCAGCCGGAGTTCAGGAAAACCCTCCTTGGTAATGATATGCAGCAGTTGCGGCAAAGAATCACTGCAACCTATCACCTCGGCCCCATGGATCGGGCGGAAACGAAATCCTATATTGAGCACAGATTGAAGACTGTGGGCTGGGGCGGGAATCCCGGGTTTGATGAGGATACTTTTGACGTCATACATCACTATACCGGAGGTATTCCTAGGAAGATCAATGCGTTGTGCGATCGCCTCCTGCTGATGGGCTATCTCGAAAAGCTGCAGCATTTCGGAGTATCTGAAGTGAACGAGGTGATCCGGGATATCCAGCAGGAGTTTGATGCGGTTGAAGTCGAGGCCGGACTATTCTCAGGAGATAAAACTTCCGCCTTGAAGGAAGAGCAGCTCGTTACCGGCCTGGAGGAGATGAGCAACCGGGTTGTCAAGCTGGAGGAAACCGTTGTTTCCCTGATGGGTCTGCTCAAGCAGGTACTCTCGCTGGCTGACGTGAACAAGCGGCTTCGCTAGAGGTAAGTCTGCCATATGCGCGATCCAACATGGTCGATCAAGAAATACCAATGAGCATGAGGGCGAGATTACGAGGAGGTTGCGCGTTCGCTGCAGGCGCAGGTATTGCTACTTTGAGTTATACGAGACTTCTCAAATGAGTCCTGACCCCATTCGAAATGCGATGACGATCGACGTGGAGGATTATTTCCAGGTTTCCGCCTTTGCGGCTCATATTCCGAGAGACTCATGGAACTCCATCTCCTGCCGTGTAGAAAATAATATTGATCGCATTCTTTCATTGCTGGACGAGAGAGGGGTAAAAGCAACCTTCTTTACTTTGGGATGGATTGCGGAGCGTTATCCCGCAATGGTGAGGCGGCTGGTTGCAGAGGGCCATGAGCTGGCGAGTCACGGGTGGGGTCATCATCGGGTTTGGGAACTGGACCCTGACGAATTCAGAGAGGACATCGTCCGCAGCAAAGCGCTCCTGGAAGATATTTCCGGGCAATCCGTACTCGGTTATCGGGCGCCGAGTTTCTCCATAGGACATCAGAATGAATGGGCCCTGGATCTGCTCGGGGATGCGGGCTACCGTTACAGTTCCAGTATCTACCCGATCCGGCATGATCACTATGGAGTTCCCGATGCTCCGCGGTTCGCCTATTACCCCCGCAACAATACGCTGCTGGAAGTCCCGATTACAACGGTACGACTGTTCCAGAGAAATTTCCCCGCAGGTGGCGGGGGCTATTTCCGGTTATGGCCTTACCCTGTCTCCCGCTGGTTTCTGCAGAGGCTGAATCATTTCGAGGAGCGCCCTGCAATCTTCTATTTCCATCCATGGGAAATAGACCACCAGCAACCGCGCCAGAAGGGGATCAGCATGAAAACGCGCTTTCGCCACTATCATAACCTCCATCGGATGGAAAACCGGCTCCGGGCGTTGGTTCGGGACTTCAGGTGGGATCGGATGGATAGAATTTTTCTGGAAGGTGCATGAGCTTCCCAGTGTATTCGGTTGCAAATGTAAATTTTGAGTCTTCGCATCCAACTGGCGCTTTGTCGGTAAACCTGCTTTCCGGGGAGGAAGTTAAGCGATGGGATGATTTCGTATCGTGCTGCCGGGAAGCGACCTTCTTTCACCGGGCAGGTTGGCAAACTGTCATTGAACGTGCCTTTGCTCATAAAACCTGGTTCCTTTACGCGGAATCCGGGGGGGAAATTCAGGGCGTGCTTCCCCTGGCGGAGATCAATAGCCGTTTGTTTGGTCATTCACTGAGTTCCCTGCCCTTCTGCGTGTATGGGGGAATTGCTGCCAATTCGCAAGCTGTCCGGGATGCGCTGGATAGATCCGCCCAGAAGCTTGCCCAAGAGTTGCAGGTAGACTATCTCGAATACAGGAATCTGAAACCCAATCACGCCGACTGGCACGGAAAGGACCTTTATGTCACCTTTCGCAAGGAGATAGCGCCCGAAGTTGAGCAGAACATGAGCGCCATTCCACGCAAGCAGCGGGCAATGGTGCGAAAAGGTATCAAGGCAGGACTGGAAAGTGTCGTTGATCAGGATATAGAACGCTTTTTTTCAGCTTATTCTGCCAGCGTGCATCGCCTTGGCACCCCGGTTTTTTCGAGGAAGTATTTCCGCCTGCTCAAAGAAGTGTTTGCGGAAGATTGCGAACTGATGATAATCGTAAAGGATAACCGCACCATCTCCGCGGTGATGAGCTTTTATTTTCGAGATGAAGTCTTGCCCTACTATGGAGGCGGTACCGGGGAAGCGCGCGAGGTAGCGGGAAATGATTTCATGTATTGGGAACTGATGTGGCGGGCGTGCGAAAAGGGGTGCAAGGTTTTTGATTTCGGACGCAGCAAACGCGGGTCGGGATCTTTCGATTTCAAGAAGAACTGGGGATTTGAACCGCAGCCTTTGCACTATGAGTATCAACTCCATCAGGCAAAGGAAGTGCCGGATCATAATCCCCTCAATCCCAGGTATCAGATCTTCATCAAAGCCTGGCAGAAACTGCCGCTGGGGCTGGCAAACCTCATCGGTCCGCACATCGTAAGAAACCTGGGCTAGATTCATGCGCGAATTGCTTTATCTGGTCCATCGAATTCCTTATCCCCCGAATAAGGGAGACAAGATTCGGTCCTATCATCTGCTGGAGCATCTGGCACACCACCACCGCGTCCATCTTGGCACCTTTATCGATGATGAGGGGGACTGGAAATATATCGAGAAAGTAAGAAGCCTCTGCGGGGAAACCTGTTTCATCAACCTCCATCCAGGGATGGCCAGGGTGCGAAGCCTTTCGGGATTGCTTTGCGGGAAACCCCTTACCCTTCCCTACTACTGGAGCCCTCGTCTTCAAGCATGGGTAAATCATGTACTTGGCACAAGACCTGTTGAGAATATCCTGATCTTTTCCTCTGGAATGGCGCAATATGTAAGTCGTGTGCCCCATATCCGCCGGATTATCGACTTTGTCGATATCGATTCGGACAAGTGGATGCAATATTCGACGTCAGCAGGCTGGCCGATGAACTGGATATACCGAAGAGAATCGAGATTGCTGCTGGGCTATGAAAAGGAGATCGCCCGCGCATTCGACAGCGCCACTTTCGTCTCCGAGACAGAAGCCGACCTGTTTCACCGATTGCTGCCCGAAGCTGCTGCAAAAGTGACTCACTTCAATAACGGCGTCGATGCCAATTATTTTTCACCGCAAAATAGCTATCCCAATCCGTATCCGGAGGGGAAGCGCGTTCTTGTGTTCACTGGCGCAATGGATTATCGGGCCAATGTTGACGCAGTTGCCTGGTTTGCACGGTCTGTTTTTCCGGCGATCCGTGCGAGGCTGCCGGAAGTCGAATTCTATATTGTGGGAGCGCGCCCATCCGATACCGTAGCAGCTCTCGCGGCATTTCCGGGCATAAGGGTAACGGGATTCGTGTCCGACGTCCGGCCCTACCTGGCGCACGCCTCGCTGGTGGTTGCGCCGTTGCGCATTGCGCGGGGAATACAGAACAAAGTCCTGGAGGCAATGGCCATGGAGAAAATCGTCATAGCTTCTCCGGCAGCTGCGGAAGGCATTCGCGCGCGAAGGGAGGAGGAACTGGTGGTTGCTCTTGATGAACAGGACTTCACCCATCGGGTTATCTCCTTTCTCCAGGACGGCGCGCGTCCTGGAATTTGTCGAGCTGCCAGGGTGCGCGTGCTGGAAGATTACAGCTGGAAAAATGGTTTGGGACGTATCGACAGACTCCTGTCACAACCCCAGGCAGTTTAGGCAGAATTCCTTGTACTACCATTGGCAGAGACAATTTCGAGTGGAGCGATGCATATGAACGCAGGAGTTCGCCAGGGCATCGCCCCGGATCCCTCATTGGCACTGGAGCATGAGGGGTTGAAAGCAGGTGCTCTGCTTACGCTCGGTGTCATTGCGGGAATTCTCCTTGCTTATCATGAGACTACTTGGTCCATGATTTCCACCTGGGCCAGATCGGATACGTTTGCTCATGGGTTTCTGATTTTTCCGTTCAGCGGCTATCTGATCTGGGGACAGCGCAAGTATCTCGCCACTCTTTTTGCGCGCCCCAATCCCAAAGTTCTGTTCATGCTTGCGATTCTCGGTTTCAGCTGGCTTCTGGGAACACTGGCAAGTGTGCAGGTATTTGCGCAATTCATGGTGATAGCGATGATTTCCGCCGCCGTCTGGGCAATCCTGGGAAATCAGATAGCATGGGCACTGGCCTTTCCATTAGCCTACCTCCTGCTCGCCGTACCTTTTGGCGATGCATTCATACCGCCGCTGATAAACTTTACTGCGGACTTTACCGTAACGGCGCTTCAGCTGACCGGAGTTCCTGTCTATCGCGAAGGCAATTTTTTTACCATTCCCAGCGGCAATTGGTCCGTGGTTGAAGCCTGCAGCGGGCTGCGCTACCTGATTGCATCCTTTACGCTGGGAACCCTTTACGCATACCTGACCTATCGGAGCCTCACCCGTCGGCTGATATTTATTGCCCTGTCTCTGATCGTGCCGATCCTTGCCAACGGTATCCGGGCCTATTTGATTGTAATGACCGGCCACCTGAGCGATATGCAGCTCGCGGTGGGCATCGACCACCTGGTTTACGGATGGGTATTCTTTGGCTTTGTGATGTTGGTGCTATTCTGGATCGGATCTTTCTGGCGCGAAGATGAGAACAGGTTGGATAGCGTCCGCTTGACAGCGCAGATCTCGACGGGAAATAACCGCGGTTCAGGGGGTGATTCCACCTTGATAAGGACAATTTTCACTGCTGTCGCGGTTTTAAGCATAGCCGTCATCTGGCCGATATACGCGGAGTGGCTGGAAAGGAAGATTTCCTACGGTACGGAAGAAGTGGAAATCCATATCTTCGATGCATCCAGCAAATGGCAGGGTAGCCCGGAATTCCTTTCCGACTGGAAACCCATATACACGGGTTCAACTGTTCAGTTCCTGAGAAATTACCGGAATAATGGACACTCGGTAGACCTTTACATCAGTTATTACCGCGACCAGAAGCAGGGTGCTGAATTGATCAATTCCGAAAATGTGCTTGTGCCAGGAAAGGGATCAAAATGGCATGAGGCTGGCGAAGATATACGCAGAATCTTCCTTGGTTCGCAGGAAGAAATCGTCAAACAGAACCAGTTGCGCTCCTCTTCGGCATCGCTGCTTGTGTGGCGATGGTATTGGATAGGGGGTGAGGAGACCGCAAATCCGTATTGGGCAAAGTTTATGCTGGCCAGGAATAAGCTTCTGGGGAGAGGCGACGATGCGGCTGAGCTCATTGTGGCAACACGATACGAGGACAGCGTCGATGAAGCAGCTTCAGTGCTCCAGGATTTTATTATGGATAGCGCGCCGGCAATAACGGGAGCGCTTCGAAATGCAGCAAATCGTTAGCGACAGGCTGCGCTCGAATCCGGCGGAACACGTCAAGCAGCCCCCTCTCATTGCTCACGTGATTTATCATCTGGGGGTGGGGGGGCTGGAAAATGGCGTGGTCAATCTCATCAATCATATTCCGGGGGATCGCTACCGGCATGCCATAATTTGCCTGAAGGGGTATTCGGACTTCAGGAGCAGGATTGTCAGCGAAGAGGTGGAGGTTATCGCGTTGAACAAGCGCGATGGACATGATTTCAAGCTATATATCGATCTTTTCAGAGCGCTCAGGCGCTTGAAGCCCGACATCGTGCATACGCGTAATCTGGCTGCCATGGAAGGTCAGGTGATTGCAGCCCTTGCGGGAGCGCGGGCAAGAGTGCATGGCGAACATGGGCGGGATATGTTCGACCTGCATGGCAAAAACCGCAAATATAATTTATTGAGAAAAGCCATTCGTCCGTTTGTAGACCACTTCATTACCGTCAGCAGGGATCTCGAGAGCTGGCTTGTCGATACGGTACGAGCAGCGCCGCATCGCATCAATCAAATCTACAATGGCGTAGACAGCCGACGCTTTTATCCGCGTAAAAGCATATTGTTGAAGAACAATATGCCTCAGGGAGCGGTTCCGGGATTTTTCAGGGAAGATACATTTGTCATTGGCAGTGTCGGACGCATGGCAGAGGTGAAGAATTACCCCGGCCTGATAGAAGCATTTTTACTTTTGCTGAAGAAAATGCCCGCCGCTCAGGAAAGACTTCGGTTATTGATTGTCGGGGCGGGGAGTACCCGGCAGTGCTGTATTGAAAAGGTGCGTGAAGCGGGAGTCGAAGGACTTGTCTGGTTTCCCGGTGAACGGGACGACATCCCAGAACTCATGCGCAGCATGGATCTGTTTGTGCTTCCTTCGCTCGGAGAGGGCATTTCCAACACCATTCTCGAGGCTATGTCCACCGGTTTGCCCGTCGTCGCCACCCGGGTGGGAGGAAATGCGGAACTGGTTGAGGAAGGCATGACAGGGATGCTGGTCCCGCCCGGATCGGCAACTGCGCTGGCAGGAGCCATGCAGGAGTATTACAGAAATCCGGAGCTGTTGATAGAACACGGCCGCGCCGCCCGAAAGCAGGTCGAGACAAGGTTCAGTATGGAAGCCATGATGTCCGGATATCTTGAAGTCTATGACAAAGTGTTACGTCGGGTATAACAGGCGGAAGGAAAAATAACATGTGCGGAATTGTGGGCCTGTTCGATACTCGCGGCAAAAGATCAATCGACCGGCAATTGCTTCTGGGAATAAATCAGGTTCAGGTACACCGCGGTCCGGATGAAGGAGAAGTTTACATCGAGCCAGGACTGGGTTTTGGTCATCGTCGTCTTTCGATTATGGATGTTTCCAGTGGCCAGCAACCGCTTTTCAATGAAGATGGTAGTGTGGTGGTGGTTTTCAACGGCGAAATCTATAACTTCGAGACGCTTGCCAAAGAACTTTCCAGCCTGGGTCACACCTTCCGGACACATTGTGATACCGAAGTCATTGTTCATGCTTGGGAAGAGTGGGGTGAACGCTGCGTGAATCGCTTCCGCGGCATGTTCGCCTTCGTCTTGTGGGATCGGAATCAGGAGGTCCTGTTTCTCGCGCGAGACCGGCTTGGCATCAAGCCACTCTACTACAGCCTGCTGAATGACGGCACTTTCGTTTTTGCCTCAGAGCTCAAGGGAATTCTTGCCCATCCCGGTTTTATCCGGGATATGGACGTTCATGCCATTGAAGATTATTTTGCCTATGGGTATGTGCCGGAGCCAAAAACCATCTTCAAGCAGGCCTATAAGCTTCCCCCGGCGCATACTCTGAAGCTCAGCCGGGGAAGAACCGTCCCTCAACCTCAATCCTACTGGGATGTTCCGTTTACGGTACATTCTCCCCTGAGCCTGGAGGAAGCCCGGGAAGAGTTGATTGCTCGACTGCGTGAGTCGGTGAGGGTACATTTGATGACCGAAGTGCCCTTGGGCGCTTTTCTGTCCGGAGGCGTGGATTCGAGCGCGGTGGTGGCAATGATGGCGGGCCTCATGAACGAACCCGTCAATACCTGCTCCATTTCTTTTGGCGATCCTGCTTTCAACGAATCTCAATATGCGCAAAAGGTGGCGGACCGCTATCATACGCATCATCAGGTAGGCCAGGTTGACCAGGACGATTTCGACCTGATAGACCGGTTGGCTTCACTGTATGACGAGCCCTTCGCGGATAGTTCTGCCATGCCTACCTACCGGGTTTGTCGACTGGCCAGGAAACGGGTCACTGTTGTCTTATCAGGGGATGGAGGTGACGAAAATCTTGCAGGCTATCGTCGTTACCGCTGGCACCTCTATGAGGAGAGAATGAGATCCACTCTGCCGTTGGGGCTTCGCAAACCCCTGTTCGGCCTGCTCGGGAATCTGTATCCCAAAGCGGATTGGGCGCCGAAGGTTTTGCGTGCAAAATCCACCCTTGAGGCTCTCGCGAGAGATTCTGTGGAAGGCTATTTTCACAGTGTTTCGATCATGAAAGATGGCATGAGGCGCCGGTTGTTCAGCGAGTCCTTCAGGCGTGAGCTTCAGGGTTATGGAGCAGTGGAGATCCTGCGCGGGCATGCGGATAAATGTCCGGTGACAGATCCTCTTTCTCGTGTTCAATACCTGGATATGAAAACATACCTGGTGGGTGATATTCTTACCAAGGTAGACCGTGCAAGCATGGCACACTCCCTGGAAGTACGCGTGCCCCTGCTGGATCACGAACTGGTCGAATGGATATCAGGGCTCCCCGCATCCATCAAACTGCGCGGGCATGAAGGCAAATATGTATTCAAGAAAGCTCTGGAACCCTACCTGTCAGACGACATTCTTTATCGCGACAAGATGGGATTCTCGGTTCCGCTCGCAAGCTGGTTTCGCGGTCCGCTGCGCCAGCGGATAAATGATGCGTTGCTCGGACCGGTTCTGGCGGATACGGGGTTCTTCAGTCGCGCATTTCTGAGAGAGATGCTGGACCAACACCAGTCGGGGCGGCGCGACTATAGCGCTTCCCTATGGTCGTTGTTGATGTTTGAATCGTTTCTGCGCCACGTGCTTAATGCTGAGCAAGTGCACCCTTCCAGGGAAGGGCTGAGGCTGGTTCATTTTGCGTGAGCAGGTTGTGGCGGAATCGAGATTCGTCAGCAGATCGGGACAGAAGGAGAAATCCTGTGACAGCGAGCGTTCCGGATCTTTTCGCCCGCCGGCTCATCCTAATCTGCTTGTTCGGTATTCGTCAGTTGTTAAATTCCGGGAGTAGCAGATGCTGGACGTGTTTTTTACCGTTGACGTAGAGGTCTGGTGTGGTGGATGGGATGACATTGATTCCAAGTTTCCAGATGCATTTCAGCGCTACATCTATGGTACTACATCGAGGGGCAGCTATGGTTTGCCGTATCAACTCCATCAGTTGCGGGAGCATGGTCTAACAGGAGTGTTTTTTGTCGAACCGCTTTTCTCGACCCGGTTTGGCCTGGACCCATTGACAGAAATCGTGGGTCTCGTTCAGGAACATGGGAATGAGGTACAGCTTCATCTGCATACCGAATGGGTGGATGAGTCGCGGCAGTCCTTGCTTGATAGCGTGACGGGCAAAAAGCAATTCTTGCGTTACTTTTCCCTGGAAGAGCAAACGACCCTGATTAAGGCTGGAGCAAGGCTGATCGAGGAGGCAGGGGGGCCATGCGTGAAAGCATTTCGTGCCGGGAGCTTCGGTTTCAACCGGGACACTCTGCGTGCACTTGCCAGAAACCATATTGCTTTCGATAGCAGCTACAACGCGAGCATGTTTGGACCGGATAGTGGAATTTCTCCCGGAGTCCCCCTTGTGGAACCTGTCGAGTTCGAAGGTATCTATGAGTATCCCATGACGGTCTTCCATAGCAGCGCCCGCTCGTTGCGCCATGTACAGTTGACTGCCTGTTCCTACCGGGAAATGGAAGGCTTGCTCTGGCAGGCATTGAGATCCGATCGCAGAGCATTTGTCATTCTTTCTCATAATTTTGAGTTGCTGAATGGTAGCATGACCCGGCCCGATGATATCGTGGTGAGCCGCTTCCGCAAATTATGCGCTTTTCTTGATCGCCATCGTGATTGCTTCCGGGTGAGGGGATTTGATGGATTGATCCCCAGTCTCGCATGCACTCAGCCGGCACCTCTGGTTTCCCCGGTCTGGAAAACCGGGCTGAGAATTCTGGAACAGGGTATACGGCGGGGTTTCGATTGAGTCATACCTGGCAATATCAGAAGGTGCCCATAAAGCTTCAGCTGGCCGATACTACACTGTTTACCTCCAGTCTTTGGTTGCAGGTACGCGAGGTGGGGCTCGATAATGAGGACCTGCCGGTCTCGGAATTGATACCGCCAGCCGACGCTCTTCAAGCGGATAGTCAAGGGTTTTTGATACGGCCGCTTCGTATTACGGGCGAACAGCCCGTGCTTGAAAAGCGGAACAGCTACCTTTGCTATGTTTCTTCGCGTTATCCGCGCTACTACATCGATATGCGGATGTCGTTTGTGGAATATAAGGCTAAATTTTCATCCAAGACGCGCTCGACGCTTAATCGCAAGGTCAGGAAATATGCTGATTATTGTGGGGGTGAGATTGAATGGAAAGTATACAGGGAAGCTGGCGAGATGCCGGAATTTTTTCGGCTGGCCCGCGCTGTTTCCAAAACGACTTATCAGGAAAAACTGCTTGACGCAGGTCTGCCCGATTCCGAGAAGTTTTTCCTGGAAATGGAGCAGCTTGCCCGGCAGGGTCGGGTGCGGGGATTCATTCTTTTTAATCAGAACCAACCTGTTTCTTATCTCTACTGTCCCATCACCAATGGCGTCGTGATCTACGCATTTCTCGGATACGACCCCGGCTACATGAATTTGTCCGTAGGCACGATTTTGCAGTGGCTTGCCCTGGAGCATCTGTTTGGGGAAAGTTCGTTTCGTTTTTTTGATTTTACCGAGGGACAGTCAGAGCATAAAAAGCTTTTCGCCACGGATAATGTTCAGTGCGCGAATGTTTTTTTTCTACGCAACGGTCTGCGCAACATGCTCTTGCTGCATGGTCAGAGGACGATGAATCATTTTAGCCAGGTAATTGGCGATAAACTGGCTCAATTCGGGCTCAAGTCGAAGGTGAAGAAAATGATGCGGTTCGGGATCTGATATCCGTGCATTTGGTATGGGGGTAATGACTGCATCAAAAGGCTGGCCAGTTTTTTCCGTAACTATTCCATGTTCCACATCTACAAGCATGAATGCAGGGATGAAATCTCAAAGTGACTTAATGATTTATTGGTTCGACTTGCCTGAATTACCTCAGTCAAAAATAGTCGCGCTATGATTCTTATTGTATAGATGTTATGTCAATAGCGGATATTTTATGCGCGTCGTAAAACGTATTTATTCAGCTTGGAGCCGGCATTCGCTCGGGACTCTTCCACAATTAATAGCAAAAAATTTTTTTTACTATCTAAAAGAACTGTTATCCGGACGTTTATTTAGAGAATCAGAAGAACAGAAATCGGAATTTGATGTTGCTTATGGCACCGAAACTGAAAAGATTCGCGAGATAGGTTCTTTGGACATTGCCTCGGAAAACGCGCGGTACGCTGTGCGTTATCAACCCTCGCCGCAAAATTTCGTAACAGAGATCATTCACGCGTTGCCAATTGATTACAACCAGTTCATCTTTATGGACTTTGGTGCTGGCAAAGGCCGGGTCTTGCTTATCGCCGCACAATTGCCGTTCGCCGCAGTTATAGGCATCGAGTTTTCTCGCGAGCTTTGTGCGGTTGCCATTGATAATATAAGCAAGATCGCTCCGAACAAGCGGATTGCAGGGCAAGTGGAGTGTTACTATAACGACGTAACACTCCACCCGCTACCGGGGTCGCCCTTGGTTTGCTATTTCTATAATCCTTTTGATCAGCTGATCATGCAGGCGGTGGTGGAGAGACTAGCATCAAGCCTCAAGGATAGGCCAAGGGAAATTTACATAATCTATATTCATCCCGAACATCGAGCTATATTCGATGCAGAGGCATATTGGGATGTTATCGATGAAAGTAACCATCACGTCATTTATCGCTCCCGTCTGGACAAGTTGCTGGAATGCAGACAATGAAAAAATTAATCAAGTGGATACTGCGCATTCTTTTCAGGGATTATCAATTCAATCGTATCTACTTCGTGGATTTGCCGACCTCGGATGCGAAATTTTCCGGCCAAATGTCGGGTATAGAGACTATCAGGTTAGTTGAATCACAAGAGCAGTTCGCCTCTTCTCTGGACCAGCAAATTCGTGACCACGCGTGGTATTTCGGCAAGTTCGCGTATGTTTATGGCATCTATATAGGAAATGAACTGGTCTGTGTATGTTCCTTTTGGATCGCTGGACATCCCAATATACCCAACAGATTCTCGGCACTGATAGAAAATGAAGCAGTTATGGTCGACTTATTGACCGCATCTAATTGTCGGGGAAAAGGCTACGCCTTAGCCATCACACGCTTTGCAGAAAACGATCTATTTCTCAAAGGTTATAATAGGCTGTGGACTTGGGTCTGGCACAGTAACACTCCATCCATTCGCGTATTTAACAAAGCTGGCTGGAACTACTCACATCTTTTGCTGGAATTTCAACTGTATGGCATGAGGGACTATCTGCGCTTCAAGTTACCAGCTTGGGGGGGTTAACCACCTTCTGTTGAAACAGAACTTCTGTTCACTCGCCGCCAAGCGCAACTCGCATAGTCAGTCGCAACAGCCAATCTGAAACCCGTGATTTGTCATCCGAGAGTTTCGCAATAGGCGATAACAGGTTTCTGAAATCGAAGTGGATACCAGTCTGCCCGCACAACGGGTTGTGCGAGTCTTGCAGCAACTCGAAACCTGCGGGGATTGCCCAAAGCGATACGGCTCGACAATGGCCCCGAACTGACCTCACAGCATCTTGCCAAGTGGTGCAAAGATAAGGGCATCGAACTGCGCTTTATCCAGCCGGGCAAACCGAATCAGAATGCTTTCATCGAGCGCTTCAATCGGTCCTGCCGGACCGAGGTACTCGACGGCTGGTTGTTCACCTCGCTTGATGAAGTGCGAGAGATCACACACCAGTGGCTGCAAAGCTATAACCAGGAACGACCCCATGACGCGCTGGGAAGCCTGCCCCCAGCTGTGTTCCGCGAGAAACTGCTCGCATGGGAAAACTCTACTTCTCAACTGTCTACTTGACGGGGAGCTTACGAACTGATCTCTGCTTGATCCGAAGTAAATACTCGTTACATACCGGTCTGGACACCCGCCGAAGATAAAAGCGGCGGCGATATCATGGACTGTTCCGAATTATGGCAGAGTGCTGCCTTGTCTGAACAAAAGGCGCCTCGGCGATCAATCCCGCGATCAGTAACAAATAAAACAGGAAACTGAGGCGGGGCTCGTCCCCCCAACTGTTCAAGACGCCGACGGCCAGGAAGGCCGTGAGCGACGCGCATAGTACCAGGCTCAATGGATCATTTCTCCATGCGTGCGGCAACCATCGGACGATCGCATAGACAATGAGTGCAAGGAAACAGAGCAGCCCAAACCAGCCCTGTTCAAAGAAAACACTTAAGTACATATTTTCCACATGCCATGGCAGGTATTCATCTGTCGAAAAAAACCAATGATGCATGCCATCGGAAAAATCACCATTATGCACCAAATTTTTTCCGGAGATATCCAGCAGTGTTACATTGTCCACATCCACTAAAGTGCCGGGTCGGCTGTTATAGAGTGATAATTTTACTGGTCGGGTGAGCCGGCTTCCCGGTGGTCCAAAATTCGTGGCATGAATTTGCATCTCAAAATGAGACCAATTCCTATCACCCGCATTACCTTGCAGCGGCACGCTCGCACAAGTATAAGAATAAAGCATTGCTTTTTCGCAGACCGTTGCGATCAGCGTCGGGTTTCCGGCCTTCGCGCGCAAATCCATTGACAGCGTATACCGTTGCTCTGCTACAACCGCTACGGTCTGCTCGAAATACAGGGGATCGCCACTGCCGAGTCGTAATAGGCTGTTCCCGTTTTCGTTGACAAACCCATAAGTGGTTGGGCGAGAGGGTGAGTTTGAATTCCAGAAATAGGCCGCTGGAAACGAGCCCAAGCCCATGCCAAAGAGCGATGCATTTTGCTTTCGAACAATGCTTATTACATCCGCCCAATGCGTGGTGCGTGCTCCAAGGTCTTGCTCTGCTGTTGCCCAACGTGTCTGACTATATTGTCCGCTGAAGATGGGCCATGTGATGACTGCCGCAACTCCGACAATCAGAATCACTGCTATCATGTTAGAAAAGCGATGCGAACGCCCATGTGCTGCAAGCTTCAGGAAGCCGAACAGCAGAACCAGGCTCGCCAATGCAAAAGCTACCTGGCCGCCACGGGAGAACGTCACCATCACACTATATCCCCCCAAGCTATACAGACCTACCGCCAATACCGTAACCCAGCCGCGGCGTTGCTCCCATGCAAGAAGTGCCACGAACGGCAATGCAGCTGTCAAAAAGGCTTCGATATAAGCTCCGCCAACATGCATGCCCGGGAAAGGCCCAGTGATACGATAGTCATTCTCGAAATTGAAAAGTCCCGGAAATGTGGCGCGTTCCCATAATACATAAGCTACCGTTCCTGCCAGCCCCAATGTCATTCCCAGGGCCAGACGGTTTATGGCGCGCACCGGCTCTTCCCACTGAAGTGCCAGCAGAGGCATAAAAGCCAGAACAAATAACAAACCTTTGACTGCCCGTAACGCATTATAAGAACTGATGTAGCTCGAGAAGGCGTTATGGTCGAGTGTCGCCAGCGGGAATAAGCCAATGACGAAGCTGATCGCTGCGGATAGTACAAAAAGGAAGAACAGCAAGCGCCCGAGTCTCCTCAACGAACGTTGCGGAGGCAACCTGGAGCCGAGCCTTAGATACCCCACCCCCAGGGTGACCAGGAGCACTGTATCAAACTCGGTCCAGAACAATCGGCCGCTCCAATGCGTTAGATCAAGTAGCGGTAACAAGGCGGGCACGCAGACGAGCCATAGGGCGGGCTGCCGCCAGATCAATGTTGCATATACGATAAGAGATAAAAAAACCCAGCCTGTGCTGAGCGGGGTCGTTATCGCAGCCCAGGTCGCGAAAACGATAGCAAGGACACCGACGGCCACTGTCCAATGAGGACGTTCCTTCGAGAGAAGCTGCTCAGCTCGAGGGATTTCCGCAAACTTCTCCAGAATCGGGGTCAAATAATGACGCGAGGCAATTTCCTCAGGCTTGAATCGCGCAGATGATGCCGGTGTGTCTGGTTGAGTGGTAGATAGTGCATGGAGCACGCGATATGCTCCCATCGCTGCCGCCACCGCTATCAGAATATTGGTCGGGTCTGGATGCTTTACAGTAATGAAGAGCTTGCCGGCTTCAATAATACATGCAACTATTCCAGCAACCAGTCCAGCAACGACTGTTCTCCGTTGGTGGTCTTGTTGCCACTCGCTCCGGAAACTGCTCCAGTGCCAGATCCATAAGCCTGCCCCGATAGGTAGATAGAGCGCAGCTTGAAATAACAGGCTTGCAAGCGCGGCTGTTTCAGTGGTGAAATAGTGATAGTAAAACGGTGTAAAGTGTATGTCTCCAAGCCTCTCCAAACCCTCGGATACTCCCAGTCGATCGCCCGAAAACCAGCCGTTCAACCACGCAAGCGCCCCAAGGGAGGGGAGGATACACAGGCCCAGTATCGGATTGATATATCGGCGCAGTGCGAGCCAATCCATACTTCTAGCAACCGGTATCAGTCCGGCCCCAAGCGCCAGGCCTGCTGCACGTGAGATAACTGAAGCTCCCTGACTGATGCCGGACGCAATCGTCAATTGCAGACTTTCGATCAAAACTCCCAGTATTGCGCCCGTAATTGCTGCGGAAAGAAGTAGGGAAGGCAGGTGATGTTGCCTAGGATGTCGAAAGATCAGGGCGGCCAGCGGTGCAACCAGCAGTGCCTCCGGGATGAGTCGTAAAAAGCACTTTTCACCGCAATTCGGCGCAAACACCCACCCAGCGGCCCCGGAAGCCAATTTGTCCCGCCACTCGTCGAAGGACAGTAGAAAATCATAAGGAAATAAGCTGAGTACTGCATACAACAGGGCGTATGTGATCAGCATACCCTCTCGTGCCTGTGTTCCTCCATTGGCAATCGTTCTTGGCAGATGCGTTAGGTGTTTCCCAATAACAGGCCAGAGCGCAATCCCTAATATCGAGCCGGCAAGCTCCGCAAAAATATCGTTCAGCGAGACGGTGCGAGGAGCAAAGAATTGCTGGATAAATTCCACGCCTAGCGCAACCGTCAATGAAAGCAGCAGCGACAACAGCATGCCGATCGACATTAACCGGGGTTGTCGATTTTCTCCGACCAGCCAACCGCAGAGCAGCAGTCCGAAAGGGATATATAAAAGCAGGTTGGCTACCAGGTCTGCACGGCTGGCTACTCCCAGTTTCAACAGCGGGATATGCTGAAAATTTGCCCATGCGGCGGAAAGCGAGAGACCATTCCAATGGAATGGAAGCAAGCTTCCATATACGATCATCGCCAGATAGATCAGGACAGGCCCAACAAGCGATGACGTGTTGAGCTGATATTGCGCTGTCGAGTTCATGGCGTTAGTCAATGATGTGGCTCAGAGAGAGAGGCGCATTTTTGTTCGACGCGTTCGATGCTGTAGGGCTAGAGTCTACTTCTGCGTAAGATCTTTGGCACGGTAAAATTCAGGCTTTATTTCCAGCTTCGGCATCCAGCGTTCCGGTTTACTTTGTATATTAGCGTAAGCACCGAAACGAACATCTTCCACCGCGCCATCGAAGTCTTTTTCCGAGTCAAGGTATAAACGTAACCGACCGGAATCAATGGGAGGAAATCGCCACTTGCCGGGCAGCAGGGCGAGATTCATTTGTCCGAGTGGCGCGAATGGCTTGATAAGAGATTCGCCCGCAGCCTGATATCTGCCAACGAAATTTCGCTTGCTCGGGTAGCCCGCTAAAGGTGCCCGAGCAAAAATGGCATTACCTTCTATCCAGTGCTGATCAGTTAAATCTTCTTTCCCAGCCGACAAACTGATACCGGTATCTCGCGCAATCACTGTATTGTAAAACACGCTGATTGCACGAGGAGTACCATTGTGAGGCTGGATGCGCACCGCATCGCCAGAGTGATTTACAAACACGTTATTGTACAGAGCAATGTTACCTTCACCCTGGAACAATGATTCGTGCGGATTCTGATAAAAGAAATTGCCATAGATGAGATAAAGATCATTTGACCCGGGGCCGGTAAGAGGCCAGTGGCCAACCAGTACATTCGGTCGGGCCCCCATTCTCGCTCCCCCACTTACCTTGCTGAAAACATTATGGCGAATAATCGTTGTGCTAGGTTCGTGCGGCATTCCCGGCAGCGCGGGACGAGGCGCCTGATGCTTGATCTGCAAGTTGTAGCCAATCGTGTCAACGATCAGATTGTGCTCGATCAAACCAGCCATAAACGGCGCGCGACCGTCGGAGTTGCCAAGGTAGAGCCCAGTGCCTGCGCCTTCGATGATATTTTTGCGTATTATCCAGTTCCAGGCCGGACATTTGGTGGAGATGGCGACGGTCTGCTGAGTATTGCCATGACCGCGCACGCGTAACCCCTCAAGGGTAATGTGATGTGCCCAGTCGGCATGTCCTTCGCATTTTACCCCGTCCACCGGTAAGTTATTTCCCTCGATGTCCAGATCACGAATGACAATATGATCGGAGTTGAGGATGCTGATGGTGTTGTGATCCGGTCGCGCCAGGAAGACCGGTCGGTTTTTTTCACTGGCTCCGCTAATCGTAATGCGTGCATCCGAGGTTCCATGAAGATGGTGGACTGGCAATCCCTCCTTATAATCTCCTGGCGCCAGTTGCAGGTGGTCGCCCGGCTTGAGTTCCTTCAGTAGCCCTCGATAATTGGAGGGCGTTCCCATATGCGTCGTGACCGCAGAAGCGGGCGCACATCCAGAAACGATGTGGGCGAGCATGCTCGCAAGCAGTAAAAAAAGGATGCGTCCTGGTTTCATCGTTACCTGTTGCAACTGTCCTGCCACCAATGCACCGTGAAGGCAATGCGATACATGCCGATCTCGGCGCACGAGATTGCAAATGCTTGCCTTTTTAGCTATAGTAAATGCAACTCTGTTGCAAATCCACAAATCCATTTTGATTGATCTCCAGAAAAAAGCCGAAGAGATGATCCGGCACCGCGGGGAGCGTATCACTCCCGGACGGATTCATATCCTTGCCATGCTACTATCGGAGCGGGGGGCTGTCACGCATCACGAAATTGAAGAGCGATTGAAGGGCAAACATCGGTTTGATCGGGTCACGCTCTATCGGGTGCTGGAGTGGCTGAATGAGAAAGGCTTTGTGCATCGGCTGGTGAGTGCGGATAGAGTCTGGCGTTTTCGTGCCAACATTTACGAACACTCGCAGCAACATGCTCACTTTGAATGCTTGCGTTGCACAAAGGTGGTTTGTCTCAATGACTTCGAGACTGCGCATGACTTTGCCCTGCCGGCGGGTTACCGCTCGCGGGAAGTTGAGCTGACCGTTAAAGGCCTGTGTGCCGAATGTGTCTGATTGATAAATCGTTGCTGATGCAGTAAAGACGCCGGAATGAATAGCGGTTGGTCGATAATGTTGCGTAAGCAATTATTTCTGGTTCTGCTGGCGCTCGCGCTGGGATGGGTGCCCGTCCTTCAGGCGGCGCATGCGTTGACTCACGTGGGGGAAATCACCCCAGGCGACATCGTTTCCGAGCTGGAAACGATGGAGGACGCCGCAGTCGAAGGTGTAACCCCTCCTGTGACTGAGGAGGCGGATGGCGAGGCCGACAATGACCGGCTTTGTCTCGACTGCCTTGCGCTGACAGGTTTCAGCGTTATTTTCTCTATCCTTGCAATTGTATTTTCGAGTCGGACAAGACGTCAGGCGCGTCTTTATCGAAAATCACAGCCTCTTTTCTTCAATTCTTATACCCCCTACTCCACGCGCGGTCCCCCCGCGCAAGCTTGGCGCGCATAGGCTACACAAGGCCACTGAGGGCCACTGGACGGTATTCTGTAAGGAGATTCTGATCGAGATCGTCAGGTGTTTACGATCGATCGGGCAGATATCCAGTAATCCAGTAAATCGATATTTATGCAGGGTGATAAGCATCCGACCATATCTGCCGCCCCTTTGCGGCGGTAAAGTCGCGTCACTCTGATTATCAGTTTCCCTGCCGGATTTAAGCAATCAACATGAGTTGTACAAATTGTGATTTTGTGTGCGGACCTGTTCTCGGTGCACATGGAGGGCCGAGGTCATACGCTGCATTGGCGATGGCCACGTTGCTGCTCGCGCTCAATGCATCCTCCGTTCAGGCTCAAAAAGCGGAGAAAATTGAGATACTCAATCCCGTAGTTGTCACCGCAACACCTTTTGAGGACCGCACTGAGCTGGATATAGCCCAACCCGTCTCTATAGTGAAGGGGGATGATTTACGGAGGAAACGCGAAGCCAGCCTGGGGGATACCCTTTCGCATGAACTGGGCGTGACATCAAGTTTTTTCGGACCCGGCGCCGGTCGTCCCATTATTCGCGGCCTCGATGGGCCACGCGTCAGGGTGCTGGAGAACGGCATCGGTACGCTCGATATCTCTTCAATCAGTCCGGACCACGCCGTTACTGCCGAATCTCTCAATGCGTCGCAGATCGAAATCCTCCGTGGCCCATCAACCCTGCTCTACGGCAGCGGTGCGTCGGGTGGCGTGGTCAACGTCGTGAACGGTCGTATTCCAAAACAACTGTTCAAGTCGATAAAAGGCAATATCGAAGCGCGTGGGAATACCGCTACCGAGGAGCGCGCCGGTGCCTTCAATGCAAGCGGAAGTATCGGGCAGGCGTCCTGGAGCGTCGGGGGGTTCAAGCGCAAAACCGATGATTACCATATTCCGGGACGCGCGAATGAGAGTGATCCCGGCAGCCGGAAAGGAATTGTCGAGAACAGCGCCATCAATTCCGGCGGCTTGTCAGGGGGTGGTTCATATGTCGGGGAAAGAGGCTTTGTAGGCGGCTCGATCTCCCGAATGGATAACGAATATGGTATCCCCGGACCGGAAGGCTCGAAGATCGATCTCAAACAGACGCGCTATGATTTGGCGGGTGAACTGGACAAACCCATGGCCGGTTTCGAGAAGCTCAAGGTGCGCATGGGTTACAACGACTACAAGCACAACGAGATCGAAAGCACGGGTGAAATTGCGACCCGTTTCAAGAACCGGGGGCTGGAGAGTCGGGCCGAACTCTCGCATTCTGCTGTGGCAAACTGGAAAGGCGTATTCGGCGTGCAGTTTCGTGATCGACATTTTTCCGCCTTGGGCGAGGAGACCGTGGTACCCGTTACCAATTCGCATTCGGTAGGGATGTTTCTGGTGGAAGAACGTAATTGGGATCGATGGCGCCTGGAACTCGGCGGTCGCGGCGAGTACGCAGCCCAGAATCCCAAAGATGGTCATCCGTCACGTTCCTTTGGTCTCTACAATGTCTCCGCCGGGGTTTTGTGGAAATTCCTGGATGGCTATGGATTGTCATTGACCGGCATCCGCGGTCAGCGCGCGCCCTCGACAGAGGAGCTGTATATTCATGGCGCACACCATGGAACCGCCACCTTCCAGAGCGGAAATAATGAATTGAGAAGCGAGACCACAAACAATGTCGACCTGGCATTGCGCAAGACCAGTGGTATGGTGACGTGGAAGATCAATATATTCCATAACTGGATCGGCAATTATATTTTCGTCCGAAGTGCAGACACGAATGGAGACGGTGTAGCTGATCGCGTGGACCATGAAGGGATGCTGGACCCCGCGGGCGAGTTTCTGGTGCAGAACTTTGCACAAGGCGGGGCCCGATTTTACGGTGCCGAAGCAGAAACCGTTCTCACGTTGAAGCCGAACGAAATCGATCTGCGCCTGTTCGCGGATTACGTGCGGGGAAAACTCAATAACGGAGGCAACGTGCCGCGCATCACGCCGTTACGCTTCGGCCTGGAATTCAATCACAGAACCGGCCCCTGGACATCGAATATAAGTGCAACCCGCGTGATGCGCCAGAATGATCTGGCGGAACTGGAGACAAGCACGCCCGGGTATACGATGGTGAACATGGAGGTAAGTTACCGCATCAAGAAGACGCGCTCCAACGGTATTCGAATCTTCCTCCAGGGCAGAAACCTGCTCGATGAAGAAATGCGTGTTCATACCTCTTTCCTGAAGAATTTCGCACCGCTACCGGGCAGGGCGCTCGTCGGTGGGCTGAGAGGGGAGTTTTAGCAGGCAGAGCAGTTCCGACAGGCGGTCAGAGCTGATTCAGGGCACTGTACTATAGTATGAATATGACGACTTCGGTTGACAGTTTTGATAAATTGAAACTGTTTTCAGGAGTTGTTCATGAATCTACAGGCACAAAGAGATATATCCCGC
>NZ_FOCT01000049.1 GCF_900110185.1 Nitrosospira multiformis
TCATTAGGGCTTATCCCTAGTGAGAGATGTTTTAACCCCCCTAAAAGCCTATCACTGGATACAGATTTGATTTATGATCGGTGCTCTATCACAACATCTTTAGTCCGTGTGAGAGCAAATGATCATCGGCTACGCGAGAACTTCAACGATTGATCAGAGTGCCGGTTTCGAGGCGCAGCTCAAGGAACTTGAAGGCGTCAAGTGCGAGAAAATCTTTCGGGAACAGGTTTCCTCGGTTGCCGTTCGTGTTCAGCTTGAAGCTGCACTGGAGTTTGTGCGGCAAGGCGATGTTCTCGTGGTCACCAAACTTGACCGGCTTGCCAGATCCATAGGTGATCTCATGAGAATCATCCAGGCCCTGGAGCGAAAGGGAGCAGGATTGCGGGTTCTTAACCTCGGGATGGATACGAGCACGCCTACCGGAAAATTGATGTTGACCGTATTGGGAGGCATCGCCCAGTTTGAGAGGGAAATGATGCTCGAGCGGCAGAGGGAAGGTGTGGCCCGGGCCAGGGCAGCAGGTAAATACAAAGGAAGAAAACCCACCCCTGATGCAATCAGGCAGGAGGTAGTCCGTCTTGCAGGAGAGAGGATGACGAAGACTGCTATTGCTGGTCAACTAAACATCGGGGAAGCCACGGTGTACCGGATTCTCGCAGCAGCCTCAAAGCAAAGGATTCTCTCACTGGAAAGGGGTTAACGAATGGTTGCGCGCGCACGCTGGGAAACGGTGCAGCGCTGGTATGAGGCTGAGCTTGTTCGTGACTTACTGGGCGACTGGGTTCTTATGCGTCGATGGGGCAGTAAAACTTCCAGGCAACACGGAGAACTGGCCCATCTGGTAGCGGGAGAGGCCGAGGGAAGGCAATTTATTGATCGGATCCATTTAGTGAGACTACGGCGAAAGCCAGCTTACTGGCAGGTCTATTAATCGCTTGCCCTTGTGCCTTTGGAAAGACTGGAAGATGTGCTGTGGACTGCCCAAGTAGCGGATTGCGTCCCGGGATGG
>NZ_FOCT01000010.1 GCF_900110185.1 Nitrosospira multiformis
TGGGAATTACCCTCAGCCGTGTAAGAGTATCCCACCACCTGTCCGGCATCGTTGATACCGTTGGCCTCGCTCCAGCTCCTGCCCAAAGTGCCCAGGTTAATTGCCGTCCTGCTGTTAAGGTCAACAAGGAAGGCTGCTATCTGGGCGTTTGCATGATTGACAAAACCAGGGCCGATAATTAAGGCGACGGCCAGGACAAGATGACGAACTTTGAAGGAAGGGCTGAGTAGTGTCATGGCATTCTCTGACAAGGCGATGTTTGGTAATCCATTGCTTCAATGTAAATAATGGAGTTCATGCTGTCAAAGCAGCTTCTCTCGATCTTCAGTTTTTGGTTCTATTTTTAAACTTCCTCACAACTAGCGGGATCTTTCTTCATCGGATGTATTGATAAAGAGTTTCGTGGCTTATCCCAAACTCCTTCGCCAGCTTTGTCCGGTTTGCCCCTGTAGCTGCCTGCTCTCGCAGCTTGGCAATCCTGTCTGCATTCAGAGCCGGCTTCCTGCCCTTGTAGACTCCTTTGGCCTTTGCCAGTGCTATCCCTTCCCGCTGCCGCTCCTTGATGAGGGACCGCTCAAACTGAGCGAAGGCACTCAGCATGGTAAACATCAAAGTAAAGCGAGGATCATCATTACCGGCAGTGAAGTTCATATTCTCCTTAACGAATTGGACCGATACTCCCCGATCATTCATTTCCCTCACCAGCTTGACCATGTCTTCCACGTTACGCGCCAGCCTGTCCATGGAATGGACTATGAGCGTATCCCCCGAACGAACGTGATTGAGTGCAGCCTGGAGCTGAGGCCTGTTCGTATCCTTGGCTGATGCCTTGTCGGTGAAGACCTTGTCCAAGTGAATCCCATCGAGCTGGCGCTCATGATTTTGATCCGGTGAACTGACGCGAACGTATCCAATTCTTTGACTGGTCATGACTCTCTCTCTACAAAAATGTCAGAGTAGAGTCCATTACCTTCATGAGTGAGTGTCAATCAATATAATTTCGTACTCTAGATTGACACAAAATGACAGGAAAAGTGTCAGGCAGATTTGTCAGGATGGGGTGTACCCTAGCTGGGCATTCAATCCGCTGTCCATGGACAATTTGTCAGGCCCACTTTAGACTCCCATCCCTTTCTTCTTTCTTATTTCGGGCTTTCTTTGGAATGAGAGCAGTAGCTCTACAGTTGATACATGTAGTTACTTGGCTTCCTCGCGTAGGATTGTGGATAAGCCGAGAGGGGAAGGACATTTGGATAACATTAGCTGTCCTAGCTGTGGCACTTGGTGCCGTTTACGCCTTTGGTGTAGGAGAGCAATCAATACGTGTAGCAGGATTTTTTCTTGAACTCTTGGGGCTAGCAGTAGTGGCTATAGGGCTGAACGATAGTAGGCAGCTATTTGGACGGCCAGGAGTATACACTGCGATAAAAAACTCAATGAAGCGCTTCCCCAAGCCTTGGAGAGAGACTCACGTGCTGCTTGTTGGCAGTGCCGGTTCAGCATATGGGAGTGCTACAGCAGCGGCTATCAGTAACTCAACCTCAAGGCTTCCGACTACTTTAGAGGAGAGGGTGGCTTTACTAGAAGAAAGACTATACCTCGCTGATACACAGATTAATGAAGGACGGCACAAACTTGAGGAAGAGGCGAAGAAGCGGAAGGCTGTGGTAGAAGCTGAGGCAGAGGCTAGAGCTGCGGGCGATAAGGCAGTGCAGAAGCTGATTGAGGAAGCAGTAATAGGCGGGATAAGGCTGGAGACCATGGGTGTCGTTTGGTTAGCCTTTGGCTTAACCTTGTCCTCACTCTCGGAGGAAATAGCTTGTCTTATTAGCAAGCTGTGGGGAACGTAAGGCAAGCCTCCAAATAGAAAGGAGGAGCACTCTCCAATACTCCTCCAATCGTAATTCCCATCAGTAATTCCCTCAAGTAACTCTTTCCAGTATTCCCCGTTGACCCCCTAAAAGTAGTGTGACCGAAACCTATAACAGAAGCCGTTAAACATTCATATAAGAGGATAACTATAGGTAAACCAATAGTGCTCCATAGATAACCAGTAGTTCCTGGTAGTAACCCAATCAGACCTTCTTAAAAGTTAATGTGAGGGGTAGCCCTCGGTATTCCAGAAGCGCTCGAAAGAACCTACTCGGATATAAACAGCGGAAAAGCCGTAGAACTCAATAATGGATTTGCGGAAGGTAATGGTGAATGTTGCCATGATATTTCTCCTCTTGTTTCTGGCGCTATGGCAGGATTGCCGCACTCAGTAAGATGAACTATAGATTCATTGAATCCATCTGTCAACTTCTTTTTCACCTAGCTTAATCAGTAGGAGCTCCCAGGCAGCTAGAGGCATAGCTCTGTAGTTGACTGTACCAACGGGAGCTAACCAATTATGCATAGTCCTCAGCGAGACATGTAGGAGACTGGCGGCTTGCTCCCTGGTGAGATTATGTTTCTTCAGGACTGCCCTTATCTCGTCTGGGGAGGGTGTTGTTAATGTGGATGTGTCCATCAGGTCTTCTTGATTAGAAGGTATTGTGGTTATTTGACTTTCCATAGTTTCCTATTAGATCAAAATAAATTCTGGATAGCTTAATCTCTTTAATCAAGACAGGTTTTTGAAAGCCTTATCATTAGATCAAGAGGGGGTACCGGGGGGATAAAGCTGGACGGTGTAACGCAGGGTACCCTGGGATAAATTTGTGATAAAACATTTAGGGTCCCTCGATTGCCAGTCACCTTTCTTCCTCCAGAGACCAGAGACATCTTTCCTTCATGAAGTCCCGAGGCTTCCGTTTCTCCAGCTCAACCAATCTATAAAAAATCAACTATATTAAAATCCAAGGAACAGTGACAAAGGCGTTTTCGAACAACAATCCATTTAGCTTAGGCATGGATGTCTTAACGCATGAGTTTGAGTAGGAGGAGCCAAAATGCCCATTGACATCGGAGTAATTACCTTAATACCAGAGCCGGATGAGGATAGAAGTTCGCCTCAAGATTCTCCAGAATTTCTGATTGGATTCGTTTATTGGCTTCAAGATTTCATCAATGAAATAAGTAATCAAGTTAGGTTACAAGGGAATTTGACAGGCTACCAGGGTTTACCCTTATTTGATGAAGAACTGATACAAGGGTTGCCTGATGCACTAGCAGAACTTAATGAAAACAGGCAATTTGAATCCTTGGTAGAATCACTTCAGTCAGGCGGCCCAACATTGATTAATATGATTGTGCAACATGGTTTATACGGTGCTCAGCTTAGATGGAAGCTTTCAAACGTTAATATCCGTATTACGCGCTTCCTTGAGCGCCAAACAGCGCCACTGCTACATAGGCTTTTGTCCACTGTTGATACCATATTAGAAAGTATTCTCGGAGTTGTGGCGGGAGGTTCAGCAATCAAGGAATTGAAGGAGATGATTGAAAATGCTCTGGCTCTAGTTGCGCCAGAGCCCGAATAAATATGGGGTCCGTAAATAATAAGAAGACTCTGTAGAACAAACCATAAGCATTTACTTAAATCCCCCTAAAACAATCTTATCCAGCCACCCCCTCAACTGCTGTAACCCATACCCCAATCCATACTTGTCCCCAATATCTTCCTTGCCCCACCCACCCACTGCATCCTGAATATCCTTAGGTGCTCCCACATTACGTAAACGGTCTCTGATGGTATGGCGAAATTCATGGGTTGTCTTCTTGACACCCAGACGAGACTCAATCCACTTGTTCAGCGTATTGGAAGCGTGAGTCGCCTTGCATTCGCTCTTATCGGTGTACCGGGGGAAAGCATGAGTTTGCCCTGGCTGTGCTGTCTGGATAATTCTCTGTGCTGCCCATAGGGAAACCCCTACCAAGGGTACATTTCTCTTACTGGATTTAGTCTTAAGGGTGCGCCAAGGATGAGGGCGAATGGAGACGTATGGAATAGGAGCATTCAGGTGTAAGTCCTCCAATGTTAGCCCCGCAGCTTCCGCTATGCGGCATCCAAGGTCTATCTGTAGGGCTAGCAACCAACGTATATCATCATCCTCTTTCTTGCACTCCTGGATGAGGGTAATTAGCTGGTCATTATCGAAGGGCTCTCTGGCTTTTGAGTCCTCGCCCAGTCCGGGAATTCTCAAGCTTAGAAAGGGGTTCTTCTTGGTTATTTCCCTTTCCACGATAGCCACATTAAATATCGCTCGGAGAATACTTATGTATCGCCCTATCGTTGTAGTCTTAACACCTTCCGCAATACCCCTAGTCACAAATTCCTTTGCATCTACCCTGCCTACTTCCTCAAGTTCCTTATCCCCAACTAATGCTATTAGTCTTCCCCACACCCGCTCGGTATCCGCTCGGAACTTCTTTTTATCTTTATTCTTGTGGCCGTCAAGGTAGACCCGGAGAGCATCGCTAAGGCGAAACTTCGGCTCCTCGTTCAGTAACCGCAGTGCTTCCAGTTCCACAGGGTCTAGGAACTCCTCAGGCTCCACGCTGCGGTATAACTCTTCATCGCCCTGGGCATACGCTTCATGTTTCCTTTCAAAAACACGAATGAGAAGGTCAAAGGCGTGCTCATCATTGTCTGCTGGCTGAGGCTTTAGCCCATACTCTGCAAGCATCTTTACCGCAGCTTCTCGAACACTGTACGGTTTTAGCTCAGGGTTTCCACGAAGTGCTGCCCATGTTGATTCGTACTGCCTATTGAGTTCACGAACTCTTTTAGCAATCAATCCAGGGTCGCTAGTCTTTAGGTTAACCTTGACGTGGGTTGCACTGTGGTAGCGATGCAGTAAGTCCTTGGGTAGCTTGCGCTGGTAGTAGTAGGTATTACCGCGCTGATAGACGTACTTGATTGACACGCTGAAGATGCGACCTAGCAATAGTTTCATTAGATGGTACCACGAAAGTACCACCACAAGAAGACTATACGCCGGATAGGTTACTGAAAAGTAAGAGAATATTACTCAGTATCTGGCTCCCCGACCAGGGCTCGAACCTGGGACCTGCGGATTAACAGTCCGTCGCTCTACCGACTGAGCTATCGGGGAATTGGAGAGGTGCATATACTAATAGCTTAAGCCAAGCTGGTCAATCAGGGGGAACGAGTTATTGGGCTTGACAGGAGCCATTAAGGCTGATGGAACTGAAATGCCGTAGCCTTGTATTTCACCAAAAGAGGGAAATCGACTTGCAAGTAGCGCGGCTCAGGAAAGTTATGCCGGGCCCCTAGTACAGGCCACTTCTTGCTTGTCCAACATTAAATTTCCCGTAAAGAGATCATGTTTAATATTGGACGATCCATTTAATGAAGGATTTGTTTGCGCGATTGGCCGGCGCATAAGCGCCGGTATTTTCTGAATCGATCAATAATTTCTCTCCGAATCTTTCTCTGGCACGACAATAATTTTTTCCTTCTCTTTTTCTTTTTCTGCAGGACGCTCTACGGATACACAACCCGTGATTTGAACGAGCAATAACGTCGCTATAAACAATTTTAGTATTTTCATAGGAATAATCCTTTTGTAATTTTGTAATTCGGCATGAAGTAAATGAATGGGCCGAATTATTACAGTATCCCAAAGTTGCCATTAAAACCGTTCGTTAGCACACATTATTGACGAGCAAGTTTTCTTTGTATCCGGATGAGAACCAGCGGAAGAGCATATCTACCGGGAAGATTTCCCTTGACATTTAGAATAATCCACAGTTCCGTTCTAAGTTCAGAACCGAAAATTGCCGTGCTCTTCAGAGGTTGCAACAAAGCTTGACTTTATTTTAATTTATTGATACCAAAGCCTTTTTAGAAATGTTCAAAAAATAGCCAGATAAGAAAAAGCTGTTACAGGAGGGCGACTTACTCTTCCTTTCATCAGCTTATCAACAAACTTATCCACAGCAATTGTGGAAAATAAAACGTCTGATGTAACGGTGTCAGGAAATGCAAAAAGTGCTGCATACGGGGAATTCAGACGAACACTTACGCCTCAGGAATCCTTGTCACTTTCGCTTGCTTCAGCATTTAAGATTCCTGATTGAAAGACACTTCTTGAAGCCTGGTCAAAGTATCAAACAGTATTAAACGCCTGTCTGTTTCTACCGCACAGGCTTTTCATACTCCTCTTGCCGCAATGCCGCTTCCACGACTTCCTTGGCCTCCTCGATGTTCTTTACGTGCGACAGATCGATTCCCGGGTTGGGATAGCTATGCCAGAAAGAAAACCCTGCGGTCGTGATCCACAATAATCCCCTTACATGCTGTTCTACGAATACCTCCTGATGATGCTCATCAACTATCTTCCATTCAATATCCATCGTTAAGACTCCTCAGCGTCTGGAAATGTTAATATAACCGATCAAACTCAGACTGTAGCAGTTATACTTTCATACTAATACCAATTGCTTCATTCTGCACTCATCCTGAGTCACCAGCACTAATTGAGTGAATGCCTGCAAGCGCTGGTTAGCCGGCAAAGCCAGAAATACTACGAGCGATGTACGTCCTCCTCAATCTCCCGCCTGTTTCATAGTCCATTGCCCTATTGGGATAACGTTCAGTAGCATGCACCTCGGCAGGAAGGAGCTTTTATGTCGATTCATACCCTATCCTGCTCAATCGTCAGCAAGGAAAAAACAATGACTCAAGATGTAAAGAAAAATCGGTTACTGGTATTGGCAATAGTCGTTATACCTATTCTTGTCAGTTCCCCGGCGCGAGCCGACGCAGTGACGCACTGGAACCGCGTGGCAGGCGATATTATCGTGGACTCGGGATTGGGCCCCCTACCGGCAGATCGTGCTCTCGCGATCGTGCAAACCGCGGTATATGAGGCAACAAACGCAATTACCCAGCAATATCCGGCCAGCGATCTCAAGCTGAAAGGTAAGCCGGAAGCCTCGGTGGAGGCCGCCATTGCAGCGGCAAATCGCGCTACGCTTACAGCCCTGGTACCTGTGCAACGGACAGCTATCGATACTGCCTATCGCCAGGCGCTAGCCGCGATCCCGGATGACATCGCAAGAAGCGATGGCCTTGCGATTGGCGAAAAAGCCGCAGCGGGAATTCTGTCGCAGCGGGCACAAGACGGTGCCGATGCAGGAGAATCATACCGCCCGCACACCTCTCCCGGACTCTATGTGCCTACTGTAATACCGGAAGCGCCACACTGGTTGCAAATCAAGCCCTGGCTTATGGACAACGCTGCCCAATTTCGTCCCGGCCCTCCTCCCCACCTGGAAAGCAAGTTATGGGCACGCGACTACAATGAAGTCAAAGCGCTGGGTGGAAAGTACAGCCAGCACCGCACCACTGCTCAGACTGAAATTGCCCGTTTTTGGGAAGAAGTAATGCCTCCGATCTACCATGGAGTGATACGTTCGGTTGCCGAAGCGCCAGGAAGGGAGATCACGCGAAATGCGCGCCTCTTTGCGGCGGCAACCCAGGCTTCGACCGATGCACTTATAGCGGTATTTGACGCCAAGTATCATTACGGCTTCTGGCGCCCGCTCACTGCCATTCGCAATGGCGATGTTGATGGAAACAACGCAACAGAACGGGATCCTTCATGGCTTCCCTTTATCGACACACCCATGCATCCTGAATACCCGTGCGCCCACTGCATCGTCGCAGGCGCGGTAGGAACAGTACTGAAAGCTGAGATTGGTGCAGATCCCGTACCGCCCCTGGCTACTACCAGCCGCGCCGCAGGCGGCGTGATACGCAGTTGGAAAAATATCGATGAGATCGTCCAGGAAGTGGCCAATGCACGCATATATGATGGAGTACACTACCGCAACTCCGGTGAGGTAGGCACCGCCATGGGCAGGCGAATTGCCGAGCTGGCAGTTATGAAATATTTCCGCACTGACCAGTAAGCTTTTAGTGCCCTCAGAAACTCTCCCTGAGCGCCGGCCTTGCGCACGGTGCTCACGATCCCCTGCGGTTTCGTGCCGGCGCCTTTCCCCATTCCAGACGATACCAGCCGCAGTAAATGAGGCAGCCAGTGCTCAAAATGGGCTTGACAAATTGAATTAATCCACAACGTCATAAAAGTTCCATATCTTCGAAAAATCTCTTTCGCAAAACTTCCCGGATATAAGGCTTATTTATAAACAACTGAAAATAAATCTGTTTTTTTGGAGACAAAAAATGGCCGAATAAAAAAATCCGTTATGGAAACGTCACTTATCAATTGTGCTCATACCTTATCAACAAAGTTATCCACAGTTATTGTGGAAAACAAGATCCTTGACAGGTATGAATGAAGCATGACGTGGAATCGACAAGAAACGACGAAATGAACATGTCGGGGAACAAAAGCGTCCGGAGTGATGCCTAAAGTTCTTATAGCTACGTTTTGCCGTTTGTTGTTTGAGTTTAAGCGTGTAGCGGGTTGTTCTAATGGGCTTTAGGAGGTCGAACGTGAAACAGCATGTCACTTCGCACAAATATATCCTTTTTTCTGACTTGCTCGATAAAGGAGCCGAAATCTTTACCAAGAAAAAACTCGAACATTCTCGATCAAAGGCCGACACACCTGATAGCATGGGAAAAAATTCGCCAGTTCCAAAGTCTGCTAGCAGATTGAAATCTTTCCGGAAAGGAAAAGAAAAAGTTTAGCAGCTCAAAAATTCAGGAATGCGGCGGCAGCACCTGTTGCCGCAGTTGTTTCCCATACAGCAGCAATGGCAGTGCCTCTCGGGCTGTTACTGAAAAGTGAAGTCCCAGAAATACCAGTCGCGAAACTTCAAGGATTAAAGCAGCAGATCTTATGTTACGCGGACATTCTTGAATTGCCAGGGATCATCCCTGTCGATATCCTCGTCAAATAGCCATCCTCGATCCTGCAATGGAGTCCAGTCCGAATAGACTCCCACAAGCTCCCCCAGATAGGGCCTGGCTACCTCCAGGACAAGCTCGTGGTCGATTACTTCAGGTTCCACTACACCCGATCTCGGATTCTGCAGAGCCCATATCATCCCGGCAAGAATGCCAGCCACCACCTGCAAGCTGGTAGCGCTATTGAACCGGGCAAGCCGCCGTGCTTCCCCTATGGATAACCGGGATCCATACCAGTAAGCACATTTTGCATGGCCCATGAGCAGTACTCCAAGCTCGTCCGTTCCCTCCACCAGTTCATTCCGAAGAATGCGCTTTTTCGCCTGTATTTGCCAATTTCTGCCCGCAAGTTCGTGAACTGAAAGTACAGCATCGTCACAGGGAAGATAAGCGTAATGCACCGTTGGGCGGTAAATTACTTCTCCCTTTTCTCTCAATGTCAGATGGTCAGCTATTGAAATGGATTCGTTATGGGTTATCAGAAAACCATGATACGGTCCGCCGAGGGGTGTCCAACTGCGTACGCGGGTAGAAGCGCCGGGGCGGCTGAGATAGATGGCGGCATCGCATCCGAACCCGTGATGCGCTCCATCCACCGGCCAATGACGTTCATGACTCCCCCATCCCAGTTCCGATGGCTGAAGACCTTCACCGACAAAACCATCCACCGACCAGGTGTTGACAAACTCATTGGGCTGTTTGCGTTGGGAAGCAACCTGGGTATCACGCTCTGCAATGTGGATTGCTTTTATATTGAGCTGATGCGCAAGCTGCGCCCATTCCCAGGAGTTTGCCGGTTTTTTCACTGCCATGCCGGTGTCAACAGCAATGTTCAGTAATGCCTGTTTCGCAAACGTCGAGGCAAGACCCGGATTCGCACCGTGCGACAAAAGCGCGGTGGGGCCTACCTGCTTTTCCCGCGCAAAAGCGAGCGCTTGCTCACGCAGCGCATAATTGGAACGCAAAGACGGGGAAACAGATCGGTCAACATATCCGCCGGCCCAAGGTTCGATGCAAGTGTCCAGGTACAATGCGCCTCGCCGCCAGCACAATTCCATCAGGGCAAGGCTGGAAACGTCTACCGCGAGATTAAGCAGGAAATCTCCCTCATCGAGCCAAGGCTCCAGCACAGCGAGATAATTTTCCTGGGTCAGCGAATGGGGTGTGAATGAGACGCTAAATTTACGAGCGATTTCACTGCCATGTTCATCAGCTGCGATTATCCTCACCTGATCGGAGCGAATCTCGATATTCTGAAACAATAACGAAAGCAAAGCCTGCCCTACGCTGCCAAAACCCACTATTATCAAATTCCCCTGCAGATGCGCGTGTTTGGTATTTGCCTGCTTGTGCGCTTTCATTTCCATATCGAAATTAACCCTCCTCCTCATTGCTGGTCACTGCCAACACCGCCTTTTCCAATTGCCAATCAGTTTCCGTCCCATCACTTCCCAATTTCGCTCCACATATCATCCACACTGACATCACTGATATTATGACAGATAGAATCCTTGAGATTGCGTGGCTCCTGCCCGTACTCACGCTCCACTTTTAACTGCCGCCAGGCCAGGATTGAAACGCCCCTTGGCAAATACTCCTCCTGCCGGTCTTTCCGGCATGGATTTTCCTTGAGCAGGAACCGGTAGAGTCAAACAATGGTCAAATTATTATTATTTTAATATACCCTTCAAATTGCATGCGACCCTGCCGGACGCGGGCGTGACCTGATCATCGTATCAAGAGTAACCGGTAACGGAAGTCAAAAGAAGCAAAACGGGGGGTTCGAGTGCAAGAGTGTTATGGCGGTTTCATTTTTATTGTTATGGATGCAGTAGCTTTTGAACTGATTCACTTTATTGAGGCTTAAGGAAAAGCGCTATGACGAATTCTAATTGTATCCTGCCGCAGCATGAAAATCATACCCATCCCCACGGCCCGGAATGCGGCCACACAGGCGTCACGCACGATGACCATGTCTGCTATCTTCACGATGGCCATCTGCATTATCCCCACGGCAACCATATCGATGAGCATGCCATAGACGTCAGTGAGATCAATCCGCAGAACTGTACTCCGGGACATGAATGCGAAGGTCACGCGCAAGGGCATGTACATGGCCCCGACTGCGGGCACGAAGCCGTGCCTCACGGAGATCATGTGGATTATCTGGTCGGAGGCCATCTTCACCATCCCCATGATGACCATTGCGACGATCATGGTCCGGTGAAGACAGTGGGGTGATCCTGTCTCCAGGCATTCCTTCGGAGAGCTTCCCCCAAGCCAAAGAGACTGACCGGTTCAGGGGAAGGGGGAAGCGCGGTGTATTATTGCTTGCGTGAGAGGTATTCTGCTCAGATTACGAGCAACGCAGGATGCAGCATTTCGATCTCGTACAGAGGCCGGCCCTGCTGTGGTGGCGAATAAGCGCCATAACTCGAAATCGCCGAAGGGTCCAGATGACCGACAACCTGCTCCAGATCGGAAAGCCGCAAGCCCTGGCGTACAAGATAGGTAATGTAGCTATGCCGGATCGTCTCGGCGGTGATTTCCTGGGGATCAGGCAATCCCGAATCGATTGCGGCGCAAACCAGCGCTGTTGACAGATCGACGCGTGTCTGCGAATCATCCGGGTCCCATACCGGGCGGTTACCAGACTGCTGGAGCAAGGATTTGAGCGGATTGTTGAGCGGCACTGCCCTCGGAGTTCTTCCCTCGAGGTTGATGACATTGGTACGCTCGTTGATCTGATTCGCCTTCAATGATGCCGCTTCATCGATGTCGAGGCCACTGAGCAGCAGACCGATAAGCTGCTTCCCCTTCAGGTTGGCAGCATTGATCAGGGTCCGTAACTGATGACTCGAAAGTTCCCGGTGCACCGGTTTTGGCAAGGCAAAGTTGGTTTTCTGCTCTAACGGTTCGGCTTTGGCCCCGAGCGCGGCGTGAGGATGATCAATCAACTCGGTAGCAGGCGGGGTATATCTCTCCACACCGAATACTGCAATGGAAGGCTGTTGTTCCTTCTTTTGGGTCAGATACTCAAAAACCCACACGCTGATCAATCCCAGAAGCAGGGAGCCGGCGAGCGCTATCAAGGCTTCACGACTGTAGTTCGGTCTTACTGGCTCCCTTGATTCATATGCCCTACTGATCACATCGACCTGCGGATATTTGTCCTTGCGGCCGGTTTTCACCTGTACCAGCCGTTCCTGCGTATCCCGATACAGCTTTTCCAGTCCTTCCAGATCGGTCTTCAACGCCTCGTGCTGGGTAAATTTTGTCGCGAAGCCCGATGCCCGCTGCCTGTGCTCGCCCAATTGCTCGCGAATATCCCTGACGGTCTGTCGTGCAGCCGCGTACTTCACCTCGGCTTCATTCAAAACTACATTTTGACCACGCAACCGCTTATTGTTGATAGCAGTCTCGAGTTCCTTGATCTGCTCAGGAAGAGACTTCAGGTCGGGTTGCAGGTTTAAGTACTCGCGAGTAAATTTTTTATCGAATTCCGCCAGTTTTTCACGTGAATCATGCAGACGCTTCTCGAGGTCGGCCAGGCTGATTTTCTCATCATCCGGAACCACTGCCTTTCCCCGGGCAATTGCAGCTCTGATGGCGTCCAGTTCCGCTTTCGCCTTGACCTCAGCCTCGGAAGCCTTGTTAAGCGACTCGTTCAGCCCCTTCAGCCGGGCCGATGGTTCATTCTCATCGCGCTCTGTCGATAGAATGTTATTGTTTTCACGGAAGTTCTCCAGCGCCGCCCTTGCAGCAGCAACCTTGTCAGCCAACCCCTCCAGCTCACCCTCGACAATACGTTCAGTATTGCTCTTCAAACGTTTTACTTCTTCACTTCGCGCTTCCAGGTATACGTCTATCCATGTATTGATGAGCAAAGGCAAAAAGCGGGGATCTGAGCCTTCCGCCGCGACCTCGACGAGGTTGGTTTCGGGAACGGGCTCGACGGCCAACAAAGTCTGAATATCAGATTCAGTCAACCGATTCAGAGATTTGCCGACGGGAGAAGCCTTCAATTTCCTCAGGGTTTCGGCGGCAAGCTCCCGCCCAAGCAGGATTTGGCGCTGGATTGCAACGTGCTGGACATCGGCATCATCACTCTGCTGGTCGATCGGTGTCATGGCCGAAGTAAGCAATGTCGCGCTGCTGCGATAAATTGCCGGCTGGCTGTAAACGTAAGCGAGACTGATAGCGGCGTTTGTCAGAAATACAAGTCCAAAAATGTTGAACCTGCGAGATTGATACCAAGGGGATTCACTCTTATCGGCAATTCGCCCCATTTGATGTGAATTGCCCCCAAGATGCAAGTTGACTCTGTTTTTCATCATGCCTGCAATTCCCCTGCGCCAGCTGTTGCCATGCCATCTATCACCCACACTCCTCCGCGCAATTCTTCCACTGATTCGATACAAATGTCACGAGATAAATGAAGCCTCTGTACGGTGCCGCACAAACGGGAAAGGGTTCATCCTCTGACAATGGGCCAACTAAAAAAGCGGCTTTATTCATATTATTGTAAAACGCTTGCTTTAACTTCACGGTTAGCAATCGCACACACAGCAAGCGTCGGGTTTGTACCAAATTTGAAGTTAAATCAGCAACTTAATCATTTCAGGAAACCGAAAATGAAAAAACATCTTGATCAGGTTCTGTTCGGCAATGCCTTTGCTTCGTTCGATCATCGGTCGGCGGCATTCCGGCAAAAAATGTTTGAACATTTTCAGACGAACAAACGCAGGCAGTGGAAAAAGGTTGAAGGATTACCGGAAGCGGGAAAAAATCATGGTGTAATATACTTCAGAGAAAGTGTGTAAGAAGCTCCCATCCGACCAGGAGTATACCGCTCTCTCTACGCGCTTTCCTGCGATTGCCCAAATGCTTTCCGAACGTGACTTCGACAATCATGGCGTTCCCATAAGCTCGGCAACGCTCTTCCAACTTTCCCCACTTCCATAGCTCCTGCTCAATCTGATGACCGCAATGCCCGCAGTCTTCATAGGTCATGGAAACCCTATGAATGCCCTGTCTCGCAACACGTATACTGAAGCCTGGTCCGCTATTGGCACGGGCCTTCCGGCCAAACCTGAAGCTATCCTTTGTGTCTCCGCGCATTGGTACATACCGAAAACAGCGGTAACTGCACAGGAAAATCCCCCCACGATTCATGACTTCGGCGGATTCCCGCAGGAACTGTATCGAGTCCAGTACCCGGCGCCCGGATCCCTGGAACTTGCAGCGGAAGTCGCGGATTTACTTCTGCCGGATGCGGTCCTGGACACAACCTGGGGGCTCGATCATGGTACCTGGTCAGTCCTCGTCCATATGTTTCCGGATGCGGATATTCCCGTCATCCAATTGAGTATAGATGAAACCAAAGAGGCCGCATGGCATTATGAGACGGCACGAAATCTGGCGCCGTTGCGGGATCGGGGAGTCCTTATCCTGGGAAGCGGTAATATCGTCCATAATCTGCACACCTATTCATGGGGAAAGCATGATGCAGAACCCTATGACTGGGCTCTGAGGTTCGAAAAAATGGTACGTGCGGCGTTGAGATCAGACAATGTCGAATCCCTCATCGCATATGAAAAGCTGGGAAAGGACGCGTTGCTATCGGTGCCAACCCCCGACCATTACCTCCCGTTTCTCTATATTCTTGCTCAGAGGCAGTACAACGAGGAAATCAGTTTTCCGGTGGAAGGATTTGATGATGGATCAATTTCCATGACGGCAGTCCAGATCGGGGTATAAGGCCCGCTCATCTGAGGCAAAGATTGGAATCTCGCGCATCTCCACGAAAACCCTTCTCCTTCCTCACGTTTCCTTTGTTTCCCTTATCTCTTTTAACCTATCGTAATGGTAAGCGGCCGTCTTTTCCTGAGCGGCGACGCGTTGGCGTATCGCATTTTCGTAGCGCGGGAGATCGAAAAGAACATTGCCTTCGGATTTCTGCAGGGCTTCCAGTAACATGTCTGCGCCGAGTTGCGCGGATTCGATTGCCCACTCGATGCCCGTTCCGCTGAGAGGGTCCGGCGCTGCCGTTGCATCTCCGACTGCTATCCAGGCATCTCCACCCATTGCTGGAAACATCGTCGCGCCAGCCGTCCGGCCGGATATCGGCCGCTGATCGAAAGCTCCTGCCGACAATGGCGCGAGAAGACGGGTACACTGCAATTCCTGAAAGAAAAAATCCTTCAAGCCCGACTGCCGCTGCTTGAGTTCATTCCGTCCGATACAAAAACCGGCGAAATAGCCTTTTCCGGCGGGCAAAGCGTACCACCAGCCACTGCGTGTACCCTCGATATAGAGAGTATGGCCAGGCGCTATCCGTGCCTGGAGGGAAGTCATCAGGGCAATTTGCGAGGACTCTGCTACAGGTGCATGATCGAAAAACGGCAGTGGCACGCGCCCTGTCGCAAGCACTATAAAACGTGTATAGATAGCGCATTCGCCTGCACCGGAAGTGGTTTCATTGGAAGGCGCATCCGGGGAAGAGCGCGCGATCAGCCGCCATCTGTCATGCTGGCGCTCTACGCCCACCACTTTGGCGTCGGGGATTATAGTGCCGCCTGCGCCGGAAGCAAGATTTCGCAAAGCGCCATCCAGAAGCGGACGCTCAATCGCTACGCCTGCGCCCCATGGATTAAACATTGCGTTGAATATTACCGGCTCGGCCGTATCCCACAGCGAGACCGTTTCATGAATCTCTATTCCATGCACTACCTCTGAAAAAAAATCGGGACGGTACTGCTCGATAAAATGGCGCCCCCGACCCGATACGAGTTCGATGCCGCCGGGAGCGTAGCCTCCCCAGTACATGAGCTTTACATCGACACCCGCACGCGCGAGCGCAAGCGCGCAGATGGCGCCCGCAGGTCCGCCGCCTATGACAACAACATCCGATATCTCTCCCTCCGGAAACATTTGCTGCTATCGACCCTTTTTCCTGGCAAACAGGACTATTCTGTACTACTGTCACTCTATAGGGAAGAACTGGATAGTGATGCCGGGGAGGATAGGCTTGCTGGTTCATGTTTCCCCCTCCCTGATTCTTGGAAACCCGGAACTAGGCACGGCTAAAAGAGGATATCAACCATGCGCGCTAGCAAAGGAATACTAATACAAGAAGAATGCCGGACTATCAGTCGCCGTACTATTTTAAAAGCGTCTGCCGCCATGTTTGCGGCAGGTGTGTTGCCGCCTGCCAGTGCCGTTTTTGCACAGAAGATCCTGGATCGGACACAGGACCAGATTCTGGGCCCCTTTTACCCCATTATGAGCGAACCCGATCGCAGCGGGGACCTCACACGGGTACCCGGAGGATCAGGACTTGCCAAGGGGCAGCCCATCATCGTCAGGGGAACAGTACGCAATCCTGATGGCAAACCAGTGTCAGGCGCGGAGGTTGAAATCTGGCAAGCCAATGCTGCGGGACGCTATGCGCACCCCGACGATACTAATCCCGCGCCCCTCGATCCCAATTTCCAGGGTTTCGGCGCAGCGACTACGGGTCCTGACGGCTTCTATCAGTTTAAAACAATAAAACCGTTGCATTATCCGGCAGGCAGCATCGGAATTCGGCCGGCTCACATCCATTTCGATGTCAGAGGCCGTCGTGATGAACTGGTAACCCAGATGTACTTCGAGGGAGACCCCTACAATGAGAAAGATTCCTTCCTCCAAAGTGTTCTCAATCCAAACGCATTGATTGTAAAGCTGCTTTCGCCAACCGCAGAGGAGCCCGAGTTCATGATTGCAGTATTCGATATTGTCTTCAGGGGCTAGCTGCTCGATGCAACAGGTTCTTTGTGCAGGCACATTTAAAAACCGGAGGTATCGTAGAGGTTAATGAAATACTTAGGCCATCTGTCGACAGATGACCCCTTTTATGAATACCTCCGGTACGACATCCTCCCGGCGCTGCACTCCGTGAATCATCCGGATTTCAGGGTTTATGAGTTGCGGGCCTCCAACCATGTTTACCTTTACGAAGAACGGGATAGCGGAGCCCGGGTTATTGGAAAATTCTTCGGGGGTGTTCCGCATATCGGCCCTGACGCTGCGTTACGTCACATGGAGCAGGAGTTCAATAATTTGAACTATCTGCGCAGAATCGGCTTCAATGCCTACCCCCACTATGTGGTGCGCCCCCTTGGCCGCAACGCCAGCCTTAACCGTGTGGTTGTGGAAGAATATTGCTATGGCACACATTTTAAACATGTCATTCTCAAGGCAATCCGAGAAAATATGCGCGACGTTCTTTTCCAGAAGCTTACCGCGCTCGCTTATTTTCTTGCCACGCTGCATAACCGGACAGCGCACGAGAGCAAGGTGGAGTTCAACAAAGAATGCGATTACTTTGACCAGGTCATGAACCGCTTGCTAAGCGCAGCATGGATTGGATGGGATCAGGCTCAGGACTTGTACCGGCTAAAAAACCGATGGAGGGACAAAGCCTGCATGTGGGAAGACTGCAAGGTTCTGATCCATGGCGATGTTACTCCGGATAATGTTCTTTTTGGCGACGGCCTTTGGGTCATCATGCTCGACCTGGAGCGGATGAAATCGTCTGACAGGGTGTTTGATCTGGGCCGGGTCGTAGGCGAACTCCAGCATTTCTTCTTGCAGCAGGCGGGCGACAAGTGGGGCGCCGAACCCTTTATCGGGCATTTTCTATGGGAATACAGTTGTCATTTTCCCGATCGCGATGCAGCCTTCGCTGCGATAACTCGCCGCCTTCCCTTCTATGCTGCGCTCACTCTTCTGCGCATCAGCCGCAATGCGTGGATCGATGGGACGTATAGGAAGCGCTTACTGGATGAGGCCAGGAGGACATTGGAGTAGTAACAGGTAATAACACCGGAGTACATGCGTTATGGCAATAAAAGGCATCCTGTTTGACCTCTACGGCACGCTGATCGACATCGAAACCGATGAATCCATCGATGAAATCTATCGCGCCATCGCGCACTACCTGGTTTACCAGGGTGTATATCTTCATCGCGGACAGGTGCGGGAGCGCTACTATGCCATTATGAGACAACAGAAGGATGCGAAGGATGAGGAATACCCGGAAATCGATGTGGAAGCCATATGGAACGAACTGCTCCTCCAGCAAGGCATCAAGTCAAACTACATCCGGGGACAGCAGGCAAAAGTGATCGCCCATATTTATCGCGGCATCTCCCGCAAACGTCTTCGACTCTATCCAAACGTGAAGGAAGTATTGAATGAGCTTCAGGCGCACTACCAACTCGCGCTGGTGTCTGACGCACAACCCTGTTTTGCACTGCCCGAAATTCGGGCGGTGGGTCTCGAGAGTTATTTCAATCCTGTCATCATTTCCAGTTACTATGGTTTCAGAAAACCCGATTCCCGTCTTTTCAACAAAGCGCTCGACAAAATGGGTATCTCGCGCTCAGAGGTAATCGCGGTCGGAAATGATATGTTCCGGGACATATATGGAGCCCAGCTTCTCGATATCAGGGCGATTTTTTTCGACTCCAATCAGGGCGCCAAAACTTACGAGAATGTTGTACCCGCGTATCGGGCCCAACAATTCGAGGATATCCTCACTGGGATAGCTCAACTGGGGCAACGTTAGCGTCGACCGGAGCGCGGGGAATCGATTCCCCCTCCCCTATGAAAAAGGAGATAAAAGAAAGGATAGCTGGGGAAAGTTGCTCTCAACCCGGGTATTTAATCTTCAATCGGTTAATAAAGGGTTCTGACAACGAAAAGTCTCTGTCCCCTGGTACGAAAACCTTGCAACTGTGTTCCGTTCCGCCATGGCTTACCTTGAGGGTTGCAAACACCCCCTTATCTGCAGGCCGGGTAACAGGGATCTGCAGCGTGCCCGCTTTCAATTTATAGCCGTCGGGCAGTATTCGGGACGCTGCCACACCGTCGAACCTCGCTACGCCGCCTCTCGTAAGGTAGGAATATTCGACCTCTGGCTGGACCTGAGATTCGGAAATCCCACTCGAGGCCCAATTGATGTTGAGTACGAATTCTTCTCCTTGCTCTGCGGAAGGTGCCTTGGCGGGAGTTGCCCAGCAGGTCAGCCCCGGACGCTTACGCAGACACGCTGACCAATTTTCGACTGACCTGGACGCATCGCTATTGCCGGCCACTGCCCGCTGCATAAAAAACTCCGCAGCCTGGGAAGGATCGAGCGTTGCATTTTGGGCGCAATATCCACCCTTCCATTGCCCGAATCGCATGTCGCTCATTGTGTCTGCAGGACTAGAGCCTGAATCCGGGCTATCATCAGGCGGGAAATCATCCAGATTGACAAGCCCATACGTCAGTCCCAGTGATTTATCCTTGCCGAACTGCTGGGCACGCTTGATCGCCTTTTGCGCGTCCTCGTACCTCAATGCGCACAATTCTGAATACATTGCCCGATCTCTCAGGGGCGGCGTAATCCTCTGGTATTCATCATAAAATCCATTTGCCAGAGCGCTATGGCAGGTTTCGCTGGCAAACACATTCCCCGGCAGAATCGGCCAGATCAGCGCGACAGACAGAATAAGCGTGAGAGCGGAAATATATTCCTTTTTCATGATGCTCCTCCAGAAGGCAAGCATATTATATATAAGATGTTACCAGGCCAGAAGAAGGCTTTGCCTCAAGAAAGATTCGACAATCAGAAAACACATCCATTGTGATCAATCACACAGACAATTGTCTAACTTTATGCTGAACTGGCCCTGAACTCAGGCTCTACCAATAAATAAACAAATAACCGGGAGATACTTTATTCCCTCCATTGATACCGGGTTTCCGAATTCCGATGATAAAGTTTCTCCATTGCTCAACCGTTATACGATGAGTCGTTCTCCCTGGCTTATCGTCTTGCTTTACGTCGCTTTATCGACCCTCTGGATGGCCGTTGCGGGCTATCTGATATCACTCATGCTCGAGGATCCGGTTTTGCGGGGCCGCGCCGATCTGGCAAAGGAACTGGTTCTTATTGCCATTAGCAGTATCCTCTTTTATGCGCTGCTTAAACTGGGCCGGGACACCTCCATTCGCGAAGGGAATGCTGCAGCTTCGGCTCCGGCAGATTTCCGGCTGAACCGGTTGATGTTGGCGTTCTTCTCCCTGGCGATGATGGCGCCCATTATCAGCATAATGATTATAAAGGTGTATGGCCCGGAGATAGAGCGAGGTGCCTATGCTGATCTGCAAACCATCGTCGATCTTAAGGCCGAGCAGATCGAACTCTGGCTTGCTGAACGGCATAACGACGCGGAGGCATTGCTGGCGAACCAGGCGCTTATCGAGCAAGTAGTCGATCTCAAACGAAGAAGAAACGCGCATGAACTGGAGCTTATCCGTAATCGCCTGGAGGCAGTGCGGCAAGCCTACAGCTATGAGTCAGTGATATTGCTTGATGTCGAAAGCCGACCTCTACTCGTGTTAGGCGAAAAGCATGAACTGCCCCCCGTTACCCATGAATTACTATCTGCCGCGTTACGTTCACGCCAGATACAGAGTACCGATTTCTTTCTGGATGAAAACGGAAAACCTCTGCTGGATATTGCAGTGCCTCTGGTAGCGGAGACAACAAATAAGGAACCTGTTGCCATTGTGCTCTTACGGGCGGATCTGGAGCAATTCCTTCTTCCACTCGTCGAGAAGTGGCCCCGTATCAGTCGCAGCGGAGAGATACTGCTTATCGCCCGGAAGAATGAAACCATCAATTATCTTAATAAATTGTACCGCTTTCAACGGACACACAGCACACATGGATATCATGCGCTCGCCAGAGACGAACTTGCTGGCGCCATTGCCACGCGTGCCGAACAACAGGGGACAGTGCATGGAATCGACTACCGGGGAGAGCAGGTGCTCGCGGCCTATCGACCTCTTACCGGCACCGGTTGGCTCTTACTCGCAAAAATCGACCAGAATGAAGTATTGGCTCAGTTATGGACTCTTGTATTCTGGATGAGTGCCGTCATTCTCATTGCGGTTACTGCGGTAAGCGTCGTGCTGCTGCTGCTATGGCGTCAACAGCAACGCGCCCACCAGTTGGCACTGATCATTCACACGGCCGAGCAGGATCGCCTTCTCAAGTATTTCTATGACCTGCCATTCATTGGCATGGCAATTACCTCCCCCGATACCAAACGCTGGTTGCGGTTCAATAATCAGTTTTGCGAGATGATGGGATACTCAAATGAGGAGTTGGCAAAAAAAAGCTGGGCTGAGATAACTCATCCGGATGATGTCACTAAAGGTACTGCCGAGCGCGAGCGCATCATGAAAGGTGAGTCTGAAGGCTATGCGATGAACAAGCGCTTCATCCGTAAGGATGGCTCGATAATCCTCGCCAATGTGGATGTCAAATGTGTCCGCAGGGATGATGGCACGGTGCATTATTTTGTTGCCATGATCCGGGATATTACCGAGCAGGAAGGTCGGAAAACTGAGATTCTGGCGGCGCGACGCCAGCTCCAGGCCACGCTCGACGCCATTCCCGATTTACTGTTCGAGCTTGATGCAGACGGTTGTGTCCACGCGTGGCATTCGGTCCGGCGTACCGAGTTTCCGACTATGTCAGGTGAAAACCTTGTAGGCAAAAAGGTTGCGGATGTTCTCCCGGCCGGGGCAGTAGATATTATCCTGTCGGCATTAGCGGAGGCGCAGGAGAAAGGGCTCTCCTCGGGGAAACAATTGGAACTCCGCCTTCCGGGCCGGGAAGACAAGTGGTGGTTCGAGCTTTCCGTCTCGCGCAAACATGTCGATTCCGCAGCGGGCCCCCGTTTTATCGTTCTTGCGCGTGATATTACGGAACGCAAGGCATCAGAACAAAGAATACTGCATCTGGCGCATTACGATTCGCTCACCGGCCTGCCAAACCGCGCTCTGCTGGCCGACCGGATGAGAGTGGCCATCAATCGTGCAGCACGGCAAGCCAAACGCCTCGCTGTACTGTTCGTAGACCTCGATCGTTTCAAGGCAATCAATGATTCGCTTGGTCATGACATTGGCGACCACCTTCTCAAGGCTGTGGCCGAACGAATGCAAACCTCGATACGCAGCGTAGATACGGTAAGCCGGGTGGGAGGTGACGAATTTGTTGTGCTCCTGAACGAGATCGAAACCGCGGAGGATGCAGCTCGTGTAGCGCAAAAAATCATAGATGGCCTTTCACAACCGTACCAGATCGAAAAACATGAACTGCTGCTGACCGGAAGCATTGGCATTTGCATCTATCCCGATAACGGCAAGGAACCGAGTATCCTCCTGCGCAATGCAGATGCGTCCATGTATACAGCAAAGGAAGCTGGACACAACCGTTACCAGTTCTATTCGGAAGACATGACAGCCCGGGCGATCGAGCGGCTCAGTCTGGAACATGATCTCCGTGGGGCGGTCGAACGCGGTGAAATGTTTCTAGTTTATCAGCCCCAGATCGAGCTTGCGACAAGCCGCATTATCGGGGTGGAAGTGCTAATGCGCTGGCGTCATCCCGCACATGGATTGATCTCCCCTGTTCGCTTTATTCCCGTTGCGGAGGATACGGGACTGATTCTCTCGATCGGTGAATGGGGTTTGCGCGAATCGTGCAGGCAGGCGCGACTGTGGCATGAGCGTGGACTGCTGAATGCATGTATCTCAGTCAATGTTTCGGCAGTGCAATTCCGCCAGACTGATTTTGTCGAAATCATTGAAAATGCGCTTCAGGAGTCCGGTTTGACTCCCGCTAGCCTGGAACTGGAACTTACTGAAAGCGCAGTCATGCAGGGCGCGGAACCCGCGCTGAGCAAACTGCGCGAACTGGATGCGCTTGGGGTGAAAGTCGCCATCGACGATTTTGGCACAGGTTACTCAAGTCTCTCCTATTTACGGCAGTTTACCGTTGACCGCCTGAAAATTGATCAATCATTCGTACGGGATGTGCCGGGTAATAACGATGCCGAGGCCATCGCAGCGGCAATCGTGGCAATGGGTCTCAACCTGGGTTTCCGTATCATTGCCGAAGGTGTAGAAACGGAAGCGCAAGCGAAATTTCTCCAAAGTGTCTTATGCAAGGAAGGCCAAGGTTATCTCTTTGCGTGGCCCATGACTGCCGATGAGTTTGAAGCATGGATAGCCGCATGGCAAAACCGCGCGGGAAACACGTCCTAGCTGGGATATCTAAAAGGGCGCCAGGTTTTGACTTTCAGTCCTTCTGATTGCTGCTTTTCTCCTTCGTGACCGGATTTTGTACCGTATACCCTTCCTCTTTCATTTTATAACCACCATAGGCTCCCGCGCCGCCCGCCGCGAGTAGCAGGCAGCCCGACAGGGCCGGCGCTGCCAATAAGAATATCGCCAGATAAAACAGTTTCCAAACTCTCTTCACGCTATCTCCTGTGGTAGTCATTGAAATCAGGGAAAGAAAAACAATATATCGTGGTAATTAGGAAGTCTGTACGATCGCAGACATTTGTCATCATGCGAACATAGTATACTGAAATTGCGAGGTTTCAGGGCGGCAGGCGGCACGGGCGCCGCACCAGCCACAGAAGTGCGATAGCTTAAGTTCGAGCTGACGATTAGCAGACTCTGAGCGATCTTCGATGGAAATAGGCTGGAGGCAAAGCTGCTGGAAACCGCGCAAGGGATTACACAAGAAGAACTGATTGTACCTGGAGCCGAAAATGAAGTGGGAAGGTTATCGCCAAAGTAGTAACGTCGAGGATCGCCGAGGTTCGGGCAGCGGATTTGGACTGGGGGGCGGCAGAATCAGTGCCGGTGCAATTGTCATAGCGTTGATCGGTGGATTGTTGTTCGGCATCGATCCTCTCACCATGCTCAGCGTGATCACCGGCGGAGGCAGCATGGTTCAGGAACAAGGCCCTGCACCCGCTGCGCCCCCAGGGGACATGCAGGCAGTCTTCGTTTCGACGGTCCTCGCCGATACCGAGGATGTATGGACGGACTTGATGAGGCAGGAAAACAAAACTTATGAGCCACCCAAGCTTGTGCTGTTTCGAGGTGCTGCCCTAACGGCGTGCGGCCAGGGAAGTGCGGCAATGGGTCCCTTCTACTGTCCGGAGGACCAGCGCATCTATATCGATCTGAACTTCTTTAATACGATGGCAAACCAGCTTGGAGCAGGAGGCGACTTCGCGCAGGCATACGTCATTTCGCACGAAGTCGGGCATCATGTACAGAATCTCCTTGGTATCTCCGATCGGGTGAATGCCGCTCGCGCTAGCTTGCCGCGCTCACAGGCAAATTCCTTGTCGGTACGTGTCGAATTGCAGGCGGACTGTCTGGCGGGGGTCTGGGCTTACCATTCGCAGCGTTCGAAGGGATGGCTGGAACAAGGCGATATCGAAGAAGCAATGAACGCGGCAACGCAGATCGGGGATGATACATTGCAGCGCAGGACACGCGGTACGATCGTGCCGGAAAGCTTCACGCATGGCACGAGCGCCCAGCGTACTGGCTGGTTTAAGCGGGGATTGCAAACAGGAAACATGACGGATTGCAATACTCTTGGATCGGAAAAGCTGTAACCTTGCCTAAAAACTCACAGGGAGAACAGTCATGAGAGTCTCCGAGCTTAAGGACGAACTGCTCGACTACTGGGTGGCAAAAGCCAACGATGTGGAAGAAGTGCATGTTATCGATTCCCACTGCGTGATCAACCATCAACGCTGGGAACCCTCGGTAGACTGGTCTCAAGGAGGACCGATCATCGAAAGAGAAGGAATAAATCTCAGTCACAGCCTGGAACCGGATTCGGAGCATTGCACGGCGTTCATGCGATCAGGCAGAAACCGGCAAAAGGGGCTTACTCCCCTGATTGCCGCAATGCGCTGCTATGTAGATTCCAAGTTTGGAGAAGAGGTTACGGACTAGGATTGGGGAAATATAAAAAGATGGGGAAAAAGAAAGATCTGCCAGGGAACATACGCGAGAGAGAACGGATCGAATAGCGTATGGCCAAGTTCAAGCTGACGAACCTGCTGCGCGAGATTCCCCGCGAAACCCCGCGTGAGGATGCTTCTGCCAGAATCATGGCAGCCCAAGCGTTTTCACGCGCCGCAGGCGCGCCTCTCGTGCATGGCAACAGCATCCGTCTCCTCAAGGATGCAAGCGAGAATTATCCTGCATGGCTCGAGGCGATTCGGTCGGCTGAAAAGAACGTCTATTTTGAAAATTATATTATTCGTGATGACATCATTGGCCAGCGATTTGCTGATGCCCTCATTGCGAAAGCAAAAGAAGGTATACGGGTAAGATTACTTTATGACTGGCTTGGAGGATTGACTGAAACGTCATCCAATTTCTGGCGTCACCTGAGCAATGGAGGTGTGGAAGTTCGATGCTTCAATCCGATGCGCTTCGACAGTCCGCTGGCCTGGTTGAGCCGGCTGCATCGCAAATCGGTCTGCGTGGATGACCGTGTTGCATTTGTCAGTGGATTATGCGTCGGGCAGATGTGGGATGGATACCCCGAGCGGAATATTGCGCCCTGGCGGGATACGGGAGTCGAGCTGCGGGGGCCGGTGGTAGCGGATGTCATAAATTCCTTTGCGCGTGCATGGGCGGAGACGGGGCCGGAAATACCTGCGGATGAACTGCCTGCTCCCGATTCGATTCCGATTGCGGGTCACATCGATGTGAGAGTACTGGGAAACTTTGCTGCGACTGCGGGCTTATACCGACTGGAGCAGCTGATCACTGTGCTGGCGCAAAAAACGCTTTGGCTTACCGATGCCTATTTCGTAGGAACCACAAGTTATGTGCAAGCGTTGAGAGGAGCGGCAATGGACGATGTAGATGTCCGCTTGCTTGTTCCCGGATCGAGCGGAGATCTCAAGTTTCTCAGGCCGATTTCGCGCGCCGGTTATCGTCCGTTGCTGGAAGCCGGCGTACGCGTGTTCGAGTGGAATGGCTCGATGCTGCACGCCAAGACAGCCGTTGCCGATGGGCGTTGGGCCCGCGTCGGTTCAAGCAATCTCAATATGGCGAGCTGGCTGGGAAATTGGGAACTGGATGTTGCGGTGGAAAACCTAGATTTTGCGCAGAAAATGGAGCAAATGTACCTGGAGGATCTCGAAAATTCGACCGAAATCGTTCTCAATAAAAAGAACCGGGTTCGCCCCGTAGCGGATCAACTTCCCCACCGAACCCGCCGTCAGTACGGGACTGTCAGGCGCCGGTCTGGAAGCGCCAGCCGGCTGACAGCGGGCGCCCTGCGTGTAGGCAACACTGTTGGAGCGGCTATCACCAGTCGACTCGTCCTGGGAGCTGCCGAGGCAAAAATCATGTTTTTCGGGGGTGTTACGCTGCTTGCTTTGACGGCCATTGCATTGTTGGAGCCCCTGCTCATGGTAATCCCTTTCTCGCTGCTTGCGGGATGGATCGGCGTTTCACTGTTGATACAGGCTCACAGGTTGCACAGGAACGGGCAGAATGATGCCCCAGCCCAGAGTGCCAGTATTGCATCCGATGAGGCTCAGGATAAGGTGATCGAGCTTCCCAACTCCCTGCGCGAAGGCCAGCAGCCCGAAGATATCCGGAAAGAAGCCCGGGAAACACAGGAAATTCAGAAAGCGCTCAGACAACAGTGAGAAGAGCTGTTGGCGCACGGGCGGAACCGGGTTTCTTCTGATTTCAATCGGCTTCAAGTTATTCCCCAGCAAATCCTTTTTCTTGATCCCAGCAGATTCTCTTCCTGCCCGAAGTACCTGCACGGGTCCACAAGTCCTTCATCATCTCTTACTGCTACTTACGCCTAGATACCAGCTTGGCGGCCTGAAGGCTTGTCTTGATTCAACGACAAAAAAAATGCTTTAAGCTCATGCATTTGGCTGAAATAGCGTGATAAATGTCTCCCCAGGGGAACGACTATTTTAGTTAAAGCCGGTTAAACGTTGGCAATCCCCTGATTCCAAATATTATTATTTCTGGCATACAAATTGCTTTCTCATTTAAAGCCGCGCTATTGCTGGGCTGCCTCCGGCAGTTTCCATTCTGGCCGGCTTTGACGTTTATAAAATAATAGGAAAATTGGAGAATTGGCATGTTAAAAAAGAAAAAGGTCGTACCTATTCTGTTGGCAGTATTGGGACTGGTCGCGGAGTCTTCCGCGGCCGGTGGATCAGGAGTTTCTGCGGGATTGGGAATCGGATTAGGAGCCTCCGTGGGACTCGCCTCTACGGAATCAGGAGTTTCTTCCAGCCTGGAAGCTTCTACCAATTCGGCAACCTCCACTGAGCTGGGTATTTCTACGGGATCTGGAGCTTCCATTGGATTGGGAACTTCTACGGACCTGGGAATCGCCGGGGGCACGAACGTCGCTGCCACCACATCAAGCTTAACGACACTCGGTGCAAACAGTGGGGTAGACATAGCAGCCCCCACTGCCACACTCGGAACGAGCAAGGTAACGATCGATGCACCCGCACTTGAAATTACGGGCAAGGTAGTCCCCACCCAGGCGTTGGAGACCACGAGTATGATCACTGTAGGTGGGCCGGCCGTTGATGCAATCAGCAGTGTAAGTGTGGGAGCGCCGAAACTAAAACTTGCCGCTGATGTGGATACATCAACTTCCACCGGAATCGCTGCGTTAATCGGGCCGGCTGACGCAACTGCCAATGTCGATACATCTGCTGCACTTGATGTAGATACCTTGCAAGCAGATATGGGCGTTGTAAGTCAAGTAGATGGAACTGCCGATCTGGGCGGAACCTTGGAAATCGGAGACGTTCTTCCTGTCTATTCAAAACTGGCGGTCACTGCTGATGCAATTCCGCCTGTTCCGGAAGCCGATGCTTACGCAATGTTGTTAGCAGGCCTCGGCCTTATGGGTTTCATGGTGAAGCGCAGAAAGGAAACGCTGAGCTAGCAACTGGCCGGTGTTCCGAGGCTTCCACTGGGGTTTTTTAAGTGGGAAAGCCTGCTCGGAGGAAGAGCGCATTAAAATCAGCGGTGTGCTCTTCCCCGCAACGAAACACTACCAACCTCGCGATCGAATGAAAGAAGCAAGGGGATAATACACGGGAAACGTACAAGACTGTCCCTGAACCATGTGACAGAGGCATGAGAAACGTGGCATAAGATATGCCTTATTTCTTTTGGTCACGCAGAAATTCCGCCAGAGCAACGGCATCGTTGTGCTCCTCGTCTTTGGCGCCATAGAGCAATGTAACAGCCCCTTTCTTTATTTCCTCCCTCAGTCGCGCCAACTGCTCATCATTCTCCTCGAGCTCGGCCCGATAACGCTTCTTGAACTCGGTCCACTTGTCCGGATCATGTCCGAACCATTTTCGAAGCTCGGCACTCGGCGCCAGTTCCTTCAACCAGATATCCACACCCGCTTTTGCTTTTGTCATCCCACGCGGCCAAAGCCTGTCAACCAGAATGCGAGTCCCATCGTTCTTGTCGGACGGTTCGTAAACCCTTTTGAGCTTCAGATTCATTCCTGCCTCGGCCTCCTCCTGCGAAAGATCAGTTTTCCAACCCGGTTTCGTCGGCGGCACCTCTTCAAAAGCTTATCCCCAGCCTGAACGTCTCGCAGATACCTTCACTCCCACCTGGGGACAGAATGGAGAATGTCGTGATGAAGAGAAGCAGTCCGGGAAGAAGCGCAGCGGCATGTTCCCACCTCCTCATATCGTGCCCGTACAACACCTCCCAGCGTTATTTTGGTAAATTCAACCCCGTATATGGGCCCTTAGCCAATTATGCGCCGATAAAACGAAGTGTTTCAATTTTGATCGATAAGGAGAAAAAATGTTACGAAAAAGATTTATGGCGGGAATGGCGGCAGCCGCATTATTTTCCACAGCTTTTTGCAGCATGGCAAAAGCAGAACTCATCGGTGAAGTGGATACCGCGTTCCGATGGCTGGGAAAGGATGATCGGGTAGTGATAGAAGCTTATGACGACCCCAAAGTGCGGGGTGTAACCTGCTACGTTTCCCGAGCCCGTACCGGCGGAATCAAAGGCACCGTAGGTTTGGCGGAAGACAGAGCGGAGGCGTCGATCGCCTGCCGGCAGGTGAGCGACCCGATCGAGTTCCGCAGCAAACTTCCTCGTCAGGAAGACGTGTTTACCGAACGCATGTCAATTTTATTCAAGCGCCTGCACGTGGTCCGGGTGGTGGATCCGGTGCGTAATGCGCTTATCTATATGACATACTCTGACAGGATTATAGAAGGCAGCCCGCAGAACAGTGTTACAGCTGTCCCAGTCGGTCGCAGCAATCCCATTCCACTGAAATAGTCGGAAACTTGGACGCTTTCAGAACAGGCATCGCTCAACCGCTTCGCTCTGAGGAATGAAGGATGAAGGAAGTAAAAAAGAAAATTGATAAATCAGATGAAACGAAGCTGAATAACAGAGAGTTGCGTACGCTAGCGTACGGACGTCAAGCCAGATGCCAAATAAAATTGCCCGGATTCTTCGTGTGCGGCGCTTCTCACAGCGCTTCCGCCAGAAAAGTCAAAAAATATGGCAGACCCCAATTCAAAACGATCATCAAACTACAAAATTTGATTTTAGAGGAGGTAGTTAAATGAATAAAGTTCGCAAAACCCCTTTCGCCCCCCCCGCATGGACAGTTGCGCTGCTGGCTGTCCTGGCTTTAAGCGGCACCGCAGCTAACGCCACAGACATTAGTGTGCACCTGACCGGCGATCAGGAAGTGCCCCCGGTCCAGACTTCCGCAATGGGCCATGGCACCCTAACTGTAGAGGATGACAAATCCATCAAGGGCAAAGTCATGACCTCCGATATAAAAGGTACCGGCGCACACATCCATGAGGCCCCAGTTGGCAAGAATGGTCCCGATATCATTACGCTCAACAAAACTTCCGATAACGAATGGTCCATACCGGACGGAGCGAAATTGACAGATGCGCAATATGACGCCTTCAAGGCGGGTGGACTTTATATCAACGTTCACAGCGATGCCCATAAGAACGGGGAAATACGCGGTCAGCTAAAACGCTGACTCAGTATTCCTATTCCGAAAAGGCCGGACTGGGGCCGGTGCGTTTATAACAACTGCCGGTATCCCAGCCCCCGATAACCCAAAAAACCCAACTCACCTTCATGCCAAAATACCGTTTACAGAAAGAACCGGACGGGCCCGGGCGGCCGGGCCAACCCGACGGCCCCAAGCCAGGTCCTGCACCCGATCGCGGGCCTTCCCCTGACCGCCCCGTTCAGGACCCGCCCCGTCCCATCGACCCCGATAAGCCAAGACGAGATCCGGAACCCTATAATCCCGACAAGCCTATTGATCCTCGCCCCTACGATCCTGATCCGACGCCGGGTGATCCTATCATCGATCCGGCGGACGAGCCCCTGCTTTGATCGGGAGTGGAGTTCCTCGCCCTCACGTGAATCCAGCGGGAGCAGCTGGCAGGGTTAAGTATACCTCTCTCTATTTTGCGGTTCCACCGCGATGCGGTCATGAAGCAACTCATGCTACCGGGAAAGTGCTGGACAAACACGGACCCAGGTAATGAGGAAAAAATTATGTCCCGTTATGACGAGAACAAGCACGATACAGCCGGAAACCCTGACGCTTTAAGCACGGCAAATCCCGCCGCCACCCCTGCCGCAGGGGCTGCAGCAACCACTCCGATCGGTGACCACCGGCTAAGCAATGCCGCCCTCCAGACACAATGCCAGAGCGAGCATGACAGAGAAATCCCAGAAGTCGATCTCATGTCCCCGCTTACCCTTCGCGGTGTTACTTTCCGCAACCGCATCGCAATGTCCCCGATGTGCATGTATTCCGCCGAGGACGGTTTTGCCAACGACTTCCATCTCGTCCATCTGGGCAGCCGGGCAATCGGCGGCGTAGGGCTTGTGATTGTTGAAGCCACTGCAGTCACGGTTGAAGGCCGCATTTCACCGAGAGACATGGGGATCTGGAAAGATGAACATATCGAGCCGCTGGCTCGCATTGCCCGGTTTGTGGAGATGCAGGGCGCGATTCCAGGCATCCAGCTCGCACACGCCGGACGTAAAGCCAGTTGCGATGCTCCCTGGAATGGCGGCGGCAGCTTGAAAACGCCGGCAGAAGGAGGCTGGTCAGTGATTGGGCCCAGTCCCCTCCCGTTTTACGCCGATGACCCACTCCCAGCACTGATGTCGGAAACAGATATCGAGGAGTGTATCGAGGCATGGGGAGCAGCCGCTCGACGTGCGCTGAACGCCGGCTTCAAAATGATAGAACTTCACGCGGCCCACGGCTACCTCATGCACGAATTTCTATCGCCGTTAAGCAACCATCGTACTGATAATTATGGCGGCAGCCTGGCAAATCGCATGCGGCTTTTGCTAAAGGTTGCCAAGCACCTTCGCGATATTATCCCGTCCGAACTGCCTTTCTTCGTGCGAATCTCGGCAACCGACTGGGCCGATGGAGGCTGGGATATGGAACAATCCATTATTCTTTGCAGAGAACTGAAGCTGCTTGGGGTGGATCTGATCGATGTCTCGTCCGGCGGCGTGATACCGGATGCAAGAATTCCTGTTACCAGAGGTTATCAGATTCAATTTGCCAAACGCATCCGCGATGAAGCGCAAATCCGCACAGGCGGGGTGGGACTGATCACCGACCCGCAATACGCCGATGAGATCATCACCGGCGGTCAGGCGGATCTCGTTTTTATAGGCCGAGAGTTACTGCGGGAGCCTTACTGGGCCCTCAAGGCGCAACATGCGTTAGCGATAGAACCGGAATGGCCCATCCAGTATGGCTATGCCGTCAAGCGCCGTGCAAAATAGATATGGCAGTTTAATTGCAGTCCTGCTGCCATGGGGATAAAGAGAAGCAGTCGCGGATATGCGCCGGATTGAGCATCCGGCGTCAGCGTTCCGTTATCCCTTCGCGGCTTTTGTCGACTTGAGCAGTTGTCACCAGGCTGGCGCGATTGCCCCACGCGTTGCGGATATACGACAGAACCAGCGCAACCTCGCCATCGCGTAAAACCTGTGCGAACGGGGGCATGCCGTAAGGCCGGGGATTGCCTGAGGTCGATGGGGGATAACCTCCATTGAGCACGCTGCGAATGACGTTCGTAGGGGGTGTCAGGGTAACGCTTCGGTTACCCGCCAAGGGGGGGTAAATTCCCGGGGCGCCCTGCCCGGAGTCACCATGGCAATCCTGGCAGTGTTCCTTGTATATCCGTGCCCCGTACCGCAACCAGGCCTGCAACTGTTCCGCCTGTGCGGGAGGATTTACCTGCTGGTGCGATTGTGTTTCAGGCAATGATTTCAGATAGATCGCAACTGCCCGGGCATCCTCTTTTGTCAGATGTTGGAGGCTTTGACTGACAACCTCCGCCATCGGTCCTGATGTCGTCGCTCGCGGTGAAATCCCGGTGGTCAGCAGCTGGACAATTTCTTCGACCGGCCAGCCAGCCGTACTTGCCTCCAGACTCGAGGTCAGCGAGGGCGCATACCAGTTGGAGCCCATGATCTGCCCGCCTCCCAGCTTATCATCTCCCTTGCGGCCGATCATGCCGCCCAAGGGATTTCGCTCGGCATGGCAAGCGCTGCAATGACCAAGCCCCTGCACCAGGTAGGCACCCCGGTTCCACTCAGTGCTTTTGGTGGGATCAGCCTGATACACGCCGGGCTTGAAATAAGCCGCACGCCAAAGAGTCAGCAATGGCTGGAAATCGTATCGGGAAGCAACCTGACTTGGCGGATTCTGTTGAACGACGGGTTCGAGGGCTCGAAGATGGGCAAAAATTGCATCGGAATCCTCACGCGTGATTTTCGTATATTCCGTGTACGGAAACGCAGGGTACAAAAGCCTCCCATCGCGCGATTTACCCTCATGCAGCGCTTTCCAGAAATCATCTTCATTCCAGTCACCGATTCCGGTCGCCTTATCCGGCGTGATATTGGACGTGACGAACGTGCCAAATGGAGTCGAAAGCTTCCTTCCGCCGGCATAGGCGCGTCCACCTTGAGCTGTATGGCATCCTATGCAATTTCCGGCTCGCGCAAGATATGCTCCGCGCGCTTGCCGCTGTTGCAAAAGAACCGATGATAACGGCGTTGCATTCCTTTCTACCTTTGCTTGCTTTTTCGGAGAAGTTGCGCCAGCTATTTCAGGAGACAGGCCGATACCCGCAAGAACTGCCACTGCGGTAGCGACGACAGCAATTTTCATCTGTCTGCGCTCCGTTGGACAATACTCCCGCAGCGCTGCACCATCTCGGGGGACAGCACGTCCGCCGGCTCGGCATTTTCCGGCACAGGCTGAGCGGCAAGCCACGCCGCAACCGCATTTGTCTCCTTGATCGTGAGTTGTCTGGCGATATCGGACATGCAGTTGCTCTCTTGTCCCCGCATCACTCCACCGTTCTTCCAGGCGCCGAATTGGGCAGCGATATAGATGCGCGGGAGCCCTAGTAGCCCCGGAATAAAAGGCGCGGTGCCCATGAGCTGCTTGCCGTGGCATTCGATGCATGCGGGTATATCCCGCGTGGCATCACCCTGCTGAATCAGCTTCTGGGCCTGTCTTATTTCAGTGGGAGAAGATATCACCTGTTCCGGCGGAGGGTAAGGTTGCCTGAGTGCCGAAAAATACGCTGCCATTTCCCGCAGGTATTCATCACTCACGTTTGCCAGCAGTAATGTCATTGGCCGGTAATAACGGCGTCCGTCCCGAAAATCCCGCAACTGATTGAAAAGATATCCCTCCGGCTTACCTGCAATCCGAGGGTAATAGGCGTCCCTGCCCACCCTGTCTGCCTGGCCATGACACACCGTGCAGGGCTTGACCCGCTCGGCCATTGTATCCGGCACGGTCACCGGCATGGCAGGCCCAGCGCTGCTCGACGCGATTCCGTCCGAAGCGGTAGCCATGACACTTGATACACCTGATACACCTGATAAGGCAGCAGCAATGAACAGGAGTGAAATAAATTGACGCATGAGAATTGATGAATTACCGGATGCTGGCAGAAAGCTTCACTGATGCGGCTGTGCCAGGCAGCCAGGCTGTTCAGGAACCAGACAGAGCCTCCCTCACGCCCGCGAGGGATTTGTTCAGTAGTCCCTAAGTTTCACCCAGAAGGGGTGTTCCGGTCAACCAGAGTTGGTCAAATTGACATTGGAGAGCACGACCGGCGAATGTCGATTGTTCTGCTAGACTTCAGGATGAATAGCGTGTATTCCGCACAATCGGAGGGGAATATGTTGTTCGGGTCAAATATACTCGAGGTGGGAATCGCCGTCATTTTCGTCTATTTACTGCTCAGCCTCGTATGTACAGCCCTTAACGAAGGAATTGCGTCATTGATCGACAAACGCGGAAAAAATCTGGTGGAGGGCATAAAGAATCTTCTGAACGACCCGAAGTTTACCGGGCTGGCGCAGCAACTCTACAATCACGGACTGATAGGCGGAATATCCCAGTACGCTTCCGATCCGGCAAAACGGACTCGCCTTCCCTCCTATATGTCCGGCGAAAGCTTCTCTCTGGCTTTGCTCGACATCCTCTCGGCGCGGGGGATCATCGCAGGAAAGTACGGCGATCTTCTGGCGAATGCCGAGGCGGCGGATGACGCTTATGAAGAAGCCCTGGAAGCAGCGGCAGTTGCACCCGGTGATCCGCAGCGTGCTGCCGCCGTTACCCAGGCAAAAGATGCGCGTGACAGAGCAAGGGTAGCGCTCGAAGCGATTGCCGAAAAAGCAAAGGTGGCCTATGGCGAGGCTGTGCAAGCGGCAAAGGCCGCACCGGACGATACAGCTCTTGCCAAAGCAGAAGCAGAGGCCCGCCACGAAGCCGATAGTATCAGCGCAGCGCTGAAGATGCTCGATGCGCGTCATGCCGCCATCGCGTCCGCAAAAAATCCAAAAGAGGTTAAATTGCTCCTGACAGCTGGCGCCACATTGAAGGAAGCGCTGGCTTTTGCGCGGGATTTTGCTACGGAATATCCGGATCCTCTGGGCAACATACAGGAAGGACTGAAAAGACTACCCGAGGGCCATACCAAGGAAACCCTTCTCGTTCTTGTCGATAAGACCCGGCGGGAAGCGAGTGCGATCGAGCATCAGGCGGAAGCCTTCCGCAAAAATCTCGAAGACTGGTTCAACAAAGCCATGGAACGCGTTGGCGGCTGGTACAAGCGCTGGACACAGCGTGTACTGCTTTGTCTCGCGACTCTGGTCGTGGTTGCTTCCAATGCGGACACGGTAATGCTCATTGAAAGGCTTTCAAAGGACAATGTTTTGCGCGCGTCGATTGTTGCAGCTGCGCAGGATACAGTGAAGACTCAACCGGGTGCCGTTTCGGCGCAAACAGCTCTCAAGGCGGCAGAAAATCTCAAACTGCCGGTAGGGTGGTCGCTGGACCCGCATGAACCCGGTTATTTTCGACCTCCCGAGTTATCGTGGAAATACACAGGGTGGGCATTTTACAAGATATTCGGCCTGCTCATTTCCATACTTGCTGTCACGCTGGGAGCTCCCTTCTGGTTCGATACATTGAGCAAATTCGTCAATCTGCGCAGCTCAGGGACGCCGCCCGGCGAAAGCAGTAAAAGCGCGCCTCAGCCCGGGCGATGACACCGGAAGCATGACCGCTTCCAAGAACTCAACGGCAATGAGCCAGCCAAAAGGTTTTCTGTGAATATCTTAATTATCGTAGACAAATCCGAAGATTGGCCTCTTCAGATTCCAGGCGTGACCGTGGTTGAGGCCCGAGCCTACCTGACCGATCCATTTTTTGCCGCTCAGGCGGAAAACAATGGCGACATGAGTGCTACAAGGCAGTCTGTCAAGGTTTTCAACCTATGCAAATCGTACCGCTATCAGGGATCCGGATATTACGTTTCATTGCTTGCCGAGGCACGAGGACATAAACCGGTACCCAAAGTAGGCGCTATCGAGGATTTACATTCCCGGAATCTGGTGCGCCACTTCATGGAGGAGCTGGAGGATCTTATCCAGAGTGTGCTGGCGCCCTTGCCGGAGGACGACTTCCAGCTTGCCCTCTATTTTGGACGCAATCCGCTTACCCATTATGATTCGCTGGGCCATCAGCTTTTCAACCTGTTGCAGGTGCCTCTCCTGTCCATCCGCTTCGAACGCCATCACAATCAATGGGGCTTACATAGCGCACGGTCGATGGGCGCCAGCGAGATTCCTGTCGAACACCAAGCCTTCGCGATGCTTGCCGCGACCACTTATTTCAATGGGCGCATGCAGCAATCAAGAAAACCTCCTCCCCGCTATGATCTTGCCATTCTTTGCAATCCGGATGAATCTGAGCCGCCCTCCAATGCAAAAGCTCTGCAAAAGTTCAGGAAGGCAGCGGAAAAACTGGACATGCGCGTAGATTTCATAACGAGGACGGATATCGGCCGGTTGTCGCATTTCGATGCCTTGTTCATTCGCGAAACCACCTTCGTCAATCACTACACCTATCGTTTTTCGCGGCTTGCATTCGCGGAAAAATTGGCCCTGATCGATGACCCCAACTCTATCCTCAAATGCAACAACAAGGTTTACCTGGCTGAACTTCTCGCCCTGCATAAAGTGCCGATACCGAAAACGCTGTTGATCCACCATGATAATGTCGATCGGATTATTCCTGAACTGGGTCTTCCGTGCGTGCTGAAGCAACCCGATAGTTCATTTTCACGAGGAGTCGTGAAAGTGGAAACCGAGAGCGAGCTGCTCCCCAAAGTAACGGAACTGCTTGCAAAATCCGTGCTCGTTATTGCACAACAATGGCTGCCGACCGAGTTCGACTGGCGGGTAGGCATACTCGACCGGAAGGTGCTGTTCGTAGCTCAATACTTCTTTCCCCCGGGGCATTGGCAGATTATCGAGCGAGACGAGCAGCGGCATAAACTGAGAGAGGGGGATACATCGGCTGTTCCATTGGATGAAGCGCCGCAAGAGGTCATCAGTATCGCACTCGAATCAGCCAATCTCATCGGGGATGGGTTCTACGGAGTGGATATCAAGCAGACGAATGACTGCTGCTATGTTATGGAAGTCAACGATAACCCGAATGTGGATGCCGGCAACGAAGACGCAGTGCTTGGCGATGCGCTCTACGAGGAAATCATGCGGGTTTTCCTGAGGCGGATTGAAGCCGCTAGGCGCTCATCCTGCTGAGCGCTGATCTGGAGTTATAGGTGCACTGAACTTATACCTGGGCGAAATGCTAAGCATATAAGAACACGGCCTCCCATCATGTGTCCCTCCACCATCTTTGACTCCCATTGCTGGGCTAAAGAACAGCCTTTCATCGGATGGGGCTATTCCGCTACGGTCCGCTCACGGCGCTTACTTGTGCAACCAAGTCCAGTGCAAACTGTACGAGCGTTTCGCCTTCTTCCAAGCCGTCGAGGAAGCGCCAGGGTATGTCCGACAACCCGGTTTGCGTCCCGACGAGAGCCCCAGTCAAAATGGCACGCGCTTGGTTTTGCCCTCCCCCATTCACCGCATGCAGCACAGCTGATTCGAAGTCATAGCCGCCCCCCAGACTAGCGAACGCAGCATGAGCCTGAGAATAAACCTGCCCTGGGACAATTGGCCTGCCTTGAGGTCTTCATGGTAGCGGCCGGGCTTGGGATCAGTATAAGTCGTGATCCAGTCGCCGTAGTCGCGGCGAAGCTCCTCCAGGCCATAGTACCAGTGCGGGCCGAGGTCCACGGCGTCTCCAATGAAGGCGCCCATGATTGCGCCGGCGGCACGATCTTGAATGGCAGCATTGCCTATGCTGATTCCCCTCGTGGTTAAACTGAATAACCCATTATCCGGTTATTGAGGCTGATCCGCAGCTTCGGGACAGTAAAGGCTAAGCAAGTTGAATCATCTTAGGCGAGCCGCACCTCCCCAGGCAAGTTGATACTACCGACTGCTCTCTTGTTTATTGTCTATATTGAATGAAGGCTTCGCTTCGCCATGCTTGATGTTGATCCATAAAGACGAATGAACCTCGCGCTTGATCTCGTCAGGAGATCTGAGCAAAGGTGCCGGAGGTGCTGCTATGACAAGGAAAAAACCAATGGGACGAGGACGTTCTTCCACCTTCGTGTTAACCCCTATAGTGATGGCCTTCGTCTTGGATGCGATCGCGCAGGTCGCTCCTGAGAATCCTGCTCCTGCTTCTGCTCCTGGCGCCAAGTGGAAGAACGGTGCCGAGGTGTACGCCAAGATCTGTGGTTACTGCCATGAAAACGGAAAAGTTGGCCCGGTGATCCTAGGCCGTCAACTTCCTCCCGCTTATATTCATGCTGTCGTTCGCAACGGTAGCCGCGCGATGCCGCCGTTTCGATTCTCCGAAATTGACGAGGAGTCTCTTGCAAAGCTGGCGGAGTATATTTCCAAGAGTCAGAACACCCAGTAGGAGAGTCCCATGGATGTGAACAGACGCAATCTCATGAAAGGAATACTGGCAGGCGGCACGCTGACAATGTGCGGTATACCCCGCCTTACTACAGCTGGAATGGGCCCGGATTCGGATACGGTGAAAATCAGGACTTGCGCGCTGTTGCTGGGGAACACACCTGTAGATGATGCTTTTGCCAATGGTGTATCTGCCGCATATTCAGTTTCCTCAGCGGGCATCGGCAACGCTTCCGCCCAGCCAACCCCACTGGAAGTGGTGAAGCTAAAAAGCGGGCTGCTGGTTAAAGTGAGGCAAGTATCGGAACTGCTGGCGACATCACGAGGTATGCGGTGGGTCGCGGTGATGGACGATGCGAGCGCGGCGGTTTTTACGGAAATAGTACGGACTGCAGGTGGCCGCCTACTTTCGCGAGGCACGCACGTCTCCTCCCGAAATGTTTCTGCCTATTCTGCCTTTCAGAGCGATAGCCCACCCCTGCTTCGTCATTTGTGGGCTTCAGTATCTCCAGAACAGAGCCCGGGCGCAATACTCGCGCCCCGGCTCGTGGGCAATCATAAAAGTTTTTCAATCGTCGAGGATTTTCTCGGGGAAGCCAGGAGCAACGGTGAAACTTCATCCGGATCTCACCTTTTCGCGCCGGTATTCAGATCATACGAGTCAACCGGACCCCTTGCAACGCACTTGCATTGCTCAGGCGTATCGGTGTCTGAAGGATGTGGACTGCTTGGATGGAATAGGTCGCAAAGATGGACAGAATTTTCCAGTCCCCGGGATGGCGATGAAGGGACTCAGACAGTGCAGGAGAACTGGCATCCTGCAAATTGGGTGGAGGCTCTTGGTTACGCTGTTACTCTCGCCGGACTCGGAGTCGGCACATTACAGGAGTATTGCGCCAGACGCGGGTTCGTGTATCGGGCACGACAAGGGGAATGGCGCAATATGTATGAATCCATTTTTTCCGAAGAACGGTTTACATCATTCATCGTCGAGGTTTAGCGAAAGGAGAAGCAGGTAATGGCTAGCAAATATATCGCATTGCCTAAGGGCATATCCGAACAAACCTTTGACGCGGCGGTCAGGGACTTCAGTAGGGTTCTCGGGGACGAGTCTGTCCTCACTGCGCCCGAACGGCTGGCTCCGTACATCAAGACGATGATGCCAGTGCCTGATTCAGAGCATACGCTTTCCGCCGCACTTATGGCGACAACCGTCGAGCAAATCCAGAAAATCCTCGCCATTTGCAACAAGTACAAAATTCCTATCTGGACTATTTCGACGGGAAAAAATTTGGGTTATGGATCAGCGGCACCGGCAGAACGGGGCCAAGTTGTCCTCGATCTCAAACGCATGAATCGAATTCTGGAAGTGGACAAGGACCTGGCCTACGCCCTGGTCGAGCCGGGGGTCACGTATCAACAGCTCTACGACTACATCAAGGAACGAAATCTGGGCTTATGGCTCTCCGTGCCTGCACCCTCGGCGATTGCAGGCCCTACCGGAAACACGCTAGACCGCGGCGTTGGGTATACGCCGTATGGGGAGCATTTTCTCTTTGCCTGCGGGATGGAGGTGGTTCTGGCGAATGGAGATGTGCTGCGAACAGGTATGGGTTCGCTGCCAAATTCCAATACCTGGCAGGTATTCAAGTGGGGATATGGCCCGTACCTGGACGGTATCTTCACACAGTCGAACTATGGGATCGTCACCAAGTTCGGGTTCTGGTTGATGCCGGCCCCTTCCGCATATAGACCGTTCGTCATCCGTTACCAGAACGAGGAAGACATCGAGGAAATTGTGGAAATCATGCGGCCGCTTCGCATCAATGGTGTCATCCCCAACGCGGTGGTAATTGCCCATGCGTTGTATGAAGCGCCCGTTATTGCCCGTCGCAGCGACTATGTGACCGGCCCGGGCTCGATTTCAGATGTGGCGGTACGGAAACTGGTAAAGGATCACAATCTTGGAATCTGGAATGTTTATGCAGCGCTTTACGGAACAGAAGAACAGATCGCGCTGAACTGGAAGATTGTTACGCAGGCATTCGGCAAATCAGGCAGAGGGCAAATCCTCACTCAACAGGATGTTGGAGACGACCCTGCGTTTGCATATCGCGCAGCGCTGATGCGCGGGGATATGAATCTTCAGGAATTCTCTTTGTACAACTGGCGCGGGGGAGGCGGATCAATGTGGTTTGCGCCGGTTTCTCAGGCACGGGGAAGCGAGACATTAAAGCAGATGTCCCTGACCAAGCAGATTCTCGCCAAGCACGGACTGGATTATTCCGGAGAGTTCATCGTCGGCATGCGGGACATGCATCATATCGTCGATGTGTTGTATGACAAGACGGATCCCGCTCAGGAGAAAGCCGCTTATCAGTGCTTTGACGAACTGCTGACGGTGTTTTCTGCCCAGGGATACGGAACCTATCGGGTAAATTCCGCCTTCATGGACAAGGTGGCCAGCACCTATGGTCCAGTGCAGCGCCAGGTCCACAAGACACTCAAAAAGGCCCTGGACCCGAATGGCATTCTTGCGCCCGGAAAATCGGGCATCCGTTGAATAACTATGAGGGCACGCAAAGAAATCTGTCCTGAGGCTACAACCTCGCCTATCCCACTGAAGAAAGAGCTTTCGGTAATAAAAAGACTTGATTCCCGGAACAGGATTTTCCCCAGGGAGGCCAGCTAATGAGACAGATCAAAGCGGCAACCATTCGACAAAAAGGCGGACCGTTTCAGATTGAAAATCTTATGCTGGACGAGCCCCGGCCAGATGAGGTGTTGGTAAGAGTGATGGCGACGGGCATGTGCCATACGGATATGGTGGCACGCGATCACCTCTACGAAGTACCCATGCCTATTGTGCTCGGTCATGAAGGCGCGGGCGTTGTGGAGCAGGTCGGGGATAGCGTGAAGAAACTGGTGCCAGGAGATCACGTTGTGCTGACTTATATGTGGTGCGGCCATTGCAAACCCTGCCTGCGCGGGGATCTTACCTATTGTGAGATTTCTATGCGCTGAACTTTGGCGGAGCGCGGGAAGACGGAAGCACTTCCACTTTTGAAACCGTAGGAGAGCATGAAGCTCAAAAAATCCATAACTACGGTAGGCGCATTCACGATCATTTCTTCGGGCAATCGACATTCAGTACATATGCGCTTGCGAATGAACGTAACGTGGTCAAGGTGCCGAAGAATGCGCCACTCGAGTTGCTTGGGCCGCTGGGCTGCGGCATTCAGACTGGCGCAGGCGCCGTGATGAACGCGTTGAAAGTCAGACCAGGCAGCAGTTTCGCCACCTTCGGCGGAGGCGCGGTGGGACTGAGCGCGGTAATGGCGGCGCGGGTCGCGGGAGCGACAACCATTATTGCCGCCGATGTAGTGCCGTCGCGCCTCGAGCTTGCCAGAGAACTTGGAGCGACACATATCGTCAACAGCTGGGAAACGGATCCCGTGGTGGCTGTGCGCGAGATTACCGGTGGTGGCGGTGCACATTACACGCTTGAGTCAAGCGGACGTCCAGCAGTGCTGCGCCAGGCCATCGATGCGCTGGCAGCGCGCGGCACCTGTGGTATCGTGGGTGCGCCTGCGCTGGGGACGGAAGCCAGCTTCGACGTGAATGGTGTAATGACCGCGGGCAAACGCATTATCGGGATTATCGAAGGCGACAGTAAGCCCGATCTCTTCATACCGGCTCTTGTCGAACTTTATACCCAGGGGCGTTTTCCCTTCGACAGGCTAGTAAAATTCTACGCGCTCGAGCAGATCAACCAGGCGGCTGAAGACAGCGAGAAGGGGATAACCATCAAACCGATTATTCGATGGGAATCCTGAATCCGCTCTCTCAACCTTCTATGAACTAACGTGTTTCCCCGCCCTGTCCCGGTAACCAAGCCAAGGTATCAAGACTGTCCAAGTGATGCCAGGAGGTGGCTTCACTGCTGGGTGCGCGCTGTTGGATGATGGCGCCTTGAATCCTGGTGAAACTGTACTGGTGCAAGGTACGGGGGGTGTATGTCTTCGCCCAGCAGTTTGCAAAAACGGCTGCGCACAGGTAATCGCCATCTCATCCAGTGATGAAAAACTTGTGCGCATGAAGAAGCTGGGGCCGACGAATTGATCAACTATCCCCATGGCAATTTTTAACGAAGGAATAAGAGTATGACCTTGCAACCCACAAGTTCTTCTGGAAAGGCACTTGCCGGGCTGCAGAGCCTGCTGCCGGATCTGGAGGCGTTATATACGGACGTGCATGCCCATCCGGAGCTGTCGATGCAGGAATCGCGGACTGCGAGCTTGGTCGCGGAGCGGCTTCGCGCGGCTGGGTATGAGGTGACGACGAAAATCGGGAAGACCGGTGTCGTGGGACTGCTGCGCAACGGCGACGGGCCGACCGTCATGCTGCGTGCCGACATGGATGCGCTACCCATCGAGGAAATGACCGGGCTTCCCTATGCCAGCAAGGTCAAGGCCACGAATCGCGAGGGCAAAACCGTCCCGGTCATGCACGCTTGCGGCCACGACCTGCACGTTGCCTGGCTGGTCGGCGCGACCACGCTGCTCGCAGAGGTGCGCGATGCATGGCGCGGCACGTTGCTGGCTGTCTTCCAGCCGGCGGAAGAGACTGCAGAAGGCGCCCGGGCCATGATTGACGATGGATTGCTCAATCGTTTTCCCAAGCCGGATGTCGTGCTCGGCCAACACGTCATGGTCGGACCGGCTGGCAACATCGGTGGCCGTGGCGGAACCATTACTTCCGCTGCGGACAGCCTGCAGATCCGCCTATTTGGGCGCGGCGCGCACGGATCGATGCCGCAGGCAAGCGTCGATCCCGTAGTCATGGCTGCGGCGACGGTAATGCGCCTGCAGACCATCGTCTCGCGCGAACTTGCTGCTTCCGAGGCCGCTGTCGTTACCATCGGCGCGCTGCAGGCGGGCACCAAGGAGAATGTGATACCCGACGATGCCGTTATCAAGCTGAACGTACGTACCTTCGATGCAGGCGTGCGCAAGCGAGTGCTTGCCGCCATCGAGCGTATCGCCAATGCAGAGGCTGCAGCTTCGGGAGCCCCCAGGCCGCCGGAGATTACGACGTTGGAGCACTACCCTCTGGGAGTCAACAATGCCGATGCAAGCACGCGTGTTGCCGATGCTTTCCGCCGGCATTTCTCGGGTGACCGTGTGCGGGAAGTCGAGGCGGTGTCAGCGAGCGAGGATTTCGGGTCGTTCGGAACCGAGTGGAGCACTCCTTCCGTGTTCTGGTTCGTGGGCGGTACCGATCCCGACGTTTACGCGAAAGCCAAAGCTGCGGGCGAAATCAACAAAATCCCAACCAACCACAGTCCCTACTTTGCACCAGTAATGCATCCCACTCTGGAGACTGGCGTAGAAACGATGGTCGTTGGCGCGCTGGCCTGGCTTCAACATGAGCCGCAGCACCAGGAACTGAGACCGTAAGGTGTTTGCTTCCGCTGCTTTTGACGTCGATGCTGCAATGAAGGCCCTTGTGCTGGTGCTCGATCTTGTCGGCACCTTCGTTTTCGCGCTGAGCGGAGCAGCAGCCGGTGTCGAGCGCCGGCTTGATCTTTTCGGGGTTCTGGTGCTGTCCTTCGCTGCAGCCAATTCCGGGGGGATCTTCCGCGATCTGCTGATCGGCGCAATCCCCCCTGCGGCAATCAGCGACTGGCGCTATCTGGTGGCCTCGCTTTTTGCTGGTGTGTTCACTTTTTTTTGGTATCCCGCCATCAATCGGCTGCGCAGCGCCGTACTTATATTCGACGGCGCCGGTCTAGCAGTGTTCTGCGTTTCCGGCTCGCAGAAAGCCATCGTCTTCGGTCTCGACCCGGTCATGGCGGCACTGCTGGGCATGCTGACCGGAATCGGCGGCGGCATGGCGCGCGATGTGCTTCTGTCTGATGTGCCTGTTGTCTTGCGATCCGATATTTATGCCATCGCCGCCCTTGCTGGAGCGGCCGTGGTGGTGATTGGCGATGCGCTACGATTTCCGTCCGTTGCAACGACATGTACCGGCGCGGCTCTCTGCTTTGGCCTGCGCCTGGCTGCGATCCGACACGGCTGGCACCTGCCGATCGCTCGCGCACCCGGACATTCGGGCACGAAAATGGACGCTGCGAAAAATCGGAAAGACCCAGGGCCGTAAGTGTGTTGTCATTCACGCTATTCTACTTATTGCTCCTGCACCGGTCCAAAAATGCCACCCTGCTGACAATTGTCGCTATGTCAGTCTCGCACGATCGTGTGGCTCATCGAGATTGAGGCTGGGCCCCACCGGTACAATGCGATTCGGATTAATGGTGGGATGACTGCGGTAATAGTGCTCCTTGATGTGTTGCATGTTCACCGTCTCTGCCACACCTGGCCATTGATACAACTCCCGGGTGTAGGCCCAGAGATTGGGATAATCCACGAGACACCTGAGGTTGCACTTGAAATGGCCGTGATAGACGGGATCAAAGCGGATCAGCGTGGTGAATACCCGCCAGTCGGCTTCAGTGATACAGTTGCCGATGAGATAACGCTGACGTGAAAGCAGTTGTTCCAACTCGTCCATGCATCCGAACAGTGCCATCACCGCCTTCTCGTACACCGATTGCCTGGTGGCAAAACCTGCCTTATAAACGCCATTATTGACGTCAGCGTAAGTGCGGGCGTTGATCTCATCGATCTGCGGAAGCAACACCTCAGGCACATAATTTCCGGGCAAAGCGCCTATTCCATCGAAAGCCGAGTTCATCATGCGGATGATATCGGCCGATTCATTGCTGACAATGGTATTCCGCTGCAAATCCCAGAGCACAGGTACTGTCACGCGTCCACTATAGTCGGGCACCGACCGGAGGTAGACTTCATAAAGATAGGATGCGCCACCCACGGGATCAGGGATTACTCCCGGCGCTTCATCAAAAGTCCAGCCATGCTCGCCCATGTAGGGATGCACCACGGAAATACTGATCATGCTCTCAAGCCCTTTGAGCATCCGAAAAATCAGCGTGCGGGAAGCCCAAGGGCAAGCGAGCGAGACATATAGATGATAACGCCCTGCCTCGGCGGGAAATCCACCTTCACCGCTGGGCCCCGGACTGCCATCAGCCGTTATCCAGTTGCGGAACTGCGCATTGGTACGGATGAACCGGCCGCCAGTCGATCTGGTATCGTACCACTCGTCCACCCACTTGCCTTTAACGAGTAAACCCATTCTGCAGATCCTTCCTGTTTTGCCAGGTCAACAAGATCAAATCGGCATTGCTGATCTTGATCATACGGCTGCTCCCCGATATCCGACAGCCGTTTTGATGGTTATTGCCCTATTCTATGTTGAGGTCTAGTTGCTTGACGTCCTTGAATTCGTTCAATGCCGCGTAAATATCACCACGCCTGTAGGTATTCATCTCGGTTGACAAAGATTTTCCATCCAGTCTCGCCACTATGTTTGGCCCCTGTTCAACTCCTCGTCTCTTTAAAAAATGGCCAACCAGACTGGAAAGATTTTCTCTTGAGTTCGGGTATAACGGCATGAGGCTTGAATCCAGACCCTGCTCGGCAATCGCCTGTTTGACAGAAATAAACGCCTTCTGGTCACGCAAAGCAGACACGGCTTCTCTCAATTCTGCAATCACAACATCCTGTTCATGCAATTTCTTATCGTGATCTCCCAACCGCGGCGCAATAACCTGCCTGATAACCTCAAGCAATGTTTCTTGTGTAACAGGTGAACCCGGCATGGTACTGGAGCTTATTCCATGACTTAGCGCCCGCTCCTGAAGATCATATCCCCAATGAACCAGGCGTTCGTAGTTATCATGAAATCTTTCAATATCCCGCTGCTCCTGTTTGGGCCTGCCTTTAAACTGGGTTTGATACCATTGTCTGTCGAAGACACGCAGCTGTTCAGCCACGATATGCCAGCGATAAACCAGCACACCCTTGTAGATCATTTCCAGTTCGCCATCCATCACGTTCTTGTTCAGCAAGGCTGTTCTGATCAGACCTGTTTCAAACCAGACTTTCATGGCGTCCGGCACCTGTAATGCCCTGCCCCATGATTTTGCCGATGCATATACACGTCCGCCGCTGATCAGATAATTCAGTTGTCCACCATTTGGTGATAATTCCTTCATGGTTACAACATTGGTAAGAGTTTTCATTCCTGTACCTGTAGAGCAAACTTCCACAAAACTGGCAAGACCGGAATCCAGCCAAACCAGTAATGGCGCGCTTTGAACGCCCCTGGACCGGCTTCCGCCGGTATGTTTGTACCGGTTGCTCGCCGACCCGATAAATATGCTTTATATCCTTTTTATACCCTTTCGAGTGGCAGTCACACCAGGTATTGTACAGCTCCTTCAAGTCTCGGGATTGAGTCTGCGTTTGCATCCTGGATTCCCCCAGGGACGGGTGCAGAATCTGTGTATGACAAGAAGGGAAGAGGTGTATTCCTGATGGTTCTTCTGGAATCATCAACCTTTTGCAAGGCGGTAGAAAAATCGTGACTTGGACGGGAATTCTCTGAGCTGACCCGTGGGCAGATTATCGATAATGTATTTTATCAATAATAAAGGATGTGTTAATTTTGGCGTACTTCAATAAATATTGGGTTGAGAACCAATCCGATACGGAAAAAGCCCGCATTGCCAGATCGCTCTGCCACCATAAACCATACATCGTTAAAAGCAGAAATTACAACATGATGGGTATAACAGCTCTTGGTTTGTTTGCATTATCGCTGCCCGTCTTCGCATCAACCGATACGCAGGATGCGTCGTTTCAATCGGGCTAGGTCGGAGTTCTGCTCACGCTGCTCATATGGTACATTTGCGCGAGCCGCAGGAAAAAAGAAATAGGCGGTTGACTGATCTATTACTATATTCGGCTCTATTATCGGGATAATGGCTTTGTTGCAATCGGCCAATCAAATCCAAAGCAAACTCCACAAGCATAGGTGGAACAACTGTGCCAAACGCTGTCAGGGGCTGAGTAATAGCCATTGTCGCAAACTTGCACAACTCCATAGCATGAGACATTTGTCTGCGCAGGGGTACAGGTAGGTTCTAAATTTGCGCATAAGGCTTTACTACCTGTCGAACAGCATCCACCGTCACCGCACTCGCTTCTTTGAACCTCTCGCTCATTTGGCAGGCATTGTCCATCGCAGAAAGGTGCGGTGCCACGCCATGTGTCAGCTTTCGCAAGGGGTGCCGCGAGCCAAACGGCGGCAACAATTAGGATTACCTTCATGGAAGTCATAAGCCTTAGAATTGTTATTTCCATAAAACCTCCTTTTATCTTGAACATTCGCATGAGCTCGAAACCTTTGATGGTGGCGTAGGCTGTTTTCATCGATTTAAAGCCCCGCACCGGGTTTATCAAGCGTTTGAGCTTGCCATGATCAGCTTCGACAATATTGTTCAAGTATTTGACCTGCCGGTGCACAGTATCCGGCGGACACTTTCCTTCCGCTTTTAATTCGGCAAGGGCGGACTTGTAAGCGGGCGCCTTGTCGGTATTGATAGCACCGGTACGCCACCAGGGCTTCATGGATTTCAGGGCTTTGCCCAGAAAACGTTTGGCAGCCTGGGTATTGCGAGTAGCGGAGAGATAGAAATCAATCGTACGGCCTTTTTTATCAAGTGCCCGGTAGAGATACGTCCATTCCCCTTTTACTTTCACGTAGGTTTCATCCACTCGCCAGCTGTAGCCCATGGAAGATTTCCAATACCACCTCAGGCGCTTTTCCATTTCCGGCGCGTAATGCTGAACCCAACGGTAGAGCGTCGTATGATCCACCTTAAGACCGCGTTCCAGCATCATTTCCACCCAGATCACGATAGCTGATCCCGCATTTTGCAATACCACCTGACATAACCCGGAATCAACTCCCCACGAAAATGACGCCATTTGAAATCGGACATTTGAGGATCTGTCCTGAAAAATACAATAGGGCACCTCCCTTCTTATTTTTTGCAACAGAGCCTTTTTTTGAACCGCTCCTTCCTCTCATCCTTCTACTGCCAACCGCCACCAAGTGATCTATAAAGATCCACCATTGCGTCAAATTGCTTTTGTTGCGTTTCAATTAGATCTTGTTTGGCCTCCAGGCTATCCCTTTGTGTCAATAGCACATCCAGGTAGTCCGTACGAGCAGATTTGAATAGCTGGCTAGCGACATCAATTGATTGGACGAGCGCTTCCACCTGGCTTGTCTTGAACTGATAGTTTTTTTTGAGCTTATCGATGTTTGAAATTTGATTCGCTACTTCCACATAAGCATTGATAATACTTTGCTCATACTCATAAGCTGCCTGAATTTGCCTGGCACTGGCGTTTTTATATTCGGCTCTGATAGCGTACCTATTGATCACTGGAGCTACTAGCTCTCCGGCAACAGCGGCCGCCAATGATTGTGGGGTATTGAACAGGTACTTAACCGCGAAAGCTTCAAACCCTACCCCGGCGTTTATGTTAAAGGTGGGAAAGAAATTTGCCCTGGCCACCTTTATGTTTAATTCCGCTGCCGATAGCTCAAGCTCCGCTTGCCTAATATCAGGCCTGTTTTGTAGCAATTGCGACGGAATACCTGTCATGAGTACTTTGGGGTTTTGCTCCATAAAACTACTGGAAGCACGCTGGATAGGCTGCGGCGTTCTCCCTAACAGGAAGTTGATCCGGTTTTCAACAACCGTAATATCCTGTTTAATTTTGTATATGTTGCTTTTGTTTTTTGCCACTTCTGCTTCATAACGTTTGACCGCAAGTGCAGTTGTTCTTGCATACAGCAGAAGTTGTTTAACCATCTCCAACGCATTTTCCTGAATCCTGATATTTTGCTCTAAATTCTCAAGGTGGTTGTCCAGGGCAAGCAATTCATAGTACGAATGAGCAACGTCAGCGACCAGGTTGGTCACTAAAAAATTTTGACCTTCTTTAGATGCCATGTACTCCAGCACAGCCGCTTCTCTCGCATTCCTCAATCTTTTCCATATATCTACCTCCCAAGTTGAAAATAGCTCAAATCGAAAATCGCCAAGAAACGTAGGAAAGTGTTTGCCGGCTAATGGCAGTTCCTCTTCGATAGCGCCGAAGCGCGTAAACTCGCCGACTTTGTCTCCGCCTGCGCCAGCACGAATACCTACCAATGGCATCAAATATTGGCCTCTACGCGCTTGGATTTCATTTTGTGCAATGGTGATGCGCTGCAGCATAATATTAATTTCTTTATTATTAGCAACAGCTATCTCTAGCAAATCTGATAAGGCAGGGTCATCGAAAAAATCCTTCCGCATGACGGTCGCCGTACTGGTCGTTTCAAAAACGTCCGGTTCAAAAGTAGCAGGAAGAGGCACATCTGCTTTTTTGATTGCTACTTTAGGAATACAACCCTGCAACAGCAGCCCCAGCACGACTAAAGCCATAAGCCGAAATGTTTTATTTTTCATTGTCATCCGGGCCGTAATGATAAGTTTCGGCTAGAGGATCAAGGTCTTCACCTTGAATTAATTTTTTACCCTCTGCCATTTTCGCAAAAATATAATAAAGTCCTGGAATAACGAGGACGCCAAACACGGTACCGGTAAGCATCCCACCCAGTGCTGAGGTACCAATCGTCCTGTTGCCGACCGCTCCAGCTCCCGTAGCCATCGCTAGGGGTATCAACCCGGCTATAAAGGCAAATGAAGTCATCAAAATCGGCCGAAAACGCTCTTTTGCGCCCGCAATCGCCGCTTCTTTGACCGTCATGCCTCCTTCGACTTGCTTCTGGCTTGCAAACTCGACAATCAGTACCGCGTTTTTGCCGAGCAAGCCAATTAACATCACCATTCCCAGTTGGGAATAGACATCATTGGCAAGCCCTAATCCTTTTAACAATAAAAAGGCACCGAAAATACCAGGGGGTAGCGAACATAACACGACCAAGGGTAAAGCAAAGCTTTCGTATTGTGCGGCCAGCACCAGATAGACAAACAGGATAACGACGGCGAAGATCAGCACTGCTTCATTGCCCCGGAGGGCTTCGTCGAATGTCAAGCCTTCCCAGGCAACTTCAAAACCTCGCGGCAAAGTGGCTTCCGCGACCTCTTCGATTGCCTTGATAGCTGCGCCAGTGGTATAACCGGGTGCGGGCTCAGCCCGGATCGCCGCCGTGTTATAGAGGTTATAACGCGTCAGCTCGTTGGGCCCCTGCTTTTTCTCCATGCTCATGAAGGCAGAGTACGGCACCATTTCGCCTTTATCATTTTTCACAAAATATTTCAACACATCTTCAGGGGCTCGCCTGAATTCCGGCGCGGCCTGGGTGTAGACCTTAAAAAAGTTATTGAAGCGAATAAAGCCCTGTTCATAAGTACTGCCGATCATGATGTCCAGGTGATTCATCGCGTCTTCGATGGTAACCCCTTTTTGCATGGCCAGCCTATTGTCGACGATCAGTTCGTATTGCGGATAATTGGCCGCATAAAAAGTGAACAAGCCGGTCAATTCCTTACGTTCACGCATCGCAGCCATGAACTTTTTATTAAGTTCATCGAATTCGAAGTAATCCGTGTCTAACGTCTTGTCCACCAAGCGAAACGACAGACCCGATGCCGCACCGTATCCCGGCACTGCCGGCGGTTGAAAAAACTCGATGGTCGCACCTAGGTTATGGGCTTTTTCCTCCAACTCGTGGATGACTTGAGTTACCGAATGTTTACGTTGCGACCAATCTTTCAGGTTGACAACAACAGTCCCTGCATTTGATCCACGGCCTTCGGTGAGTACTTCGTAGCCGGCTAAGGAAGAAATTGATTGTACGCCTTCGATTTCTGCGGCCATTATTTCCAGTTCACGTGCCACTTTGTTGGTCACTTCGATGGTTGACCCGGGCGGTGTTTGGATAATCGCATAAATCATGCCTTGATCTTCGCCGGGAATAAAGCCGGAAGGCAAGACTTTATCGACCGCGAAAATGCCGAAGCCAAACCCGACCAATACCAAAAGCGTGACAAGGCGCCGAGTGACCGTGACATTCAGCAATTTGATGTAGCGGCCGGTGACCTTTTCGAAAACAGAGTTAAAGCCATCGATGAAAATGTTTATCGGGTTTCTCCGTTTCGGCTGGCCGTGAGTGTTTTTAAGAATCATGGCACACAGTACCGGGGTGAGCGATAAAGCCACAATTGCTGAAATAGTGATCGACGACACCATAGTGATAGCGAACTGTCGATAAAACACCCCGACCGGTCCTGGCATAAACGCAAGAGGGACGAACACTGATACCATGACCAGCGTAATTGCTATAATGGCGCCACCGATTTCCTGCAACACTTTTCGGGAGGCTTCATAAGGGCTGCAATGCTCGGCTGCCATTTTTGCATGCACTGCCTCCACTACCACAATGGCATCATCGACCACAATACCAATAGCCAACACTAAGGCAAACAAGGTGATGAGGTTGATGGAAAGCCCGAACGCAGACATGACGGCAAATGCTCCGACCAGCGAAACCGGTACCGCGAGGACGGGAATCAGGGTAGAACGCCAGTCGCCAAGGAAAATGAAAACCACCAAGGAGACCAGAATGAAGGCTTCCACCAATGTGTGCAGCACTTGGTCGATGGACGCCTCAACGAAACGCGACACATCGTAATTGATTTCGTAGTCCATGCCCTCCGGGAAGGATTTTTTCAATTCTTCCAGTTTTTTCTTCACGTTCTCTATGACTACTTGGGCATTACTGCCGTAGTTTTGCTTCAGCACGATGGACGCGGAAGGGAATCCGTCCTTATCGGAGAAAATATTATAAAACTCGCTGTCCAGAGTGACCTTGGCAACGTCTTTAATGCGCAGAATCTCGCCTGTTGGAGCAGCCCGGAGAATAATGTCCCCATATTCTTCCGGCTTGTTAAAGCGTCCTTTATAAACCAGCACATACTCTTTGGACTGGGCGAGCATGCCTGTGCTTTGACCCAGCCGACCAGGTCGTCCGATAATGCTTTGAGTCGCCAGTGCCTTCATCACCTCTTCTGACGAGACGGCATAGGCTCTCATCCGTTCCGGATTCATCCAAATCCGCATCGCATATTGGCGGGAACCCAATATGGTTGCTTGGGCAATTCCAGTAATGCGTTGAATCTCCGGAATAACATTGACATAGGCATAATTAAACAAAAGCTTCTGATCGGCGTCTTTGTCTTTGCTGTAGAGGTTGACATACATGAGCATGCTGGGCTGGACGAAGTTTACAATCACGCCTTCCAACTGCACCAGTATGGGTAGCCTGCTCATCATCTGATCCACGCGCGTCTTCACGTTAACCATCGCGATATTAGGATCGACGCCTAAATTGAAATATACTTGAATGGTCGCTTCGCCGGCGCTGGTTGCATCCGAAGTGATGTATCTCATACCAGGCACACCATTGATAGCGCGTTCTAAGAGGATCAGGGACGATTCCACCAGTACCTGGGCGCTGGCACCGGGAAACGATACTGAAACCGTGACCCGGGGCGGTGCAATATCCGGAAACTGGGAAACGGGCAATGATTTCATTGCCAACAAGCCCATGAATATGAACAACAGCGATAACACGATCGCCAGCACAGGTCTTTTGAGAAAAATACCAAACATGGCTTAATCCTGACTAAAAGGTTACTCGGTATACAATTTCATCAACTCTGAGCGAACCTCTTGGGGTGGCTTTAAATCGATCATAACCTTGTCTCCAGGACTAACTTTGCGCATACCCTCGATCAAAATCCTCTCGCCATCATTCACGCCGCTTTTAACAATAAACATGTGGGGCAATTCGGCCTCTATCTGGAGAAGCCTTTGCTCCACTTTTTCTTCTTTGTTGACGACGTAGAGATAGATTTTATCCATGATTTCGAACGTCGCTTTTTGAGGGATGAGCATGGCGTTCGGGTAAGGTACGGTCATTAGGATTGTTCCTGTCTGACCATGCCTGAGAACTCTGTCCGGGTTCTCGAACAAGGCACGAAACTGAATATTGCCGGAGGTATTATAAAAATCACCTACAATTGTCTCGATGACCCCCGTATGATCGTAAATCTCGCCATTTGCCATCCTTAACTGCACTTTTTCATTGGTTTTGCCTTTTTCGCGCCTTATAAAATCCAGATATTTAGCTTCCGGGACGTTGAAATAGACCCACAAGTGGGCGATATCAGACAGCTCCGTCAACAAATCATCTTCATCCAGAAGGCTGCCGATCCTAACAGCCAAATGATCCGTAATCCCATCAAAAGGTGCTCTGATATCGGTGAACCCCAAGTGGGTTTTCGCCAAGTTCACCTGCGCGTTGGCCTTATCTAATTTTGCTTTTGCCAAAGCCAATTCGTTGGGTGATACGATATTCTTATCAGCCAAGGCCTTGGTATTGAGGTATTCGATGTTCATATTTTGCGCTTCGGCTTCCGCGGTTAGAAGTTCTGCCTGATAGACGTTGGGCATGATTTTGAACATGGGCTGTCCCTTTTTTACCCATTGCCCTTCGTCTATAAAAATATGGGTTAAATAGCCCTTTTCCAAAGAGCGGACTTCAATATGTCTGATGGCACGAATCTGACAGACATAGGGTTCCAGGATGGAAGTGTCTTCACGGAATGGTGTGGTTGCCGCATAGTGCGGCATTTCTTCATGTGTCTCGTGTTTTTGGCATCCACTCAATACCAGAGTGGCGATTAAACCTAGAACGATGGATAATTTAGTGACCATTTTCATGCCGTCTTGATAGTGGGAAAGACGTCCGTCGGCGTATGCCGCATCGCCCTGATTCCAAACAGGACGATCAGAATGGAAAGAACCACGAAGGTGTAAGGTTTCCGCAGCGCCATAATTACGATCTGGTTCATACTATGTTCTCTCTTATGCCTTCGGTAAAAAATTCATCTACCTAGAATATTGCACGTAAGGATGAGGCAATTCTTTTGCAAATCCTTACAAGGTTGGACGTGCAGTCTCCCGCCTTGCGTCTCCAGACGGTCTGAACAGGATTACTGCCCATCCCTTGCCAAACCCAGAAGCTGATCACCCGGCAGAATATTCCGGGAGAATGGGGGGAAGGGAGAGCCATACCGCTCCCGCTGCTCCTGAAAATCTCGTCCTTCGTTATGTGCTGCCCGAGCGCCGTGCCGGCGTATGTCTCGGCAGATCGTAATGGCCAGGTTGGCTGTTCGATGTCGATAAGATGGACGTTGCAGTATCGGCCGCCGGTATCGAGCCGCAGCTGATTGGGAAGTGTTTTGGCAATCAGGAGGAAGATGGCGCCGAAGGCTGCGGCAGCCGGATTGTTTCCCGACGCGATGGCAATCGCCGCAGCGACCGCGGATATTTTTGCAATATTTCTGCGTCTTCCAGTTTTGCCGACTTCAAGAGCGGGAAAGCTCTGAACCTTGTCGGTATGCTCCAGCGCATAGTTAAATCCAAGCTCCGCCGCTTCGTCGTCTGTCTTCCCGGCAGCCCGGGGAAAAACAGCCTGGCACATTGCCAGGATTTGGTTTAGGTTCCGTTCGCAAGCTCCGAGGATCGTTGCCGATGCGGCCACGGCTCCGCAGGCGATTTGCTGGGGGCGAGTGCCTGCTGCAGCCCATTGCGCCGCATTTGCCACCGCGTTCGAAATGGTTTCGCTTACGACTCGCATGTTGTCCGCATTCAGGAGTCCTATGACTTCCGCTGAGTGGTCCTTGTCGTAGTGGCTGACAAGAATGTGATCGAGGGAGTAACCGTAACCCCTGAGGATGGGATCGATAAAGTTGTGGACTGTCTCGGCATACCCGAGTAGTCCACCCTCGATCAATATCGTCCGGTGTCGCCCCGCTGCCACGTCTGCCGCAACCACGAGCGCACTTTCTCCCTGCCCGACGTCAATCGTATGGATGGTGAGTTGCATGGCGATGAGCTTTCAAGTTTTCCCCCTTCCAAGATAAACAGGTAACTCGCACACCGAGAGCGTCCAACTGCGTGCTATCACGCTGTAACGGCTGATAGACGGGCGATTATGAAGTGCGGATGATCGATTCAGCGGTCAAATGCGACACTTTCACAGTGACAGTGGCCTTTCTTCGACTGATCGGCATACGTTTAAGGGATGCCAACAGCCAGTGTGGAATCAAAATTACCACACTCGTTGTAAGAGAACTATGATGGATAGGTGGTGAATTTGTGAAAGTTGTAAGAGAACTATGATGGATAGGTGGTGAATTTGTGAATACCGCAACCTGAATCATTCAAGTCGAGAAGTGTGGGCGACTGTAGAATTCCGTATCACAGAGGGAAGCGCTAGAGAGGAAAGTGCGGGAGGGGAAGTGCTGACCGAAGCGGAGGCGCTCATTGCACGGCGTGGCGCGAGGAGGGTTTATCGATGGCCCAGAATCCGGTGCTGGCCGTCGGCGTCCATACAGGCAAGACTCTTCATTTCATGATTCGAGTCATTCCCGTAAAATGATTTTGTCATGATTCGGCGGCTATGCACCTGGGATTTATGAGAGATGCGGACTAACCCTGCAGCATGAATGTTTCATACTCCAGCCGGTTGAATTTGTGCGAGAGGATGAAGAGACCGAGAAATGCGGACAGCGTAACGGATACCGCAAAGCCGTATCCGAAGGATTCGGCTCCCAGTTGTAGCGTGGCAACGGTGAACAGCAGGTTGGTTATAAAAAAACATGCCGTAACGATCAGCACTTCCCGTCGGGCGTCGAGATAAAAAAGTATGTTGAGTATCGCCATAAGCAGCACCTGCACGCTGACTGCAACCACATCGATATAAAACAAATGAATGTAGAGCGGTGATATGCCAATGGTTTGCAGCAGGCCCCTGCCCCACAGAAGGCACAGCACCACTGTCAAACCCTGCACTTTGAAGATTTCGTAGATACCCTGCCGGGCAGCGTACACCATCCGGTCACGCCTGTATTCGATATGCATGAGCGTGTCCCCTTCACGCACGGCACGGTAAAAACGTTCGTGCTGTTCGGCAAAATCCGCTTCTATGCTCACCAGAAATACGGCCATCCCCGGCAGGATGAATAGATATGCCAGAAAAATGGGAAGATCGTAGATGATGGATGCGCGCAAGGGACCGATGACTGCCTCGGAAGTATAGGGCACGAACCAGAAGATGAATTTGTCGATCCACACCGCCAGGTAATAGAGCGTGCCCACCGCAAACAGGCTGTAAAAGCTCCGGCTTCGATCGAGAAAGTCAAACTTGAGCAGAGAATTTCCGGGATATTCCCGCACGATATGATGCAGGAATGAAAACAGCAGGTAGCCGTGACCGGTCAGCACGCCAAGTAACAGGCCGTTGAGTTCCCATGGAGATGCAAGGAGTCCGACTGCAATTCCCAGGGAGTAACCCTTGGCCAAGGTCCAGATGATGCGCCCATACGCCTTCATCCCCGACAGGAAAATGAGGACAATCCACATCCCGCTCAGCACAACAAAATTACACAGCAGCAACAGTTGCTGGAAAAATGGTCCCGAGAAAAGCGAGAAGATAAAGGGCGCTGCCCACGTAAAACCACCCGCCATGGTCAACATCAGGACGCCGAACAGATTGGGCAGCACTTCTGCCTTGTCATCGGCATAAGTCCGGTCCGCGACGAACCGCGTGAACATGAGCTGCATACCCCCGGTCCAGATCAGCGAACCCGCCATCATATAGGTAACACAGATCTGAAAGGCATTGACCTCCCGCTGTTCCACACCCAGCATGACGGCAAGAACGCCTATCATCATGATGCTCAAAATTGAGAGCACCCATGGACCACCGCTGACCAGACCGGCATAACCATAGGCTCGCAACACCGACCAGTAATTGTCGCGCTCCAGGATTTTGCGGATTTCGAAACCGATGCCGGCCATAGTTTAGTTACATCAGTTCGCTACTGCCGGATGCCGCGGTACACCCAAGGCTCCCGAGTAGACTTCCCGATAAGATGAAAACATGAGCTGGTCGTCATAGTAGAGTTTCACGCGCGCAAGCCCCGCCTGCTGCGCAGCGCACCACTTCTCCGGGTTGTTCAGCAGTTCGAGTGCTGCTTTTGCCGTGCCTTCTGGATCGGCAATGTGCACCACACTACCCGCTGCCCCCAATGCCCGATCCTGCTCGGCCGCTCCTTCGATGAGCTCCCGGCAGGACCCTACATCCGTGGCAAGGCAGGGAACACCGCTGGCGAAAGCCTCGAGTATTACCAGTGGCAGAGCTTCACTGATCGAGGTCAGCACCATCAGGCCAAGCTGGGGCAGAATTTCCAGCATATTTTGAAAGCCCATGAATCTGAGATGATTCTTCAGGCCGAGACTTTCGGCCAGTTCCTTGCATTCATTCACATACAACGGATCTTCGTCCTCCGGGCCGACAATCCATCCTTGCGCGTCAGGACGCTCCTTGACCAGCATCCGCAATGTCCGGATGAACGTCTTGATATCCTTGATCGGTACCACGCGCCCGACCAGCCCCAGCACCGGTGGAATCTTTTCCGGTCTTTTTTCGAGTGCGTCGCGATAGCGCTCCACATTGATGCCGTTGGTAATGACACGTGTTTTTTCCGGAACTGCCCCATCGGCAATCTGTCTCAACCGATTCCCCTCATACAGACTGATAATGGGCGAAGCCTGCGCGTACGCCATGCGCCCGAGCTGCTCGTAGAACCTGATCCAGAGACCCCTGATATACCCCATTTCATCATGCAGCGTATTGCATACATCGTCATTGTGATCATGGATCCAGGTAGCCTGCGCCAGGTCGATTTTCCGCTCCTTGGTATAGATTCCGTGCTCGGTGAGCACGAAGGGAATGTTTCGTCGCAGCCGTATCATCGCGCCCAACAGTCCTGCATAACCGGTCGAAATGGCATGCACTGCCTGCACCGGTGGAAGCCCGGCCGCGATATCGGCCAGCACGAACAGCGGCGCATGCATTGCACGTATCGCCCAGAAATAGTCCACAAACGAGGGTTCAGTACAGCGCTCTTTATACTGTCTGGTAATGTAATCCCAGGAAGCTTCGCTATACAGAAAATCCTCCTGACTGATGCCACCCTTGGAGCCCAGTCGCGCAAACGCATCAATCATTTTCCTGTCAGCCAATTTCCCGGATTGTCGCATGACGGCGTGCAGCTCTTCCATTTCCTGAAAAGGCTGGCGGCTGCCCTTGCGCGCATGTGGCTTCCCATGGCTACGGTGCAACAGATAGTGCGTTTCGACATGCGTCACATTCGGCGGAAACTGATATTGCGCCGGTCCATACATTTCCTTATTGCCGCCTATAAAGATCACGGCGAAGGTAAATTCCGGCAAACCGTTTATGATCTGGTGGACCCATGAAGATACCCCGCCACGGACATAAGGATAGGTGCCTTCCAGCAGCAGAGCGATATCCGCCACTGGTTCCACAACCGATCCTGCTGCCCGTACCATCGAGGGCTTCTCCGCCCCTGCCTGGATAACGCTCATTTATTCCACCATGCTCTTACCAGAGCCAGTTCCCGCCCCTTCTCTCCAACACGTGCAAGCGCCGATAAACAGCGCTTTGCCTCGGTAAACTTCCGCTCCCGGAAAGCGATTTCGGCAAACCATGGCAACAGTTGTTGCGGATCCGCGCCATGGATTTGTGCGTTGACAAAAGCCTTTCTCGCCACGGCGGCTTCACCTGATTCCAATAAAATCCGACCATACAACAACCAACTGTCGGCGTTCCCGCCCCCGGATCTCTCATGTTTGGAGGATGCCAGAGATGCTTCGGATGCAGTACGCACGGGGGCCGATACAGATGCAGAGGGAACGTCGCGCCGCGTAATGGATGACGAGGTCAATACAACCTCCATTTGTGCGCGGGCATTTTTCAGCCAGTGCTGTCTGACAGCACCCTGTACCAGCTTGTGATATACCAGCTCCCAGCACAGCGCGGCGATCGTTTTGCGGCAGGCATTTTGTGCTCGTGGGGGAAGGTGCGGTAGCGCTTCGGTTAAAGCCAGAACGCGGTCGGTGAGCCTCTTTTCATGGGCATCCTTCATCGCATAGGCAAGCAGCCTTACGTCATCGATCGGGTCACGAGTAGCCTTCGACCAGACCTCCATGGCTTCTTTCGGCGCCATGTGCCGTGTCGCCATCACCGCTTTCAACCGCTTGAGTGAGCGGTCGGCAAAATGGACGATCTGGCGCAGGGCTCCCTGGCTGTAAGGGGGAACAGGGAAGATGACAGGGGGTGAAAAAGGCAGCTCAGGCAGGATTATAATCTTTACATTCTTCGCGGAACGGGACCGGGGCTGTTTCAATGCACGTGTTATGCTCCACAGCACGCCCAGCGCCCCGAAAACCGGCAGAATCCATAGAAAGGCAAACAGCAACCCTAGACTTCTAGGGGGAGGAAGCTTGTAGCGGCGCGGCAATGACTGCCAGAACATGCGCGCAAGGTAATAGGACGAAGCAGAATGAAATACAGCCGCCGTGAACAGCAGCGCGCCTTCCTGCCAATCTGCAAGCGCGTCTTCCGCACTCACCCAGACCAGGAGAATGGCTACTACTTCAGCAGTCACTCCCGAGAATGCAAGCAGGCGATACATGCGCCGCATCACCCCTGCTCCAGGGAACGGATCCTTTGCGGATCAATTTCGTTGATAGACATCCATTCCTGCGCGATTGTTGCGGGAACATCGGCTACTCGCTGCGCCCATGCCCGCGCGCCAGTAATATCCGTCAGTGGCAACATCACCCAGACGACATGCTGATCCTTTTCACGCGCAAGGCAGATAAAGTCGATAGCACGAATCGAAAACCGCAGCTTTTCGTGAATATTCCGCATCTCCTCCGGATTTCCGGATAATCTCAGAAGTGCCGTATCGAGCCTGAAGCGCGAAAAATCCTGATATGCCCGTTCAAATGAGGCAATAAACCGAGGAACCGAGGGTCTCGCTGTTCCGAAGCGGAGATGGTCCACGCCATGCGCCACCAGCACGGCGATAAGCTTGAGATTGCTTTCATGAAACGAAAAAAAAGGCATGGAACGCACTGCCAGCACGGCATTTATTTCGCCGATGGAGTCGGCTAAAGGTACCACAGCCAGAAGCTGGGTATGATCCATTACTGAATCCGGCAGAAGATTCACCGTGGCCAGTTCGCCGCTGTCAAGCGCCATTCTCAGGACTGGATCAGTCACATCGATGGGAAATCGCTCTCCCACAGAGGCCAGAACGTGGGAAGTATCAATACGGTCGGCAGTAATCCCGATGATACAGGCCTGAGTCAATACACCATATTCCGCTACAAATTCAATAAGCTTTTGCAGCGAGCTTTCCGTCAATCCATCGATGGCATCCAGGGTGGATTGAAGGTGCATGATGCCTTCACGCAGGGAAAAGCCGCTGTTGGCAACGGTCTGTTCGAGGCGGTCATGCGATAGGCGCAATAACTGGTAACTGCGCGTGAATTCCTCAAGACGCTCAGCCCGGTATTGATACGCGCCCTCCAACCGGTGGAGGCGGCGCCCCCACATGTCACGAAACTCTCCCGCCACCATCGCTATCACCACAACGCCTATCGCCCAAGGCAGCGGAAAGCTCTTCGCGGCCTGCCATTGCTGGTCAATGGCAACCCCAAGCACTGCGAGTGTCAGCAGGGCACTGACAAAACCAAAGACAAACCCGTACCGTAACCCCACGAACAGGGGTGCCAGCACAGCCCACGGGAATCCCCCACTCAATCGGAAAGGATCCGCCTGCTGGGTAATGAACGATGCCGCAATTACAACAACAGTTATAACGAATGTTTCAAACCAGCCGCCCCACGCAGATACGGGGGTGTTTACATCGACAACCTCTATACCTTCCAGCCAGGGTTTCTTCATCGCTTTGCAGGTTCACTGTTTGCAGGAAATTCCCGAATCTTGGTCAGCGTCTCGCGGCAGATATCCAGTTCCGTCGCCAAATCGCTCGGGTTGGGCTCCGGCTCGCCGGCCAACCACCGATTCGCGCGGTCCACATCGTCTATAGATAAGGGGAGCATATCCGGATGTGATGCGGCCGCAGGTTGATGCTTCAGGTGATCCGAAATGAGCGTCAACTGCCGCGCCACTTCACGCTCATTCCTGTTCCTGACTGCCTTTACAAAATCTTTCCATTGTGACAGCTCAAGTCGTCCCACCTCTCTACGCAATGCGAAATAGTCGGCATTATCCAGTTTTTCTCCAAAGCCCCATTGGTTCCGAATCGACTGTAATTCCTCCTGTTTCTTTGCATCCTCGGTATCATCTCTTTTGGCTGGGAGATACTTTGATCCGAAGAAGTACTCGGCGAGGCGTGGCGGATATTTCACTTCGATTTGGGAATTCTGCTTCGAAGCGAATATTTCGAGCGCCCGCAAACGGGCATAATTGGCGTGAGCCGGACAACCCGCCCATTCCATATTATCTGCCAGCGTCAATACCCAGAGAAAATCCCCAGGCCGGGTCGAAAGCGATCGCAAAAACCAGGCGGCTGCCTGAACCGGCCTGCCCAAACCTTGCTCCGCTGCCGCGAGGGCTTCGGCTAAGGCCGGATTGACCGTGGACTGATTGGCTGACTGGGCACGATAGGGCGCAACGACGGAATCAAGCAGTACACGATCAATTTTCTCGTATGACAGCAATAGCCAGATCATAGCTTCGGTGACTTCCGGATCTGCAGCCTGCAATCTCAGGATCTCCCGCAGCGCATCACGAGCAGCGCTTTGCTCCCCATGCGCCATTCTGCGCATCGACTGGAAATACCAGTAATCCGGCGCCTGCGCTGCCAAAGGGAGTTTTTCCGCAACCTTGAGCCACTGATCCAGCTCATCCCAATTCCGCCGCTTCCAGGAAAAACGCATCAGGCGCTGCAAGTCCTCGATGCGCTTCAATCTTTCCCATCCATAGCGCGCAAACCGCTCGCTTTTTTTGTCATCGTGATGACGCAGGGCCAGACGTTGCAGGTTTTCCAGAATTTCCACGTCATTCGGCCGAAGAACCAATGCTTTTTCGTAGGCTTTGCTGGCATATGCATCCTGCCCCAGTTGCGTGGAAACTTTCGCCAGCAGTAACCAGTATTCTTCCGCAGAAGCAGGATCTGGCGAGTCGATGTCCCGAAGCAGCAACTGAAAGCTCTTTTGCGTGTTGCCGGCTTCCTCATATAGTCTCGCCAATGCAAGCCTCTGCCGCCCGTCCTGTATTTCCGGCATATCTTCATATAACGTGAGCGCCGCATCCGGTTTGCCCTGAAGAACAAGAACCTCCACCAATGCATTAAGAATGGGGGGAGGATTGCCGAATCGCTGCGCGTGACGTCGCAACTGCTTTTCCACACGCGACGGCTGGGCAACGGCGAGACCTGCTTTGACATAAGCTTCCGCTTCGGTAGCCGTCAGCTTGCGACGAGACATTACTGCCTCAAGAAGCTGCACAATCGCCTCGTTATCCGGTTTTGCCTGAGCCAGTGCAAAGGCCCGGGTTTCAGCCTCCTCATCAGCCTTATGGCGCGCAAAAGACAACCACAAGGCGAGCGCTTCATCGGGTTGACCGTTCCAGTCATACAAATGGGCAAGCAGTCGCTGACGTTCACTTCCAGGAATCAGAGAAGCGCGCAGCACGTTCGCTCGGGCAAGGCTTTCACTGAGAAGCCCCATCGAAACCTGTAACCGGACAATACGTTCCGCAAGCTTCTGATCCGCAGGTAGATGTGCACTTGCCTGCTCCAGCCAAACTAATGCATGATCACGATCACCCATCGGCTGGGCAACGTCGGCCGCCAGCATCAGCAGCTGCGCGTCCGCGCTGGAGGGAGCAACCGCGCCGGAATTACCGGCACCCGCGACATCAGCCGGTCCGCTGTAAGCGGAAAGGATCTGTATTGCAGCTTTCAAGGCCTCCCGGTCGACACCTGCCTGAAGATAGGCGCCTAAACAGGCTTTCGCCAATTCTGTTTTCTTCCTGGCTATTCGTTCGAAAGTGAGAGCCTGGCAGAAATTTCGTGCTGCAATTCTGGGTTGTGCGGCTGCAAGCCGTTGTTTGGCAGCAAAAGCAAGCCAGCGCGATTTTGTCTGCCGGGTTTCATTCTGCATGCCAGCCAACTGCTCGAAGGTTTCCGCTACGACCGAGGGTTCGCCAAACTGCTCTGCCAGCAACACCACCTGATTCGACTCTTTGTCATTTTCCGCCAGGCGCAACAATGAAGGAACCAGTTCCCCGATACGCCTTCGCAGTGATGTCTCGACATCCTGGGGGGGATGTCGGTAAAGCTGCTGCAGCGCCAGCTTCAACTCCGCCAGGCGAATCTCGTAAGTCAACCCTGACTCGGGAGCATTCTGCAGGTGTTCCATGGCAAGGACGGCTTCATCGGTCATGCCCGCTTCCGTCAGTACCTGTACGAACGACAGGCGTAGTGGAGCGTTACGCGGATCGGACTGCACGAGAACGCGAAGATAAGCGACTGACAAAGCATCTTTTGCTGACAGGTTGGCTGGATCCCTGAATGCGGGCTGACGCGGAAACAATACCCAGAAGGCGATGAGAACCACCGCGCTCATGAACAGCAACGCGGGTGCGTTTAGCAGAGATTCGCGTTGCGTTTCAACACTCAAGCCGGAATTTTCCCGCTGTCAGGTTTCCTGGAACTGTATAAACGGAATGTGTACCCTTCGCCTGCGGTGTCAATTTTGTGTCATCTATGCTCAAGGCGCAGGAAGCGGGAGCCGTGACAGTCAAGGGAGCCAAACGCCCCCTCGATTCAAATAAAAGCGTGGCGGAACCATCGTTGTTGATATGCCAGGATTTAAGGGGCGCACTCGCCTCGATCAGTCTCAATCCCGGATTTCCGTTCCGTTTACCCTGAGCGGCTTTCAGGATTGCGTGATTCCGGGCAAGGTAGATGTAGCGGTTGTCATTGCGGTCATTATATCCAACTACATCGCTGGAGATTTCCGGCGTCATTTCGGTCGGGGGCAATCGCACTGTTCTGAGCGTATCCCCGAAAAGAGACCAATTACCATCGAGATCGCGTGCGATGCTCGCGGTCTGGAACGCGCGCACGCGGGTAACATATTCGTCGACCCAGATGCCGAGCACATTTTCCTTCCGCTGCGCCTCCGCCATCTGCTCCAGAAGCTCCCTCCCCCGTTCGTTCAGGAACGCATCGGTATGAATCGATATGGACGAAACACGCAGCCGGCGTGCAAGGTCGAGCTCGCGGTTCCATTCGCCAACCTTGCCAAAATTCAGGGCTTCGCCGTACCAGAGTTGCGCGAACAGAGGTTCGGCAATCAGCGGCGTCATCACCTGAATACCCCATTCAGTCGGACGAAGTGCGGGATCAAGATCTGCGAGCGATATCTGTCCGCTCTGCCAATGCAGCCCCCCTCCGCCATAATGCGGCAGTCCGGCTTTCTGCGCAGCTGCTAGCACTGCGGGCCCTGGCTTGCCATCTCCGGACCAGATCAATAACGGAGGAGAATCCGGTGCCATGGTGTGCAGGAATGGAAGAGTGCCACCTGTTTCGCGCGTCATTTCCGCCGCGTAATCCTTCATGAATACGCTGTAACGGTAGGATTGTTGATCCGCGTCTGTCTTACCTTCGAATACCCCCCAATAAAAAGGATGACTGTAAGTATGGCTCGCCAGACGAACCTGGGGCAAACTGGCTACCTGGCGCAGCTTGCTCCGCTGCTCTTCGGTGGCCACTTCCGCTTCAATGACACCCAATGTTATCGGCAGTGTATTTTTTTCCATCCAGACCTTGAGCCGATCGATTGCCTCCACACCCTGCTCATCCTTTGCAAACAGGCGGTCGCCCCTCACCTCGACAATCCCCAGGCGTCGCCCGTTTTCCGTTGTCATGTCAAATACCGGCTGTACCGACAGACGCAGCGCCGCCTGGAAAAAAACAAAAGGATCGAGCAGCCATTCGTGGCGCCCGGAGACGCTTTCACTCAGGATATGGGGATGTAATGCGTAACCCCCCCAGTTCGTAACCGTAATCGGATGAAATATTTTGTCAGCACTGCTCAAAGTGAGCCATGCGTTATTGCGATCTCGAACCCGCACATCGGGCGTGCCGCTGCCGATAACCGGAGCGGCCTCAGGGCGTCCCAAGCGCTCGTTCATAGCATCGAGTTTCAGTATGCCGGTCGTCGGCTGCAATTCACCCTGATAATCCAGCAGATTCCGGCACGCAACCCCTGCGGGCAGATAACCCATGAACACTATAGGCAGGCCGGCATTCGCTTCTGACTGCAGCCGCGCGCAGACACTCTCATACCGTTCGGTACCGTTCGCACTGTCGTCCCCCAGCCACGCGACAATCCCGGCATACCGCCCGACGAGCGGTTCAATCGGCAAGGGAAGCTGGTCGATGTACCAATAGTCGAGCGCCAGGCCAAGATATTCGAGCGGCATGGCAGCATGCCGAAACAGATCATGCTCCATCTGCTGCGCCGGCGTTCCATTCACAATGGCCAGCAGCTTGCGGGGAGCCAGGCGCATTCGCCCCTGTCCCAGCCACGTCAGGTCTCCATTGGCCACCCAGGGCATGAATCCCAGCTTGAGGATGTCACGCGCCGTTTTTTCCGCCTCTACCCAGTTTCCCGGATCGACATAGTCGAGCACCGTGATGGGCACCTTGAATTCGTTTTGCGCCCGCACTAGCTGGTCGAGCAGCCACTTTCTGTTTTCTTCCTTGGTTGGGGCGTGTTTACCGCTAATCGGGTCAAAACCATGAAAAAGCGATTCCGCTACCATACCGTCGGCATACTGGCTGGCCCGGTCCAGTACTTCGAAGCCGCGGTTGAGAATGAGTTTGCATCCCGGAAAACGCTGCTTGACTTCCGCGAGCAACGAAACCAGTCCTTTTTCCTGCTCTTCGCGTTGTTTGCCTTCCGGTGTCACGATCAGGTAACTGTCCACTGTATCGAGAAAAAAGGCGCGATAACCGTCACGCCACAAGCGTTCGAAGTGCTGCTTCAACAGATATTCGCGCCAGGCGAGATCAGTCATGTCCATTACCAGGCTGTTCCAGGCAGGATTGACCCCTATCGACCAGTCCGTATCGATACGCGCCATATCTTCGCTGTTGCGGGCGATTTCACCAAACGAGACATAGGCGAAGACGAGTGAAGAATTCAAATTCAACAGCGCTGTTTTCTCATGCGGCAGAATCTGACTTGGCTGAATGACGATCTGGTCGAAATGACGCAGGTCTTCGACGGGCGGCCTGCTGCCATAGTAAAAAACAATATCGCGTTTCTCCAGCTCCAGCCCGTCTGCGTGGGCCGCGGATGCCCCCAGCATCAGTAACAGAAGCAGTAGCCAGATGCCTGAACAGAGCGACGATACTTTGCTCCAGATCGCACCGGGAAGATGGAACAGGAAGCGGAATCCTGATAGTTGAAGCAGATTGTCGGGAGTGCCGCCTTGGTCTTTGCGGTCTTTACAGATACGCAGGGCACCCCCTTCTCCGATGTCAATACCGGGAATAATGGGATTGGGTGTAGCAGTTTGCAAAACTTGTCGAGATATCCTTTTCTGCTCCGGAAGGCAGTGGGGCATACCGGAATGCATTTTGTATTAAGGTGCTTCGCAAGGTAACAGGAAATATTCTTTCTGCCTGGTTTTTTGATGAGGAGTTTGACCATCAAGGTGACCATCAAGGCGGATCTCATCAAGAGACATGCTGCTATTTGATAATGACAAAATCGAGCACATACCTTTTTTACTCTTTACTGATTCGCAGAATAAGGTAGCGGCATAATTCCCAGTGCAGGACCCTCCAGCGATTTCCAGTGAATTTCACCTGCCTCGACACTGCTAGTCTGAATGACAGCCAGTAGATCAGTTCCTCCGTCGGAAGATGATGCTGGGTTGACTACCATACCCGCAGATTGTTCCCCCAAGTCGGCACTGAATAACTCATCCCCCGCTTCGATTGGCGGATCACCCGCTGCTGGACGAACATTTGCAAGATACATGCGCCGCTTTATTTTGCCGAGATACTGCGTGCGGGCAACGATTTCCTGACCGGGATAACAGCCTTTCTGAAAGCTTATACCCCCGAGAGCATCCAGGTTCACCATCTGTGGCACGAATTGTTCCTGAGTTGCAGGCAGGATGTGGGGAATACCTGCCCGGATTTCCAGCCAGTCCCAGCAGGGCTTCCCTACCTGGGTCGCATTCCTGCTCAAATCTTCCCATATAATGGGCGCCTGCTCCGGAAGAATAAGGAGTTGAAAGCGATCCTCTGCAAGACGAATGATGCTTCCTCTTTCGCCATGCCTCACTCCCAGAGGCACGACAGGAATTTCCCCCAGGATCTTCCTTAACAGGGCCGCAGCATGACGGCCCGCAACGCCTATGCGGACCCAGGCTCCACTGCTGTCCGCCAATTTGACCTTGGCCCGCAGCACATACATGGCAAGGCGCTTCTGAATCCCCGCGAGCAAGATTGCAGGCAACTGCATGAGATAACCGTCATCGGTCCCCCGCCAAATCAGAAAAGTCGCGAGAATTCTGCCTTTGGGATTGCAATAACTCCCGTAGGAGGCTGTTGAGGTAGTGGCGCCCCTTATGTCGCAACTCAATTGTCCTTGCAGAAAAGTTTCCGCATCCTCTCCCCAAAAGTGAATCAGGCCAAAATGAGAAAGATCACTCAGCACGTTGGCAGATCGGGTACTCTCAAGTTCGGCAGCAGCATTGCCGTAGCTGACAATGCAGTCTTCCCGAAAAATCGCACCACGGCGTTGCAGGTAGGAGTGCCAGACAGGATTCATGTAAAGGCAGATATTGCTCGAAGAATGCCCGAAAAAGAGTTAATTATAAAGCATACACTCCAGCTGGGCGGCAAATTGCCCGCATTGAGATAACAAACTCATCAATATTTTAGAACATGCAATCCGTTATGCAACTGCAACCTGTTGTAGAACGCCCCGCGCCTTCCCTCGTCGTCCACCTGAAACCCTCCCATAGATTAGGAATAGTCCTCAGCTTCGCGCACTTTGTGGCTATTGTATTGTTGTGGCCCCTGATGTTGCCCCTTTCAGTCAAATTGACGGGCTCCGCTTTGCTCGTCATCAGCCTTATTTTCTATCTGAAGCGCTACGCATTGTTGCGCTCGCCGAATTCCGTTTCCGGCCTCGAAGTAACCGATGAAATGGTGTTCACCCTGAATACCCGAGATGGAGGGCAGATGGCCTGTGCCTTGCTTGGCAGCAGTTTCGTCGCACCCTATCTGACTGTGCTCGACTTGAGACCCCTGAAAATCGATAAAACAGACGCGTCTCCACGACAGTGGAGCCGGTACTTTTCCCGCAGCGTTGTAATCCTTCCCGATGGAATAAACCCGGAAGAATTCAGGCAGTTACGGGTGCTTTTGAGATGGAGGTGGAGAAATCGGAGAGGGGAATTGAGCCGACTTGAATAGCGGGCTGCTTTTGTAATAATTCACATCAATTACCGCGGATCCGTTCAAGGATTGCACCCTTGGCAAAATGCGTTCTCTCGGCTTTCTGCCAGCCACCGAAGGCTTCATCGATGGTAAATAATTCCAGCGCGGGAAACTGCTTGGCATATTGAGCACTTATCTGTTTATCCCGCGGGCGCAAATAGTGGCTCCCTACGATATCCTGCGCTTGGGGCGTATACAGATAATCAACATAGGCAGCTGCCACTTCGTGCCCGCTTTTGCTATCGCCAACCGCCCCTGAGTTTACTATGCTCACAGCCGGCTCAACCATTATGGAGCCCGATGGCGTAATTATTTCAAATCCATCTGCCTTTCCACCTGCCCTTCCTTGTATTGCGAGAAGAGCTTCATTTTCCCACAACAGCAATACGTCACCCCACGCCCCGCTCTACAAATGCAGTGATCGATGCTTCTATCCGGCCTGCTTCAGAGCCCGGTTGTATTACGTTAGCAAGCAGTCTCCGCACGAAGTCGAGTGCACTTGCTTCGTTGCCGCCCGGTTGCCTGAGCGCATATCCCCATGCTGCCAGATAACCCCATCGACCACTTACCGAAATCCTGGGGTCAGGCATGACAACTTCTATTTCCGGGTGTAAAAGGTCATCCCAGTCGTTCACCTCTTTGGGATTACCCTTGCGCACGAGAAAGACAACCGTGGAGGTATAGGGCGATGCACGGGACAAATTGTCGGTGGTATCGTGCGAGAGAAATCTGCTCAGGGAAGGCGCAATGAACCGGTTTTTTTTGCCCAGCTTTGCAGCGTCATAAGATAATGCGAGAGTTGTAACATCCAGGCCGTCGAGCGTCACATGCACCGGCCTTCCTGATTTGCTCAGCGCCTGTCCGACGCTCACATCTACACCTGTACGTGCTTTCCAGTGCTCAGCAAATGAATGGTTTAAATCGGCGTACACTTCCGCAGCAGCGGGTGAAGACTCATAAGCAGAGTAAGAGGACTTGTTCAGTGTCGCGTAGGCACCCCCAAGGCTGAGCAGTGAGATGAACAGGCTGACAGCAAGACGGGGAGAGTTATTGAAAGACATTTTTTATTCCTCCGATGCAAAGGATCAAGAGTGAAATTTAGCATCGGCGCCATCCTGCTCAAACAAAGAAAAAATGAGTAGCTTATCAACAGGAAATGTCCATCATGCATTCGCTGGTTTACGTCTCCTGTCCTTCCTGCCGCGTCAGCGTGGGATGTCCTTCTTCGCGGGGGTTATGCATAAAACGTATAAACAAATGAATTAATATTGGTTCACTGGGGAAAATAGAACTGATAACTTTGGGGTGTGGTTATTCTCCGTTGTTGTTGTGATTTTCAAAGGCGCTGGCCATCGGCTCGCGCCTTTTCTTTATCGCTCTCCGGGGAGCCATAATGATTTTTGAATGAGCATTCCACATCCATCATTACTCGAAACCGATCACGACAATAACAGGGTACAGGCTTATAAATATGAATTTCCAACAATTGCGCATCATCCATGAGACAGTCCGCCAGAACTATAACCTGACCGAAGCGGCCAATGCCCTGTTCACCTCCCAGTCCGGTGTCAGTAAACACATCAAGGATCTTGAAGATGAATTGGGCGTCGAATTGTTCGTGCGCAAAGGCAAACGGCTGTTGGGCCTGACCAATCCGGGCAAGGAATTGATAGAGATTGTCGAGCGCATCCTTCTCGATGCAAAGAATGTCAAGCGCCTGGCTGAACAGTTCAGCAAGCGGGATAAAGGACGGCTGACCATCGCCACTACGCACACGCAGGCGCAGTACGCACTCCCTACGGTGGTCACGCAATTCAAGAAAACCTTTCCCCAGGTGCATCTCGTCCTGCACCAGGCCAGTCCCGGCGAAATCGTATCGATGCTGCTGGACGGAGTGGCCGATATCGGCATTGCCACCGAAGCATTGGAGAGTGTTGCAGAATTGGCCTCTTTTCCTTATTACTCGTGGCACCACGCTGTCATTGTGCCGCACGGGCACCCGCTGGAAGCAATACAGCCGCTCACGCTTGAAAGCATTGCAGAGTTCCCGATCATCACTTATCACGAAGGCTTTACCGGCCGGGCGGGAATTGATCAGACGTTCGCCAGAGCAGGATTAGGGCTGGACATCGCTATGTCCGCACTCGATGCAGACGTCATCAAAACGTACGTGGAACTGGGGCTGGGAGTGGGTCTTGTTGCGTCAATGGCCTTCAATCCAGTGCGGGACACCCGGCTGACTCTGCTGGACAGTTCCCACCTGTTCGGGCAAAACACTACCAACATCTCGATCCGCCGTGGTCATTACCTGCGGGGATACGCCTACCGATTCATCGAGCTTTGCCTTCCTTCCCTGACGGAAACCGCTATCCGGGCAGGTGTGAGGCCGCGGGCGGGAGTGGAACTCGGCGACTGACCGCGGAAACGATCGAAAACCGTTTGAACCGCAGGAGATATCGCTTTCTCAAACGGTATACTTCTATGCGTCTTCCCCCAGAAACCCACCACTCTGATGCTCCCAGAGCCCGGCATAGAGACCGTTCATTGCGATCAGGCTTTGATGTGTTCCTTCCTCTACGATCTGCCCCTTGTCGATCACGATCAACCGATCCATGGCAGCAATGGTCGATAGGCGGTGCGCTATGGCAATCACCGTCTTGCCCTCCATCAGGCGGTAGAGACTGGACTGGATGACTGACTCCACTTCAGAGTCCAGCGCGCTGGTGGCTTCGTCAAGCAGAAGAATCGGTGCGTTTTTCAGCATTACTCTCGCTATGGCGATCCGCTGGCGCTGGCCGCCCGAAAGCTTTATTCCGCGCTCCCCCACGTGCGCATCATAGCCATAGCGTCCCACAGGGTCTGTCAGGCCCATGATGAAATCGTGCGCCTCCGCCTTTTTTGCAGCGGCGATCGTTTCCGCATCGGTTGCGTCAGGTCGGCCATAAGCGATGTTGTCCCTTACCGAACGATGCATGAGGGACGTATCCTGCGTAACCATGCCGATATTGGCGCGCAAACTGTCCTGAGTAACATACCGGATGTCCTGCCCGTCGATCAGTATGCGCCCCTCCTCCACATCATAAAAGCGAAGCAGCAAGTTGACGAGAGTGGATTTACCCGCACCGGAACGTCCGACCAGACCGATTTTTTCGCCCGGTCTGATATGCAGCGAAAGATGATCTATTACGGGGACGTCGCCCCCGTAACAGAAAACCACATTCTCAAACCGTATCTCGGCAGTTTTGATCTGAAGACGTTTTGCATCGGGATGATCGGTCACCAGATGGGGACGTGACAAGGTGGTGATTCCATCACGTACGGTACCGACCTGTTCGAACAATGAAGTCATTTCCCACATGACCCAATGCGACATCCCGTTAAGCCGCAACGACATGGCGCCGACGGCCGCCACCGCGCCCACGCCGATCTGTCCATCCACCCACAACAGCAAAGCAACCGCAACTGCGCTGATGATGAGACTTGCCCCCATCACCTGGTTCACGGTTTCAAACCAGGTAATCAACCTCATCTGGCTATGTACTGTCCCGAGAAACTCCTGCATCGCCAGTTTGGCATAACCGGCCTCCCTGCCAGCGTGAGAGAAGAGTTTTACGGTGGCAATATTGGTATAAGCATCACTGATGCGTCCCGTCATCAAGGCACGCGCATCCGCCTGAGATTGGGATACCCGGCTTAACCTGGGCACGAAATAGCGCAATGCGCAGATATAAAGAGCGAACCACCCTGTGAAAGGCACCAATATCCAAAGATCGAACGTCCCGACGACAGCCACCAGGGTAAAAAAGTAAATCGTTACATAGACGAGTATATCGCCGAGAATAAAGCAGACATCGCGCAGCGCGAGAGCGGTTTGCATCACCTTGGCCGCCACTCGCCCTGCAAACTCATCCTGATAGAAGTGCATGCTCTGGTTCAGCATCAGGCGATGGAAATTCCAGCGCAGGCGCATCGGAAAATTCCCGCCCAACACCTGATGCTTGACGAGGTTTTGTATACCGACCAACAGGGGGCTTGCAACCAGCAGCCCAGCAAATAGAAGAAGCGTGTTCCGCTCCTGTTCCCATAGAAGAGAGGGCGGGATCTGGTTGAGCCAGTCGACGACTTTTCCCAGCATCGCAAACAATAAGGCTTCAAATGCACCGATTGATGCGGTAAGCAGCGTCATTGCCACCAGGTATCGTCTTACACCCTCGGTTGCTTCCCAGATAAAGGTAAAAAAACCTTTTGGGGGAATCCTGTCGGTGGGATCAGGATAGGGGTAAATCAGTTTCTCGAAATAGCTGAGCATTTAAACCATTGTAGGAATCTATAGCGAATCATGCCAAATCTGGTGTGACCAGATTCGATCTTTGCAGGGCCGTATGACCACCGTGGGAGGGAGATATTCCGCCTGCTGTCTGAATACTTCCCGAAAACGAGGCAAGATATACAATAACATTGTTCTCCATTGCATTCTCGATCAATCACTCTTTGCGACTATCCATGCCTGGCGCTTATGCACACCTCACCATGGTGAACCTGGTCAAGGAACCGGACCGGCTTGAAAAGCAGGGATTTCCTCCGGAAGCAATTGTTTCGGTATTGGATTACTTCCGTTTCTGTGAGCTTGGCGCCGTGAGCCCTGATTATCCCTATCTGGACATTGCTCACTCCAGTGCTGGCCAGTGGGCGGATCGAATGCACTATCAGAGAACCGGCGACATGATCAAAGCGGGGGTCGAATGGATCAGAAGACTCGATGGAGCATCCCGGCAAAAAGCATTTTCATGGCTGCTGGGATACACCAGCCATGTCGTTACTGACACGACCATTCATCCCGTCATCGAACTCAAGGTGGGTGAATACCAGAAGAACAAGGATAAGCACCGGATATGCGAGATGCATCAGGATGCCTATATTTTCCAGCGATTGAATCTCGGTGAGATAGGCCTGGCAGAACATCTGGGTTCCGGAATCTGGGGCTGCTGCGATAAGCCTGGCAGCGGAAAACTCGATTCCGTCATCACGCGCACGTGGCAGAGTATGCTTGAAACCTGCTATGGCGGCGCCTACCAAACCGACCCTCCCCTCATCGACAACTGGCACGGCGCATTCAAGTTCGTTGTCGACAAAGCGGAAGAAGGCCATGCGCTTCCTCCTTTTGCGCGCCATGTCGCCGCCAACCTCGGTTTGACCTACCCTGCGGTTGCCGATCTCGACCCCCAATATCTGGAAAGCCTTGCGACTCCGCTTGAAGCGATGAGCTATGATGCGATATTTGATCGTGCCCTGGAGAATGTTCTTGCCACCGGGTCGCTCATCGCCAAGGCCGTCTTCGAAAACGATGATAGCTACGCGACGACTGTGGTGAATTGCAACCTGGATACAGGAAAAGATGATCAGGGCAACCACATTTATTGGAAAAAGGGTGTCTCGTGAGCATACGTCCCGCCGGTATCCGTGTCAGCATAACTATCGCGCTTGTGCTATCGCTCGTTGCAGGTTGCGCCCCCACCCCAAAACTTCCTTACAGCGAAGAGATGTTTATCAAGGCTTCTGCACTAACCAAGCTCGCCACCGCAGTAGAATCCACCGTCCGCTACAAGAATCCCCCGCCCGGGCTCGATGAAAAGGAGTTGCTCATGCGGGCAACGCAACATGATCCGGCACTGCTGCGAAACTTTAAAGGCTACAAGGTGAGAGTGCTGCGCCAGGACAAGCACTCTGTCGTGCTGGTTTGCGATGCCTCCGGGCAGCGCGCCCTTCTCGAAGACGCAGGATGTTCCGGTCGCATGGATCGTCACCGCTGGATGGGCAAGCCGCAGCCATGCGAGTTTTCGATTGATACGAGAGAGATATGCGATGGAGGCTAAGCGTTTCTTCATAGGTGCTTCCCAAGATCGGTTGAAGGCGTCGACGATATGATTCTATAGCAGCGGTGGGTTGCCTGATGTGTACTGAAGCAACGAAGGCTCGTCTCTGAAGCCCGATCCGGAAGATTCATTAGGGAGATTCATTCAAGTGGCATGGCTCCCTCGTTCAATGAACTCACTTTTGCCCAAATTGGGAACACGTCTCCCTAGGGCAAATATTCCGGGGTGACCTGGCTGCCAATCCTCCGAGGCTTCAAGAACTTCGCATCTCGCAAGCGCAAGCAGATGCCCGACCGATTGAGGCATGAACCGCCAATAATCATGCGGATACCCGTGAGGAATGAAGCCGTTGCCGCGGGCGGTAATTATCAAAAGGCCGCCAGGACGCAGTACGCGCCCCATCTCTTGCAGGGAAAGCCAAAATGCGCTGTCATGCTCAAGCATTTCGGTCGAAACGACCACGTCAAATTCCGATTCACCAAACTCGAGGTGGTGCGCATCCATGATTCGATCGACGCCGGGTCCCTCCCGAAAGTCGACCCCCACATATCGTGTAGCTCCGCTGAATAGTCCGCGAACGCTGCCGTTAACATCCATTGAGCCGACCTCCAGGACTGACTGGCCACTTGTACCAGTCTCCCGAATTTTCTCACCGACCCATTCCATTACTGAAGAATGCATGAAATCACTCCATTCCTTATGACATGAGTTGAGGTACGTCTAGCTCCGCCGCGTGCGCGTGGTAAACAGCGCGGGCAAGGGTCGGCTCGCAATGATGCATATGCTCGAACGTCTGGTCAATTTCGATGAGCTGTCCTCCTTCATGCGTGAACCATAGACTCATCATGACATCATCCCAATAGTGGTGAATCTCCGGCGGCAGCTCCAGATAATAGGATTCCCAAACAGACAGCGGAGCCATCATCACAGCGCCCTGTGCGTACTCGGCAATTGGAGTGCAGGGAAGACCCATTCTGTGACAGAGCCAGTGATGTCCCGTCGTCGGCCATCGATGAATCTGGGCAGCAATATATCTTCCATCCTTCAAAGCTACGCGTCGGAGATCACTGACGAACTCACCCACATTCATGACAAAGGTATCCTGGATGATTCGCAATACATTTACGCTTTGGTAGTCGGGAAGCGTGCGGGCTACCACCTCCAACGCGTATGAGGTGGGCCGGCGAATACCCCACGAAGAATTCGATCCAGCATGCGCAAGCACGTCAGCGGGGGAGACTAGGAAATCAAATGACTTTCCTATCGTTTCTACCTGAGACCAGTATTGATCGTCCACATAATCACAAACTACAGCGATTTTAAAATCCGCATCTTTTCCCCACACCTTTCGCAGACGCGCACCAAGCAGTGATTGCACCTTGAGCATCTCAATATGGCGAGGATCGTTGACAAAAAGGGGTATTACAATGAGAAATCGCATGCTAACGCCCATTTCTAATGGCCTCAAAAAAGGCTTTGGTTGCTGTTGACTGTTTCCTGAGATCGGTCCTTAAAACCCTTCTTTTGCAGAATCACGAGACTCCTCACCCTGCTGATCTTGCGATAGCTTTTAGCACTCGTTAATTCGTCGACAAAAGCCATAACACCAGGGTAGTAATCAGCGTAATCATGAAACGCAACATACCCGCCGACTGGCAACCACGGCTCAAAAGAGTAAAAATCACGAGCAACGTTCAGATAATCATGCAAGCCGTCGATCAAGAGCAGGGCGATTAATTGCTCCCAATGAACATCTCCAGCGCAAGCCTGAATTACCTCAACCACGTCCGCAAGCCCGGCATTATCGAGGTTGCGTTTCAACTTTTCCAGCGAGGGCGCTACAGTGACGATTTGCCCTGTAGTACCTAATTTACCGTCATGGGGATCGATCGACCAGATCTTGGCGGACGGCCGTACTACCTGAGCTGTGCTAGCCAGAACTACCGTAGCGCGTCCGCAATAGCTGCCGACTTCAACTACTGCTTGAGATTGTGGAATATCGGCCAAGGCACGAGCAGTGATAGCAATGAGCAGGTCGGCTTCATCCTCTTCGAGCCAGCCTTCCAGTAGACGCATCCGGGCAAGGATCGGCTGAGTCAATAGCAACGGAGAATGCGAGGGTAATTCCTCAATGGGTTTCTCAGGTGGTTTCACATAATAGCTGTGCCTTTCACGCACCTGCTTGCGTAACGTATCTTCATATTGTCGCGTGACTGGGTGAATCCAAAAGATATCATCTCGATTTAGTGCAGTTTCTATTTGCGCGGGAGTGTAAGGGCAACGGTACTTCACATAATCATAACTGCACGGATTCGCGCCGATCTCATAACCAAGCATGGCTGTAATCGTGGGCAGAATGACTTCCTCGGTGGCCCAGATCGAGCTACGGGCCAGAATCTGCTTAAGTTGTTCGTCTTCCGCAAAGAACCGCGTCAAATCCCGTGCCGCTGCCGCAGTAAAAACAGTCGAGGGCCAAAAGGTCCAGTACGGGAATTTTTTCTCCCCATCAGGGAATCGTTGTAATAATGGCCGCCACAACTCGAACTCACTGAAGGCGACCTTTGCGGGATCAGCCGCGCCAGGTAATAATTGTCGTGCTGGCGAGTTGCCGAGCATGCCAACTCCAGGATATCTGGCCAAATACTCGGTGAGATACTGTGAATAACCGCTGCGTAACGCCAGTTGGTCAGAATCCACGATTGTCATCGTGTCAAAAGTGAAGTTATCAAGCGCATAGCGCATACAGTCGAGGGCGAAGTCATGCAATTTACCCCATTCCTTCGGCTGGGGTGCCGAATGGACGACAACACCGTGCTGTGCAAACTGGTATTTCTCAAGGAACCGAGGGTCTTTACTCCCGTTATATAGCAGCACGACAGATGACGGATCCAGGTATCGAAGGTTACGCACAAGGTCTACAACACAATCTAAACTCTCATGAACGAGGCAAGCAAAAATATTGCGAATTGGCTTAACAGCAGCGGTTGAGGCGTTGGGCGATAGAGATGAGATAGCGGGTCGTTCAGTAACCGGCGCCACTGGCTCGTGCTTCTTCATAGAGATCGAGCACCTCGAATTTTCAAAGAAATTGCTCCAATCATCTCCGAGCATTCGTTGGATGTCATCGGCTGGGTGTGGCCGCCACCATGCCCCACCAATATGTTTAGGGCTCACATTCTTCCCGTGAATGATACCGACGTGAAACGTGGGATCAGCCACGGCGGTTATTTGATCCGGTGAAGCGCTCCAGACAAAGCAACCGTCCTCGCCGATATTGATTTCCGGGAAACGATGCGTCGCCCAGAACTCACGTGTATAAACGAGTGAATTACCCGACAACCAGGGCCTCTGCCCATCCGGATAATTGAACTGCCAGGCTTTGCCGTCGCGCGTATCAAAAAACAGCAGATCTTTGATACCGCAAATTGCTGCCCTCGAACTGAGTAGATGGTCGACCTGATAGCTGAGCCGTCTGGGAGCATGCCAGTCATCGTCATCCCAATGTGCAATGAGAGACGCCGCAGACTGTTCGCATGCAAAGTTGCGCTTGGCTCCCACAGAAAGCCGCCGCGGAAGGCGAATATATTGAATACGCTTGTCAGACGGAATCAGATCGCTTACTGGATCCGTTCCATCATCGACAATGATCAGTTCCTTGTTTGGGTAATCCTGCCGTTGGAAACAGGAGATGGCACGTGGTACGAAATCCCTGCGGTTAAATGTTGGCATGATGCAGGAAATCAGGGGAAGGGAATCGCTTGTCATGCTAGTGGCATTAAATGGTTTTAATCAGTTTCGATCGCCGATGTTCGATAGAAGGGCTAAATGCATTTGCCGGACCGTTAGATATAGATATAAGATCACGTATCAACCTATCTGCATCGCCTTGGCATTATTTGAAGATATAGATCATCTTGAGGTCGTTTTCAAATTTACCAGGCAGACGAAGCGGAAGAAGTTTCTGCGGGGGATGGAAAGCGGTGGTTCCATGCGAAGGCTTGCTGTCGGGGATTGCGCTATTACAGCAGGTGGGAAATGGCGCAGGTCCTATGAACTGTCGGCGATACTACGTATTCACTTGGTGCAGTAATGGTCGGTTATAGTGATGCGGGGATGGAAGTGATGCGCTTTGTGTTGCTTATTGTCCATGGCGCGCACTTACCGGAGAGCAGCTTTAAACTTCAGCGGAATACTTGATTATCTTGCTTACCGTTGAATAATGGATTTCAAGTTCTCTGGCGATCGCTGCCATGGGATAGCCAAATTCGCTGTAAGCACTCCGTACCGCGCTGTCCCGAGCTTTTTTGTCCGCCCTCGCCTCGGGTGTGAAAATAGCCTTCAGTTCCGGACGGTGAGCCAGGCGCTGGGCTTTGGGGACTTCCTTGAGGTCACCTTTTTTCTCCAGGAGCGGCAGCAGGCTTTCCACGAAATGCTCGCTACCCAACAACACCTGCCCCTTTAAAGCGGGCCAGGGCGAAGTGCCGCCGAAGCCTTCCGCCACAAACGCTGCATATCTCTCACGCGCAACGGTACGGCTTTTTCCAAACTGGCTCGATAGCCAATCCGTATAAAGCCACTCCGGCCCAGGTGCTGTACCTACCATCGCACGATAACTGCTCCATGAATAATCCGCCGGGTCTTCTACCATCTTTGCCCTGACCGGGTTCAGCACCGTGTAGCGGCACAACTCCAGCCGATAACTCTCGCGCTCCAGCAGGATTGCCTTGAAACGCCCCTGGAAAACATGCCCTGCACGTCCGTGTCTCCGATTGAAGCGCTGGGTGCATGCTGCGAGCACACCCAGGAACAGGTTTCGATCTTCATCATCCAGGAAGATCGCCGCCCGAGCGTTGCCGCGAGAGGTGATGTGATAGACCGCACCGGGAAATTCCAGACGTAAGGGACGGGCCATAATGGAAGCCTCGCTAAAAGAGCAGTTAACTCAAGACCTGACCCTAATTTCTTCCCACTAATTTCCCAACTGGTTCTCAAGAAATTATTGGTGGTCTTTCAGGCTTTCGTTTCACTTCATCCACTCAATCAAAGCGATATCTTTGCGCAGCAGATCATTGACAATTTCATTAACCTCAATGCCTTTCGCTTTGGCTTTGATCGAAAGATAATTCAGAACGTCTGGATCGAGATACACGGGTAGATTTAACTGAGTATCAGGTCGGTAAAATTTACCCCGCGAACCCTGGGAAAAATCATATTCGTCATTCATCAGCATTCCTCATATTGAGGGCAGTAGCTTTTCGGGCAGAGATAATGCGGATTGTGGCACTATCCTCATGCTCCTTGAAGGTATGTACCACTACTAGGGTGTGTTAACACTAACAGTTAAATTTCTGATATGCTTCGGGCATAAAAACTACAGACGCCCTTATGGAAATCACCGAAACCCAATATCAGCAGATCGAAAGCTGTTTGCCCCGGCAACGGGGCAATGTAAGCCTTTCCAATCTTCAAGTTCTCAATGCCATCCTGTATGTAGCCGAACATGGCTGCAAGTGGCGTGGCCTGCCCAGGCGCTTTGGCAATTGGCACACGATCTATACGCGCATGAACCGCTGGTCCAAGAGCGGCGTTCTGGATCGTTTGTTTGAGCAACTGCGGCATGCACAGATCATTCGTATCAAAATCGAGGCCGTGTCGCTGGACAGCACGATTGTGAAGGTTCACCCGGATGGTACTGGAGCATTAAAAAAAACGGACCCCAAGCCATTGGCAAATCGCGCGGGGGATGGAGCACCAAGATTCATATGGTTGCCGCGAATGCTCGAACGGCCATAATCTTTGCGCTGTCCTCAGGCGCGGCGCACGACGCGCCAGAAGGACGCGCACTGCTGAGCCAACTCGGTCCGCCCCGCCGCCCTCTGTATCTTTTGATGGACCGGGCTTACGAAGGGAATGAAACGCGTCAGCTGCGCTTGAGCTTGGCTTTGTACCCGTAGTTCCACCCAAGCGCAATCGCATCAATGCTTGGGAATACGATCGAGGGATGTATAAGCGCCGTAATGAAATCGAGCGCTTGTTTCGCAGACTCAAAGGTTTCCGCCGCATCTTCTCGCGTTTCGAGAAACTCGATGTGATGTTTATCGGATTTATTCACTTCGCTTTAATCGTGGAAGCGTCCCGTAGTGTTAACACGCCCTAACAAGACACCATCGTTCGTTTTACCGAGTGTAACCCAGCGTTCCTCCACCTCACTGTGCTCACTGTCGAAAATCACTATTTGTAACGGATCGAGAAAACTCCGGCAGCCTGCTCAAAGCTGACCCCGTGCTTTTTAATATTGACTTTAGCCTTATTTGATCCACTCAAAATTATATTGCATCTGATCTCCGTTAGGGGCCCGAGGCTGGGAGTGTAGCGAAACAAGTAATTGTATCGAGACCTGACCCCTAATTGTGCACTGCAACCAGTGTGGCAAACGCTTGAGATCGACGTGCTTTCGTTCCAAGAAAGAGATCTCTTCTCAACGTTGGAGACGTGTCGCAGATACGGAGCAGGGATCGCACCAGAACATGAACAGCGTCCCGGGTATGTGAATGCGTCCGAAGGGCGTCATTCCGCCATCTAGGGCAGCTAGGTAGCGCATGCCTCGATCGCAAACTGGGCAGCGCGGGAATGCGTCGATTCTACACCAGTTGGGCGGGCCTCCCACGTCATGCAGCCCGCGCGCAGGCACGCGATCGGGGCCGATTCCAATTTGATTAGGATGGTCCTCAAGGGCCAACGCCCGCTCACCTGGGACGAACGGTAGCTCCCCACCCTCGGGTTCACCGACCTCGATGATCAACAATCGCTCCGCACCCTGAGCGGTAATATGTACAAACAGCGGCTCGTCATCGTGGTCATGGTGGTGGCACTGAAACCAGAAGAAGTTTGGATCGCGTGTTAGCCCCCAGCCGAGTGCGTCCCCTGCAAGCGTCAGTGCGTGGCCGGTTGGTATGAAGCAGAACTCGCAGAAGGGGACGCGTCCCGTGTACCTCCCACCAACCCGGTGGGGACTTTCACCGCGATCAACCACGAACCCGAGCGACACCTTCGGAAAATATGACGAGGTACCAGTGTCGCGAAAGATGCCACAGTTTTCGATCGACGCATTGAGAGCAGGCCACATGCGGCTAGGCGCTTGCGCGCGAAAATTTTCGAGCTCGCGTCGCGCAGCGTCGGTACGCATCCGAACCAACGCCTGCAAGAATATGGGGTCTTCGCTGTCGCGGAACTGCTTGCTGAAGTCGTGCGCCCAAGCGTCGGGGCCACCCGGCAGCAATGCCTGATTGATCAACGGATCATCAATGACCTCAACGAAAGGATGAAGGAGCGTAGGGAAGTACGTTGCAATCTCGAATAGCACGCTGCTGGCCGACGGGTCGTCTGGCGCTTGAAGCGTTTTGAGCAGGAGGAGGTTCGCTGCCGGTGGAGGCAGGGCTTTGATTAGATCAACCACAGCGTGTGCCCACTCCCCCTGACGTGGAGCGAGAGATTCAACTACCCGTTGTTTCTCTGCTTGTAGGCCGGGAAGCAGCGACAGATAGCCGGCCGACAGGGCAGCCGCCTCGGGGCTGGCCACCGAGGATAGTATATCGAGAGCGCGTCCAGCTCCCCTGTCTGCATAACGTATCCACGCTGCAGCCAACCGCTCCTCTCGCTGCGGCATGGTGAGCGCCTCGTCTGCGAGCAGGTCGTCGACCTCGGTCATTCGCTCTCCGATGCTTCGAGGATTCGACGAGCGATTCGAGCCAGTTCGTCGATCGACGTGTCGGCAGGATACTGCTCTTGATGCGAACCCTCGAATGTGTTTAATTTGGTGTTCGGAAGCACCTTGGTCACTAGAACGTAATCCGGGACGCGGACGATCGAACAGATAACCGTGTCCTGTCGCACCATGTCCGCAAACGTCTCACAGCCTGCTGCTTTAATTAATTTCTCTAGATTGCCGTAGCGGCGTTTTGCCGCAGTGCGCTCTGCCTCACTCAAAGCCAGCCGTTCGCCCTCACGGAGCGCTGCCGAAAGTCCGCCCCAACCACCTTCGACCTTGACTACCGCATCGAGGGCTATCATCCCTTTTCGAGAAGGCAAGCTGGGTACCACATAAAGGTCCGCTCTGCGCACATAGTATACTTGAAGTAGGTGAGCTTTCATCTGATCGTCCTGAATACAATTCTAACCGGTGGCTTCAATCTGAGAGCGTAAGCGATGGCCTCGACTGCCTCTGCCCGCCACTGCGCGGTAAGCGGTCTGCGAGCCGCGGAATCGAGCGTGCGTGGCGGTACGCCGATCACGAGCACACGCTCAGCGTTTGGCGCGGCGATGATAACCGTGGCTCCTCCAGACTGTGTCGTCCGAAAACGACTCAACTCTCTCGCCTCAGCCTTGAGCGTCGCGGCAAACGAGCCTTCCTTTTGAAAGGAAAAGAGTTGGTGCGTCTTGATGCTTTTCACCTCTGTCGCCAAGCCAGTAGTAGGATCGATGCGAGGAGCGCTATCGATGATTTTGGCATACGGCAAGTCTTCGCCGAGCAGCAGATGTCCAACCTCGCCTCGGAGAGTCGGGTTACCGGCCTTCCCCACTTCGGCCCGCAGATTCCAGATGCCGCCCTTCAGTTCGGCGACCGCTCGCAGGCGGGCCTCTTCTTCTCGGCTGACCTTCCGCTTGGCCTTAAGGTCGGCGATAATTTGATCGACGTTCTCAGGGGTAAGTTTTGGCCCGCGGCCAACGCGTAATTTGGGCACGCAAGTCGAGCCGTTCGAATGCCGGCACCAGTCGCCGTTTGGACTCTCAATCCACTCATGCTCGCCGATCTTGATGCTGCGAGGCGGGCCCTCCTGCACCAGATGCGGGTTGTCCTCGATGAACTTAGTCTCGTTGGCGATCTGCTGCTGGGTGAGCTTTCGGCTCTCAAGGTGACTGCTAGTCTCTATGCTGCTATCGCGCGCCGCACCTGACTCTGGCTCGATCTGCCGGGGCAGTGGCTCGGTAAATGCCGGCTCACCGTGCGGCTGCGCTGTTTCGACCCGATGCGGTGAAGCAGGAAGCTCGCCAGTCTCCTTGACCAGACGGCTCTCTGCCTTCGCTCCGGTCGTGGTGGCAGTTGCAGAATAGGTCCCCTTGGCGAGCGTCCTCTCCGCTTGACTGGCCGTGTCGAGGACTGCCGAGCCGCCCTTGAGCGCTTTTGGAACATCACCAATATCGGTCGCGGTGCCAGCCAAACTCAAGGCTACGGTTGCTGCGCTGCCTCCCTCCTGTTTCATTCCGACTCGGAACAACGTCTCCGACAATGCTTCCTCGTTTATGGTTTTGATCGTCAGGGCGTAGTTCACTCCCAGTCTTGCGGCAGCGATGAGAGCGCCGCCCGGAACAAAAACCAGAGCGAGACTCAGGATGTCTAACAGCCGCTCCCACCACGGAGCGCTCTTATACTCATCAACGCGATCGTCGATGAACTTTTCCATTGTCGAACCCGGCTTGACCCCAAGGACGTGTTTAGTCCACTGAACCATGATGTCGGCTTTGTAGATCGTCCGCCTGTCCTTGCTAAGTTCTCGGCGGGCCCGGGTAAGATCGCGCAATGTCTGCTCGATGTATGCATGGAGCAGGTTCTTGCTCCGCTCGGCGCTCTTTCCAAAGAAGAACTGGTTGATGTTGAAGCCCCGCCAGGATGCGACGGGGAGACCGGAAACATCTTGCAAGCCATTCAGGTAATTCTGTCGCGCTTTATTGTAAGCGTCGCTCGCTGACTCCATGGTCTTCGCGGCGTTCTTTAAAGCCTCGGCTCTTGGCAAGTACGCGGACTCAATGGCGATCGCGGCGTATGCGCGACTTGCCGCTTCCCGGTCACGGTCGGCTTGCTCCATGCCAGCCTTGAGGCTCCGGATCTCGGTTGACTCCGCAGCGGCGCGCAGTGCAGCAATCTTCTGCGGCGCGCCCTGGCCTTGGACGTATCGCTCTCGAGTTAGCAACAGGCCGCCTTTGAGCCAGTCGAGTGCTTTGTTCGTTTCCAGGCGGAGCCGCGTGTCGAACACCCCCATCATGGCATCGCGGAGCGCTTCGAGCTTCTCAATAGTGATGCCGACCTCCTCAATTGCCTGTTCCGCGGCTGGCCGGTACTGGGGCATCAACTGGCTCATGCGATACAGCTGGTAGGCTTTTTCCGGAATATCCGGAATGGACCCGCCGAACGCTTGGAAGAGTTCGGTGTTCTCTTCGGCCTGCTTCTCCAACGCAGCTCGTGCTCCAAGCACCTCGTCGACCGCCTGTGGCCAATCGAGCGCCCAGTCGAAGTGGCGCCGCGGGTCGAATACACCCGCGCTGCTCTCCTGGAACAGGATCAGTTCCTCGTCCTTAACGCCCCTGTCCAGCAGCCTTTGGGCAAAATTCGAGAAGCCAAGAAACTCCCCGGCAGTCATGAGGCGGCGCCCGCCGCGCTTGACGAATCGGCTTTTGATGCGCTCGGGAACGGCGTTGAACTGTGCTTTCGCGAAGGCATCCTGATTGAATTCGCCGACCTGAATCTTAACGACGACTCGCTCCGCTGCGGTGGTTCCCGGAGGGTAGAGCCATCTGAAGCCCTTCAAGTCCTGATTTTCGCCGTCTTCGCGTTTGTACTCGACCAAGCCCGCCGTCTCGGGCTTGTCGCGCTTGGCGTACCAGTAGGTTCCCTCGTCGAGATTGTTCTCTCTCAGGGTAATCGGAATCGGTTCAGGCTCTCCTACCAAATACGCCTTCGCGCCGTAAGGCTGGTGCGGTTGGGCATGAATGGCGACGACGGTCTTCTTTCGAGCTGAGCCCGTCACCTTGTGGCGAGCGACAGGCTTTCGTTGAATTGATCGATTGCTTGCTTGGCCCCCATCCATGCCTCCCTGTTGCATAACGTGGGTGAGTTCGTGGGCGATCAATCGCCGTCCCTCATGTGTCCCTGGCGCGAACTGATTCGCACCAAACACAATATTCGGGCCGACCGTATAGGCTTTAGCGTTTACCTCCCGCGTCGATTGCTCGGCAGTCGCACTTGAATGCACTCGCACGCTGCTGAAATCGTGTCCGAAGCGCTGCTCCATGTCCTGCCGCAGCGTCGGCTCTAACGGCCTGCCGGGACTGGTAAGGGTTTGGTTTACGCTGGCAGGCGTGGTACTCGCTCCCTCACTCGCGTGCTCAGGGAAGCACTGGATGCGTAGGGGTAAGTTGTTAATTGTGGAATGCACCGGTGCTGCCATAACCTGATCGGCGATCCGGTCTGCTTCCTGTTCCAGCGGGTCATCACTCGCCCCTATCGTTAGCTTTGCCTGCAAGCGTCCCTTGTTCTGGCATTCTCCGCACTTACCAGTCAATGAAGATGTCGGCGAGCCACAGGTGCATTTACGTTGTAATAACCCCCTAGCGGATGACGACTGCGATGTCGCCAAGGTTCTGGGTGGTTGAAATGTTGCAGTTATAGCACTCACAGCCAACCTCCAATCTCCGCTTCTGCGAAGGGCCGCTCCAGCTTGGCATATTCTGTTTTAGCCGCGTCGTGGATATGGCTCATCGATACTGGCTGCTCTGCATCCGCTGCCAGAAACATGGCGTTCAGTGCAATATTGCGGATGTTTCCGCCAGGGATATTCAGCTTTGCCAGCTTTGATACATCCAAACCCTCAGTAGGTGTTGCGGCTGGAAACACGCGCCGCCAGATTTCCGCTCGCTGCTCGGTACCCGGAAACGGGAATTGCACGATAAAGCGCAGGCGGCGAAGAAAGGCGGCATCCACCGAGGATTTAAGATTCGTCGTCAAAATAGCAAGCCCCCGGTAAGCCTCTATCCGCTGCAACAGATAGCTTACTTCAATGTTAGCATACCGGTCATGACTATCCTTGACCTCGCTGCGTTTACCGAATAACGCATCTGCCTCGTCGAATAAAAGAATGGCGCCGCTTTCCTCAGCGGCATCAAAAATCTTGCGCAAGTTCTTCTCTGTCTCGCCGATGTATTTGCTTACCGTTGAAGCCAGGTCGATGCGGTACAGATCAAGCTGCAATTCGGCGGCGAGAACCTCGGCAGCCATTGTTTTGCCCGTGCCGCTGACGCCGGCGAAGAGCGCGGAAATCCCCAGGCCGCGCGAGCTTTTGGCGCCGAAACCCCATTTGTCATATACCGTTTCCCGGCGCCGGACATGAATTGCGATCTGCCGCAGCAACTGTATCTGTGGCTGCGGCAAGACCAGGTCTTCCCAGTCAGCGGCCGGCTCGATGCGTTGCGCAAGGCCATCCAGACGGGTACGGCAGCGCGAACGGCAAGCCTGCCATGTAATTTGCGCGAGATCCGCGCCAGGCAAAGCGGCGGCGCGAGCGATGACCTCATTGGCAATGGAGCGAATGGCAGGCAGGCTCATGCTGAACTGGGATGCTATCGCATCAATTCGTATGGTATCGCCGTCCTCCGCCCCCAGCGCAAGCCGCCACGCAGAACGCTGCTCAGGGATGTTGAGACGATCCATATTCAACTGAACTGCAGGACGATGAGCGATCCGCCTGGGTTCCTGGCTGGTAATAATGATCGGGCCGCTAAATCGCTCGATAAGACGCTCCGCACCACGAGAGCGGGCATCGCCAGACGTGTTCGAATCAGAATCGAATTCAAGGAGCAGTACGGCGTTGCCCAGAGCGGCTTCGCGCTGGCAAAGGCGCAACAGGGCATCCAGCTCAGCAGTAGCCACAGGAACAAGATCAGTTGGCAGCGCGAACGTGCCAAGCCCAACCGATGCCGCTGCCGAGGAGACGACGGGACGGCAGTCCGCCAGATCGCGGGAACATAACTGGATAGCGGGCAAGGGCTGCTGTTCGTTCGCAACAGACCAGGCAGCCGTGATGGCCTCGGCTATTGCCGCATGCGATGGGGCAAGATCTGCAATTGCTACTGGTGCGATAGGCTCTATCATTCCGGCCAACCATTCGTCCAATTGCGGCACCCCTGCCAGATAATGCAGCACGCACTCGTCAATTCTCAGTCGCGCGGCAGTTACCGCTGAGCCATTTCCAACCTCGATCAACCGCCACCGCCGCAACGGCCCCTCGGGCGTCAGCGCGCTCCAGTGGGCATCGGGCAGCACAGCAAGAGCAAGACTGAAGGTTGGATAATTGCGGCCCGGATCACCTTGCGCGGCAGCGCACAGGGGAGCAACTGTAGAATCAAGCTCAATGCCCGCGCAGAGCAACAGGAGATCGCGCTCGAAACGGGAGAGGCTGAACGAAGCGCACAAAGCCTCCAGCGCTGCCGGCGGTTCGGCAATGACAGGAGTCTTGTTAGAAATAGAGTTGCTGAAGGCAGTGGCCTCAGCCCTCTTTTCTTCGACGGGGGATGCGGGTTCTGCAGTTCCCGGGGAACCATCATCACCCGTGTGACTTTTGAGTGCCGCGTGACGGCGAAGCATTGATTTCAAGTCCGCCAGCGCCGCCATCAGAGCGTGTTGATTGGCGGATTGCCAGTCATGGCCCGCTGCCTCGCTCATCATACATCAACCGTTGGGCCATCGAATTTACCGGAAGCATCCACGGTTAGCCTGCTCACAGCAGAATCCACCTGAACGCGCGCCAAATATGTTCCGGAAGGTACTGAACCGTTCGGAAAAACGGTGGCGAAAGTGAATGTGTCCGTCTCGCCAGGATGGGGATCGGCTGATAAGGTGAAAGCTTGCGGCCCGTCCTGCTGATTCAGCACGAGGGACACCTGCTGTTTAGGCCCGGCCGGTGGCCAGATTGCACATGTCAAACGCCCGGGAGTTGCGGATGTAAGATTTAAAATAGCGGGCAGGATCACAAAAACCATGATGTTGGATTGCGAAATGATGGGGGATGAAGGCACGGGAGGCGTTGCGGTTTGCACCAGTTGAACTGTATTGACTCCTGGCCTCAGACCTGCCGGCAGCGTAACTTGAATGCTGTCGGAAGTCGACGACGGCTCGATTGTCCCGGGAAGGGGATCGCTCTTTCCCGGGGTCATAAGCACCACGGAATTCGCCGTGCCCAGCCCTTTACCCCGCAGCGCGATCGATAGGGGCGCGGGTGGCGAAGGCACCACAGACTGCGGCTCGACGAAATCGATGAGCATAAGGCTGAATGGAGATACTTCAACGTTCCATTTCAGCACTGGCAGTGCCGGGGCGGGCGGGGGCTCATCGGTCTCGATCAGCACAACGGTCGCCATATATGCCGTAGAGAGCACAAAATTCGCCTTGGGAAAAGCAACCCAAAGCTTGTTCATATCGTCCAGGGAAAAATTGAGCGGCGTTATCCGCACAAGGTCGATTTGCTCGGACAAATTGGAATCCAGATACAGCACATTGTTGTTAGAAGCATCCGTCATCTGCTCAACAATCTGAATGTCTGAACGCTGCAGCACGGGTTCGGCGTGGAGCCCGCGCGCGACTGCTCCCAGCAGCCGCTGGTGTTCCAGCGTGGAATCCTTGCCATAAAAGCTGAACAAATAATGAAGGTCCAGCGCCACTTGCGGGCGGCGGACGAGCGAACCATCATCGCGCCGTGTCGGCAGGTCCGCGTTCCGCCAGGCTGTGTTGGGAGTGACTTGATAGAGAAAAATATTTACGCGAGGCGGCGTTTCGGAGCCCTGCAACGACGAGTCATCCGGCCGAAGCGTACTTACTTGCGGACCGTTTACACGTGCACCATCGAGGCTCGCTGTCACCACATTCACCAGCGTTTGCGTGACGGTTGCTATTGCCAGGGCATTGCTCATTCAATATCCTTGCTGACTGCCATCTAATCCCTATGCTGTGCTCGTTACTGTGGCTGGTCTGATTTGTGATAGTTGAAAAACCGCCAACTATTCAGCTGACGGAAAACAGTGTTATTGTCAAAATTTGTAATGTCACTCCGATTACTCTGCTGATCATCCCTACTGAGATTCAAATCAGAAATAAATGATTGTCCTCTAAGCACGTTTCCGGTAACTGCCAGCTCAAAGGCTGCGATAAACAAGCTGTCGTTCCTAACCCTAATGACTTCCGGCGTTACCAAATTCTGGAACAGATTGCCTTGTACAACTGCAGCGTGCGAATATAAGATAGCAGTAGGTGCGACAACCGTAGTTTCTTCAATAGCGCGTCCTCCATTGCGCAGTTCATTTGAGTTCAACAACAAGGAGACATCGGAATCGAGGGAAAGATCAATATTATCATCAGGACCAATAGGATCAGGCGGACGAACAGGAGCCAGGAGGAGAATCACTGCCGGGCCTGAAGCCGCGCCATTAGCGGGTAACGCATCAATGCAGTTGCCTGTAAGATGAAATTGCCGCATGGGTAACGCCGGCAGGGAGTTGACCTTGAGATTAGCCAACGGATAAGCTAATGCGACGCTTAACGCTTCCGTGACGGGCTTTCCACCGTATCCATTAAAATAAAACCGGATATATCCGATCTGTTTCACATCATCGTTGCCCCGGGTCGCGTTAGCGTTATCGATACCACCGAACCAGATTCCACCGTCGCAATCGGTAATTAAATTGTCCTGGAATCCGACCTTGCCCGCACCGGAAACTCCTATGACCGCAACAGTTAAGCCCTGCATACGATTATCGATAAATTCAGCGTGGTCGAGTACGGCGCGGACCAGGCTTGGGGCTCCGGTGACATCGGATGAAATGGATGGGACTATCATAAACGCACTGAGCATGACGGAGGGCGGCGGAATTTCCGGAGATGGAACCTGGATGGGACCAATTGCTTGTGCTGGCAAGTTCAGATTGAAGGCTTTGATAAATGCCGGGTTATTTATGAACAATTGGCGGAAGAACAGTTGGGCGCCTGACGCATTTTGTGCCGGCTCAGCCTGCATCTTAGCACCGCCAGCAGCAGTCGCCGGCGCGGCTACATTGGCCCTTGATCCCCTGGCGGAGGGGCTTGGCTGATTCACACCAGGAGGAGCTTCGGGTCGGGGTTCGGGTCGGATTGGAACTCGTGCCGGACCGATGAAGCGGCTTTTCCGCACGCTCAGGCTTCTGCAGCTGGCGCTTGCGAAAATCGCAGCAGCATAATTGCTGACCTCACTGAGGGGTATCATCTGAAACTCACAATCCACTATAGAAACGTCTGTGCAGTCCAACAAGCGCAGACCGATCATCATGTGTGGCTCGACAAGATTTTGAATAATCGCAAGCAGGTCGCCAGCATTATCTCCCTGGATTGCGACCGCATCCTTCAATCTTACGGCCGGTGACTTGAAACTGATACCGCGCACTGTCACGCCAGTGCTTTGCGTCAATACAACAAGGCCATCCAGAAATTTGACCTCGGTATTAGGGGCTGCCTGGATCAAGACACCGCCGTGACAAGCTTCAACTGTTAGACCGTTATGGCGAGAATCGAGCCGTAGCGGCTGCGTCAGCGAATACGTGCCCGGAGTAAGACAAAGCGCGATGCCTTGCGCATGGTTCGCGAACTTGTCTACAGTGTTTTGCAATGCCATAGGATCTGCCTGAAGGTCCTCAGGGTGCAACGTAATAGCACAGCAACCCCCAAGTTTGCGCTTGGTAAGCTCAACGAGGTTGTCGAATTTCTCCCGACAGTCCCGCACAATGGGAATTAAGCCTTGCGGCGGACTGTCCGGCGGCGAGGTGACATCCCCGGCCCAGTCGATAACAGCAAGCGGACAAACCCATTGCCGCGGGCCGTCAGGCGGTTGACCATCGGTAAGAAAGCGCTCGGGGTAGACAGCTTGAGGTGTGCCGGGCCGGGCCGCAAATAGCCAATAAGCGCCAACCGGTGCCTGAAGTCCCTCTGCTAAAGACATTTTTATGGTGACCACGATACCCGTCGTGCTGTTGTTGCTCGTATCGATCAACTCGACCGTTGAGCTTCCGGAAGCACTGAGTTCGAGCTCAGACTGCCAGACTCGCACGAATAATGGATTCTTGTCGGGAATATATGCAGCCGGCAGGGGCTGATCAAGCTCGATGCTGCGGTCGCTGGGCTGATAACCTCTCGCAAGGGTGCGAGTTACACCCGTGGCTTCGGCCACGCAGCGAACAATACTGCGCCCCGCAGCGGTTTCACTCTGGCCGCCGTCAATAATCAAAGCTGAGCGGAGCACTTCGACTACCTGTCCTGTCCGGGGAATATGAAAGGCATCAACGGGTGATTGACGAAGCAATAAGGTTTTTGAATCGGAAATGTCAGCACGATAAAGGAAGCTGGCATTGTCGTAGCCCCATAGCAATTTTGGTGCGCCTCCAGCTCCACCCTCAGAAATCTGCACACGGATGAGCTGATTTTCGGGTTGCAGATAACCCCCCTGTGTAACAGGTTCACAGGGATCAGGTTGAGAAGCTTGCGTTGAAAAGCTGATCTGCAACGACACCTGTGGCAGCAGCCGCATGGTTTTTGGGTCAAACGTGAGATTGTTATTGCGCCACCACGCTTGCGCCTGGGCAAAAGCGGCGGTGCAATCGCTCGAATCGACTTTCAATCGCTTTACACGCTTGATGAGCCTTACTCTCTGGGTCGTGTCTGGCCCCCCGAGTGCAACGTCCTTCAGATCGGTATCCTCTATCGCACTGACTTCCTGCTCGAGTAAATGCAGGTAAACAAACTCCAGGGTTGCGTCAGTGTTCGGCTCATCGGGCTCTATCCAGTCCGGTTGGTCAAAATAGCTATATGAGGTCTTGAGCCTGTAATCGGCAGAGGAAAAGACAGCCCGCTGGCCGCCCACATACATCGTCCCCGGGCTGATCAAGAAATCCCTGTTGCGTGCCATCAGGGCATTAAGCGGAGGAGGTGGAACCCGGAGCGGCGGGCTGCTCGGAATAAGTGCTTCGATCGCGAATCCATTATCGGGCGTGCCGCACGGACCAACGAAATCGAGCGCGTCCGCGTCGGTTCGCTGCCCGGCAATTTGCTGAAGAGCGTTGAAGTCCCGGTCCAGGACCACCCTGCCCTGCTGCATGACGACACCCTTGTAGTGCTGGCGTTCGCTATCATCGGTTCTGCTTATATCGCTTGCCATTTATAAAATCCTCTTCAAGTCGGCCTCAACCTCCGTAACCCCGCATTCAGATTGGAAATTCCTGTTATTCATGTTACATGTACGATGACTGGCACCAGACCAATGGGCATGAACTCCTGAAACTTGATCAGGAGTCCGCGCTCTTTGATCGCGTTTCGCTCACGGGCAAAAGCACCCATCTCCGACCCATCCTGCGATCCCTCGGAAATAGTGTTTTGGATGGCGCTGTTAGTGCCCCGGAGAATCGCCGTGTCGGCAGTCGCGAGAAGCTGGCAGTAACCAGGGTTTCCGAAATCCGTCGAGGTGAACAGGATCGCCTGCGCGGATATAACCACGCTTTCGTATTTTTCGGGCAGTATGCTTCCTATCGTCCAAGCCGTGAAACGCACACACCCGTGCTGGGTGTCGTCAACTTTCGCTACGCCCTGGAGGATGCTTTCGCTGACACGGAGCCTGTGAACACTTATACCGCCAAGCACTGTGCAGCGGGAGAGGCAAACTTCGCCACTATCCAGCGCGATCGCCACATTGTTGGGTTCGGCCGGGGGTGAGAGAGGACTTTGGGGAGGACTGCTGACACTTTCCGGAAGAGCCTGCAAAATGCTATCGGTGATATCCAGTGTCTGAATCTTTCCGCCACCTCGGGTTCGAATTGGCCCCATGATCGAGCGCTCTACAGTAAGTGTCTCGACCGAGCCCTCGATCCAGAAGCGGGTGGGAATAAGCTCTCTCCCATCAGCCGAAATTGCGAAGTTACCAGACGGCGGTGAGGAATCGAGCATATCGGAGGCACTGCCAGGGTCGAGCGTGCAGCAGGTGATCGTAATGGTAGTAAAACTGCCGCGAATCACGATATCACCCCCGCTGATAAACAGGCCGTCGAGAACGAGAGAACTACCTGGCGCACCCGAGATAGTCCATTCGGTAATTGTTCCGCCTGAGCCAGCAGGAAGGCGAATGAGCGGGCGCTGTCTATTGCCCGCACGAATCGTCAACACTCCAGTCGCCGCAATACTGTCGGCCCCCGTATAAGTCAGAGAGTCAACGAGGGTAAGCGTACCGGTTTGAGGAACGGCACTGGCAGGCACACTCCCTGGCATTAAGGCAGCGCCCCCCCCTGAGAATGTCATGTGAGGAGCAGGGGTGGGAAGTGCTTTCCGTCTAAGGCGGCGATCATATGGACCAGCTCCTATGTCGGAAGAGAATCCGTAGTGGTACCTCACCCACACCTCCTGCGGTGGAGAACTGTTGTATGCAAACCAGCCTCGCTCGGACTGAACTCGAACCTGATTGGCCGGTACGATGTCTGTGTCGGATTGCGGAACTGGAGTACTTAAGACCGTGAGGGAGTTTGGGTACAGTTCGATTGCCTTGGCATCCGGTGACGCTTTTGTATTAGCGTCATACAGTGCCTGACTGATCGGGCCAGGAAGTTGCTCTTCGGCGGGCGAGATCCATCGGTTTCCGTATTGCTCACTCTTGCGTGAAGCATCGGCAAACAGCGATATGCTTCGGCCGGTGGGATCGAAAGTAAACCAGCCGGCGCAGGTTGGGGGATTCGTGACCGCCACGGGCGTTGTCGGTGGAAGATCAAAGCTTTTAAGTCTCCACAGAAAGACACCAACGTGTGGAATGTCGTGCCATCCCGTCTTTCCTCGCCCGGGCCGGAAGTCGGGTGTGTGAAAAAATTCGTCGAAGGCTGAGCCGGTTTTCGACGAACCGTAGTTATTTCGAAGGCTCGCCGTTCCTCCGATTTGGCTCCGCGTGAGGCGGCCTGCAAGCCCTTCAGCTTGCTGCAGCTTATCAGTGCCGTCGCCTGCCTTTTCAACCCAGCCGATCTGCGGATCCAAACCATGCCGCGTGCGGCCCATTCGGCGAAAGAATTCCACTACTTTTGCATCCCAACCGGTGACATCGAATGCCAGTTCCTCAAGTAATGCCAATGTTCCCTTGCGGCGGCGATAATAGATTGTCTTTGCCACATCCAGCCGTTGTGCCCGCGAATCGAGATTTGACACGAGGTTGGTCGCCAGCAGGTCTCCAATGTAGGGAATTACCCAGTCGTCGCAGGTTTCGATCGATTGATCTTCCCAAGCTCTGTCTATGCTTCTCCTTAGAATGGCAGCTTGTGCACCAATGCGATTGACGAGTTCGCGCAAGGGGCCATTACCGGAAAACTCATCGCTATCCAGCGAACGGTAGATTGCAGGCAAGAGATTCCAGAGTTTATCCGCATAATAGACGTCGTAATGGTCCAGGTGGCGCGTCATCGAGCCTCCAGAGAAAGGGTCAATCCCTCATTGGGCAGAATAAAAAATGCGCCCGCGCCCGGATCGTGGCGATGCTCCATACATGTATTGGAATTGGAGGGCCTGCGGATCCGTTTGCCGGTGGCGGAAGACGAGAAGTTGGATTTGCGAGATGTCTGAAGTGACAAGGTTGTCTGTTGGCGGGCTCGGGCGACTGTAAAGTCCAGTTGTTTCGGAGATTCAGCAGAAGAGAACTCGAGCCTCTTGACGGCCAACACACCTGGAACAGCAACGCAGGCAGCATAAAGCTGGCTATCGTAGATTGGCTGGCCGATCTCCAGGACGTTCAGGCCAAGCAGCCCCTTGTCCGGATCGAGCAGGGCGACTCGCACAGCGTCCAATACCGACTTATCGTTACGTCTCGGATCGATCACAAGAGAAATCGTGAGGCTTACCTGAACGCCTTTTGCCAATAAAACAGCGGGAAAACGGTTTGGATCGGCTGCCGCCGCTATGGCAACTCGCGCTGCTTTCACAGCTTCCGCATCATCACCCACCCATACAGTTACACGGGGGCGTTGCTCAAGGAAATCGAATACAAGCCCTGCTTTTGCTCGGGTTACCCCAAGAGCTTGCGAAGCGATAGCCTCATAGTCATCCGCTGAGACGGCGCGATTGAATGTGAGTACCGATCGCGGCGCCAATCGCCGCAATTTTGCGGGCGGATCAGGATCACTGCCTCCACCTACCGCTACCGGATTGCGGATGGATTGAAGCCCCGGTTGGGGTTTTAAAACCACGGTCAGCGTGCCCGGAGCCGGGGTATCAGCACCACTGCCGTAACGATATGACGCAACAATATTATTGACACCAGTCGGTAGCCGCGTGCCGAACTCGCCATCGCCAAATATGACGTGCGTTTTGCCCTGGTCATCTTCATGTGTGATGAATACTTGCGCGTTCGACGGCTGTCCAAAGAAACTTTGAACCTCGGTCCATTCCACATCATTCACCCAGACACGTACACTGCTACTGTAGTTGTCGCCGGATCGCGAATCTTCAGGTTGCAGGTAGGTAACTGGCGAGTTCTGGAGCACAAAATCCTGGCCGGGAATAGCAGCGTTCCCGCTGCCGAGTACTTCCCTGGTGACGGTCTTGCCGCGCGATACGCTCAAAAGGTTGAAGTAGGCTCGAAGCGGTGGAATCAACAGCGGAACGGGGGAATCCAGTACAAGCTTTCCATCCGAATTGATCATGCCACTCGCACCGTTTCCGACCGCGTCTTCGACCAGGACCTTTGTTCCCGCGGGAACGTCCGGAAAAGCCGCCCCAAAGGAAGGTTCTAGCACAACCGCGCTCCCAGGGGGGACAATAGTTTCATCGACAGTCGGCGGCGGCAATACGATCAGATCTCCTGCCTCTGTCCACGAGTGCCAAACGAAAAAATTGGCCCGGTCTGCCTGCCTGTCAGTCACTAATTCATCAGGTAGTTTTTCTGCCAACGTCAGGCTCGTATGTGGAATAGGAATCGCAATATGCTTATCGGGATCTGGTGGCACTGAAGGATCCACATTTGTTCCTACAGGATCAGGTGGGTCATATTTATCAGGATTTGCATACCATACAGCTTCAGTCGCGCTCTTTACCGCGAACAACCGGAAATCCGCAGCGGATGCCTGGATTACAATCGGATCATTGCTCTTGAAGCCGCGCACGAGCGATGCGAGATCGATTGTTCCCGCCTGATTGACATTGCGAATTACCTTTCCATCCGAGGCTGGATACTGCCATACTTGCGTCAATTGGCCGCCCTTATATAGTTGTAAGTCAGGGACGCTATCCAATGCATCTATTCTTGATTTCCAATTGAGTTCAATGCGGGTAATGGCACCTATGCTCGCATCATTACCAGGTCTGACGGCTGCCACGTTCGCGACTGCGAATGCAGCCGGTCTGATCTGATTTTTCGGAAGAATCAGTACCATATCGTCTTTTTTTACAGCAGGTGGTGCACCCTTCAGCACTATTGTGGTAGTTCCTTCCTGAATCGGCGGTTGGGTCGAATCGTGCACTGGCTGCACGCTCACCGCTCCTGATGATGTTTTCAGGGATGCTGGTGACGTCGGTTTGATACCTATTGTGGCGTCCGTTTCTAACTCGAACACCTGTGGTTGCTTGCCCGGTCCTGGCTTGCTTTGAACGGCAAATCCAGCAGGCAATGTAAATGGCAACGAACTGCTTGCCAGCGCGGCTAAAACACCCTTCGCACCGATCCCGGGACGAGGCCGGTAACCCAGCAGGCGAACCAACCGGTTGACACTTTCAGGCAAATCGGCCGTCCGTAGATACGCTTGGGTCGCAATCCGCTCGTTGTAGAACGTTAGAATATCGGCCAAGTATGCCCACCACTCGACCGTTTGTACTGCAAGATCCCCATGGGCGCCCGGGTGCCATATGGGCGGGGTGATGTTATTAACGGTGATTGACAGCTCTATCTCCTCAGCAGATGACTGCAGCAGGGCATGACGGAATGACGCGTAGTTGCCCACTCGATACTCGATGATATTCCTTCCTGGTGGGTTGAATATCACACCCGGATGCACGAATGCTCCACAAGGGCAGATCGAATCGGTAGCGTTTTTACAATCGCTCATTTGCCCCCCAAAATGCTGACCTTAATCGATCCGTGTTCCGGAACGCTTGGATCGTTGTCGCAGCGGATGATTTGATCCGCTGCAACGGCGACTGAATCGGGCATTTCAGTCATTCCCTGTGTCCGGCCGCGCACCCTGTAACGTACACATAAAACGCCAGCAACGCCTGGTGCAGACTGTATAGCCGATTCAAGATTACTTCTCTCCAATGGGACGCCAAATGAGAAATTGTCGGGATTGAAAAACCCTCGCTGACCATTTACGACACTAGATGAGTTTAACCGCCCGAGGATTGCGGCCTGGACGTCTCCCTGAAATGCATCCGGCAATGCACACACCTGCACCTCGATATCCAGCGATACATACTGCGGCTCCGGCACATAAGACTCGTACCCCGCCATACGGTAGCGATTAAGAAGGTCAATTAGTTCTTTTCGCTGATCAATAGTGATTCGTTCGCTATGCAGCGGGTCAGGCGTGGTGAAGACTGTAAGCCAGCTACCCGTCCATCTGAAGACTGTTCCCGCTCGCTGTACCCACGGAAGTTTCTCCGCCGCATTTTGATAGTCTTTTGGAATCACAGCGCGATTTTGCAGTGTCCTGAATGCTTGAGGAGCGAGCCGCCGGACACGTTCCGCGGTTTCCTCATCCGCTCCACCGGAGGCTGGGAAAGGATTGGTGGCGGACCGCAATTTTGCCTTCGCCGAAATCGCTGGGTCGATCTGCCAAACTGCGTCCGCAGCTATATTGCCTATCGCTCCGCCGCCTACACGATATGTAACGCGAAAGACGGCGGTATCAGGTGGAATCTCACCAAAAATTCCATCGCCGAAGCGAATCGTATCCCCGGCATCGCTATCGTACTCATACTGGACCGAGTCGTCCGAGTTACGTCCAATAGGCAGATAGCGGGCCTTGTCGAGTGTAAAGACATTTGCGAATTGCTCGGCATCGAGTAGCCGTCGCAACCAATCCCATTTGGCAGGCAAACCCCCATCCGTTTGCTCCAATAGAATTTCTGGCAAAGGAATTCTGTCTGCTGCTGGGCCGGTCGGAACCAACCATGCGAGCGGCGCTTTTTTCAGGCTATAAAGGTACTGCCATGGAGGAGGTACATCAGTATCAGCTACTGCTTCACGCGGACCTGTACGGACGATAGCAACAGGAATTGTAGGATCTTCTGGCGACGCGGAAACCATAGCGAATCTCTCGTCAGTGACGGTTATCCCTTGCGTCGCTGGTACCAGATTCCCGCCGAGTGTAGTTCGGGTCAGGTCATGGTCGACAAGCAGCTTATCAGCATCTCTCCAGCGAAGATATGTGAATGCTACAGGTGCAGTTGGTCCAGGGGGCGAAGCGTTACAAGTCATGAATGGCGGCCTAGAAGAACCTATTGGCTGCGAGAACAGAAAGTCGCAGTCTTCCACGGGACCGCCAATGCCGAAATTATCAGTTAGCTGCACAATTTGGCGAATGGGAGGATCAGCGCTCGTCTGTGCCTTCGTTTCGATCAATAAGAGCTGATTTGGCTGAAAATTGAACCCGTGACCAAGCACTTTCATACTTGTCGCGCCTGCTTTTAAGCAACGCTCACTGTCGTCGAACCAGTACGGCTTGATGGCCCCCGCATTCCATAGCGAGCTGGCGATGGAGGTAGGTGGACTAGACAATCGTCTGCCAGTGGCATCGGTCAAGGTTTGCAACAGGCCCTCCCCGGTTTCGAAAACAACAGGTGTGCCATCCGGAGCGGCGCCTGTTACCGCTAAACCATGCGCTATACTGTTTACACCTTGATCGACATCGAATTGCAGCATCACTCGCGAGGCGGTAGCGCATCTCGGTTCATAGTCGACCATACGCGCGTGCCGAACGAGAGAGCGCCGCTGCGTTGCTGTATCAAGCGATGCTTCGGCAGCGATTCGATCCTGCGTATAGCTCAAGTCATCCGCCAGTGCTGATAGGGCTTCGAGGAACATTACGCCAACATCAGCTTCGGAACGCTCCTGCCATTCCGGATAGCGAAGTGCGGAGAAATCGAGCAATGCTTGGCGGAAGCTCAGGAAATCCTTCGCCAGGTAGTCAATCGGGGGAATATCTTGCTCCTCAGCCGGACATTGGGGCGTTACCAGTCGGCAATCCAGGCTCGACGGACATCGTGCCTTGAATGAGAACGTTACCTCTTGAAAAAAAGGATCAAGCTTATTACTGGAAATCGACAATCTGTATATGGAAAAATCGCCCGGGGAAGCAACAGTCAGGTTCAGGATGAGCGAATTGCCGTCCGTTTGCCAGTCTGTATTGTCGTTAACCGGGCTGACGGACACCGTCCGGATTGTTTCGCCACCTGTTATTGTCGGTGTCGAAATGGTTCCGCTCAGTTGAACACTGTTGAGAAAATGAACGCGCAGCCATGTTTGCGAGTCGTTTGCAATCTCGACAAAATCGATGCCGTTGAACAGTAACGATTCAAGCAAGCGGGCTTTTCGGTCCTTGATTTCCATAAAGATGCGGTTGTCAGCTCACGATAATCTCAGTTACTTGTTTGGATTGAGTCTCAATCAAGACATATTCAATCGTTACCAGAATCTGAGAGTAGTCCCCGCCCTCGCCTGGAGAGACCTGAACGTTAACTACGGTAATCTGGCCTGCAAGCCATCGGTCCAATGCTCCCCGGACAAGTAGCTGTGTCGTTGCTTGCAGTCCGTCTGAGTTGGGGGCAAAAAGCAACTGCCGAAGCCCGCAACCAAATTCGGGGAGATTAACTCGCTCACCTGGAGAGGTGAGCAGTATCTGGCGGATCATCTGGCCTACGTGGGCTCCGTACGAAGCTTGGGCAGCCTGCCCGGATACAGGGTCAATACGGAAAGGAAATGCATAGTCATGCCTGATCATGGGCTCTTCCTCTTCCTTTAAACTCCGGTAACGCGAAGTTGCGCAAACGAAATGGTTACGGTACCCTGCACGGCTTGATCGGCTGCGACACATAAGCCGATATTGTCCTTTGTGAGGGTTGAATCGCTTTGTACCTGACTTCTTGTCGCAGGTTGCATCCATTGCACCCTCACGCATGGGTGTGGCACCCCTGCAATATTTAGTGAGCAGCCGGTGATGGTAAATTTATCGGAGGTGCGCAACATGTAATCGCCCATTGCCTTGACACGCGTATTGGCACTCACAAGTTGCACTTTTCCACCATGCGGACACATCAGGACACTTGACGTATTCAAGAACCTCGCTGCCATATCATGAAACCTCCAGGGCACCCTCATTAATGCTCACCTCAGAATCGCTCAGGCTGATCTTGCTGGAGCCTCGTTCAAGCGTAATTCCGTCACTGTCGAGAGTAATTTTGTTATTGTTACCGTCAGTGATTGTGATCGTGCCGGAATCGTCGTCGGCAAGGATCTTGTGACCGGACTTCGTCACAATCGCCTTTACCGCAGGGGCTGCGTCCGAGGGCAGCTCACCATCACGCCAGTAGCAACCTGTCCAGATTGGGTAGGAAACGTCACCCCCTTCGAACTCGATCCACACGCCAGTCCCCACTTCCGGGATAAAAGCAAACCCGGCACCATTACTTGCGTATGGCACGCATGGAGAGCACCATCCGGTCGTGCCGCCCGGTAGCACTGAGGGAACCTTCGCCTTGATGCGCAAAGTGTTCTTATCGACTTCGGTTACGGAACCACGGTATTTCCCGTAAAAACGGTTCCGTAGCCGCTCCAGTACATCCATGATTAGCTGATCGTTTATCATGCGCCAATCAACCCTGCCAAGCCGCCGCCTCCTCCGGTCGAAGATTGACCGACAGCGTTGCGGACCAGTACGAATTTCATTCTGTAATCATCCGGAGTGATCATATGGCGCACGCTCCAGACGAGATATTTGCCCGAGTGCAATGCACCTACGCCTTCGATCGCGACAATCATGCCGGCACGCAACACCACGCCCAGCCGAGCAATATCTGCCTCTCCCTCGCATCGTACAAACCATGCAGATTCACGTAACAGCGACTGCGCGCGCAAAGTCAATTCATCACCCTCGTCGACGGGCGCGGCAAGCAATACGGTCATCGGACTGCCGCTAAAGTTAGCGAGCCCGCGATCACCTAACAATGGCAGTCCTGTGTCGGAACTATCGGCAGAAGCACCGTCAGGATCAGGATCGGTAAACAGTGCCTGGCGAGCAATGACGGCTGAAGGAGCTGTAACTTCCCACTGAAGATCGAGCGATTGCACATTCCACGTTTCTGAATCGGTAATCGAAAAAGTAGTGACCGGCTTTACGTCGAGCTTGGGTGATGCGAAGTAACCCGTTCGAACACCGGGTTTATCTGTGCAGACGACTCTGCAGAATTTTCCATTGCGGCGAGCAAGGGCGCGAAGAAACTGAATATCCGTAGCGCGCTGCATCAGGCTGTGCCCGAATTCGTTATGTGAAGGTGAATCTTCGTCTGAATTCTCCTCGGCAGGAATAATGCCATAATCACCAAAGATCGAATTCGCGGCATCTATATCAGAGACATTAACCCATTCTTTTACCTTTTCGGTAAGGTTCATCAGCCATGAAGCATCCTGCCCCCAAACCTTGAGCTTGCTATCTGTTACTCCTGTATTCAGGTGAAGCTTATGTGAAAGCACGTAGCCATCGAAAATACACTGTGCGCCTGTTCCTCCACTATCACCTCTGCAGGGCACCGAGGCTGCATCGGCGATGACTCTTGAGGAGTCGGAGGAGGAAGCGCTTACCACTACTGCGAGGTTAGTCATCGGTCGCAGCCGATCATCAGAGACATAAGTCAAGTCTCCAGCTTCAGTTCGGCTTACGGGCACATTCAACTCCACTGCGCCCGGCAGATCCATATTCTCTTCGACTTCGAGCAATGAGATACTTGTATAGAAGTCTGCGTCCGCCGGCTGGTTATCAAAGAAAATCTGGTAGTTGCTCGACATAGGGTATAGCGTTAGAGCCCTGCCAGCGGAATTCCGACCAGATCGCGCTTCGCCAAGGCATCAGGCACCATCACATTGTTTGCATCGCACAAGCGCCAGAACCCGTTAGGGTCATTGAGGAAGCGGTTCGCGATCAAGTCCAATCGCTGCCCCTCAGAGCGCCGAAAGTACCCTCTAACGAAAGCAGGCCGAGGAATTGGGGTTCGCAATACGTTGATGCGGGTGCCGTCGAATCGTATCAACACCATTGTCCCAGTTTTTTCATAACGACTTCCCGGAAATATCATGGCTGCTTTCCTTTGCGAGAATGGACTAATCCCACTGCAAAATCCAATCCTGGTATTGAAAATTAAAAGGAATTCGGAAGCATTCCGATAACCGACCCTACGGGGTCGCCGAGATTTGCTACAGCGTGTGTTTGCCGCAATCCCTGCGAATATTTGTAAGCTACCCGTGCCACCAATCCCAGCGCTCCCTCCACTTTCCCAAGCTCATCAAGCGTGAGAACGCGCAGGGTAATTTGCACATCTGCTTGGGTCGGATTCAGCATTCTATCGTACAGCTTCTCGGTAATTGCCAGGTTGGTGACTCGCACTGGTACAATCCGTTGCGGTCCCCATACAAACAGCACTGTGGGCACGTGTGACGCCGGCACCTCTTTTTTCGCTGCGGAACAAACAGTGGCTGAAACCGCCGAGGCAATCGTATCACCTCCTACGGCCCCGGCAGCCGCCCTCGCAGCGCCGCTTGTAACAGCTCCAGCGGCATTAGCCGCGGCAGAAACTTGGCCAACCAGCCCACCATCGAATGCTCTGCTCGGATATTGCAACATCTCGAGGGCAGCCAATCGGGGATAGATACCGCTGACAATGGCAAGGCCCGCGGCAACTTGATTAGCATCACTGTCAGCGATCGCATCGTTACTGTTGAGTGCGAGCGAAAACGAAAATTCTTCGCCCGGTATTCCTTTAACGGCTAATGGATCCTTGTTCGCCTGCGGATCAGGTGGGGCAGGCGTCCAGGTATGCGTAATAGTTTCCGGATTAAACTGAAACAGGATCACGTTCGGCGATGAGCCGATGAATGTCGGCATGAAAGAGACCAAAGCACCTTTAATAAACCATCCCGGCATTTACATCACCCCGTAAAGATTGTTTGAGCGCGTGTCACAAAAATTCTTCATGGCAACCGCCTCAGTTCCTGAAGAATTTCAGAGATAACCTGCTCGATCAGCTTGTCTGTATTGGTAGCGGCATCTGCTGTTAAATTGATGCGTACGACAGGCACATCGCTTAGCGCAATGCTTTCACGCCTAGCCGCTAATCCTTCCGTTATTCCCATTGCCAAACGCCGAGCCTGGGACTCAGTGACACCTGTTAATTCCATTGACATTCTGTCAATTGATATCCCCGGCATTTTTTCACCTATTCGCAACTCATCATTTCTTTAACCCCTGCTTCCGCCGGAATGTGGAAAAACGATGCAGGCGGAACAACTTTGTTCATCCTTGCGCCAGCCCAAAAGACCGGAAGCCCTGTGCTAGCGGCACAACTCCGCGAGGTGAAGATGTCGTGCTGGAGATAACCTTCCGAGGCGGTTTGGGGGGGTTGATGCGCACTTCCAGAGTACCGATGTGAATAGCTGGGGAAGAATTGGAGTCCCGCTGCTCGCGCTTTTCAGACTGATGTGCTGATTTTTCCGACATGGCTGACGCCGGGGGAGTCAGCAAAATACGATGAGGGTGGGCTGCCTTGCTTGCCGAGCTTACGCTGGATGTTTGCTTTCGCTGGACACCCTCCTGTATCAACGCAGCAGTATCCTCAATAGCAGTCATCGCTCGCCTCCCCAGCTCCTGTTTTGGGATAACTGAAGTGCTGCGAACTATTCCTATTCGTTCAGTATCTTTTGACATAAGCAAATTGTTGTGAGCCATCGTTGTCTGCGCAGTATCCGTAGTCTTACCAATTATCGAATCCAGGGTTTGGCTAGGCTTCGTGCCTGGTTTTTTTACTTCATTCATAATCCCCGTCACGACTGGTGCAGGCTCATTATTTGAGATTGCCACAAGCTCATCTTTCGTCGCGTTTGTCGGCCTTGTCGGCCTCAGGCCGCCAACGGATGGGGTTGATAACATAATTGCCGGCTCAGCACCCGTAACGCGGAAAGATTGCTCCATCTGGGTCAGGTTTGATGTCCCAATGGGAGTCTGGGGAACATGGGTGCGTGGTGAATCTGTAGCTGATGCATTTTCCGGGAAACTCAGACCTGGTCCCGGTAATGCAGGCCGGAAAAATATACGTGGGGGTGTTAGAAATCCTCGTCCGCCTCCCCGGTCCCCGCCTTGGACGAGACGAGAAAGATATGAAACAGAGCCTTGCATGTTTATTGGCCTCCTTCTTGTCGAGCGAGCTCGGCGTAAATCATCCGGCGGTTCCTGGGCATTGCGAGGATATCTGCTTCTGTCCAATGGTACCGACGAGCGAGTATATCTATGTCCTCGTAAATGAATGCAGCATACTGTCTTAGCTCACTTAGGCAATAATCGCGGACGTCAAAGTAGATATGTGCTTCTGCCCCGCACTCCGGGCATGCTCCAATTAGTTCGTTTGAAAGGGCGGGAGCCATTGATTCCATGGCCGTTTCAACCTGTAGGCGCTTCCCGGCATCAAGCAACGCTGGCCGGACACATCGTTGAACCAGTGCCTCTGCTGGGTCCGGGAGCCCTGCTACCGCCAACTGATCGGCGGCGGTCGGTATGCGAAAGAAAACCTCATCTTTCTGTCCGGAACGGTGATTCAATGGTGTTGGGGGCGGCTGAGGCGTAGAACTCCCGGCGGATTCCCCCTCAATCCCTGCTTTATGATTTACCTGCCCTTCTAAAAGCCGGAACCAGCCTGGCTCTTCCGCAGACTCCACGCTCCAATCGCGATCATCTTCCGGGACCAGGACTGGGATGTGGTGGGCGATGTACTCATCAACCCCGAACGAGATGTCGATCCGTTGATTACAACCTGCTGCTCCACAAGAAACATCGGCTCTTATACTATCGCCTAAAACCGCCTGCCGGAGACGAAGGATTAAAACATCCAGGTCAGTCGTAGCCAGCCAGTCCCAGCTTTCATGAGTGCCGATATCCGATGTGCCATGATCCTGCAAGCGGGCGAGGCGATTTAACAACGCAAGCACAAGAGAAACGTTGTTGTCCCTTGCTTCGAGAAGCAATTGATCCTCAACACCAGTCAAAGGCCTAAGGATGACTTTCTGCCCGCTTATCGGCAGCGGTCCTACACGTAACACAGCCTCAACAGTCATCTTCTTTTATGTCTCGGCCGGTTCTGTAAGCGTCCTATCCCTCTCCCAACCTTCGTTTTCCAGCTTAATATGCTCCAATGCAACCGAGTTTGCACCAGCGTCCAATTCCGGCAATGCCTGGTATTCCGATACCCAGCAGCGGTGAACGATATATCGCAGTACAGGATCTCCCCTCTCATTCTGTAACACAATAATCATTTCTTTCCTCAGATCGCCAAGTGAGGTACTGGGCGACCCTTTGTCGAGCACTTGGGCCGCATCCGCCCAATCCTGAAAGTCGCTATCGTGGGTTACTCCGCGCTCCAGTGTGATCGCATCATAGGTGGTGCGGCCGAGTCCCTTTAGGACGATTGCATTTCCGCCTTCCTTGTATTCTATCGGCTCACTTGTTCGCTTTAATCCCCCCACTTTGCTTACCCCGGCGACGGGAGAAGTACTCCCCCCAAAATACACAAGAAAGCGGTATGTCTTGTACGGATCGTATCGACTTGAGTTGACGCTGAACGGTTTGCCCATGAAACTCTCCTAATCCAAACATTCTCTGTGATTGCTTCAGAAAGAAAGCAACGCTCAAAATGCCGCTCAAGCTGTCTGAGTCTGCCCCGCAAGCTGAGCAATCTTGATGATGACGAATTCAGCGGGTTTCAGCGGTGCAAAAGCGACAACAATATTGACTTTACCGTTATCAATATCAGCCTGCGTTGTGGTCTGGTTGTCACACTTCACTTGAAATGCTTCGCTGGGCTTCGAACCCTGAAACGCACCTTGACGAAACAGGCCGAGCATGAAGGCTTCAATGGACGTGCGTATTGCTGTCCAAAGCGGCTCGTCGTTGGGTTCGAAGACAACCCAACCAAGATTATTGTAGAGCGTTTGTTCGAGGAACAATGTCATTCGCCGCACGGGCACATACTTCCATTGCTGCTGCGACGTGTTGGCGTCTGCTCCGACGGATGTACGCGCGCCAAAAACAACGGTACCGGCGCCCGGGAACGAACGTAGGCAGTTGACAGCAATTTGGTTAAGTGTACCTTGACGACGGTCGCTCATCTCGCCCGCTGGAACAACACCCGTTGTTCCGAGGATAGTTGTTTCCAGCCCAGCTGGGGCCTTCCATACGCCTCGGTTGAGATCCGTCCGAGCAAAAATCCCGGCGACTGTGCCGGCGGGAGGCAGTTCAATTGGCTCGCCTGTTTGCGGATTATTCGATTTTATGTATGGAAAATATATGGCTGTATTAGGGGCAAGAGGAGCCTTGGTTCCAATTTGGTTTTCCACCAGTTGAAAGTATGCATCACGAGGCAAGGTCGCATCGTCGTCGGGGGGTGGCGGGGGATCCATAATGAGGAATGCCCGCTTCCTCTCGCAGAAGTCCAGCACCCTGCTGAGAACAGTGCTCGATGTCACGCCCGGAAGCACCATCAGGTTGAAAATGGAAACTTTGTCCAAGGATGAGTCGTCCTCCAATACATCCAGGAAGTCAGGAGCAATCAAAGGGGGCACCCCTGTCACGCCTGAGAGCACCTTGTCAGTTTTGGGGGGATACGAAGTCGGAAGAGAGCCTGAGGTGGGCTTTACTGTCACAAGGCTGGATACCGCCTTAGTGCCAGTCCCGATCCTGGTTTCAATTTCGCTAAGTTTGACTTGGCGGTATACCTCAACTATTGCACCTGTACCGGAACCGTAGGTAATTACAATGTCCGCTTCGGTTGCAGACACAGGACTGGTGGGTGGAGAAGTCGGACTGACACCAGTCGGTGTTATTGCAACCCTCATCTCGTGAGTGGAGTCCGTGAGCTCCCGCGCTGTGAAGGTGATTCCACCTATATCCGCTGATCCTGGGTCTAGAGGTTCCCCCTCAAACTTAGCTTCCAGACCAACCACATAGCACATCGTACCGCCATTCAGGAAGAATTGATTAACAGCGAGCGGCAAGTTTCCAAAAAAATTATCGACAGCGTCCGTGGGTTTTGGTTTTGCCGGCGAAAAAATCGGGCTGTCAAAGAAGCCTCCAAAATTTCGCTCATAATCGGTGAAACTGAACAATAATATGGCTTTGCCAAACTGCGTCTTCGGTGTTTTGAATGGATGTGTGTAGCCGATAAATACCGCGATGTTCGTCGGCGCGGCTGCAATGGTGTGGGTGGAGCTCGGAATTTCCTCTATATAAATCCCTGGATATGTAACCGTTACTGGCATGGATCCCTCCTATGCTAAGGATTGGATATCTTCGCGAGATTTTCGCGTGGTATAGATGTGTTCGTGTTGTTATTTGATCGTAGAATATGAATACGAGATGTCAAGTCAAAATAAAAATATTTTTAAATGTCCCAGCTCCGCCGGAATAAATTCTTTGTGCACTTATTTCTTAGATTAGTTTTTTTAGCTTCGCTCCTCTCGAGGAGACTGTGAGCTTACAAAGGCAAGGCGGTTTCACGCTTCAATCTCTTCGCTTGACGTTTGTCGTTTGTCACTCGGACACAACTGCTTCAATTCGGAAAGGATACAAACAAGTATCGTTAAGACAAAGAATTTAAAATTTTTCTGAGATGATTGGTAGGCGAGAACAATCTGTGGAATCAGCATTTGCCGATCGAGTTCGTCCAGAAAAGCACGGTTCAGCGCTTTGCAGCTGAACAATAGGATGGCAGGATACTTAACTGGAAGAAAGAACTGGGAGGCCTGGATTCAGTACGCGCGCTTCAACACCGTATCCCTCGTCTCCGGCAACAACTCCGGATAATCCTTGCTGTAGTGCAGCCCGCGGCTTTCATGACGCAGCATGGCACTTTGCACAATCAGGTCCGCCGTATCCACGAGATTGCGCAATTCCAGTAGATCGTTTGTGACATGGAAATTCGCGTAGTACTCATTGATCTCTTCATGCAGGAGATTGATGCGGTGCTGCGCGCGTTGCAGGCGTTTGGTGGTGCGGACAATGCCCACGTAACTCCACATGAAACGCCGCAACTCATCCCAGTTATGGGAAATGACGATTTCCTCATCAGCGTTGGTCACCCGGCTTTCGTCCCATTGCGGCAGTTCAGTTACGGGTACCGGCGTTTGCTCCATGATATCCCGTGCCGCGGCCTGTCCGAATACCAGGCATTCGAGCAGCGAATTACTTGCCAGGCGGTTGGCTCCGTGCAATCCAGTATGCGCGGTTTCGCCAATTGCATAAAGATTGTCCAGATCCGTCTTGCCGTTCCAATCGGTAACGACACCGCCACATGTATAGTGAGCCGCAGGCACCACAGGTATCGGTTCTTTAGTGATATCGATCCCGAATTCCAGGCAACGCTGGTAAATGGTCGGAAAATGCTCCTTCAGGAAGTTTGCCGGCTTGTGCGAGATATCCAGGTACACACAGTCGAGTCCGCGCTTCTTCATTTCGAAGTCGATTGCGCGCGCAACGATGTCACGCGGCGCAAGTTCCGCACGTTCATCATGCGCGGGCATGAAACGTGTCCCGTCCGGCAGTTTCAGCAGGCCGCCCTCGCCTCGCACCGCTTCGGTGATGAGGAACGATTTGGCGTGAGGATGATAAAGGCAGGTTGGATGAAACTGGATAAACTCCATATTCGCTATGCGGCAACCCGCACGCCATCCCATGGCGATGCCATCGCCGGTCGCAGTATCCGGGTTGGTAGTGTAAAGATAGACCTTGCCCGCGCCACCTGTCGCCAGCACGGTGTTATTCGCCGCTATGGTACGCACCCTCCCTTCCCTGCTGTCCAGCACATAGGCGCCCAGGCAGCGATTGCCCTTCTTGTGGGGATGCTCGATACGACCGGCTAATTTCGCGCTTGTTATGAGATCGATTGCAACGTGATACTCGAGCACGGTGATATTCGGGTGGGCATGCGCTCTTTCGATCAATGTCAATTGCACTGCCTTGCCGGTCGCATCCGCTGCGTGAATGACGCGGCGAACACTATGACCGCCTTCACGCGTCAGGTGATAGCCGGTTCCATTACCGCCGTCGCGCGTGAAAGGTACCCCCTGCTCGATCAGCCATTGGACAGCTTGAGGACCATTTTCCACCACATATCGCGTCACTTCTTCATTGCAAAGACCCGCGCCTGCGACAAGCGTATCGTGAATGTGAGCTTCGGGCGAATCTTCTTCCGATAATGTTGCGGCGATTCCTCCCTGCGCCCACCCGCTTGCCCCATCGAGCAAGGCACGCTTGGTGATGAGGCCCACTTTCCTGTTTTGCGCCAGATTGAGCGCGAGGGTGAGCCCGGCCAGGCCGCTGCCAATTATCAGAGTATCGAAAGTAAGCTGTGGCACTGGTCGTCGTTATTTTGTTCTTGTGAGCAGGGAATGATAACAGACCTGACGGATGCTTTTACGGCAGCAAAGTCGATAGGATCAGAGGCGATTGATCTTTCGCCTCGCTTCATTCTTTCCGTGGACGCTGGGCGATTCTAACTCCAATCAACGAAGATCAATCGACTCCGTCGATACCGGGCAATAATGACTGATGGTTCCCTGTTCGATCTCCAGGGTACTGTGGTGGATTGCGTAGTGCGATTCAAGGTTGTTCCTGATATTGTCCATGAAAGCATCGCCGGGGTAACCGTTTGGCATGACGAGGTGGACAGTGAGCGCGCTCTCGGTCGTACTCAAGCCCCATATATGCAGGTCATGTACGTCCGTTACACCCGGCTGGTTGCGCAGAAAAGCTTCGATCGCGGCAATGTCGATATGCGGGGGCACGGCGCTCAGCGCAAGTTGAACCGAGTCGCGCAGAAGACCCCATGTATTGAACATAATGATGGTAACGACCATCAGGCTGATCACCGGGTCGAGCCAATACCATTGCGTAAAAAGGATCGCCACCCCCGATACCAGCACGCCCGCCGAAACCCCGGCATCTGTCGCCATGTGCAGGAAAGCGCCGCGAATATTCACGTCCTCCTTGCTCCCCTTCAAAAACAGCCAAGCAGACAAACCGTTGATCATAAGACCAGCGGTCGCGACGGAAGCAACGATGAGGCCGGCTACCAGCGGCGGTTGTGAAAACCGCTGAAGAGCTTCCCAGGCGATTGCCCCGCACGCCACCAGGAGCAGGACAGCGTTTGCCAGCGCGGCGAGTATCGAAGTGCTGCGCAAACCATAGGTATAACGTTCGCTCGGAGCCTTGCGACTCAGAATCGCCGCGCCCCAGGCTAACGCAAGCCCGAGTACATCCGATAAATTATGCCCTGCATCCGCCATGAGTGCCGTTGAGTTGGCGGCAAAGCCGTAACCGAATTCAACTACGACAAAGCCGACGTTTAAGGCGATGGCAATAACGAACGCACGTCCATGATCACGTACGGGAGAATGGTTGTGGTGTTCAGGGTGGCCGATATGAGATGGCATGCTGGAAAAACCGTGTGCGCGATTGTAATGACTTCCCATCCGCCTCAATCTGGATGAAAGACACGTAATCCGAACAATGATAGCAACAATCTATCCCTATTCCTGCTCCGCCATCGCCAGTCTCTTTCCTCGCTCTGAATTTTATGTCTGCTAGCGTACAGAATGTGAGGTGGGGGGGGCGCACATTAGGCGCTAGCGGGTTTGAGGAAGCTCATCGATCCCCAAGAATTTCCCAAAAACGGAAAAGGAGACGACCATGTTTTTATACACGGAAACCGATCAGAATCTGCAAGCCTGTATCGATGCATGTAACCATTGTTATCGCACCTGCTTGCAAATGGCCATGAACCATTGCCTCGAATCAGGCGGCAAACATGTTGAGGCCGATCACCTCCGATTGATGATGAATTGTGCGGAAATTTGCCAGACGTCGCTGAATTTCATGCTCAGCGGATCCAGATTCAGCCCCAAGGTCTGTGGCGTCTGTGCCGAAATTTGCGACGCTTGTGCTAAAAGTTGCGAACAGCTGGATGGAATGGAAGAGTGTGTGCAAGCTTGCCGCCAGTGTGCGGAGCACTGCCGCAAGATGGCAGCATAAAAACAAACGAAGTCTGTTAGCACTTGTTTCGCGACCCGCGTTGCTGCACGGAAAAAACCTCAGTAAGGCCTAAGCGAAGGCCATAGTGAACCTGCTCGAGCTTTGTAACGCAGCATTCACGTTTTTTCGTGCGCCCTCCGAAGGGAGGGGATGGATGATTTTATCCAGTCCATGGTTATTGCCGCTTACAGAGGCTTGCTCTGTGCGGGACGCACGCCTCGTCCGAATATAAAATCGTCTTCGTCGTCGCGAGCATGAAACAAGTGCTAACAAACCTTGAATCTGACATGTACTCCATCTGCTGGAATAACCACGTTTTCAACTGAACTAATTTATACTACGTGTGTCTGTTCACTCAGACCACGGACGATAGACCGGTGCGTAATTCCCGATGGGCTCCTGAACGGGTATACTTGGCTGAGCTGCCTTATAAGGAAGCAGTTACAAGTAAGAGATTCGTCAATTCAGGAATTAGGTGGCATGGGTGACCGGGAAATCGATCAGCAACTGGTGGAACGTGCGCAACACGGCGACAAGCAGGCCTTCGATCTTCTGGTGATCAAGTACCAGCGCAAGCTTGCCCGTCTCCTTTCGCAATTCATCAGGGATCCGTCAGAAGTAGAGGATGTGACCCAGGAAGCCTTCATTAAGGCTTACCGCGCGCTACCGTCTTTCCGTGGAGACAGTGCGTTTTATACCTGGTTGTACAGGATCGGCATCAATACTGCCAAGAATTTTCTGGTGGCTCAAGGACGGCGGGCGCCCACCACCACGACAGGATTCGATAGCGAAGAGGCCGAAGGTTTTGAAGAAGCGAGCCAACTGCGCGAAATGAATACGCCCGAGAGCGAGCTGACAAGCAAACAAATCGCTCAAACGGTGAACCAAACGTTGGAAGAATTGCCTGAAGAACTGCGAACGGCAATTACATTGAGAGAAATTGAGGGACTGAGCTACGAGGAAATCGCAGCGATCATGAATTGTCCTATCGGCACGGTCCGTTCGCGAATATTTCGTGCACGGGAAGCAATAGCGGAAAAACTGCGCCCCTTGCTGGGGACGGGTAAAGATAAGAGGTGGTAATATGCAAGAAAAAATATCGGCATTGATGGATGGTGAACTGGACGCGGACGATGCGTCGGCAGTGATGGAGCAATTCAAGAACGCGGAGGAATTACGGGAACACTGGGTTGCTTACCACCTGATCAGCGATGCGTTGGGTCAGTCGGAGGTCAAACCACTCGATATTACGCGACGAGTTAACGCAAGACTGGTAGCGGAACCTACAGTATTCACGGCATCAAGCGCAACATTGCCTTATCTGGCACCGAAGCGCAGACCAGGAGCCTATGCCGCTGCGGCCTCCATCGCGGCAGCGATGGTGGGTGGGTGGATAATTCTGCAGACGACGCAAGAGTCGGATCTTCTGAGGCAGAATCTGGCCGCCAACAGGACGGCACCCTCGACTTCTGCAGCCACTACTATAGCGCCCGTTGCCACTTATCCTGCAATTCCTGCCAAAGCATCCATCGCTGCATCCGAATCTGCGCAAATCAACGACTATCTCCTGGCGCATCAGCAATTCTCGCCTAGCACCACCATGCACGGAGCAATTCCTTTCATGCGTACAGCAGCGGAAAGCGCGCGATAACGTTCACAGATGACACAGGTTTCACTGTCTTCCCTGTTGCTGACAGTTATCGTTCAATCCGCATTCGCGCAGAATCCCTCCAGTTCATCCCCCTCATCCCCCGAGGCGCTTAACTGGCTGCAAAAGATTGCCGCCGCGCCCCGCCATTACAACTATGTCGGGACATTCGTCTATTCGTCCGAGGGCCAGATAGAAACATCCCGCATCATCCATCTGGTGAATGAGGAAGGTGAGCAGGAAAAAAGCATGGTGCTGGATGGTCCTCCCCGTGAGGTTATCCGCAACAACGACGAAATGAGATGTTATCTTCCGGAAAACAAGACCGTGGTGACGGAAAAACGATGGTTGCGAAAAGTTTTTCCCGCCCTGCTGCCTCAGCCGCTGATCAATCTCGACGACAACTATATCGTCAAAAAGGGCAAGCAGGAGCGAGTCAGCGATTATGCCAGCCAGGTCATCGAGTTGGAGCCCAGGGATGACAAGCGTTATGGTCAGAAATTATGGATGGATCCCAATACCGGCCTGTTGCTGAAAGCCGCCGTAATGGATAAAGGGCGGGTAGTGGAACAATTTGTATTCACCGACCTGAAAATTGGCGGTGAAATAGACAAAGATCTGTTGAAATCCCAATATTCGGGTCAAGCTACCGAATGGCGCAAGACAAATCTTGTCTCCTCGACACAGGGGAGCGGAAAACTTGGCTGGCAGGTTAAAGATCCGCCTCCAGGATTCAAAAAGATCGTGGAAATGAAACGTAATCTCTCCGGTAAATCCCGTCCTGTTGCGCATATTGCTCTCTCGGATGGTCTTGCTGCCGTCTCGGTATTTATCGAGCCCAGTTCGGGAGAGGCTTCCTCTCCTGTCGAAGGCCTCTACCACAGCCGCGGCGCGATCAATATCTATACACGTACTCTCGGCGACAATAGGATAACTGCCATAGGCGAAGTACCGCCGGCCACTGTAATGCAAATCGGCAATTCTGTTACCAGTCGTTAGTCATCAAGACAGTCCGGTCGCGGCTCGGATTGAATGCGGTTCTGGTACTAGGTACTACTATCCCATTATTTTGGGCAGATGGATGAAGGGTTCACCCGTTTTTACTCCATGGAAGAAAAAGTATGATTGCTAAATTTTTACTGGTGGTGCTGCTTGGATTATCCACGAGCGCGTTTGCGCAGGCGCCAGCACGCGAATTGCCGGATTTTACCGGGTTGGTCGAAAGAGAAGGACCCTCGGTCGTAAATATCAGCACTGTTCAGTCAAGCAACTCAACCACGGAACGTGCTTTTCCGGGAATACCGAACATACCCGAGGATGATCCGTTTTTCGAGTTTTTCCGGAGACACATGCAGCCGCATGGAGGAATGCCACGAGATTTCGAAGCCAGATCGGTAGGCTCCGGCTTTATTATCAGTTCGGATGGCTATATTCTGACAAATACCCATCTGGTGGATGGAGCCGATGAAATCAATGTGAAGCTTACAGACAAGCGGGAGTTCCGGGCAAAGCTCATCGGCGCGGATCGCAAGACGGACATCGCTCTCCTCAAGATCGATGCTACCGGACTGCCGAAAGTCACCCAGGGTGATCCCAATAACATGAAGGTGGGAGAATGGGTGGTAGCGATCGGATCACCATTCGGCTTTGAAAACAGCGTCACTGCCGGGATTGTCAGCGCCAAAGGACGCTCTCTGGCACAGGAGAATTTCGTGCCCTTCATCCAGACGGATGTCGCGATCAACCCCGGGAATTCCGGCGGACCGCTATTCAATATGAACGGTGAGGTGGTCGGTGTCAATTCCCAGATCTACAGCCGCACTGGCGGATTCATGGGTTTGTCATTCGCCATTCCCATCGATGTTGCCCGGGACATATCGAATCAGCTGATTGCGAGCGGCAAGGTAAGCCGAGGCAGAATCGGCGTGCTGATTCAGGAAATCACAAAGGAACTGGCGGAATCGTTCGGTTTACCCAAGCCAGCCGGCGCGCTGGTAGCTTCTGTCCAGAAAGGCGGCCCGGCAGACAAGGCAGGTATTCAAGCACGGGATGTCATTCTCAAGTTCGACGGCAAGACCGTGAATTCCTCGGGCGATCTGCCACGCATAGTTGGCTCGACCAAGCCAGGCACGAAAGTGCAGATGCAGGTGTGGCGAAATGGGTCGACCAAGGAGTTCACGATTACAGTGGATGAGCTTCCGGAGGATGAAAAACCAGCAGCGCGTTCTGGAAAGCGGGGCAAGATGCCGGATACAGCGAATCGCATCGGTTTGAGCCTGATCGAGTTGACTCCGGATCAGAAGAAGGAACTGGAAACTGAAAGCGGACTTCTGGTCGAGGATATGGTGCCCGGTATCGCAAGCCGCGCGGGAGTCAGACCGGGCGATGTCATTCTGAGCATCAATAATCAGGATGTCAAAACGGTTGATCAATTCAACCAGTTACTCAACAAGGTCGAGAAAGGACGCAATATCGCCCTGCTGGTCAAGCGCGGTGATACAGCCACCTTCATCACCATGAAGATGAATGGTGAACACAGATAAATGGCTGCTCCCGATCCTGATCTCCCTGTCTTGTTGACAGTCTATGGCCGGGAGCACTGCCACCTCTGCCAGGACATGCTCGCGGCCCTGCAGGAATTGAAGGCAAGCTATCCTTTTCAGCTCGAAGTCGTGGATGTGGATAGCGACAGCGATCTGCAATCGCGCTATGGGCAACGCGTTCCGGTGTTGATGGCCGGGGACAGGGAAATTTGCCACTATCATCTCGACCTGAATGCGTTTGGCCGGATATTTCAACGAATCGAAAAATAGCACTCCTGTTCTTTTGTGAAAGCGGTGAGCGCCTCCTTCCCCTTATCATCAGGGAAGGAGGCGACTCGGCAGGTGCTTATTTCCTCAAAATTCGCTAAAATGTCCGTCTTGAACAAGAATTTGCAGGGACCGGATATACGTGCGACCAGAGGGCCACGCCATGAGAGGGCACACCATGTGCCCTTTTTTGATTGCCGGTGAATTCCGGCATCGTCCTGTTATCACCCTCTTCCCTTGCTATCCTGATCCCTGATGCAGCACATCCGCAACTTTTCCATCATCGCCCATATCGATCACGGCAAGTCCACGCTCGCAGACCGCATCATCCATTTATGCGGGGGGTTATCCGACCGGGAAATGGAAGAACAGGTGCTGGACTCGATGGAACTGGAGCGCGAGCGCGGAATCACCATCAAGGCGCAGACGGCGGCTCTGGAATACAAGTCCCGTGACGGCAGCAGCTATCTCCTGAATCTGATCGATACGCCAGGCCACGTCGACTTCTCCTATGAAGTATCGCGCTCCCTCGCAGCCTGCGAGGGAGCCCTTCTGGTAGTTGATGCTTCCCAGGGCGTGGAAGCCCAAACCGTTGCAAATTGCTACACCGCAATCGAACAGGGTGTGGAAGTCATACCGGTCCTGAACAAGATCGATCTGCCCGCTGCCGAACCGGAACGCGTCATCAAGGAAATTGAAGATATCATCGGCATAGAAGCACAGGATGCCGTGCGGGCAAGTGCAAAAACCGGTGTCGGTGTGGAGGATATCCTGGAAGCGGTCATTTCGCGTATTCCCCCGCCGAAAGGGAATCCGGAAGCACCCCTCAAAGCCCTTATCATCGATTCCTGGTTCGACAACTATGTAGGCGTGGTAATGCTGGTGCGGGTAATGGATGGGGTATTGAAGCCTAAGGACAGAATATTGCTGATGGCCAGTAAAACTACCCACTTGTGTGAACAGGTAGGCGTATTTACGCCCAAATCCAGAAATCGCGAATCTCTGAGCGCCGGTGAAGTGGGCTTCATTATTTCCGGAATCAAGGAGTTGAAGTCTGCCAAGGTCGGCGATACGGTAACACTCGTTGACCGCCCCGCCCCCCAACCGCTGCTCGGCTTCAAGGAGATCAAACCGCAGGTGTTCGCCGGACTCTACCCCGTGGAATCCAACCAGTACGACGCCCTGCGCGATGCACTGGAGAAGTTGAAACTCAATGATTCTTCATTGCAATACGAGCCGGAAACGTCGCAGGCGCTGGGATTCGGTTTTCGCTGCGGCTTTCTCGGGCTCCTTCATCTCGACATCGTACAGGAAAGACTGGAGCGGGAATACGACATGAACCTCATCACCACCGCGCCCACGGTGGTGTATCAGGTGGTGCTGCGCGATGGATCAGTCATTGAAATCGAAAACCCCTCCAGATTGCCTGATCTCTCAAAAATAGAGCAGATTCGGGAGCCGATCATTACAGCAACCATCCTCGTCCCGCAGGAATATGTCGGATCGGTCATTACGCTTTGCATCAGCAAGCGGGGAATCCAGAAGAATATGCAATATATGGGCAGGCAGGTCATGCTGACCTATGAAATCCCGCTCAATGAAGTCGTCATGGATTTCTTCGACAGGTTAAAATCGACCAGCCGCGGTTACGCTTCACTTGATTATGAATTCAAGGAGTTCAGGGCTTCCGATCTCGTCAAGCTGGATATCCTCATCAATGGCGAGCGTGTGGACGCCTTGTCGCTGATTGTGCACCGTGCGAGCAGCCAGTACCGCGGACGGGAACTCGCGCAGAAGATGCGTGAACTGATTCCCCGGCAGATGTTCGACATCGCTGTTCAAGCCGCCATAGGCTCGCACATTATCGCCAGGGAAAGTATCAAGGCTTTACGCAAGAATGTGCTGGCCAAATGCTATGGCGGCGATATCACGCGTAAACGCAAGCTTCTGGAAAAACAGAAGGCCGGTAAAAAACGCATGAAGCAAGTCGGCAATGTCGAAATTCCGCAGGAAGCGTTTCTCGCCATTCTGCAGGTTGGAGAAAAGTAGTTCAAACAATACGATGGATCGCCTTCAACAAGGGGCACATGCTCACCGGGAAAATCCCGTTTCCGGGCGAGCAATGGACTGTTCACCCGAAGGGAATAAGGAACAAGAATGAACTTTCCGCTCATTATGCTGATATTGCTGTTAATCACCGGCAGTATCGCCCTGCTTGATCGTACCGTGCTGCAACGACACCGCGCGCCGGGAGACCAGGGGCCATGGTGGGTGGAGTATCCGAAAAGCTTTTTCCCGGTGATTCTTGTCGTGTTCTGCCTGCGTTCTTTCCTGGTTGAGCCTTTCAAAATCCCCTCGGGCTCGATGATTCCGACTCTGCTGGTAGGAGACTTCATTCTCGTCAATAAATATACTTACGGTATCCGGTTGCCGGTGGCCAACGTCAAGTTAATGGATATAAACCCCCCTCAGCGTGGGGAGGTCATGGTTTTCCGCTACCCGGTGGATCCCTCCATGGATTACATCAAGCGTATCGTGGGGGTACCGGGAGATATCATCACCTATCGCGACAAGCAACTGAGCGTCAACAACGTACCGGTGAGGATGGAGCCGAACGGGGAATATACCTATGTGGAATCAGGCCTGAAATTCGTTTACAGCCGCAGCTACACGGAGTCACTCGGAAATCACCGCTATAATGTCCTTATCAATCCCCAGGAGGAGCATAGTATCCAGCTAGGGGGTGTGCTCCCCTTCCCTCATCATGAAAATTGCAGCTATAACGATCGTGGATTTACCTGCAAGGTTCCTCCCGGCAACTACTTTGCAATGGGAGACAACCGGGACAGCAGCAGTGACAGTCGTTATTGGGGATTCGTACCTGACCAGAACATTGTCGGCAAGGCTTTCATGATCTGGTGGAATTTCAGCGACCTGAAACGCATCGGATTATCGATCAAGTAATTCGGGCGGCAATCAGGACCTTGAGCATGTGGCGGATCAGCTCGCCACAATTGGTCAGAGGGGCGCGCAAAATTGGGGACAGCTTACCGGAATACGGAGAGTGCAGCACTGTGTCGGAAACTCGGTCATACCTTCCATCGGCCCGAACTGCTGCGGCAAGCGCTGACGCACCGCAGCCACAGCATACCTCACAACGAACGGCTTGAATTTCTGGGTGACGCCGTCCTCAACTGCGCCGTCGCCGGATTGATATTCCATCATTTTCCTGATCTCAGCGAAGGTAGTTTGTCCCGAATACGGGCGAACCTCGTAAACCAGAAGATGCTGGCCGAACTGGCGCAAACGCTTGAGCTGGGAAAGCTTATCCGATTTGGCGAAGGTGAGCTCAAAAGTGGAGGAGACAAGCGGCCTTCGATTCTTGCGGATGCGCTGGAAGCTGTGATTGGCGCCATATATCTCGACGCGGGTTTTGAGCAGGCCGAGAAGACAGTTGAAAATCTTTTCATTCCCTCCCTGGGGGAGCTGAACACCCATGCCTTCGGCAAGGATCCCAAAACCCTTTTGCAGGAATATCTCCAGAGCCGTAAGCTGGCGCTGCCCCGGTATGCTGTCGTTGCTACCCGAGGCGAAGCTCACCAGCAGCAGTTTCAGGTGGAATGCGTGATTTCCCGGCCTGAAATCCGCACCCTGGGCGAAGGCACGAGCCGTCGCAGTGCGGAACAGCACGCGGCCCGGCAAGCTTATGAGCAACTCCAGTCGCATTAGAACTGCCTTTCGTGCTTTCCTGGACTGTGAAGCGCTTCCTGTCAGAGCCAAAATATTCCAACAGCAAGGCTGCGAGGGATTTACCCGGATGTATATGACGCAAAACCTTTTCTGATGAACACTGAAGCTTCCCTTGCAGACCCTGTTTATCGCAGCGGGTATATTGCCATTGTTGGCCGTCCCAACGTAGGAAAATCCACCCTGTTGAACAGGTTGGTCGGCCAAAAGATCAGTATTACATCAAAAAAATCCCAGACGACACGGCATCGCATACACGGGATTCTCACTGATGCATGCTCCCAGTTTGTTTTTGTCGACACCCCGGGCTTCCAGACGCGGCATACAAGCCGTTTGAACAGTGGAATGAACCGTCTGGTTACCCAGACGCTGCGGGATGTGGATGTCGTGATACTGGTGATTGAAGCGATGCGCTTTGACGATCGCGACAAACTGGTGGTGAAACTCCTGCCAAAGAACAAGCCTGTGGTTCTTGCCCTCAACAAGATAGACCGCCTGCCGGATAAGTCCCAACTGCTTCCCTTCCTCAAAAAAATGTCAAAGGAATTTGATTTCGCAGCCATGGTGCCGATAAGTGCCGAGAATGGAGGGCAGTTGTTCGAATTGATAGCTGCGATACGACCGCACCTGCCGCAAAATCCACCACTATTCCTGGAAGATGAAGTAACCGACCGGGATGAACGCTTCATAGCCGCGGAACTGGTTCGCGAAAAATTATTCCGGCTGTTGGGAGAAGAGATTCCTTATTCCACCAGCGTCATCATTGACCAGTTTGTGATGGAAGATGAGCTGCGCAGGATTCACGCTTCCATTGTCGTGGACAAATCCAGCCAGAAAGCGATTGTCATCGGCAAGGACGGAGAAAAATTGAAGCTGATCGCTACCCAGGCGCGCAAGGACATGGAAGAAAGCTTCGGCGGCAAGGTTTATCTCAAGGTCTGGGTAAAGGTCAAAAGCGGCTGGGCCGAAGATGCACGGATGCTGAAGACGCTCGGGTATGAGTAACCCGTCAGTGCGCCATAAGTTTCACACTTATTCTCTCCGCTTCAAAACCACGAGTACAAACCCCGGGTGGATGTTCACACGAGCAAAGGTAGCTGACGAGAGCTCGCTAAAACATGAGCGTAGATAAACAGCGTCAGGAAGCACAACCCGCTTTTGTGTTGCATAGCTATCCTTATCTTGAAACCAGTCTTATCGTGGAAGTTTTCACGCAAAATTCTGGACGCATTGCCGTGGTTGCGAAAGGCGCCAAGCGTCCGACATCTGCATTACGGGGATTGCTGCGCGCATTCCAGCCTCTCCTGCTGAGCTGGGGGGGAAAGTCCGAATTACGCACTTTGCATAAAGCGGAATGGCAGGGTGGACAATTACCCTTACAGGGAACTGCCCTGATCTGCGGATTTTATCTCAATGAACTCTTGATACGGCTATTGCACCGCAATGATCCGCACGAACGGTTATTTGCCTGCTATCAGGAGGCCTTGTCCGATCTGAGTACGGCAAGCGATTACATTCCCATACTGCGCCGCTTCGAGCAGCGTCTCCTGCAGGAGATAGGTTATGCTCTGACGCTCGATCGCGATGTTTCATCGGGAAAACCGATTAAACCAAACCAGACGTACTGCTACGAAATCGAACGGGGTCCCGTTGCGTCGAGCAACGGCAGCTGTCCTTTTAATCTTCAGTTAAGTGGAAAAACACTGCTGGATATGAGTCAGGGAGACTATTCAGCGCCGTTGACCCGTCTGCAGAGCAGGATCCTGATGCGCCACCTGCTCAGCCACTATCTGGGAGATAAGCCATTGCATACACGCCAGTTACTGAAAGAGTTTCAGCAATTGTAACGCTCGTCCCTGCGGAGTAAGACGCGGGTCAGCAAGCGTCATGAGGGTAAACCATCCTTAGGGAAGAGTGCGGCGCTGTGTTCAGCGTAGAATCCCCAGACTTTATTTAGATCGCCTTGCTTCCGGATATCCCAACCAAGCCTTTGAAGAGAGAGAAAATGAAACCGAATATCGAAGCTTTTTTTGATGGCGCGACCTGGACAGTAAGCTACGTGGTTTTCGATGAGCCGAATGGATATTGTGCAATCATCGATCCAGTACTGGACTACGATCCCAAATCAGGCAGAACGCGCACTGCCTCCGCCAATAAACTGATCGCCTTTATCGAGGAAAAGAATCTGACGACAGAATGGATTCTGGAGACCCATGCGCACGCCGACCATCTCACAGCGGCGCACTTTCTTAAGGGGAGATTGGGGGGCAAGACGGCGATCGGGAAGGAGATTCCAATCGTGCAGGAAACCTTCAGGAAAATATTCAATTTTGAAACAGACTTCACGCCGGACGGCAAACAGTTTGACCACTTATTTGCCGATAACGAGGTTTTCAGCGTGGGGAAACTGAACGTGAAAGCGCTCTCGACACCGGGCCATACGCCGGCGGACTTGTCCTATCAGGTAGAGGAAGCGATCTTTGTCGGCGATACCCTGTTCATGCCGGACATCGGCACGGCACGCGCCGATTTTCCGGGAGGAAATGCACGCAGACTATTCCGGTCAATAAGGAAAATACTGGATTATCCCGCGAATACCCGGCTGTTCATGTGCCATGATTATCCCCCGCAAGGCCGGACCCCTCGGTGGGAAACGAGTGTGGGAGAGCAGCGTGCAAATAATGTCCACGTGCGCGACGGCATTGACGAAGACCAGTTCGTCGCAATGCGCGAAGCGCGGGATCGGACACTCGAAATGCCCACGCTGTTGCTGCCGTCGATCCAGGTGAATGTGCGCGCGGGCCTCATGCCGTCACCCGAGAACAACGGTATTTCGTATCTCAAAATACCGTTGAACGTCATCTGAGCCATTACACACCTGTCAGAGGCGGGCAAATAGCAGCAGCCGATTCAGGAGCTAGGACCTGCTAACCCCTTTCTGGCATGATCGACCCCTATAATGTTCATGTAAACAAGAGGTAAACCGCCAGCAGAAATCCTATGGTAGCAACCGATAAAGACAAGAACGATGAGAGCCAGGGTAAGGACAGTTTGGGCAGATCCTCAAGCGGCAATGAGCTTACATAATGTCTGTGATTGAGCAAGGCGCCGAGTATGGTCGCACTGCCTGAGAGCACAAGAATAATGCCGAACACACCGGAGATTCCATGAGCGCTGGCAGCACTTCCATTTTTGGAAATTTCCCCGGAAGCCACAAGAAGATTCAGAAACAGCCCGAAGCGGGCGACGACGAAACCAAGCGCGATGATCGTCAGCCCCGTGCGCACCCACGCCAGAAGCGTCCGCTCCGCCGCGAAGAAAACGCGCGGGTCCGACATTTTCTCCGGATCCCCCTTTCCTCCTTGCAGGTTTTCAGACGCGGAATTTATAGTCGTCCTCTTCAATCAAATACGGACCAGCCAGGAGTAACGACCCAAAGAGTAACGTCCCCAAGGCAATCAACCTGGAGATCCGCTTTTATATACATACTGTCTTCGCCGCACACACTATTATAATATAGTCATTTTTTGCCCGATCTCTCTTGCCTCTTCCAGATGTGCGGGAGAGCAAATATCATTCAGGCAATCGTTGAAAAAAGCCGCATCAGGAAAACCCTCGCCACCATCATGATCAAACTCGGCGTTAATATCGATCACGTCGCCACCTTGCGCCAGGCGCGCGGTACAACCTATCCCGATCCGATAGAGGCGGCACTCATTGCCGAATCGGCCGGAGCAGATGCCATCACCTTGCACTTACGCGAAGACCGGCGCCACATACAGGATAGAGACGTGGAAATCCTGCGCGGCGCGCTCAAGACCCGCATGAATCTGGAGAGCGCGGTCACGGATGAAATGATCGGATTTGCGCTGCGCATCAAACCCCATGATATCTGCCTCGTGCCGGAGCGGCGCGAAGAATTGACAACCGAGGGCGGACTCGATGTGGTACGGCATTTCGAGCAAGTGCAACGCGCATGCCGCAGGCTGGCTGAAGCCGGCATCCGGGTTTCACTCTTCGTCGATGCCGAGCCCGCGCAGATCGATGCATCCGTCGAAGCCGGCGCACCGGTCATCGAGATTCACACCGGACATTATGCCGATGCCCAAACGGCGGACAAGCAGCAAGGCGAGCTGGAGCGAGTCCGGGCGGCGGTAAGCAAGGGTTTGGGCCAAGGGCTCACAGTCAACGCAGGGCACGGGTTGCATTACCTGAATGTTCAGGCAATTGCAGCGATCCCGGGCGTGTCGGAGCTCAATATCGGCCACGCGATCGTGGCTCGCGCATTGTTCGTAGGCTTCGAGCAGGCAGTCCGGGAAATGAAAAACCTGATGCTGGAAGCATGTAAATGATCTATGGGATCGGAACCGATCTGGTTGAAACCTCGCGTATTGCGCGCCTGCTGGAAAAATACGGAGAGCGTTTCGCCCGGCGCCTGCTGACAGACGAGGAGTGGCCAGAATATGCAAAAAGCATGCAGCCGGTAATGTTCCTGGCGAAGCGTTTTGCCGCCAAGGAAGCGCTTGCCAAAGCCTTTGGCACGGGTATCCGTCATCCTGTCAGCTTGAGCCATATCGGAGTAACTCATGATACCTTGGGCAAACCCTATTTCAAATTCCACCCTGAATTGCATACCCTAGCCCAAAACGAAGGCATCACCCGTCACCATCTCTCCATCAGTGACGAATTGAACCTCGCTTGCGCTTTTGTCATATTGGAAAAATAAATGTCGCTCGGTCCCGTCATGCTCGATATCGAAGGCACGCAACTCACCGCCAACGATAAGAAAAAACTCCGCCACCCGCTGGTTGGAGGAGTGATCCTGTTCACGCGCAACTATTCCTCGCTTGCGCAACTCATGCATCTGACCGCTGAAATCCATGCGCTGCGAACGCCGCCGCTGCTGGTCGCAGTCGATCATGAAGGGGGCAGGGTTCAACGTTTCCGGGAAGATTTCACGCGCCTGCCTCCCATGCGCGAACTGGGCAGGATCTGGGATGAGTATCCTGCTCAGGCGCGGCACCTGGCGCATCAGGCGGGGTATGTCTTGGCGGCGGAACTACGGGCTGCGGGCGTGGATTTCAGTTTTACACCGGTCCTGGATATGGATTATGGCCAAAGCAGTGTCATCCGCGACCGTGCTTTTCACCGTGACCCGCACGCCATTGCAGATCTGGCTCATAGCCTGATGGCCGGATTAAAATCAGCCGGAATGGCAGCGGTGGGTAAGCATTTCCCTGGTCATGGTTATATCGAAGCCGATTCCCATTTCGAAATGCCGGTGGACGAACGAACTTTCGCGCAGATCGAAATGGATGACCTCGTTCCATTCCGTAAAATGATCGGTTTCGGCCTTACCGGTATGATGCCTGCCCACGTCATTTATCCAAAGGTGGATGCATTGCCGGCCGGTTTTTCCGAAGTATGGCTCAAAAAGGTTTTGCGGGGTGAGCTGGGTTTCGAAGGGTGTATCTTCAGCGATGATCTGAATATGGCGGGAGCAGCTTTTGCAGGCAATCCGGTGGAGCGGGCCCAGAAAGCATTGCATGCGGGATGCGACATGGTGCTGCTGTGTAATAACCCGGAAGCGGCCGAAATGCTGCTCGCGGAGCTACATTGGGACTTGCCCGCCCTCGGGGTGATTCGTCTCGCCCGCATGCGCGGGCGGCCAAACCCGGATTCGCTGGTGAAACTGCACGAAAACCCGAACTTCGTCAGTGCCGTGGAAAAAATTGCAGGTATTGGCGTTCGCAGCGGCGAGTTGCCGCTGGTGTAGCAAAATCTGAAACTCGCCTTCCATATCCCCGTTCATCTTGCCACATCGGGTTTTCTCTGTTTTGCGACTCTCATCCTCAGCAGCAACTCCAGCGTGCTCTGCCACTTTTCACTATACGACCGCACCTAGGAAGCTGCTGAACAAATCCCGAGGCTGCGGGTGGCAAAAAAATCGAAAGGATCGGTTGAAAAATAGCCAAACGAACCTATATTGATTAATAAGTGCTGATTCACAGCATCAGCTTGATGTCAGACATTTATTCAAAGGAGATATTATGGCTATTAGTCGGTATGAACCGTGGAGCTTGCTCCACCAATTACATCGGGAACTGGATCGTGCGCGGGAGAACGTGGCCGGCGACGGATCCGCCGCGACCGCCGAATGGGCGCCGGCAGTGGATATCAAGGAAGAAGCGGACAAGTTCGTTCTTCAGGCTGATCTTCCCGGCGTAAAACCCGAAGATATCGATATCAGCATGGAAGAAAGCGTGCTCACGATCAAAGGCGAAAAGAAAACCGAGGCCACCACCGAAAAGGAAGGCTACAAGCGTGTCGAGCGCACCTACGGCTCCTTCCACCGCCGTTTCAGCTTGCCGGACACTGCCAACGCGGATGCAATATCAGCCAAATCCAACTTGGGGGTTCTGGAAATCGTCATCCCCAAACGCGAACCGGTCCAGCCGAAAAAGATCAACGTGGCCGTTCAATAAGAGTATTAAACCGGCTGACAGAGCCCGGTGGAAGCGAAGCTCCACCGGTTTCCTTTTTTGGATCGGCGTTCTTTCCACTTGGCCCTCACCCTCACCCTCACCCTCACCCTCACCCTCACCCTCACCCTCACATCTCATTCTCATCCCTCAGCCTGTTTCCAGCTGCCGAAAGGCATAAGGAAGTAGGGGATAAGGCGTAGAGGGTAAAGAGTACAGAGACTTTTTCAGAAGTTTTTTACACGAACCCGATAGTTCAGAACATTATGGCCACCGGCAGGAACAACCACTTTCCATTCCGCCATATTCGAAGAAACCCTGCTGTGTGCTTGCGATTCGGATACCACCTGCCAATCCCCGGGTATTGGTTCCCGCATCGTCACGGTGACAGTTTCTTTCCGGGCATTGCGCAAAAGAATCTCAAATGCGCTTTCGAACGTGTTCCCCTCCCGCGAGTCTTTCAGTCCTTCTCCCGCCAACTTCAGGAAATCCGTCTGTTTTCTTTCCGCTGTTACATCGAATGCATTTCCCGGTTTCAGCCGGACAATTTCACCTGCAGCCGAATGATCCACCTGATCCTCACCCACAAACTGGATATGGCCGCGTGAGTCTTTTTTATATATTCTTGCTATTCCTGCAGGCAGGGGAATTCCCAGTCCTTCTCCCTTGTTCCTGAATTCGAGGAATACCGACGGCTTCAGCTTCTGCCCTATATCAGCATATTTCCCGGAGTAGTAATAATCGGAACCCGTCAAGACCAGTTCCTTCTTCACCGATATGCGGGTTGCAGACATCAGCCCTACCTGCCTGATCTGGTTCTCCGCCAGCGTTATGGGGCGATCGAGGGTATAGAGGTGATATTCAAGCAGCGGCTCCTGTTTCAGGTCGGTCGCCTCGGCCATTTTTGCCATGGCCATGACATGGCGGGGTACAGGCGCCCCTTGGCGCACCTGGTTGACATCCCCTGCAACCAGTTGCAAGGCAGCGTTCAGGTAGGTTGTTCCACTTTGATTGGTTATGGTCGCCCAGCCCTGAATATCCGCATGGTCCTCGCGCTCATTCAATTCCACTGCATAATCCGCTCGCCAGGATAACCCCGTTGTCAAATAGGAAAGCTCCAGGTCCTGCTCGCCGGCAACCGGATTGACGAAGGAAATAGCCAGACTGGGCTTGTCCTGTAATCTCGCGGGAACAGCGGGGAAAGCCAATCGGTCCAGATGGGGGTTGCCGATTTCAACTCGATCCGCATACTTGAACACTCCGCCGTTATGTGCGGAAAGTACTATAGCGGTCTCTCTACTCTCCTTCCCTGTCGCTGGAATCGCATGAATGACCGTTACTTCCCTGCCGATGTATCGCTCCAGCAGCTTTCCAGGGGTTAACAGATCGAGGTCTAAACTCAGGTCCTGTACGCGAAATCCACGGAAATGGGCAGGATTACGCAATCGTGCCGTTTCCGGACGTATTTGCTTTGCAACATCAAGCCAGATGAGTTGATTGAAATCGCGCGCGAGACCGAGGTGGCGCGTATCTTTTATCAAACCCAGATTATTGCCATAAATCGTGATGGCAACCTCTTTCTGCTGCGAAGTATCAGCAATTCTTTCATCTTTCCCGGCAGGTAGTCCCGCCATGCTGTACGCAGAGAACAGGATAAAGATCAACCCGCACGCAAGCGACATCATATGATCCATTAATATTTTCCGCATTATGTTTTTCGCATAAATTGTCATGATAGGAAATGGAGAAAGGAGGCACTCTTACATAGGGCCTGTTAATGGGGTAAGGGGTAAGGCGCAACGCCGGGGAAAATGAAAGGCGAGAGGCTAGCGCACCTGAGAATCGGTTGCCGGGAGACCGAGATAACCTTGCGCAACCCGGTAATATATCCCGCGCAGCGGCTTCCCTTCCCGCTCGATCTTCAATTCCCTGATCGGGCCTGGCTGCACCAGCAGCGGAGTAATGTTATCGTTGCCATCGATGTCATGCTCGAGCTGATGCGTTTTCATTCCAAACAGAATAATGGGACGATCCGTCGGGGGTTCCGAGGGGTACCAGAAATCATACATGGCCGCGCTCTGCAGGAACATGTTGCGTCCGCGAATATCCAGCGGTTCGCTTTTATCGTTATAAAATGACAAGGAACTCGCGACTGACCATTTACTCATCCCCACTATAAGCGGTTTTTTTCCGGTCTGCTGCGCAACTTCTGCCGCAAGTCGTTCGACTTCACGCGTGGTTTCGCGCCAGAAGTAGTGTTCGCTGAAACCCACGTAGGGAATGCCAGGGATGCCCAGGACAACGTAATGGAGTGCCAATGCATAGAGAAGCATACAGATTCCTATGGTTGGTTTCCATGCTGCCCGCAAACGGCTTGCTACTTTGCTCCAGTTATCTGTCTGGCCCAACATCCACCCCATTGCCGGTAGAATCGCCAGCCAGACGGGCGCAGTCCAGTGGAATTTCGGCCAGCCGAACAGGCTGAGCCAGAAAAATACCGCAAGCGGCGCAATGGTGAACACCTGCATGAACAGGCGGCGCCTGCGTATCAGGGGGTTGACCGTTCGCTCATGGCGCACAACCAGCGCCATGAATGCTGCAACCAAACCAACCGGCGTCAGGACAAGCAGCATATGAAAGAAAAGCAGGTGCAACGAAAACTTGTTGCCTATTCCCGTCGCGCGCTGGGACTGGTACATAATGGATGCCCAGTCGTTCTCCATATTCCAGGCAATAACGGGTGAAAACAGCAATAGCGCAAGCGCTGCCGCAAGATAGGGCTCCGGTCGACGCAACCAGCGACGCAAACCCGGCTCGATCACTACAAACAGCAGCGCTGCAAGACCCAGCAGTGCTAGCGTGTATTTGGACAGAATACCTAATCCGAATGCAATGCCCATGCCCAGCCAGGCCCACCGCTGGTCTGCTATCAATGCCCGCTCCATGTAGTACAAGGTAGCTGCCCACGCAGCCATTAACGGAGCATCCGGCGTCATGAGCGTTGCGGTAACAAAGCCAAGGGGCAGCACGGTCAGCAAAAGGACAACCCGGATACCGGTCGATTTGTCGTAGAGATTGCGCGAGAGGGCGTACAGATAACCCATTGTAATCAGGCCGCAGATGAAGGCGCCTATCCGTACTCCGAACTCGTTGTCACCGAAGATCGAGGTCCCGAACCAGATCAGCCAGGCCACCATGGGCGGATGATCGAAAAAGCTCAGGTCCATGTGCTGCGCGTAATTCCAGTAGTACGCTTCATCAGGGATTAGCTGCGCTATACCGATATAGATCAGGCGCAGTAGTACCGCAAACGCGACGATTCCGAACGAGGCGACGCGCCATCGGACATCCAGGGAGGACGGATTCTGTTTTAACGGAAATACGTAGAAAACCGAGCCCATATAAATAACGGCAACCGTGGCTGCAATAGCGGGAAATATCGCCAGCAGTGGCGGCATATGCCAACCGTGAACCAGGAAAGCCAGCACGCCTCCACGCATCAACAATGCGAACAACCCGACCGTCAGAAAACGCCCGAATTGCGACCACCGCAAGTATCCTTCATGGTTTAGATGAAAAGACCATTTGGAATTGAGCAAATAACTTACCGAGGCGGCGACAAAAAAACTCAGGATATGTGCCAGCGCAAGCCCTGCCCCGCTGCTCAACAACCATTGGAACAATAGCGCATCGACAAAAACGCCAAATAATCCTGCTGCTGCGGAGCGCCTGGTTATGCCCATCGAAACCGTGCCACCAGCCAGGGTCATCAGGCGCTGCAAATATGTCCATTGATGTGAAAACGACAGCTTTGACGCACCGTGGATCCGATCACGAAAGCAGATCGGCACTTCCACCACCCGAAGCTTGCCCTGCCCTGCCATGAGTAGTTCGAGCAATATCTTATATCCGCCCGCACGTTCCGCAACAGTTCCTGACAATTCACGGCGGAATGCGAAAAATCCGGAGGTCGCATCGTTGATGTCACAAAGGGAACGGGCAAGCCAGCCACCGAGGCGGGACAGCCACTGCCGGTACAGCGGCCGGCCCTCCGTACTGCCACCAGGCACATAACGACTCCCGACTGCGACGTCATGACTCCCATCCAATATCGGCGCGATCAGCGCGGGCAATCGCTCGGGCGGATGACTCAAGTCCGCATTCATCACGACAATAACATCTCCTCGCGCCGATACCGCGCCGACCAGAATTGAACACGTGAGATCGGGTTTTTCCCGGCGTTCGATCAATCTTACGTTGCCGCAATTTTCCCATTCGCGGACTTTTTCCGGCGTTCCATCGCATGAACCATCGTCCACAAAGATGATTTCGAAACTTCCCTCCGGCAAATCAAGCGCGGATAGTCTGGTCAGTAACGGATCGATATTGTCGGCCTCGTTGAGTGTGGGAACGATTACCGAAAACTGAATGGAATCTGCCGGGCGGAAGCTTGAAGGATGGAGTGATGCCGAGGGAAACGAACGCAAAGACAGGAAGCCGGATGCTTCCGGCGATGTAGGTAAAGAACTCACGTAGCTGCTTTTCTTGTACGGAGACGGGTCACAGTTTCTGTTTGCAATCCGTCAGATGATGGTTTCACAATTACGAAACATGCGGAAGGGTAGCACAATTCGTGCAAGAACGCCTGGATGCTGAATGATTAAGATGACGGCAAGCACAAACGCCGACAAGAATCACAATTGCTGGTTCGATTGCACCTTGAAGCGGACTGCCGCGTCGCGTGAAGCCGGTACATTCGTTGTAGGGCACTGATATCCACAAAAATTCCCGCCTTTAACCAGTTTGACTACGGGGCAGATACAGCGCTGAGCTCACGAATTTTGGCATGCCTTTTCCATATTTCTTAGGGGTATGCTAGTATTAAGTTGGAATTAAATTTTTATTTAATCTATTAAGGGAGGTATCGATGAAAAATATGTTGAAAACGCTAATGATACTGTCTGCATTATTATTTGTTTCGCCACAAGCAGCGTTTGCACACAGCTATGCGGAAGGTGTGGGCGACAAGCTTGCGCATGGCCTCGCCAACACGGTCACAGGCATAGGCGAAGTGCCGAAGAACATCATGATAGGAACCAACGAGAAGGGACTTGGCTACGGACTTACCGCTGGCCTGCTTACAGGTATCGTGCACGGTATCGGCCGCACATTGACGGGCGCGGTAGACTTGGTCACATTTGTCATTCCAACCAAACCCCTTATCTATCCCGACTATATCTGGAAAGACTGGGATAGGGAGACACACTATCATCCTGACTGGAAATTGAGCACGGATGAGCCCAAGGAGAAATCCTATCGGCAGCCTGCCGGGTCTTATGAGCAGCAGCCGCCTGCGGATCAACGTTATCAGTAATTCCTCCTGCTGTCGCATTCCATAGAAAGGGAGCTTCGGCTCCCTTTTCTATGGAAAACCAATGTATTTCTGAATAAATGAATGGGCATACCGCAATTCCTGATCGACCGCAGCCTCTCTGATGCACCTCGGCAACCTCCCAAAAGAAAATCCGGGCGTACTCACCCGATTCAACTTCGTTGGATTCAGTCCCCCCTCCAGTCTGCAAATGAAGCATAATATTCTCGCTCGCCGACCCAGCGATTTGAATGCCGGCTGGGCACAACGGGTAGTGAATTGTCATTTTTCCCATGTAACGGTATCCAGGGTAGATCTGGTTTCCGTCGATATAGGAACGACGACACGGGTTCGGATTGCGGTTGAACATGATGGTCCGGGAACGATCTCGCGCAAGTGGTTTGTAAAATTACCTTCGCTGGCCTGGCGGCCAAGGCTGATTACTGCATTGCCAGGGTTGCTTCATACTGAAACCCGCTTCTACAATGAAACGGCACAAGCGGTGCCCATTGCCGTACCCGGTTTTCTCGCGGGTCAGAGTAAACCCGGTAAGGGTGCGACGCTGGTTTTGAATGATGTGACTGAATCCGGCGCTACTGCCGGCAACCCCGATGATGCACTTACGGCTGATCGCGCCGCACTTGTCATCAAACAGTTGGCCCGGCTGCATGCCCGCTTCTGGAACAAATTCGATCTCATGCAGAAATATGCCTGGCTGGCGGGTCCCATACGCCAACTCGAAGATCACCTGGGGACTGCGCTTGCCGTTCCGCTGATGAAGCGGGGGCTCCGGCAGGCGGAAAAACTCATACCCTCCCCCCTTCATGCGCCTGCTATAAATTATGCTCACCAGCGCCGGCGCGCCATGCGCTTTCTTTCGGGGCGGCCGCAGACACTCGTTCATCATGATTGTCATCCCGGCAATCTGTTCTGGAACCAATCTCAACCGGGTCTTCTCGACTGGCAACTCGTGCGTTTTGGCGAAGGCATTGGTGATGTCGCTTATTTTCTTGCTACCGCCCTTACGCCCGAGGTGCGGCGAAATCATGAGGCAAATCTGCTGGCTATCTATGCCGAAGAGCTCACGAACTGTGGCATCGAAAATATTGACAGCGAGATATTGAAGCAGAGATACCGTGCTCACCTCGTTTATCCCTTCGAAGCAATGGTTGTGTCGCTTGCTGTCGGCGGAATGATAAAACCGGAAACCAACCGCGAACTGATTGGTCGCGTTGCCACCGCCGTGAACGACCTCGATGCTTTTGCGGCAATCCCGCTATAACCCCTGCTGTCCGGAATAAAATTCACTCAGCGTTCGCAGATGGGGAGTTCAGGAGGTAATCATGGAAGAACTGAAAGAAGTTGGTAAATGAAGTTTTAATTCCTTAAACCAATGGTAGCAATCATTTAGAGCCTTGGCTGCTAACTTAGTCCGGCAGCAGAGTGCTATAACCGGAAACTCTGCATATTGCGATTTCACTTTTGCCGCTCCCTTGTCTCTGGAAATTTACGTTACACTGTCTGCACTCAGGGCAGCAGTTCAATCCTTCAGCCTCCAGACATCATGAATGACGATCTCAACAGCAGGCTCGAAGCAATCGATGCGGATTGCGAAAAAACAGCTAAAGCGGAACTTGACGAACTATTCGAAACTACGCCTTCCACAGCAGGTTCAACTTCGCGCGGTCCATCTCCTCAAGCGGCGGAGGCGATTTGGCTCAGGCTGATCGGATGCAAGGAGCAGGAGTTCATACAGGAAATAAGAACTGCGAAACAGAAGAAGATCGGTGGGAACTCTATGGGCGCGGCCGGGGAAGCGAAGTCTGTAGAGAAAGCAATCAATGACCTATTGGCGGATGAACGATACCTCGCACGCATGCGCGACTTTTATGCACAGGTGGCTGGGGAAACAGTTTCGGAAACTTCACAAGCGCAAGCAAAGCGCCTGGATCTTATCGATACCACTTATCGAACGGGGGTCGAGAATGCACTTCGGCGAGCGCGGGAGAACGTTCTCTCCGAACTGAAATTGAACCGCGTAAGCAAGGAGGACGATGCTGCTTTTCTCTCGCAATGGAAACAATACTCGACTCTGAGTCCCTGGCGAGCAATCTGGACAATCGTCCTGCTAAGCTTGACGTCATATCTTATCGCATTCATCATTGCCAGCGAGGCGTTTAGAGCGCTACTGGAGCGCTTTGGCTGGTCTACCGGGACGGGGATGTGAAAAATAGCCGACGGAACCTGCATAACCGGATCAATCCCGAGCGATATCGATTCCTCCGAACTGCAAGCGCCGCTACATTGCATTCAATGCATTGCATTCAAATCCTGGATTGCGTCGATGACCATTCCGGTTCCCACCGCAATCAGAAGTATGTCAATTCCAACCCGAACGTAACGGTAGCCGGGGGCAGGATAGCCCAGTTGCTGCAGTAAAACGGGAGGCAAGTCATAAAAAACAACCTCGCGTGGTAACGGATAACCCGTTCTCCATCTCTTCGCCTGTCCCGGCGGCATGCAACCGTTATATTTTTTTGCCAAACCGGGGGGACAATGGCCGCGCTGCAAACGCGGTGCATAATAGTTGTGGACAATAGCGCGCTGCCGGTCATCAAAATAGTAATGGCCGTGACTGTTGCCACCTCTGGGGTTTTTCCCGTCCTTGCCTTTGTTCCACTTTTTTCCTTCGTGACCGTGCCGACCAGGATGACCGTCATCTCTCCACTTATCAGCCGATACAGGCGGGGAGATCAAAAACATCGAGAGAGCAAAAGCCGGAGCCAGGAATGCCAGAAATATTTTTTGCATAATTATCCGGAGAAATCATAAGCTTGCGACGCGAAAGCTCGCAAGGATCAATTCTCGAGCCAACTGTCCAGTCTCGGGCGGAAATCCTCAAATGAACAATAGCCTCTGGTCAATACCGCGTAATCCGTATCCTCCTGCCCGACCATAGCGGGAAATCCGTGCACGCCCCACTGGCGGACCTTTTGAAAATGGACAAGCGTCAACTCCTTTACGGCCTCGGATTCGAATACCTGAGAGAAAAGTAGCCCATCCAGCCCTGCAACAACAGCCAATCGTTCCAGTACCTCTTGCCGGGTCACATCCTGTTGATCGACATAGAACGCAGACTGAATGGTCTTGAAAAATGGGAATACTGAATCGGAACTGATCCGGGAAGCGGCGATAACTGCGCGGCTTGCAGGTTCCGTATCGTAGATAAAGCCTTCCGGCATCGCGCCTTCGAAGCTGAACGGCTGTCCTGTTGCACGCTGCACGGCATGCCAATGATGGAGTATTTCCTCACGCTGTTGAGGAGGCAGGGGAGTTTTGGTTCCGGCGCGCAATCCGCCCAGCAATAACTCCATCCTCAGGCGATCGCCATACTCCTGCCGCATTCTCTCGATCACGGGCGAAAATCCCCAGCACCAGGAACACATCGGGTCGGCGACATACCAGAGGATTTTTTCGTTCATGAGGGTAACACCCGAGATCGCTTAGACTGATCGGGTTCAGGAAAGCAATGTTCGGTCGCGCTCTGAACCGCCGCGCGTATTTTTTCCGGTTGAACGTCAGTCACCGGAAGAAAACGGAGAAAGAAACCGGCTTACGCCGCGCGAGCCGCTTTCCTGCGTTCGTGCTCCTGCAACAGGCGTTTGCGGATGCGAATGGTTTTAGGCGTAATCTCCACGAGTTCGTCATCTGCGATGAATTCGATAGCTGATTCCAGGGTGAGCTGGATGGGCGGCGTCAGAACGACGGCTTCATCACTTCCGGATGCCCGTATATTCGTGAGCTGCTTGCCTTTGATAGGATTGACCACCAGGTCGTTGTCGCGGCTGTGGATACCGATTACCATTCCTTCATACAGGCGCTCCCCCGGGCTGACAAACATGCGTCCACGTTCCTGCAATTTCCACAGGGCGTACGCCACCGCTTCACCCTGCTCGGCGGATATCAGAACCCCATTGCGACGCGCGGTTATTTCAGGGCGCATGGGCGCGTATTCGTCGAATACATGACTCATGAGACCCGTGCCCCGCGTCATGGTCATGAATTCGGATTGAAAGCCGATCAGGCCTCGGGCAGGAATGCGGTAATCGAGTCTCACTCTCCCCCGCTCATCGGAAACCATATCCTGCAGATCGCCACGCCGCGCACCCAGTGCCTCCATCACCCCGCCCTGATGCGCCTCCTCAACATCAACCGTAAGCATCTCAAAGGGCTCGCATTTGACGCCGTCAATCTCGCGAATCACGACATGGGGCCGCGACACTGCCAGTTCATAGCCTTCGCGCCGCATGTTCTCCAGCAGAATGGTGAGATGCAACTCGCCTCGGCCTGAAACCAGGAAAGAGTCGGTATCCTTGGTTTCCTCCAACTTCATGGCAACGTTGGTCAGCAACTCCTTTTCCAGGCGTTCGCGCAGTTGCCGGCTGGTGACAAATTTCCCTTCCTTTCCTGCAAAAGGTGAAGTATTCACCTGAAAATTCATTGTGAGCGTAGGCTCGTCCACGGCAAGCATGGGCAATGCCTCAGGCTCGTCGATATCGGCAAGCGTCGCGCCGATACTCAGCTCTTCGACACCATTGATGAGGACGATGTCACCCGCCAACGCCTCGGTAAGCTGGACGCGTTCAATGCCCCGGAAGCCCAGAACCTGGTTGACCCTGGCTTTCCTGGGCGGATTGCTCCCCGCCAGCACAGTAACCTCCTGACCGGGTTTAAGTCTTCCACGATTGATGCGTCCAATACCGATGCGTCCCACGAAACTGGAATAATCCAGCGCGCTGATCTGTAGTTGCAGTGGACCATCGACATCCTCTACCGGCGCTCTGACATGACTGAGTATCGTGTCGAAAAGCGGGCGCATATTGATGCCCGGCTGTTTCAGGTCGAGCGTGGCGTAACCGTTGAGGGCCGAAGCATACACAACCGGAAAATCAAGCTGTTCTTCACTTGCGCCAAGCTTGTCGAACAGATCGAAGGTCTGGTTTACCACCCAATCCGGCCGTGCGCCGGGCCGATCGACCTTGTTGATGACGACGATCGGACGCAGTCCCAGCGAAAGCGCCTTCCTAGTAACAAAGCGCGTCTGCGGCATCGGACCTTCCACTGCATCCACCAGCAACAGCACTCCATCCACCATGGATAAGACACGCTCCACTTCACCCCCGAAATCGGCATGACCCGGCGTATCCACGATATTGATATGCACGCCTTCGTAATCGGCTGCGCAATTCTTTGCAAGGATAGTGATGCCGCGCTCGCGCTCGATATCATTGGAATCCATCACGCGTTCGGCGATGTGCTGATGTGCCGCGAAGGAGCCGGCCTGATGCAGCAGTTTATCCACCAGTGTCGTCTTTCCATGATCGACGTGAGCGATTATGGCGATATTGCGCAGGGAACGAGACATAAAGGTTCGTAGTTTTACAATGTCAAAAGGGGCGAAATTATAACAGGTCGATGAGTGACATGCATGCTGACACCACGGTGCCCGTGAAGTTCAAACGTGTCGCTGCCCGGAAGATTTTCATGCCTTGAATCCAGGTATAAAAAGCGGGGGGGGGATAAACAAAAACCCGCGCGAGCGGGTCTTTGTCAAGCAGCGATCGGCCGGTAGGTTTATGCATTTCCGGTACGGCTATGCCCTGCTGCCTGTCCTTCCTACCAGCCACCTCCATTATCTATCACATTATCGCAATCAAATATTGCGGCAACATTACTTACCCTCAGGCTTTGCCCCCACCTTCAGAACGGTCGGTCCGGCGACTGAAACGTCCTTGTAGAGCTGCTTCATATCCAGGTAGCGGGGATTGATGCCGTCTACCTTTGTCAGGTCCTCCGCCGTCCTGAATTTGCCCGCCTTCGATCGGTATTCGATGATCGCCCTGGCTTTGGCGGAAGTAATATCGCTCAAGGTCTGAAGCTCTTGCTGGGTGGCGGTATTGATATTGACAGCGGCATGAACACTTCCTGCGAAGATCAGCGGTGCTGAAATAATGATGAGCAGTTTGCGCATGGTTTTCTCCTCTTTGTATGAATGAACTGCGGTTGCACGACATTCGGGTAGACTGCCCGAATTTTTTCAACACCCCCGATCCTGAAGGAGGCAGGTTTAAACCCGTATGATATTGATGGCTGACAGTCGACCTCCCTAGAAACCCATTCCAATGTAGCCACCGGCAGTCATGCCATCGATCTTGATGCCATCGTTTCTGCCACTGGTCAGGTGATAACGGGCATCGATACCGACAAAGAAGTTTTTCCAGATCTGATAGTCGGCACCGACACCGAACATGACGCCGGGGATCAATACCGTGATGGATTCGGAAGGCGGACTGATCACATGGAGGCCGAGACCGGCGGGAATGATCCAGGGCCTGAAGCGGGAGTCCTCGAAAAATTTGATCTTGGGTGCCGCCGTCAAGGTGAACTGACTGACGTTCACACCGGAACCGGGGGGAGGAAGCGCATTACTGGCTACCTTGCTGCCGAATTCCTTGTATTCGAACATGACTTCCGACAGGACACTGGTGTTTGGCATCAGCCCCCAGACATCGTTTGTCAGGTTGATATCCAGTCCCGCGCCGATATACCATGCATCCCGATCTGCTTGACCTCCGGCGCCCCCAATTCCCCCACTTTGAATGGATACCCCGTTACGAAGATTGTTGCTGCGCGCATAGCCCCCCCGAAAAAAAACCATGTGGGCCTTTTGATCTGGAGTTCTTTCGAACGAGACCCCACTCTCTTCGATTTTCGCAATCTTTTGCGCGTCCACCGCCTGGCGTTTTTCTATCGATGTCGATTTCTGCTCGATCTGTATCAACCTCTGTGCTTCCCGCGCGGATTCCGCTTTCACCTGGTTCAGCTCATTTCGAACGGCTTGCAGACTCGCCTCCAGCTGTCTGAGTTGCTGCTCCAATGCTTGCGTTCTCGCATCCTGGGCGGAAGCCGCAGGCGCAGCCACGGATATGACAATAGCAAGCGAAGCAGCAGAAACGGCAGCAGTCGTTTGCATCTTGTCAAAAAAATATTTCATCTAATTTCCTCCATGGTTGTTGTCGAATTTTGCTGACTCCCCGTTCCCGGAAGCAGGGAAAGTGCGCGGAAGGTCCGTGTGCATGCTGGACATCCCTGCGACCCCGCTCTGCCATCTACCCTCCGCTGCGACGCGGAGCGCACCTCTGACGATAGCAACAGACTCTCGCGGTGATTCCGGGGAAGGCTGGATGAAAATGCAGGAAAGAGGACGGACAGCCGCATCGGACGAGTTATTTGAGCTTCGAATCAGGGAATATGGATAATCGGATTTTCATATCGCGAAAGCATGATATGTCTTGCCCTCTAAAAAAAAGTTGATGAATGTCATGTTCCGGTTGTTTTCCCGGAACCTCTATGCCATTAGGTTTCTTTCTCGCTGCCCTCACTACCGCTCACCACCTTTTCACATGGCTGTATCCGCCTTTGAGCTCTGCCGTCGCAGAACCAATCATGCGGATGTCATCATGACAAAAGTATATTCGCGGCCGGAACGGACTGAATCAGGCAGAAAAATGTTCTGCCTCTAAATGAGGCTCGCAAACGGGAACCCCAAGCGGGAAGACAGGAGAAGCGCAGGAGCTTTCGGGCCGGAGACGAGATGACTGGAAACGGCATCGCCCCAGGTAACCACCCCGGGATCAGCTTGAAAAAATGGTGAAATTGCTCGGCAATATTGCCGGCGAATCAGAAAAAAATGGAAAGAAGATGATCTCCGCCAAGCGGGAGAGTGGCAGGGTCACTCTGCAAAACCCGGGGACCCTGCCTAGGGTCACTTCACTTCAGGAGTAAAGAGAGGCGACGTTGGTTTGCCTCAAGGGTCTTTGGTTGGCAATCTGCTCAAGCCGCTTGATATCCTTGAGTTTGACATTACGGTATTCACTGCTGATGAGGCCGTCGTCCTGGAACCGGGCAAATATGCGGCAGACCGTCTCCTCTGCAATGCCGAGATAATTACCGATATCGCTGCGGGACATGCACAAGGTGAATTCGGTGGCCGAACAATGCCGCTTTTCAAATTGCCTGGACAAGTTGAGCAGAAAAATGGCGATCCGCTCCTCGGCATTGTGTTTACCGAGTAGGAGCAGCAATTCCTGACCGTGATGGATTTCGGCACTCATGATTTTGAGAATTTCATACTGAATGGCCGGATCCTTCTTGGCCAGTTCTTCGAAACGCTCGACAGAAACCTCACATACGGAGGTCACTCCCATCGCCCTCGCTTCGCATCTATGCTCCTGATTACTGATGGCATTCAATCCCAGCAGTTCCCCGGCTGCATGAAAACCCATCACCTGAACCTGTCCATCCTCGGTGCTCACGCAGGTTTTGACCGATCCGCCGCGGATGACATAGATATACTCCAGCGGCTGGCCCATACGGTAAAGCACTTCTCCACGCTTGAATACCTGTTTCTTTTTTACCACGCGCTCATGCAGGGATGAATCGCCGGTTTTGAGCCAGAGGGACATACAAAGGTGATACGCCCCGCAATTCTTGCAATCATTGGGTACATCCGCGTGCTCCGTGGAGGAAGGGATCAGCTTGAGTGCGTGTTTTGACATGTGAGAACCTATAGGCAATAAATTGGATGGCTATGCCGGCAGCTCGATGTTGCCGAGAGCCGCTCCGGGAAAATCTGTTAACTGATACTTGCCGCTTACCACCATCGCAGCTAGCGTATCCAGTGTCTGGCCTTGCAGAAGTTTCACGATTTCCTGCTTGATCGGCCACCATTTTGCGTGCATGGGACAAGCGGTGGTGTCGCTGCAAACTTTCAGCCCCAGAACGCAATCCTCCGTAAATCCCGGGCCCTCGGTGATCCTGACGATCTGCATCAGGTTAATCTTGTCACTGCTTTCCCGCAAGCAGAACCCCCCCTGCTTTCCCCGAAAAGAATACAAAAGGTTGCCCTTGCATAACTCCTGCAGAATCTTTGCGAGATAAGTAGGCGGCGACCTCAGGCATTCCGCTATTGTGCGATTCAGCACAGCCACCCCGGGAGGCTGGGTTGCCATGTAGATAAGCGCCTGAATGGCATATTGGGTTGTACGCGAAAGAATCATCGAGAACCCGAGAAAATACGGTGAATATTTAGAACTCTTTTTTAAGACTAATTCCTATATCAGCCAGTAAACAAATATGAACAGGCCCAGCCAGACGACGTCCACGAAGTGCCAGTACCAGGCGACGCCTTCAAAGCCGAAGTGATTCTCGGGTGAAAAGTGGCCCTTCAGTACACGGCACCAGATGACGAACAGCATGATGGAACCCAACGTTACATGAAAACCGTGGAAACCGGTCAGCATGAAAAACGAGGCACCATAGGCTCCGGTGGAGAGCTTGAGGTTCATCTCCGAATAGGCATGGCTGTATTCGTAAGCCTGCAGGCCCACGAACAGGAACCCCAGGGCGAACGTGAGAAACAGCCCTAGCTTGAGCTGCCCGCGCTTGTTCAGCTTCAGTGCCCAGTGCGCCCAGGTGACTGTCACACCCGAGGTCAGCAGGATCAGGGTATTGAGCGCGGGAAGACCCCAGGGGCCCATGGGCATGAATTTCTCCTGGATGCCGGGACCGGCAGTGGGCCAGTCGGCGGTGAAGTCGGGCCACAGTATTTTGTTATCCAGGTCGGCAAGATCCGGTATGGAATGCATGCGCATGTAGTACAGAGCGCCAAAGAAAGCACCGAAAAACATGACTTCCGAGAAGATGAACCAGCTCATCCCCCAGCGAAAGGATTTATCGACTTTCTTGTTGAATTTGCCGCTCTCGCTTTCACCGGCCACGGTGCCAAACCAGCCAAACATCATGTAGACGAGTATGGCAAAGCCCGTCGCCAGCAATCCATAACCCAGGGGAAGCCGGTTGACGGAAAATGCGGCGCCAAAACCCATGAATAGCAGTGCGATCGCACCGGTTATCGGCCAGGGTGACGGCGCCGGAACGTAGTAATGACTCGCTTCTTGGCTCACTTTTTTCTCTCTTTAGAGTTGATCGATAGGATGCCGAATGGTTTCGACAGCAGCTATTGCCAAAAATATTGCATAAGGGGCACCATCAGAGAGAAAGCCAGCGCATAAAGAGCCGTTTTGATTGCTGCAAGCTTCCTCTCGATCTCCTCGTCTTCCGACAGGCTTACGGGTTGCGGCATATCCATATTTTTCGACATGACGATCTCCTGTTTATATCGATTAGCGGACTACTTCACGAGCGGCGGCGTTTCAAAGCTGTGATACGGCGCTGGCGAGGGCAAGGTCCACTCCAGTGTTTTTGCACCCTCCCACGGTTTCTGCGGCGCCTTCGCTCCCCCGCGAATGCACTTCAGCACTACATAGAGGAACAACAACTGGGTCGTACCGAATCCGAATGCTCCAATGCTGGAAATCATGTTGAAGTCCGCAAATTGCAGCGCATAGTCGGGGATGCGGCGCGGCATGCCGGCCAATCCCAGGAAGTGCTGGACGAAGAAGGTGAGGTTGAAGAAGAACATCGACAACCAGAAATGCCATTTGCCCAGCGTCTCGTCATACATGTGACCCGTCCACTTCGGCAGCCAGTAGTACGCCCCGGCGAAGATGGCAAAGAGCGAACCGGATACCAGCACGTAGTGGAAGTGCGCGATTACATAGTAGGTATCCTGCACCTGCACATCGATCGGGACAATGGCGCAGACCACACCGCTGAAACCCCCGATGACGAACAGGAAAATGAAGCCGATGGAAAACAGCATGGGTGTCTCGAAAGTCATGGAGCCGCGCCACATCGTAGCGGTCCAGTTGAACACTTTCACACCGGTCGGCACCGCGATCAGCATGGTGCCATACATGAAAAACAGCTGTCCTACCACCGGCATGCCGGCAGTGAACATATGATGCGCCCAGACGATGCAGGAAAGAATGGCGATGGAAGCGGTTGCATACACCATCGAGGAATACCCGAACAGCGGCTTGCGGGAAAAAGTGGGGATCACCTCGGAAACAATGCCGAATGACGGCAGGATCATGATATAGACTTCCGGGTGCCCGAAGAACCAGAAAACATGCTGGAACAGCACTGGATCACCCCCACCCGCCGCATTGAAGAAATTGGTGCCAAAATTGCGGTCGGTCAGCAGCATGGTCACCACACCCGCCAGCACCGGCATGACCAGCACCAGCAGATACGCAGTGATCAACCAGGTCCATACGAACAACGGCATCTTCATCAGGGTCATGCCAGGTGCGCGCATGTTGAGAATGGTGGTGATGATGTTGATCGAGCCCATGATGGAGGAAGCACCGAGTATATGGATGGCAAAAATCATCATGTCCATCCCGATGCCCATTTGCACCGACAGCGGAGGATAAAAAGTCCAGCCCCCGGCAGCAGCGCCGCCGGGCGCGAAGAAAGAAGTGATGAGCAACAATGCCGCAGGAGGAAGCAGCCAGAAGCTCCAGTTATTCATTCGCGCGAAGGCCATGTCGGGAGCGCCGATCATCATCGGTATCTGCCAGTTGGCAAAACCGACGAAAGCCGGCATGATGGCGCCGAATACCATCACCAATCCGTGCATGGTGGTGAGCTGGTTAAAAAATTCGGGATTGACGACCTGCAAGCCCGGCTGAAAAAGTTCGGCACGAATGGTCAGCGCCATCACGCCGCCCGTCAGGAACATGATGAAGCTGAACCAGAGATAAAGCGTACCGATATCCTTGTGATTCGTGGTGGTCAGCCACCGCATCAGGCCGGTGGGGTGGTGGTCGTGCGCGTGCTCGGCGCCATGCACGACATCGTGATCAGGTATTGCTGCCATGGGTTTCTCCTGGGTACTGTTTCTCTAAATATCTATTAGCGGCGCAGTCATTCCAATGCACCAAGCAGGATGGCTATCGTCCCTCTTATCCTGTTGCTGCAAACATCATGTTGCGCAACATCGAAAGCGCAGGTTCATGATCTCTCCTTGAGGCTATTATCTGTGTTGATTGATTTCGGATGGCTGGACGGCATCGCCTGTCGAATTGCCGAAGGAATTGCGCTGGTAGGTGATCACC
>NZ_FOCT01000007.1 GCF_900110185.1 Nitrosospira multiformis
GCTATTCCAGTTTGTCCTATTTGCGGCAATTTGCCATCGACCGGCTAAAAATAGATCAAAGCTTCGTTCGTGATCTCCCCGAGGACACTGATGCCAAAGCTATTATTTGCGCCACTGTGGCAATGGGGCGCAGCCTTGGCTTACGTGTAATGGCGGAAGGTGTAGAGACGGAAGCGCAAGCCCGCTTTCTTCAAGACATCAATTGCGCGGAAAGCCAAGGTTATCTATATGCAAGGCCCATGATGCCAAATGATTTTGAAGCCTGGCTAAAAGGCAGGAAGCCAGGTTTTTAGGTGCTCGCACAACGGCGCAATCGCAGGCATTCCAACCGCCACTCAGCATTTGTGTCAAAAGCTGCAAAGGCAATGCAACAAGAAGCAACGCCTATGCGATACGGGACTGGCGAACCTGGGAAACGGGGATAATTGATTCCGCACTCGAGTATTCCGGAACCCATCTGGGCAGTTCCCGCTTGACCTCTTCGTCGCTCAGAACCGGATGCTCCTCAAGCCATGCCAGCAGAGCCGTCAGCCATTTTTTGTCTACCTGCCGCGCTTGCGCGATACGCAATTTGGGGTGAGGTGTGGGAAGCGTATTTTCGTCATCAGCCAACAGTTCTTCGTAGAGTTTTTCACCAGGACGCAAGCCATTGTAAACAATTTTTATTTCATCCTCGCTCAATCCGGAAAGACGAATCAGATCTCGTGCAAGATCGGCGATTTTGATCGGTTCGCCCATATCCAGCACGAAAATTTCGCCTCCACGCCGCTTTCCGCCCATCAAACCCGCCTGTAGAACCAACTGCGCTGCTTCAGGTATGGACATGAAATAACGGGTGATTTCCGAGTGTGTTACCGTTATCGGCCCCCCTTTTTCAATCTGCTCCCTGAACTTGGGAATTACGCTGCCCGCGCTGCCCAGCACATTACCGAAACGCACCATGACGAATCGTGGCTCCTGCCTCCTTTCGAGCCTGCTGCCCAGAACAATTTTGCCGGAGGCGTTTTCGGCAGGACTGTCAGGAGATGCAATCGACTGCTGTAACGCCTGACATACCATTTCAGCCAAGCGTTTGCTCGCACCCATGACATTGGTCGGGTTGACGGCCTTATCGGTCGAAATCAGGACGAATTTCTCCACCCCGTACTGGATGGCGGTTTGCGCCAGGACATAGGTTCCACGCACGTTGTTCAGCACAGCCTGCCATGCATTTTCCTGTTCCATCAGGGGCACATGTTTGTAGGCGGCCGCATGAAACACGATAGCCGGCCGGTATTGCAGGAATACTTGTGATAATCGCGCTTCATCCTTGACATCGCCAATGGCGAATATCATGGGAATCTCTGGAAAATCGGCCTGGAATTCCTGTTCTATGCTGTACAGCGCAAATTCATTCAATTCAAACAGCACCAGTTGAGCCGGTGTAAATTTAGCGATCTGCCGGCATAACTCCGATCCGATCGAACCACCCGCGCCTGTAACCAATACCGTTTTTCCCGTCAGTAAATCGTGCAGTCCATCGTTATCCAGCACAACGGGATCCCGCCCCAGCAAATCTTCCGGCTCGACCGTCCGGATTTGTGACACCTTGATGTTGCCGCTCACCAGGTCGTTATAGGAAGGGACGATCAAGGCCTTTACCCCTGCCGTCGCGCACAGTTGCAAGGCTCGACGGCGGTCGCGCAGGAGGCGGTCGGGACGGCGGCGATCAGAGTGGGTGCGATAGGATTTGCGGCGATCTGAAGCAGAGGAGGTGAGGGCGATAATGGCATGCGCAACACCCAGTTTCCGGGCTATCCCCGGCAGATCGTTGATGCGGCCCAGTACTTTGAATCCGTGCAGCATCAGCCCCCGCTTAGCCGGATCGTCGTCAAGGAAACCTGCGACTCGCCATTCCACATTGCGCGCCAGCTCTTTTACCAGCCCGACAGCAGCATCACTTGCTCCTATCACCAGGACGAGATTGCCGCCCGTTTTACTGCGGCCGTAGAGCCGGTGTTCTTTCCAGAACCGGTAAGCGAGACGACTGCTTCCCATGATGAACAGCAGCAGGATGGGAGCCAGTATCAGCACCGTTCTGGGGACACCGACCAGTATCTGCAACATGTATAGCACCAATGGGACGGCTGCGGCCGAGGCGGATACGGCAAACAGGATGCGCCGGAGATCAGGCAGGCTTGCGTAATGCCAGAGTCCACGATACAGCCCAAAGAATAAGAAGGCCGCCGCGTGTATCGGGACCACCCAAGGCAGGATCTCTTCTAAAGATGCCAGATAAACGAAGGGTATCTCGAAATTGAAGCGGAACAGATAAGCCAGTGACCAGGCGACGGCGGCAGCTACAACATCATGCCCGAATGCAATAACTGTTCTTATGTTGAGTTTGGGTGCTGGCATGCTATGAACCGTCTGTGCCATGCCCCAGACGGCGATCGCAAAGGCGCATCATGATCAGATAAATTCCGATCCACGTAATCACCATTCCGAACTGAACAGTCGTGTGTTGCCGAGTCGTCCAGAAGGCGCTGATGGCTGTGGCTGACATCAGAACGTAGCCGATCAGAGCCGTATTGCGATGACCCAGGCCGCTTCGCACCAGGCGCTGGTAATAATGCTCGCGATGCGCCCGCCAGATTTTTTCGCCTCGCAGTCCGCGTTTTATCAGGGTGACGGAAGCATCGACGATAAACGGCGAAAATACGAGCAAGGGAAACCACGCGGGCCAGCAGCCCTTCATCCATCCCATCATACCTAATGCCGCAGCAAGGAACCCGAGCGGAATCGAGCCCGCGTCTCCCATGAAAATGCGCGCGGGATGAAAGTTAAACAACAGAAAAGCCGCTGCTGCTGCGGCAATGCAGAAGTTGGCAATTGCAAAGGTCTCGTTTCCGGAAATCCATGCTGTCGCTCCATAGCAACTGAAACCGATCAGCGTCATGCCGCCTGCCAGTCCATCCGAACCATCCATGAAATTATAGAGGTTGAGCATCCAGGTAATGCCAAGTGCGGCTGCCAGGGCGACAATCCAGCCGTGAGCGGCAGCAAGGGTCACGGCAGAAACCCAGGTTCCGAGGGCCGTATAGATGGCAAGCCTTGGCCATACGGGCAGACTGCGGACATCATCGGCGAAAGATACCGTTACCAGCAGCACAACCGCAATCCATATCGACACCGGTGGTTTTACCGGCAGAAACGTCCACGAGACGAAAATCCCAGACATCAGCCCCAGGCCTCCTGTGCGGGGAACGGGACGAGTATGCAGCGATCGGGAGTTCGGCTGGTCCAGGATTTTGAGAACATTCCCTTTGATCAGATACGAAATTGTCCCTAGCGACACGGCAAACGCTATGAATGGGGGGATCAGATATGAAATCGAGGAGCCGGAATTCATGATCGGATTATAGCCTTGATGACTTATGAGACGCATGCGTGCATACTTCAGTCCATGCCAGTCCCTCGCTCGGGGAGAATGGGGTCAATAATAACGATTTTCGATCCTCCCTCGCTAGCACCTCATTTGCTCTGCACAGTCCGCTTCCAGCCCCGGATCAGGTTCGACATTGTCGGGAGAAGATTCTGAAAATGTCTGTACGAGTTCGCACATAGCAGCGCAAATCGTAAAAAACATTAATGAAAAAAATCTCGCTCAATACGCAAATATTGTGGGGGGTATTCGCCGGCCTCTTCCTGGGCCTGGGTTTATCCCTGCTCGATGAAGAGTCGGCCACTTTCCAGGCCGGATTATATGGCGCCGAGTTGCTTGGAACACTGTTTATCGACCTGCTGAAAATGGTGCTCATTCCGCTCGTGTTCACATCGATCGCAGTGGGCGTGGCCAACTTGCGGGTGCACCAGCAGATGCATAAGGTATGGAAAGCAACCCTTGGTTTCTTTCTGCTTTCGATGGCGCTGGCTGTTCTGCTGGGTTTGAGCGCCGCCAACATTGTCCGTCCCGGAGAAGGATTGCAGCTTGCAATGTTCCAGGATGACATGCAGAAGTTTCAGGCCGGGCAGATGCCTTTAACGGAATTTATTGCGCAACTGCTTCATTCGCTGTTTCAGAACCCCATGACAGCCCTGGCTCAGGGGAATGTGCTCGCAGTGGTCGTTTTCGCGCTCTTGCTGGGCATTGCAATGGTGGTGGGCGGGGAGCGCTACGCCAACATCCTCATACTGCTGCAGGAGCTGCTGGAGCTGATGCTGATGCTGGTTGGCTGGATCATGCGCCTTGCTCCGCTCGGCATCATGGGGCTGCTGGTAAAACTCGCTGCCACACAGGACGTGGCTTTGCTTGCCACGTTGGTAGAGTTCATCATGGTGGTGATTGGAGCCACTCTGCTGCACGGAATAGTAGTGCTTCCGCTGATTCTTTATCTGGTCACGGGAATGACGCCGTTCAAATTCTGGCGCGGTGGCCGCGAAGCACTGATAACAGCTTTTGCGACCAGCTCCAGCTCAGCTACCTTACCCGTCACGTTACGCTGCGTGGAACAGCACCTGCACGTCAAACGCGACATTGCCGGATTTGTCATTCCGTTGGGTGCAACGTTGAATATGGATGGCACTGCTTTGTACGAAGCCGTGGCAGCATTGTTCGTTGCCAACCTCATCGGGATAGAACTTAATCTCGCACAGCAGATGATCGTGTTTTTGACTGCGATGCTGGCTGCCATGGGGGCGCCGGGCATACCCAGCGCGGGAATGGTCACCATGGTGGTCGTGCTGCAATCGGTCGGCTTGCCGGCGGAGGCTATCGCCATTCTGCTGCCTGTTGACCGCTTACTGGATACATTCCGCACCGCGGTCAATGTCGAGGGGGACATGGTGGGGAGTCTCGTCGTGCAGAAATGGGTGAGGAGGGAGTCCATGCGGGGTTCCAGAAGCGATTCCGAAGGGTAAGAGGTATTAAGAGGCTCGAAGAGGGGGTGGCGGGTTTCCCGGCTACTTTCTCGGAGGACAGATTGGACTGTGGTGACACCCAGACGCCCGATGTCAGCTCAATATGGCTTTACCGGTCTTCTTCGCGATGTTTTTCACCGAAGTTCTTTACATAGGTTGCGTGGATTACGCCTCTTCATCGCGTGACTCCGATCATTCCCGATTTTGCTGGCAACACCTGTAGCGGAGGTTGCAAGGCCTTCATTTCGAAAATGATCGAAGCTCTTCAGGTGCGACAATTTGTCACATTCCCACCCTTTCCGAAATCGATTATTCTTGTGTCGCTATTCCATGAGGAACTCGATGTTTTCCATCCCCGGTTTTGCCGGATTTTTTCTGGCGCTTGTTTCCGCAGCTGCGGGTGCAGCAGAGCCGCATTCGACCGGTGAAACCCATCATCATCCGGCAATGCATTCCGCAAAATCCGCCAAGACTGCGCTGGCGGTGGGAGTGACCCTGGATCAGGATGGGCGATTATGGCTGGCGAAAGTTGTCGACCAGCGCTTGCTGGTTTCCTGGTCGGAAGACGGGGGGAGCAGTTTTTCCGAACCCGTAGTCGTAACACCTGAACCGGAAAGCATATCCATCGATGGCGAGAACCGTCCTAAGATCGAGATTGCGCGTGACGGTAGCGTACTTGTAACCTGGACGCAGGTTCTTCCACAGAAATATTCCGGCAATGTGAGGTTTTCACGTTCAACCGACTCGGGCCGGACGTTTTCAAAACCCATTACCCTCAATGACGATGGTCGCGTAACCAGTCACCGCTTCGACTCTCTGGCAATCGACGGGGATGGGAGGGTGATGGTTGCCTGGCTGGATGCGAGGGATCGGGATGCAGCAAGGGAAAAAGGAGAAGAGTACCGGGGTGTATCGCTCTATACCACGCAATCGTTCAACAATGGCGAGAGTTTTGGCCGGAATCGAAGAATCCAGGAGCACACGTGCGAATGCTGTCGGACGGCGCTTACCTGGAGCAGGGACGGACCCGTCGTTTTACTGCGGAATATTTTTGGCGCCAATACCCGTGATTTTGCCGTGGTCAATCTCGATAAGGGCGGCATAAAAAGGGTAAATCGTGACGAATGGCAGATCGATGCGTGTCCGCACAATGGAGGAAGCCTTGCGACGGACCGAAGAGGGCAGTTACATCTCGTCTGGTTCACAAATGGCACGGCAGACCAGGGATTGTTCTATAAGCGGATCGATGGCAATTGGGAATCGAAACCCAAGCCGATAGGCAACGTGAATGCGCAGGCAAATCATGCTTCAGTGGTTGCTGATGGAGAAACCGTCATTCTTACCTGGCGCGAATTCGATGGAAACGCTTATTCCGCAAAGATGATGTACTCGAATGATAGTGGCGAATCCTGGAGTGAGCCGATGCGCTTGATGGAATCCGCTGGCGCGACCGACTACCCTGTGCCGCTGATCGATAACAGGAAAGTTCTGATCGTCTGGAATACCGCAAAGGAAGGTCTGCGTGTTTTACCGATCGAGCGGGTGACCGCCCGATATTCCGGTTAGCCTAAATTCCCTTCTGGATAGACAATGAGCGGCGGATGCGTGGCGCGGAAAACGAGTGCAAGCATCCGGCATGGCTGTGCTTATCAATAATAAAATCAATCGAGAAAGATAATTCAGGTCATGAAACGGATTCCTTTTGCTCTGGTAGGTCTGCTTTGCGTCCCGTCAACGTGGGCGATTCAAGAGATAGAGCAGCCAAAACAGTTTTCCCAGAAAAGCATCCCGGCTCGTCTACCGGTCAATAGTTCATCCATGAACCTGACGCAGGCAGAAGCACCCGTTTCACCAGTGGAAAGTGAGACACGTTCGGGAACGCTGGTGGCGGAAACGACAGCCGCAACGACACCCGATCAACCGCAGATCGATGAAACCGGTGGCAGCGGCAAACCGGATAAAGATAGAGAGGATAAGGAGAACAAGGGCAGCAAGGGGAAGAAAGATGATACGCCAGTGGTTCAAAAAGAAACCGTCTTCAAGGAAATGGTTGTCACTGGCGAGACGGAGCGGGATACGCACTTTACTTCCCCCTCGACACGCGTGACGCGGGCTCAGATCGAGCGGCAGAATGCACAGACTACGGAAGAAGTGCTCAAGTACATGCCCAGCCTGCAAATCCGCCAGCGCTACGTGGGCGATCCCAACGGCGTTCTGGGCATTCGCGGTGCGGACATGTTTTCGACTGCGCGCAACATGGTTTATGCCGACGGTTTGCCTTTGCACAACTTCCTGCAGGCATCTTACAACGGTGCGCCGCGCTGGTCGCTGGTAGGACCGAACGAGATCGATTCCGTCGATGTCGTGTATGGCCCCTTTTCGGCCGAGTACAGCGGCAACTCGATTGGCGGCGTCGTCAACATAAAAACTCGTATGCCGCACAAGCAGGAATTCTACGTCGAGAGCAGTCTTTTCATTCAGCCGTTCAAGATTTATGGGCCGGACAAAGGGACGTTCATAGGCGACCGGCAGTATGTCTCGTACGGTAATCGGATTCAGGACAAGTTTACGGTATTTCTTGCCTACAACCGGCTGGAAGCGCAGAGCCATCCGCAGTCTTATTTCATCGACAACACCGGATTATTCGATACTCCCGGAGGAACTTCGGTAAGCGGTGGCATTCGAACCCCGGATACGCGCGGGACGCCCAGCGTCATTTATGGCGATACCGGACCTGAAAAGGTGAATACTCATCTGTTCAAGGGTAAATTCGGGTATGACATTACTTCCGACCTTCAGGCGCTCTTTACAGTGGCGTATGAAGATCGAACTCGCAATCAGAATCGTCCGCGCAATTATTTGCGCGATGCGAACGGGAATCTGTTCTGGGGTGGTCCTGCTCCCGCCTGCGCGCCCGGTACTCCCTGTGCTAACCCTGAGAACGCCTTGGGCGATGCGTCACTGGATGGAACTCGCTTCGATGTGGTGCAGAGCGGTTTCGGCGGGAGCCAGGACAAACGCGAGACGCTGAATCTGGGTTTGTCGCTTCGCGGCGCCCTGACCCCCGACTGGAATATCGATACGACCATCAGTTATTTCGATGTCTTGAAGGATATCCGGGCCTCAGCCTTTTTCAATCAGGGTGATCCGGCCAATAGCGGGGCCGGACAGCTGCAGGATTTCCGCAAATTCAACTGGCTGAATTATGATCTCAAGCTGGCTACCCCCGCCCTGCTAGGTAACGAAAAGATATCGTTATTGGGAGGATATCACTTTGATCATTACCATCTCAGCTTTCGGCAATATTCCCTCACGGATTACGCTACCCTTGCTCGTGGGGCGTTGCAACCTGATCGCAACAACGACGGACAAACTTCAACACACGCATTCTTTGGTCAATCTGCCATTCGATTCTTGCCGCTTTGGGATGTTACAGTAGGCGCGCGCTGGGAATGGTGGTCAGCCATGAATGGAATTGTAGGAGGTATTGACCCAATAACACGCAACCCTACAAGTACACAGCTACCGAATCGCAATGAATTTGCTGTTTCCCCCAAAGTTTCACTAGGTTATGAGCCTGGGCCGTGGAAAATCCGATACTCGTTTGGTAGAGCTCATCGATTCCCCGTTATAGCGGAGATGTTTCAATCGGTTAGATCGCCCACCAGTATTCTTATCGCCAATGCGGATCTCAAGCCCGAAAATGGTGTGCACCACAACTTCATGGTCGAATATCGATTACCGAAGGGTTACATCCGGGTGAACGCCTTTCGCGACGATATAAAGGATGCTATCCAACAGGTTAGAACTGTCTCGGGCGTAATTACTACCAGTGCATTTCAGAATATCGGGGAGGTCAGCACGACCGGAGTGGAACTGATCTACGATCAAAGGCGGATTCTGGACTCGAAATTTGATTTCATGTTCAACGGCACCTGGATGAATGCGAAAGTGGAAAAAGGACCGATCGTGGATTTCACTACATCTACCGGCGTACCCGCTGACTTTAATCTAACCGGTAAGCAGATCATCCGCTTGCCGCACTGGCGAGCCAATTTTTTCGGCACTTATCATATGACTGAGGCATGGGATATCTCTCTCTCAGGCCGATATACGAGCGACTCGTTCAACGATCCCGACAACCGGGATCATGTAAACAACGTATTCGGTTCCCAGAGCGATTTTTTCTTCATGGACTTCAAGACCAGCTATCGCCACAAGTTCCAGAACGGTCTGAAAAGCCGCTTTTCATTTGGCATCAGCAACCTCAACAACGATAAGGCTTGGGTGTTTCATCCCTATCCGCAACGTACATACCTAGTCGAGGCTGCGTTCAGTTATTAGGGAGATCGGCTGGAATTGGACCGGTTCCGGCTACTCCTCGCATCATTCACAGGAACAGATTGACTACGCCATCGAGCCCGACATGGTTGAGCGCGTAAGTAGCTTTCGCCTGTACCACAGGTTTTGCATGATAAGCAATGCTGACCCCTGCCTCCTCCATCATTTTGAGATCATTGGCACCATCGCCGATAGCAATGACCTGCTCCCGCTTCAGTCCCAGTTCTTCGCGCACTTTTTTCAGCACTTCCCCTTTTCCGGTCGCCCCGATGATATCTCCCAACACCTTGCCTGTCAGTTTGCCGTTTGAGACCTCAAAACGATTGGCCGCAGCATAATCGAGATCCAGCCTGGTTTTTACTCTGTCAGTAAAAAAAGTGAAACCACCGGAAATGACCATGGTTTTGAGACCGGCGGATTTCATGCGTTGCAGCATCTTTTCCGCTCCGGGGCTCAATCGAACCCGTTCGTCATATACCCGCTGCAGAGCGTCTTCATCCAGTCCCTCCAGCAATGCCGTTCGGAGCCGCAGGCTTTCTGCAAAGACGATTTCCCCACGCATGGTCCTCTGGGTGATTTCCGCGACCTGCGCCTTTACGCCCTGCATATCCGCGATCTCATCAATGGATTCGATCGCGAGCAGGGTCGAATCCATATCCATCGCAACCAGGCCAAAATCGGATAGCCGAGCCGATGGGTCGACGAAAGCAAAATCAAGTTCCGCTTCAGCACAATATGCGGCCACCTCTTCCCGCCGGGCTGCATTTTTAAGCCGGAAGGCTTGCCCGGTGATACGTTCGACATGGTTTGCGTCGACCAGTTTCGCCAGTTCCCTTAAATCGCTGTTCTGGATTTCGAGTCCTTGTATGATGAGGTTCATGTTTATTGTTCCAATATTGTCAAGAATGTCCGACAGCCGTGCAAGGAAAGCCGAAGAAACTCTGTGCCGCATTGGCGTTTCCTGCGAAGGGGCGTGGAGCAGTTAGAGCATTGCTCCTTATGCGGGTGGCGGTAAGCAATGGAGTTACCGCTGCAATGTTGAAAGAAGCGAGTGTTTTTAGCGGAAGCGGATATTTTTATAAACTTAGCATTTTGCCATTAATCTCCAGTAACTTCCATATGTAATCCTCTCTTCATCTAAATCCGCTCGCCATCTCTCGAATAATGATGTGAATCCGGCCTCATTCTCGAAGAAGCGTGCTTTACAGGGCTATATAATCCTAATTCTGATATCAGCTTCTTCCAATATCAGCTTCTTCCAGTTCCGAGCGATCATTGAGTATGTTAACCGGGATCGCACAATCGGTTCTTTCAGACGTGCGCCTGACGTCGGGTAATAATAATCATCCAAAGTATTTCTATATAAGAATCGGAGTTGAAAAATCGTGCAATTACTCAGACAGGCCCTCAGACTTTACAGATATCTGAAAATGTGGCTGGAGAAAATATCCGCTCAAGCCGTATTCGTGCTTATTGGTATGAATATTGCCGCGTGCAGCCATATCCAGAAAGTGCATTCACCCGCACCCGAGCCTACAGGAAATTTCCCCCTTGCCCGTGAAATGGCACAGTTTGAATTCGGCTGCAGTAATCTGCGTGCGGAAAGGGAGGCACAGCAGCAGGAAATTCAACGCTTGCAGAAGCTGCTGGCAGAGAAAGAGGCCTATATTCGCAGTCAGGAAGTGCGGCAGCAGGATCAGCAGAAGGCGTTGCAGGAAACCAGCAACCGCGCCGCGCATGCTCAAGTTAGGCTCAGGCGGCTGGCCACCCGCCCTGCCGCTGCCTCTACCATTGCAGAGGTTGAAATGGTTATGGAAAACCTGAAATCTTCCTCTATTACGGGTTCCGAACTGATTCTGCAGAACCAGGCGCAGCGGTTGCTGGACGCGGCGGTTTCCGCATATGAGGGGGACAATTATGCCGCTGCAATGGATTACGCCTCGCAGGCGCGTGAATTCATCAACATGATGAAGAACAACCGTACGCGCAAGGTTCCGGACGCGCATCAGGTCACTGTCCTCTTCCAGGTGCCCATTTCCCTGCGCGCCAGTGCCAACAGTAATCTGCGTGAAAAGCCAGGGTTGAGGGCCCCGATTCTGGGAGTGCTGAAAAAAGAGTCAGCAATGACGGCAGAGGCCTATAGAGGAGAGTGGTTGCAAATTCTTACCGCAGATGGCCGATCGGGATGGATATTAAGTACGCTGGTGGAGGCGCAGGTGGCCAAAGGAATCGATATGGTTGTCAAATAGGATTTAGCGGGAGAAGTATGCCCGATTGCGGCCGGCGCGCTTGGCTTCGTAAAGTGCATTGTCGGCGCGGGAGAATACTGCTGTCGTTGTGCTGTCGTCGGGTCGGCACTCCACGGCGCCGATACTTACCGTGATTGATATCATCGATTTTCCGGCCGGGTAGGTCAGGTTTTCCACATGGGCGCGGATGCGCTCAGCGGTTTTGACAACCTGATCGATGTAGGTTTCGACCAGGATGATGACAAATTCATCGCCACCGTAGCGCGCTGCATAATCAATACTGCGGATTGACTGGAGAAGGATTTGCGCAACCTTGGCCAGGATTTTGTCGCCGGTAATATGGCCGTATGTGTCATTGAGTGTCTTGAAGTGGTCGATATCCAGCATTAGCAGGGCAAAGGGCCGTTGCGTGCGTCTGAATCGCGCGAGTTGATCGGCCAGGATGGCATCGAGCTTGTTGCGATTATAGAGGCCGGTGAGGCTATCGGTAATCGAGAGTTTTTCAAGCATCCGGTTTTGTTGCTGCATGGCTTCATGCGCAGCCATGATTTCGGCGTGGTTCCGGCGCAATCTGTCTGCCATCTGATCAAATACCTTCGTGAGGTGACCGATCTCGTCATTTCGCGTTGCGGAGAGCCGCACTTCCAGGTCGCCATCTGCGATCCGATCCGCCGCACGCATAAGACGTTGCAACGGCACGACGATCGAGCGCCCCATCTGGAATGCCGCCGCGGCTACGATTAGAACCAGCGTGCCGACCAGTATCAGGAGCATATTACGCAGTTCGATCCAGTCGCCATAGACGGCGGCTCGGTCGCGCTCCGCCAGAATGGTAAGGGGAAATTCACGGGATACATCGGCCAGACCAATTACTTCACGGCGTGTCAATCCCTCGAAAAACAGGGATTCGCCGGGTCGTGCGAGAAGATCCCGCAACGAGGAGGCATCGAGTTGCACTATAGTTTCTCCCGGCAGGGTGCCGATGAGAACACGACCATTCGGATCCAGCAGAAATACCTCGCCCGGCGGTGATGTCGAAGAACTCTTCAAATGGGGCTGCAGGTTGCGCAGGTCAAGCACGGCTACCAGGGCACCCATCAATACGTTGTCATATGACAATACCGGAACCGCGACGCTGAGTGTCGCAGTGCTGTACTGCTCGTTCCAGTGAGGGGGTGCGATCACAAGACCTTCCGTGACCGAGTTTTGCGGCCACTCATCGGGGAGTGTTGCTCCCGCGGGTTTTTCGGCGCTGCTGGCGATAATTTTTCCGGATGCGTTCATCACGGTCAATTCCATTATCGCATCGAGTTTTCCCTGAACAGACTGCAGGTAACGCGCGAGGGCTCCCGGATATTTGGCCGACATATCCGCGCGGCGCTGATAAGATGCGGACAATGCCTCGATGACAGCCCCGGATGCGGCGGCAACGTGCGCTTCATGCGCGCGCTTGTCGAGCCAGAATTCTATTTCCCGGCCCGCATAATCCGTGAGCGCGCGAAGCTCGCGCGTGACGTTGGCGTTGATCTGCGCTTCACTCTGCCTGAATGTCAATAATCCGAGCCCCAGCGACGGGATCAGCGTAGCGATGGTGGCGAACACTACGAGTTTGCTCTTAATACTCTTTAATCCGAGCGCCAGCCACGGGATCAGCGTAGTCATGGTGGCGAACACCACGAGTTTGCTTTTAATGCTCTTTAGAAGCGCCATTGGACGGAGTTCCGATAAAGGTTACTTAATGGACAAATACTGTCAAAAATTCAGCAGAATTATTCCGAAAAACAGCGATTGAAATGAGGGCTGCAGATGGCTAAATCAATGTCCCCGGGAACGACGCGCAATTCTATATACCCCGTTCCCGCCTCCATCTACTGAGAATGCGTCACTTTCCGCCCTATCTTATGTGCTCAATTCGGTAAACAAGTCCATTATCCGCCTGACCCGTTCTCTCGCCTCCGCGATACACGTTTTTATTTTCAATCGATCAGGTCCGGAAAGCTGGTAGTCGCGGCTGCGCTGAAGAAGGGCGACAATCCTTGCCGCATCCACGGGGGGATTGGGCGTAAATTGAACCTGAATGGATTCGCTGCTTGCCTCAACACGAATGATTCCCAGCGGCGCTGCAGCGATACGTAAACGGTGGCAATCGAGCAATGCCTTGACCGGATCCGGTAATAGGCCGAAGCGATCCGTCAATTCAATCTGCATTTCATCCAGTTGCTCATCGCTGGTGCAATTGGCCATGCGTTTGTACAGGATCAGCCGCTCATGTATATCACTGCAATAATCTTCAGGCAGCAACGCGGGAACATGCAAGTTGATTTCCGTGGCAACCCCCAGGGGGTGTTGCATGTCGGGCTCTTTGCCTTCCTTCAGTGATCGCACGGCCGCATCCAACATGCTGGCGTAGAGGCTGAAGCCGATTTCCTGCATCTCGCCGCTTTGGGATTCCCCAAGAACTTCGCCAGCGCCGCGAATCTCGAGATCGTGCATGGCGAGGTAGAAGCCGGCCCCGAGTTCTTCCATGGACTGAATAGCCTCCAGGCGCTTCCTGGCCTGAGTCCCCAATGCCTCCTCCTCCGGTACCAGCAGGTAGGCGTACGCCTGATGATGGGAGCGTCCTACCCGCCCACGCAATTGATGCAGTTGCGCCAGCCCGAATTTATCCGCCCGATGGATGATAATGGTATTGGCAGTGGGTACATCGATGCCGGTTTCGATGATGGTTGTACAGAGCAGCAGATTAAACCGCTGCTGGTAGAAATCTTTCATCACATGTTCCAGCTCGCGTTCCCGCATTTGTCCATGGGCGATGCCTATTCGCGCTTCGGGCAGCAGGCGGGCGAGCTTGTCATGCATCGTCTGGATGGTACTCACCTCGTTATGTAAAAAATATATCTGCCCCCCCCGCTTCAATTCCCGCAGGCAGGCTTCGCGAATGATTCCTTCGGAAAAACGGTTTACAAAGGTTTTGATGGCCAGCCGCCGTTGCGGCGCCGTTGCAATGACGGAGAAATCGCGCAATCCCTCCAATGACAAGGCCAGTGTGCGTGGAATAGGCGTGGCGGTAAGCGTCAGGACATCCACTTCGGAGCGAAGGCTTTTCAACTGTTCCTTGTGGCGCACACCAAAACGGTGCTCCTCGTCGATAATGACCAGTCCCAGGTTTTTGAATCTGACGCCTTTCTGGATCAGCTTATGTGTACCGATCACGATGTCTATCTGCCCGTCCGCGAGGCCCGCCAGCGCCTGGGCCTGCTCCTTGCCTGAACGGAAACGTGACAGCTCGGCAATTTTAACCGGCCATTCTTCCGCAATCAGACCGAAACGATCCGAAAAATTCTGGAAATGCTGTTCCGCCAGCAGCGTGGTAGGAACCAGTACCGCGACCTGCCTGCCATCCGCGACAGCGACAAAAGCCGCCCTTAGCGCCACTTCCGTTTTGCCAAAACCCACATCTCCGCAGATGAGCCTGTCCATGGGGCGGGCAGAGGTCAGGTCGTCGATTACCGCAGCGATGGCGGTCGCCTGATCCGGCGTTTCCTCGAATCCGAAACCTTCGACGAAGGCCTCGTAATCCTGCTCTTTCAGCCGAAATGCGTGGCCAACACGGGCGGCACGCTGGGCATAGATGTTGAGCAGTTCCGCCGCGGTATCGCGTACCTGCTGCATCGCCTTGCGCTTTGCCTTATCCCACTGGCCGCTGCCCAGTTTATGCAGGGGGGCGGATTCCGGTGAAGCGCCGCTGTATCGTCCGATAAGATGCAGTTGCGAGACGGGTACGTACAACTTGTCGCCGCCGGCGTATTCCAGCGACAGAAACTCCGTTTCGCCTTCTCCCAGATCCATGCTGACGAGCCCGAGATAACGGCCTATGCCGTGTTGTTCATGTACGACCGGATCGCCCGCCTTGATCTCGGACAGGTCGCGCAGAACGGCATCGGCCGCGCTGGTTTTGCGCGAATCCCGTTCACCCCGGCCGTGCAGGTGTCTGGCATAGAGCTCGCTCTCGGTTACAAAGGCTATTCCTTTCTCCGGGTATATGAAACCATTGTGCAACGGCCCCACACCGAGTACGAAGGGTTTAGTGCCTGCGCGAAATTGCGCATAGTTGTCGCATATGTCCGGATTGAGCCTGTATTGCTTCAAATGATCGGCAATCAACTCACGCCTGCCCAGACTTTCGGCAAGGAGCAACGTTCTTCCCCCTCCGGAGGATTCGAATTCAGCAATAAAGGCAGAAAGTTTTTCCGCCGGATTCACGGCGCGACGGTCGACCTGGAGCGGGGGCAAAGGAATGCTGAAACCTTGCACCTCGACTCCACCGGTTTTCGTCGCCAGTTCTTCCGACGGAATCTCAATGCGCGGGTAGGGTTTCAACGCGCCGAAGAATGCTTCCGTGGTAAGGAACAACTCTGCGGGTTTCAGCAGCGGCCGGTCGCTATCGCCCCGCAGAAGCTGATAGCGCGCCTGAGTGTCATGCCAGAAACTCTCTACCGTTTGATAAAGTTCATGATGCAGGCACAACAGCGCTGTTTGCGGCAAATAATCGAACAGTGTGGCAGTATGCTCAAAAAAAAGAGGCAAATAGTACTCGATACCCGCGGGAGTGCCACCCTTGCTGATATCCTTGTAAATGAGGCTCCTGGAGGGATCTCCCTCGAATTTTTCACGGAATCTGCCTCGAAAGCGGGTACGGCCTTCTTCATCGAGAGGAAACTCGCGCGCCGGCAGTAATCGTATCTCGGTGACCGGATAAACGCTTCTCTGGGTATCGACGTCAAAGGTGCGGATGGTTTCGATTTCGTTATCGAGCAGGTCGATCCTATAGGGCAGCGGGCTTCCCATCGGAAACAGGTCGATCAGCCCACCACGTACGCTGTATTCCCCCGGTGAAAGTACCTGGGTCACATGGCTGTAGCCAGCCAGGGTCATTTGGCTGCGCAACCCGTTCAGGTCCAGGGTTTCGCCGCGAGCGAGAAAGAAAGTGTGTGCCGCCAGGTACTCGGGCGGTGGCATGCGGTACAGGGCCGTGGTGACAGGAACAATCAATATGTCGCAGGCGCCATTCATGAGTTGGTAGAGCGTTGCCAGTCTTTCGGAAACGAGGTCCTGATGCGGCGAGAAAGTATCGTAGGGCAACGTTTCCCAATCCGGCAGCAGCCGGGTTCTCAGCTCCGGTGCAAAAAAAGGTATTTCCTCCAGCAGTCTTTGGGCGGCCAAAGCGCTTGCCGTAATAACGGCAACGGGCTTTGCTTTCGCTTCCAGCGCCAGTTGGGCGAGGGCAAGCGAGTCGGAAGATCCGTCAAAGTGACCGTGGCGAATAGTCGATCCGGATGAGGGAATGGTCAGCTTGAACGCCATTCTGTTTTAATTTGAGTCAGGTGGTTTTAATAAATGACAGCAGGTAACAATAGGTGAACGCCGGGTGCGAAAAGTTGATGGATTGTAATTAAACAGGAACTGGACAATCTCCCAACGGGATTCGACCGGCTCGCGGCATCATGCTAGCCGGTCGAATATTATATGTCAGTCATGGAGCGGATATTCTGGGTAAACGCGGGCGTACGAAATGAGCGAGGATTCGTGATTACATCATGGTTGCTTCTGACCAATGCTCCAGGACAAATTGCAGGGAAACGTCACCCTTGAAGTCATTTACCTGTAACCGATAAACGGCATCTATTACCGCGGGAAGAGGGCCGTCGTGGAGGAACAGTATGGCGTCATAAAGAAAGACTGATTTCTCCGGCGGGCAGGTTCCGGTTTCGGACCGCGCCTTTCTTAATTTTAATTTAAGGTGTTTTTGTCCGACGACCCGCTGATCTTCCACATGAAAGCGGCTGCGAAATGCAGGTTGCGGGAATCCCTGTCCCCATACCTGCCGCACCAGTTGTTCCGCCAGTTCCAGAGTTATTTCGGATTCATCCAGATCCCCGTCGGTTTCGATGACTCGTTTGAGATCCGCCGGCCCCAGCAATTCCCTGGCAGTTTGCTCGAAGGCGTCACGGAATTTTTCGAAATCGCATGTACGAATGGTCAGACCAGCTGCCGCGGAGTGACCCCCGAATTTAAGCAAAAGCCCAGGACAGCGTTTGGAAACCAGATCCAGCGCATCTCTCAAGTGGAAGCCCGGTATGGACCGCCCCGACCCTTTCAGCTCATCCTGGCCTCCCGGTGCAAATGTGATAACCGGGCGATGAAATTTATCCTTTATGCGCGACGCCAGTATGCCGATTACCCCTTGGTGCCAGCCAGAATCGAACAGGGTCAAGGCATAGGTGTTCGTCGCGTCTTGCGCGGAATCATTTGAGTGGAATACGCCTGACCCCTGGGGCATATCCGATGGCCGCAGGGTGGACGGGTCCTGCAAACCACTCCTACCAGAAAAGATATTCTCCAGCATGTTCAGCGCACTATCCCGCATGTCGGATTCAATTTCCTGCCGCTTGCGATTGAATGTGTCCAGTTGCAGCGCAAGCTGGGCAGCGCGCGAGGGGTCATCGGTAATGAGGCACTCGATGCCCAGGGACATATCGTCCAGCCGTCCTGCCGCGTTCAGTCTCGGTCCAATCATGAAACCCAACTCGTAGGCGGAGGTTTGCCTGAAATTCCGGCAGGCGATGTTGATCAGAGCATTGATGCCCGCGCATCCGCTTCCCTTGCGAATGCGTTTCAAACCCTGCTGTACCAGGAGCCGATTGTTGTCGTCGAGCTTCACAACATCCGCCACGGTGCCTAGCGCAACCAGATCCAGCAGGCTTCCCAGGTTTGGTTCCTGCTGCGGAGACGCAAACATGCCTTTTGCCCGCAACTCGGCCCGCAACGCGAGCATGACATAGAACATGACGCCCACACCGGAGAGGTGTTTGCTGGGAAAATCACAGCCAGGCTGATTGGGATTGACGATGAAGACCGCCTCAGGCAGCGTATCGCCTGGAAGATGATGATCAGTGACGAGAACCTGCATTCCGAGGCGACTAGCCTCGGCAACGCCTTCCACGCTGGCGATGCCATTATCGACCGTAATCAGAATATCCGGGCGAGGAACGCCGGCGGCAGCCACTCGTACGATCTCCGGGGTAAGACCATAGCCGTACTCGAAGCGATTGGGGACGAGGTAGTCGACCTGGGCGCCGAATTTCCTCAAAGCGCGTATTCCTACGGCACAAGCCGTGGCACCATCCGAATCATAATCGGCTACGATCAGCAGGCGCTTGCGGAGTGCAATCGCCGTGGCCAGAAATTGCGCCATTGCCGTTGCATTCTTCAGGCGTGCAAAGGGGATCAGCCGGGACCAATCGATCTCAAGCTGGCCTGGCTCTTCGATACCGCGTGCAGAATAGACACGGGCCAGGACGGGGTGGAAACCGTGCCGGATCAGTGTATCAAAAGTCTGGTGAGGGTAATTGCGGATGATGATATTGGGCATGTCAGGATAGAAGCTCAGACACGCGCAGTATAACGCTTTACACTTTCCGATTTTTTTACAGTAATGAGCCGGTCAGAAATGATAGTGCGCTCCAATACCGAGATAGTCCACCCGCTGCCTGAAAAACTGGCCCGTCGGGGAGTTTCCGTGAAAATATTCAACCAGGAACTGAAGGTTGCGGCCGAATGCCCGGAAGTGATCCAGCTGAACGCCTGCCCGCGCGGATACATCGGCATTCCAGTCGTTCTGCTGATGGTTCTTGAGGTCAACCGCCACGATCGGTCGCAGCGGTAAAAACGCGATACGCCATGGGCTGCGAAACTCGACGCCATATTGTATGGACCAGGGCTTGATGTTCGAAGGTTCCTTGTGAAAGATCCCCCCTCCGCCGCCGTAAACCCTCAGCCCGTACGGGAGCTCATACGACAGCCTGAGATCGGCTCCCTCATAGCTAAGGTTGATCCGCTCCAGGGTGGTTAACCTGCGCAGCAACAGTTCGTCTCCAAGATGAGAGCTTTGATGATAGATACGACCGAAAGCAGAAAAGTGGCCTGCCCGCACGCTTCCATAAGCGGATGCTATGAAATCGCTATTGATGAGATCGGCCGAAGGCGCGCCGAGATTGAAATCGCTGAAGACGGCAGCTTGAAGACCTGCTTCCCACTGTACAGTGGATTGTCCGAAATTCGCGCGATAGAAGGGAATGGTTTCACCAAAGCTGACAGCGGCATTGTTATTTCCGTCAATATTGTTTCCGACATAGTTGCGATATGCGGCGGAGAAATGCGCCCAGCGCGGATCGGCCAGTAAAGGCTTGAACAAATGTCCTTCGGGCAGCATTCCGGTTGCCAGAACGGTGGGACCCGCCGCGGGTACGCCTGCTTCGGTCTCGGTCGTTGCCGCTCCAGACTCCCGAGAGGTGGCGGAAGGGTGTTGAATAGGCTTGAATGCCTCGCGCTCCGCAGTCCTGCTGACACTTTCTTCCGCTATGGCGACCCCGGCCACGCCCGGGATTTTCGACAGTGCCTGAACAACCTGCGCACGGTTCTCGGACTTCAGTTTATCCTCGCTTATGGTAATGATGCCATCTTTCACCACCAGAGTCGGAATCTCCATTCCAAAACCATGTTTCAGGACACCTGCCGCGTAACCGGCGATATAGGCATCCTCCATTACCGCAGCATGGACAGTTGAGGTAAAAAACAACATGACTGCGATGATATTCAGATAACGCACGGTTTCCCCTTTTTTGATATTCAATCGAGAACAGAATGTGACATTTAGCCTTTCTGCTGCTTTGTGTGCTTCGCGACGGGCTCTTTGCCCGCCAGAGCGGTGTATAAGAAATAATGTGCTAAAAGACCGGGAAGTAAAAAGACTTCGGGTTCCATTTTAAAATAGTGTTCGTGTTGCCGCCCGTAGACTCCGCGCTCGCTGGAGAAGTCCGCGAACCGCGAGGACCGTGGAATGCTAGTGGAGAACTCCTGACAAGTCGGTTTGATTGCGCACACATCGCGCATTGAGATGGATTGTCCTCATTGCGCTTTTTTGAAATAGCTTGAGGATGCCCGGTATGCAATGGTTTTCCTGTCTGTTGCAATTGTCAGTGAGGTGGTGGCAACCTCAGCCCTGAAATCGAGTAATGGTTTCACGCAGTTCTGGCCATCAGTAGTTGTCGTGGCGGGCTATGCTGTTGCTTTCTTCTTTCTCTCCCTTGCCTTGCGCACCCTGTCTGTGGGAATCGCATACGCTATCTGGTCCGGCGCCGGCATCGTCCTCATATCGCTTGTCGCCTGGCTCTTTCTCGGGCAAGCGCTCGATGGTCCCGCTATCCTGGGTCTCGCGCTCATTGTTGCCGGCGTGGTTATCCTGAACGTATTTTCCAGATCCACCATTCACTGATGGATATTCTGGTCCGGGAAGGAAATCCCGCAGGAAACTCCGGAAAGAAATACAGACCCTAATTCTCCATTTCCCCGTTCGTCCATTTTATCGCCGCTTTCTTCACCCGGTGTACCAATGTCCAATTGTTTTGGCAGTGGGAGTTGCTACGATTCGATTCACCTGCCCGTCCGGCTTGTTACGGCCTCTCCAATCGGCAATAACGGAATACGAGACCGAACCGGGCATTGTGAGAATGGACTTGGGATCGGAGATCGAATGATGAGTATCAGGAAAATTGTCTGGCAGTTGAGCATGTGTGCGGGGATTACGCTTTGGGCAAATGCGTACGCGATCGCGTTATTTCAGTCCGAATCCGTCGCATCTGCCGCCCCGCAATTCGAATATCATATTTCCTGGGTCAGGGGGGAAGCGGATGGTACTGCGGGTACAGGGGAACATTCAAGTCATCCATCCTGGAAAGGGTCGCCGAACTTCCTTCTGCCGTTGGCTTCAGGATATTTCGATATGTTTTCCCCGTTCGAAAATTTTGCTTCTCCATCAACCGGTTTATATCTCACTCTGCTCAGAGGGGATGAAGCTTTCGGCATCAATATTGCAGGTTTCACCAATGATGAGGCAGGGCTGGTAAACATGCTCGCCCTTCCGGATCTGTTCATGCAGGCACAGTGGCAGCAGCCCGTCGCAGGCAACTCACAAACTACACCGTTTACTCCCCATTCTAATAGTGGCAACGCAGCTCGGGCAAGAAATACGCCGCACGTATGCGCGCAACTGCGCGAGGTTCGGAGAAACAGGCTGGAGCTAAGGGATGGCGACTGCATTGGCTTCGGGGGTGGTTCGGATGGAAGCGGTAATGCGAATAGAAATGGGAGCAGGGCTGGGGGAGGCTCCAACGCCATCATCGCTCGAAATAAAAATGCCCGCGACAGCAATGCCGGTGATGGCGCCTATATCGGGGGAGGGGGCGGTGGGGGAGGTGGAGCAGGGGGAGGCCCTAACGCTGCCACTCCAGGTACAGGCGAGAATGGCAATGGGGGCGGCATGTCTCCGCCGGCCAGTCATAATTCTGACCCGGATAATGGCAGTGAAGGCGATGCAGGCGGAACCGAAGGGACCGGGTCCAACCAGGGTAATGAGAATGGTGGAACGGGCGAAGGCAGCAATGGGGGAGGAGGAACCGGAGGAGAGGGCGGAAGTGGCGGGAATGGCGATACCGGGAACTGGAACAACCCGGAGGAAGGGGAAGGTCCGCCCCCAAGCGAAGTAACGGAAGTAATGCTCCTCCCTGAACCTGCTACACTAGCGCTTCTCGCACTGGGTCTGGCTGCGCTGTGCGCCGTGCGTAGAAATCAGGGCAAGATTGTCGACTGAATCTGCCCGGAATCTATAAAAGGAGGTGCAGCATATATTGCCGCAGACGCGATTATTTCGCGTGAGATTTTCCGCCCTTTTTCCATGCCGTCGCTGTGGTTCATCCTTTTTACCTGGCATGGAAGCCGAAAAGGTGTCAATCTGCTTTCTGATGCCAGGTCGAATTCCGATTAGCCGGGATAAAATCGGCTAGAACGTTTCTTTCATCATTCAAACCTCATCAGTGCTGGCGATATTTGCCATTCGTGCAACCTCCCGACAGGGCGTCAGCGATTATTTCAGATTATTTCATCTGCATGTTTCTTCAGGTGGATTGCCGGCCGGCATGGCGGGCGGGTGTCACCTGTTGAACAGGGTTGCATCTGCCGCGGATGGCAGGCTCATCCGCGCGTGGAGGGTTGGCTATCGAAACGGAAGAGGTCTACGGAGGGCAAGGGAGTCCAGCCGGATTGACGGTGGTCTGCAACGACCGTGGTGAAAATGCCGCCACGCACGTAGAATTTAGCCGTGAGACGTAGATAACGGGGCTCGAGGGCGGTGGCCAAGTCATCGACAATCCGGTTTGTTACCGCTTCGTGGAAAGCGTTTTCGTCACGGAAAGACCAGATATAGAGCTTGAGGCTTTTAAGTTCGACGCACTTCTTGTCAGGAATATAATCAAGAATCAGGGTCGCGAAATCGGGCTGGCCGGTTTTGGGGCACAAGCAGGTAAACTCGGGAATTTCCATATGGATATGGTAGTCCCGTTCCTGAGTTGGATTGGGGAAGGTTTCCAGGTTTTTATCGGGGTGGCTGGGCATTCTCTTATCTCTGTCAAAATCGGTTAGAATGAGCTCCCTTGGGAGGCTTTTCCCAGGATGATTCGAAATGTTCCCGAACCGGAAGCTTCATCCAGGAGGTTACCTTCTGCGGCTGCACATTATAACTGCTTGCAAACGACAAATTGCGTCTCTCCCACATCAAACTCGCCGGTTTCAAATCCTTTGTTGATCCTACGGAAATTCCCCTTCCAGGGGATCTGGTGGGGGTCGTGGGCCCCAATGGGTGCGGGAAATCCAATGTCATCGACGCTGTCCGCTGGGTTCTGGGGGAATCAAGAGCCTCCGCGTTACGCGGTGAATCGATGCAGGACGTCATTTTTAACGGCTCCACGACCCGCAAGCCTGTGGGCAGGGCCAGTGTGGAGTTGGCGTTTGACAACAGCCTTGGCAAGGCAGCAGGGCAGTGGTCGAGTTATGCGGAGATTTGCATCAAGCGCGTACTGAGGCGCGACGGAGAATCCACATACTACATCAATAATATTCATGTGCGGCGCCGCGATATTGCCGATATTTTTCTTGGCACCGGATTGGGGGGACGCGGCTACGCCATCATCGAGCAGGGAATGATTTCCCGCATCATCGAAGCCAAGCCGGAGGAGCTTCGTGTATTTCTGGAGGAAGCAGCCGGTATTTCCAAATACCGGGAGCGGCGGCGTGAGACGGAATCGCGCCTGGCGGATACCCGCGAAAACCTTCTGCGCGTAAACGATATTTGCCAGGAGTTGGAAAAGCAACTAGTGCGTCTTGGGCAGCAGGCGGAAACAGCCCGCCGGTTCGAGGACTTGCAGAGTCGATTGGACAAGGCGCAAAATCTACTGTGGTTTGCCCGCAAACAGGAAGCCGCGTCGCAACGCGCACTGGCGGAAAAGGAAATTCAATCGCTGCAAACCACCCTCGAAGCCGAGGCGGCGGCGTTGCGCAGGGCCGAAAAGCAGCTTGAGGAAAAGCGCGCGGATCATTTTGCGGCGAGCGATCTTTTGCATAATGCTCAGGGCGAGCTGTATGCAGTCAATGCCGAAGTGGCGTACACTGAACAGCAGATACAGCACGTGCGGGAAAATTACCAGCGCGTCGCGCAGCAGATTGTCGCAACGACGCACCAGCTTGAGCATTATGCCACGCAGGCTGATACTTCGGTGGACAGCTTGAATCGCTGGCGCGAAGAGTACGAACAGGCGCGGTTGGACAGCGAGGCGAGCAAACAGAAAGCCACGGTGGAGAATGAAAAATTGCCGCTGGCCGAGACCGCTTTTCGCACGCGCCAGGAAAAGCTTGCCGAGGTGCAGCGTGACCTGCTGCTGGCGGAGCAGTCGGAGCAGCTCGAAAAGAGTCATCGCGCCCATGCCGAAGAAGCACTTCAGCAGCTCGAAATACGCCGCAAGCGATTGCTGGTTGAGTACGCCGCCTTGCCTGAATCAAAGATCGAGGAGTTATCGGATCTGACCCGCGAGGCGGAAGCGATTGCTCACGATCTGAAACAAAAGCAGGAGGAGTTTGCGCAAACAGAAAATCTGCTGCTTGACGCCGAGGAAGTCAAACGCGAGTTTGCGCGCAACGTGCAGGCGCTGGAACAGCAGGTTGTACAGGCTGAGGCGCGGCTGAGCGCGTTACAGCGCCTGCAGGGACGTCTTGAAAGCAGTGAAGGACTGAATACCTGGTTTGTAAGGCATCGGCTCGATTCTCTACCGCGGTTGTGGCAAGGCATACAGATAGAGAAGGGGTGGGAAGACGCGCTTGAAGCTGTCCTGCGCGAACGTTTGAACGGTACACGCGTGGCGAAGTTGGAGGTGGCGCTCGAGTGGGCTAATCCTCCGCCAGGGAAGTGTGCGCTGTTCGAGCCGGCAGGGACGAGGCTGCAACAAAAGGCTGGAAAGGTAGCAGAGGCTGAAGAGGGGGTCGACAACCCTGCCAGAGACGGGGAAGCAGGAGTCGCATTGCGGTCCTATCTGACCTGCAGCGATACGAGCGTAAAATCTGTAGTGGATGAATGGCTGAGCGGTATATTTGCGATTGATAGCCTTGAAGCAGGGCTCTCCCGGCGAAACCTGCTCTCGCCGGGGGAAATGCTGGTGACACGGGAAGGTTGTGTGGTTACCTGTCATAGCCTCACCTTTTACTCCCCTGACTCGCAGTTGCATGGCGTGCTTGCACGGCAGCGGGAGATCGGGCAGATTGAAGTGGAAATGGAGGCGCTGAGAGCGAAGCTCGATGTCGAGCAGTCGGCGCTCGATACCGCAGGAGACACGTGTTACGATCTGGAGTCATCTCTGTCCAGTCTGCGGCATGAGAATGAACAGCTTCAGCAATTGCACCATAATGTGCAGATGCAGGCATTGAAGCTGACACAGACGGTCGAACGCAGCGAGCAGAGGCGCAAACAGATCGATAGCGATCTGGCGGAAATCGAGCAACATGCAGAGGCAGAGGTTTCCCGTCAGTGCGGTGCCGAAGCAAGGCTTGCCGAGCATGGCGTGCGGATCAAATTCCTGCAGGAGCAGGTACGAACGGAACAACTCGCGCGAGATGCCGCTGAAGAGTCGCTCATTAGTCAACGCCGTCTGGCTCAGAATGCATCAAGGGAAATGCAGGAAGCTGTCTTTCATGAAAAAACCTGTGAGCATAAAATTGCTGAAGCGGAAAATGCTATCGAGGGAATTGAGCGCAGCGTGGGTGAACTCAAAGCTCACCTGGAAAAATTGCAAGTCGAGCAAGACAGTTTCGATGAAGGCCAGTTGGTCGGAATGCTGGAGGAACGGCTGACGTTGCGTGAGCAGCGTGAACAGAAACTGGCGGAGGCGCGTAATGCCCTCGAAGGCCTGGCTACGGAATTGCGGCAGATAGAGCAGGAGCGAATGGCTTCCGAACAAAAATTGCATCCGTTGCGGGAGGCTATCAACCTTATGCGTCTCAAGGAGCAGGAGGCGCGAATTACCGAGAATCAGTTTGGCGAACAACTGCAGGGATGCGAAATTCCTGAAGAAGAATTGATAAACTCTCTGGGAAAGACACGTCCTGCCGCATTGCAGAGCGAGGTGAACCGGCTGCGTGGCGACATCACCGCGTTGGGGTCGGTCAATACCGCCGCGCTCGAGGAATTGCAGTCTTGCCAGACTCGAAAGACCTATCTCGATTCACAGGCGCAGGACCTGGAAGAGGCGTCGGAAACACTCAGGAATGCAATACGGCGCATAGATCGTGAAACCCGCGAGCGGCTGCTCGAAACGGTCGAGAAGGTCAATGCTCATCTGGGCGACATGTTCCCCACCATATTCGGGGGGGGGCATGCGAAGCTGATGCTGAGGGGGGAAGAAATCCTGGATGCGGGCGTACAGATTGTCGCTCAACCGCCTGGCAAGAAAAACAGTTCGATTCATTTGTTATCCGGTGGCGAAAAGGCGCTGACCGCGCTGGCGTTTGTATTCTCTCTATTTCAACTCAACCCGGCGCCCTTTTGTATGCTGGATGAGGTGGACGCTCCCCTGGACGACAGCAATACTGAACGTTTCTGCAATCTTGTGCGGAAGATGTCGCGTCAAACCCAGTTTGTATTTATCAGTCATAATAAAATAACCATGGAAATGGCGCAGCAATTAATAGGGGTTACCATGCAGGAGAAAGGTGTATCGCGCGTGGTGGCGGTAGAAATGGAGGAGGCTGTAAGACTGGGCAATACAGCTTTGGCAACGTGAAGCGACCATGGGCAATCTAAGTGAATTGCAAATCAGCCTGATCGGCATTGGCATCGTCGTGGTGCTCGGCGTAATCGTTTTTAACTGGACGCAGCAACGCCGCTACCGTCGGAAAGCAGAGCAGGCATTCAGCCGGGAGCACGAGGATATACTCCTGGGAGCGGGTGTATCCGCCAAAGGAGAGGAAAGAATAGAACCTCGCCTCAGCACCGGCGCTGAACCGCACGATCCTGAAGCCGAACCCAGTACGCATTCAAGTGCTTTCCCGGAAGTAGCCGAACCGGCCCAGAAAGCGAACGTCAATCCAGCCCTCCATCCTCCATCCAGGCCGAAGGCCGGGAAAGCGGTTGAGCGCACCTGGTTTAAAGGACCGGCTTCATTTAGTGTGCCTGCCCGTAGACCGGTCGATGAAGATTCCCGCCACGAAGGAGTCGTTGTTCACGAAAGATTAAGTATACCTGCCGCCCCGTCAGGTAATGAGGAAAGGCCGGTCGAAGAGGACAATGTCTCCGACGCAGTGGATTATGTGGTAGAGATCGCCCGTGAGACACCGTTCGCGGACTTAACCCTGGCGGAAGTACTGGATCGTAAATTTGATTTCAGCAAGCCGGTGCGGTGGATGGGGAAGCAGGAAGCAGATGCATCCTGGGAAGAAATCGCGACGGATACACGTGGCCGGGAGGGCAGGGCGAGCTACGTCAGTCTGAAGGGTAGTCTGCAACTGGCTGATCGCGCAGGACCTGTGAGCGAAGTGAGCCTGGGTGAATTTCGTGACATGGCGGAAAATTTTGCGGCCCGCGTCAATGCAACTGCCCGTTGCCCCGACATACATAAGAGCTACAGCCGGGCCCTGATGCTCGATGAATTCTGTACCCAGGTGGATGTCATGGCCGGCATCAATATCATCAGCAGGGATAACAGCGTTTTTACCGGCGCCAAGATCCGCGTCATGGCGGAAGCATGCGGCTTCAAACTGGGGAACGAGGGGATGTTTCATTACCGGGACGAAAACAACGTTGTTTTGTTTTCCCTGGGCAATTATGAGCCACCTCCTTTTCTTCCCGACAGTATTCGAACCCTCACCACTCGTGGCATCACGCTTTTTCTTGATGTGCCGCGGGTTGCCAATGGTGAACGCATTTTCAATCAGATGGTGCATCTGGCTGAAACTTTCTCTGAAGCGCTCGGGGGCTTCATGGTGGATGACAACCGCGTACCATTGAGTGACAGCGGTATCCGGAAAATCAAGCAACAATTGAGCAGCATTCAATCCGTGATGATATCGCGCAATATCCCACCGGGGGGCCAGATAGCGCTGAGGCTGTTTGCGTGAGTGAATGCCTGAGCGAGATATCGCGCCATATGCGGGAATTGCGCGATGCAATCGAACTACATAATATCCGTTATTACGAGCTGGACACTCCGACGATTCCCGATGCGGACTTCGACAAGCTGTTCCGCGAACTGGAGGAGCTTGAGCAACGTCATCCGCAACTCATAACGCCCGATTCCCCTACTCAGCGCGTTGGTATTCCTTCCCTCAAAGCGTTTCCCCAGGTCGTTCACCGTACGCCGATGCTTTCCCTGAACAATGCATTCACCGAGGGTGAGGTAGAGGCATTCGATCGGCGTGTGCGCCAAGCCCTCGGCATCGCGCACGTCGAGTATGCGGTAGAGCCGAAATTCGATGGTCTGGCCATAAGCCTCTGCTATGAAAACGGCATGCTTGTCTCGGGAGCCACCCGCGGAGATGGCTACATTGGAGAGGATGTGACCCTAAACCTGAAAACCATTCGCAGCATTCCTCTTGGCCTGAGGGTGGGAGATGGGGGCGCCGAAGTTCCTGCATTTCTGGAGGTCCGGGGTGAGGTATTGATGTTGAAAGCGGATTTCGAGCGATTGAATCGACAGCAGCGTGAAAAGAACGAAAAGACCTTTATAAACCCGCGCAATGCTGCCGCAGGTTCTTTGCGGCAACTCGATCCCCGCATTACTGCCAATCGCAACCTGAGGTTCTTCGCATATGGTATCGGTGTCTGCGAAGGGGGAAATGTTCCCCATGATACCCACAGCCACTTGCTTGACTATCTCTCGTCACTGCGTTTTCCGGTAATGCGTGAACGCAGGACGGTCACGGGCGTTGCCGGTTTGTTGGAGTATCATCATGAAATAAATGGATTGCGCGAACAATTACCTTATGACATCGATGGTACGGTATACAAGGTCAACGAATTGGAGTATCAGGAAAAACTCGGTTTTGTATCGCGCGCCCCCCGATTCGCGCTCGCCCATAAGTTTCCAGCGCAGGAGGCAACGACCGAGTTGCTTGGAATCGATGTGCAGGTGGGCAGAACGGGAGCACTGACTCCGGTGGCGCGCCTCAGGCCCGTATTCGTCGGAGGCGCGACCGTCACCAATGCGACCCTGCATAACGAAGATGAGATCCGGCGCAAGGACGTCATGATCGGTGATCGGGTAACGGTAAGGCGAGCAGGAGATGTCATTCCGGAAGTGGTCGCAGTTCAGAAGGAAAGCCGGCCGTCGAACGCGAAACCTTTTGTGATGCCTGAGCACTGTCCGGTGTGCGGCTCCAGGACGATTCGCCTGCCCGGAGAAACCTTGACCCGCTGCACGGGCGGATTGTTTTGCCCCGCTCAACGGAAACAGGCAATTCTGCATTTTGCCTCGCGTCGTGCCATGAACATCCACGGACTGGGCGATAAGCTGGTGGATCACCTGGTGGACAATGCCATCATTCGAACCCCCGCAGATTTGTATAAGCTGGGACTGGCCGCGCTCGCCGCACTGGATCGGATGGGGGACAAATCGGCGGGAAATATTATCAATGAAATTGAAAAAAGCAAAAACACGACCCTGGCCCGATTCATCTATTCCCTAGGTATTCGCAACGTGGGCGAGGCCACTGCGAGGGACTTGGCCCGCCATTTCGGAGGACTCGACTCCCTGATGGGCGCAGATGTGGAAACTTTGCAGCAGGTATCGGATGTGGGACCTGTCGTCGCCCAAAGCATTGCCGATTTTTTTGGCGAAAGGCACAATCGTGAGGTTATAGAGCAACTGCGCGCCGCGGGAATCCGCTGGAAAGAAGATGCGGGAATACAGGCAACAGACCATGCAGCCGGTTCTGCACATCCGGAAGCAGGCGCCGCAAGCAGCAAAATTGCCGGCAGGATCTTTGTACTGACGGGAACCCTGCCGACCATGAGCCGGGAGGAGGCCAGGGAGAAAATTGAGGCGATGGGAGGAAAGATTGCCGGCAGCGTGTCCAAAAAAACCGATTACGTCGTCGCAGGCGCGGATGCGGGCAGCAAATATGACAAAGCGCTTGAATTGGGAGTGGCGCTTCTCGACGAAGCGGAATTGATATGTTTATTGCAGGCGTCACAAGCAGATAACAATTCGACGCAAACGGATTCCTGAACGGGTGGTTTAATGCCGAAAATACGTAAAGCAGTTTTTCCGGTGGCAGGAATGGGCACGCGTTTTCTCCCCGCGACGAAGGCAAGTCCCAAGGAAATGATGCCGATTGTAGACAAGCCGCTGATTCAGTACGCGGTCGAAGAGGCGATCGCAGCGGGTATCACGGAGATGATTTTCATAACAGGCCGTCACAAGCGCGCCATTGAAGACCATTTCGACAAAGCGTACGAAATGGAAAGCGAGTTGGAGGCCCGTGGCAAAAATGAAACGCTGGAAATGCTGCGCAGCATTCTGCCTAAAAATATTCATTGTATTTACATCCGGCAATCGGAAGCACTCGGGTTAGGGCACGCTATCCTTTGCGCGCGTCCCGCGGTAGGAAATGATCCTTTTGCCGTGCTGCTGGCAGACGACTTGCTCGTGGGAGACGAGCCGATTATGCGGCAGTTGGGCAAGGTGTACGAGGAGAACGGTTGCTCCATTCTGGCCGTACAGAATGTCGAGCCTGAAGACACCGTCAATTATGGCATTGTGAAATGCGGGCCCGGAATGAACGGCTTGCATCCCATTACGGGCATCGTGGAAAAACCTGACCCGAAGAATGCTCCCTCTAGGCTGGGTGTCGTCGGACGTTATATTTTGACCCCGAAAATCTTCGAGCACCTGGAAAGGGTGCAACCGGGCGCCGGAGGGGAGATTCAGCTGACCGATGGAATCGCCTCGCTTTTGCGGGAAGAGCGGGCGCTGGCCTATGAATTCCACGGAACGCGTTACGATTGCGGGAGCAAGATAGGATACCTCAAGGCAACGATTGCGCTGGCGCTCCAGCATCCGGAGGTCGGGCGTGAGTTTGCGGCGTATCTCGACGCCAGATGCACTGGGCATACCAGCGTCTAGCCATCTATCTGCTGCCCGACGGAATTTTTCCTGTTCCTTATTCTTCATCAGATTACCCCTGCCGATGCTCCCATACCAGGATGCACAGAAAATTCTGAGAGAAGCAGAGCAAATATTTCCTGCCGATGTTGTAGTGGAAACCGTCAGGCGTATGGCAGCCGATATTACGGCTGTCCTGGCACATCGTTATCCTCTGGTGTTGAGCATCATGGGGGGTGCGGTCGTGTTTACCGGGCAACTGCTTCCCCTGCTGCAATTCCCGCTTAATTTCGACTATCTTCATGTCAGCCGTTACGCTGAAAAGACGCACGGTGGCAGGATCGACTGGAAAGTCTCACCGGGCGAGAATGTGCAAGACCGGGTCGTACTGGTGGTGGATGATATCCTTGACCAGGGAATTACGCTCGCCGCCATACGTGAATGGGTGATGAGCCACGGCGCAGCAGCATTTTATAGCGCCGTTTTTGCCGAAAAGGATATTGCCAGCCCCAAGCCGGTCAGTGCGGATTTTGTGGGTCTTGTGGTTCCGAACCGCTACGTCTTCGGCTTCGGCATGGATATCCATGGGGCATGGCGAAATTTGCCCGCCATCTATGCCTTGAAAGAGTGAGGTAAAATCCAGAAATATGCTTGCAATTATTGGCGGGACTGGAATGGCCCAGCTTGAGTGCCTTGAAATTTCCCATCAGAAAGTTGTAACGACTCCTTATGGGGAACCATCAGGTCCTCTGACTTTTGGCAAGATACGTAACAATACTGTCGTTTTTCTGGCGCGTCATGGATACGGCCATACGATTCCCCCTCACGAGGTGAATTACCGCGCCAATTTGTGGGCATTGCAGTCGGTGAATCTGACGAGGGTGATAGCGGTTACTTCGGTAGGTGGAATCCGTCCTGATCTCGCACCGGGCACGGTAGTGATTCCCGACCAGATCATCGACTATACTTATGGTCGCAAGTATACCTATTACGATGGCAACGGCCGGTCAGTGACCTACATCGATTTCACCGAGCCCTACTGTCCTTTGACTCGCAAGCGTCTCCTGGAAGCAGCAGGACGTGCCGGCGAAAAGGTGCTTGACGGAGGGGTTTATGGGGCGACCCAGGGGCCGCGACTTGAAACCGCAGCTGAAGTCAACCGGCTGGAGCGGGATGGAGTTGACATGGTTGGAATGACTGGTATGCCTGAGGCCGCCCTTGCCAAGGAGTTGGGCCTGTGCTATGCAACCATGGCAGTAGTCGCAAATTACGCGGCCGGCCGTAAAAGCAGTGCTCATCTCATCCGTCTGGATGAAGCGCATGCCGTTCTGGAGAAAACGATGGTCAGGGTCAGAAATATTCTCGAATGGGTGGTAACGCTCGATGCCGATTAAACCTGTCCTCAAAATGGGGGATCCCCGCTTACTGGAAGTGGCTCGGAAGGTGAAGAATTTCAGCACGCCCGAGTTCGAAGCATTGCTTCGAGACATGCATGATACGATGGAGGCGCTGGAGGGTGCCGGCTTGGCTGCGCCGCAGATCGGGATCGGCCTGCAGGTTGTCATTTTCGGGGTGAAGCGTAATTCTCGCTATCCGGATGCGGAGGAGGTACCCTACACGGTATTGGTAAATCCGGTACTGACCCCCCTCACGGAATATATGGAGCAGGATTGGGAAGGCTGCCTGAGCGTTCCCGGCATGCGCGGGATGGTTCCCCGGTATGCCAGAATACGTTATGAGGGTTCGGATCAATATGGTAATCCCATAGACCGGACGGTGGAGGGGTTTCACGCCCGGGTGGTGCAACACGAATGCGACCACTTGCAGGGGATTCTCTACCCGATGCGGATTACCGATTTTCGCACGTTCGGTTTTACCGATGTGCTGTTCCCGGACAGACCACCCTTAGCCGAGTAGCGGTTTTCCAGCCGGTGGAAAGGGAAACGACGAACAGAACTTCCAACGGTTTTGATTTTATCCGGTGCGGGATGAGATCGTCAGTTGTTGTGCCAGCGATTGAGCCAGATGCCGGGGGCTTCGTTTCCCGCTCTCAACCACGATATGCGCCGTCTCCCGATATAACGGGTCACGCTGCACAAACAGTTCAGCCAGTCTCGCGCGGGGGTCGGAAGTCTGCAGCAGCGGACGGTTCTTGTCATGCCGGGTGCGGCGCCACAGGTCGTCGATGGACGCTCGCAGATATATCACGGTGCCGCCGTGCTTCAGCATTGTCCGGTTTACTCCACTCAATACGGCTCCACCTCCCGTGGCCAGAATGATATTCCTTGCATTCATGAGTTCGGACAGTATCTCGGTTTCGCGCCTGCGAAAGCCTGCTTCTCCTTCGATCTCGAAGATCGTGGGAATACTGACACCCGTTCGTTTCTGTATTTCCCGATCCGAATCGTAAAAGGTTTTTTCCAGGAAATGGGAGAGGAGTCTGCCCACCGTCGTTTTTCCGGCACCCATCATCCCGACCAGGAAGATGTTTCCGGTGGCTGCGCGATCGTCAGCCTCCCCTTTCGCATCAACTGCGGGAGCAACTGCATCTGTTGAAATCATTGGGGGAATTGTAGCGGAAATATAAGTGTTGCACCTATTCCACTACCCCGAGTTTTCAGTACTCCGCCCGATTTTTCACAGGAATATTCAAAAGACCGCTACTCACTTCTCCCGGATGGGAGGTGCTTTGGTGAACTCATTCCTGTTCAATCTGCCATCCCGGTCGATATCGAGACTGTGGAAAACCTGGGGAGACATTTTCTGCACCGCGGCCTCCTTCATGGTTATGTACCCATCCTCGTCGGCGTCGTACAGTTCCCAGGGAGGCGTGATAACCCCGCGCGCATCCGGTTTTCGTTCCGGGGAAACTTCCGCGAGAACCGGCGTCGGCAGGCCGAAAGCAACGATGATCAACGGGATGCTGAGGCTTCCTGATATATAGCGATTTTTCAAGTCAGCTCCACTGCATTGCGGTTGGGGTTGCGGTTGCATGTAGGCAGGGGCGGAGGAAACAGAAAACTCCGCTCGGCCGTATGGATCGGGATTCCTCACCTAATTCATCAGAAAGTAAACGATGATCAAAACAAACGCAGGTACACCCAGAAGCCAGGCGATAAAATATTTTCCCATCATAATTCTCCCGAGAAAATTGGAAAACCTTTCTCCATGACCAATTTTTTCCTATGCTTTTTAAGTACCGGTACTTTTATTACTCCTACACTCGAAGTTACATCCGCCGCCGGGAATTCAGCGACCTTATAACCGCCGGCAGAACCTCACGCATCACCAGCGTTCTCGCGCTGCTGCCCAAGACGCCGGAGGACAGGGCAATGCCGCTTTTTACCGCTTTGCTCAATGATCTGGAGGGTACTGCCGACAACACGGCTAACAGACCCAGCGAGATAGAGTAGGGGTGGCGCGCTATGAACCTGAATGTCCGGCTGCGCGGAAAAACATCATCGCCCGCCACCTGCGTCTGCTCATCCTCGTGTCCATACCTGGATCGATATTCCCTGCGGCTGGCATGCATCCGCTCCAACAGCGCCTTTTTTTCATATTCCAGCGAGGTGCTCATACGATATCCTTCATCAGCTTGATATCCTGCTGTAGTTCATCACGCACGGTATCAAAAGCTGAAACAGAATCTGTCTGACCGGGGGTTGCGAAATAAACTACAAAGGCAGTCAAGGCATAGAAAGCGACAACCCCCCAGGCTGAGACCACGCGATAGGGGGTGTCCCAGAAAGTAACGATAACGGCAACTCCTGCGAAGACAAGACTCAGGACGGAGAGAAACGTTATCACGACGTAGCCGATCAGCCGTCGCTTGAAGTTCCTTCCCTGAATCTCCACGGATATTTTTATCAGCTCAATGTATTCGCTGAGGCGTTCCAGGATGAGAACTCCAATTTCTTTCGCTTTTTTAATGGTCTCAAACATGGCGGTTCATCTCGGGCTAAGTGGCGGAACGCGTAGCTTAGCGACGGGCCAGCAACAGGCCGATTATCAGGCCGATCCCAGCCGCGTAGCCAACCGATTGAAGAGGGTGTTCACGTATACACTCCTTCGAGCACTCGACGGCATAGTCGAATTGCTCTTGGGCGTCCTCCGCCAGGTCGTGAGCAGCCGCGCGGGTATCAGCAATTTTTGCCATCAGTTTTTCCTTGGCTTCTTCCAGATCAACGTCTGACAGATTGGGAATGCGGGAAATGAGATCATCCAGGTCAGCTCTCAGCTTTGCAAATTCGTCCCTTGCCACCGATCCGACTTCCTGACCTGCCGATTGCGCTGCCCGACCTACACGCCGGGCCGCATCGCCCGCGTGCTGAGTCATATTTTCCGCAGCTTCCCGAGTATCGCTCGTCGCATTCTTTGAGGTATCCTTTGAGTTATCCTGTGCCATGTTCTTCTCCTTTTACTTTTAATTGGTTTCATTGAAAGATAGGCGGTACTTGTTCAGTACGCGTCAGGTGCCAGTTTCCGGCAGTTGCAGCTGCCGGTCTGTTCGTTGACACACATAGCACATCCGTAGGTTCCAATCCACAGATTCTTCTCGGTTCCCCTTCGCCAGGGGGGCTCCTTTTCTGTGACTAGTGGACCACTGTATCCGTACTTGGCGTTGCACAAGTTCAATTGAGTGAATCAATTCAGGAATGGTATAATCTATAGTTAACTCGGTCTCGCCCAGTTTTGCAGAGTCAGGTTTGTTTGCAAGACTGCGTCCTGCTGCCATTTTTCCCGCGGGTACTGTTTCGCGCCGCTACACTTGCTGCGGCAGCGTTCATTACTGCATCCGGATGGGACGGCCAAGTTAAACGTCAGTTCAAATTCACACATCTGCCTGTTTCGAAAAGGGTGCTTCTGCATTGAAGGGGAGCGACTATGGCGGATGGAGGCTCAACCCTTAAGGAGGAAATTTTATGTCAGTAACGATGCGGCAAATGCTGGAGGCGGGCGTTCATTTCGGGCATCAAACCCGCTTCTGGAGTCCCAAGATGGCGCCCTATATTTTTGGCCATCGCAACAAGATACACATCATCAATCTGGAAAAAACGCTGGTGATGTACCAGGAAGCGATGAATTACGTGCGTCACTTGGCGGCCAACAAGGGCACGATTTTATTTGTCGGAACCAAGCGCCAGGCACGGGATATCGTGCGCGAGGAAGCGATGCGCTGCGGGGCGCCCTTCGTCGACCAACGCTGGCTCGGTGGAATGCTCACCAATTTCAAGACGATCAAGCAATCCGTTAAAAGACTCCATGATATGGAAACGATGATGGAGGATGGAACGCTTGACAAGCTTTCCAAGAAAGAAGCATTGGATCTGCAGCGGGAACTGGAAAAACTCAATCGCAGTCTGGGAGGCATCAAGGACATGAAGAGTTTGCCCGATGCCATGTTCGTCATTGATGTCGGCTATCAGAAAGGGGCGATAACCGAGGCCAGGAAGCTTGGTATTCCTATTGTCGGTATTGTGGACAGTAACCATAGTCCGGCCGGCGTGGATTATGTCATTCCTGGCAACGACGATTCCAGCCAGGCAATTCGCCTTTACGCCCGCGGTGTTGCGGACGCCATTCTGGAAGGCCGGAATCAGGCCATCCAGGAAATTGTACAAGGCGATTTCGAGGAAGCGGATGAGGCACTGGCTGGCGAACAGGGATAAATTTCGTCGGAGTGGGGCACGTGAATTCGTGTCGGGGGCGCGCACATCCAGCGCTTCTTTTTTGAAAATTATCTGGAGCGAATATGGCGGAAATCACCGCACAAATGGTGAAGGAATTGCGCGAGATGACTGGTCTCGGCATGATGGAGTGTAAGAAGGCCTTAACTGAAACCGACGGAGACATGAAAGCCGCAGAAGACCTTCTGCGGATCAAGAGTGGCGCCAAGGCGAGCAAGGCAGCCGGACGGACTGCAGCGGAAGGGATGGTAGCGGCCCATATCGCGCGTGACGGCAAGAGCGGTGCGCTGGTGGAAGTCAACTGCGAAACCGATTTTGTCGCAAGGAACGAAGACTTCATCAGCTTTGCGCACAGTCTTGCAGAATTGCTGACAACGGAAAGCATAGCGGACAACGAAGCGCTCGCAGATGCCAGGTTGTCAAACGGTGAAAGCGTGGAGGAGTTCCGGAAAGCGCTGGTAATGAAGCTGGGCGAAAATATCAGCATACGCCGTTTTGCGCGCCATCAAGTAACCGGTTCGCAGGATCGTCTTGCTTCCTATCTGCACGGTGCAAAAATAGGCGTCATGGTCGATTATACGGGTGGCGATCAGGCCTTGGGCAAGGACCTCGCGATGCATATCGCCGCCAGCAAGCCGGTGTGCGTGTCAAGCGAGCAGGTTTCTCCGGAGCTGCTGGAGCGTGAACGCCAGATATATACCGCCCAGGCAGCGGAGAGCGGGAAGCCAGCCGATATCGTTGCGCGCATGGTCGATGGCCGTATTGCCAAATATCTCGCCGAGATAACGCTTCTGGGGCAGCCGTTTGTCAAAAATCCCGATCAGACGGTGAAACAACTGCTCGCAGAAAAATCTGCCCAGGTCAACGGTTTTACCTTGTATATCGTTGGGGAAGGGATAGAAAAGAAATCTGGCGATTTTGCTGCCGAAGTCATGGCACAAGTGGGTCAGGCCAAACAGGAAAAAGCGTCTTAGCCGCCGGATTGCTCATGACCATACCCGCTTATAAGCGCATCCTGCTGAAGCTCTCGGGCGAAGCTCTCATGGGTGACGATAGTTATGGCATCAACCGGGATGTAATCGAACGAATCGTGGCCGAGATAGCCGAAGTGAATCAGCTGGGTGTCGAGGTTGCGGTAGTGATAGGCGGTGGCAATATTTTCCGGGGGATGACCTCCTCCGCGGAAGGCATGGACCGGGCCACCGCGGACTATATGGGGATGCTGGCTACCGTCATGAACGCGCTGGCGTTACAGGATGCGATGCGACGGGCCGGGCTGGTGAGCAGGGTGCAATCCGCCCTCCGCATCGATCAGGTGGTGGAACCGTATATTCGGGGCAAGGCAATACGCTACCTGGAGGAGGGCAAAGTAGTCATTTTTGCCGCCGGCACGGGTAATCCATTTTTTACGACCGATACAGCAGCGGCTCTGCGGGGAATGGAGATGAACGTGGATATCGTGCTCAAGGCCACCAAGGTCGATGGCGTATATACCACCGATCCCAAAATAAATCCGGATGCAGAACGCTACCAGAGACTGTCGTTCGATACTGCCATTGCCGAGAATCTCAAGGTGATGGACGCCACGGCGCTGACGTTGTGCCGCGACCAGAAGCTTCCGCTCAAAGTCTTCAGTATCTTCAAGGCGGAGGCATTGAAACGGGTGGTCATGGGTGAGGAAGAGGGTACGTTGGTGGAGGTCTGAGTGCTTTCTGGCTACCTTGGCTATCTGGCCGGACTATAGGGGGCTACAGCTTGAATTGTCGGCATCGTGCCGCGGCATGGACGCCGAAACAGGGATGTCCCGGGTTATATATCATTTACGTCATTTCTAACTACCATGATTGCCGAGATAAAAAAATCCGCCGAGCAGAAAATGCAGAAAAGCCTGGAAGCATTGAAACTGGATCTGGGCAAGATACGAACCGGACGTGCCCATACAGGTCTGCTGGATCACGTCACCGTGGATTATTACGGGAATCCCACAGCAATCAACCAGGTAGCAAACATCAACCTTGCGGATGCCCGCACCATTACCGTAGCGCCATGGGAAAAAAAGATGCTGGGGGCGATAGAAAAAGCTATCCGCAATTCAGACCTGGGGTTGAATCCCGCGACCGTAGGTGAATTGATCCGCGTACCCATGCCGCCGCTTACCGAGGAACGGAGGCGCGATCTCACCAAGGTGGTAAAGCATGAGGGGGAAGCGGCACGCGTGGCAATGCGAAACATTCGCCGGGACGCAAATGCGCACCTGAAGGACTTGCTCAAGGAAAAAAAGATTGCCGAAGATGAAGAACGCAGGGGGCAGGATGATATCCAGAAACTTACCGATCGCTATATTGCGGATATAGACAAGCTCCTCCAGGCCAAAGAAGCCGAACTGATGGCCGTATAAATGGAGTAATATTGCGGGAAGTGAAAGCATATGTTTCCGCTTGCCTGTTCTGGAATAGCCGGACCTGAAATAAAAATACCCTTGATTTCAACTTTGAATCTCAACCGTATTCTCCATGCCAGCCATCGTCAGTTCGACCCGGGAAATACCTGAAACTGGGGAAATTCCCCAGCACGTCGCCATTATCATGGATGGCAATGGACGTTGGGCAAAAAAACGATTCATGCCGCGCATGGCAGGCCACAAGCGTGGGGTGGAGACAGTACGCTCCGCAATCCGGGCCTGCATGGAGCGAGGTGTCAAATACCTGACATTATTTGCCTTCAGCAGCGAAAACTGGCGCAGGCCACCTGAAGAAGTCGCGTTCCTGATGCAGTTGTTCATAAACGTGCTGGAGCAGGAGGTATCCAAGCTGCACGAGAACGGTATCCGCTTCAAGGTAATCGGAGATCTATCGAAATTCGAACCGAAGATAGTCGAGTTCATACGCAACGGCGAGGCGCTTACGGCTGCCAATGAACGGTTTACGCTTACTATCGCGGCCAATTACGGCGGACGGTGGGATATCATGCAAGCTGTTCGAAAAATGGTCGCCGAATGTCCCCACCTGGCGACGACTTTCGATGAAAAAGACCTGATGCAGTATTTCGCCCTCAACCATGCGCCGGAACCCGATCTATTCATTCGTACGGGAGGCGAAAAGCGCATCAGCAACTTCCTTCTCTGGCAACTGGCATACACCGAACTCTATTTTACCGACACATTGTGGCCGGATTTTGATGCGCGCGCCCTGGATCTCGCCATCCAGTCCTATCAGCAACGCGAGCGCCGATTTGGACGAACCAGCGAGCAGCTTCAGGCAGCGTCATCCTTGCGTGGAGGCAGAGAAGTCGCCGCGAAAGCGACGGCATAGCTTCCACGCGTTCCGATCCGTGCTTTTTACTGATCGTCTCAACTATGCTCCGGGCACGGATTCTTACCGCCGTCATTATGCTATCCGTCTTTCTGGCGGCGTTATTCTATCTATCTTCCATCTTCTGGATGGTGTTACTGCTTGCGCTGACAACCGCCGGCTCGCTGGAATGGACCCGGCTTGCCAGGTTCTCTCTCAACCATACCATCGCTTATCTTTTATTGACGGTACTGCTGGCAAGCGAGCTCCTGTATGGATTGAGCGAGGCGGTTGCTGCTGATCCCTATACGCACTCATTCCTGGGGGTTTACGTTGCGTCGCTGATATTCTGGATCTTCGGCGCGACGATTTTCCTGAAATCGAAGCGTCCTGTCGGGAGTGTCGTCCTGCTGGCGTTTATCGGCTGGCTGGTGCTGTTGCCCACCTGCCTTGCGTTATACCAGCTGCGCGCAATCGATCCGCTCCTCCTGCTCGGTTTCTTGGGCACCATCTGGCTATCCGATACAGCCGCGTATTTTTCCGGACGCACCTGGGGAAAAAACAAACTCGCGCCGAGCATCAGTCCCGGCAAAACCTGGGAGGGGGTGGCTGGAGCCCTTGTTGCGGTACTGGTTTATGCGCTTATCTGGAGTTACGGCGAGGACGCGATTCCTGCCACGTTATTGATCCCGCTGCTGCTGTTTCTTGCCGCGCTGGGAATCGTGGGCGATTTATTTGAATCGCTGATGAAGCGTCACGCCGGGCTCAAGGACAGCGGCACTATTTTGCCTGGCCACGGTGGTATACTTGACAGGATCGATGCACTGACTTCAACCCTGCCCATTGCGGCTCTGGCACTTCTCCTGCTACATACCTGATCATGATCGCTGTTCGTCATCTCACCATTCTGGGTTCCACAGGAAGCATCGGCGTAAGCACGCTGGATGTAGTGGCGCGTCACCCCGACCGCTTTCGCGTCGTGGCCCTTACCGCGAACAAGAGCGTCCAGAAAATTCTGGAACAATGCCGGCGTTTTGAGCCGCGCTATGCGGTGCTGCTGGATGAGACCAGCGCGGAACGGCTGCAAGTGGAAGTCCGCCGGGCTGGCCTTGCCACTGAAGTGCTTTGGGGAGTGGATTCGCTGGAAAAGGTCGCTTCGCTGCCGGACGTGGATACAGTCATGGCTGCGATCGTGGGCGCGGCCGGGATACGTCCGACATTTGCAGCGGCTGCGACGGGCAAGCGGGTATTGCTTGCCAACAAGGAAACAATGGTGATGGCGGGGCGCATATTCACGGACGTGGTCAAGGAAAATCATGCCACGCTGCTCCCGATCGATAGCGAACACAATGCCATTTTTCAGTCCCTGCCGCAGCACTTCAGCGGCGATCTGCGCGCGGTGGGCGTGCGTCGCATTCTGCTGACCGCATCAGGCGGGCCCTTTCGCCAGATGCCGTTGTCCGCCTTGGAAAATGTAACCCCCGGGCAAGCGTGTGCTCATCCCAATTGGGTAATGGGGCAGAAGATTTCGGTCGATTCCGCTACCATGATGAACAAGGGGCTCGAAGTCATCGAAGCGCACTGGTTGTTCGAAGCCTCGCCCGAGCAAATAGAGGTCGTCATTCACCCGCAGAGCATCATTCATTCCATGGTCGAGTATGTGGATGGCTCGGTATTGGCACAACTGGGCAATCCTGATATGCGTACTCCCATTGCCCACGCACTCGGCTTCCCTGAACGGATCGAGACGGGAGTCAACCCCCTGGATATGTTCAAGGTTGCCCGACTGGATTTCGAGGCCCCCGATTTTGAACGCTTTCCCTGCCTGCGGCTGGCATATCAGGCGCTGGCAAGCGGAGGAAGCGCTCCGGCTGTGCTGAATGCCGCCAATGAAGTGGCGGTGGATTCCTTTCTCAAATGTCTAATGCCATTCACGTCCATTCCCGCCATGATCGAGGATGTCATGCAGACAATTGGCCGCAGGGACATCGCGACTCTGGATGATGTGCTGGCGGCAGACGGCATGGCGCGCGAAGCGGCTCAAGAATGGCTGACGTGCCTGGCGTAAAGTGTCACAACCATTGGCCTTTCCGGCAGGTCGGACAACGGTTTATCCACCCGTTCTGAGGAAAGCTTCTCATTCATCCAAGGGAGCCGGACAGTTGGCTGGTTCCGGTAGCGCTTATGCGGGTACTAGGGCAGATAGGAGCCCGCGGAGCGTCGGATCCGTTTGCGGGGCCAGTTCTATCGGTTCCGCCGCTTGCGCAAGCCCCATCAGTCCCAATTGCGACTTCCATTTCATCCATGCGAAGATGGAAGACTTCTTTTACTTCCTCGTAACAGAGAGTCTGCTGGAACGTAGACCTGTAGAAGCATGACATTCCTTTTCACAATTGCCGCTTTCGTCGTTGCTCTCGGCCTGCTGATCGTGTTTCATGAATTCGGCCATTACCTCGTCGCTCGCTGGTGTGGAGTAAAAGTATTGCGTTTCTCCATCGGTTTCGGTCACCCGCTGATGCGGAAGCAGGTAGGAAAAGACCAGACCGAATGGGTTATCGCCGCCTTTCCTCTTGGCGGCTATGTGAAGATGCTCGATGAACGTGAAGGAACGGTTGCCCCAGAGGAGTTGTCACGCTCATTCAACCGCCAGCCGGTTTTGCAGCGGTTTGCTATCGTCGCAGCCGGGCCGGTCGCGAATTTTCTGCTGGCGATCGTCCTTTACTGGCTGTTGTTCATGCTGGGCATCAGTGCGATGAAGCCTGTTCTCGGACCTGTTGCTCCCGCGACTCCGGCGGCATTTGCCGGCTTGGAGCAGGGCGACACCCTGAGGCGAATCGAGGGAGAGCCGGTCGAAACCTGGCAGGATGCGCGCTGGCTTCTATTGTCCCATGCCGTGGACCGGCCTCCTTCACTTGCCGTGGAAGTGACTGACATCCATGGTCAGACCGGACTGCGGAGGCTGGATTTGAGCAGCATCCAGGCGGATGATCTGGACGGGGAGTTTTTAAAGAAAATTGGCCTCAGCAGTTATCAGCCGGAGGTTAAACCCGTCATTTCGCAGGTGATACCCGATAGTGCCGGAAGCCGCGCCGGATTGCTGCCGGGCGATGAGATCCTGGCAGTAAACGGGCGAAAAATTTCCCTGTGGCAAGACCTGGTGCAACAGGTGCGAGACCGGCCGGGATCATCGCTCATGCTGGAAATCCGGCGTGATGGTGCCGTGATCGACAAGGAGGTTGTTCCCGACAGCGTCACAGAGAATGGAGAAAAAATCGGGAAAATTGGAATTGCGCCGCGGATTGATTCCGATGAGATCGAAAAGCTGTTGATCGAAGTGCGCTATCCCTTGGGCAGCGCTTTTGCCAAGGCGATAAACAAAACCTGGGAAACTTCGAAGTTCACCTTGCAAATGTTCGGAAAAATGCTGGCAGGTGAGGTGTCCTGGAAGAATGTAAGTGGCCCCATCACTATTGCCGACTATGCAGGAAAATCTGCCCAGATGGGTCTTTCCCCTTATCTGGGTTTTCTCGCCCTGATCAGTGTCAGTTTGGGAGTATTGAACCTGCTGCCCATTCCCGTATTGGATGGAGGGCATTTAATGTATTATGTCATCGAAATCGTCAAGGGCAGTCCGCTCTCCGCGAAAGCGATGGAAATCGGTCAGCAGGTGGGGATGGCACTCTTGTTTGCCCTGATGGCTTTTGCCATTTATAACGACATAAACCGCCTCATCCCCGGTTAAAGCATGAAAGTCAGGTATCTGGTCGCGCTTGTTTCTGCTTTGTGCGCTTCGGCTTCATGGGCACGCGAGCCCTTCGAAGTCAAGGACATCCGGGTGGAAGGCATACAGCGCACCGAGGCCGGAACCGTGTTCAGTTACCTGCCGGTGAAGGTCGGGGATGTGCTCGACGATGAAAAGGCTGCGGCGGCGATAAAGGCACTGTATGCCACCGGTTTTTTCAAGGACGTGCGGCTCGAATCCGAGAACGGTGTCCTGATCGTGGTGATAGAGGAGCGGCCGGCGATTGCTCAGATCACCATTGTCGGCGCCAAGGAGTTTGAGAAAGACAAGCTCAAGGAGGGCCTGAAACAGGCAGGCTTGGCGGAATCCCGCATTTTCGATCGCTCGACACTGGAAAAGGCCGAACAGGAACTCAAGCAGCAATATATGGCGCGCGGCAAATATGCCGTGAAAATCACCACAACCACAACCCCACTTGAACGAAACCGGGTGGGCATTACCTTCCATGTAGACGAAGGCAGAACCGCCAAGATCCGCAAGATCAATATCGTTGGAAATAAAGCTTTCAAGGAAAAGGATCTGTTGAGTGCATTCTCACTGCGGACCCCTGGCCTTTTGACCTGGCTCACCAAGGAAGACCAGTATTCCAAGCAGAAGCTCGGAGGCGATCTCGAATCGCTCCGTTCCTATTACCTGAATCGCGGCTACCTCGAATTCAGCATAGAATCGACGCAGGTATCGATCACCCCCGACATGCAGGATATTTACATTACGGTAAATATCGTCGAGGGTCCCAAATATGATGTTTCCGAAATCAAGCTCGCCGGTGAACTGCTGGTTCCGGAAGAGGAACTGCGCAAGCTCATACAACTCTCGGCGGGAGATACGTTTTCCCGCGAGAAACTGACGGAGTCCATCAAGCTCATCACTGACCGGCTCGGCGACGACGGCTACGCATTCGCCAATGTCAACGCCTCTCCTCAGTTGGACAAGGAAAAACAGCAGGTGGCGTTCACTTTTTTTATCGATCCCGGTCGTCGCGTCTATGTCAGACGCATCAATATTACCGGCAACTCCCGAACCCGGGATGAAGTGATACGGCGGGAAATGCGCCAGTTCGAAGGGGGCTGGTATTCAACCAGCAAGATAAACCGCTCCAAGACGCGGGTCGACAGATTGAATTATTTTACCGCCGTCAATGTTGAAACCCCGGCGGTTCCCGGTACCACGGACCAGATCGATGTGAATGTCGAAGTCAAGGAAAAGCCGACAGGCGCCGTGATGTTCGGTGCGGGCTATTCCAACATGGAGGGACTGATACTGAGCGGGTCTGTTGCGCAGGACAATATATTCGGTACCGGCAAGTTCGTCAATCTCATGGTGAATACGGGTAGCGTCAACAAGACCTATTCATTGTCCTATACCGACCCCTATTTCACCAAGGATGGTGTCACGGCAGGACTCGATCTCTATAAGCGGGTGCTCAACACGCGTACCCTGTCCTCCGTGATGAACTTCAATACCGACACGCTGGGCGCAGGTCTGCGTTTCGGCATTCCCATCAATGAAAATGACAGCATCATGGGAGGGCTGGGGGCGGAACAAACCACGATCGATCTTGGGCCTGACAGCCCGCAGCGTAATATCGATTTCGTGAACAAATTCGGGCGGACCACGATCAACATACCTGCAACGCTCAGCTGGAGGCGGGATGGCCGTGACAGTGCAATCTGGACAACTTCGGGAACCACGCAGCGCGTGTTCGCCGAGGTGGGTCTGCCGGGAGGAGACCTCACTTATTACAAATTGAGTTATGACCTTCGCTGGTATTTCCCCATCACTGAGATATTTACGCTGATGTTGAATGGAGAACTTGGATATGGGGATGGCTATTCCGGTAAAGAGCTTCCCTTTTTCAAGAATTTCTTCGCGGGCGGCAATACCTCCGTGCGGGGTTATAACATCAGTTCGCTGGGTCCCAGGGACGCAACCAACAGAACCCTCGGAGGCAACAAACGTGCGGTAGGTAATATCGAGGTTCTGTTTCCGATGCCCGGCATGAGGAATGACCGCACGGTACGCCTGAGCGCGTTTCTGGATGGCGGCACGGTCTGGGGACCTGGCGGGGTAAGACCGGAGCAGGAGGGCTTGCGCTATTCTGCCGGCGTCGCCGTTACCTGGATATCCCCTATGGGACCGCTCAAAATCAGCGTGGCCCAGCCCTTGAACAGCCAGCCCGGCGATAACATACAGCGTTTTCAGTTTCAGTTTGGGCAACAATTCTAGATCCGGAGATAAAATTGAAACACAAGATACTGGGACGAACTTTAATCGCCGTAACGTCCATTCTGGTCGCATCTATCTACGGAACCGCAAGCGCGCTGGCAGAAGATATCAAGATCGGGGTTGTCGACACGGAGCGCATTCTGGCTGAATCCACGCCCGCCGTCAGAGCGCTTAGAAAAATAGAAAAGGAATTCCTCCCGCGGGACCAGGAGCTCAAGAAACTCGCGATACAGGCGAAGGAGCTTCAGGATTTGCTGGAAAAAGAAGGAAAGCGCATGCCGGAAGCGGAACGCCGCAGCAAGGAGCGCGACCTGGCTGCGCTTAACCGGGAATACCAGCGCGGGCAACGGCAGTTGCGCGAAGATCTGAGCCTGCGCCAGAACGATGAGGTTGCGGCGCTTCAGTTGACCGCCACCAAGGCCATTCAAATCATTGCCGAGACCGAGAAGTACGACCTCATATTGCCCCTGCGCGATCTCGTCTACCGAAGCCCGCGAATCGATATTACTGACAAGGTACTCAAAGCGCTGGCCGACAAGTAGCTCTGCCGGGCAGGTGCAACGGGCAAGTCCGTCTCTCCTCCGGATCGTCTCAATCCTCTGATGATCATCCTTTATTCACTTCTTATCAAGAACCCCGGAAAACATCGCGCTAATGGATATCCATGAAATTCTGAAATACCTTCCTCACCGTTACCCCTTGCTCCTAGTCGATCGCGTTCTCGCTTTCGAACCGGGAAAGAGTCTCACCGCGCTCAAGAATGTAACGATCAACGAACCTTTTTTTACAGGACACTTTCCTCATCATCCCGTCATGCCCGGGGTATTGGTGATCGAAGCGCTGGCGCAGGCTGCTGCTCTTCTGACACTCAAAACAGCCAATGTGGAAGCCGACGAGAATTCCATCTATTATTTCGTCGGCATCGATAATGCGCGTTTCAAGCGGCCGGTGGAACCGGGCGATCAATTAATACTCAAGGCTACAGTTCTGAAGGAGAGGATCGGAATCTGGAAATATGCGGCACGAGCGGAAGTGGACGGCCGCGTTGCTGCCGAAGCCGAACTGATGTGTACCGTCAGGCCAAGAGAGACCTGAAATACCTACGGAAGAGCGGCGGAGTTGATCCATGTGCAGCAATGAATACCATTGGGTCTGCGGTGTGGATGAGGCAGGCAGGGGGCCGCTGGCAGGACCGGTGTTCGCTGCCTGCGTGATACTCGATCCGGCATCTCCTATAGATGGGCTGGCGGATTCGAAAACGCTTACCGAGGGAAAGCGCAACAGCCTGACCCTTGCCATAAAGGCGCATTCGATTGCCTGGGCTATCGGGTTCGCATCCGTCAGGGAAATAGACCGGCTGAATATACTGCAAGCAAGCCTGCTGGCGATGAAACGCGCGATCGGAAAATTGCAGGTGACGCCAGCGCGGGTATTAGTGGATGGGAACCACAGTCCCCGCTTGAAATTCCCGGTGACTACCATCGTGAGGGGCGACAGCCTGGTGCCGGAAATTTCCGCTGCCTCGATTCTTGCCAAGACCGCTCGCGATGCCGAGATGATGGCGTTACACCGGCGTTTTCCCCGTTATGGCTTCGATCAGCACAAAGGATATTCCACGGAGCAGCATCTTGCCGCACTGAAAATTCACGGCGTTTCCATTGTGCACCGCCGCAGTTTTGCGCCGGTAAGAGAACTCATGACAAATGAAAAAGACCCGGAATCATGAATAAATCCTGCCCTGAATCAGGCTTCCGCCAGGCTCCTGCTTCCGGCAATTTCCATTCCGCCTGACCGCCTGCCCCGCAAAAAAGCTATATTCCATTTAAGGACTGCGAATGCAATAATGAATGATTCTCGATGAAGGCATCGAGCGCATGACTCTTAGCATTTTTATCATTTCCTGAGGAAATTCCTGATAACCTAACTTGCAGGCTCAACGATATGCGAATTGAAAAAGGCACCGTGGTATCGCTCAATTATATTTTGTCTGATTCAACCGGTGAAATTCTGGAGAAATCCAATTTTCCTGTAAGCTACCTCCACGGTGGTTACCATGATGAAATGTTTCCGAAGGTGGAAGAGGAACTGACTCACAAGGAAGCAGGGTACCGTTGCCTGGTCGTGATGGAACCGGAGGATGCTTTTGGCGAATATGACAGCGATCTCGTGCGGGTCGAGTCACGCAGCCGCTTTCCCGAGGATGTCGTGGTGGGCATGAAGTTCGAAGGGGGCGAGGAAGAGTCGGACAATGTTCGGATATATACAGTGACAGACATTGCCGAAGACAAGGTCGTAGTGGACGGCAATCATCCTCTGGCAGGGCAGTCGGTTCGATTTGAATGCGAAGTAACCGATGTGCGTCCCGCTACTGCAGAAGAGTTGGCTCATGGCCACGCTCACGGTCCGCATGGTCATGGCCACGGGCATGAGCATTAAGACGTGAGCCCGGGGGAGCTCACCGTTAGAGATATAAGTCGAAGCTATTCTTTCTCTGCTGCCTTCTTCAAGGCGTAGAGCTTCTCCAGGGCCTGTTTCGGGCTCAAATCGTCGGGAACGATAGTGCGTAACAGTGCAAGTACGGGATGCTCCGACGCGCTGTCATTTTTGTCAACGGAACCTTCCGGCATCCTGTCCTGGTTCCAGAAGAGGTCGTCCCTGGAGAACAAGTCTCCTTGCGGCTGATTGCTCAACGCTTCCTGCTCAAGTTTCAGCAGATATCTTCTCGCTGTTCTTATTACCGGATCAGGCACCCCGGCCAATGCCGCCACCTGGAGACCGTAGCTCTGGCTGGCCGGCCCCTCGTTGACGGCGTGCAGGAACACGATATGATGTTTGTGCTCCACTGCGCGGAGGTGCACATTGGCAACCTGTGCGAACTCCTCCGCAAGTCGCGTCAATTCGAAATAATGTGTGGCGAATAGCGTGTAGCTCCGGTTCTTTTCCAGCAGATAACGAGCGATTGCGAAAGCGAGCGCCAGTCCATCGAACGTAGAGGTTCCCCGGCCTACTTCGTCCATCAGCACCAGGCTTTGTGCGGTGGCGTTGTGCAGGATATTCGCCGCCTCGGTCATTTCCATCATGAAGGTGGAGCGCCCTCCTGCGAGATCATCGGATGCGCCGATCCGCGTGAAAAGCTGATCGAGCGGTCCAATAAGCGCGCTTCTCGCGGGAACAAAACTTCCGCAATGGGCGAGCAGCGCAATCAGGGCAACCTGGCGCATGTAGGTAGACTTCCCGCCCATGTTGGGCCCGGTAACGACGAGCATCTGCCGCCTGCCACCCACGCAGACGCCAAGCTGGACATCATTGGCGATGAAGCTGTCCACTTGTTTTTCAACTACCGGATGCCGCCCTGCCTGAATTTCGATAACACTATCACTGGTAAAAAGGGGCAGGGTGTAGTCAAGTGCCAGCGCGCGTTCGGCAAAGGTCGCAAGGACATCCAGTTCGGCCACGCTGCACGCAACCTGCTGCAGATGGTCGATATACTGCGAGAGCATATCCAGCAGCTCGCCATACAGCAGTTTCTCCCGCTCCAGTGCCCGGCTCTGCGCAGAAAGCGCCTTTTCCTCGAAAGCTTTGAGCTCAGGCGTAATATAACGCTCGGCATTCTTCAGTGTCTGCCTGCGCCGATAGTCGTCGGGGATTTTCTCGGTGTGCACATGCGTGATTTCAATGTAAAAACCGTGCAGACGGTTGTATTCCACCTTGAGGTTCGCAATACCGGTACGGGTCTTTTCCCGGGTTTCGAGTTGCAGCAGGAATTCATCGCAATTGTTGTGTATCGCACGCAGTTCATCCAACTCGGCATCGTAGCCATCGGCAATCACGCCCCCGGTACGCAGCATCACCTCCGGTTCTTCCTTCAGCGATTTCTCCAGCAGCGCAACGAGAGCATTGTCTGGCGCCATCGAGTGGATGAGCGCCGCGACATGCGCGCTTACGTCACTGCTGTCACTGCTGTCACTGCTTGTAGTGGCAGTACCGGCAACGGCGTTGTTGACTGCGGGCAGCCGTTTCAGGCTCTCGCGCAGCCCGGATAAGTCCCGTGGCCGTGCCGATTTCAGTGCGATACGAGCAGTAATGCGCTCGATATCCGTCACGCGCTTCAAGCAGTCACGCACCGAAAGGTAGGGGCCTGATCCTGCTTCCCCCATCAAAAAAGATACACCGTCGAGCCGATTCTGGATTAGCCCGCGGTCGCGAAGCGGATGATGCAGCCAGTGGCGCAGCAGCCGACTGCCCATGTTGGTCGAACAGGTATCCAGCAGGGACAATAAAGTGGGCGCCACCTCGCCTCGTATGGTTTCGGAGATCTCCAGGTTGCGGCGGGTGGCAGCGTCCATGCGCAGATAAGTATCCTCTCGCTCAACCCGCAACCCCTTGATATGACCTATGCTGGCACCCTGCGTCAGCCGGGCATAATCCAGCAACGCGCTTGCGGCGCCGAGAGAAACATCCAGATCCTCGCAGCCGAAACCAGAAAGGTCATGGGTACCGAACTGCCGGGAGAGATTGCGCACAGCCGCGCCGGTATCGAACTGCCATGCCGGCAAATGCTTCACGCATAACTTCTCCTGCATTACCCTGTCGTTGATGCCGGCAAGATTCAGCGATTCCGGTAAAAGAACCTCGGCAGGCTTCAGGCGCTCGAGTTCGGCTGTGAGATTGTTCACCGAAGTTTCCATTACAGAAAATTGCCCTGCTGCAAGATTCAGCCACGCCAACCCCAGGGTGGATTCATGCACGAGCAAGGCAAGCAGGGCGCTGTCGCGCTTGTCCTCCAGGAGCGCAGTATCGGTCAGGGTGCCGGGGGTGATGATGCGTGTCACCTGGCGTTCTACCGGTCCTTTCGAAGTGGCGGAATCGCCCACCTGTTCGCAAATGACAACCGATTCGCCAAGCTTGACGAGCTTTGCCAGATACTGCTCCGCCGCATGGTAAGGCACACCCGCCATCTTGATTGGCTCTCCCGCGGAGCTGCCGCGGCGGGTCAGGGTGATGTCGAGCAGCTTCGCCGCCTTTTCTGCATCGTCAAAGAACAGCTCGTAGAAATCCCCCATCCGGTAAAACATCAGCATGTCCGGATGCTGCGCCTTGATGCGCAGGTATTGCTGCATCATGGGGGTATGGTTATTCAATACCGCTTCAAATACTGTGGGATCGGTTGAAAGTTGCTTTACTGGATTGAGACATTCATTTATTTCTTTGTGAAGTAACCATTTAACCATACTAAGTCTTCGCCGAGCCCTGTTGCTTCCAAAACTCCGGAATCCCCTTCCGACATCGCCGCATCACCAGGTTCGCTACCAGGCCGGTCCAGCCGGTCTGGTGAGCGGCGCCTAAACCCTGCCCGGTTTCACCGTGAAAATACTCATGGAACAGCAGCAGGTCGCGCCAGTGAGGATCGGTCTGATGCGGACTCTTTTCGGGGAAGGCCGGGATCAGGCCGGATTCATCACGGCGGAAAATATCCACCAGCCGTTCCGTCAGCGTATTGGCAGCGGATTTGAGGTCGATTTCGCAATGATTCAGGCAGGGCGCAGGAAAAGTAAAGGCATCCCCCAGGTAACGGTGCATCTTTTCGATAGTCTGAATCAGCAGATAGTTGGTCTGCATCCACACCGGCCCACGCCAGTTCGAGTTACCGCCGAAAAGAGGGGAGTCGGATTCGCCGGGAACATAACGGATGACAGCATTGCCGATGCCCGGGATATGACCAGGACTCCCTTGCGTGGCATGCCGCTTGGAGACGCTGCGCACCCCATGGGGTGAAAAGAACTCTTCTTCATCAAAAATCCGGGGCAATATCTTGACGAACATCGCAGGGGTCACCAGGGAGAGCAGATGCTCACCCCGCTCGTTGGTATCGATGGGGCAGGCGCATATTACGCTCCCATCGAACATGCCGCCCTTGTGTTCCCATAGCAGTGCGGTGAAACGTTTGCAGTTTGCAAGCAGCCGAGCATCCACGACCTCACACGCAAACAGCGGAATGATGCCCACCCAGGAGAAAACGTCGATGCGGTGCGTGCTTCCATCCGGCTCTACGACGAGATCCTTGAAGAAGCCGTCGGTGTCGTCCCACAGGGAAACGCCCGCTCCGGTATGTCCGGCAATCGTATTGGCAATTGCCAGGAACTGGCTATAGGATTGGACAGCGATATTCTCATAGGCTGCGTCTTCCACCGCAATTTCCAGTGCCATGACAGTCAATTGCAGGGAAAACATCGCCATCCAGCCGGTCGCATCAGCCTGTTTGAGTGTGTAACCTGGCGGGAGCGGCTCGGAGCGATTGTATACCGAGATATTGTCCAGTCCGAGGAATCCTCCCTCGAATACATTCGTGCCTGTTGAATCCTTGAGATTGATCCACCAGGTATGATTCAGCAAAAGCTTGTGCAGCACGCGTTTGAGGAAACCGATATCACCCCTGCCGCGCTGCACCCGCTCGGCCCGGAATACCTTGAGCGCGCCCATTGCTTGCACCGGCGGATTCGCATCGCTAAATGTCCATTCATATGCGGGGATTTGCCCGTTGGGATGCAGGTAGTTTTCATTCAGCAGCAGTTCGATCTGTTCCTTGGCAAAATCCACGTCGATGAGCGCCAGCGTCGCGCAGTGAAATGCGAGGTCCCAGGCGGCAAACCAGGGATACTCCCACGTGTCCGGCATGGAAATGACATGGCTCGCCTTGAGGTGGGGCCACGCGTGGTTGCGCACCTGCTGCCTTGATGCGGGCGGTGTTGCCTGGTCCCCTTTCAGCCAGTCGGAGACGTCGTAGTGATAGAACTGCTTGGTCCATATCATGCCCGCCAGTGCTTGCCGCAGGATGCGCTGATCCTCGGCGGGCGCCTCGTCTGTCAGGAACGTGTGGAAAAAAGCATCTGCTTCGGCGCGGCGCTGCGCAAAAATCCTGTCCTGATTTTCGAATGGCTGAAGATAGGGCTCCGCCGTGAGCACTAGCTCGATCATGCCTGTCTTGCCGGGCGGGATTGCGAGTTTATGCGCTGCGCCGAATTTTGTTCCCTTTTTCGTGGGATTTACAGCGGATTGCTCACCCTGCACGAGATAACGGTGAAAGGCATCTTTGACATAAGGTCCGGCAGTGGGTACTCCCCATAACCTGGTATTGTTGGTTTCATTCTCCGTATAGAGAAGATCGGCTTGCTGTCGGCCATAGAGATAGTAGTGTCGCAGTGCGGGATGCTCTGCCATCACCGCCCAGGCAGCATTCTGGGGCGCGGAGATGGCGTGCAGGAGAGGTTTTACCTCATCTTTTCCGGACCAGGACCAGTAATTGCGAAACCACAATTGCGGCAGCAGCCACAGTAAAGCTTCCTCTTTCCCACGGTTGCTCGCAACTATACGGATGTGCAGTTCATGAGGGGACGCCTTGGCGTAGAAGACTTCCACATCCCAATACTGGTCTTCCGAGAAAGCGCCGCTGTCAATCAGGTTGAACGGTGACTCCCCACGCGAACGCCGGGCATTTTCCTCGATCAGCTGCGTATAGGGGAATGGGGATTGCGGGTATTTATAGAGGTAATGAAGCCACGCGTGAGAAGGCGTTGCGTCGAGGTAGAAATAGCATTCCTTTACATCTTCTCCCCGATTACCCTGGTGTCCGGTGAGACCGAAGGCGCGCTCCTTGAGGATGGCATCCTTGCCGTTCCAGAGCGCCAGTGAAAAACAGAGATGCTGCGCTTCGTCCGAGATACCGCCCAGCCCGTCCTCATTCCAGCGGTAAGCACGCGAACGTGCCTGGTCATGGTCGAAATATTCCCAGGGCGTTCCATCCGGACCGTAGTCCTCCCGCACGGTGCCCCATGCGCGTTCTGAGAGGTAAGGTCCCCATAGACGCCAGGCTTCCCGGCCTTGCCGCTGGTTTTCCAATCGCTGCCGTTCGGCATCCGGGGAGATGGACATGATGTTATTTCTCCGGTTGTTTCACACACCTTCCTCGGGCTGCCTGCCAGGATTGACAGCGACGGGTCGCCCCAGGAAAACGGAGATTACTGCTTCCGTCTTTTCACGGACGTCCCCGCACGCATCATCCCGCGCCTTGAGTCGTCTTCAGTTCCGGTGTCAGGTGCGGGGCAATAACCTGCAACAGTTGGCCGAAGACTTTCGGATTACCCGCAACCACATTGCCGCTTTGCAGATAGGTATCGTTGCCTTCCATGTCTCCCACCAGTCCGCCCGCCTCGGTAATGAGCAGGCAGCCAGCCGCCATATCCCAGGCTGACAGCCCAAACTCCCAGAAGCCATCGTATCGTCCTGCCGCGACGTAGGCGAGGTCGAGGGCGGCGGAACCGGGGCGTCGGATCCCCGCCACCCGGGGCATGATATCCTTGAACATGGCAAGATAGGCCTCGGCATGCGTGAATTCGCGAAACGGGAAGCCTGTGCCGATCAGGCAGTCGCCAAGCTTGCTGCGCTTGCTCACGCGCAAGCGATGGTCATTTAGATAGGCGCCTGCTCCCCGGCTTGCGGTGAATAATTCGTTGGCGGCCGGGTTGTAGACCACTGCCTGCGACAAAACGCTTTTATGCATCAATGCGATCGAAACCGAGTAATGCGGGAAACCATGAAGAAAATTGGTGGTACCGTCCAGGGGGTCGATGATCCACTGATATTCAGACTTGCTAGGATCACCTTGAGCGCCGCTTTCTTCTGCTAGAATGGAATGGCTGGGATAGGCATCGAGCAGCGTCTCGATAACCGCGTCTTCTGCGGCGCCGTCTACTTCGCTGACAAAATCGTTGTGCGCCTTGCGCGAGACATTCAGTAAATCCAGGTTCTGTGCAGCACGATTGATGATGCTGCCTGCGCGGCGCGCGGCCCTTACCGCGATGGTGAGCATGGGATGCATTTGTCGGAATTCAAAATAAAGTGAATCGTGGATTTTAACCCAGATAATCCATCAGGACGCGAGATGATGACGGGGCAGGTGGCGAGACGATTCTATCAATCGGGAAAAACCCGCAGCCTGCTCCATGAATCCGAGCGGGCGGTGAAATGGCTACAAACTGACTGCTACGCTCGCACAGCCTCAGGAGGCCATCTCTAGTGGAGTCTTTGATGGGCTATCCGGATTAAGTGTGAATCCCCTCCATCTGCTCGATAAAGTCCGAATTATCCTGAGCCATACCACCCATCCCGGTAACATCGGGGGAGCGGCCCGGGCAATGAAGACCATGGGGCTGGATTCGCTCTATCTTGTGAATCCCAGGTTTTTCCCTGACAAGGAAGCTGAAAGACGGGCCACCGGCGCATTGGATATTCTCCATAAGGCAAAAGTCTGCGACACGCTCGATGAAGCGCTCAGCGGTACTGTTCTGGCAGCGGCAGTAACGGCCCGACAACGCGATCTCTCCCATGAAGTTTTTGATGGCCGGCAGGGTGCGGCCAAACTGCTCGATCTTGCGCAAAAGGATTTCGTTGCGCTGGTGTTCGGTACGGAAATGTCCGGACTTACCACGCTTGAAGTCAGCAAGTGCCAGATTATCATCCATATTCCAGCCAACCCGGAATATTCATCTCTCAATCTTGCCAGCGCTGTGCAGGTCATGGCGTACGAATTACGCACGGCCTGCATGGGTTTGGTGGAAACCACGCCTGCTTCGTCGACCCTGCGTGGCGGCGGGATGGCGGCCACGTTCGATGAAATCGAGTTGCTTTACGCCCACCTGGAGCAAGTCGCGATCAGTAGCGGTTTTCTCGATCCACAGGAGCCGAAACGGCTGATGCAGCGCATGCGAAGGCTGTTTGCCCGCGCGCGGCTGGAAAAGGAGGAGCTCAATATATTACGAGGGATACTGAGCGCCTGTGAGAAGCGGATGCAGGCGAAGGCTGCTGCTTTCCCGCTTACTCCTGATGCCCCTGATGTTCCTGATACCTCTGATGCTCCCGGATGCGAACGAAATTGAATGATGACGGGAAGAGTTGACGGCAGTCAGGTTTAAACGAAAGTAGCCGGACAAAATAGTTGACCATGACAAAGGGGATTTATATACTTGATCAATGTTGTCGGGTATTGGAATTGTTTACGTGAGAAAGGCGTTCGGAGGGAGCATCTGCATTCAGGATGGGTGCGCGACGGGCGCTTTCGTTGAATTGAATCAGGAAGATTTGTTCTGAACGCTTTGTTCCGGCAACTCTGCGGGATTTGTCGCCGATTATTTTGTGGTTTCACTCAGTGTCAATTTCTATTCGGGAGCAGAAAATGCGGTTAACAACCAAGGGCCGTTTTGCAGTAACGGCAATGATCGATCTTGCGTTGCACAGCGCGGACGGGCCGGTTACATTGGCGGGTATCAGTGAACGTCAGAAAATTTCATTGTCTTATCTTGAGCAGTTGTTCGGAAAGCTGCGGCGCAGCAAGCTGGTAGGCAGTGTGCGCGGCCCTGGCGGTGGCTACCACCTGACCAAACCGATGAACGAGGTATCTGTAGTAGACATTATTCTGGCCGTGGATGAGCCTATCGACGCCACTCAATGCGGAGGCAAGGAAAACTGCCACAATGATCAGCGCTGCATGACCCACGATCTATGGGCGAACCTGAATGCGCGGATACGCGATTACCTGGCGCTGGTTACACTGGAGCAGCTCGTATCAAATCCCAAGGTGAAGGATATTGCTGTCTTGCAGGATGTGAGAGTCTGCTCCTCCTCGCAACATCGTACAGTTCCTGCTTGAACGGTAGCAGCCTGGTGGTTTCAAGTCCGATTTTCCATTTCGACGAGTTTGAAGGATCCGGGCGATGACTTACGCCTATTTCGACCATAACGCTACGACTGCTGTCGATAAAACCGCGCTTGATATCATGTTGCCGTATTTCCAGGAGGAGTACGGCAATCCCTCCAGCCGGCATGCTCCTGGCATTGCAGCTCGCCGGGCGGTTGATCGCGCGCGGGAGCAGGTGGCGGATGCAGTGGGGGTGCAGCCGTCGCAGGTGGTTTTCACCAGCGGCGGATCGGAAGCCAATAACCTGTTCATTCAGGGCGCCGCGGGTTACATGAAGCCGGGACAGATTGCGATAAGCGCGATTGAGCATCCCTGCGTGATGAAAACTGCGCAGGAATTGGCGCGTGCTTCGCGCGGAAGCTGGAATCTGCGTCGGCTGGCAGTCGATAATCAGGGACGACTGGACCCGGCCGATCTTGACGAGGCACTGTCGCATCAACAGTCGGGACTGGTTTCAGTCATGCTGGCAAACAACGAAACAGGCGTGATTCAGGATGTTTCGATGGTGGCGGAGAAGGCCCGCGCGCGAGGTGCCTGGATTCACACGGACGCAGTACAGGCGTTTGGCAAGATACCTGTCGATTTTGCCTCGCTCAATGTACATGTCCTGACACTGTCGTCCCACAAAATTTACGGTCCCAAGGGCGCCGCGGCGCTTATCATGGATAAGCGACTCCTGCTCAAACCTCTCATCTACGGCGGGGGGCATGAAGGCGGATTGCGTTCGGGTACCGAAAACGTTCCCGCAATTGTGGGATTTGGCGTGGCCTGTGAGTTAGTCAAGAGACGAATAGCGGAACATACCACGCATATCTCGGCATTGCGCCAGCAACTGGAGCGGGGCCTGCTGGAGATGGGCGGGACTGTTTTTGGTCTCGGCGCTTCCCGTCTGCCCAACACCTGCTATTTTGCGCTACCGGGTATCGAAGGAGATACTCTGGTAGTACGTCTCGATAAGGCGGGTTTCGCGGTGGCAAGCGGCGCGGCCTGTTCCAGCGTCAACCCCGGCCGAAGCCATGTGCTGGAAGCGATGGGGGTGGATCCCACCTTGACTCGTTGCGCTGTGCGGGTAAGCCTGGGCGCCTCCAATTCTTCGGAGCAGGTTGCTGATTTCCTTCGCGCTCTCAGTGCTATCGTGGGGGAACTGGAGCAGATGAGCGCACTTTCGATCTGACTGTTTCGCTTGATCCCCGTGAGGAGAGAGCCCTCGCATGGTTAGTAGAGGTTAAAGAGGTTATACAAATCGTCCGCATTTGAGTGGCTGGATGCATCGAGTATAAAGCGTTAAAAAGCTTTTACGAATCTCTCCTCACAGTATTTCCCCATCCGTTTCTCTTCCTACTTCCACTCTCTTCCTGCTGCTGGCTGGAAATTAGCAGCCAAGGTCCTGAAAGATTTCTGTCACTGATTTAACGGATCGAAACTTTATTTGCCACCTTCTTTCAGTTCTTCCAGGATTACATCCTGGACTCCTCATCCCCGAACACCGGAGCGAGAAATTCCGGCACCTTGTCCCATGTCAAGATGTCGTCATGCCTGCCAAAGCGGGCATCCCGATTTTTTATGCAATGATATGATAAATCGATGGATTTCCGCTTCCGCGGAAATGATGATCAAGGTTTTGCTCAAGGGATTCTGTTCCTGCTACAAAACGGCTGCCTTTTGCCCGTGCACCCTCTGTCACCAATTTTATTCCGGACAGTAGCCTCTTCCGTAAATTTTTTTGTAGGGTCTTCCAGCCCATTCCCGGGCCCGTCTTTTTTATCTGCCATCAGAACGATTTATGTTTATACTTTGCGTTAGATGCCTCGCCATGTTTCATTGATCCGTATCCTTTTTGTCATTTTCATTCATAAAATAAATCCGTGACATATAACCGTATCACTGTCCTCTTGCTGCTTGCCGGCACAATGCTCGTCACAGGATGTGCTACTACCCGCACGCAGGGATCGACAGCGCCCAACGATCAGAACACAGACTATACGGATCCGATCGACCCATTTGAGGGTATCAATCGCAAGTTTTACACTTTTACCGACGTGATCGACCGGAAACTCATTGAACCGGTGGCGGAGGTTTATATTGACCACGTCCCCGTCCCGGTGCAGCGCTCGGTCGGGAATTTTTATGACAATATCCAGTACCCGAACGTCGTCCTGAATGATTTCCTACAAGGCAAGGTACGCCAGGGATTTCGTGACGGTTTGCGCTTCGTCGTCAATTCCACCATTGGTATCGCCGGGCTCTTTGATCCGGCTTCTTCCATGGGCTTCACCCAGCACGATGAAGATTTTGGACAAACACTGGGGGTGTGGGGGGTGAATGCAAACACTTACCTTTTTGTTCCCTTGCTTGGGCCTAGCAGCAATCGCGATGTTGCCTCATATCCAGTCGCTCTATTTACGAATGTCCTTTTCTATATCGGAACTTATGTGATCGGTGCTCCCGTCACGGTGCCGCTTTCCGTTTTGGGTGTCATTGACAAGCGGGCAAGGTTGTCCGGCCCGATGAAAATCCGTGATGAAGCAGCACTGGAGCCTTATCTGTTCGTACGCGACGCTTACTTGCAGCAGCGCAAGCATTTAATTTACGACGGAAATCCCCCTCCCGAGATTTATGACGATCCCGCGGAGGAGGAGCCTGCGGTTAAATAGCGCCCTATTAGTCGCCTGTTGCATTCGAACGGAATGGCGCATGAGTTCGAGGCATGCGAGCCGTACGTTTTTCTGCCTGACGGAGTAGTGCTCCGGTGGCGTATCCCTTGCAATCCTGCAAACGTGAGGCTGAGCAGGATGTATTGTCCTCCCATCTTCCTTACCCGTAAAAGCGCGAGGAGCGTCAACCATGAGCGAGTTCGACCGAAGAATGGAACGTCCTGTTTCTGCTGGACTGCTTCATCTCACTCATCTCGTCTATCTGTTGCATGGTTTCAGCGTCCTGATGGGAATCCTGGGACCGGCATTCATCATTACGGCCTTTCTTACCGGCTGGCCCTCGATCATCGCTGTGATTCTCAACTACGCGAAGCGGAGCGATGTGCGCGGCACCTGGCTTGATTCCCATTTCGGCTGGCAGATACGCACTTTCTGGTACACCTTGCTTTGGCTGGTAATTGCAGCCATATTGTTTGCGACCATCATCGGCATCGTGCTTGCGTACATTCTCATCGTGGGCACGGGACTCTGGGTAGCGTACCGCCTCATTCGAGGCTGGCTTGCATTGACGGAGGGCAGGCCCATGCCGATGTAAGCGCATACTTCAGCCAATCCAATCGTCCCGGCTTTTGTGTTCGCCTGTCCGGTTCTTTCCCCTTGCCCGGTTCGTTTCCATTTCTGTCATCTTTCTTTGCTGGTCTTCTCAATAGGACTTCGGACGTTTTATGTGTGCCACCGTACAGAATTCGGTAATTGCACTCGCTAATATCTAGCATTCTGATTCTCTGGGTAGCAGAGGTAGATGTCCTGAAATTGAAGAATGAAAATTGAAGACTTTCTTATGCCCGGAGAGGGACAGAGTTGTAAAGGAATAAGCTCCGGCCTAGGAATCTGCTAATACTGCTGTAAAACGACAAGCGTTATGGGCGACATGTACCGGCTACATTTTCCGATGCCAGACCTATATTGAAGTTCATCATGCTTCCACCGCACAGTCCCAAGCAGAACAAGATTCTCGCAGCGCTGCCTCCCGGGAGCTACACCCGCTTGCTGCCTCTTCTTGAGCATGTGCCCATGCCAGCCGGTCAAGTCATCTATGAGCCTGGTCTTCCTTTCAAATATGTGTATTTCCCAACAAACTCTGTAGTTGCACGTCTGTATGAGACGGCAAGCGGAGCGTGTACACAAACCGGACTCATCGGAAACGAGGGGTTGGTCGGTGTTTCGGCGCTGCTGGGTGGCGAAAACTATTCTGCTCGCGTCCTGGTGCTGAGCACCGGTAAGGGTTATCGCATTAAAACCAGCTTCGTAAGGGATGAGTTTGAGCTGGGCGACGAACTGAGGCAATTCGTCCTGCGCTTTGCCCATGCTCTGATGGTCCAAACCGAACAGGTAGCCGTTTCCAATCGGTACCATACGGTTGATCAGCAGTTGAGTTATCTTTTATTGATGAGTCTGGATCGTCTGCCGGGAAATGAGCTTCATATAACCCACGAGCAGGCGGGAATCATGCTGGGCGTACGTCGCGAAAGTGTAACGGTTGCAGCGCACAAGCTTCAGGCAGCCGGTGCGATTCGCTGCCGCCGGGGACATCTTGCAGTTGCAGACCGCCAGCAACTGGAGGCAAGCGCGGGCGAGCAGTATGAAGTCGTAAAAAAAGAATACGAGTGTCTGGCAGCGTTTTATGCTTCGCATGCTGTCCATTCTTCCGAGTTGTCTCCTCCAAGATTCAAGCGGTTTTTTCAGTCAGCCGAGTAAGCCAGGGCATTGTCCGACGCCTCCTGCCAGAAGTACTGAGTACTGCCCCCCGACCTGGGTTGGCCGCATGATCGTGTGTGCGGTTTCGAACAGAGTTGTTTTCCTGGACATGACAGTATTTCAACCGTTTAGCTGAATATGGGAAATCCGGACAAGAGAATGCGGGAATAAGCGCGTGCTGCCCGCAGTCAAGAAAGGAAGATCGACAATGAAAAATATGAATATCCTTATTCTGAGTGCAGGATTCCTCAGCTTGAGTGCGGGAATGAATGGCGCCTTGAGTCAGGACGATCGTGCGAAGCATTCCGCAAATCAAGCTCCGCATGATGCGGTTGAAGATGCCCAGACACCTCGCCGCGTCTCTGTCACCCGGCCGGAGCAGAAAAAAGACGAACATGATCGTTCCAATATTTTTGATGCAAAGAATGCAATGCCCTCCTCACAAGCTTTTGGGAATCAGCCTGACAACGGAAAGGTTCTGGGATTTGATTTTTCCCGGGATCCGTTCAACGCCAAAAAGCCGATGCAAACTTTTGAGGAAATCATGAAAGCAGATGTGGCTGAGCGCCCAAAGGTAATGCAAACGCAGCGTGAATTGCTACAGCGGCGATATGATTTGAAGCCTCGGCTGGATAAGGAGGCAAAAATGTCGCGCGGAAAGCCGCTGGCAGTGGGCCCCACCGCACGCCTATCGTCGGGCATGACTTGGCAAAGACTCGCCGGAATGGCGCCTGAAGAGATAAAGAGCAAAAACGCATTTCCGTATCCAGCCCTTCCGCATCCCAAGCAATCCACCGGTGGTCAAGTGTTTCCCCAAATGCAGATCGATATGTTTCCTCGGCTGCAAAGGTTTGATGTCGATTTCGATTTACCTGAAGCATTCTTGCCGGAGTTTCCACCAGCGATATTCCTCCAGAATCGGCCTGAGTTAGGGGATGTGTCGCGCGGAGAGGTGGTTTCCATCAATAATTTTCATCGTTTATTCAAGGACATCTTGACCCCCGTCCAGCTCAACGGGTTGCAGATGTTACTCACGCCACTGCCTCAGGAAGAATTCAATCCGACGGACGATCGTAAAAGTACCGAACCGAGCCTGGGGGTGACGTGCCTCGATTGCCACATCAACGGCCACACGACAGGGCAATTTCATCTGAGTCCCGATATCCGGCCGGAAGAACGCCGATTCCGTCTCGACACGGTAAGCCTGCGCGGTATGTATAACCAGCAGATACACGGTTCGAAACGTAGCCTGCGTTCAGTGGAAGACTTCACAGAGTTCGAATTCCGTACCGCTTATTTCAATGGCGATCCGATCCGTGCAATGAAAAAAGGCTTTCCCGTATTTGACCGGATTCATGTAAGTCATATGGCACAGCTTCAGAACATGTTCGATTTTCCGCCCGCGCCAAAACTCAAGAGTGACGGAAGACTTGATCCAGCCAAAGCCACGGAAAAGGAAATGCGCGGGGAGAAACTCTTCTTCGGAAAGGGGCAATGCGCAAGCTGCCACCAGCCTCCCACATTCCTGGATCATCAGATGCATGATCTGAAGCTCGAACGCTTCCTGAATGAACCGGGGGATGGACCGATAAAGACTTTCACACTGCGGGGTATCAAGGACAGTCCCCCTTACCTGCATGATGGCCGTTTGCTGACCCTTGAAGATACAGTCGAGTTTTTCAATCTGGTACTGGGGCTCAAGCTCACGGATGAGGAGAAGGCCGACCTGGTCGCGTATATGCGCCAACTGTAATTGATGCTCCCAAGGGAGCATATCTTTCGAGTTTCGCACTTTTGTAACGTCATCAGTGTATATATATAGATGATATAAATGAAGTTTTAGGGGAGATCACTCATGAGCATTACTGCCACACCTGTAATGAACCGAAAAGATGTGCTTCCGTTGACTGCTGGACCCGCTGTTCGCAAATCCCCGCGAGCGGTGCGCAAGGCTGTGTTTCCCGTAGCCGGACTTGGCACCCGCTTCCTGCCCGCGACCAAGGCAGTGGCCAAAGAAATGCTGCCTATTGTGGACAAGCCGTTGATCCAGTATGCGGTGGAAGAAGCGGCTGCGGCAGGTATCGAAGAAATCATTTTCATTACCCATCGGAGCAAGCGCGCCATTGAAGATCATCTGCACCGGGCCGTGGAACTGGAAAGCGAATTGGCCTCGCAGGGAAAACACGCTTCGCTGAAAATGCTACGACAGTTGACGCCAGGTGGCGTTCATTTCAGCTTTGTCCGGCAGGAGGAGCCGCGGGGTTTGGGGCATGCAATTTACTGCGCACGACATCTCGTGGGCAACGAACCGTTTGCCGTACTGCTTCCGGACGATTTGATCGATGGAGCTCCTCCTGTGCTCGCACAGATGGTGTCCCAGTATGAACAAGTCCAAAGCAGCCTCATAGCGGTGCGCCAGGTTACTCGCGAACAGACGCGGCGGTATGGAATTGTGGATGCTTTTGATGCAGATGCAGAGAGCGATACGCTGAAAATCAGAGGGGTAGTGGAAAAGCCTTCTCCTGAAGCTGCGCCATCCACGATGGCTATCGTAGGTCGTTACGTTCTGTCACCCGCCATCTTTGACTGCATCAGCAATCTCGACCCGGGAACAGGAGGGGAAATTCAGCTTACTGACGGGATCTCCCGTCTTCTCAAGATGGAATCTGTCCTGGCCTATCGTTATCAGGGGAAGCATTATGATTGCGGCAGCAAGGCAGGCTTCCTGGAAGCAACCATTGCCTATGGTTTACAGCATCCGGAAGTGGCGGAGGAATTCAGGGAAACGTTATTAAGGGTAGGGCAGGAGCTTGCCCAGAAGGTTCAATATTATTCGGAGCCCGCTGCAACCGTTACGGACGAACCCGTATTGAAGGCGGCTCAGGCATGATGGATCGCCTGATGGGGTGATGGTCTCTTTATATTCTTCAGTTAAAGGCTGACCGAGCCTATTCGTGGCTCGGTCAGTTCATTTCAAGTCGTGCAGGTCGCCATAGAGATCAAGGAGGCTCATCACTTCCTGTATCTTCTTAGAGCACTTCTTTCAGCCCGCCTGCAACCTGCCTCCCGTCTCTGAGAGCACGAGGGAAATGAGGAACGTTCTTCTCTTTTCTCTTTATTTGACTGGATCAGCTTTGGCCGCCATCGTTTCCCCGAACCGTATGGTGCGGCCGGGAGCCCAAGTGGGATTAAACACTATTTCGTTTTTCGGGAATAACATTACCACTGTGGATCCCAATTGGAATCTCCCCATTTCATCCCCTTTTTTGAGCACCAGGTCCGTGGAATCATACCGCCACTCGCGCACATCGCGCGTCCCTTCCGAGTCTCGCGGGTTGACCACTCCATGCCATACGGTGGCCACACTTCCGACAATAGTGGCGCCCACCAGCACTAAAGCAAATGGTCCGAATTCCGATTCAAATATGCAAATCACCCGCTCGTTGCGGGCAAACAACCCCGGGACGCCGCGGACCGTTTTCGCGTTCACGGAGAATAGATCTCCCGGAACATAGATCATTCGGCTCACACGTGCATCTACAAGCATGTGGACCCGGTGATAATCCCTCGGGCTCAGATACAGTGTGGCAAAGTTGCCCCCATAGAATTTTTCCGCCAGCCGGGTATCCCCTCCCAGCAGGGCGACAGTGGAATAATTATGTCCCTTGGCTTGAAATATCTGGTCGCCGGAAATGACACCGAGCTGGCTTACGACACCGTCGGCTGGACAAACATAATCCGCGTCAGATATCGGACGGCTTTCCAGAAGCAGCGGGCGGGTAAAAAACTCGTTGAAGGTTCGATAGCTGCGAATATCCGGGTTAACCGCTTCATTCATATTCACCCCGTAGCGCCAAACAAACCAGCGGATAAGAAGCGTGGTGAGATTGCCGGCATCGGCATTGGCAATACGTCCAGCCAGCAGTGTCAGCGCATGTTTAGGCAATAAGTACTGAGGAAATACAGAAAGAGAAGCTGTCTGCATGGCAATTTTTGAGATAGAAATAGAGGCTATTATAGTGTATTAAGCGATCAATCTTCGTGAGTCGATTTTTACTCCAGATTCGCGTCAACCAGATGTCACAATATCCTTTCCGCCCTGGATGCGAATCTCCTATTATAGCCTGTGTCCCAGGCCGCCGCTTACAAGTTGAAGTCTGGTTTGTTCTTCCTGTTGCTGCAGTTCCCACATATAAGTATAGGCCCCATTCATCGACAGGAGTTCCCGGTGAGTACCGCGCTCGACGATGCGACCATGATCCATCACCAGAATCTGATCGGAATCGACGATAGTGGATAAACGGTGGGCAATCGTCAGCGTGGTGCGAGTGGCAGCGATACGGCGCATCTCCCCCTGAATGCTTTTTTCCGACTTTGAATCCAGAGCAGAGGTGGCCTCATCGAAGATAAGGATTCCGGGATTTTTCAAGACCGCACGAGCTATCGCTACCCGCTGCTTTTCACCGCCGGAAAGTTTCAGCCCTCTTTCCCCCACGACCGTCTGGTACTTGTCCGGCAGACTCTCGATGAAATCATGAAGATGAGCGGATCTTGCGGCTTCAAATACCTCTTCCGGGCTCGCCTCAGGGTTGCCGTAGGAAATATTGTAATAAATGGTATCGTTGAACAGGACGCTGTCTTGCGGAACGATACCTATCGCCGCTCTCAGGCTGCTCTGGGAAACATCCCTGATATCCTGTCCATTTATCAGGATGCGCCCGCTGCTGACATCGTAAAAGCGAAAGAGTAACCGTGCGAGGGTGGACTTGCCTGATCCACTATGACCCACCACTGCGACGCTGGAGCCTGCGGGAATATCGAAGCTGACATCAAACAGAATCTGGCGGTTCGGTTCATAACTGAAATTTACCGCTTCGAAGCGTACGGGTGCGTTTCCGGCAATAAGGATTGCTGCACTTGGTTTATCCTGGATCTCTTCATTCTCCGCCAGTAAATTGAACATCTTTTCCATGTCCGCCAGAGAATGCTTGATTTCCCGGTAAACGAATCCAAGAAAATGCAGTGGCATATAGAGTTGGAGCATGTAAGCATTGACGAGCACCAGGTCTCCCAACGACATGGAACCCTGAATCACGCCGTCGGCGGCAAGCCACAGCAGGGCAGTTATTCCTATTGCTATGATGGCGCTCTGTCCCGAGTTGAGTACGGCCAAAGAAGTCTGGTTACGAACCGCCGCAATTTCCCATTTTTGCATGTGCTCGTCGTAGCGCCGCGCTTCCCAGGATTCATTGCCGAAATACTTGACTGTTTCGTAGTTCAGAAGGCTATCAATCGCCTGAGTGTTGGCTTTTGAATCCATGTCATTCATGGTTCTCCGAAAAATCATTCGCCACTCGGTCACGATGAGCGTGAGCGCAATGTAGGCCGCCAGCGTGCCAAGGATGATCACGGAAAACCAGATGCTGTACCCGGAGATAAGGATGATCGCAACCAGACTGATTTCCAGCAGAGTCGGGAGGATGTTGAACAGCATGAAATTGAGGAGAAACGAAATACCGCGGGTTCCCCGCTCAATATCCCGCGACATTCCTCCCGTCTGCCTTTGCAGGTGAAAGCGCAGCGACAGCGCATGCAAATGGCTGAACACCTTGATTGCGACGCGGCGAATGGCGCGCTGGGTTACCTTGGCGAACACGGCATCACGCAACTCTCCGAAGAGTGTGCTGCAGAAACGCAGGAGGCCATACGCTAACAGCAACAGAACCGGCAAGACCAGCAGGGCGCGGGGACGGTCAAGCGCGTCGATAATTTCCTTCAGTACCAGCGGTATTGCCACATTGGCAAGCTTGGCCATGAACATCAATGCCACTGCCGCCATTACCCTGCCTTTAAATTCCCATAAGTAGGGCAGCAGCGTACGGATGGTCTTCCAGTCGTTCCGGTTAGTGGGCGGCTTTTCCAGACGGGTAGGGCGCATCGTTGAATTCCAGGTAATGACGGTAGTTCAGAAGGAGTATAACGCGCCCTTGGTTGATATCGCCGGATCACGGGATAATGGCGGGGTGTTTCGAGAATGGATTGTGTATCCTGCAAGGCAGGGGCCAGGCCTCAAGGCCTATATTAGCGCGAAGCAGAGACGCAAAGATGCTGCAAAACACTTTTCGGCGCGCGTGAAGGCCGATGATACAAACCGGATTTCAGCGCTGGTTGAGCAAATACCCGTGTTCATACCACTTTCTATAATTCTCGAGGCCGGTTTGGTGAAATACCGGATCAGGTAGGAGCAGGGTTCAGATAAGCTGATAAAAAAGGCGCCCAATCGGGCGCCTTGTTCGATGGATGCTGCAACGGTAAGTTGGCAGGTATTGCAATACCTGCTGACCCATGGAAGCAGCTTATGTCGATTCTTCGGATAATTCCCGGCTTGCGCCTTCATCTCCATCCAGATCAACAGCGCCTTCCAGGAATACACGGCTTGCCCGGATATCCTCCGCTTCGATGGTGATCAGATCGGTGCGTGACAGGTTTTTCTTTGCTCCTTCGAACAAACGGTTGGCTTGACGCAGTCTTGCGCGATCGAGGGCATTGCGTACGGAACGTGCATTGGCAAAATGCTCCATTTTCATCCTCAAGCGGATGTATTCGCCAAAAGCCTTTTCCGCTTCTGCACTGAAACGGTAATTCTGTGATGCCAGCATAAGCTTGGCGATAGCCACCAGTTCATCCGGAGAATAGTCGGGAAAATCGATGTGGTGAGCTATCCGCGATCGCATGCCGGGATTGCTGCGGAAGAATTTGTCCATGCGGTCCTTGTAACCGGCAAGGATGACAACCAAATCCTCCCGGTTGTTTTCCATCACCTGCAGCAGGATTTCGATCGACTCAGCCCCATAATCGCGTTCATTCTCGGGTTTGTAGAGGTAATAGGCCTCGTCGATGAACAGCACGCCGCCCATGGCCTTTTTTATAACTTCCTTGGTCTTGGGGGCAGTATGACCGATATATTGACCTACCAGATCGTCGCGGGTAACGGAAACAAGATGCCCTTCACGCACATAGCCCAGGCGGTGCAGGATCTCGGACATACGCTGCGCCACCGTGGTTTTTCCGGTGCCCGGATTGCCGGTGAACGACATGTGCAGGCTGGGCGCACCGGCAGTGAGATCCAGTTTCTTGCGGACACGGTCCACCAGCAACAGGGCGGCGGTTTCGCGGATGCGGGTTTTCACCGGTTTCAAACCGATCAGCTCGCGATCAAGCTTATCCAGTACTTCCTTGATGTTGGATGCTTGAAACTCGGCTTCCAGATCGATGGAACCGGTATCGGAAGAGGGAATTTCTTTCAGTTGTGTTGTCACGTTTGATCCACCAAAAGGAAATAAAATATTAGGACCCGTACCTCGGTTATTGGTTTACCGGAAAGTGGCCTTACATGGAATTATCAGGGAAATCAGATCGGTTGAGGCAGCGGGCCGGTTAAAGCGCCCGCCGTCTTGTCCGAAATTGGCTCTCCCCTTCTGGGGAAGGGGAGGAAGTCATCAGTACCGCTCGGCTTCCGGTTTTTCCGTTGCGTAGGAATGGATGGTATAGCGGACTTGCCGGCCATCCACTTCCTGACGCACCAGGCCAAAACCAGGCTCGTTCTTCGGCCGGTTGACGATGTAGGACATCGCCGGGCTTTCCACACCGCGCGACGAGTCGAAAGCCGTGACACGGATGTAGTGGTTCGGATAGGTCTTGCGGCAATCGTTGATCTCCTGCAGGATACCTGCGGGGTCCTTCAGGTCGAACATCGGGTTGCCGAACATTTCCCAATACGTGTTGCGGGGATGCGGGTCATCGGTATATTCAATCCCGATGGCCCAGTTGTTTTTCAGCGCGTATTTGATCTGCGCCGAAATCTGCTTGTCCGTCAGCGGGGGCAGAAAAGAAAATTGCCCTTGCGTGAGACGGTTTTGAAAATTGGTCATCATAATATGGTTTCTCCTTGATACGATTAAACGCTGGCCGTTTCGCTCGGCACGAAGTCGGCGGTGTCGGTGGACTCGTAGTTGAAGGTGATGTCCTTCCATGTATCCAGCGCCAGCTTGAGCGGCGTGCACCACTTGGCGGCTTCTTCCAGAATCTGGGGGCCTTCCTTCACATAGTCGCGACCCTCGTTGCGCGCCATGATCATTGCCTCCAGCGCCACGCGGTTGGCGACAGCGCCAGCCTGAATGCCCTGCGGGTGTCCGATGGTGCCGCCACCAAACTGCAGTATCACGTCTTCGCCGAGGTAATCCAGCAACTGGTGCATCTGGCCGGCGTGGATACCGCCCGAAGCAACTGGCATGACCTTGTTCAGCGAAGCCCAGTCCTGCTCGAAGAACAGTCCATGCTCCAGGCTTACCGGTGTATGACGGTCGCGCAGGGTGTCGTAGAAGCCCTTGATCATGAGCGGATCGCCTTCCAGTTTGCCCACGACAGTGCCCGCATGGATATGGTCTACCCCGGCCATCCGCATCCACTTGCAGATGACACGGAAATTCATGCCATGGTTCTTCTGGCGGGAGTAGGTGGAGTTGCCGGCGCGGTGCAGGTGCAGAATCATGTCGTTCTTGCGTGCCCACTTCGCCATCGACTGAATGGCGGTGTAACCGATCACGAGGTCGATCATGATGATGACAGAACCGAGCGACTTGGCGAATTCCGCGCGCTCGTACATCTCTTCCATAGTGCCCGCGGTGACGTTCAGGTAGTGGCCCTTGACTTCGCCGGTGGCGGCAGAAGCCTTGTTGACTGCTTCCATACAGTACAGGAAGCGGTCGCGCCAGTGCATGAAGGGTTGTGAGTTGATGTTCTCGTCATCTTTCATGAAGTCGAGACCACCCTTGAGTCCTTCGTATACCACGCGGCCATAGTTGCGGCCGGAAAGACCCAGTTTCGGCTTGGTGGTGGCGCCGAGCAGCGGCCGGCCGAATTTGTCGAGACGCTCGCGCTCCACGATGATACCGGTTGCGGGACCCTGGAAAGTCTTCAGATAAGCGACCGGAATACGCATGTCTTCCAGACGCAACGCTTTCACAGCCTTGAAACCGAACACGTTGCCGATGATGGAGGCCGTCAGGTTGGCAATGGAGCCCGGCTCGAACAAATCGAGATCATAGGCGATATAGGCGAAATACTGCTGTTCCGTCTTGGTGCCTTCGCCAGTATTGGGCACGGGGTCGGTACGATAGGCTTTCGCGCGATACAATTCGCACGCGGTCAGCCGGTCGGTCCATACAACCGTCCAGGTCGCGGTGGAAGATTCACCAGCTACAGCCGCTGCAGCTTCCTCGGGTTCCACTCCTGCTTGGGGCGTGATACGGAACATGGCGATAATGTCGGTATCCTTGGGCACATAGTCAGGCTCCCAGTAACCCATTTTCTTGTAGGGGATTACGCCGGATTTGTATCGCTCGGCGCCGGTGATTGCTTCACTCATGGCAGTTCTCCTCATAAGGGTAGATAAAGGTGCTACGAAAAGAATTGTAATGGATATTACTATAAATAACAGTCACGTGTTTTGATTGTTATGATAAAATTTTACTTATATGTTTTTACTCTTCCAGGAACCATGAGGCAAGATGCTGCATATCACGCTGCGGCAATTAAAGGTTTTTGAATCGGTTGCCCGTCATCTGAGTTTTTCCCGTGCGGCAGAGAGTCTACATCTTACCCAGCCGGCAGTTTCCATGCAGATCAAGCAGCTGGAAGACACCGTTGAACTTCCGTTGTTTGAGCAGATGGGCAAAAAAATCTACCTGACCGATGCGGGGCGCGAACTTTATCATTACAGTCGGGCCATCTCTCAGCAACTGTCAGATATGGAGCTGGCCCTCGATGAACTGAAAGGACTGGAACGAGGCAGGCTCAATATTTCAGTGGTCAGTACCGCCAACTATTTTGCCCCGCATCTGTTGGCCAAGTTCTGTCAGCGCTACCCGGACATTACCGTCAGCCTCAATGTTTCCAATCGCGAAACCGTTCTCAAGCAATTGTCCGACAATGTGATCGATCTGGCCATCATGGGTCAACCGCCTGAAGACCTGGATATTGCGGCCGAATCTTTCATGGAGAATCCTCTGGTGGTCATTGCGGCGCCGGATCATCCGTTGTGCAGAATGCGGAAGATTCCCGTCAAGCGGCTGGAGCAGGAAACATTCCTGGTACGAGAGCCGGGTTCCGGTACACGCGGCGCGATGGAGCGTTTTTTCGCATCGCACCATATTTCGCTCAGCAAGGGAATGGAAACGGACACCAGCGAGGCGGTCAAACAGGCCGTCCAGGCGGGTATGGGTCTGGGCATCACCTCGCTGCACACGGTGGAACTGGAACTGGAAACAAAACGACTGAAGATTCTCGACGTCGAGGATTTTCCCATCATGCGCTACTGGCATATCGTTCATCGAAAGCACAAGCGGCTCTCCAGCGTTGCGCAGGCATTCAAGGAATTTCTGCTGAAAGAGGCCCGCGGATTGATGTCGCACAATAGGGCGACCGAAGCCGAAGCCTGATTCAAAAACGAAGACTGCCGGTGCATATATTCCAATATGCCGGTTCGCGTGTTCACTCGTTTTCGACGGTGGAAGGAGGGTTACCCGACGTGGTAGGGGACGCTCCAACTTCTGGCTGCCTGCGCCGATATGTCATTTTTCTTATCACTACGAAAAAGAGAGGTACGAAAAAGATGGCAAGAAAGGTCGCAGCCAGCATTCCCCCGAAAACACCCGTTCCGATGGAATTCCGGCTGGCGGCACCCGCGCCGGAAGCGATCACCAGCGGAAACACACCCAGGATAAAAGCCATGGAGGTCATGATAATGGGACGGAAACGAAGCCGTGCGGCCTCCATCGCCGCATCGAGCAGAGGCTCTCCGTTTGCATATCGCTGATTGGCGAATTCCACAATCAGGATCGCATTCTTCGCGGACAATCCGATCAATGTCACCAGCCCGATCTGGAAATAGATGTCGTTGGTCAATTCACGAACCCAGATAGCCAGTAATGCGCCTAAAATTCCGAACGGGATTGCAAGAATCACTGCGAGCGGAACTGACCAGCTCTCGTAGAGGGCGGCCAGCACCAGAAAGACCATGAGCAAGGCGAAGGCGAATACCAGAACCGATTTCCCTCCTGCCTGGCGTTCCTGAAAGGATATTCCGCTCCAGTCGATCGTATAACCTTTTGGCGTCAATATCTCATCTGCGATCTGTTCCAGCGCATCGAGGGCTTGCCCCGAACTATAGCCGGGGGCAGCACCGCCCAGCACGAGTGCGGAATTGAATCCGTTGAAGTGGGTGACGGGGTCGGGTCCACTGGTGAATTCGGTGGTGATCACCGAATTCAGTGGAATCATGACGTGGCCCTTGTCGTTCCGCGCACGCACGTAAATTTTCTCGATATCCTCCGGCCTTGATCGGTACTCAGGCAGTGCTTCCGTCTGGACACGATAGATGCGGCCATATTTCACGAAGTCGTTGACATAAAGGTTGCCGAAATAAGCCTGCATGCTGTCGAAGACTTCGGAAATCGGCACGCCCAGAGCTTTGGCCCGTTCCCGGTCAACGCGGGCGTAAAGCCGGGGGGCGCTTACGCGAAAATTGGTGCTGGCAGCAGCGATAGCAGGATGTTCCACAGCCTTGGCGACGAATTTCTGGGTAATCTCGGCAAACTCTTTGAAATCGCCCCCGCTCGGATCCTGCACTTGTAGGGAAAAACCTCCAGTGGAACCCAGACCTCTGATGGATGGGGCATTGAAGGCAAGAATCAGTGCTTCCGGTATCTTGGCAAACTCCTGGAAGGCGGATGCGATAAGGCCGCTGACATGTGCGTCATCACTCTTGCGCGTGTCCCATGACTGCAGCGGGACGAACATCGTCGCCTGATTCGCCCCCCGCGTGCCGAACACGAAGTTTTGCCCAGCCAGCGCATCCGTTGAGTGTATCGCGGGAATCGACAGGAAGTATTGTTCGATCTTGCGCAATACGTCTATCGTGCGTTCCTTGGAGGCTCCGTCCGGCAACTGGACAACGGTAATGAAATAACCCTGATCTTCTTCCGGGAGAAAACTGCCGGGGATCGTTCTGAACAGGCCAATGAGGACGAATACCAGCACGGCGAAAACGCAAAGGGCGATTAGGGAGCGTTTCAATACCATTCCAACGCCGGTTGTATAGCGTGCCTGCATCCAGTCAAACGACCGGTTGAACAGCTTCCAGTACTTTGCGGGCTCACCATGTCCCGGTTTGAGAATAAGCGCACAGAGCGCGGGGCTCAGGGTAAGCGCGACGAAGCCCGATAACGCAACGGACAGGGCAATGGTAATTGCAAACTGTTTATATAATTCGCCCGTGATTCCACCCAGAAAAGCGACTGGAACAAACACCGCGCCCAGCACCAGGACGATGGCAATGACGGGGCCCGCTACTTCATCCATGGCGATCCTGGCCGCCTCTTTGGGCGCTAACCCCTCCCGCATATGTCGCTCGACATTTTCCACTACGACGATCGCATCATCCACCACGATCCCGATGGCAAGCACCATGCCGAACAGAGTCAGGGTATTGATTGAAAACCCAAGCGCTGCCATCCCGGCCAGGGTTCCGATCAGTGAAATAGGAACCGCGACCGCTGGAATGATCGTTGCCCTCCAGCTTTGCAGAAAAACAAAAACGACCAGTATGACAAGGAGCGTTGCTTCGACCAGCGTCTTCAGGACTTCCTTGATGGAAACATCGATGAATATAGTAGTGTCATAGGGTATGTCGTAGGAGACACCGGCTGGGAAACTGCGCGCAAGCTTGTCCATTTCCTGGCGCACCCGGTGAACCGTATCGAGCGCGTTGGCGCCGGGGGCAAGAAAGGTCAGAAGAAAGGTATTGGGCTTTCCGTTCCATCTTCCTTCGAGATCATACGATTGCGCACCCAATTCCACTCTCGCTACATCCCGCATTCGCACCATGGAACCATCGGGATACGCCCTTACGATCATATCCTCGAATTCCTTCACTTCGCTCATGCGGCCCTGGGTAATGACCGGGATGGTAAGCTCCGTTCCCTTCGGCGAAGGCTCCCGTCCTACCCTGCCAGCGGGAAAATCCCGGTTCTGCTCGCGTACCACCGCCGCGATATCGGTGGGGGTGAGGTCCAGTTGCGCCATGCGGACCGGATCCAGGATTAGCCGCATGGAGTAATTCTGGCTACCGAAGATAATGGCATCCCCTACGCCCGGAAGACGCTTGACGTTGTCAAGAACCCGCAGCAGGGCATAATTCGAGAGGTAAATGGTATCGTGCCGCGGATCGGAAGAACTCAGGGCAATGACCGCCAAAAGATCAGGCGATGTTTTTTTCACGGTTATACCCTGGCGCACGACTTCATCCGGAAGTTGCGGTTCGGCAAGGCGTTGCCGATTCTGCGTCTGCACCTGCGCGATATCCACGTCTGTTCCGATCTCGAACGTGAGCTTCATGGTCATATGCCCATCGTTCGTGCTGGTGGATTCGTAATAAAGAAGATTATCGATCCCAGGAAGCTGGACCTCGATTGGGCGGGCGACAGATTCCGCAACAACTTCCGCGCTCGCTCCCGGGTAATCGGCGTCGATCTGCACCATGGGGGGTGTGATTTGCGGAAACTGCGCGATCGGCAGGCTTCTCAGCGCAACGAGCCCCACCACGACAATAATGATGGATAGGACGGAGGCGAAAATTGGACGATCAATAAAAAAGCGGGAGTTCATGACGATTTCCGGCCTGTTTCACTCTCGGGCTCGCCGTGACTCGTGGGATGATCCTCCTTGTACGGTATGGCCTTCACCGGGTTTCCAGGCTGGATCCGGTGTAATCCTTCCACGACCACTTGCTCGCCTGGGCGAAGACCGTTTTCGATCAACCAGTCCTTGCCATGCCAGGAACTCGCCGTGACGGGTCGAGACTGCGCCTTGCTCTCGGCATCGACGACATAGACGAAGGAACCCTGGGGTCCCAGTTGCACAGCCCGTTGCGGAACCAGGATCGCATCTGTCCGGATATAACCCTTGACACGGACATGAACAAATTGCCCTGGATAAAAATAGGATTGCCCGGGAGAAAAGCTTCCCTCCGGATTCGGAAACGTGAATCTTCCCTCCAGCGTACCAGTTTCCGGTCGTATGGATACGTCGGAGAAATCGAGCACGCCTTCCTCCGGATACACGCTCCCATCGGAAAAGGTGATCACTCCCCGTAACTGGAAAATATCCGGCCTTTGCACTTTCTTCTCCGCCAGCTCACGCCGCCTTCTGAGAAGATAGCTCTCGGGAACATTGACATTGACGTACATGGGATCGAGTTGGTCGATGGTGGTCAGCAGAGTTGTCTGGGCGGATACCAGGCGCCCCTCATAGAAATGGCTGCGTCCTATCCGTCCGTTGACCGGGGCTGTGATGATCGTATTGTCCAGATCGAATTTTGCCCTGATCAGGTCGCTTTGCGCCGCCTCCAGTCCTGCTTTGGCTGCCAGCGTTTCCGCGACTGCATCATCGACACTCTTGCGGCTGACAGCCTGTTCCTCCAGCAAGGGTTTTACGCGCGCCTCTTCCTGCTCTGCCTGAACGAGGCGGGCCTGGGCCTGCGCGACTCTCGCCTTTCCGCTGAAATAGGCCGCCTCGAAGGGCACCGGATCGATCAGGTAAAGCTTGTTGCCCTTCTTGACATTCGTCCCCTCGGTAAAAAAAACTTTCTTGATTATTCCCGTCACCTGCGGGCGAATCTCGACGGGACGAAAAGCCTGGGTTTGCCCAATAAACTCAGGCTCGTCGGGAACAGTCTGCGTGGTGACGGTAATTACTTCCACTTCGGGGACAGCTGGGGCCGGAACAGGCGGCGTTTTTTTGCAGCCGGAGAAAGAGGTCAGGATAAGGGCTGCGCCTATAGCGATGACAGCGGCGGCAGATGGGCGATTGAAAGGGGACGATGGGTGGGACAGATTCATGTACGCGTCTCCTGCGGGCTGCCCTGAAAACCGAGGAGTAGCGATCCCCTGGTTAAGTGAGGGTGATGATAAGCAGTATTTTTATGGTAGATCAGTTTTCAGATCTGCCGGACTGATTCCTATGTTGTCAGACCGGCGTCCATCCGCCACCGAGCGCTTTGTATAGCTGGACCACGGATATCAGATGGAGGCGGCGCGTCGCCGCAAGCGCGAATTCTGCATCGAACAGATTCCGTTTGGCCAGTAGCACATCCACGTAACTGGTAATACCCCCTTTGTAGCGCAGATCGGCGATATACAGAGCCGAGCGCAGTGCCTCTACCTGCTGTTCCTGCGCCTTGCGCTGTTCGTTGGCGGTGCTTACCGCCACCAGGGCATCCTCGACTTCCCTGAATGCGAGCAGGATGGTTTGTTCGTACTGGGCAAGCATCTGCCTGGCTTGTGCTTCCGCGGCACGCTGTTCCATTCCCAGAGCCTGCGCGTTGATTAATGGAACAGCCAAACCCAGTCCGCCTACCCCGAATTCGCTCCCTGAAAGGAGGAGATTGGACAGCGCCGGACTTGCCACGCCCAGGAAACCGGTAATATTGAGCTTGGGAAATCGCGCCGCCTTGGCTGCGCCAATCCGGGCAGTTGCCGCTGCAAGGGTTTGTTCCGCCTGCAGGATATCGGGGCGTCGCTGCAACAGTTCGGAAGGAAGTCCGGCTGGCACTTCTGGCGCCAGCAACTGCTCCGTGAGGGAGCGTCCGCGCTCTATCGAAACCGGATTTCTCCCCAGCAATACACTCAGTTCGTTTTCCTTCTGGGCAGTCAGCCGTTGCAGTTCTGCCACCCGGGTGGCCGCATTCGCGCGCTCAGCCTGGAACTGGTCGAGGTCAAGCCTGGAAATGACTCCTCCCCGCAGTTGGGCTTGCGCAAGTGCCACCGACTCCTCCCATGAGTGCAGGGCATTGCGCGCAATATCCATCTGCATATCGAATTGCAGGAGATCGAAATACGCCTGCGCTACCGAACTTACCAGGGTCAGGACCACAGCGCGCCGGTTTTCTTCCCGCGCCATCAAGTCAGCCAGGGCAGCTTCGTTCGAACGGCGGATGCGACCCCAGATATCGATCTCCCAATTCAGGGTTGTCTGACCGAAATAGCTGTAAGGCGTGGGAAATCCAGGGAACTTGAATCCCCCAAGGGTTCCGAAAACAGGTGCATTGGCATTTGCGTCCATCTTGGGAAGGAAATCCATGCGTGCAGTAGCAAGGCGCGCCTCCAGCTCTTCAACACTTGCTACCGCCTGCTTAAGGTCCTTGTTCTGGGCCAATGCGAGACGGATGAGCTGTTGCAGTTGATTATCATGCAGCAATTCCCACCAGGACAGGTTCGCAATGGATTGCCCCTCCGTTTGCGCCAAGCGAAACTTTTCGGATGTTTCGACATGAGGGCGAATATAGTCAGGTCCCATTGCACAGGATGCAAGGAGCAGAGTCGAGAGCAACAATCCCATCCTGCTCCGCAGGCGCTCTCTCATGCCACAACGGCTCGCCACGATGTTTCTCATGATGTTTCCTGGGACAGGTTTTCGACTGGCCTACCTTTATTTTTGCGCGAAAGCCACGTAAAAAACAAGGGAATAAATATCGTTGCAACAAAAGTGGCAAGCAGCATTCCCCCAAACACGCCGGTCCCCATGGAGCGACGCGCGGCAGCACCTGCCCCCGTGGCGATCAGTAGTGGCACGATACCCAGCACAAAAGCCATGGACGTCATGACGATGGGCCGGAAACGCAAACGCGCAGCCTCGATCGCTGCCTGTGCCACAGGCAGACCTTCAGCCATTTTCTGCGTAGCAAACTCGACGATCAGAATGGCATTTTTTGCAGCGAGGCCGATGAGCGTGATCAGGCCGATCTGAAAATAGATATCGTTCGGCATGCCTCGGGTCAAAACGGCAAGCAGGGCGCCCGCAAGAGCAAAAGGTACCGCCATGATAACGGCGAGCGGCAAGGCCCAGGTCTCGAACTGGGCAGCAAGAATGAGAAATACCATTATGATTGCGAAGCTGAAGGCAAAAATTGCGGCTGAGCCGGTCCGCTTTTCCTGATAAGCCTGTCCCGTCCACGCAATCTGGTAGTCATCCGGCAAATTTTTTGCCGCAATCTCCTCTACCAGCCGGATAGCGTCGCCTGAACTCACACCAGGCGCACCGCCTCCCAGAATCTTTGCGGCAAGGAGGCCGTTGTAGCGCTCGAGCTGCTCCGCGCCCACAATCGTGCTGAGTTTGCTGAGGGCGGACATGGGGACCATCGCGCCGGATTGTGAGCGTACATACACCCTGCCGAGATCTTCGGGATGCATCCGGTATTGCGGTTCTGCCTGCATTTGCACCCGGTAGGTACGACCGGAGTAATTGAAATCGTTGATATACAGCGAACCCATCGTACTTTGCAGCGTGGCGTAAATGTCCGCGATTCTCACTTGCTGAGAAATCGCTTTTTCCTCATCCACTTCAACGAAGAATTGCGGCACGGTGGGACGGAAAAAGGTATTGATGCCAGCCAGCCTCGGTTCCTGGTTCAGTGCAGCGATAAGGTTGTTCACCACTGTGGATAATTGAACCGGATTAGCGCCCCCACGGCTTTGCACATAGACTTCGAAGCCGCCTGCGGTTCCCAGACCGCGGATGGCGGGCGGGTTGAAGGAGATCGCGATTCCATCCGGCTGCTGCATTCCGATACCCATCAGCTTCTGGATGATATCCTCCGCTGTTGCCTTCCGCTCCGACCAGTCCTTGAATGCGACGAACATGGTAGCAGAACTGGTTTTATTTCCGCCACCGATCAGATCGAAGCCGTTTACAACGAATTGATGGGCCACGGCTGGATCATCCGCAATCCCCGCTCGCACCGATTCCGCCGTTTTTGTCGTTCTGGCCAGGGTGGCGCCATCCGGCAGAATGGTTGCGGTGACGACATAGCCCTGATCTTCCGGCGGCACGAAACTCTCCGGTACTGTTTTGAACAGATAGGCCGATAAGACAATGATACTTAGGAATACGAAGGCACCGATAACCTTATGCCGCAGCGTGATATTGACCATGCGGATATAAAAATTCGTCACCCGCTGAAAACCGCTGTTGAACGCAAGAAAGAACCGGGATTCACCGTGGGTATGCTTGAGCAGAATAGCGCACAAGGCAGGCGTCAAGGTCAGTGCCACCAGGCCGGAAATGGTGACCGCCACGGCGACGGTGACTGCGAACTGGCGATACAGTTCGCCTGCGATTCCCCCCATGAATGCAACCGGCACAAATACGGCGCACAGTACCAGGACAATCGCAACCACCGCGCTTGCAACCTGTTCCATGGAGCGAATGGCAGCTTTCAGTGGCGGCAGCTTCTCTTCGTCCATCAGCCGCTCGATATTTTCCAATACGACGATTGCATCATCCACCACGATGCCGATGGAAAGCACCATGGCGAAAAGCGTAAGGGTGTTGATGGAGAAGCCGAATACCCACAATCCGGCAAAAGTGCCCACGAGGGAAATGGGCACGGCAATAATGGGAATCAGCGTGGCGCGCCAGCTTTGCAGGAATAGATAAACAACCAGCAGAACGAGCGCCATCGCTTCGCCGAGCGTCTTGACCACCTCCCACATCGAAGCTTTGACGAACAGACTGGTATCGTACGGCACCACGTAGTCCATTCCCTCCGGAAAGTGTTTCTTCAGCTCTTCCATTTTGGCGACCAGCGCGTTTTTCGTGTCGAGCGCATTCGCACCGGGTTGCAGGAAGACGGGAATGCCGGCGCCGGGCTGACCATTCAAGGCCGTGCGAACATCATAGCTTTGCGCTCCCAGCTCAATACGGGCGACATCCTTGAGGTAGAGGACTCCGCGCGGACCATCCGCCCGCAAAATGATATCGCCGAACTGTTCAGGTGTTATCAGCCGACCTCTTGCATTTACGGTGTAAATCAGTTGCTGATCAGGCGGAGCCGGTTCCTGACCGATCTTGCCGGCAGCATATTGCGCGTTCTGTGCCTGGATAGCGGCAGTGATGTCCGTGGTGGTCACGCCCAGTTGGGCCATGCGGTCGGGATGCAGCCAGATGCGCATGGAATAATCCTGGCCGCCAAAGACAGTTGCATCGCCCACTCCATCCGTACGCCTCAGCTCGTCCATTATGTTGAGGGTGGCATAGTTGCTGAGATAGAGCGGATCATATTTGCCTTTCTCGGTCGAGATCAGCATGAAAACTATCAGGATGTCGTTGGAGCGCTTCTCGATTTTCAGGCCGGTGCGGCGCACTTCATCCGGCAGTCGTGGTAGCGCGACGTTTACGCGGTTACTGATATTGAAAGTAGCCTGATCAACGTCCGTGCCGACCTCGAACGTTGCAGTAATGGTCAGCGTTCCGCTGGAGTCGGCGCTTGAGCTGAAATACAAAAGGTCCTGGACACCACTCAATTGCTCTTCGATGGGAGCGGCCACTGTTTTGGTCAAGGTTTCAGCGCTGGCGCCGGGATAGGTCGCGGTTATCAGCACTGTAGGCGGCGCGATCTCCGGATATTGCGCAATGGGGAGCTGCAATGCGGCGGCGAGTCCGGCAAGGACGATGATAATGGAGATAACCGACGCAAATATTGGTCGCAGAATAAAAAATCTGGTCATGATTTATCCGGGGGTTTTCCGCCCGGTTTTTTGCTCAAGCGGGTTTGCCGGAACCGGAATCAGACTGGGCAGGAGGTGTTCCCGGCGCTTCTCCGGCCGCGTGAGGGGTAACGGGTGAGCCGGGGCGAAGCTTGATGATGTTATCGACAATGACTTTATCGCCGGCTTTGAGTCCGTCAAGAATTACCCAGTCCGTACCCATCCACTTCCCGGTAACCACTGGCTGCGGAGTCGCTTCGTTTTTCTCGTTGATCACATACACTGACTGACCGCGGTCAGACGTTTGTATTGCATTCTGCGGGACGAGGAATACACCGTCACGCTGGCCAACGACCACTTTCGCCCTGACAAACTGCCCCGGCAGCAATTGCTGTTCCGCATTTTCGAACGTGGCGCGCAGTTGCTGCGTGCCCAGCAGCGGGTCGATCTGGCTGGCGGCGAAATTCAACTCCCCTTTCTTTTCGTATTCCGAGCCGTCCGGCAATATCAAGGTCACTTGTTTTACCTTTTTCTCGTTCAGGGGACCGCCGAGCTGCATCAGTTCGTTATTCGACAGGCTGAAACGCACCCAGATCGGCGACAATTGCACCAGCGTGGTCAAAAGGCTGCTGTTGGCTTCCACCAGTGCGCCTTCCGAAAACTGGAAGCGGCCTGAAATGCCATTGACCGGGGCGGTTACAGAGGTATAGGAGAGACTGAGTTCCGCATCGCGCACGCGCACTTCGGCCTGCTGGAAGGCGGCGTGCGCAATCGCATTATCGGAGACCGCGTTATCATACTCGCGCTGGCTGATTGCCTGCGTATCCAGCAGGTCTTTCAGGCGCTTTTCTTCGCGCTCGGTCTGAATGATGCGGGCTTTCTGTTCTGCCAGTTGCGCCTTCGCCTGCGCAAGCGCATATCGGTAAGGTACAGGATCAATCAGAAACAGAGGTTGACCGGCTTTTACCTCTGCACCTTCCTCATACAGGCGTTTGAGCAGAATACCCCCCACCCGGGGACGTATTTCGACCTCCTTGGCGCCTTCGGTTTGGGCCACCGCTTCGGCACTGATCGGTACGCTGGTAGGCTGAACCTCGATTACGCTTACGGGAAGGGCAGGTGGATGAGGGGGCGTTTCCGGCTTCTTGTCACAGCCTGACACCATAACGCTCAGGACGATGCTTGCAGCAACGCTTACGGCAAGCCGCGCGGCGGCGTGCAGGAGGCTGCGCGTTTTTGTTTTTATTTGGCTGCACATTAACGAGCTGCCGGGTTTGCTTTTATAATCCTGCGTGGCTGTCATCCATGCTCCGTGCAGCTAAATTTGGAACTTGCATACATACGTGTATGTATGTAAATTATAAACCAACCTTCACAGTTGTAAATAGCGATTCATACATGGTCCGAAAAACCAAGGAAAATGCGGAATTGACACGGCAACGCCTTATGGATGCGGCGCGTCAGGTTTTTCTGGAGCGAGGGGTCGCCCGCACCACCATGGAGCATATCGCGCGCGAGGCTGGCGTTACAAGGGGAGCGATCTACTGGCATTTCAACAATAAAATCGATCTGATTCAGGCTATGCGCGAGCAGGTATTCCTGCCTCTCATCGATCGCATGGACGATACTTTGCTGATTGAAGGCGTGGACGATCCTCTCGCCTGTATCGAAAATTTTCTGTGCGGCACGATCCAGGTTCTGATGGATAGCAAGGAGACTCGCCAAATATATGAAATCATGATGATCAAGTGCGAGTACGTGGATGAATTCGCCATGGTCTTGCAGCAGATTTTATTCAACTGCGCCCACATTTCCGAGAAGCTGAAGCTGGTTTACGAACGCGCTAGGGTTCAGGAATTACTGCATTCATCTCACGACCCCGTGCAACTGGCCATTGATACCCATCTGTTCTTTATTGGGCTGCTGCACATGTGGGTGAAGGATACGGAGGGAAATCAGTTCCGGCACCAGGCAATTGAACTGGTAGAGGCGCATATGAGACTGCGCCGCATCCCCCTCTGAGCGGACTGTTCGCTATCCCCGAATCGAATGGAATAAAGTCGTCTCGGTAGGTCCGACTTCGCGGGACAATACGATACGACGCGTTCACTGCGGAACCCTGCTACTGCATTCAAGTTGCTCCTGCTCCGTTTGTTCAGGACGGCTGCTGTCAGTTCAACCCTGTCCACGGGAGTGATCAAATTTGCACGAGTGACATCCATTGCCGATGATTTTCTTTTGCTTCCTCCCGCCGTTGATTCTATCGATACCGATTTGATATCGATAGAGGATTCATTTCCAGATTGTATATCTTCAGAAATGATGTCCATATAGTTGACTAAATCAATCAGGTATCTTATAGTTGACTAAATCAGTCATCTATTGAATGAACTTCTGCTGACTGAGATATTTCTGAACCTATCTACTTAATCGTAATCCGTGAATCCATCGAGAGCAAAGAGGAGTTCATCATGAGGCTAACAACCAAAGGACGGTTTGCAGTAACGGCGTTGCTCGATCTTGCGCTGCAACGTCAGACGCGTCCTGTGACACTTGCGGAAATCAGCCAGCGCCAGCAAATTTCGCTATCTTATCTTGAGCAATTGTTCGCCAAACTGCGTTCCCGCGGACTTGTCGATAGTGTAAGAGGTCCGGGTGGCGGTTATTGCCTTGCGAAAGACATGGGGCAAGTGTCGGTTGCCGAGATCATTCTCGCGGTTGACGAGCCTATCGATTCAACCCAATGCAATGGAAAGGAGAATTGCCACAACGACAGGAAATGCATGACGCACGACTTGTGGACAAAGCTCAACGAACTGATTTTCGACCATCTTGGGGCTGTCACGCTGAAACAACTGGTCGATGAGCAGAGGGAAAGAGAGGAAAGGCGGAAGGCAAGAGAGGCGGGTGTAGTGCAGATGCTGGATATGCGGAAGGTTGCGCCTGAAAAGGTCGTATCCGACCGGAGCCGCACTGCAGTTTCTGCCTGACTTCAATTCTGAATGCCGAACGCTTACTTTCGTTGTCATAATCGCATGGGGTAGACGGAGAACGGCGATGGCAATAACACTGACTGAAAACGCGGCGAAACAGATCCAGAAGCAGCTTGCGAAGCGGGGCAAGGGATTGGCTCTGCGGGTCGGGGTCAAGAAGGTGGGGTGTTCCGGATTCGCCTATACCTACGCTTATGCAGATGAGCTGCGCGAGAGTGATCGAATGTTCGAGTCCTGTAACGCTCATGTAGTGGTTGATGTCGACTTTCTGCCATTTCTTGATGGTTCACGAATTGACTTTGTCAGAGAAGGACTGAACGAATCATTCAGGTTTGAGAATCCCAACGTGGATAATACCTGCGGCTGTGGTGAAAGCTTCAGTGTGAAAGAAGAGCCGGCCAAGGTCTAGCCCTGGAAGTGGGTGCCGGAAACCGGATAACAGGAGCGGCAGTATTCGTAGCAAAGGAGTTGTCCTCTATTAATTATTAAAAGAAAAGACATTCCGATATGGAGCGAATCTCATGAGTGCAGTACTACAGAATCTGGTCAATCAGCCATACAAACACGGTTTCGTTACCGAAATCGAGTCGGATGTCGCGCCAAAAGGCCTTAACGAAGATATTATCAGGCTCATTTCGACCAAGAAAAACGAACCTGCGTGGCTTCTCGACTTTAGGCTCAAAGCCTATCAGCAATGGCTCAAGATGGAAGAGCCGAAATGGCCCAATGTCAAGTATCCGCAGATCGATTTTCAGGCGATCAGCTACTACGCTGCGCCCAAGCCGAAAAAGAAGCTCAACAGCATGGATGAGGTCGATCCTGAGTTGCTTCGCACTTTCGAGAAACTCGGGGTGCCCATGCATGAACGCGCGGCCCTGGCCGGCGTGGCGGTGGACGTGATTTTTGACAGCGTATCCGTGGCCACCACCTACAAGCAGAAGCTCGCGGAGGTCGGAATCATTTTCTGCTCCATTTCCGAAGCCGTGCATGCTCATCCTGAACTGGTGAAGCAGTATCTCGGTACGGTGGTGCCCGTGGGTGACAACTACTATGCGGCGCTCAACTCAGCCGTTTTTACGGACGGCACCTTCTGCTTCATCCCGAAAGGCGTCAAGTGCCCCATGGATCTGTCGACCTACTTCCGCATCAATACGGAAGAGTCCGGACAATTCGAGCGCACTCTGATCGTTGCCGAGGAAGGGTCGTCCGTGTCGTATCTCGAAGGATGCACAGCTCCAAGGTTTGATACCAATCAACTGCATGCCGCGGTGGTCGAACTGATCGCACTCGACAACGCCGATATCAAATATTCGACGGTGCAGAACTGGTATGCGGGCGACGAGAAGGGGGTGGGCGGCATATATAATTTCGTAACCAAGCGGGGGCTGGCAAAAGGCGCCAATTCGCGTATCTCGTGGACGCAGGTCGAAACGGGGTCAGCCATAACCTGGAAATATCCGTCATGCATCCTGCAGGGGGAAAATTCCGTGGGCGAATTTTATTCGGTAGCGGTAACCAACAACTATCAGCAGGCAGATACCGGCACCAAGATGATCCATATCGGGAAAAACACCCGCAGCACCATCGTCAGCAAGGGTATTTCAGCCGGGCATTCCAATAACAGCTACCGCGGACTGGTCAGGATTGCTCCCACTGCCAGCGGCGCACGCAATTATTCACAATGCGATTCGATGCTGATTGGAGACCAATGCGGAGCGCATACCTTTCCCTACATTCAGGTGCGCAACCAGAATGCCAAGGTCGAGCATGAAGCATCAACGTCAAAAATCGGCGAAGATCAATTGTTCTACTTTGCACAGCGCGGCATCGGCAATGAGGAAGCGGTTTCCATGATTATCAACGGCTTCTGCAAAGATGTATTTCAGCAACTGCCGATGGAATTTGCGGTCGAAGCGACAAAACTGCTTGGATTCAAGCTGGAGGGAAGTGTTGGATGATTCATCAGGACAGCAAAACGATTCTGGAAGTAAGCGGACTGCGAGCGGCAGTCGAGGGTGTAGAGATACTCGAAGGCGTTGACCTCATCGTTAAAAGTGGTGAGGTGCACGCCATCATGGGAACGAACGGCTCGGGCAAGAGCACCTTTGCCAAGGTGCTTGCCGGGCACAGCGCCTATCAGGTTACCGGAGGATCGGTATTGTTTGAAGGGCAGAATCTGTTCGATTTAGAACCGGAAGAACGGGCGCGTGCAGGCGTATTTCTTGCCTTTCAGTATCCGATCGAGATACCCGGTGTTTCCAACAGCCATTTCCTGCGCCTTGCCTACAATACCCTGCAGTCGCAGCGTGGAAAGGACGAACTCGATCCGCTGGAGTTCGAGGATTTCGTGCGCGAGAAAATGAAATTGCTGGAAATGAATCCCAATTTCCTGGATCGCGGCGTCAACGAAGGTTTTTCGGGCGGTGAGAAGAAGCGCAACGAGATATTGCAGATGGCGCTGCTGGAGCCACGACTGGCTATCCTGGATGAGACGGATTCCGGTCTCGACATCGATGCCCTCCGAATCGTTACCAATGGGGTAAACAAACTTGCAAACAAGGACAACGCAATCATTCTGGTAACCCATTATCAGCGCATGCTCAACTATATCGAACCGGATTACGTGCATGTAATGCGCGGCGGACGCATCGTTAAAACGGGCGGCAAAGAGCTTGCGCTCGATCTCGAAACGCGAGGTTATGACTGGGTAGGGGTTGAGCGGCGTGTCCCCGCAAGCGCATGAGCATGAGTCTCGTGAATAGCAACAGTTATCTCGAAAGCCTGCTTCGAGGACAACCGCGGCTGCCGCCCAGCCCTCTCGCCTGGTTTAACCAACTGCGGGCAAATGCAGTCGACCATGCGGGAAGGTTGAAGCTGCCCACCACACGTGATGAGGAGTGGCGTTTTACTGACCTTTCGCCACTCGTTCGCCAATCGTTCCAGCCTGCTCTTGCTGCACCGGCGCTGCAGGCCGCTGATATTGAGCATTTTTCCCTCGCGGAAGCTGCTATCAGGCTCGTATTTGTCGATGGCAAATACATGCCGCAACTTTCTACGCCGGCAGAACGCCTCGGAACCCGCGGCTTGATCGTCACCAATCTGTCATCAGCGATAACAGCGAATGCAGAGGCAATAGAGCCGCATCTGGGTCAGTATGCGCGCTTCGAAGATAATCTGTTCGCGGCGCTTAATACCGCATTCCTGCACGATGGTGCGTTGGTCATCGTACCGCGGGGTGCAGCGATCGATACACCTGTACACGTGTTGCTCATTGCAACGCAACCGGAAGTGGCAAGCCATCCGCGTTGTCTTTTCATCGCTGAAGCGGGAAGCGAAGTTACCATCCTCGAGGATTATGTCAGCCTGAATGACGCAATCTATGTGACCAATGCCGTGACCGAGATCGCTGTGGGAGATAATGCCCAGATCAGTCACATCCGGGTGCAGCGCGACAGCCCCGAAGCATTTCATATCGGGAATTGTGCTGTTTCGCTAGCACATGCCAGCTGCTACCGCTCTGTGAGCGTAGCGCTCGGGGCGAGGATTTCACGTTACGATCTGAATACAGTGCTCGATGCCGAGGGCGCTGAGTGCGCTATCGACGGGCTGGCATTGATCAATGGCCGACAGCTTGCCGATACACACAGTTCCATAGATCATGCCAGACCGAACTGTACCAGTCGTCAGTTGCATAAATGCATTGCTGACGGTAGCGCGCACGCCGTGTTCAATGGCAAGATCATGGTTCGCCCGGGTGCCCAGAATACGGATTCCGCGCAATCCAGCCGCAACCTCTTGTTGAATGCGAAGGCACGTATCGATACCAAGCCGCAGCTCGAAATTTTTGCGGATGATGTGAAGTGCGCACATGGAGCAACAGTGGGTCAACTCGATAGCGAGGAGTTGTTTTATCTCAAGAGCCGCGGCCTGTCCGGAACTGCGGCGCGAAATCTGCTGACGTATGCGTTTGGTGCCGAGATCATCGATCGCATTCCCATCGCATCGCTCAAATACCGGCTTGAACGGACAGTGCTGGAACAAACCAAGAAAACTGAGCCATGAAAATCATAGATTCCACGCTGCAACCTCGGATTGATTCGACGCTTGACGTCGCACGTGTGCGTGCCGATTTTCCGATTCTGAAGCTTCAGGTCGAAGGAAAGCCGCTGGTCTACCTCGATAATGCAGCCTCCAGCCAGATGCCGCAGCCGGTGATCGATCGCCTGGTGCGTTACCAGACAAGCCAGCACGCAAATATCAATCGCGGAGTGCATTATTTATCCGAGACTGCGACGGCAGAATATGAGGTGGCGCGCCGTAAATTGCAGCGCTTCATCAACGCGCGTGAAGACAGAGAGGTAATCTTCACCAGCGGAACGACAGATTCCATCAACCTCGTGATGCACGGGTATGGACGCAAATTCATCGGTGCCGGTGATGAAATCATCCTGACCACCTTGGAACATCATTCGAATATCGTTCCGTGGCAGATGCTGGCGGAAGAAAAAGGGGCAAGGGTACGTGTCGTGCCCATCAACGATGCCGGTGAACTTCTCATTGATGAATACGAGAAGCTTTTCAACGAGCGCACGAAGTTTGTCGGTGTGATGCACGTATCGAATGCTTTGGGGACAGTCAACCCGGTCAGGGAAATGATCGCTTTCGCGCATGCCCGCGGTGTTCCGGTGCTGGTGGATGGCGCCCAGGCGGCGCCGCATATGAAAGTGGATGTCCAGGATCTCGACTGCGATTTCTATGCATTTTCGGGACACAAGATGTGTGGTCCGACAGGCATCGGTATTCTGTACGGAAAAGCGGAACTTCTGGAGCGCATGCAGCCGTTCAAAGGGGGCGGCGACATGATTCTGTCGGTGACGTTCGAAAGAACCACCTACAATTCCATTCCCCACAAATTCGAAGCAGGAACTCCCCCCATTGCAGCCGCTATCGGACTTGGCGCTGCCGTCGACTATTTATCGAATATCGGTATCGATGCCATCGCCGCGTACGAAGTTGAATTGCTCAACTACGCAACCGAACAGATACGCCAGATACCCGAAGTGCGTATCATAGGCACAGCAGCGAAAAAAACCGCCGTGCTGTCTTTCGAGATGGCGGGGGTGCATCCGCATGATGTCGGTACGCTTTTGAATCAGGAAGGCGTTGCCGTTCGCACCGGCCATCACTGCGTGCAACCTGTGATGTTGCGCCTCAAGGTGCCTGCCACCACACGCGCTTCGTTTGCGTTTTATAATACAATGGCTGAGGTAGATACTTTCATCGCTGGTATTCGTACTGTGCAAAAGATATTTATTTAATGACTACGAAATCTCTTTATCAAGAAGTCATTCTCGACCACAACAGGAAACCCCGCAATTACGGCAAGCTGGACAAGGCAAGCCACCACGCGGTTGGGCACAATCCGCTGTGTGGCGATCATCTCGATATTGATCTGAACCTTGAAGGGGAACATATCGAAGGCATTGCGTTCCATGGTGAGTCGTGTGCGATCTGCAAGGCATCTGCATCCATGATGACCACCGTTGTAAAAGGCAAGAGCCTTGCAGATGCAGAGATGCTGATCAAGGAATTCCGTGACATGGCCACGGGCACGCTGGATCTTGCCCACCCTCACCATCTGGGAAGGCTTACCGTATTTGCCGGCGTACGTGACCTGCCCACCCGCGTCAAATGCGCGATTCTCCCATGGCACACACTTCACGCAGCGCTCAATTCCGTCAGCACCACCTCAACCGAAGCGGAGGATGATCCCATGCACGCCGCAATAGGAGATGCCTGAGCTTTTCAAGGTACCAAAAATGCCGAAGATAGTTGAAATAGAGGGAACCCCCAATCGAAATGCGTTGAAATTCATCCTCAAGGAGCCGCTGACCTGGGGGGTAACACGTTCGTATGACAATGCCGAGCAGGCGAAAGGCGATCCGCTTGCCGAAGCGCTGTTTGACATCGATCACGTCACCAATGTGTTTTATGTAGACCGGTGGATCACAGTGACCCAGGATGGCGCGGCTGACTGGCAGGACCTGGCGCGCGAAGTAGCAGATCCTATTCGTGCCGCGCCGGCGGCAGATACCCAGACAGCCGCTACAGTTGCAGCCGCGAGTGCGGAAATTGCAAATTTAAGTCCTGAAGACCAGCAGCGGCTCAAGCTGATCAATGAGATGCTCGATGAGGAGATCCGCCCCTATCTCCAGAATGATGGGGGCGATCTCCACGTGCTTGGCCTTGAAGGCAACAGGCTGAGTGTTCACTACCAAGGTGCTTGCGGCACCTGTCCGAGCTCGATTACTGGCACATTGCGGGGCATTCAGAACATGCTGAGGTCGATAGAGCCTGATCTGGAAGTTGTTGCGGTCTGATATCTGCGGCATACTCCGGTACGCTCACGAACCCGGCTTCAGACTGATGCCACTGTAATCATCTTCCACGGGGGAGCTTTTCCGCTTCTCGAGTCTTTCAGCGGTGTTCATGTTCCTGGCACCGCGTTAGCGACCTGTCGTCCGCTTCAGTATATTTCAGTATATAGTATGCTTTTTGCACAGCGCTCAGTTCATAGCAACTGAACGCATGTGTTGTTTCCGTTCGAAAAGCATATGCTCTGGGTAAAATCTTTTCATATCGTTTTTGTCGTGGCCTGGTTCGCCGGGCTTTTTTATTTGCCACGGCTCTTTGTCTATCACGCTCTGACAACGGACTCGGCAGGCATAGAGCGGTTCAAAATCATGGAAAGAAAGCTCTATTATGGGATCATGACCCCGAGCGCGGTGCTGGCGGTCGTCCTGGGCCTGTGGCTCTGGCTGGGCTATGGCATTACTGGAGCCTGGCTGCATGCGAAGCTCGCCCTGGTGGTATTGCTGATTGCGTATCACGGATACTGCGGCAGACTGCTGGCCGATTTCAAATGCGACCGCAACTGGCATGGCCATATTTATTACCGCTGGTTCAATGAAGTCCCGGTACTCATCTTGATCGCTGTCGTGATACTCGTGGTGGTGAAACCGTGGTGAGCAAAGCGTAGTGATAAGCTGCCAGGGTTATCCAAAAGAACCACTTAGACGCTGTTTATCGAAGTTTCCGGGCAGGTTGCGCCTCCTTTCTCGTCACAATAATGCAAACAGTCACTGTTAATCTTGTCTCTACGTCCGCCCCGCGCAGTTATCCCATCCATATCGGTGCAGATACCCTGACTCAGCCTGAACTCCTCCTGGATTACCTGGGTCAGAAGCGGGTGGCCATTGTCACAAATACTACGGTCGGGCCTTTATATCTCGACAAGTTTCGTGCGGATCTTTCAGTTCATGGGATAGTTTCAGTTCCAATCGTTCTTCCGGACGGTGAGGAATACAAGAACTGGGAAACTCTCAACCTCATTTTCGATGCTCTCCTGACCCATCGCTGCGAACGCAATACACCGGTCATCGCCCTTGGCGGAGGAGTTGTGGGAGATCTGGCCGGTTTCGCCGCCGCCACCTATTTACGAGGTGTGCCGTTCATTCAGGTACCTACCACACTTCTGGCACAAGTCGATTCCTCAGTTGGCGGTAAGACCGGGATCAACCATCCGCTGGGCAAAAACATGATCGGGGCGTTTTATCAACCCCAGGCCGTCATCGCGGATACGTCCACGCTCGATACGTTGCCCGATAGGGAACTGCGCGCCGGCATAGCCGAGGTCATCAAGTATGGCCTTATTCGCGATCCGGCATTCTTTGACTGGATTGACTCTTATGTTGAGACCCTGCTGGAACGTGACAGTTCGAGGCTTATAGAAGCAATAGAAAGGAGTTGTCAGCATAAAGCCGAAGTTGTGGAGGCAGATGAGCGCGAGAGCGGCATGCGTGCCTTGCTGAACCTGGGACATACTTTTGGACATGCAATCGAGAATGCCATGGGTTACGGCAACTGGCTTCACGGGGAAGCAGTGGCGGCGGGAACGATGCTGGCAGCCGAGGTATCACGACGTATGGGTATGATAGGTGAGGGGGATGTGGATCGAATCCGAAATCTCTATGTGAAGGCCGGGCTGCCGGTGATTGCCCCGAATCTCGGTCCGGAAAAATATTTGCGTCTGATGGGACTGGACAAGAAAGTACAAGGCGGGAAAATGCGTTTCATACTGCTCGAGAATATCGGCCGGGCGGTGGTGCATGCGGATGTTCCGTCCGCGATACTGACCGAAGTTCTGACGGAATGTACGGCTAATGCATGAGCTGGCATCCTATGCGGTATCGCCTGCCAACTCACGCGGACGCCGCATTGCCGAAGAGCCCTCTCCCGGTCGCACGCCTTTTCAGCGCGATCGCGATCGCATCATTCATTCCACCGCTTTTCGCAGGCTTGAGTACAAGACCCAGGTTTTCGTCAATCATGAAGGGGACCTGTTCCGCACGCGCCTCACGCACAGTCTCGAAGTGGCGCAGATCGGCCGTTCCGTAGCCCGGAATTTGTGCCTGAACGAGGATCTGGTTGAGGCCATCGCGCTGGCGCATGATCTTGGCCATACCGCCTTCGGTCATGCCGGGCAGGACGCGCTGAACGAGTGCATGAAGGAATATGGCGGCTTTGAGCATAATCTGCAATCCCTGCGGGTGGTGGATGTGCTGGAGGAGCACTACGGCGCATTTGACGGGTTGAATCTGTGCTTTGAAACCCGCGAAGGCATTCTCAAGCATTGTTCGAAGAAAAATGCGCTGGAACTGGGGGACGTTGGCGAGCGCTTCCTCACGAATCATCGGCCTTCGCTGGAAGCGCAAGTCGCCAATCTGGCTGATGAGATCGCTTACAACAATCACGACGTGGACGACGGCTTGAGATCCGGCCTCATTATGCAGCAGCAACTTGAGGAGGTCGGCATATTTGCGCGTCATTTGGCAATGGCCAGACAGCAATACCCGAAAATCTCGGGCAGGCGGCTGATCCATGAAACGGTACGGCGCATGATCAATACGCTGGCGGGAGATTTGATCAGACAAAGCGCAGTGAATATCGAGCAGGCAAGTCCCGCCACCCTGGACGAAATCCGGATTGCCCCGCCCCTGATCGGATTCAGCAGGGAAATCGCACAAGAGCAGCAGGAGCTCAAAAAGTTCCTGCGGGAGCATCTTTACCGGCACTACAAGGTATCGCGCATGAGCGCAAAGGCACGGCACATCATCCGCCAGCTCTTTGACGCATTCAGTTCGGATATCCGGTTGCTGCCCCCGGAATTCCAGTCCAGATCTCAACAGGACAAGCATCAAGCCATCGCCGACTATATCGCAGGCATGACGGATCGTTATGCCATTCGTGAATACCGGCGTCTTTTCGTTGTCGAGGAAAGCTGACAGATCGTTCCTATCGTTGCCCTTTTCGCGAATGACCTCGTCGGCCATTCATGGTAAGATGGAGAGTTGAAAGAGAACCTAACGGTTCCGGGGTCCCGACAGTCCCCAAGGCATCCATTTCCACTGGTAGCTCCATTGATAGATCGAGCATCCGGTTTTACTGATTTTTGCGATTGATCGGGTCTGAATGACGAGATTGAAGAACGATACTCTGCTCAAGGCACTGCTGAGGCAGCCCACTGAATACACGCCCGTTTGGCTGATGCGGCAGGCCGGGCGCTATCTCTCCGAATATAATCAGACGAGGGCTCGTGCGGGCAATTTTCTCGCGCTCTGCAAGAATCCCGACTTCGCCACCGAAGTTACGATGCAACCTCTCGCGCGATTTCCTTTGGATGCGGCCATCCTGTTTTCGGATATTCTGACGATTCCTGATGCGATGGGATTGGGATTATATTTTGCGGAAGGAGAGGGCCCCAGGTTCGAGCGCCCCTTGCGCGAAGAGTGGGAGATCCGGGCTCTTACCGTCCCAGATCCTGCTGTTCATTTGCGCTACGTCATGGACGCGGTTTCGCAGATACGCAAGACTCTGGATAATCGGGTTCCACTGATCGGGTTCTCCGGCAGTCCGTTTACGCTTGCCTGCTATATGGTGGAAGGGGCCGGCGGGACAGATTTCCGACAAATAAAAACCATGCTGTACCGCCGCCCTGATCTGTTGCATCACATTCTCGATATCAATGCGCAGGCTGTTACCGCTTATCTGAACGCTCAAATCGAGTCCGGCGCGCAGGTAGTAATGATTTTTGATACCTGGGGTGGAGCGCTTTCCCATGCCGCTTATCAGCAGTTTTCGCTGCGATACATGACCCAGGTACTGGCCGGATTGAAGCGGGATCAGGGGGCTGAACGTATTCCGAGCATTGTTTTTACCAAGGGCGGGGGGCTATGGCTCGAGAGTATCGCAGACAGCGGGTGTGATGCAGTAGGACTGGACTGGACCGTGAATATCGCAGACGCCCGGCGACGCGTGGGCCACAAAGTTGCCTTGCAGGGCAACCTTGATCCTGCTGTATTATTTGCTGAACCGGGGGTAATTGCTGCCGAAGTGGAACAGATTCTTGCGGGTTTTGGCGAAGGCAGTGGGCACATCTTCAACCTGGGACATGGCATATCGCAGTTTACGCCGCCCGAAAATGCGCTTACGCTGGTCGAAGCGGTTCACAGCCTCAGCCGCAGATTTCATCGTACGGATGCAGAGGGAAGCAGCAGTTTCGGCAGTTAGCGGATAAACAGAATTTTTTCACATTGAATCTACATGATATTTCTGTAGGTCTGATTGTTTGGAACTCTTCACGTGCGCATACTTATTATTGAAGATGATCGGGCAATAGCCAGTAATCTGTACGACTTTCTCGAAGCCCGCGGTCACAGTGTCGATGCGGCGGCTGATGGGATCACGGGGCTGCATCTTGCGGTTACACAGCAGTTTGATGGCATTTTGCTTGATCTGGGATTACCGGGTGCGGATGGTATAACACTGTGCCGGAAGCTTCGCCAGGAAGCGCATCTCGATACCCCGGTCCTGATGCTGACAGCGCGCGACACGCTGGAAGACAAGCTGAAAGGTTTCGATTGCGGGGCGGATGATTATCTGGTCAAACCCTTCGCCTTGAAAGAAGTTGAAGCGCGGCTGGTTGCCATGCACAAACGTCGAAAGGGCAAGGTTACCAGTCGAACGCTGGAAACCGAGGATCTTTCCTTCGATCCGAAAACCCTCACAATCCGCTTCGCGGGCGCGAACGTCAAGTTGCCGCCGAAATGCATTGGCTTGCTTGCAGTCATCATGAGTGAGCCTGGCCGCGTTTTCAGCCGCAGGGAACTCGAATCGGAAGTATGGGGGGATGTGCAGGAAACCAGCGATACCCTCCGCAGTCACATGCACGAGCTTCGCCGCGCATTGACGCGCGCAGGTGGCTATGATCCAATCGAAACCGTTCACGGTCTCGGCTATCGGCTTTCCACGCGTGCCCGTAATTAGGCGTGGGCTTCGCCTTCGTGTTGCGCTCGCGTTTGCGATATTCTGTATAGTCGTTGTCGGAACGCTAGGTGTCAGCCTGTATATCGCTTCCGATGACATCGAAGAAGCTCATATCGAGCAGATCATCGAAACCGAGATGGATTATCTGCTCCAGCGCTATCGCGAGCATGCGGACTTCGTGCCGCAGGAAGGTTCCAATCTCGAAAAATATATCATACACGATCCCTCCGAAGAATCTCGCCTTCCTTCCTATCTGCAGGGGCTGAGTTACAGGCGGCACAAGGTTTTTCGCGGCCCGGAGGAAGTCCGGGTAGCGGTCCATCACGTGGACGGGGTCAAGTTTCTTGTCGCCTATGAAATAGGTCTGCACGAAGCGCGGCAACGGGAATTGAAACTGCTCATCGTCCTGTCGCTCATTTCCGTCGTGGGTGTCGCAGTCGTGGTGGGATATCTGCTGGCCGGAGTGCTGGTCAAGCAGGTGACTGATCTCGCCGAGCAGGTGAGGCATCTCGCGCCGGGTGACATCCAGGGGGAAACGCTTACCCAGCCCGGGCAGGATGAAGAAGTGGCGCAGCTCGCGCGCGCTCTGGATGACTATCAAAGCCGCATAACCCGCATGCTGCGCAGGGAACAGGAGTTTACCGCCAATATAAGCCATGAGCTGCGCACTCCGATTACAACTATCCTGACAAGCTGTGAACTGCTGGTCGCGGAACCGAATCTCTCGGAAAGAGCGCGCATGCGCATCGGCATGATCGAAAGCGCCGCAACCCGCATGGGCGAGCAGTTGCAAGCCCTGTTATTTCTTGCGCGCGAGCAGTCGCTCGGGGTAATGGAACCCGTGGACCTGGCCGAGTGTGTTTACGATGCGGCAGAATCGATATGCGGGGAGATCTATCGAAAGCATCTTACATTCGAAGTCACGGTGGAACCGAAAGCCATGCTGACCCTGAATCGGCAGGCGATTCACACGGCCCTTGTGAATCTGCTGCGCAATGCGGTGCAATATACCAATAGCGGTTTCATACGGGTAAATTTCAAAGGCAATCGTCTTTCGATTTCCGATTCCGGTATAGGTATTGAGCCTTCCTATCTACCCCTCCTGTATGAACGCTTCTTCCGCGGTTCAACGCAAGGTGAAGGCCTGGGCATAGGACTTGCTATCGTCAAGCGCATCTGCGACTACTATGGATGGAGCATAGAAGTCGAAAGCATGCCGGGACAAGGCGCGACCTTCCATATTGTATTTCCCTGACCCTCGTTTTTCCTGGAGAAAAGCATTTCCCTGCAGGTTTCCCTTGACTACCCGACATAGCGGAAGCTCTACAGTTCTCGCTATTCGATCTTCTGCAAAATCCGCGCTTTGCGGACTATTTCCACCCCTTTCTCCTTCCTGAAGACGCCACTTTTTAGTGATCGGACCGGCGGGATGCCTGCCTCATCCGATAAGGGTGCTCGTTTAAACTCTGTTTATCGGGGTATTTATCTTCACGAATTCTTCACAAGGCGTGTGTTAATTTGATACCTGAGTAAATACCTGAGTAAATTCCTCTGTTATTTTAAGTCAATGAATCGAGTTTATTTTAGTTAAAGGGAATCCTATCAACAGGTCAGAAGGCGTCACGAAGAAGAGGAGTAAAAATTATGCCAGCAGCAATAGACAAAGATGAAAATATTCAGAAAGAGGGAAAGAGGATCGAGTTGGTGAAGGATTCTCCAAAACAGTTTGCAGCTTCCGCCGCGGTAAGCGCACCGGCTCACGCGGATAAACGGGCGGATGTCAGCACGCTGCACGGGGAGCGGACTGGAGCCCAGGCGCAGGAAGCCTCCGTTTCTTCCTTCAATGAAGAGGAAGTGCTCCATGACCTGCAGCACTATCTGCCCTCGCAGGCTCCGCTGAAGGACTTTATTCATCATAATACATTACACGCGTTCCAGAACTATACCTTCCATGAGGGAACGCGTCGCGCAAAAAAAATATTCGGATATTTTCCCTCTCTTCAACTTCGTGAATATAGAGACCTGTACGAAGCCGGGCGTATCCGCAAGGATATTCTTGAGCGGGTCATTTCCGAGCAGAAGGGCGCACAGTATCTTGAGGATTGGATGCAGCGGCTGCTTGAGAAGGAATATGACGATTCCGTTTCCCCCCGAATAGGCAAACTGAGAGCGAACTGGAAGCGCCATTATCCTATTGACCTGGACCTGATGGTTCACCCGCTTCTGTTCAGAATCCTGTGCAGCTACCTCGATCAGGGAATTTCAATATGGGGTTTCCCAATAGGCCACAAGGGTTTTCTTGCGGCCTTGAAGGAAATGGAAGAAAAAAGCTTTACCAGTTTCTTCAAGACGAAGAGAGCTAAAAAGCTTTTGGTGTCTGGAAACTGCAAGATGGAGGATCTGCTGAAGCTCCTGGTGGGGGATGAAACCCTCTATGCGCAGTATCTGTTTGACCAGCAGTTTGCGCACCCGGGTTGGTCGGGCATGGTAGCTTCCGTCGAGGCCCAGCCTGCCTCTCTCCTGAACCCGAAGAACATTACCGTTCATGACCTGGTTGTCTTCGAGCTTTTGCTTGAGATTGACGCGCTCGATTCCTATTTCGGAGAAAGTTGGGAACCCATTGCCCGCATTCTGGAAGAGCGGCCCGAACCGTTGTTCGCCGATGTGCCCGAGACTGAGGTCGATACGGTTTTTTCCCTTTGGCACGATGCTTTTGAGTGGACGTACTACGATCAGGTGTTGGCTGGAATAGCTTTGCAGGACAAGACCTGGGAAAGAAAGATCGAAAACAGAAGTTTCCAGACGTACTTCTGCATCGATGACCGGTTGACATCGTTCCGCCGTTACCTCGAGCAACTGGATCCGGATTGCGAAACGTTCACCACCGCCGGATTTTTTAACGTCGAACTGTATTATCAACCCGAGAACGGCAAGTTTTACACGAAATGCTGTCCCGCGCCGGTCTTCCCCAAATTCCTCGTCAAGGAAATCGGTAATAAGCAGAAGATAAAGAAGGAAGTACATTTTTCCAAGCTCACGCATTCGCTTTTCCAGGGCTGGTTTATCTCCCAAACCATCGGGTTTGTGTCGGCCCTGAGATTAGCCTTGAATGTATTCAAGCCAGGCGCGATGCCTGCCATGGCCTCCTCTTATTCCCACGTGGACAAGGACGCGAGGCTCACCATCGAAAACAAGGACCCGAACGACAAGGAAAACGGTTTGCAGATCGGGTTTACGATTGACGAGATGGTCCAGCGCGTTCAGGGTGTCCTGACCAGTACGGGCTTAAACGGGGTAGATAAAACCTTTGCTCCCATCGTTTACATGATTGGCCACGGCGCGTCCAGCGTAAACAACCCTCACTATACCGCCTATGACTGTGGCGCATGCGGTGGCCGACCCGGATCGGTGAATGCCCGGACGTTCTGTTACATGGCCAACCATCCCAAGGTAAGGGAGGCTCTCAAAGAGCGGGGCGTCGTTATTCCGCCCACTACCCAGTTCCTCCCGGGTCTGCACGACACCACGCGTGACGAAGTCGCCTTCTTCGATGAAGAGATTCTCTCCGAGGAAAACGCCGGAAAACATAGGAGGAATACGCTCGTCATCAATGAAGCGCTCGATCTTCACGCGAAGGAGCGGTCCAGAAGATTGGTATCCATTGATACCAAAATGAGTCCCAAGGAGATTCACGAGGAAATTCGCAGGAGATCGGTTTCGCTGTTCGAACCCCGGCCGGAGCTCAATCATGCGACCAATGCGGTAAGTATTATCGGCAGACGGAGCATTACGGAAAACCTCTTCCTGGACAGGCGGGCGTCCACGAGCACCTATGACTACCGCACTGATCCCGAAGGTAAGTTCCTCACCATGTCCATGGGCCCCATTGCGTTGGTTATGGGCGGTATCGACCTCGAGTATTTTTTCTCCCGGACCGACAACCACAAAATGGGTGCCGGAACGAAACTGCCGCACAACGTCATGGGTCTGATCGGGGTGGCCAACGGCGCGGACGGCGATTTGAGGACAGGGCTTCCCAGCCAGATGATCGAGATTCACGATCCCGTCCGTCTCCTGGTCATCATCGAACATTATCCCGATGTGGCATTGAAGGTGATCAAGTCGCAGACGGCAAACTATTCCTTTTATGAAAACTACTGGGTGCACTGCGTGGTCGTGCATCCGGACACCGGTGAGCTCTGGCTGTACAAGGACGGTAGTTTCTCTAAGATTTACAAGCCCCTGTTGAACGATCTGGAAACCGTATCGGATCTGAGCGCATTGATGGAACGGGCTAAGAAAGCGGAATCGATCGAAACCCTGGATGCGGTTCAAGAGAATTTACCTGTCTACTTTATCGAGAAGAAGGAGAGAGTGAAAAAATGACGATGCCGCTGCTAACCTCGCTGCTTGGGTTATTCATAATCATCCCGTTGATCGGGTTTGCGCTCACCATGCTCGTGCCGAAAAAGAATGAGGACGCCATTTCCTGGATAGCCTACTCCACTGTCGGTTCGCACATGGTTTTGGCCTGGATATTCCTGGTCCTGTGGCTGTTCGGCGGATACCCGACGCTCGAGACAATTGAGCTTATCCTGTATAACACGGAAAGTTACAAGTTTTTCATTTCATTCTATTTCGACAAAATTACCGCGGTTTATCTGTTCGTCGGTTCCTTTCTCTGCTTTCTGGTTACCGTCTACTCCAGATGGTACCTTCATCGCGAAAGGGGCTATAAGCGGTTTTTCAACACCATCCTGTTCTTTTTCATCGGCTACAACATCATCATTTTCTCCGGTAATTTCGAGACGCTCTTCATTGGTTGGGAAGTTCTGGGAATCACGTCCTTCCTCCTGATCGGGTTCTACAGGGAGCGGTATCTGCCGGTAAAAAATGCGCTCAAGGTATTCACGGTGTTTCGCGTGGCGGATATGGGTTTGATTCTGGTCATCTGGATGAGTCATCATCTGTGGCATGAAAACATTACGTTCTCCAAGCTCATGCATCCGGAACTGGTTGCACAGACTCTTGAGGGCAACACGACATTGGGGATTTTGATCGGGTTGATGCTCCTGCTGGCGGCCGCCGTGAAATCGGGTCAACTTCCATTCTCTTCCTGGGTGCCCAGAGCAATGGAGGGCCCGACCCCGTCGAGTGCAATCTTTTACGGATCGCTCTCGGTTCACCTGGGTGTCTTCCTTTTGCTGAGAACGTTCCCATTCTGGGAAAATCAGATCGTTGTGGTAGCGCCTGTGATTCTTCTTGGCGTGGCGACCGCCGTAGTCGCGACCCTTATTTCACGCGTACAGTCCTCGATCAAGACGCAGATCGCCTACTCTTCGGTGGCGCAGATCGGCATCATTTTCGTGGAAGTGGCGTTAGGGTTTTATGATCTTGCCTTGATCCATTTGGCAGGAAATGCATTCTTGCGGACGTATCAGCTTCTGGTTTCGCCATCAGCCGTGACCTTCCTGCTCCGCGATCAGTTCTACAACTTTGTTCCAAGGGAATACATCGACAAGCACTCCACATCCAAGCAAATCGAGTATGCGGCTTATATGCTGAGCGTGAAGGAGTTCAACCTCGATTCGTTCATGTATTTCTTCTTCTGGGATCCCGTGAAATGGATCGGCAGGAAGCTGAACCTGGTGTTATCCGGAACTGGCGGTTTCGTTATCGCTACTACACTTTTCCTCGTCGGCCTCGCCTGCCTGTACTACGAACAGTCTTTACCGGCCGGGGTCCAGCAATTCCTGCCGACACTATTTGCCTTCATCGCCCTGATCGTCGTGCTGAAGTCTTTCTCGGAAAGAATGAGTCCCCAGTTGAGCTGGTACTTCGTCATCATGAATCATCTCTGGGTCGCGCTCGCCATCTCGTTTTACGACGAGGTTACGACCCGGGAGATCGTCATTTATATAAGTGGCATCCTCCTTTCGGGTCTTGTGGGATACGCGTGTCTGGCACAACTGAAATCACTCGAGCGGAAGGTGGATCTGAAGGAACCTCAGGGTCAGGGTCATGTCTATGAATACCCTACCCAGGCTTTCATTTTCCTGCTTGCGTGTCTGGGCCTGATGGGTTTTCCTATTACGCCATCGTTCCTGGGAATAGACCTGATCTTCACCCATATTCACACGGACCAGATCGTATTTGCATTCATTCTCGCACTGAGTTTCATCATCGTCGGTCTCTCTCTGGTGAGAATATATTCGCGGGTTTATCTTGGACCTCATGTTAAGACTTACCATGCCGTCCCCTTCAAAAACTCGTGAACGTGAAATCATGATATGAAAGTGGGAGTCCACGGATAGATCTGATGAAATGAAAGGCGCCGGCTTAAACCCAGGGAATCAGAAGCCATGCGAGAGAAATCCTGGAATAAAGCCGGCGCTTAACAAGTATCTACAAGGGGGGGTTATCAGGAAATAAGGAGGTGCCCGAGTAATGAATAATAAGTGAACGCCTCAGAAGGTTTCGGAAGATGTGTCCCTCTTCCGCGAGGGAGTAATAGAGGCGTAGACAAATTCATTTCTGACCGACTTCAGCGCACGTAATGAGGCCTCATCAGAGGCAATAAAAGACAAAGTATGCGAAGCCTCACACTTCGAAAGAAAAAAGATGCGGGGGTGTGTAGAGGGGGAAGAGGGAAATGCGGGATGGTATTCCGTACTTTGAGCAACTCCTCTGAAAGGGGATGGATAAAGGATGAATTATATCACAAATGTGAAGACGTATGGCGCAGGACACGAAAACTTGGTTGAGATGAAAACACACATGTTTTATAGACGAAAAATACCGCGCATGAGGCTCTTCAAACCCTCTGGATAAGCCTGCTGCTGAGAAACCTGGCAGGCGAATGGAAATTAATGGAAATATGAGACTTTTTTATTCAGGATATTAAAATCCAATTAACAGGAGTTATCACTGATGAGTTCAGCTAATGCAGCTACTGCTTCTACCGCTAAACTGACAGTACCGAAAGATGGTCTGTCGGGGATGTTGGAGAACTTCCGGTACGATTTTATGGCCGGATTCTTTGTCTTCCTACTGGCTCTGCCGCTTAGTCTAGGTATCGCCAAAGCTGGTGATTTTCCACCCGCAATGGGCGTGCTTACCGCCATGATCGGCGGGCTGGTAGTCGCGTTCTTTGCCGGTTCACAACTAACCATCAAAGGCCCGGCAGCGGGCTTGATTACCATTGTCGCAGGCTGCGTTGCCGAAGTCGGCGGCGGTCCGGAAGGGTGGAAAATGGCCCTGGGCGTCATGGTCGTCGCGGGCGCGCTGCAAGTCGTCATCGGCTTTATGAGGGCAGGTTCGCTTAGCGATTTCTTCCCGTTATCGGCGGTGCATGGAATGCTGGCTGCGATCGGGCTTATCATTATTTCGAAGCAGGCGCACATCCTTCTCGGAATAGACCCGGCGACCCTGGCGGGAATGGGACCTGTGAAGCTTTACGCGCATATTCCCCATTCCATCATGAATCCAAACGTGCCTGTGGCAATAGTCGGGATACTCAGTCTGGTCGTCCTGTTTGGATTGCCTAAGATAAAAAGCCCTTTAGTAAAGAAAATTCCAGCTCCAATGGTTGTATTGCTGATAGCTATCCCCGCTGCTATCGCGCTGGATTTCAAGGGAACGCAACCCGCTCATATCCTTGTGCATATCGGTGATTTCTGGAAGGAAATTGCTTTTAACGCCGATTTTTCGCAAATTGGAACAGGGGCGTTCTGGAAATACGTGATCATGTTCCTGCTGGTGGGAAGTCTGGAGTCCTGTCTTACCGTCAAAGCAGTTGACAGTCTGGATCCCTGGAGGCGGCAATCCAATTTCAACAAGGACTTGATCGCCGTCGGTGCCGGCAATACACTCGCCGCTGTAGTGGGTGGATCCCCAATGATATCGGAAGTGGCACGTAGTTCAGCCAACGTCGGTTTTGGTGCACGCACGCGCTGGGCCAATTTCTTCCATGGCCTCTGCCTGTTTGTCTCGATGCTGTTCCTGATCCCCGTGATCGAGATGATTCCGAATGCCGCGCTGGCAGCCATGCTGATCTTCGTAGGCTACCGGCTGGCCTCGCCGCACGAGTTTTTCAAGACCTACAAGATTGGCAGCGAGCAGTTGACGATCTTCCTGGTTACGATTGCAGTGACAGTCGCCAGCGACCTGTTGATGGGTATCGGAGCAGGTATTCTCGTCAAATTCGTCTTCCATATCGTAAATGGCGCATCGCTTGGCAACCTTTTCTCGGCGCGCTATCAACTGAAGCAGACGGGAAATCAGTACTCCATGAACGTTCAGGATGCCGCAATATTTTCCAACCTGATCGGTTTCAAGAAAGTACTGGCCAAGTTTGAACCAAAAAAGGAAGTCGTTCTTGATTTCAGCCAGGCAACGCTGGTCGATCATACCTTCATGGAATTCCTGGAGCATTTCGAAGAGCAATATGTCGAAAACGGTGGTACCGTGACGGTAACAGGCTTCGATCGCTTCCAACCTTTCTCCGCCCATCCGCTCGCGGGAAGAAAGGCGAAGAAGGAAAAAGTCAGCGCTACCGCACCCTCGCTTGATAGTAGCGCGTCGAGGGAGTGATGCCTGACCAGCAGGCTTCGTAATAAAAGTAATAGAAGCACGATGGACCGTATCTCCGGTCCATCGTGCTTTTTTTTTGACTTATGGAAAAGAACGTATCGCAGCTTTTATGATACTCAGTGCCTGTTTCATCCCGCTTGTATCGAACGGAAGTAAGCGGATTGATAACCGCTACTGGATTTTCGTCCGGGAGGAAGAAGACGGAATGCGATTCGTGCTTAACGAAGTGATGAGTTTATGGTAGAGGTCAATGCGGCGTACGCTAACCTTGTTCTCCCGCATCGCATCCGCCAATGCGCACCCTGGTTCGCCTGAATGGCGGCAATTATTGAACTTGCATTTGCCGATGTAGGGACGGAATTCCCTGAATCCCCAGGCAATATCTTCAATGCTCAGATGCTGCAAGCCGAACTGCTGAATTCCCGGAGAATCTATGATTCGGATATTTCGGTCGAGATGGTAGAGCCGCGCATGAGTTGTCGTGTGGCGACCTGCGTGGAGGGTGGCGGAAATGTCGGCAGTGGCACGCTCAGCGTCAGGAACAAGCGCATTGATGATGGTAGATTTTCCCATACCGGACTGGCCCACCAGTACGCTGAGATGGTCTTCCAGATAGGGCAGCAGGGGTTTTACGTCGTTTCTGGCGCAAATGGGCAACAGAGTATAGTCGAGCTCCCGATAGAGTGAGAGTCCGTTAAAGGCAGCTCTGCTAGGCCCTACCAGGTCTGTCTTGTTGAGTACGATCAGAACACTGAGCCGTTGGCTTTCGGCGGCAACCAGGCAGCGATTTATCAGCTCCTCGCTGAAGCTTGGAACTGGCGCCACTACAATGATTACCTGGGTGGCATTGGCTGCAATGAGTTTTTCGCGGGAGAGATCACTTCGGTATAAAAGAGCGCTACGCGGTAAAATCCTTTCGATAACCCCCTGCTCAGAGGCCGTTTGATAGATTTCAACCCGATCACCGCATGCCGCCCCACTCTTTTTTCCGCGTAACACGCATGTGAGCGTCGAGTCATCGGCGGTTTTAACGAGGAAATGCCTGCCGAAGGCCGCTACGATTTCTCCCTGAAGAGGAGGTGAGGTAACTGATGGGCGGCCAGGCGATCTCAAATTTGAAAAAGGGTGTCAATTTTCGCGGCGCAAATAAAGTCATTCTCCGACAAACCACCGATAGCATGGGTTGTGTATTCCACCTGACATTTGTTGTAACCGACAGTAATGTCGGGATGATGGTCCTCCCGGTGGGATATCCATGCTACAGCATTAACGAATGCCATTGTTTGATAGTAGTTCTTGAAGCTGAATTCCTTGCGAATCGTTTTTCCAAGATAATTCCAGCCATCAAGCTGCCGCATCAGCTGAGTTATTTCCTCTTGTGACAAAGGAGGCATCGCTCCTTCACAAGGCTTGCATTGTTTTGTAGCGAGATCATTGACAGTGGTATCCATTCGTGCTCCTGCTGATCAATATAGAACAAAGTTAATTATGCGCCAGACTTCTCAACCGCGCTATCCTCAGCGCGGCGGGCGGGTGCGAATCATAAAATGCCGAGTGCAGAGGATCCGGCGTGAGTGTCGATGCATTGTCCCGATAAAGTTTCAGAAGCGCGCGCACGAGGTCGGCTGCGGAAGCATTGTGGGCGGCATACTCATCCGCTTCAAACTCGTGTTTGCGCGAATACAGGCTCGCCAGTGGCTGAAACAGGAAAGTGAACACAGGCATTATCAGGAAAAACAACAACAACGCCATTGCCGTGGAGGGCACTGTCGCAACCGATACACCCAATCCCTGGTAAAACCAATCCTGTTGCATCAGGTAGCCGAGCCCCCAGAGAAACAACAGACTCATGGCGAAGGTCCAGACAATGCGCTTTATGACATGGTGACGCCTGAAATGCCCTAACTCGTGCGCCAACACCGCTTCAATTTCCTGTGCATCCAGCCGGGACAGCAGGGTATCGAAGAAAACAATCCTTTTTGTTTTGCCGAATCCTGTGAAATAGGCGTTGCCATGATTGCTACGGCGCGATCCATCCATCACGAAAAGACCGCTGGACTTGAAGCCGCATTTCCGCATCAGCTCTTCAATCCGCGTCTTCAAGGAAACATCGTCCAGCGGAGTGAATTTGTTGAAGATAGGGGCGATCCAGGTAGGGAAAATCGCCAGCACCAGCAAGTTGAAGATCATCCATGCCAGCCAGGCATAAAACCACCAGTATTCACCCATTCTTTCCATCAACCACAGGACGGCAAGCAGCAGCGGCATGCCCAGCACGATTCCCAGGGTAAACCGTTTTGCCAGATCAAGGAAGAACATGCGCGGCTTCATTTTGTTGAACCCGAACTGCTCTTCTATCACGAAGGTGCGATAGTAACTCAGGGGTACGCCCACTACACTCGCCAGGAACACAACACTTGCGATAAGCGCCACCCCCTGCATCAATGGATCGCTCGTCCAGTTCGATACAGCGGTATGGAGAGCGTTCAGCCCGCCTCCGAGGGTGAGTATCAACAGCAGCACAACATCGAGCAGGATGCTGGCGTATCCGAGACGGGTTTTTGCACAAGTATAGTCAGCTGCTTTCTGGTGCGCCTTCAATGATATCTGTGACGAAAAATCCTGCGGAACCTGATCGCGATGTGAAATGACGTGATCGATGTGCCGTTTCGCCAGCCACATTCGCATAAGCGAAGTGACGGCTAGGACGATAAGAAAAATGATAGTGAAAATAGGCATGTGCAAATGGGAGTTGTACTGCCCCAAATCAGGATTTACGGTTGAAGGATGACTGATCAATAGTGATATGACACAATTACATGTCGAAAATTCAGGGCGATTCAATTATGACACAAGACAATGGCCGCCTCATCTGGATCGATATGGAAATGAGCGGGCTCAGCCCGGACAGGGACCGCATACTCGAAATCGCTCTGGTCGTAACGGATTCACAGTTGGATGTTCTTGCGGAAGCCCCGGTGCTGGTCTTGTCGCAATCTGAATCGGTGCTCGAGGGAATGGATAGCTGGAACAAATCCACGCATGCAAAATCGGGCCTGGTGGAAAAGGTGCGGGCATCCGGGCTGACGGAAGCCGAAGTGGAAGTCCGTATGATTGCTTTTCTTCAAGAACATATTTCTGCCGGAGTTTCGCCAATGTGCGGCAATTCGATCTGCCAGGATCGGCGTTTTCTGGCACGCTGGATGCCGCGGCTGGAAGCCTACTTCCATTACCGGAACCTCGACGTAAGCACCTTGAAGGAACTGGCAAAACGCTGGAAACCGGAAATTCTGGCCGGCGTGACGAAACAGTGCAAGCATGAAGCGCTGTCGGATATATACGACTCCATTGCGGAGCTGAAATATTACCGTGAACATTTCATGCAGACAGTAGAGCCATGAGCCGGGGCGATATAAAAAAATCCCGGGACTAGGCAAGCTATTTCCGTACCTCATTTTTCAACTTCTCAGGAAAGATTGAGCATGTCGAAAGGCACCTTGTTTACCATTGCTGTCACCCCGAAGATACCCCCCCGGCTGGCACGTCTCGAAGACCTTGCCAACGATCTGTGGTACAGCTGGGATCACGCCACACGCTCGCTGTTTTCACGCCTTGATCCAAGCCTGTGGGGCGCCGTCGGACATAACCCGAAGGCTTTCCTCAAGCGTGTGGATGAAACCTTGCTGCTCAAGGCAGCCGAAGATCAGGTTTTCCTCGCTAATTACAACAGCATAGTATCCGCTTATGACTATTATCATTCGGAAACACTGTGGAATGGCGTTGATACAAGCCTGAACCCGAGCGACAGGATCGCCTATTTCTGTTTTGAATTCGGTTTTCATGAAAGTTTCCCGATTTATTCCGGAGGGCTTGGCATTCTGGCGGGCGATCACTGCAAGGCAGCCAGCGACTTGCGCCTGCCTTTGATTGGCATCGGCTTGCTTTATCGCCAGGGGTATTTTTTCCAGACGATCGATAATCAGGGGAATCAGCAGGTCATTTACACTGATTCGGATTTTTCGGATTTGCCTGTTGCCCCGGTCTTGCGGAAGGACGGATCCGAAGTACGGATAGGTGTGGAGTTGCTGCAGCGCAGGGTGGCGATAAAGGTATGGCAGGCAAAAATAGGACATGTAAGCCTGTATCTGCTGGACAGTGATCTGCCTGAAAATTCAGTGGACGATCGCGATATCACGCATCAGCTCTATGGGGGAGACAGGGTGATGCGCATTGAGCAGGAGATCGTGCTTGGCATTGGCGGGGTACGCGCTTTGCGGGAAATGGGCATCGAGCCGACGATATGGCACATCAACGAAGGCCACGCAGCTTTCATGATGCTGGAGCGCATTCGTGGCCATGTGCAGCAGGGCCTGGATTTTCCCGCAGCGCTGGAAGCTGTAGCCGCAAGTACCGTATTTACGACACATACGGCGGTGCCGGCAGGGCATGATCATTTCAGTGATGACATGATCAGCACCTATTTCGAGCCGTTCTACCAGGATCTCAAAATCACTCGTGAGGACTTTATCGCGCTTGGCCGTGTCCCTGGCAGTCACGATTTCAACATGACCGATCTCGCCATACGGTGCTCGCGCTATCAGAATGGTGTAAGCAAGATCCACGGGAATGTGTCTGCTCGCATCTGCAAGGATGTGTGGCCGCAGATCGAACCAGAAGAAAATCCAGTGTCATACATCACGAATGGCGTGCACGTTCCCACGTTCCTCGCCCAGGAATGGACCGACTTGTTCGACCGCTATCTGGGATACGAGTGGCGCAATAACATGTGCGATACGGAATACTGGTCCCGCATCGACACCATTCCCGATCATCTATTCTGGAGTGTTCGCCAAACGCTGAAATCCCAAATGTTCTATGGCATCCGTGCGCGCCTTACGACGCAGAATACCCGTAATCATGGATCGGAAGCACATCTTGACCGGCTTCTGCGCTTTTCAGATCCCATAAATCCGAACATTTTGACGCTCGGTTTTGGTCGGCGCTTCGCCACCTATAAGCGTGCAACCCTGCTATTCGATGATCTCGATTGGTTGCGCAGAATCATGCTTCATCAGGAACGGCCGGTGATGATCGTCTTTTCCGGCAAGGCCCATCCTGCGGATGTGCCTGGGCAGGATCTGATCCGGAGAGTGAGTGAAGTTGCGCGAATGCCCGAATTCGAGGGCCAGATTCTCCTGGTCGAAGACTATGATCTCCGCCTTGCCCGCCGCCTGGTGGCCGGGGTGGACGTATGGATTAACAGCCCCGTGTATCCATTGGAGGCAAGCGGAACTTCCGGTATGAAAGCAGGTATAAACGGGACAATCAACCTGAGCGTCCTCGACGGGTGGTGGGGAGAAGGCTATAACGGAAAGAATGGCTGGGCTATCAAGCCGGGACCCGAGAATATGGATCCCGTGCGTCGCGACAAGGAGGAAAGCAAGGATTTTTACGAAACGCTGCAGGATCATGTAGTCCCCCTTTACTATACCCGCGATAAGCTGGGCTACTCTTCGGGCTGGGTAAAGATGGCCAAGAACTCCATGAAGTCGCTGCTGCCGCGTTACAACGCCGCTCGCATGGTAACTGAATACACTAGGAAGTTTTATCTGCCGGCAAAAAAGCAGGGCGCACTTTATGCAGCCGATGACTTCAGCAATGCAAAAAAAGTCGCCGCGTGGAAAGCGTTCGTAAGAAAGGCGTGGGCAGGCGTTACGATTCGCCGTCTGGATACGCCTTTCAGGGAGATCAGTTTCGGCGAGGCAGTGGATTTTCGTGTCGCAGTGAGGCTGAACGGGTTACACCCTGAAGATGTGGTGGTCGAACTGCTGATCTGTCGTCGATTGAAAAAGACTACGTTATGCTCGTTCAAGCATGTCCGCTTCAAGTTCAGCGGGCTCGAGGAAGAATCAGCCGAGCACCTGTTCGAGTTGGATCATGCGCCCGACTTGTGTGGCAAGCTGGACTACTATATCCGAGTCTATCCATATCATGCTTTGTTGACCCATCCATTCGAAATGGGCATGATGGTGTGGCTGTAGGTTTCCTCCATCTGCCTCTGTCTTCTTCTTCTCTACCTGCCTCTGTCGCCGTGCAGAAACTGTGCTCGCCTTCGAGCCTATCGTTTTCGGTGGAGCAGCGACAGGTAGATTTTCCGGTAGTCGGCTGCGCTGGCACGCCAGCTGAAATCCTGTGCCATACCGTTTCGCATCAAACGACGCCATACCGATTTGTCACGATACGCCGCAACAGCCCTCTCCAATGCGCCCAGAAAGGCCTCCGGCGTCAGTTCATGAAATACGAAACCCGTGGCGGTTCCATCAGCCAGGCTCTCCGGCGTGTAGTCAACAACGGTATCGAGCAAACCGCCCGTCCCATGAACGAGGGGAGGAGTGCCATAGCACTGGCTGTACATCTGATTCAGGCCGCAGGGTTCAAATCTTGATGGCATCAGGAAGCTGTCAGCCCCTGCCTCTATCAGATGCGCCAGTTTTTCGTCAAAACCGATACGTACCGCCATTTTTCCGGGATGATTTCTTGCCATCCGCATCAGTTCCTGCTCCAGCGTCGCTTCGCCACTCCCCAAAATAACGAGTTGCCCCGGTATGTCAATCAGTTGTGTGACGATCCGCAAAAGCAGATCATAGCCTTTCTGATAAGTGAGGCGGCTCACTGCGCCAAACAGCGGAACATCAGGATCGACGGTAAGTCCTAGTTGCTGTTGCAGCACTGTCTTGTTGATGACTTTGCCGGACAGATCATCCATCGAATAGTTTTGCTCAAGATGGGGATCATTGATGGGATCCCACTCATCGGAGATACCGTTCACGATCCCCGTGATGCGCTCGCGCCGCAGGGAGAGCAGTCCTTCCATACCAAAACCAAGAGGCGGGACCTGAATCTCCCTCGCATAAGTAGGACTTACAGTGACGATATGGTCGCAATAATAGAGCCCAGCTTTGAGGAAGGACATGCCTCCATAATATTCCACTCCTTGGACATGGAAGCTCGACTGAGGCAACCCCAGTTGAGATACAGTCTCGGGGGAAAATACCCCTTGAAAAGCGAGGTTATGAATCACCATCAGAGACGCTGCCTTTGCTCCCTTATGGAAATGGAGGTAGGCAGGTACCAACCCGCTTTGCCAGTCATTGCAATGAACAATGTCCGGATGCCAGTCCAGAGGACTGGCGTCGCATGCCAGAATGGCGCCGATTTTTGAGAGAAGACCAAAGCGTATCGCATTATCGGGCCAGTTGTGCCCCCGGGGGTCGGTGTAGGGGCCTCCGTCACGCCAGTAGAGTTCCGGGCAATCAATAATGAACAGGGGAACATTGCCAGAGGCGCCAAATGGCAACCTTGCCGACAGCAGTGTCGCTGCCGGAAATGAGGATTGAGCGGCAAACTCCGCTACCTTCTGCTTGTTTTTCAATCCGTTGAGTATTTGGGGATAACCCGGAATGAGGATGCGCACGTTCACTCCGAACTCACTCAAGGCAGTGGGCAAGGCAGCGCTCACTTCACCCAGCCCTCCGGTTTTGTTAAGAGGGTGAATCTCGGGTGTGATGAATAGAACGTCGAGGTGCGGATATGATTGTGCAGGAGTCATGACTTTTTCCGTTTACTGTTCATTGTCATATGGGAGCTGGAGTAACTTGGGCGGGGAGCATAGGCATAACGCTATGTGGTGCCCGCATGCTGAGGACCATTATTGATTATTGCCGCAGCATTACCAGGGAAATCCTAAACAAAGCCTCCGTCGCGCCTGCGAAGAGATTTGTTCAGTGGTTCCCAAGGCTATGGACTTGTTCCGGAGGATCAACCTGCTCCCTTATCCATCGGTGCTGGTTGCAGGCAGATCAGTATGAACGAAAATGAGCCCAGCAAGCGGGGGCAGGGTGATAACAATTGAATCCGCTCGTTCCATGGAAGGCTGGCCGGTTGTGCGGATACTTCCCATGTTACCGAGATCGCTGCCGCCATAGTAACGAGAATCGCTGTTGAAGATTTCCTGATAGCTCCCCGCCGCGGGCACACCGATGCGGTAACGGCTGCGTGGAACCGGCGTAAAATTGAGTACCACCAGAGCAAACGAACCGTTCCGTGCAAAACGCAGATAACTGATCACGGAGTTGTCCGCATCATGACAATCCACCCACGAAAAGCCCTCCGGCTCAAAATCACGTTGATGCAGTGCGGCAACGGCACTGTACAGTTGGTTGAGGTCACGCACTGCCATTTTTACTCCCTGATGCCAGCCATCGCCCAACTGATACCAGTCGAGTTCGCGCGATGAATTCCACTCCCGTCCCTGGGCAAATTCATTCCCCATGAAATTGAGTTTTTTCCCGGGATATGTCATCTGATAGGTAAACAGCAGGCGCAGGTTGGCGAATTGTTGCCATGCATCTCCCGGCATCTTGCCCAGGAGCGAACCTTTGCCGTGAACGACTTCATCATGGGAGAACGGCAGCACAAAGTTTTCGCTGTATGCGTATAACTGGCCGAACGTCAACTGCTCATGATGGAAACGCCGGTAGACCGGGTCATGGCGCATATACACCAAGGTATCGTTCATCCAGCCCATGTTCCACTTCATGGAAAAACCCAGCCCGCCGACGTAAGTCGGACGGGAGACACCCGGCCATGCAGTGGATTCCTCGGCAAGTGTCAGTGCTCCCGGAAATTCCTGATGCACCATGATATTCAGTTCACGCAGAAAATCGATGGCTTCCAGATTCTCCCTGCCACCATATCTGTTCGGCAGCCATTCGCCCGGAAGCCGCGAATAGTCGAGATAGAGCATGGAAGCGACAGCATCAACACGCAGCCCGTCAAGATGAAATTCCGATAGCCAGTAATGGGCGCTGGAAAGGAGAAACGATTTCACCTCATTGCGCCCGTAGTTGAAAATGTGCGTGCCCCAGTCCTGATGCAGGCCCATGCGCGGATCCTCGTGTTCATATAGAGCACTCCCATCGAATCGGGCTAGGGCGAAAGCATCCTGCGGAAAGTGTGCGGGAACCCAATCCAGGATTACGCCGATTCCCTCCTGATGACAGGCGTTGATGAAAAATTTCAGATCGTCCGATGTGCCGTAGCGGCTGGTTGCGGCAAAATAACCCGTCGTCTGATAACCCCAGGATTCATCCAGGGGATGCTCTGAAATAGGGAGCAACTCGATATGCGTGTATCCCATTTCCCGTACATACGGGATCAGGTGATCGGCAAGTTCCCGGTATGAATAAAAACTTCCATTCGCGTGCCGTTTCCATGACCCGGCATGAACTTCATAAATATTGAGCGGAGTGGCAAGCCAATCCCATACTGCGCGCTCGGCCATCCACCGCGCGTCGCCCCACGTCATCTTGCTGCCGGGTGGGGTACGGGCAGCAGTGCCAGGACGTACTTCATAATGGCGCGCATACGGATCCGTTTTGAGAAGGATCGCGCCGGTATTCCGATTCCGGATTTCATATTTATAAAATGAATCCGTCGGCACGCCGGGGATAAACAATTCCCATACTCCGCTCGGACCATGGGAGACCATGGGATGGATACGTCCATCCCAGCGGTTAAAGCTTCCCACCACACTGACGCGTTCCGCATTCGGTGCCCAGACGGAAAAACGAACTCCGGCAACCCCTTCCATTTCCATCAAATGGGAACCGAGCATACTGTAAGCCTGATGCAAGCGGCCCTCGTTGAACAGATACAGGTCATGTTCCGAAACTTGTGGAGGGAACGCATAGGCGTCATAAGTATCATATACATATGCTGGTGCTTCGAAGGAAGCCTCTTCGATGCGTAGCTGATAAGGCCCCGGCAGCGGTATAAGTCCCCACCATTCAAAAACTCCCGCGGGATGGGCTCTTGTCATGCTTTCGAAACCGCCATCTGTATTGATCCAGATGCTCGCAGCATGAGGATGGAAGGCGCGCACGACCCAATGCCCGTGTTCCGCATGGGTGCCAAGGAAGCTGAAAGGATCGTGCAGGCGTCCGGCCAGCAGGGCATGCAGCCGAGGGTCTCGCTTGATGGAGGGGCGCTGTATTGTAGGGTACGCTCGCATGTATCGATTATAACGTGGATAGTCCGGGTAGCGAGGGCGGCAACTGCATACGAGCAGGACCGATTTACACGATGGACGCGAGATTTTTGCCAAGAAACTGCGAGAGCAGAGGGTGGAGCCGGAAGCAACGCTGCAGTTTTCGCGGGGCATCGTCAGGAAGGTCGACCGCAACATTGCCTGTCATATGGCAAAGGGCAGAGAGAGTATGTTCAAGTTTGCGCTCAGTCATGATGGGCTGGAGCAGGTCTTGCGTGCTGGCGCCACATTTCGTTGCCCGTTATCCCCATATGCATACCGTGCGTTCCGTGGCTGCAGGAGTTTCCCAAACCGGGACTGCGTCAGTGCGAGCAATTGCCGGGCTTCCCGGATTTGGGATCGTCTCTTTTTAATGATCAGTACATAAGTAGGAGAGAACATTGTCGTCCTGATCTAGCATTTCTTCCAGGTGTGCCGCGTTCTCTTCTTCCACGTCGATAAACGCCAGATCATGCTTACCGTTGTAGCGCTGGACTGCATCTCGCCACGAGCCGTCGCACGCAAGGGCGAGCGCGTTTACTGCAAACGACTTCTGATTGTTGGCGAAGATGATTTTGTAGCTTTTGGCCACTTTGCTTCTCCTCTTGATTTGGCTTGGTTAATCGGTTGCTGCATGATTCACACTACACAGGAACATTGTTCCTGTTCCCAAGAGGGAAAGAGGGATATTTTTAGGAGCGGAGAGATGTCCAAAATCCTCGCGCTAGCAGCTTATCGCGCGTTCCCGCACAATAATTTTTTTTCGCTATTTTAGCCCGTTCCGCCATGACTTTGGCAACCTCAGGCTTGGCTTGGGGCGGGCAGCCCATAAGAGGAGCAGGCAGGGAAGAAACAGCTCCGGCGAGACAAGGCGTCTGCGCTTCCTTCAATTTAGCTGCAGAAAACTGCTGCAACTGCAGTAATATAATGGTAAAAGAGTCGCCCATGCGACAATTCAAGGGAGGTCCTGAATGAAATTGCCGGCTGACTTGCGCTCTTATAGCCAGATCACACGTAATTCGATAGCAATGATACTGGCGGGCGGCCGCGGCACCCGGCTGCGGCAGTTGACCGACTGGCGGGCGAAACCTGCGGTTCCTTTCGGGGGGAAGTTCCGCATCATCGATTTCCCTCTTTCAAATTGCGTGAATTCCGGTATTCGCCGCATTGGTGTCGCAACGCAATACAAGGCGCAAAGCCTGATCAGCCATATCCAGCAGGGATGGGGATTTCTTGACGGACGGTTTCAGGAATTCATCGAACTGTTGCCGGCACAACAGAGAACCGAAGAAAGCTGGTACCAGGGAACAGCGGATGCCGTATATCAGAATATCGACATCCTGCGGAGTCATAATCCAGATTACGTGCTGATCCTGGGTGGCGATCACGTCTACAAAATGGATTATGCCAAATTACTGGCCGATCACATTGCAAAATCCGCCGAGATGACCATTGCCTGTATCGATCTTCCTCTGGAGGAGGCGAGTGCTTTCGGAGTCATGAGTGTAACCAAGGACGGAAGGGTGACAGATTTCACCGAAAAGCCTTTAGTTCCCACCGCGGTTCCAGGTCGTCCGGGCTATGCACTTGTCAGCATGGGAATATACGTTTTCAATGCTGATTTTCTTTTCGATCAGTTGATACGTGATCACGACGATCCGAACTCGTCGCATGATTTCGGAAAGGATCTGATCCCGCATCTTGTTCCACGGAGCCGTGTTTTTACCCACCGCTTCTCGGACAGTTGCGTGAACATGGTTTCTGGCGTACCGTATTGGCGCGACGTGGGCACAGTCGAGGCGTATTGGGAAGCCAATCTCGACCTGGTTCAGGTGACGCCCGATCTCAACCTGTATGATCAGGACTGGCCCATCTGGACGCACCAGGAGCAGCTACCTCCGGCCAAATTTGTCTTTGATAATGATGATCGGCGGGGGCAGGCGCTGGATTCCATGGTTTCCGGCGGTTGCATTATCAGCGGGGCAACCGTGCGCCGCTCGCTATTGTTTTCCAATGTGCAGGTACGAAGTTACAGCATGCTTGAAGATTCGGTGATATTGCCGAACGTGGATGTAGGTCGAAATGCACGGTTGAGGCGGGTAGTGGTCGACAAGAACTGCATCATTCCTCCCGGTCTGGAGGTGGGATTTGATCCGGTGGAAGACAGAAAGCATTTTTATGTGACGGAAACGGGTGTTACGCTTGTCACTCCGGAAATGCTGGGGCAAAAGATACATTACGTAAGATAATAGAAACGGATCTGGATAAGGTTGATCAAACAGGTGTGCGAGATATGCAACCAGTACAATTAGTCTTGCTGTGGCACATGCATCAGCCGGATTATCGCAATTATGAGACCGGCGAATTCATGCTCCCGTGGGTATACCTGCACGCGATCAAGGATTACAGCGATATGGCTGCTCACCTTGAGGCCCACCCTCGTATGAAGGCGGTGGTCAATTTCGTCCCTGTATTGCTGGATCAGCTCGAGGACTATGCCACCCAGTTTGCTTCCGGAGAGCTCCGGGATCCGCTGTTGCGGTTGCTGGCCATCCCCAGCCTGGATGACGTTTCCGAAGAAGATCGGTTACGCGCCTTCGACAGCTGTTTTCGCAGCAATCATCTGACCATGATGCAGCCGTATCCTGCGTACAAGCGTCTGTACGACATCCATGAAATGTTGAGGGAATACGGGGACGGGGAATTGACCTATCTTTCCGGCCAGTATCTTGCGGATCTGCTGGTCTGGTATCACCTCGCCTGGACGGGTGAGAGTGTGCGGCGAAGCAGTGAGGTCGTGATCCAATTGATGACCCAGGCGAAGGGTTTCAGCTATGCAGACCGGATGCAATTGCTCGATGTGATCGGAGAGGTTGTGCAAGGCTTGATTCCTCGTTATCGCAAGCTGGTGGAATCGGGGCAGATCGAGCTTTCCACCACACCGCATTACCATCCGCTCGCACCCTTGCTGATCGATTTTTCATCCGCTCGCGAGAGCATGCCGGGTTCGGCTCTGCCGACCGAATCGGTTTATCCCGGCGGGCGGAGTCGCGTCGCATCCCAACTGGTTTCCGCCATTGAAAGCCATGGCGCGCGTTTTGGCGCAAGACCCGAGGGAGTATGGCCTGCAGAAGGAGCGGTATCAGCACCACTACTTGAGATACTGGGTGAAAAAGGTTGCCAGTGGTGCGCCAGTGGCGAAGGGGTGCTGGCGAACAGTTTGCGTCATTCCTATCCGGGTGAGCCTCTGCCGGAGAGGAGGCGCTTTCTTTACCGGCCATATCGGGTTGACGGAAAAGCAGGCGATGTCATTTGCTTCTTCCGGGACGAGAAATTGTCGGACATGATCGGTTTCGAATATGCCAAGTGGTTTGGGCGGGACGCTGCCGAGCATCTGGTGCGATCTCTGGAGGAGATCGGGCATAGCGCATTGCCGGGAGAGAAACCGGTCGTGAGCGTGATTCTCGACGGTGAGAATGCTTGGGAATACTATCCCTACAATGGATATTATTTCCTCAATGATCTGTACGAAATTCTGGAAAACCATCCTTCCATCCATTCCACGACCTATCGCGACTATATCGCATCGGAGAAAGAGACGGAAGCGGCGCGCCTGCCGGTTCTGACCGCGGGCAGCTGGGTGTATGGAACTTTCTCCACTTGGATCGGGGATCGGGACAAGAATCGTGCGTGGGATCTGCTGAGCGCCGCCAAGCACAGCTATGATCTTGTCATGCAAAGTGGGCGCCTGACTCCTGACGAAAGAAGGAAAGCGGAGCGGCAGCTTGCATCCTGCGAAAGTTCCGACTGGTTCTGGTGGTTGGGGGACTATAATCCGCCTTATGCGGTATCGAGCTTCGACCAGTTATTCCGCGACAATCTTGCCAATCTTTATGTCCTGCTAAAATTGCCTGTGCCCATCTCTGTCACTGAGCCAATCAGCCACGGAGGAGGGGTACATGAAACGAGCGGTGCCATGCGGCGTGCTTCCTAAAGCCCTGCTTTTATTCCTTGTTTCTATTCCTGCTGTGAAGCAAAGCGTGGGAAGGTTTTTCTGAAGCGCGGCGCGATGCCAATCCATTCCCCGCTTTTGGGATTCATGCTCTACGCGTCAGCCTGAGCAACACTCAAATCTTTTCACTCTGATGAGATATCGGTGGGATAAACTTCGACAAAGTATCCGAACTTACTTCGCCTGCTCGTCAGGCTCGACTTGCTGACCTTGCTGACCGTGAGCCACTTGGCTTCAGTGTTTCCGATGCTTTCGACGATAATGAAACAAAGGAAACTGTCTCCTTAACAGAGAGAGAAAGGCGTGTAGTAGTCTTCGCGCTCATCCGCTTGATCGAACCGCAGACTCTCCCGAGTCCGGCACAGTCAAGTGACAGGGCAGGGTGGGGCAACAGGTCTTAAACCCATGATTGCAGTATGGTTCGGGGTCTTGGGGCTATAGTGATGTTCATAAAATTTCTGGTAAAATTGCGGATTCTCCAAGAGCTCAGCAAGGATCTGTCATGACTTATGTAGTAACTGAAAGTTGTATCAAATGCAAATACACGGATTGCGTGGATGTGTGTCCAGTGGATTGCTTTCGGGAGGGGCCCAATTTTCTGGTGATTGATCCTGACGAGTGCATCGACTGCACTTTGTGTGTGGCTGAGTGCCCGGTAGAGGCTATTTACTCTGAGGACGATGTGCCGGGAACGCAGCAACATTTCATCGCACTCAATGCTGAATTATCCAAGTCCTGGAAACCTATCATCGAGAAAAAGGATGCGCTGCCTGATGCCGACGATTGGGCAAAGGTGACGGAAAAGCTGGAAAAGCTGGAACGCTGATTCAATAGCGGTAGCTTGCCGCGGCATGCCTGCCATTCCTCATTCTCTAAAAATTCCTTTCCCCGAAGTTGTTGTAAATCGTATCGCCGGATTGAAAGCCGGCGATACGGTTGTGACTCCCAACACCCGGCTCGCCATCACCCTCAGGCGCGAGTTCGATCGAATCCAGGCAGCGCAAGGACTTTCTGCCTGGGCTTCAGCCGATATTCTGCCAGTTTCCGCATTTATCGAGCGCATCTACGAAGATGCGCTTTATTCCACTCATGCATCTCATCTACCCCAGTTGCTTACATCTGCACAGGAGCAGTTCTTGTGGGAGGAGGTCGTCGGTCAATCGGCTGCTCCCGTTTTGCTCTCGGTGGCAGAAACCGCACGGTTGGCCCGGGAGGCATGGATGCTTGCCCATGAGTGGCAGTTGATCCCCCGGCGCGGGAAATTCGTGTTGAACGAGGATTGCAGGGCATTCAGCGCCTGGTCGCACCGCTATGAAAATGTCACCCGCAAGGCTCGCCAGATCGACCGTGCACGTCTTTGCACGCTTGTAACCGGGTTGTGCGGTTCTCCTGGTATCGCGATACCGCAACGCCTGATTTGTTATGGTTTCGACAGCGTTACGCCCCAGTGGGCTGCGCTGCTGGCAAAGCTTGAGGAAGCGGGTTGCGAGGTCGATGAGGTGACAGGAACCGGTCCGTCCGCGCAGCGGTTCGAAAAGCCGTACTCCGCAAACCGGGCCGTGCACCGGGTGGAATGTGACGTCAGCAATGATGAGATTTATCATGCCGCGGTGTGGGCGCGGGCCCGAATCGAGAGGGATAGTGCTGCTCGCGTCGGCATAGCGGTTCCGCCGCTTTCGGAGTATCGGAGTAGTCTCGTACGAATCTTCAGCTCCGTGATGGATCCGGATGTCCGTCAAGCTCTTCCCGGCGTACCGCGGCACATGCCATTCAACATATCCCTGGGTGCTGCGCTGAGTTCGTATCCGCTGGTGCATGCTGCATTCCTTGTGCTTGAGCTCATCCAGGGAGAAATCGAGTTCGAGCGTGCAAGCCTCTTGTTACGATCTCCCTTCCTGGCGGGGGCGGAGACTGAAATGCTTCCTCGCGCGCAGCTTGATGCAAAATTGCGCAAGCATGCCGAGCCTGTGATCACACTCGAACGCCTGCTTGTACTGGTAAAGCGTAAAAACAACGCGAACTGTCCAATCCTGGTGAAGCTGCTGTGGGCCTGCGAAAAGTTCCGCAAAAAAATGTCGACAGACGTGCAGCGTCCTTCCGCGCTGGCAAGAGCAATTTCCGATATCCTGCGGCTCGTCGGATTTCCAGGTGAAAGAACTCCTGACTCTTCAGAGTATCAGACGCTCAAAAAATGGCAGGACGTCCTCGCGGGTTTAGCCCTGCTTGATAACGTTACCACCGGGATGAGCTATCGCCAGGCTATGTCACATCTGCGCAGGATAGCTGCCGATACCTTGTTTCAGCCAGAGACGCCGGACGTTCCCATCCAGATACTCGGCGTCTTTGAAGCTGGCGGAATGATGTTCGATCATCTCTGGGTGATGGGATTGTCGGATGAGGCCTGGCCGCTGCAACCACGCCCGAACCCGTTCCTGCCGATCGAGCTGCAGCGCGCCGAAAGGCTGCCCCTGGGCTCGCCGGCAGTCACTCTCGAACTTGCGTCCCGTTTTACGGATGGATGGCTGGCTGCATCGAAGGAAGTTATTCTGAGTCATGCCCGGCATATCGGAAGCAGCGATACGCGTGAACTGGCGCCAAGTCCGTTGATCGCACATATTGCTGCCAGCGATATCACGCTTTTCGGCCTGCTTCCGGATTATGTGAAACATCGCGATCTGATCCATCGGGGACGCGGACTTGAGCGAATAAAGGATGAACCGGCGCCCGGGATAGTCTCTGCCAAAGGAGGAGATGGCAGAGCCCGGGGCGGGGTGGCGGTGATAAAAGACCAGGCCGCCTGTCCATTTCGTGCGTTGGCGCTACATCGTTTGCATGCGGAAGGCTTGAAGACGCCTCACCCTGGACTTGATGCGGGAGAGCGCGGCACGCTGGTTCACGAGATGCTTGCCCAGGTATGGGGGCAGATCAAGAATAAGAGCGCACTCGACGCTCTGGCTGAGGACGAGTTGAGAACGCTGCTGACCAGTGCCGCGGGGGAAGTCATTGCACGCATGAGCGCCAGACATTCGCATACTTTGTCAGAACGTCTTGCCCAGATCGAGCAGCGGCGGCTGGCAAGATTGGCCCGAGAATGGCTCGAAGAAGAGAGGAAGCGAAGCGATTTCACTGTAGTTTCCATCGAGGCCAGAAAGAGCATCGAAATCGCCGGACTCGCATTGAACACCCGGCTGGATCGCGTGGATGAACTCGCCGACGGTCGCCGGATTGTCATCGACTACAAAACACGGGCGCCTTCCGTGAACGCGATGCTGGGTGAGCGCCCGGACGAGCCTCAACTGCCGCTCTATCTTGTAGCCGCTGAGGTGAACGCTGCCGCCATTGCCTTTGCGCAAGTCAGGGCCGGGGAAATGCGGTACACCGCGCTTGCCCGCGACAACGATCTTTTACCCGACGTAAAGGGGTTCGCGGAATCACGCCACATCGATCGATATGACTCGTGGGAAGCGCTCGTCGCAGCGTGGTTTGAGGCTCTTATAAGCGTCGTTACCGATTTTTCCAGCGGTCATTCGCAAGTCGACCCCAAGAAATATCCACAGACCTGCCGCACATGCGATGTTCAGCCCTTATGCCGTATTTACGAGCGCGTAGCCACGGATTTCACCGCGCAAGGGGAGGAAGAATGAGTAATGTGCTTCCGCTGCAGCAGAATGCATCGAGTGTTCCGCCGGATGAGGCGGAACGGCGCCAGGCGCTCGATCCTGCCTGCTCATTCATTGTGCAGGCCCCGGCGGGCTCCGGTAAAACCGGACTTCTGATTCAACGCTACCTCAAACTGCTGGCTTGCGTCGAAGAACCGGAGGAGGTGGTGGCGATTACATTCACGCGCAAGGCTGCTGCCGAGATGCGCCAGAGGCTGGTGGCCGCGCTGGCCTCCGCCCAAAAGACGGCTCACTCATCCGGAGCCCAGGAAGTCGAACAGGAAAGCGAACATGAAAAAACGACGCGAACACTGGCTCATGCGGTGCTGCGACGGGATGCAGAGGCGTGCTGGCGCCTTGCTGACCATCCTGCTCGGCTACGCATTCAAACATTCGATTCGCTGTGCGCATCCCTTACCCGGCAGATGCCAGTGCTCTCCGGATTCGGAGGGCAGCCGGAAACGGTGGATGACGCCTCCGATCTATATCTCGAGGCGGCGCGCGCCACCCTTGCTCTGCTCGACGGCGACGATGCGGTTGCGAACGATGTCGAGTGTTTGCTGGAGCACCTCGATAATGATATCGGACGTATAGAAAAACTGCTTGTAGAAATACTGGCCCTTCGGGACCACTGGTTGCGGCATGTTCATGTCAGAGAGCGGTACGAGCTGGAAGCGGCATTGAGAAACGCACGCCGGCAGGCTTTACGGCGCTTGCGCGCATTATGGACATCCTATCCTCCTGTCGCGCAGGCTGAACTGATCGCGCTGGCCAGATATGCGGGCAGCAATCTGGCGAGCGGCGCGAGCCTGTTGGTTGAATACGAACGCCTCAGTGCGCTCGACACCCTGCCTGGTTGTGAGGAGCAGGATGTTTTCTGCTGGTACGCTATTTCGGAATTGCTCCTCACGAAAGGAGGAGATTGGCGCAAGCAGCATACCGTCAGAGAAGGTTTTCCACCCGGTGTACCTGGTACCAAAGCCGAAAAAGAAATTGCAAAGTCCTGGAAAGACCGGGCGTTACGATTGATTTCCCAGTTGGCCGCAAATGATGAGGGTTCGCTTCGCCAGTCGCTGCGCGATATTCGCCTGCTGCCGCCGCCTGCTTACACCGAGGGACAGTGGAAAATACTCGGTTCGATCATCCGGCTGCTACCCTATGCTGTTGCGCAGCTCAAGCTCGTATTTCAGCTGCATGACAAGGTGGATTTTACCGAAGTGGCGCAGGCAGCATTGCGCGCCCTGGGTGACTCCGAGGCGCCGACAGATCTTGCGCTCGCACTTGACTATCGCATTCGGCATTTATTGATAGATGAGTTTCAGGATACTTCGATCAGCCAGTATGATCTGATTACAAAACTGACGACAGGATGGGAGCCGGGCGACGGACGCAGCATGTTCGTGGTGGGCGACCCGATGCAGTCCATCTATCGCTTCCGCCAGGCTGAAGTCGGGCTGTTCCTGCGTGCTCGCGCTACCGGATTTGGGAACGTGACACTCAGTCCAGTTTCACTCTCCGCCAATTTCCGGTCACAGCGCGGTATCGTGGACTGGGTTAATGCGACATTCGCAAATGTCATGCCACAGCGCGAGAATATTTCAACGGGTTCGGTACGCTACTCACCCTCCGTTGCCGTGCGCACCGCGTTGCCAGATCCTGCTGTCAGTGTGCACCCATTCTTCAACGATGATCATGGGGCCGAGGGAGCGAAAGTGGTGGAGATTGTCGCCCGAGCACAGCGTGATGAGAATTGCTCCACCACTGCCATTCTGGTTCGAAATCGCAGTCATCTGGCGGAAATCCTGCCTCGGCTCAAAAAAGCTGGATTACGTTTCCGCGCGATCGAAATCGAAGGACTGAGCCGGCAGCCCGTAGTGCAGGATCTATTGGTCCTCACGCGCGCACTGATGCATCCGGGGGACCGGTTGGCATGGTTTGCATTGTTGAGAGCTCCATGGTGCGGGCTTACGCTTGCAGACCTCCACGCTCTTGTGTCGGCTGCTCCCGATCAATCTGATGAGGCGGGCGACTCTGACACCGCGCAAGGGGGAGGGGAAAACGCCGGAGCCGGTCCCTGCACCGCGTGGGAGTGGCTTCAGGATGAAAATCGTATTGCCTCTGTTTCGGCCGACGGCTATGAACGGCTGCTGCGGGTGCGCAATGTATTGAAGGCATGCATGGCCAATCGGGATCGGCAATCCCTCCGAGCAACGGTTGAAGCGGCCTGGCTGGTGCTGGGCGGCCCGGCATGCCTCGAAGATGAAACAGGACTGGAAGACGCTTCAGCCTACCTTGATTATCTTGAGTCGCATGAGGAAGCGGGGAGCATTCGCAGTCTCGCGGCATTGGAGGAAGGATTGACAGACCTTTCCACCTTGCCTGACGCGAAAGCGGACGATACCCTGCAAATCATGACCATCCACAAGGCCAAGGGACTGGAGTTCGATTGCGTGATTGTACCCGGGCTCGGCCGCTTGTCGCGCAGCGATGACAAGAAGCTCTTCATGTGGATGGAGCATTTGCGCGACGAATGGCTGGAAACGAAAGAGGAGGAGGAAAGCAGCGGGAGGAACGATCTGTTGCTCGCACCCATCCAGGAAACCGGGTCTGGGAGCGATCCAATCTATTCGTGGATTGAAAAGCTTGATGACGAGAAGGAATGCCTTGAGGATGGACGGTTGCTCTATGTAGCTGCAACACGCGCCAGAAAGCGTCTGCATCTTCTTGGCAGTACTGGCGTTATCAGCGGCAATGAAGGCGGGATTGAACTCAAACCCCCATCGGCCAGGACTTTGTTGAGCAAAATCTGGCCTGCGGTCGAATCCTTTTATAGGGAGGCTGCAGCAAAAGCAGTTTTTTCAGACCCGGCGTCATGCGGCGACAATAAAGAGCAGGAGGCGAGAGACAAACCCGTGATCGACCAGTCGCTTCGCCGCCTAGTATCCGGCTGGGAACTCCCGCCCGCCCCGCGCGCCCTACAGTGGAAGGCAGACCTGTCTCCTTTGCCCCTCTGGGGGGAAGTCGAATATTCCTGGGCTGGCGAGACAGCCCGGCTTGTCGGCAATATAGTCCACAAATGGCTGCAACGCATTGCCGAGGACGGGCTGGATGACTGGAACGCCGCCCGAATCACGGAATTGCAGGATGTTTTCCGGCGCCAGTTGATTGCATGCGGCGCGATCAGCACGGGTAAGGATGATTCTGATGATGCCGTAAAAAGAGTGATGGCAGCGCTCACTCATGCAGTGAGTGAGCCGCGCGGACGCTGGCTACTGGGACCGCAGCAGGAGGCGCGCAGCGAGTTGCGCATGACCGGCAACATCGCGGGCCAATACATGGATTTCGTCATAGACCGTACTTTTCGCGATGCGGCGGGTCAGCGATGGGTCGTTGACTACAAGACAAGCAGCCATGAAGGCGCTGATGTGGGAGGATTTCTCGATCGCGAGCAGGAGCGCTATCGCGATCAGCTGGATCGTTACGCCGCACTCATGCAGGCGGCGGAAGGACAGCCGGTAAGGCGAGGACTTTATTTTCCCTTGCTCAAGGGATGGCGGGAGTGGGGTGACGAGATTTGAAGGATGAAAAATAGAATCGTACATTTATTTGCCGAGGTACTCCTGATACGTCCCGAACTATTGACTATCCCGAAAACCCCGGTACGGGTAAATCATTGGATTTTTATATGCAGGTGAATTTATGCGCTTTCTGATATATGCATTTGGTTTTTTTGCACTGGCGGGATGTGTGGCAACCACGGTAGCTCCTCCGGCTGCTGAGCCGCGCCCGGAGATCGAAGGAGGAATCGAAAGGAAGGTTGAAGAGGGAATCGAAAGACAGGTTGAAGGGAAGATCGAAGAGGAGACAAAAGAGGGAGTCGAAAATTTCATCGGCGAAATGGTCGAAAGACACGGCTTTGTCCAGGCTGAACTGGAGGACATTCTTGGGCAGGCACAGTATCAGGGGGGAATCATCAAAGCGATTTCACAGCCTGCTACCGCAAAGCCGTGGTATGCCTACCGGCCCGTCTTCGTCACGCCGAAGCGTATTGCCGCGGGTGTAGCCTTCTGGAACACAAATGCCCCGGAACTGGAACGTGCCCGTAGGGACTTCGGAATTCCCGAGGAGATCATCGCAGCTGTAATCGGTGTCGAAACTTTTTACGGGACGCAAAACGGCAAGCACCGTATACTCGACGCCCTGACTACGCTTGCATTCAACTATCCCCGCCGCGCGGCCTTCTTTCGCGGGGAGTTGGAGCAATATCTCCTGATGGGACGGGACCAGCAGGCTGACCTCCTGAATATCAGGGGTTCCTACGCAGGGGCAATCGGCATCCCGCAATTCATGCCCAGCAGTTACCGGCGGTACGCGGTGGATTTCAATAATGACGGCAAGATCGATTTATCCGGCAGCGCAGCGGATGCAATCGGGAGCGTCGCCAATTACCTGAAGAGCTATGGATGGGAAGCAGGCCAGCTGATAGTGGTCCCCGCAATGGTGAATGGCGAAGATTACAGGGAAGTTTTATATTCTGGATACCCCCCGCGCTACACCGTGGCGGAGATTGGACAATGGGGTGTGACCCCCCGCTGGCATGCTCCGGCTGGCCGGTTGGCGACACTACTTGAACTGGAAGCGAAGAATGGAAAGGAGCACTGGCTGGCTTTCAATAATTTTCATGTCATTACCCGCTACAATCGCAGCGTAAATTATGCGATGTCAGTGTTGCAACTGGCAGAAGAGATTCGGGCAGCGAGAGCCTCGAATTTATAGTAGTGAGAAGCTCTCGTGCGATTTCTTTTTTTATGTTTTGTAAAGCATTCTGCTTTTCCCAATACCCTTTGCCTGAAGACCGTACAGAAGAATAACTGAGCGAATATGCAAATTCATGCCATGGAACGGTCGAGGTGAGAGACTGAATTGATCGAACTATGAAAGCCTTCAATGATTAGCCAGGATAAAAGGCACCTCAGCTCCGCCCACCCCCTTACGGATGGGCATGCTGACGCAAGTCAGGCGCTCCGCGAGCGTCTGAAAGAAATCACCTGTCTCTACGAAATTCGCCGTGGCATGGGGCCGGAATTATCGGTAGAGAACGTTTGCCGCCAGATTTTTGAGCACCTGATACCCGCCATGCAATTTCCGGAAATTGCTACTGCCATGATCGAGCTCGACGGCAGGCGCTTCACTTCCGAGAATCACGACGAAGGTCCTACGCACGAGCTGCAATCGACGATTAACGTCAACACCAATCCTTGTGGCCAGTTACGGGTCTTCTATCCGGAAGATAAACCCTTCCTGGTACCGGAAGAACAGCGGCTCATCGACGCGGTCGCGACTGACCTGGGAAGGTGGTTTGAGCGCAAACAGATCGACGAGGCGTTGCGCGAGCGTCTGAAAGAAATCACTTGTCTCTACGAGATTCGCCATGGCATGGGGGTGGAATTATCGGTGGACAATGTCTGCCAGCAGATTTTTGAGCACCTGATACCCGCAATGCAATTCCCGGAAATTGCTACCGCCATGATCGAACTCGATGGCAGGCGCTTCACTTCCAAGAATCACGGCCAGGGTCTTACGCACGAGCTGAAATCGAAGATTAGCGCCAACAACCATTCCTGCGGCCAGTTGCGTGTCTTCTATCCCGAAGACAAACCCTTCCTGGTGCCGGAAGAACAGCGGCTCATCGACGCGGTTGCGACTGATCTGGGGAGGTGGTTTGAGCGCAAACATCTCGAGCAAACCCTGGTTTCCATAGCGGAAGAACACCAGCGTTCGATTGGCCAGGATTTACACGACAATCTTGGGCAACAGATTGCAGCGATTGGTTATCAGGCCAAGGCGCTGCAGAAAAAAATATCCTCATTGGGGAGTATGGATGCGGCAACGGTCGCTGCTTCCATCGCGACTCAAGCGCAGGTCGCTGTGATGCAATGCAAGCAGCTTGCGCAGGGGCTGCTCCCATTTGAACTGGAGACCAATGGCCTGGTGGCCGCACTGCGGGCATTTGCATCGAGAATCGCAGTCACTTATAAGATTACTTGTGATTTTATATGCAAAAATGAAGTTCTTATCAAGGATAAGGATCTTGCGCTTAATATTTACCGGATTGCCCAAGAGGCCACCAATAACGCAATACGCCACGGCAGCGCACAACATGTGACCATTTCGCTGGGTTCCCAGGAAGAAATGCTCCGTCTGTCAATACGCGATGATGGTAGCGGCTTTGCCGGCTTTAACACAAAACAGGGAGCGACCCCAGGAATGGGTATTAAAATCATGCAATATCGCGCCCGACAGCTTGGCGCGACACTGGAATTCGTGTCGCATCCCGAAGGAGGGGTGGAAGTGCGGCTCGAAATGCGAATGATGTAGGAGTTTTCCGGTATGCCAGCTTCGAAAGCACAGGTAATGCTGGTGGACGACCATGCCATGTTGCGGCACGGCATGGCGATGCTTATCAATCTCGAGCCAGATATGGAGGTATTTGCAGAGGCCGGCGACGGCGACGAAGCGCTCGCCACACTCAAAGCGGGACATCATGCCGATATCGTTTTAATGGATGTGTCTCTCAAGACTCTCTCCGGTTTTGAGGTCATAAAAAGCATACACATCCTGCTCCCCGCACTACCCGTACTCGTCGTCTCCATGCACGATGAAGGCGTATATGCGGAACGCGCTTTGCGGGCCGGGGCGCGCGGCTACGTGATGAAGCAGGAGCCGGGTGAGGTACTGGTAACCGCTATCCACGAGGTATTAAAGGGAAATATTTATTTGAGCAAGCCAATGCATGCCAAGCTGTTGAATCGGGTCGCAGGCGGAAATTTGGAGCCTGAGCCTTTGATTAGCAGCCTGACTCCCAGTGAGTTTGAGGTACTGCATTTGATTGGATCCGGACATAGCAGTCAGGAAATTGCCAAGTTGCTTAACCGCAGTATTAAAACTATCGAAACGCACCGCTTCAACATTCGTACCAAATTGAACTTGAAAGACGGCGCCGATTTGATACGTTATGCCACCCACTGGAGCGAAGCGCAATAGCATATCTCCTGGAGGATGTATGAGGACTGTACAAAAACCATCATCTTGACCGAGCAGGACGACTGGATCAGCAGATCCTTGTCACCCGTAATGATGTACCGTGCCTGAGCAGCTTTTAAGGTGGCCAGCACCAGCTGGTCGGCGGGATCGCGCAACGCCGGCATCAACGATGCTTTCGTTCTTCTGCACGTGAATCATGAAATTAATGAGTCCTGAGCCTAGCATTCAGGAAGAGCGAGACCGGTGGGTATTTCTATAGAGAAGGAGGGATAACTGCCTTTCGGAAACAGCCAAATGCTTAGAATGGCAGCCTAACGAACATCTCGCGAGCTTTGAACCAGATAGTTATACCGCAACTGCGGATAATCAGCGCCGGCGTTAGTCTGCCGTTTTATGTTGAGGTTTGGGCTTCATAGTTCTGACAACGGGGTAGGTTCCAGGTATTGCAGTTCCCTGTAAGATCTTACAGCTAGTTAGAACGTCGGATTCAAGGCTTAATATTCTAGAGATATAGCAGCAAGTTTTCAGGTTTAAGTGATCTGCTTGCCTTGTTACCAACCCTATTACCCTTGGAATTCAGGTTCCTTATAGAGACCACCAGGTTCACCAGGCGTAGCGAACAGGATACTTCTACGCTTGTTCGTACGACTTTAACCTCGTCCTGCCAAAAGGGTTTAGAGGCGGAGTTGATAAAAATAAAAAGGCGTGGAGCAGGTTAGGGATTAGGGGAGAGTGTGGTGGGAAACTGGCTTAGCACTCGTCCATCCGTTCCTTACAGCCTCCCCGACATCTTCCTATTCTGGATTTTGTCCGACACTTGTATGTGCCCCGGCTTTAACGACCTACGAGGAAATCCGTGTCATCACAATTATTTTTCAGAACCCAGGTACATGGAACGAATTTCTTTAAAACTTTCTGAGCTAAGAGAAGCCACGGAGCAAGTAGTCGCAAGCTCTATTACTCCACTTGCAGCAAAGGTAGACCATGAATGCCTTTGGCCTGAGCATTCGATGAGAGCGCTGGCTGCCGCAGGTCTTTTGGGGCTGCAGGTTCCTGAAGCCTTTGGTGGACATGGCGAGGGTTTGCTTGCATTAAGCATATTAACTGAAGCCATTGGTGGAGCCTGCCCGTCTTCTGCGCTTTGTTTTGGGATGCATTGCGTGGGTACGGCGGTCATTGCAGCTAAGGCAACAAACTACCAAACAGAACATTATCTTCGTCAAATTGCTCAAGGGAAGCACATCACCTCTCTCGCACTTTCAGAGAGCGGCACAGGAGCGAATTTTTATTTATCCGAGACAACATTAAAGTCCGACGGAGAATACTTTCTTGTTAACGGTACCAAACAGTTTGTAACGAATGGTGGGCATGCGGACTCATACGTAATTTCCACGGTAAGTATGCAACCTACAGCAGAAGGAGATTTTAGTTGCCTAATTGTTGACCGTGACACTCCTGGCATTGAGTGGCTGGAACCTTGGAATGGCTTTGGAATGCGCGGAAACTCCTCGCGAGGACTTCGCCTTAAAGATGCTAAGGTATTGAAAAGGAATCTCTTGGGAGAAGAAGGAGACCAGATTTGGTATGTATTCGAGGTCGTTGCACCATATTTTCTAATGGCGATGGCGGGCACGTATCTCGGCATTGCGCAGTCGGCTGTAAATGCAGCCGGAGAACATCTACGCTCACGGCGGCACACGTATAGCGGTGAGGCATTACGTCACATCGGTTCCCTGCAAACACTATATGCAAACATGTGGACCTCAGTTGAGAAGACAAGAGGTCTCTTATATGAGGCAGCGCAGCGAGGTGATCGGGGAGACCCTGAGGCGCTACCATTTATATTGGCGTGCAAAGCAGATGCAGCTAAAACGGCGGTCGACGTGACGAATGAAGCAATGACGATTTGTGGAGGAATAGCTTACAGGGAAAACAGCCAGGTCAGCCAGATGCTGCGCGATGCTCGGGCAGGTCACGTCATGGCCCCGACAACCGAAATGCTAAACAATTGGACTGGCAAGATACTGCTGGGTCTCCCTTTGCTTTAAAGGTCCCCCCTTTGAACTATCAGCTGGTGCTACTCATTAAATCTGATGGAAATCAGGATGACAAGTATTCCGGAGTCATCGAGCAGCATGTTCAGCTAGCGGAGCTCAGCGTTTCGTCGACTGCCATGAATAAAGCAGTCGAAGATATAAAGGAATCAACAGCCTCCGGGAGAGAACCCGCGGTCGTGCTGATCGGCCCAACGGTTCCCAATGCATTGGCTGTTGCCCGCCGCATTCGTTCTGTTTGGCCTATAGGGCAAATGCTTTTTGTGACAGACGGGCCATACTTGGAAAAATTGCAGCGAGAGTTGCGTCATGCGCCCATGATCGGACCCAACTGGTCGCTTATCCAAGTTGGCGATCCTCAATTGCCACAGAAGATACAAAAGGCGGCTCAAGCCAGCCGGCAGCGCATACGTCTCCGCACAACGCTCGATCGGGCAAACCTTACGCTATCCGCTCCCAAACCGGTTGACAGTATCCAATACCGGCGCATGGCTGTATCCGAGCATTATCTGGCAAACCTATTGGAGCAATCGCAAGATCCCACTATCTCGCTGGATAGCTGTAACACTGTTTTGTATTGGAATAGGGCCGCTGAACGGCTATTCCACCAAAGCGCTGACTCTGTTTACGGAATACACGCCGCCAAACTTCCCTTTTGGTCGTCGTCCCTAGATTCATGCCTGGAGAGAATTCATGCGGGAATCCGGACGCTAACGGCCGAGATAAAATGCCCTCTTCCATATGGCAACCTGGACTTAGAGATTTTAATGTCAGGCGTTTACGATAGTAATACGGGTAGCCTCGTCGGGACCTCCCTTGTCTTGCGGGACATATCCCTTCGTAACCGAATGCTGGAAGTCGAACGTACAAGACGCCATGAAGCGGAGCAGACGAGCAAAATGAAAGATGAATTTTTAGCCGTCTTGTCGCATGAATTGCGCACTCCTGTTACCGCTGTAATCGGACGAACTCAATTGCTAAAGTTTCATCATCATAACGACCCAGCCCTGCTTTCCTCATTAAACATAATTGAAAGAAACGCTCAACTACAGGCAAAGCTAATTGAAGATCTTCTTGATACTTCCTTAGTAGTGACAGGAAAACTCCACCTAAACTTGCAGCTGGTCTTGATAAGACAAGTGGTGGAGGCAGCGGTTGAGTCAATAAGGCCTGCGGTAGAAAACAAACAAATAACGCTCTCCGAGGTATTTCATCCTGTCGTCGGCTTTATGCATGGCGATCCCCATCGGTTGCAGCAGGTATTTATTAATCTGCTTACTAATGCCACTAAATTCACTCCTCAAGGTGGACACATTGAAATAACGTTAAGCCAAACCGGTTCCCACTTTGAGGTAGCCGTATCAGACAATGGAGTGGGTATTGACCCAGAATTCCTGCCATACGTGTTCGACAAATTCGGGCAAGAGGACGCTTCCATTACCCGTCGTTACGGAGGTCTTGGGCTTGGTCTTTCGATTACCAAGCACCTCGTCAAACTGCATGGGGGGGATATCCATGCTTCAAGCCCGGGGCGGGACAGGGGTGCTCGATTTACCGTTTCACTTCCCGTGCATTGCCGGAAGTTACCGGAAAAGGGAAATTCTCCAAACGAATCAGAAAAAAGGGAATTTTCTGCCATATTGACGGGCCGTCGTATTCTGGTTGTCGACGACATAGCAGACACACGTGACCTCGTGGCGGAGGTTCTCCAGGCTTATGGCGCCGAAGTAATTACAGTCGAATCGGGTGCTGCTGCATTGCAAGCTCTTGAGTCGTTCCATCCCGATGTACTTGTCAGTGATATTGGTATGCCAGACATGGATGGCTACAAATTAATAGAAAGGATTCGTGCGCGAGGCTGTACTAGCGAGGATTTGCCCGCCTTAGCTTTAACTGCCTTTGCTAGTCCAGCTGACAAAGATGCCGCGATTCAAGCTGGCTATCAGACACATCTCGCCAAGCCGCTTATCGTAACTGAGCTAACCGCGGCTATTGAACGTTTAATCGGGACATAAAATAAAGAGGCAAGGGTTGAAAGAGACATAACCTTTTGGGGATTTTTGGGGAGAACAGGGGGCCGCACGGGATGCGCGCGAGAGGGGATGCGCGCGAGAGCCGCAACTAATGCCCTAGATAACGGCGCGGACATCGCCAAGGTGCAGGAGTGGCTGGGGCATGCCAATATTGCCACGACTCGGATTTACGATCCCAAGACCCAGCCGGAGGATAGTCCGATGTTCAAGGTGAGTTACTGAAAACCGGGCTTATCCTATATCCTGGCTGCGGTTCACTCACATTGCCGGGCTTTGGCGGTCGGACGCAGCATGGTTTTCATCGAGTCTCGATGCCATTTGACGATGCAAGGCGGCTTCTTTCATGTCGGCTGCGACGGTCTGCTCGTGACGACGTATTAATGCTGCAGTATGCGATTGCAGATCCTGAGCTTGCCTGCCATAAAGATAGCTTTTATTCTTATACTGCTCCAGCAATTCCTTTTCTTCCTTCACTCTTGCCTGCATTTGCATAGCGGCATTTTCATAATATTTCGCTACGGCCTCATGATCGCTCGGGGTCGTGGCCTTCTGGACAGCCGCACGAATCTCAGGAGTGTCAATGGGCTCGACTGCCATCGTCAGGGAGCTTACCGAACCCAGTAGGGCTGCCATCGATAACACTGCGAAGATATTTCCTGATTTCGTTTTCATGATAGTAATGAACCCAACAGGATGAAAGTGACCTTATCCTATCTCAGTCAATACTATGCGTATATTGGGGAAACTCTGGTTTTATACTAAGGGAAACCCTTAGAGTGGCAAGACGGAAGGGTACTCCGGAGCAGCGCGAACGCTATTGTGGTCCCGATGGATTAGGGGGTTCAGGACAGGTAGCAATTCGAAATCTTCATCAACTGCAAGAACTTAAGAAATAGCCATGGATGAGATACGGGTCGAGCATTCATCCAATGTCAAAGCTCCCCCTCCCAATCCCTGTTTTGGCTTCTCTTCAGTTGCATTTATGGTTCTTAACTTCGAAGAGCATGGTAGGCAGATTGGCTGTAGTTGAAATGATCGTACCCAGTAATCATGCAGGCATTGACTGGACATCTTATGTCAGGGGGTCAGGACGCTTTCCGGACTTCCGCCATATAAAACTTGCATAAGGGTTTCCCTTAGTAAAAAACCAGGGTTTCCCCAATATCCTCAATAGCATAGACTGAGTTAGGATGAAGCTGCTTTCATTCTATTTGGGTTCATTACTATCATGAAAACGAAATCAGGAACAGCTGTTGCGATCTTGTCCGCGATTGCTCTATTGGCTTCCTGCGCGCAAATGAGTCCTCTCGAAGCGCAGAATGATGATATTCACAAGGCCGTAAAGAATGCGAGAACCTATACCGACCACGATAATCTGGCGAAGCAATATCGAAATGCCGCAAAAGAAATGCTGATAAAGGCAGAGGATCAAAAGAAACTACTTCAGCATTACGAAGAAAAAAGCTATCTTTATGGTAGACAGGCGCAAGATAAGCAATCGTATACTTCGGCTTTATTGCATAAATACGAGCGGGCCGCGGAGGAAACTTTAAAGCAGGCTGCCTTTCATCAGAGAATGGCATCGGAACTTGCCCATGGCGATTATTCCACCTCAGCGGAAACACCGCCTGAGCGAAACTACGAGAATAATGCTGGGATCGGATCAGACTCCAATGACCAGATCTGAAGTTCCAGCAACGCCTTGAAGTGGCGTGGATACGCATCCGTTTTTCAACGCAGCGGATAGGATATGGCAGCTAACCGGGGATGGGGGATTGCTTGAATGAGGATTGCTTGCATCGGGCGCCGGTGTTCCAGGATGTAATGGCCCATAGCAGCGTTCCATCCCCCAGCAACATTGGCCTTCCCGCCGCCAAACTCTTGGCGGCTTTTGCCTTGCGCGCCCGCCAGAAATAATATTGGGATCGAGGGCCCATATCAGGTCAAAATGCCTCGACCAGGAAAGGTGTTACCGCTGTCCGCCGGTAGGGAACAGGACTTTGGTTATGGTCATGGTACAGAGTGGCTAAAGGCCACCACATGCTCAGCTTCCAGCCTGATTCCTATTTTTTCCCCTATCGCATGATTATGATGACTTGGAACGAGCGACAGGGCGGTACTGCCGCCGGGCAGTTGCAGCGTATACAGGATGTCGGCGCCCCGGAATGCTTTTTGCATGACCTTGGCTTGTACGGGACTGGCATCATCATGCACGATATCATCCGGGCGGATCAGCACATCCACCACGTTTCCCTCCTGGCATAGCTGGCAGTCCGGCGCGCATTGATGCGGTATGTCCCCGGCCAGCGTGCCCAATTCGATTTCCACCTGTTGTCGGTCGAGCATTTTTCCGGGAAGGAAGACGCCTTCTCCAATGAAATTGGCAACGAATCGATTGGCGGGTTTGTGGTAGAGATTGTAGGCCGTATCCCACTGCTGGATTTCACCGTGGTGCATCACGCCAATCTCGTCCGCAATGGCAAACGCTTCATCCTGATCGTGCGTTACCAGAATAGCCGTGGCATTCTGGCTTTTGAGGATGTCGCGGACTTCCAGGCTTAGGCGACCGCGCAGACTGACGTCCAGATTCGAGAAGGGTTCGTCCAGCAGTAGCAATTCGGGACGGGGCGCCAAAGCGCGCGCCAGCGCTACCCGCTGCTGCTGCCCTCCCGAGAGCTGGTGGGGGTATTTTTTTGCGGAATCAGCAAGGCCTACTGTTTGAAGCATCTCGGCGACGCGTGCAGAACGTTCGCCTTTTTGCATGCTGTGCAGGCCAAAGCCGATATTGTCCGTGACGGACAGATGGGGAAATAGCGCATAGTCCTGAAATACCATTCCGATATGACGTCTTTCAGGCGGAATCATGACGCTACTGCTGCTGATCACGGCGCCATTGAGCAGGATTTCCCCCGCAGAAACAGGCTCAAAACCGGCAATGCATCTCAGCACCGTAGTCTTGCCGCAACCGCTCGGGCCCAGCAGGCATCCGATGGCCCCTTTCCCGAGGGTGAAGGACAGGTCGTTCACCACTCTTTGCTGCCCATAGGCATGGCGGATATAGCTTAGCTCAAGCAGGGTTTCCATGACGCGATCCGACCTATTTTTTACAAACTATTTTTCGCTTTGCCGCATGAAAAATATCAGTGGTAGCAGACCTGCCAGCACCAGCGCCACCGCAGGCAAGGCGGCCTGCTCCCATTCGCCTTCGGATGTCATCTCGAAAATTCTTACCGCCAGGGTATCCCATCCAAAAGGCCGGGTCATCAGCGTGATCGGCATTTCTTTCATGACATCCACGAACACCAGGGTTGCGGCGGTAAATATTCCACTCCTCAGCATCGGCAAATGGATGCGGCGCAACATTGACCATCCACTCAAGCCGAGACCCATGGCAGCCTCATCGATGCTGCTGGTGATACGCCGCATGGCGCTGTCTATAGGGCTGTAGCTTACCGCGAGAAAGCGGGTCATATAGGCGATCAGCATGGTGGCAAGCGTGCCCTGAATAAGCAGTCCGGTTTCCATATGAAATAACTGCATGGCCATTTCGCTCAACTGGTTGTCGAGCCAGGCTATCGGGATGAAAATTCCCACTGCCAGAACAGTCCCGGGCAAGGCATAGCCAAGGGTGGAAATGCGCACTGCTGCACGTGTGGTGCGGTTGGGATGGCGGCGCACGGCATAGACCATAAGCAGGGCGACCGAGCAGGTGAGCAGGACTGCAAAACCGGACAACAGGAGTGAATGCCAGAGGAATTCCAGATATCTCTGGTCGAAATCACGTGCAAAAACGTGCGTTGTCCATACAGCGAGTTGCGCGACCGGCAGCAGGAATGCAAGAAACAGCGTGGCCGAGGCAAAACCTGTGACTCCCCACTTTTGCCAGCCAGAAAGCGTGATGAGGTGAGCCCTCGCACTCTGCCGAATTTCCGCGTAGCGCATCTGGGAGCGGAACTGTTGCTCAAGGATGATCATGGCAAAGACGATCACAATAAGCAGTGACGCGAGTTGAGAGGCTGCGGGGAGGGAAAACATGGCAAACCAGGCTTTATAAATGGCGGTAGTGAAGGTATCGTAATTGAAGACCGCTACCGTGCCGAAGTCCGCCAGGGTTTCCATCAAAGCCAGCATGGCGCCGCCGGCGATCCACGGCCGCGCCATGGGAAGCGCTACTTTGAAAAAACCTTGTGTACGGCCGAGTCCCAGCGATTGCGCTGCTTCCAGAGAGCGTTTACCCTGGGTGAGGAAGGCATTGCGCGCCAGCAGATAGACATAGGGATAAAATGCCAAAATCATGACGATGATGACACCCGTCCTGCTGCGAACATTTGGAAACCAGAAGAGGTCAGGACCGAACCACTCGCGCAGCGCGGTCTGAACAGGACCGATATAGTCGAAGAGGCCCAGTGCGACGAATGCGGTCACGTACGCGGGCATGGCAAATGGCAGCAACAGCGCCCACGAAAAGAATCGCCTTCCGGGAAATTCGCATACGGCGGTAAACCACGCCAGGCTCACGCCCAACACCGTTACGCCAACAAGTACGCCCAGGGCAAGCCAGAATGTATTGACCAACAGGTCAGGCAGGGTGGTTTCTGCCAAGTGCTGCCAGACTTCGCCAGTGGGGGTAAAAAGCGAAGAAACGACTGTGCCGACAGGTATCAGCACCAGCGCGGCGACCAGAAGGGGTATCAGGCGCCAGCCATGGGAAGCGTGACGGTTCGAGGTGGGAAAGCTGAAAAACCCCTTTCTTGTGCCTTGACTATCCGTCGTCTCCGTTCCCGTCCCTGTCCCGCTAAGCGCTTCTACCTCCACCCGACCATCACCCGGTTATATCTTACTTGTAGCCGGCACGATCCATCAGTTTTACCGCTTCCGCTTGCAGTTCTCCAGCTTTGTTCACATTTATCGTATTCTGTTTGAAACTGCCCCACGCGGCTACGGCAGGATCGGTTTTGACTTTGGAGTTCACGGGATACTCCATGTTTACGTCGGCAAACAGATTCTGCGCTTTTTCCGAGGATAGAAATTCGATCAGCTTGATCGCCGCTTGAGGGTGATGCGCATATTTTGTCACGCCTGCACCCGAAATATTTACATGGACGCCGCTGTTGTCCTGGTTCGGCCAGAAAATCGCAAGCGGTAGTTTGGGGTTCTTTTTCATCAGACGCCCGTAATAATAAGTATTGACAATAGTGACGTCACATTTCCCTGCAGCAACGTATTCCATAGCCTTGGTATCATCCGAAAGAGGATCGGTTGCAAGATTGGCAACCCAGCCCTTCACGATCTGCTCGGTTTTCGGTTCTCCATGCTCGGCAATCATCATTGCCACCAGCGACTGGTTGTATACTTTCTTGGAAGTGCGTACGCACAGGCGGTTCTTCCACTTGGGATCTGCCAGCGCTTCATAGGTTGAAAGGTCGGAGGGTTTTACCTTGTTGGTGTTGTAAACGAGGGTACGGGCGCGTATCGATAAGCCGAACCATCGGTTCAAAGGATCCTGGAGATGAGCGGGAACATTCGTTTCGAGTATTTCTGACTCCACCGGACGCAGCAGTCCCTCCCGCGCCGCCTCCCACAGGTTGCCGGCATCGGTGGTGAGCAGTACGTCAGCCGGAGTGTTTTTGCCTTCTGCCTTGAGGCGCGCGAGCAAGGGACCTTCCTTATCGGTGACGAATTTGACAGCAATGCCGCTATCCTTGGTAAAAGCATCGAACATGGGCTTGATGAGTTGCTCTATGCGTGCCGAATAGACGACGACTTCCTCCGCCCCGGATGCATCTGCGGTAAATAGCGTGACACCGCATATCATTGCGGTAAGATAACGATTGAGGCGCGCACTGGACATTTGATTTACTCCGGATATAAAGGCAGAAAGGCTAATATTATAAATGATAATAATTATCAGCAAAGCGGCACGTTAATATATCATGGATGAGCCAGAACAAGTTCTTCCGTATCAGCGCTTGCAGCAGCTCCTTGCGATACCAGAGAGGCAGCGTACCGAAGCTCAATGGGATGAGATCAACGAACTCGAAATCGCGCTTACCCCGGTAAACCGGGCCACCACGCCGGATCGGAATGTCCGCCGTAAAGGTGCCATACCTCCAGAACAACCCCGGTCCCGGGATGCTGTGCCAGGGCCAGGGCGAAGGCCCCTGAAGAAAATTCGCAAGCGGCCCTCCAAAGCAGGCGGATCATGAGCGGTATCTCCCATTGGGAATGGAGATTCGCTACCGGTGCGATGGAAGCGTCCTGGCCTTTAACAGTTCCCTAATTCTGAACAGGAGAAATATGCAACTTACTACAACACCGGGCATCGATGGGAAGCGTATTACGCGATATTGCGGGGTGGTGGCGGGCGAAGCAGTTCTGGGCGCCAATATATTCAAGGACCTCTTTGCGGGAATCCGCGATCTGGTGGGTGGACGCTCCGGAACCTACGAGAAAGAGTTGCAGCGCGCGCGGGACATCGCGCTCGAAGAACTGCAGCAGCGTGCGCGCGACCTTGGAGCGAATGCAGTAGTGGGCATCGATATCGACTACGAGGTACTGGGAAAAGAAAATGGCATGCTCATGGTTTCCGCAAGCGGCACGGCTGTAATCGTCGAATAACCGGAGCGCGGGAGCTTATTGCGCAGCCAGATCAGTAATCAATCCGGCAGGAATCCTCTACCACGGCACCAGCTTGCCGTCGTACTCAATGAAGCTGCCGGAATCCTTAAGGGTGAGGCGATCGATCACCTGCCGCATGCCGGATACGCTTTGAACAGGCGAGATCAAGGCATTGGGTCCTCCCATGTCCGTTTTCACCCATCCCGGATGCAGTACCACCGCAATTACTCCCGCCTGTTTCAGGTCAATCGAAAGCGATTTGACCACCATGTTCACCGCCGCCTTGCTGGACCGGTACATATAGCTTCCCCCGCCATCATTGTCCTCGATACTGCCCATTTTACTGCTGATGGTCACAATCTTTTTTTGACTGCTTCGGGCGATCTGTGATGCAAATGTCTGCGCCATCTTGAGTGTCGCCATGGTATTGATCAGAAACGTACGCATCCAGGCTTCGTAATCCTCGCTCCTGAATATTCCCGAACGATGCGCCTCTGCATAGATACCGGCATTGTTGAGAAGCAGATCGATGGATTCGCCGGAAAGAGACCGCCCCAGTTCGTCGATTTGCCGGTGATCGGCAACATCAAGCGTATGTATCTTCATCCGCTCCGGATGCTGGCTTGCCAACGTTTGAAGTTCTCCTGCTTTCTCGGGATGGCGCGCGCAGGCAAGAACATGCCAGCCTTCCGCTGCGTATTGACGTGCGAATTCAAGTCCAATTCCACGGTTTGCGCCTGTGATGAGTACAGTTTTCATAATCTTCTCCTCATGGGGATATAAGGATCAGGTATTCGGGAGAAACGAGCTCGTGGCGTGACAGGTACTATAAAGAAGTATCGGAGGATGAATTTTACTGCATGCTAACCAGTATTGCGGTTCCAGGCAGGAAACCGGAGATCTGTCCCGGTAACAAAACCAGGAATTGTCCTGGCGAGCCATGTGCCTGGCTCATTATGTATAGAAAGCCCAAGGAATGGCAACCCTAAAAGGAAGAAACATATGGCCGACAGGATCGCGTTGGTAACCGGTGCTTCCAGTGGCATCGGCAGAGCAACAGCAGAACTTCTTGCCCAGAACGGATATTATGTATTCGCTCTCGCCCGCCGCATGCACAGGCTGGAACAGATACGCTCCAGCCATATCGAGCCCATTTGCCTGGATGTGACCGATGATGCAGCTGTCCGCCAAGCGGTAGCCCACATCATATCGACCCACGGGCGAATCGATGTGCTAGTGAATAACGCCGCGATCTGTCAACCGGGCGCCGTCGAATGTGTTCCGCTCGAAACCGCGCATTGGCAGCTCGAGGTCAATCTTTTTGGCTATGCGAGATTCATGCAAGCAGTGCTTCCGCATATGCGGGAGCAGCGATCGGGGTGTATCGTCAATATCGTCTCCGCGCTGAGCAGGATTTCAGTTCCTGGTTTCGGTTGGTATTCGGCCTCGAAGTATGCCATCGAAGCGTTGACTGACGCAGTGCGAGGGGAAGTGATGGAGTTCGGCATCAATGTCGTGCTGATTGCCCCCGGATTGATAAAGACCGAGTTTGTGCCAAACCAGTTGAGGGCAATGGAGAGAATCCCGCACCCCGCAGCCTATAAAAGACTTCTTGCGGGTGTATACAATCTGGTGGTGGGAGAACCCGAAGCCCCAGGTCCGGAAATCATTGCACAGGCCGTATTGAGCGCAGTGAAAGTATCACGACCTCCCGTCCGTCATGCACTGCCTCTCGATTCCAAAATGTCGGTTATGGCAAGATGGCTACTTGGGGGGCGCATCTTCGCTTGGACGGTTCGGCTCCGGATGAAATTTTCCCGGGGAATGAGCTATCAATCGAAATGACTACCCATCTACGAGCCAGGGTTCTGTCATCGTTCTGTCATCGATTCGGGACGCGTGCCCAGCCGATTTTCATGAACATTCACTCTCTGCTTTTGCAACAAAGGAGGGGCGAATGAAGGAGATGCCAAAATGACATGCGATTATAAGAAAGGGTTTGCAGATCAAACAAAAGAAATCACTGTTTCTTCGCTAGAGGTAGAGGGCGTTATTCCCGACTGGCTATCCGGCACGCTCGTGCGTAACGGTCCTGCCCGTTTCCGTTTGGAAGGCAAGACACTTAACCACTGGTTCGATGGCCTGGCAATGCTGCATAAGTTCGATATTGCCAATGGCCACGTCAGCTACGCGAATAGGTTCCTCGACACTCCCGCTCTTCGAGCGGCTAAAGACGGAAAAATGAAATATGGAGAATTTGCCACTGATCCCTGTCGCTCTTTGTTCAAGCGTATTACTCAAGTCTTTACAGGGTCAACATCCGGCGCCAATGCTAATGTGTCTATCGGAAAGATTGCCAAAGAATTTGTAGCTCAAACAGAGACTCCGCTACCCGTTGCTTTCGAGGTAGATACCCTCAAGACTATGGGTATTGTCAGTTACAGCGACGGGCTGAAGGGGAATTTGACAACCGCTCATCCGCATCAGGATCAAGGTGATCAATTTAACTACCTGCTCAGCTTTGGTCGCAAATCCACATACAACGTCTACAGGTTGTCTGATGGCAGCAAAAAGCGCCAACTGATAGGCAGCTACAGCACAGACAGACCATCGTATATGCATAGTTTTGGACTCAGCCAGCAATATTTGATTTTGATGGAATTTCCGTTGGTGGTGAATCCAATAAGCATGTTGGTAAGAGGTAAGCCATTTATAGCAAACTACACATGGAAACCTGAGCGCGGCACGCGCTTCTCGCTTGTTGATCGCCAGACGGGGGAAGGCAGATATGCGCACACTGACGAAGCTTGGTTCGGCTTTCACCACGTCAATGCATTTGATAATAACGACCATAGCAAAATAGACCTCGACATTATTGTGTATCCCGATGCGGATGTAGTGGAGTACTTCTACCTGAACTCATTACTCAACAAACGGAATCAGGAGGCATACCCTAAAAACGAATTAAGGCGATTTACTATCAACGTGTCCGCCGGCACCGTAGTTCCCGAAGGTTGGTTGACCATTCAGCCGAACTGCCGCGCATAAATTATGAGCAATGCAACAGCAAAACATACCGATATATTTACGCGAATGGTATTGCAAGACAGGGGGAATCGGCTTTTCTTGATACTGTCGTTAAATTTGATCTGACAGGCGACGTCAAGGAGTGGCGGCAGGATGGTCAATATCCTAGCGAGCCCGTATTTGTGGCAGGGCCAGACACTCAATCCGAGGACGGCGGCATATTGCTGACGGTGGTCCTGGATTCTACTGCGAACAATTCATATCTGCTGCTGCTCAATGCGCGAGATTTGTCGGAAATTGCTCGTGCAAATGTTCCCCAGCACGTACCATTTGGTTTCCACGGAGCGTATATTCGTTCGTAATCACGATCACAACTCCCGTTCCTGATCCCGTCCTGGCTTCTCTTGAACTTCATTTCAGGCGAAGCCTATCTTGCGCCTCAATCTTTTTTTTCGATCCTGGGAGTCTCCATTGATGCAGCGAAGAGATCCCATGCGGACATGAACAATGCTGCGATAACCGGTCCGATCACAAAGCCATTGAGGCCGAACAGGACCAGTCCCCCGAGTGTCGAGATGAGCACTATGTAATCCGGCATCTTCGTATCTCGTCCCACCAGGACGGGGCGTAAGAGGTTGTCCACCAATCCGATTACGAACACGCCGAACGCGATGAGCACGGTACCCTGCCAGACAGCGCCAGTAAAGAGGAAGTAGATGGCCACCGGGATCCAGATGAGGCCGGCGCCGACTGCCGGTATCAGGGAAAGAAACGCCATCACGAAGCCCCACAGCAAGGCTCCTTGGATGCCGAGAAAATAAAATATGAGACCCCCCAGGGCGCCCTGAATGGCGGCAACGGCGACGTTGCCCTTGACGGTGGCGCGAATGACCGTAGTGAATTTGCTGGACAAGTGCCGTTTGTGTTCCATGGTAAGGGGCATGGCCTGCTTGATCTTGGCCGCCAGGCTGTCCCCATCGCGCAGCAGAAAAAAGAGCAGATACAGCATGATGGCAAAGCTCACCAGAAATTCAAAAGCGTTCTGGCCGAGGCTGAGAGCGTGCGTAGCAATGAACTGACTGCCGCGCAGGACGCCGCTTGACAGCATATCCTGCAACTCGGTGATATTGGTGAGTCCTGAACGATCGAGCAGGTTGACCAGCCACGGGGGCGCGGCGCTCGCGATCTGCTGGAAATACATGCCGAAATTCAATTCCCCCGAACGAATCTTCTGATAAACGACGATTCCTTCCTGCAGCAGTGAGATTGTCATCAGGGTGACCGGAAGAATCACGATGACCAGAACGAGCAACAATGTGGTGAACGCGGCGAGGTTGCGCCGCTGTCCCACGGCAGCCAGCAACTTGCGATGAAACGGTGTAAATATGATGGCAAGAACTGCCGCCCAGAATACCGTGCCATAAAAAGGCAGCAGTATCCAGATGAATGCCACGGAGACGGCACTCAACATCAGTAAAAAGGCCTTTTGCCGCAACTCGGGGGAGTTCATGTGCAAATACGTTTAATAACCGGTTACGATGACATTATGGAGCCATCCTACCTTAACTCAGCCTCAAGTTGATAGAGGGATACGAAAAAGAAAATAAAAAGTAAACTCAGGCGGCGAACTGATAGAGTCGATTGCCAGGTCTGGGAGTACGAAGCCTGAGATACGGGGCGCAAGAGGAAATATTCTTTTGCTGGGGCTGCCACCCCGGACTTGCACCCGGCCTGTCAGGAGAAGGGATAGCAGTAGGCTTTGAGTGCAGGATATTCGTTGTACGTTCTAAGGAACCGCTGAACAAATCCGTCGCAGGCGCGACGGAGGATTTGAGCAGTTCCCTAAGTCAAGCAGTCTTCTCAGGCATTCTTGAAGAGCGCATCCAGTCCTGCCTGGGCAATCTGCGCATCCTGGTGGGAGCGCACACCGCTTACTCCCACGGCGCCGATGAACTGCCCTTCCGCCACGATCGGCAGCCCCCCCTCAATGGGTAGAGTGCCCGGCAGACCAAGATAACGGATGCTTCCGGCAGCCACCTGTTCTTCCCAGATTTTGGTGGGACGGCGGAATGCAATGGCTGCCCGCGCCTTTTGTATTGCAACTTCGATACTGCCAAATTGTGTCTCATCGAGGCGCAGCAAGTGGATAAGATGAGCGCCGTCATCGACGATCGCAATCACCACCGGCCAGTTGTTGCGCGTGGCTTCTGCTTCCGCAGCGGCCGCAATAACCTTGGCATCGTCGAGCGTGAGCACGTTTTTTTTATTCATAAAGCAAGCCCTCCGGGTATATGTGAGATCTGAGGTCCCAAAACAAAACACGCCGGAAGGTCCGGCGTGTTTTGGAGAACGCAAAAAATTACAACAACGGCACAATCAGGAGCGCCACGATATTCATGATCTTGATGAGCGGGTTCACGGCCGGACCCGCAGTGTCCTTGTAGGGATCACCCACTGTATCGCCTGTAACGGCTGCCTTATGCGCTTCAGAACCTTTTCCACCGAAGTTGCCGTCTTCAATGTATTTCTTGGCATTATCCCACGCCCCACCGCCAGCGGTCATCGAAATTGCCACGAAAATGCCCGTAATGATCGCGCCGATCAGTACGCCGCCAAGGGCAACCGGACCCAGCATGAGGCCGACGATCAGAGGCACCGCCACAGGGAGCAGCGAGGGAATGATCATTTCCTTGATCGCCGCCCTCGTTACCATATCCACCGCTCGGGAATAGTCCGGTTTGCCAGTTCCTTCCATGATTCCGGGGATTTCCTTGAACTGGCGCCGGACTTCCACCACTACTGAGCCGGCAGCACGGCCCACGGCTTCCATTGCCATCGCGCCAAACAGGTAGGGAACCATCCCGCCCAGAAACAAACCGATGATGACCATATGATCGGACAAATCAAAGTTCACAGATTTACCGCCGCTCGCGAGTGCATGGGTGTAGTCGGCGAACAAAACCAGCGCAGCCAGGCCAGCAGAGCCGATTGCGTAACCCTTGGTCACAGCCTTGGTGGTATTGCCAACGGCATCCAGAGGATCGGTGATATCACGTACTTCCGACGGCAAGCCGGACATTTCGGCGATTCCACCGGCATTGTCCGTAATGGGACCGTAGGCATCGAGGGCAACGATAATTCCGGCCATCGAAAGCATCGAGGTGGCGGCGATGGCAATGCCATACAGACCTGCCAGTTCGTATGTGATCCAGATAGAAAGACATACGACAATAACCGGCCAAGCAGTCGCTTTCATCGAAACACCCAGACCCGCAATGACATTGGTGCCGTGACCGGTGCTAGATGCTTCTGCGATATGGCGTACCGGTTTGAATTCCGTTGAGGTGTAGTATTCAGTGATCCATACCATGGCGGCCGTGAGCGCCAGACCAACCAGTACAGAGAGGTAAAGATTGGTTGAGGAAACCAGCTTCCCCTCGATCATTACGCCATCGCCCAGCATTATGGCGGTGATGGGATAGTAAGCAATTGCGGCAAGTCCCCCGGCGACCGCCAGACCACGGTATAGCGCATTCATGATCTTGCCACCCTCACGTGCCTTGACAAAGTAACAGCCAATGATGGAAGCAATAATCGAGACGCCGCCCAATACCAGCGGATAGAGCACCGCGTTCGGCCCGGCGTCGGTGATGAGCAGTCCACCCAGCAGCATGGTCGCGATAATGGTAACGGCGTAGGTTTCAAACAGGTCCGCAGCCATTCCGGCACAATCGCCCACGTTGTCACCCACGTTGTCGGCGATCACCGCAGGATTGCGCGGATCGTCCTCAGGGATACCCGCTTCCACCTTGCCAACCAGGTCGGCACCAACGTCAGCGCCCTTCGTGAAAATTCCGCCGCCGAGACGGGCGAAAATGGAGATCAGCGAGCTTCCGAAGGCGACGCCCACCAAAGCATGAGTTGCTTGCGATTCACTTGCGCCCATACTGACCAGAAGGGCAAAGTAGCCAGCTACGCCCAGCAAACCCAGGCCAACCACCAGCATACCGGTAATGGCCCCCCCCTTGAAGGCAACATCCAGCGCTGCGTTGAGACCGTGCCGCGCTGCTTCCGCCGTACGTACATTCGCACGCACGGATACGTTCATGCCGATATACCCGGTCAGCCCCGACAAAAATGCGCCCAAAGCAAACCCAACGGCAGTCTGCCAGCCCAAAGCAAGAAAGATTGCCATCAGCAGAATAACACCCACTATGCTGATGGTGGTGTATTGGCGGTTCAGATAAGCCGAGGCACCCTGTTGAATCGCCGTGGCAATTTCCCGCATGCGTTCGTTGCCTGCTGGCAACGCTACAATCCACCTTATCGAAACCACTCCATAGAGGAGTGCCGCCATCGCGCAACCAATTGCGATGATTAAACCAGTACTCATTTAAATCTCCAGTAAAAATGGGCTACAAGGAAACACGTACAAAAATCCAGTCTTATCGTTTGCATAGGCATTGCGATCGATTATTTGCCGCTGAATACGAGCGCCTGCGAACAATATGTATGCGATTCCAGTTACGCCAGGTTAAAGCGGCTCAAAGCGTGAAGCCGCCCAGTTTTTTCGCGACCGCCACGTTTTTCAGCCGTACGTAATCCGGCAGGCCATCCCTGTAGGGTGGATAGTCTTCACCCTCGATGAGCGGTGCCAGATACTCCCGACATTGGTCGGTGATGCCAAAACCATCTTCAGTGATAAAGTTCTCTGGCATCATTTTTTCGACATTGGCGACTTGCGACAACTGCGCCATGCCTACTTTCCACTGGTAGGGTCTGGCGGAAATGCGTTCTATGGTAGGCATCACCGAGTTGTGTCCCTGAACGGCGAATTCCACCGCGGCCTGGCCCATGGCGTATGCTTGCTCAACGTCGGTTTTGGACGCGATGTGACGCGCCGCACGTTGCAGATAGTCCGCTACACCCCAGTGATATTTGAGCCCGAGTCCTTCCTTCACCATGTTTGCCACCACCGGCGCTACTCCTCCCAATTGCGCGTGCCCGAACGCGTCACGCACCCCCTGATCGGAAAGAAATTTGCCGTCATCTCCTTTTACGCCCTCCGATACCACTACCGAGCAGTAGCCGAATTTCTTGACACAACTATCCACTTTGGCGAGGAATTTCTGTTTGTCGAAGCTGATTTCGGGGAAGAGAATGACAACGGGAATTTCACGCTCCGGGCTGGACGCCAAGCCTCCAGCGGCTGCTATCCAGCCGGCGTGCCGTCCCATTACTTCCAGTACGAACACCTTCGTGGACGTTGCTGACATGCTTGCCACATCGAAGCTGGCCTCGAGCGTGGATACGGCGATGTACTTCGCCACGGAGCCGAAGCCGGGACAGCAGTCCGTGATGGGAAGGTCGTTATCCACCGTTTTTGGCACATGAATGGCCTGAATGGGATAGCCAAGTGTGCCGGACAGTTGCGATACCTTGAGACATGTGTCCGCTGAATCGCCACCGCCGTTGTAGAAGAAATAGCCGATGTCATGAGCCTTGAATACTTCGATCAGGCGTTCATATTCCCGCCGGTTCTGTTCAAGGCTTTTCAGTTTGTAGCGGCAGGACCCGAATGCTCCGGAGGGTGTGTACCGCAAGGCGCTGATTGCGGCATCGGATTCCTGGCCGGTATCGATCAGATCCTCCGTAAGCGCGCCGATGATCCCGTTGCGCCCCGCATAAATCCTGCCTATCTTTCCGCTTTGCTTGCGGGCGGTTTCAATTACACCGGCTGCGGAAGCATTGATGACGGCCGTAACGCCGCCGGATTGAGCATAAAAAGCATTTTTTGCTGCCATATTTCTCCCCCGATTATTTAAATCTTCCAACATCTACCGTCAGCGTACGCACGCTTTCTCCCGTGGCGCAACAGTGCTGGCGCCATCATGCAAACGGCAACGAGGATTACTGCCGCTGCGTATTGCTCTCTTAGCGAATTAAAACGGCGGTGATACCAGGCTTGAGTTCCACCAGGAGTTTTGACTGAAGCTACCTCAGCGACGCAAAAATGGCGTCGCGAATTGTTTCCACTGATCCGGCTCCCGTGATTTTCACATACCTGGGAGCATCTTTTTCGCCACTAGCTGACCATCTGGCGTAGTATTCTACCAATGGTTCGGTCTGGGCGTGATAGATTTCGAGCCGTTTCCGGATCGTTTCCTCTTTATCATCATCACGCTGTATCAGCGGCTCGCCGGTTACATCATCCTTCTCATCGACCCGGGGCGGACTGAATATCAGATGGTAAATACGTCCCGAGGCGGGATGTACCCGTCGCCCGGAGAGGCGCCTGACAATCTCTTCGTCGGATACATCAATTTCAATGACGAATTGGACAGGCACTTTGGCAGCCTTCATTGCATCCGCCTGCGGGATGGTGCGGGGAAAGCCATCAAACAGAAAACCCTTGCTGCAATCCGGCTGTGCAATGCGCGCTTTCACCAGACCGATGATAACGTCATCCGGAACAAGACCGCCCTCGTCCATGATCTTTTTGGCCATGAGACCCAGTTCGGTGCCTTCCTTGACAGCCGCGCGCAGCATGTCTCCTGTCGATATCTGCGGAATGCCGAAATGCTCCTTGATGAAGTTGGCTTGAGTTCCCTTTCCCGCGCCGGGACCACCCAATAAGACGATTATGATTATTCCTCCTTTTTCCTTTTTATAAAGCCCGCTGGCGAGGCGGGAGGCGAGACCGATTTTGTTGTCAAACAAGAGATTATAGCGCAGGCCATCCGCCTCTTGAACTTTTTGACCCGATTCAGCAACCCAGTTTCTGAAGTTGCTCTTTCAGTTTCCCCAATGTCGTGCCGAAATTGGCAAGGCGTTCTTTTTCCTGTTCCACCACCTTTGCCGGTGCGCGCGCCACAAAATTACTGTTGGCGAGCTTGGTTTGCGCCTTCTCCATTTCCGTCTGGACACGGTCGAGCTCTTTGGTCAGCCGCTCACGCTCCGCAGCAATATCAATATCGATTTTCAGCATCAGCCTGAATTCACCGACGATTGCCACCGGTGCTTCGGCGGGAGGCAGATCCTGTTCGATTTCGATATCCGACAATTTGGCCAGCGCCTTCAGATAGGGAGAAAAGCTGGCGAGTGTTTTTCCGTCGCCTACGGCCAGAAGCGGTACCCTCGATGCCGGGGAGAGGTTCATTTCGCCCCGTAGCGTGCGGCAGGCATTGATCATCTCCTTGAGCGCAGCGATATTCCCGATTGCGGTTTCGTCGAGTCTGGAGGGATCGGCTTGAGGGTAGGGTTGCAACATGATGCTCACCCCTTGCTTGCCAGCGAGCGGGGCAATGTTCTGCCACAATTCTTCAGTAATAAATGGAATGAGGGGGTGGGCAAGTCTTAAAGCCGTTTCCAGGACGCGAGCCAGGGTGCGGCGGGTAGTGCGCTGTACCACTTCGTTGCCGGAATTCAGTTGTACCTTGGCGAACTCCAGATACCAGTCGCAATACTCATCCCAGACGAATTCGTAGATTTCGCGGGCTGCCATGTCAAAGCGGTAATCCTGATAAGCCTGCGCGACCGCAGTTTCCGCTTGTTGCAGCCGGCTGATGATCCAGCGGTCGGCATCCGAATATTCCAGATGCATCGATTCCGCCACGCCGGTATCTTTGCCTTCGCAATTCATCAGCACGTAGCGCGCCGCATTCCAGAGCTTGTTGCAGAAATTCCGGTAGCCTTCGCAGCGCTGCATATCGAACTTGATGTCGCGGCCATGAGAGGCGAGGCTGGCAAAAGTAAAGCGCAGCGCATCAGTGCCGAACGCCGGGATTCCCTCCGGAAACTGCTTACGGGTGGTTTTTTCGATGGATTCGGCCTGCCGCGGGTTCATCAGACCGCTGGTGCGTTTGGCCATCAGATCCGGCAATGCAATGCCGTCGATAAGATCCAGTGGGTCCAGCACATTGCCTCTGGATTTGCTCATCTTATGGCCTTCCGCATCGCGGATGAGGCCGGTGATATATACCTCCCGGAAAGGCACTTTGCCGGTGAAATGCAGGGACATCATCACCATGCGCGCTACCCAGAAAAAAATGATGTCGAAGCCGGTAACCAGAACCGAGGTCGGCAGGAATGTTTCAAGCTCGGGTGTTTTTTCCGGCCAGCCCAAGGTGGAGAATGGCCACAGTGCGGATGAAAACCAGGTATCCAGCACATCCTCGTCCTGCATCAGCTTGCGCTCGCCCGCCAGCCGTTGCGCTTCCTCCAGGTTATGCGCGACAAAGATGTTATTGTCCTCGTCGTACCAAGCGGGAATCCGATGGCCCCACCATAACTGGCGGGAAATACACCAGTCCTGGATGTTTTCAAGCCACTGGTTATATACGTGCGCCCAGTTTTCCGGAATGAATTTCACTTCTCCACTTGCCACCGCCTCCAGGCCTCGCCTCGCCAGACCGTTCATGCTGACATACCATTGATCGGTCAGCATCGGTTCAACGACAGCCTGGGTGCGATCCCCGCGCGGCACCATCAGCTTGTGCGGTTTTGTTTCAACCAGCAGATTCTGTCCTTCCAGATCGGCGACAATTTTCCTGCGGGCCGCAAAACGATCCAATCCCTGATACTCGGCGGGCGCCAAGTCATTGATTTTCCCATCCAGGGTGAGAATACCGAGCGGAACGAGTTTGTGCCGTTGTCCTATCTGGTAGTCGTTGAAATCGTGCGCGGGAGTGATCTTGACGCACCCCGTGCCGAATGCCGGGTCGACATAAGTGTCTGCGATGATGGGTATGCTGCGCTCGCATAATGGCAGGCGCACGTGGCGACCGATCAGGTGCCGGTAGCGCGCATCGTCGGGATGTACGGCTACCGCCATATCGCCCAGCATGGTTTCCGGGCGGGTAGTGGCAACAATCAGTCCTTCCGGTTTTGCGCCATCCTGATTTCCTCCGGCATCCTTTTCGAAGGGATAAAGAATATGCCAGAGCGATCCTTCTTCTTCTACCGATACCACTTCGAGGTCAGAAACGGCGGTTTGCAGCACAGGGTCCCAGTTCACCAGACGTTCCCCGCGGTAGATGAGGCCTTCGCGATAAAGCCGCACGAAAACTTCAGTCACGGCCCGGGAGAGGCCTTCATCCATAGTGAAGCGTTCGCGCGACCAGTCGCAGGAAGCGCCCATACGGCGCATCTGGCGGCTGATGGTGGAACCGGATTCCTCTTTCCACTCCCACACACGTGTGAGAAACGCCTCACGTCCCAGATCGCGCCGGTCAATGTTCTGCTGATCCAGTTGGCGTTCCACCACGATCTGGGTCGCAATTCCAGCATGGTCGGTGCCCGGCTGCCATAATGTGTTATCTCCACGCATCCGGTGATAACGCGTCAGCGCATCCATCAAGGTATGTTGAAAGGCATGTCCCATGTGCAGCGTGCCCGTCACGTTGGGTGGCGGCAGCATGATGCAGTATGCAGGCGCTTGATTACCCGCAGTCCCCGCTGGTCCAGGCCTGAAATAGCCTTCGCCCTCCCAGCGCGAATACCAGCGGCGTTCGATAGCCCGGGGATCAAAGCTTTTTTCGAGTTCCATACTGTCGATCGTTTGGCGGAAAACCCGCAATTATAACGGAAGGCGCAAGGACCGGCAGCGTGGCCGTCTTCCCTTTTGACTGTATCCCCATCTTGTCGGTCAGGGGCATTCCGAGAAAGCATTGGGAATCTGTCCCGTTATCCTTATTGATCCGGGCAGCAAATACGATGAATCTCGTCATTCCGGGCCTGACCCGAAATCCAGCCAAACAATAATGGCGTGCTTTGAGGGTCACGGGATACCGGTTTCCACCAGTATGACGTTTGTATTGTCTGCTTGCCGACTCCGCAACAGCCCGTTTCGCAGGCGCCAGAGACAGGATCGAACCAGCCTGCTGCACTCTGCTGAATGCCGCTCATACCGACTCTTCAGCTTGTGCACTTTGCGGTCTTGCAATCTGCCTTAATCTCACTTAAAAATAATGAGATCGGGGAGATTCCGATCAAGGTTTCCCCGATTGGCGTGGACAGATCTGTTGATAATTTGCCAAACCCGTGTCTCAGCTTGAGTTTTTGTCATTGCTCAAGATTGCAACACTTTGCCTCGCTGGATAGACCGATCGGCTCATATACTTCTTGCCAGACAGATTTTAGGCTGAAATGTTGTAATGGAAGGTGGAGAGTCATGTGGCGCAAAGAGGGGCGCTGCCGGCGTACTTCAGCAAATGGGAGAGCCCCGCATCTCTGAAAACCATTTACTGGAGAGAGAATAATGAAAATGACCGGTAATTCCAGAATGCAGAGCTTGATCCCACCGATGGTCTTAAGTATCGGATTAGGCTTTGCTTTCCCCGCCTCTGCACAGCTACAGCGTTCATATATTCTGGACCTCAACAGCAACCGACTGATCAATCTTGCGCCGAGTGGAATGACTAGTGACGTTACTGACATCAATAATTCTGGTCAGGCGGCGGCATGGTCAAATTCACAGGCTTACATCACCGATTCCAACGGCGTTGGCAGAACCGATCTCGGGACGCTGGGTGGCGGTTTCAGCACAGCCTATAGTATTAATGATGCCGGGCAGGTGGTAGGGTACTCAGAGACAGCCACAGGTGAGCGCCACGCTTTCATTACCGGGCCTAACGGCGTGGGCATGACAGACCTAGGGACGCTGGGAGAACATGCCAGTTACGCCACTAGCATCAATAAGGCTGGCCAGGTGGCGGGGTACACCGTCAAGAAATATTGGCACGCTTTCATCACCGGTCCTAATGGCGCGGGCATGACCTATCTGAAAAGCCTACCGGATGGACTCACAACTGTCGCTCATGATATCAATGATGCCGGGCAGGTGGTAGGGTACTCAGAGACAGCTACAGGTGAGCACCACGCTTTCATCACTGGTCCCAATGGCGTCGGCATGACCGATCTCGGGACGCTGGGTGGAGATTACAGTGTCGCCTATGGCATCAACGATGCCGGGCAAGTGGTGGGGGATTCCAGCACGGCTGCGGGTTCTACGCACGCTTTCATCACCGGTCCCAATGGGGTGGGCATGACCGATCTGGGGACGCTGGGTGGTGGTTACAGTATCGCGACTGACATCAACGATACCGGACAGGTGGTGGGATGGTCCACCGTGGCTGCCGGTGAGGAGCATGCCTTTATCACCGGTCCCAATGGCGTAGGCATGATGGACCTCAATTCACTGGCGTGGTTGCCGGCCGGATATGTTATAACGGGCGCCATCAGCATCAATGACGCGGGACAGGTCATCGTTATTGCCAATATTCCCAAACCCGAAGCCTATATGCTGATGCTCGCGAGCCTGGGCCTGATCGGGTTTTTGGCATGGTGGCAGAGATCGGGAAGCAGAATCTAGTATTGACGCGCTCCCGCTGATCCCTGCCCGTTTCCCAGGTCAAACGCGACGGGCCGGGAATGAGTCTGTTCCACTATTGTTTTCGCGCGTACGAAAATTCCTTCGCTGCAGTTGAAACTCATGAAACGGTAGGCGTATTTCTCCCGAGGGATGAGCGGTGAAATTGGGGAGGCAGAAAGGGGAGTAGAGAGACCTGTGGGCAGGTCGAGCGTGCAGGCAGGGTAATAATCGGACTCGAAATAAAAGGATCGAAATCTAAAGACCGAACAGGCGCGATTTCAGGGCTTGTATCAGCGCCTTGCGTGCATCCGGATTCAAGACGATGCTGGTCTCATTCAGCGCTCCATCCAGAATTTTTTCCAGCAGCACGGTTATATCGGCGGGGGAAAGTGTCGAAGGTGCGGAATGCACGACTTCCGTGAGAGTGGGTATGTCGGCGCCGGACGGGGGCTGCCTGGTGGCGACTTCTGTGAGGGTGGGGATATCATCTACCCGTACCTGCTTCATCGCGGTTCCGGACAAACGGGGTGAGCCGGCGACCAAGTGGCTATCGCTGTCAGCCAGCGGCGTGGATGATACGTCCTGGTGCCTGCTCAGCAGTATTTCGAGCTTGTGCAGAATTTTGTCATATTCATCCTTCGAGGCTTTTTTACTGTTTGTCATTGAAATACCGGTTGATAAAGAGGTAGCGGAATTCCGCGAATTAATACCTGCTGCGTGATTTGGCGTGATTTGATGAGCGCCAGGCTATACGGAGCTCAGGCGGTGATGCCGTATTTCGTAACCACGATCCTGATAAAACCGGTAACGTTTCCTTGCCGCCTGGGTATCTTCATCCGTATTGCCCGCAATTTCAATGAGTCGCCGGAAGCGGCTGAAGAAAGGAGGGTTTTCAGGGCCCAGGTTGAGCAATACATCATCGTGCGGCGGATTCCTTCCACTATCGCTGAGTGTTACCGGTGTGAACTCAGCCAGCTTGTCGCCTGTCTGGCAGTGTGGAATAAAATCGGTTGCAGAGAAAGTCCACAGCAACTTATCGATCTGCTCGACTGTAGCCATGTCAGGGGCGTAAATCATGACTTTGAATCCTTTCCGCACTGCTGTTGCAACCAGACGGCAGGCGGTATGGAGCCGATCTCCCCCGCCCGAATAGAAGTCGATTTCCGTCATTCCTTCGATTTACGCCGGCTCTTGCGGCTGCCGGTCTCGCCGGTGTTACCGGATTGTTTGGTAATCCGGCTGATCAGAAACTGGGTGAGCAGCGGGACCGGGCGTCCGGTCGCACCTTTTTCCTTGCCGGATTTCCAGGCCGTGCCGGCTACGTCGAGGTGCGCCCAGCGATATTTTTTGGTGAACCGCGACAGGAAGCAGGCGGCGGTAATGGTTCCCGCAGCGCGGCCTCCGATATTGGCCATATCGGCGAAATTACTTTTAAGTTGCTCCTGATATTCGTCGAACAGCGGCAGACGCCAGGCGCGATCCACTGCCCGCTCCGAAGCATCCAGCAACTCCTGGGCCAGTTCGTCGTCATTGCTCAGCAGGCCCGAGGCAACGTGACCGAGCGCTATGACACAGGCGCCGGTGAGCGTAGCAATATCGATTACTGCTTCCGGTTCATAGCGTTCGGTGTAGGCCAGCGCGTCGCACAGGATCAGCCTGCCTTCGGCATCCGTATTGAGAATTTCTATGGTTTGTCCCGACATGCTCGTGACGACGTCGCCAGGTTTGGTGGCATTGCCGCCGGGCATGTTTTCGGTGGCTGGAATAATGCCGACCACATTGACTGGAAGACCCATCCTTGCAATGGCGTGAATGGTGCCCAGTACGCTGGCGGCCCCGCACATGTCGTACTTCATTTCATCCATTTCCGCCGCTGGCTTGAGGGAAATGCCGCCCGTATCGAAGGTGACGCCCTTTCCTACCAGCACAACAGGTTTTCCCTTCTTCGCCCCTCCCCAATATTCCAGGGCAATCAGCTTGGGAGGCTGGCGGCTGCCGCGCGCCACGGCCAGCAATGCGCCCATGCCAAGATCCTCCATATCCTTTTGCTCCAGCACCGTCACTTTGAGCTTGTAGGTCTTGGCCATATTCATGGCCTGCTCCGCAAGATAGGTCGGGGTGCAGATGTTAGGTGCAAGATTGCCCAGATCCTTGGCCAGACTCATACCATCGGCCACGGCCAGTCCTTGCTGCAGAGCCTCCTCGCTGGCAGCCTGTTCCTCCTCGGTGAGCGATTTGATAATACCGAGGGTAATTTTTTGTAGCTTCGGTTCGGCTTCCTCGACCTTGCTTTTCAGCCGGTCGAAGCGGTACATGCCCTCCAACCCGCCGATCGCGATTTGCAGGACTTTCCAGGAGAAATCGCGGTTTTTTACGGGTGCTTCCAGCAGAAACAGGGTGGCATCGGCGGCGCCAGTATCAGATAGTGCCTTGAATACTGCGCGTACTGCATCGCGGTATCCCTTGTCGCCGAGTTCCTGCTCCTTGCCAAGCCCCACCAGCAATACGCGCTCGCAGGCGCTATTGGGCACATTATGGAGCATCAGCGTCGAGCCCGCTTTGCCTTTCATATCCCCCCGACCCAGGATGCCGGTAATGTAGCCATTTGCAGATTTATCCAGGGCTTCGGCAGCAGGAGTTAATTTTTGTTGTTCGAAAATGCCTGCAACCACACAGGCACTACGTTGTTTTTCGGGCGTTCCGTTCTTTATATTAAATTTCACAGCATGCTCCTCGATTCAAGGCTTGCGGGCGGATTGTTCAAACCGGATAATGCTTCGATTATCGCCGGACTATTCGCATAAAGTCAAAGCAGATACGGGACCGTTTCCAAAAATCTCGCAATGGAATTCCTGTTCACTCTGTAATGCGGCTGCACAGTGAGCGGCAGTGTCGGAGTGATAGGGGAGGAATGGATGATCAGACAGAAGTCGATACGGCGGGTGAAGCCGCCAGAAGATTATCAGGCCAAGCTTGCCACACCGTTTGCCGTGCTGGGCCTTCGCACGGATGAAGACTGGCTGACCGATATAGAATACCTGCCGCCGGATACGCCCACTCTCGTTCCGCAAAATCCTCTCGCCAGGGAAGTATGTGATCAGTTGCAGGCCTACCTTGCCGATCCTGGTTTCGCGTTCGACCTGTCACTGCACATCGGCGGGACGATTCATCAGCGCCGTGTCTGGCAAGCCATCCAGGATATTCCGGCGGGTGCAACGCGCAGTTATGCGGCTATCGCGATGGAGTTGCATTCCGCCCCGCGCGCAGTGGGACAGGCGTGCGGAGCCAACCGGCTGCCCATCGTTATTCCCTGTCATCGTGTTATCGCCAAAAGCGGGGGTCTTGGAGGTTTCATGAACGCCAGCGATGGATTGCCGCTCACCATTAAGCGCTGGCTATTGCAGCATGAGGGTATCTGAGCAGAACGCGGAACTGCTCGATGAGTTCTGCGATGCACTGTGGCTGGAAGATGGGCTCTCGCGCAATACAATGGAGAGCTATCGCAGCGATCTGCAGCAGTTCGGTGACTGGTTCATCCGACAGAAACCGGGCGATAGCAGTTTCCTGATAGTCACGCATTCCGATTTGCTGGGATTCATGGCGGGCAGGTTTTCCGCTGGAATGAAGGCCAGCACCACCAGCCGCGAGCTCTCGAGCCTAAAGCGGTTTTACCGCTTTCTGTTGCGCCAGGGAAAGATCAATGCAGATCCCACCCTCAATATCGATACACCCAGGCTTCCTCGCAACTTGCCGGTGAGTTTGACCGAGGCCGACGTGGAAGCCCTGCTTGGCGCACCCGACGTGGGCCTTCCGTTGGGATTACGGGATCGTGCCATGCTCGAGGTGCTCTATGCAAGCGGCCTTCGGGTTTCAGAGCTTGTGAGCCTGGAAAGCGGACAGATCAGCCTGGACATGGGGGTGGTGCGCATCATGGGGAAGGGGGGGAAAGAGCGCCTGACACCGCTGGGAGAAGAGGCGCTGGAATGGGTGATCCGCTACATCAAGGAAATCCGTCCTGGCCTGCTGGATGGGAAATCGAGTAATGCGCTGTTCGTCACTTACCGTGGTGCAGGCATGACTCGCCAGGCTTTCTGGTATCTGATCAAACGCTATGCGCGCCAGGCCAGTATCACGAAGCCGTTGTCGCCACATGGATTGCGTCATGCCTTTGCGACTCATCTGCTCAATCATGGTGCCGATTTACGTGTGGTGCAATTGCTGCTCGGTCATGCGGATATTTCAACCACGCAGATATACACTCATGTCGCACGCGAAAGATTGAAAAAAATCCACGAAATGCATCATCCGAGAGGGTGAGGCAAAATTTTACGGGCCGGAACCCCGATCGAAGAAAATTACTTTCCCCCTCCACACGAAACAAATCCTATCGACATAGGCCCAGCTAGGCCAGATTGCCGGCAAGCGGGTAATGCTCAAGATTCAACTGCCTCTGCCGTTGAATCTGCTTATAACTCTGCTAAAGTCTAAGGAACCACTGAAGAGCGCTATCAGGCGTTCTCAAGCAATAATTCCCCCAAAATAGGAGAAGTCATGCGGAAGCAATTATCGGTTATTTCAATAACGACGGTTTTGGCATTGGGTGGTTGCGCCAGTTCACCCGAAACCCAGAGTACCAGAACGAGAGACACTGCCATAGGCGCCGGCATTGGCGCAGGTACGGGCGCATTGATTGGAGCAATTGCGGGTAAGGGGAAAGGCGCGGCAATCGGTGCAGCGGCTGGGGCTGGCCTCGGCGCCATCGCCGGAAACGTGTGGTCCCGCAGAATGGAAGAGCAGAAACGCGAAATGGAGCAGGCGACAGCGGGAACAGGGGTGGAAGTTGTGAAAACCTCTGATAATCGCCTGCGGCTGGATATCCCCAGCGATATTTCATTTGATACCGGCCGCGCCGACATCAGGCCGAACTTCAGGCCTGTCCTGGATAGCTTTGCCACCAGCCTGAACAATAATCCCGTTACGGAGGTGACTATTATCGGCCATACGGACAGCTCGGGCAGCGATGCAGTCAACAACCCCTTGTCCTTGAACCGGGCAGCCAGCACGCGGGACTATCTCGCGAGCCGCGGGGTTTCTCTGAACCGCATAAGGATCGAAGGTCGGGGTTCACGGGAGCCTATTGTTGCGAATGACACGCCGCAGAACAGAGCAAGGAATCGCCGGGTTGAAATCTACGTTGCCGAACCGCAAGAGGCTTCCCGGCAATATTAAGTCAGGATTAGTCAGGAAGCGTAAACGTTTTGCAGCGATGCGTTCTCTCGGGGAGGACGTGTGCTGCTGGGGGGCACTTCACTTATATGCCAGGAACCAGGTGTTCCCCAGCGCAGGATAGAAGGTTGTAGCATGTAATTGCCATCTTGCCATTGAGCTGCAGCATCTCATGCCCGTCATGTGTCAGCATCCGGTTCTCTGACCGGAATTCGCCAGACGAAGGCTATAAGGATGACACCCAGCAGAACTAGCATCCCCTGATGCCAGACAGAGGGCATCACCAGGATCGAGCTTCCCAGCGACAGCACCAGCAACAGATATACCCAACGCTTGACTTTGCGCGGGATGCTGCGATGCTCCATCCATTCGCGAATAATGGGACCGGTGATGCGATTAGTCAGGAGCTTGGCGTGGAAGTGCTTGGAACTGCGGGCAAAACAGGCGGCTGCCAGCAGCACAAATGGGGTTGTCGGGAGTACTGGCAGCAGGATCCCCACCACGCCGAGTATCAGGGCGACGAATCCTGCCGCGAGATAGAGGGCGCGCACAAAGCGCGAGTCATGTAGGCGTGCAGGTGGTCCTCCCTGCTCCCGGGAACATGTCTCTTTGCTGGTAAATATCTCTTCGACCTTTTCATTTAAGCGATCCTGCATGAACTCTCCTTCATACGTTTCACGCCTCGACTAAATGAGTACATGGGCAATGGGCAATGACCCAGGAATCCCTGAACGAAAGCCTGCATGACGCTACAGTCGTCCTATGGGTTGACGGTATAATAAGAGGCAGTAAGTATGAAAGGTTTTCATTTCAATTTTAGAGGTCCTCATGTCCAGGGTAAATACACTGATCAGTTTGGGAATATTCATGCTGGGTGCTTTGCTGTTGCCCCAACCCGCCATTTCGGAAACGGGGCAGACCCTTTCTGCCGTGACCCAGCCCATCAAGCAGGATACCAAAATAGGAAGTGGTGAAGAAGCGGCGGTCGGCAAGATGGTTGAAGTGCACTATACCGGCTGGCTTTACGATGCGAGCGCTCCCGACAAAAAGGGTGAGAAGTTCGACAGCTCGCGTGACCGTGGTACGCCCTTCTCGTTCCTTGTTGGCGCGGGACGGGTCATCAAAGGTTGGGACCGGGGCGTGATCGGGATGAAGGTGGGAGGCCAGCGCACGTTGATCATTCCGCCCCAATTGGCCTATGGGTCGGAAGGGCGGGGAGCTGTCCCGCCAAACGTGGGAGCTATCCCGCCAAACGCTACCCTGATTTTCGAGGTGGAGCTTTTAGGACTGCGTCAGGGTTCGACACACTGAAATCACCGATTTTCGCGCGCCGTGACTGCCTCGCCGAGGGAACGCGGAATTTTACCCGATCCAGATCAACTCATTGTTTTCCCCTCGTGCGGATAATACCTGTGCCAGATTAAAAACCCTGAAATCCACGTTGACTTATCCGCGTGAAACATTCACAATTAACGGTTTCGTTTGGAGGGGTTCCCGAGCGGTCAAAGGGATCAGACTGTAAATCTGACGGCTCTGCCTTCGAAGGTTCGAATCCTTCCCCCTCCACCAGATCAGCAGCTGATAATGCGGGCGTTGTAGATTTCTGCGTCTTGAACGCTTTGCGTGGTGAGCCTGGGTTTGGTTCTGGTGAATGGGAGCGCAGGTAGTGCGTTGGTTGTGCGGTTCGATGATTTTTTCTCCGAAGAGCTGTTGAATGCTTCGCTGGATTTTCTGGTCCTGATCGTGCCCGATGCGGGTGTAGCTCAATGGTAGAGCAGAAGCCTTCCAAGCTTACGACGAGGGTTCGATTCCCTTCACCCGCTCCAGAACTCGAAGCGGAGAAATGAGCGTTAATTAAAAACATTAAAAAATTGGCAAAATTGTTGCGGGGTATTGTTTAGGCAAGGACATGCTTGCCCATGTAGCTCAGTGGCAGAGCACTCCCTTGGTAAGGGAGAGGTCGCCAGTTCAATCCTGGCCATGGGCTCCATAGGCGTCAATTACAGAACTCAAAAAAATGCTTTAAAAGGGACATCATGGCAAAGAGCAAATTTGAGCGGACGAAGCCGCACATCAACGTAGGGACGATAGGGCACGTGGACCACGGCAAGACCACGTTGACGGCGGCGATCACGATGGTATTGGCGAAGAAGTTTGGTGGGGAAGCGAAGAGTTACGCGCAGATAGACTCGGCGCCTGAAGAGAAGGCGCGGGGCATCACGATCAACACCTCGCATGTGGAGTATGAGACGGAGAAGCGGCATTACGCGCACGTTGACTGTCCTGGTCACGCGGACTATGTGAAGAACATGATCACGGGTGCGGCGCAGATGGATGGTGCGATTCTGGTGGTATCGGCGGCGGATGGACCGATGCCGCAGACGCGGGAGCACATTCTTCTGGCGCGGCAGGTGGGGGTTCCCTACATTATCGTCTACATGAACAAGGCGGACATGGTGGACGATGCGGAGCTTCTGGAGCTGGTGGAAATGGAAGTGCGCGAACTGCTATCCAAATATAACTTTCCGGGAGATGACACCCCGATAGTGATCGGTTCTGCATTGAAGGCGCTGGAAGGCGACCAGAGCGACATAGGCGAGCCCTCCATCTACAAGCTTGCGGCAGCGCTGGACAGCTACATTCCGGAGCCTCAGCGGGCGGTGGACGGGACTTTTCTGATGCCGGTTGAAGATGTTTTTTCCATATCGGGTCGTGGCACGGTGGTGACAGGTCGCGTTGAGCGTGGCGTTATCAAGGTAGGGGAAGACATCGGGATCGTGGGATTGAAGCCCACCACCAAGACTGTGTGCACGGGCGTTGAGATGTTTCGCAAGCTTCTGGACCAGGGGCAGGCAGGAGACAACGTAGGCGTATTGCTGCGGGGCACCAAGCGCGAGGAAGTGGAGCGTGGCCAGGTGCTGTCCAAGCCTGGGACCATCACCCCGCATACCAAGTTCACAGCCGAGATTTATGTTCTGAGCAAGGAAGAGGGTGGACGTCATACCCCCTTTTTCCAGGGATACCGGCCGCAGTTTTACTTCCGCACGACGGATGTGACGGGAGCAATCGAGTTGCCTGCGGGCACGGAGATGGTGATGCCCGGGGACAATGTGTCGGTGACGGTAAACCTGATTGCGCCGATTGCGATGGAAGAAGGCCTGCGTTTTGCGATTCGTGAAGGCGGCAGGACCGTTGGCGCAGGCGTCGTGGCAAAAATTATCGAATAGCGTTTTGCCCGAGGTCGACTCCAGCGTTAAAGAGCCTTGCATTTGTATGTGTTCAGGTGAGTTCTTCATTTTTTTACCTTTGTTCAAAGTACAGGCCAGTAGCTCAATTGGCAGAGCGTCGGTCTCCAAAACCGAAGGTTGGGGGTTCGATGCCCTCCTGGCCTGCCATCAGGAAATGTCATTTCAAAATCGTCAATAACTGCATGTTTCCAGGGGAAGCAGGGCCTCGTAATACATTGTTATTCGGGTCGTGCAGTGAGGTTGCGCATGAATTTTGCTCGCGCCCCGCTTCGTCTGCTGGCAGGCATTAAAAGGCAGAGTGGGATAGGTTAGTGGATAAGATCAAGTTGGGATTCGCGCTTCTGCTGCTGATTGCGGGTATTGCCGGATTCTATTACTTGCGCGAGAGCGCAATGGTAATTCGCGTCATTTCAGTTCTCGGAGGCCTTGTTCTTGCGACCGTGGTGGTGTCGTTTACCACTCAGGGCAAGCAGTTTTACGCGTTCAGCAGGGAGTCGTGGGAAGAGACTAAGAAGGTGGTATGGCCGAACCGAAAGGAAACGGTGCAGACGACGGGTATCGTTTTTGCTTTCGTTCTGGTAATGGCCATGTTCCTGTGGATGATAGACGCGGGCCTGCTGCTGGCGGTGAAATATCTCATGGGACAGGAAGGGTGATGGAAAAGAAGTGGTATGTGGTTCATGCCTACTCCGGTTTCGAGAAGAGCGTGCAGCGTGCGCTGAAGGAGCGGATCAGTCGCGCTGGAATGCTGGACAAGTTCGGGCAGATACTCGTTCCTGTGGAAGAAGTCGTCGAGATGAAAGCAGGACAGAAAAATCTCAGCGAACGGAAATTTTTCCCGGGCTACGTACTGGTCGAGATGGAGATGACCGACGAAACATGGCACCTGGTTAAAAACACGCCGAAGGTGACGGGCTTCATTGGCGGTACAGCCATGAATCCTACGCCTATCAGCGAGAAGGAAGTGCAGAACATTCTCCATCAGATTCAGGAAGGGGTGGAAAAACCCAAGCCCAAGATTCTTTTCGAAACGGGCGAGGCGGTTCGTGTCAAGGAAGGACCATTTACGGATTTTCACGGCAACGTGGAAGACGTCAATTACGACAAAAGCAAGCTCCGGGTTTCAGTGTCCATTTTTGGACGGCCCACACCTGTCGAGCTGGATTTCAGTCAGGTCGAGAAAGCTTAGTATAGGTAAAGGTTTCCGGAAGTGCCGGAAGGCCTCGGTCACATATTGCATATCGCATATTGTTAAACGGGGAGGGTCTCAAGGACTCGTTTGAACCCGATAGGAGAGCAAATGGCAAAGAAAATAGTCGGCTATATCAAATTGCAGGTGCCGGCGGGGAAGGCAAACCCCAGCCCGCCAATAGGCCCTGCCCTGGGGCAGCGGGGACTCAACATCATGGAGTTCTGCAAGGCATTCAATGCGGCAACGCAGAAAATGGAAGTCGGACTGCCGGTTCCGGTCGTCATAACCGCTTATGCCGACAAGAGCTTCACCTTTACCATGAAGACCACACCCGCTACCGTGTTGATAAAGAAGGCAGCGGGAGTGGGCAAGGGAAGCGCGAAACCCCATACAGATAAGATAGGCCGGTTGACACGGAAGCAAATGGAAGAAATCGCCCAGATAAAAATGCCGGATCTGACTGCCGCAGACATGGACGCGGCAGTCCGTACCATTGCAGGTAGTGCTCGCAGCATGGGTATAGAAGTGGAAGGCGCATAACATGGCACGCTTATCCAAACGCCTCAAGGCGATCTCGGAAAAAGTGGATCGCACGAAATATTACCCGTTGCAGGATGCGCTCAATCTCGTCAAGGAAACAGCGATCGCGAAATTCGACGAGTCCATCGATGTGGCCGTCAATCTTGGGATAGACGCAAAAAAATCTGACCAGGCAGTGCGTGGGTCTGTGGTGTTACCTGCGGGTACGGGAAAGATCGTGCGGGTGGCCGTATTTGCGCAGGGCGACAAGGCCCGGGAAGCGACGGCAGCAGGGGCCGATATTGTCGGCTTTGAAGATCTCGCCGAGCAGATCAAGGCGGGCAATATCGAATTCGATGTAGCTATCGCCAGTCCCGATGCAATGCGTGTTGTAGGACAACTGGGGCAGATACTTGGTCCGCGTGGCTTGATGCCCAATCCCAAGGTGGGAACGGTAACGCCGGACGTGGCCGGTGCGGTAAAAAACGCGAAAGCCGGTCAAGTTCAGTATCGCGCCGACAAAGGGGGTATCGTCCAGTGCACCATCGGACGCGCCTCGTTCACGGTGGATGCCCTGACTCAGAATATGATGGCGCTGATCGACGCCCTCAATAAATCCAAGCCCGCCGCATCCAAGGGCATCTACCTAAGGAAGATATCAGTCTCGAGCACAATGGGAATAGGTGTACGCGTGGATCAGACAAGCATGCGATAGGTGCGTGTACTGGATTCCCCGTTTTAAGTATTGTAAGACTTTGGGCTGTCGGGAAGGCGCAGGGCGCTTTTTCGGCGGGTTATCAAAGACCGCTGGGGTATTGGCATGGCAGGCGAAGTGGATTCGCCCAGTTTATTGCTCAGCTTGTTGTTGAGTGAGCCATTGTCCGAGACTTAATCTGCATGGTGAAGGGCCTGTACCCGGTGTTCTGTGCCGGGCTGCATTTCCCATATTTCCCTGGCTACCCAGCGCAGATGGCGTGCCCAGAAACAGGAAAAGATTCCACTCCTGATTTAAGGTCGCCGGTTTCGCGGTGTGAGATCAGGTATGGGGGAAGGGGTCAGAATCTCGGGGCAACCCGAGGTTAAGCCTCTCAAACCAGCATACCACACTTATTGCCGCATTTTAACTGATGGAGAAGTACCTTGAGTCTAAATTTAGATGAGAAAAAAGCGGTGGTCGCTGAGGTCAGCGCGCAAGTAGCCAAAGCGCAGGCCATCATCATCGCGGAGTACCGTGGACTGGGGGTCGGCCATATGACGCAGCTGCGGGCGAAGGCGCGGCAGTCGGGGATATATTTCCGGGTGCTTAAAAATTCGCTGGCACGCAGAGCGGTTTCGGAGACCCCGTTTTCCGGATTGTCCGAGCATATGGTCGGGCCTCTCGCTTACGGCATCGGCAGCGATCCGGTTGCGGCGGCCAAGGTGCTGCACGAGTTTTCGAAGGGTAACGACAAACTAGTGATCAAGGCTGGGGCCATGGCAAACCATGTAATTTCCAGCAGTGAGATTGCCAGTTTGGCCTCTCTGCCAAGCCGCGAGGAGCTTCTTGCCAAGCTGCTGGGCACGATGCAGGCGCCTGTCGCCAATTTTGTGCGGACTCTGAATGAAGTTCCCACGCGTTTTGTTCGTGGCCTCGCTGCTGTTCGAGACCAGAAAGAAACCGCTTAACCCGGGGCCCGGCCACTTTGGGTCACTTTGGGACCGATATACCATCATAGTTATTGGATTAATTATCAGGAGAGAATCATGGCTATAGCCAAAGCAGAAATTTTGGATGCAATTGCAAATATGACTGTGCTGGAGCTTTCCCAGCTCATCAAGGAAATGGAAGAGAAATTCGGTGTTTCCGCTGCCGCGGCCGCGGTTGTGGCAGCAGCGCCGGCAGCAGGTGCTGCTGCGGCCCCCGCAGAGGAACAAACTGAATTTACCGTGATGCTGACTGCGGTGGGTGAAAGCAAGGTAAACGTGATCAAGGTGGTGCGTGCCGTTACCGGGCTTGGCTTGAAAGAAGCAAAAGATCTGGTGGACGGCGCACCCAAGCCAGTCAAGGAAGGTATTGCCAAAGCGGATGCGGAAGCCATCCAGAAGCAGCTTGCTGAAGCAGGCGCCACTGCTGAAATCAAATAAAAGAAAAACAGTAAGAAAAGCCGGCGGCATTACTCATGCCGCCGGTTCTGGCGTTTTTTGAATTTTGATGGCGTGTTTTGTGCGGCAGAACACTAAGCGCGCTGGCCAAAACAAGTACTCTGTTCTCTATTTTCTGTCAATCCATCTTCTGATCTTCCGGAGATTCCATGAGTTATTCGTTTACCGAGAAAAAACGTATTCGTAAAAGTTTCGCCAAGCGTGCAAGCGTCTTGCCGATTCCCTTTCTTCTCGCTACGCAAATCGAATCTTACGCTGCTTTCCTGCAAGCCAACCTCGACCCTGATCAACGCGCTCCGGAGGGGTTGCAAGCCGCCTTCCTGTCGATCTTTCCGATCGAGAGTCATTCCAGGAATGCACGCCTCGATTTCGTCAATTACGTACTCGGTGCGCCTCCTTTCGACGTGAAGGAGTGTCAACAACGCGGCCTTACCTATGCTTCTCCCCTGCGGGCGAAGGTGCGCTTGACCATTATGGATAAGGAGGCGTCCAAGCCGACCATCAGGGAAGTGAAGGAGCAGGAGGTTTACATGGGCGAGATTCCGCTCATGACGAATACCGGCTCGTTTGTGATTAACGGCACCGAACGCGTGATCGTGTCTCAGTTGCATCGTTCGCCTGGGGTATTTTTCGAGCACGATCGCGGTAAAACCCATTCATCCGGTAAATTGCTTTTTTCCGCACGTATCATTCCTTACCGCGGTTCCTGGCTTGATTTTGAGTTTGATCCCAAGGATTACCTCTATTTTCGGGTCGACAGGCGTCGCAAAATGCCCATTACCGTGCTGCTGAAGGCCATTGGATATACACCCGAGCAGATCCTGGAGAATTTCTTTTCTTTTGACTCTTTCCATATATCGCGGAAAAGTATTCTTTTTGAGCTGTTACCGGAACGTTTGCGGGGTGATACCGCGCGCTTCGATATCCTGTCGAAAAGCGGCAAGGTCATCGTCCAGAAGGACAAGCGCATTACTGTGAAGCATGTGCGCGAAATGCAGCAGGCCGGCATAGACAGGCTTGAGGTGCCGGAAGATTTCCTGTTGGGGCGGGTGTTGGGCCACAACGTGGTGGATAAGGAAACGGGAGAAATTCTCGCGCTTGCTAATGATGAAATTACGGAAACCTTGCTTGGCAAGCTGCGGGATGCCAATGTAGAAGAGATCCGTACGATTTATACCAATGATCTCGATCAAGGCGCATATATATCGCAAACGCTCAAGATAGACGAAACCGCGGATGAGATGGCCGCGCAGGTTGCGATCTACCGCATGATGCGCCCGGGTGAACCTCCTACCGAAGAGGCAGTCAAAGCGCTCTTCATCGGATTGTTCTATGCCCCCGAACGCTATGACCTCTCAGTGGTAGGGCGAATGAAATTCAATCGCCGGGTCGGTAAGACAGAGTTGGATGGGCCGACCACGCTATCCAATGAAGATATCATTGCAGTGATCAGGATTCTGGTGGAACTCCGTAACGGCCGTGGGGAGATTGATGATATCGATCACCTGGGTAATCGTCGCGTACGCTCCGTGGGTGAATTGGCGGAAAACCAATTTCGCTCTGGCCTGGTGAGGGTCGAAAGAGCAGTAAAAGAACGTCTGAGCCAGGCCGAATCAGAGAATCTGATGCCGCATGACCTGATCAATGCCAAGCCGGTATCTGCGGCGGTGCGTGAGTTCTTCGGTTCCAGTCAGTTATCGCAGTTCATGGACCAGACCAATCCGCTCTCTGAAATCACACACAAACGTCGTGTGTCCGCGCTTGGGCCTGGTGGTCTGACGCGCGAGAGGGCGGGGTTTGAGGTACGTGACGTACACCCGACTCACTATGGACGGGTATGTCCGATTGAAACACCAGAAGGCCCCAACATTGGTTTGATCAACTCGCTGGCGTTATATGCCCAGACCAATGAATACGGCTTTATGGAAACGCCTTATCGCAAGGTAACAGACGGTTTGGTCACTGATGAGATTCATTTTCTTTCAGCCATTGAGGAGGGGCAATATGTAATTGCCCAGGCAAACGCCGAACTGGATGGAGACGGCAGATTCACCAATGACATCGTTTCCTGCCGCCATAAGAACGAGTTTACCCTAGCGACCCCCGACCGGATTGAATACATGGACGTGGCGCCCGCGCAGATTGTCTCGGTGGCCGCATCGCTGATTCCCTTCCTGGAGCATGATGACGCCAACCGGGCATTGATGGGTTCCAACATGCAGCGGCAGGCGGTGCCTTGCCTACGCGCCGAGAAACCTCTGGTCGGAACGGGAATCGAGCGCGTCGTTGCCGTCGACTCCGGCACCGCGGTAAAAGCGGTGCGGGGCGGCGTGGTGGATTATGTTGACGCGAGCCGTATTGTGGTGCGGGTGCACGACATCGAGACGCGTGCGGGTGAAGTGGGCGTAGACATCTACAACCTCACGAAATATACGCGTTCAAACCAGAACACCAATATCAACCAGCGGCCGCTGGTGAAGGTGGGCGATGTGATCGCGCGCGGAGATGTGGTCGCGGACGGCGCTTCCACCGACAAGGGTGAGCTCGCGCTGGGACAGAACATGCTGGTCGCGTTTATGCCGTGGACCGGTTACAACTTCGAAGATTCCATTCTCATTTCCGAGCGTATTGTGGCGGATGACCGCTTTACCTCCATTCATATCGAAGAATTGTCGGTGGTAAGCCGCGATACCAAGCTTGGAACCGAAGAAATTACCGGCGATATTTCAAACCTGTCGGAGGCGCAGCTAGGCCGTCTGGATGCTTCGGGTATTGTGCACATCGGCGCCGAGGTGGAAGCCGGTGATGTGCTGGTGGGCAAAGTGACCCCCAAGGGAGAAACCCAGCTTACGCCGGAAGAAAAACTGTTGCGTGCAATTTTTGGCGAGAAAGCTTCCGATGTGAAGGATACTTCGCTGCGAGTGCCATCCGGCATCTCCGGAACGGTGATCGATGTACAAGTCTTCACCCGGGAAGGTATCGAACGGGACAAGCGTGCGCAGCAAATCATTGACGATGAGCTGAAGCGGTACAAGAAAGATCTGGCCGATCAGATGCGGATCGTGGAAGCTGACGCATTTGTCCGGATCGAGCGCCTGCTCATCGGCAAGATTTCCACAGGTGGTCCCAAGAAGCTTGCCAAAGGGACGACTATCACTAAGGAATATCTGGAAAGCATTGACCCGCACCATTGGTTCGACATACGGCTGGCGGATGAAGGGGCGAGTGTACAGCTCGAACAGATCGAAGAGGGTCTGGCGCAAAAACGCAAGGCATTCGATGAGGCCTTCGAGGAGAAGAAAAAGAAGCTCACCCAGGGCGATGAGCTGCCTCCAGGCGTGCAGAAAATGGTCAAGGTATACGTGGCGGTGAAGCGGCGTCTTCAGCCGGGAGACAAAATGGCCGGCCGTCACGGCAATAAGGGGGTCATTTCGAAGATCCTGCCGGTGGAGGATATGCCTTATATGGCCGATGGCACCCCCGTGGATGTGGTGCTGAATCCATTGGGCGTGCCGTCACGCATGAACGTGGGGCAGATCCTCGAGACGCATCTCGGCTGGGCGGCTAAAGGTCTGGGACAGAAGATCGGCGATATGCTGCGCGCAGGCAAGGAGGCCGCCGAGCTGCGAGCCTTTCTTGACAAGATATATAACACCAGTGGAAAACCGGAAGATATTACTTCCTTGACCGACGGGGAAATCGCGGATCTGGCAGGAAACCTCCAGGATGGAGTGCCCTTCGCCACACCGGTATTTGATGGCGCCACGGAGCAGGAAATCAAGGACATGCTTGAACTTGCCGGTTTACCGCGTTCGGGACAGGTGACCCTTCATGACGGTCGTACCGGGGAGGCCTTCGATCGCCCGGTTACCGTCGGTTACATGCATGTGCTGAAACTGCACCACCTGGTGGATGACAAGATGCATGCCCGTTCAACCGGTCCCTACAGTCTGGTCACTCAGCAGCCGCTCGGAGGCAAAGCCCAGTTCGGCGGCCAGCGTTTCGGAGAAATGGAGGTGTGGGCGCTCGAAGCGTACGGTTCCGCCTATACGCTGCAGGAAATGCTGACAGTCAAATCGGACGATGTGAACGGGCGCACGAAAGTATACGAGAGCATTGTGAAGGGCGACCACAAGATCGATGCGGGCATGCCGGAATCCTTCAATGTGCTGGTGAAGGAAATCCGGTCGCTGGCCATGGATATCGATCTGGAGCGGCATTAGCAATTTTTGTTCTGGAGGTACGAGAATCAAATACCTTTTTGCTGCCTTTGCTTTTTCACGGATAATTTTTTGCATAGACCCCTGATCAACAGGAGTGACAAATGAAAGCACTGCTTGATTTATTCAAACAGGTTACCCAGAAAGAAGAGTTCGATTCGATCAAGATCGGTCTGGCTTCTCCCGAGAAAATACGTTCCTGGTCCTATGGTGAGGTGAAGAAGCCGGAAACCATCAATTATCGTACGTTCAAGCCCGAGCGAGACGGCCTGTTTTGCGCAAAAATCTTTGGTCCCGTAAAGGATTACGAGTGCCTTTGCGGAAAGTACAAGCGTTTGAAACATCGTGGCGTGATCTGCGAGAAATGTGGTGTCGAGGTCACGTTATCCAAAGTGCGGCGCGAACGCATGGGCCATATCGAACTGGCGTCCCCTGTGGCGCACATCTGGTTTCTGAAATCATTGCCATCCAGATTGGGGATGGTGCTGGATATGACCTTGCGCGACATAGAGCGGGTGCTCTATTTCGAAGCGTATGTAGTAACGGATCCGGGGCTGACGCCTCTCCAGCGATGCCAGTTGCTGACGGACGACGATTACCGGGCCAAAACCGAAGAATACGGGGATGATTTCCGCGCCAGCATGGGTGCCGAAGGTATTCGTGATTTGTTGAATACCCTGAATATTCGTGTAGAAATCGATGATCTTCGCCGCGAAATGGGAACGACCGGCTCCGAAACGAAGATGAAGAAGATTTCCAAGCGTCTGAAAGTGTTGGAGGCATTCAGCAAATCCGGCATCAAACCGGAATGGATGATCCTGGCCGTACTGCCCGTACTGCCCCCCGAATTGCGACCACTGGTGCCGCTGGATGGAGGACGTTTTGCAACTTCCGATCTCAACGATTTGTATCGTCGCGTCATTAACCGCAATAACCGGTTGAAACGTTTGCTCGAACTGAAAGCACCGGAAATTATCGTGCGCAACGAGAAGCGCATGCTGCAGGAAGCGGTGGATTCACTGCTGGATAACGGCCGTCGCGGCAAAGCCATGACGGGCGCCAATAAACGCCCGCTGAAATCGCTTGCGGATATGATCAAGGGCAAGGGTGGGCGCTTCCGCCAGAACCTGCTTGGAAAACGCGTGGATTATTCCGGACGGTCGGTCATCGTGGTGGGGCCGCAGCTCAAGCTGCACCAGTGCGGTTTACCCAAGAAAATGGCGCTGGAATTATTCAAACCCTTTATCTTCAATAAGCTGGAGATAATGGGTATCGCCAGCACGATAAAGGCCGCGAAACGCGAGGTCGAAAACGAAAGCCCGATCGTGTGGGACATTCTGGAAGATGTCATTCGCGAGCATCCTGTAATGCTGAACCGGGCGCCGACCCTGCATCGGCTGGGTATTCAAGCGTTTGAGCCGGTCCTGATAGAAGGCAAGGCCATCCAACTGCATCCATTGGTATGTGCCGCTTTCAACGCCGACTTTGACGGCGATCAGATGGCGGTCCACGTGCCGCTTTCCCTGGAAGCGCAAATGGAGTGCCGCACGCTGATGATGTCGACCAACAACGTCTTGTCGCCAGCTAACGGCGAACCCATCATCGTGCCGTCGCAGGACATCGTGCTGGGGCTGTACTACACCACGCGCGAGAGGGTTAATGCGCGGGGCGAGGGCATGTATTTCGCCAATATCAGCGAAGTTTCACGTGCCTACGAGAATCGCGTTATCGAGCTGAATGCCCGGATTTCCGTGAGGATCCGCGAATACGAGCTGGGTGCGGACGGAGAGCGGCGCGAGAAGATCACGCGTTATGAAACCACGGTAGGACGCGCATTATTGTCGGAGATTCTCCCTGCCGGACTGCCTTTCCCGCTGATCAACAAAGTACTCAAGAAAAAAGAAATCTCCAAGCTCATCAATGCAAGCTTCCGCCGCTGCGGCCTGCGCGAAACCGTTATTTTTGCCGATAAGCTGATGTATGCCGGTTTCAGCTATGCGACTCGGGCTGGGATTTCGATCTGCCTGGACGATATGCTTACCCCCGCGCAGAAGGATGCGATCATCAGTGCCTCCGAGAAGGAAGTACAGGAGATCGAACTCCAGTATACGTCCGGTCTTGTCACCCAAGGTGAACGTTACAACAAGGTTGTGGACATATGGGGCCGCGCAGGCGACCAGGTTGCCAAGGCGATGATGGATCAGCTCGGGGTCGAGCCGATCATCGATCCGGAAACTGGAGGCGCTAAAACGAGTGAGTCAGGAAAACCTCTGATTCAGGAATCGTTCAATTCCATCTATATGATGGCGGATTCGGGCGCTCGCGGTTCTGCTGCTCAGATCCGTCAGTTGGCAGGAATGCGCGGACTGATGGCCAAGCCGGATGGTTCAATCATCGAAACGCCTATCACTGCTAATTTCCGCGAAGGATTGAACGTTCTGCAGTACTTTATTTCCACTCACGGTGCGCGCAAGGGTCTGGCCGATACGGCGCTGAAGACGGCCAACTCTGGCTATCTTACCCGCCGGCTTGTCGATGTGACACAGGATCTGGTCGTAACCCAGGAGGACTGTGGCACCAGCAACGGTGTGGTGATGAAGGCATTGGTTGAAGGTGGTGAGGTCATCGAAGCGTTGCGCGAGCGTATTCTCGGCCGTGTGGTAGCCAATGATATTATCAATCCTGAGCATCAGGCCGTGATTTACCCGGCAGGCATGCTGCTGGATGAAAATGCAGTGGATGCCATCGAGATGCTGGGTATAGATGAAGTGAAGGTTCGCACTCCCCTTACCTGTGAAACCCGCTATGGTCTGTGTGCTAAATGTTATGGACGCGATCTGGGGCGCGGTACCCCGGTCAATGTTGGCGAAGCGGTAGGCGTGATCGCCGCTCAGTCGATCGGTGAGCCTGGCACTCAGCTGACCATGCGCACTTTCCATATCGGTGGGGCGGCTTCCCGAACCGCAGTCGCAAGTCAGGTCGAGAGCAAATCCAACGGTATTGTGCGGTATTCACCAAGCATGCGCTATGTGACCAATGCACGTAACGAACTGATCGCGATTTCCCGCAGCGGCGAAGTCGTGATTCAGGATGACAACGGGCGTGAGCGGGAACGGCACAAGGCGCCGTACGGCGCGACCTTGCTGATTCGTGACGGAGAAGTCGTGAAAGCGGGCCAGGTACTGGCGGCATGGGATCCGCATACGCGCCCAATCATTACTGAATACTCTGGCAAGGTCCGCTTCGAGAACGTGGAAGAAGGCGTGACGGTGGCCAAGCAGATAGATGAGGTTACCGGTTTGTCTACGCTGGTGGTGATCGATCCGAAGCGCCGCGGCGTGGTGCAAACGAAGGGATTGCGTCCGGTGGTGAAACTTCTGGATGACGAGGGCAAGGAAGTGCGGCTAGCGGGCAGCAATTTGTCGGTTCACATTACCTTCCAGGTGGGTTCCATCATCACTGTTCGGGACGGGCAGCAGGTTAGCGTAGGTGAGGTTCTCGCGCGTATTCCACAGGAAAGCTCGAAAACGCGGGACATTACGGGGGGCTTGCCTCGTGTTGCGGAATTGTTTGAAGCGCGTTCCCCTAAGGATGCGGGCGTACTGGCAGAAGTCACCGGAATCGTATCCTTCGGCAAGGACACCAAGGGCAAGCAACGGTTGGTCATCACTGACCTGGATGGGGTATCGCACGAATATCTCATTCCCAAGGACAAGCACGTGACTGCCCATGATGGACAGGTGGTGAACAAGGGAGAAAGTATCGTCGACGGTCCTGCCGATCCACACGATATTCTCCGTCTGCTGGGGGTGGAAGCGCTGGCGCGCTATATCACCGACGAGGTGCAGGATGTGTACCGCCTGCAGGGCGTGAAGATCAACGACAAGCACATCGAGGTGATAGTGCGCCAGATGCTGCGCCGTGTGCAGATCGTGGATTCCGGCGATACGCGCTTCATCCCGGGTGAGCAGGTTGAACGCGCCGAAATGCTCGCAGAAAACGAACAGGTTGAATTGGAGGACAAGAGGCCGGCAACTTATGAATATATGCTGCTGGGCATCACCAAGGCTTCGCTGTCCACCGACTCGTTCATTTCGGCAGCCTCGTTCCAGGAGACTACACGGGTACTGACCGAAGCGGCTATCATGGGCAAGAAGGATGATCTGCGGGGGCTGAAAGAAAACGTGATTGTAGGACGCCTTATTCCCGCAGGTACGGGTTTGACCTTTCACAATACCCGCAAGAGGCAGCGCCTCATGCTGGATACCGGGGAAGCGCCTCCTTTGAGTGAGGAAGAGACAGGAGAAATTAGAAACAGTGGATACGCTGTCTGAAAACAGCCGGAGAAAGGGAAGCTTGCGAGCCTCATCCTGCTTACTGGCAATGTTGGCATTTAACCTCGGTGTCTGACGGAATCGAATCATGCCTATCGATATTAATGCCATCATTGCCGAAACTCGCGGCAAAAACTTCGAGCTTTACGAAGGCCATATAAATCCGGTCTTCGTCAAGGTACTGCGTACACTTGGATTCAATCGAACCTGGGTGAGAGGGGAGGGTGCTTATCTCTGGGATGAGACAGGCACGCGCTATCTCGATTTTCTGACCAACTGGGGTGTTTTCAATTTCGGGCGGCGGCATCCTGCTATCCGTAATGCACTGCAACAGGTAATGGATTCCGAGTTTCCCGGGTGGGTCGGTTTTGATGCTCCGTCGCTTGCCGCTGTACTGGCGCGGGAACTGGTAAAACGAATGCCGCCGGGGCTGGATACCGTTTACTTCAGTAACTCCGGTACGGAAGCAATCGAAGCAGCGATCAAATTTGCACGTGGGTATACAGGTCGGCCCTCTACTGCGCATCTTGCCAAGGCATTTCACGGCCTGACCATGGGGTCCTTGTCACTGAATGGGGAAGCAAGTTTTCGCAGGGGTTTTGAGCCAATGCTTCCCGGCAGTTCAGAAGTGAAAATGGGTGACCTAGCCGGACTGGAAGCGCGTCTGGCAAAGGGCGATGTCGCGGCCTTCGTCTTTGAGCCGATACAGGGTAAGGGTGTCAATATCGCCAGCGAGGAGTACCTGCTGGGTGCGCAGGAATTATGCCGAAAATACGGTACCTTGATGGTTTGCGATGAAATTCAATGTGGTATGGGCCGTACCGGGCGTTTTCTGGCCAGTCAATGGGTTCCCGATTTCCGGCCAGACATCGTCTGTCTTTCCAAGGCACTTTCCGGAGGCTATGTTCCAGTCGGCGCGACGATTACCCGACGTGCCGTCTACGACAGCGTTTACGACAGCTTGCATCGTGCGATCGTTCATGCGTCCACTTTCGGGATGGGCAATATGGCGATGACCGCAGCTTTGGCCTCGCTTAGCGTTCTGGACGATGAGAAGCTCATGGATCGGGCCATTGTACTCGGGGAGCGTTTCAGGAAAGGAATCGAGGCGATGGTGCCACGCTTCGAGTTTCTCAAGGGGGTGCGGCAGCGCGGGCTCATGATTGCAATCGAGTTTGGCCAGCCGGAATCAATGTCGCTGCGAGCTGCATGGGCAATGGTCAACAAGATGGATGAAAACCTTTTTGCTCAGGCAATCGTTCTTCCGCTTCTTGACGATCATCATATTCTTACCCAGGTAGCAGGCCATGCCATGCCCATTGTCAAAATCCTGCCGCCGCTGAATATCGACGAGAGCGATGTCGACTGGTTCCTCGCAGCGCTCGAGGATGTCATGATAAAATTGCACAAGTTCCCGGGCCCCGCCTGGGAGGTTTTGAAGAAGCTCGGCAACCATGCGCTGACTGCCAAAAAGCGCGAGGCGCGGGTAACTGCATGAGATGGTATGGCAGGGACACGAATTGGATTGTTCTTTATCGGATTTCCTTGTGTTGAATTCCTGAACAGGTTTGCTGTATTCCCGCATTTGATTGAGGTTGTTCAGGAGTTTCACCGCAGCGCAATCCACAGCTACCGCACCGATTGATTTCGAATCGCGGCCCTGTTTGTAATCTGTTTTTGTTTCAAAGTCTTTGGTGGTTATCGAGCAGGATTTTTCCGCTTTGCACCATTTCGCCCCTCGTAAAACTCACGCGGGCAATGAGATGTTCATCACGGCAGGTTCCTGTGAGGAACTCTCATTGCTTATTGAAAACAAAAAGGCTTTAGCTTGACAGGGCAAGATAAAGTCCATAGAATTCGCAGTTTTTTAGCCGCCGGCGGATCGACAGCGTGAGTGGCCGGATAGGGAAGTAAATTTATATTGGCAGCGGGGCAGGTGAGTTGCCCTCCCGTTTTTCTGGAAAATAAAATGCCGACAATCAGTCAGTTAGTACGTAAGCCGCGCGCGGCAAAACCTCTGAAAAGCAAAGTTCCCGCATTGGGAAACAGTCCTCAAAAGCGGGGAGTTTGCACACGGGTTTATACCACCACGCCCAAAAAACCTAATTCGGCTTTGCGCAAGGTGGCGCGTGTCCGCTTGACTAACGGTTTCGAGGTATCCAGTTATATCGGTGGAGAAGGTCACAATCTTCAGGAACACTCGGTAGTTTTGATTCGGGGTGGTCGTGTCAAGGATCTGCCCGGCGTGCGCTACCATACTGTCCGGGGTAGTCTGGATACTGCCGGAGTCAAGGATCGCAAGCAGGGGCGATCGAAATACGGCGCCAAGAAGCCGAAGTCGGCTTAAAAACAGTTTGAATCCCTGGCACAACCAGACGATTGATCGAGATTGCCCCTATAACGTAAGCTGAATAATTACGCCAAGGTTAGAAAATGCCAAGACGGAGAGAAGTTCCAAAACGCGAAATTTTGCCGGACCCAAAGTACCATAATGCCGAAGTGGCGAAATTTGTCAATGTATTGATGACGCGAGGCAAGAAATCCGTGGCGGAGCGGATTATTTACGGAGCGATGGATCAGATTCACAAGAAGACGGGCAAGGATCCGGTGGAAGTGTTTACGCAGGCATTATCCAATGTCCGTCCAATGGTGGAAGTAAAAAGCCGCCGCGTTGGCGGGGCCAACTACCAGGTTCCGGTGGAAGTCCGGTCGATTCGGCGTAATGCCCTCGCTATGCGGTGGTTACGTGATGCCGCGCGTAAAAGGGCTGAAAAATCCATGGGCGCCCGGTTGGCGGGTGAATTGGCAGAAGCTGCCGAAGGCAGGGGTGGGGCGGTCAAGAAACGCGAGGAAGTTCATCGTATGGCCGAGGCGAACAAGGCATTTGCGCATTATCGATTCTGACGGCAATAATGGGGCAGGGAGACCTGCCGTCGTGACCTGGTTTGCCTGATTCGGATTGAAAAGTCGCTGATTTTTAGCTGCCGGGAGCATTGTGCCACCGGCAGTTTTCCAATTTTAAGGCTAGAAAACTGTGGCAAGAAAGACACCTATCGAACGTTACCGAAATATCGGCGTCATGGCGCATATAGATGCCGGAAAAACTACGACCACTGAACGCATCCTGTTCTATACAGGCGTATCGCATAAGCTTGGTGAAGTGCATGACGGTGCGGCTACCATGGACTGGATGGAGCAGGAGCAGGAGCGCGGCATTACAATTACCTCCGCTGCCACCACATGCTTCTGGAAAGGGATGGATCATAATTACCCGGACCATCGCATCAATATCATCGATACACCGGGCCACGTTGATTTCACCATCGAAGTGGAGAGATCGTTGCGTGTTCTCGATGGGGCCTGCACTGTATTTTGTGCAGTGGGCGGCGTGCAGCCCCAGACCGAGACGGTATGGCGCCAAGCCAACAAATATAAGGTTCCCCGTCTTGCTTTTGTCAACAAGATGGATCGTGCCGGCGCCAATTTCATGCGTGTTTATGAGCAGATACAAAGCCGGCTCAAGGCGCATCCCGTGCCTATTCAATTACCCATAGGCGCGGAGGACAAATTCGAGGGCGTTGTCGACCTGATCAAGATGAAGGCTATTCACTGGGACGATGCCAGCCAAGGGATGAGATTCGAGGAGCGCGATATTCCCCCGAATATGGTTGAAGATGCCAAATCCTGGCGCGAGAAGATGGTGGAGTCGGCCGCCGAGGCGAATGAAGAACTGATGAACAAATATCTGGAAGAAGGCGATTTGTCGTCTGCGGATATTAAGCAGGGTCTTCGCATTCGCACTCTTGCCAATGAAATCGTGCCCATGCTCTGCGGATCTGCTTTCAAGAATAAAGGTGTGCAGGCAATGCTTGATGCCGTGCTGGATTATTTGCCGTCCCCGGCCGACATAGAGGCAATTGACGGCGAGAAAGAGAGCGGTGAGCACGCTGAGCGCCATGCCAATGACGATGAACCGTTTGCCGGTCTTGCCTTCAAGATTGCCACTGATCCCTACGTGGGTCAATTGATCTTTTTTCGCGTTTATTCGGGAGTCGTAACCTCCGGTGATACCGTTTATAACCCGATCAAGGGGCGCAAGGAGCGGATTGGAAGACTGCTGCAGATGCACGCCAATCAGCGTGAAGAAATCAAGGAAGTCCGGGCGGGAGATATAGCCGCGGCAGTGGGCTTGAAGGAGGCGGTTACCGGTGACACGCTATGCGATCCTGGCGATGTTATCACACTGGAGCGCATGGTATTTCCGGAGCCCGTGATTCACGTCGCGGTGGAACCGAAAACCAAGCTGGATCAGGAAAAAATGGGCATCGCATTGAATCGTCTCGCCCAGGAGGATCCTTCCTTCCGTGTGCGCACCGATGAGGAATCCGGTCAAACCATCATTTCCGGAATGGGTGAACTGCATCTGGAAATCATTGTGGATCGGATGAAACGCGAATTTGGCGTCGAAGCCAATGTGGGTGCTCCCCAGGTGGCCTATCGTGAAGCAATCCGGAAATCGGTGGATGTCGAAGGCAAATTCATCAAGCAGTCCGGCGGCCGGGGTCAGTATGGCCATGTCTGGATCAAGATGGAGCAGAACGAGGCCGGCAAGGGCTTCGAGTTTGTTGATGCAATCAAGGGTGGAACCGTGCCCAGGGAATATATTCCTGCGGTGCAGAAAGGCCTTGAAGAAACGCTTCCGAATGGCGTGCTGGCAGGTTTCCCGGTGGTGGATGTCAAAGTCACATTGTTTGACGGCTCTTACCATGATGTCGATTCGAATGAAAATGCGTTCAAGATGGCTGCCTCGATTGCATTCAAGGATGGTATGCGCAAAGCCAATCCTGTACTGCTGGAACCGATGATGTCCGTAGAGGTGGAAACGCCGGCGGACTTCATGGGGAATGTCGTAGGGGATTTGTCCTCCCGGCGTGGCATGATTCAGGGCATGGACGATCTGCCCGGCCTCAAGGTTGTACGCGCAGAAGTGCCGCTGGCGGAAATGTTTGGCTATGCAACTTCGTTACGGTCCGCAACGCAGGGCCGGGCTACATATACGATGGAATTCAAGCATTACGCCGAAGCGCCGAAGAACGTGGCCGAAGCGATCATAAGCAAGAAATAATCGTCATCAAATAAAGGGACATCATGGCAAAGAGCAAATTTGAGCGGACGAAGCCGCACATCAACGTAGGGACGATAGGGCACGTGGACCACGGCAAGACCACGTTGACGGCGGCGATCACGATGGTATTGGCGAAGAAGTTTGGTGGGGAAGCGAAGAGTTACGCGCAGATAGACTCGGCGCCTGAAGAGAAGGCGCGGGGCATCACGATCAACACCTCGCATGTGGAGTATGAGACGGAGAAGCGGCATTACGCGCACGTTGACTGTCCTGGTCACGCGGACTATGTGAAGAACATGATCACGGGTGCGGCGCAGATGGATGGTGCGATTCTGGTGGTATCGGCGGCGGATGGACCGATGCCGCAGACGCGGGAGCACATTCTTCTGGCGCGGCAGGTGGGGGTTCCCTACATTATCGTCTACATGAACAAGGCGGACATGGTGGACGATGCGGAGCTTCTGGAGCTGGTGGAAATGGAAGTGCGCGAACTGCTATCCAAATATAACTTTCCGGGAGATGACACCCCGATAGTGATCGGTTCTGCATTGAAGGCGCTGGAAGGCGACCAGAGCGACATAGGCGAGCCCTCCATCTACAAGCTTGCGGCAGCGCTGGACAGCTACATTCCGGAGCCTCAGCGGGCGGTGGACGGGACTTTTCTGATGCCGGTTGAAGATGTTTTTTCCATATCGGGTCGTGGCACGGTGGTGACAGGTCGCGTTGAGCGTGGCGTTATCAAGGTAGGGGAAGACATCGAGATCGTGGGATTGAAGCCCACCACCAAGACTGTGTGCACGGGCGTTGAGATGTTTCGCAAGCTTCTGGACCAGGGGCAGGCAGGAGACAACGTAGGCGTATTGCTGCGGGGCACCAAGCGCGAGGAAGTGGAGCGTGGCCAGGTGCTGTCCAAGCCTGGGACCATCACCCCGCATACCAAGTTCACAGCCGAGATTTATGTTCTGAGCAAGGAAGAGGGTGGACGTCATACCCCCTTTTTCCAGGGATACCGGCCGCAGTTTTACTTCCGCACGACGGATGTGACGGGAGCAATCGAGTTGCCTGCGGGCACGGAGATGGTGATGCCCGGGGACAATGTGTCGGTGACGGTAAACCTGATTGCGCCGATTGCGATGGAAGAAGGCCTGCGTTTTGCGATTCGTGAAGGCGGCAGGACCGTTGGCGCAGGCGTCGTGGCAAAAATTATCGAATAGCAACAGGATCAAGGATCGGATTTAAGATTTACGCAGTGCGTGGTCGGCAATTCGGAATCCGAGTCCTCACCTGAGGTTGGATTATGCAAAGTCAGAAAATACGTATTCGTTTGAAAGCGTTCGATTACCGGTTGATAGACAAATCGGCGCTGGAGATCGTGGAAACCGCAAAACGCACCGGCGCCGTCGTCAAGGGTCCGGTGCCTCTGCCAACGCGCATCGAGCGTTTTGATGTGCTTCGTTCGCCTCATGTCAACAAGACTTCACGTGATCAATTCGAAATCCGTACTCATTTGCGGCTGATGGATATCATGGATCCAACCGATAAAACGGTGGATGCACTAATGAAGCTGGATTTGCCTGCCGGAGTGGATGTCGAGATAAAGTTGTAGTTTTCCAACGCAACTCTGAGTATGTTCGCAACGAATAACTCGGATTGCTGTTCAATCAACATAAATTGCCGGTCAATTGTAATCGGCACCTTTTAGAAGGGTAATTAGAATGAGTTTAGGGCTCGTCGGCCGCAAGGTCGGCATGACTCGTATTTTCACCGAAGAAGGTGATAGCCAGCCCGTTACAGTGCTGGACGTGTCTAATAATCGTGTCACGCAGATCAAGACGCCAGCCACTGATGGGTATTCTGCCGTGCAAGTTACGTTCGGCAAGCGTCGAGCCATTCGTGTAAACAAACCTTCGGCCGGGCATTTTGCCAAGGCAGCTGTAGAGGCGGGAGAGATCCTGAGAGAATTCCGCGTCGCAGAAGAAATCCTTGGAACCCTCAGCCCCGGCACAGTTATCGGATTGGATATTTTTCAGCCGGGGCAGAGAGTGGATGTAACCGGTATCTCGATCGGAAAGGGCTATTCTGGCGCCATCAAGCGTCACGGCTTCGCTTCTAACCGGGCGAGTCACGGTAACTCACGGTCTCATAATGTTCCCGGTTCCATCGGCATGGCTCAGGATCCCGGACGCGTCTTCCCCGGAAAGCGTATGTCCGGTCATCTGGGAAATGTGAGGCGCACCATTCAAAATCTGGAAATACTGCGAATTGATGCTGAGCGCGGACTGTTGATCATCAAAGGTGCCATTCCCGGATCGAAGGGGGGAGATGTGACAGTTTCGCCAAGCATTAGATCTGCAAGGCCGACCAATAACGACAATGTCAATGCCGCCGCAAAAGGCGGCGCGAAATCTGGCAAGAAGGGTGGATGATGGAACTTAAACTGATCGACGATAATGGACAGTCGTCTGCAAGCGTTTCAGCTTCCGAAACCCTGTTTGGCCGGGAGTATAATGAAGCCCTCGTGCATCAGGTCGTAACTGCCTATCTTGCCAATGCACGCAGTGCCAACAGGGCGCAAAAGGCTCGATCGGATGTCGCCAAATCGACTCGCAAGCCCTGGCGGCAGAAGGGTACGGGACGCGCTCGCGCCGGTATGGCGTCGAGCCCTTTATGGCGGGGTGGAGGGAAAATATTTCCCAACAGCCCGGAGGAGAATTTCAGTCATAAAGTCAATCGCAAGATGTATCGCGCGGGTATCGGCGCGATTCTCTCGCAACTCGTTCGTGAAAACCGATTGTCGGTAGTGGACAATTTTATTGTTGATGCACCTAAGACGAAAATATTGGCACAGAAGTTGAAAGATATGGGGCTGGATCAAGTCATGATCATTACAGATAACATTGATGAGAATCTTTATCTCTCGTCAAGAAATCTTCCGCTCGTCAAGGTTGTTGAAGCGGGCTATGCTGATCCAGTCAGTCTCATGCGCTTTGCAAATGTACTGATTACGCGTAATGCGCTGGTAAAAATGGAGGAGATGCTTGCATGAGCGGCCAAACATTCAATCCTGAGCGCCTGATGCAGGTGATATTGTCGCCTCAGATATCGGAAAAAGCGACGTTTATAGGCGAAAAACACAACCAGATTATCTTTCGCGTGGCTCCAGATGCAACCAAGCCTGAAGTCAAGGCCGCAGTGGAATTGATATGGAAGAATCAAAAGGTTGAAGTGGAAAGCGTACGCATATCCAATGTCAAAGGCAAGGAAAAGCGTTTTGGCCGCTTCATGGGGCGGCGCGGTGGCTGGAAGAAAGCTTACATCAGCATCAAGGCCGGCCAGGAAATCAATTTTTCTGAATTTGCTCAAGGAGAGGTCAAGTAATGGCGCTGGTTAAAGTCAAACCGACCTCTCCAGGTCGTCGGGCGGTAGTCAAAGTCGTCAATGCTGGCCTGCACAAGGGTGCACCTTACCCGCACCTCGTGGAGAAGCAGAATCGTACTGCCGGACGTAACAATAAGGGGCAAATCACTACCCGCCACATAGGCGGTGGTCACAAGCAGCATTATCGCATCGTGGATTTCCGCCGTAACAAGGATGGAATCGCGGCCAAAGTGGAACGGCTGGAATATGATCCGAATCGCAGCGCGAATCTTGCACTTCTCTGCTATTCCGATGGCGAACGCCGCTATATTATTGCGCCAAAAGGTATCGCTGCAGGCATGCAACTGATGAGTGGCGCAGATGCGCCTATAAAAAACGGCAATGCGTTGCCACTGCGCAATATCCCGGTTGGCAGCATCATTCACTGCGTGGAAATGATGCCGGGTAAAGGTGCGCAACTTGCTCGTTCAGCCGGAGCTTCGGTTCAACTTCTCGCGCGCGAGGGAGATTATGCCCAATTACGTCTGCGCTCGGGGGAAATCCGCAGGGTGCACGTGAACTGCCGTGCAACGATCGGGGAAGTAGGAAACGAGGAACATAACCTGCGGGCTATCGGCAAGGCAGGAGCGCAACGATGGCGCGGCATCAGGCCAACGGTGCGTGGGGTGGCGATGAATCCGATAGACCATCCCCATGGCGGGGGTGAAGGTAAAACAGCGGCGGGACGTCATCCTGTCAGTCCATGGGGAACGCCTTCCAAGGGTTTCCGCACGCGGGTAAACAAGCGTACCGACGGCATGATCGTGCGACGTCGTTATTCAAACAAGGGATAATGAATCATGGCTCGTTCTATAAAGAAAGGCCCATTTGTTGATTTGCACCTCCTGTCCAAAGTGGAGGCCGCGCGTGAAACCAATGATAAGCGACCTATCAAGACCTGGTCGCGCCGCTCAACGGTATTGCCGGATTTCATCGGCTTGACAATCGCCGTGCATAACGGAAAGCAGCACGTTCCAGTATATGTTACTGAGAACATGGTTGGGCACAAGCTCGGCGAGTTTTCTCATACACGTACTTTCAAGGGGCATTCCGGCGATAGAAAAGCGGCTGGAAGGAAATAGGAATAATCACCATGGAAACAACTGCTGTATTGCGCGGAGTCAGGTTGTCCGAGCAGAAAGGCCGGCTCGTTGCGGATCAGATCCGTGGATTGCCGGTGGAGCGCGCACTCAACCTGCTCGCATTCAGTCCGAAAAAGGCTGCAGTCATCATTCGTAAGCTTCTCGAATCAGCCATCGCAAATGCCGAGCATAATGAAGGGGCTGACATAGACGAGTTGAAGGTGTCCAGGATATATGTCGACAGGGGACCGTCGCTCATGCGTACCAGTGCGCGCGCCAAGGGGCGGGGCAATCGCATTGTCAAGCCAACTTGTCACATTCTTCTTACTGTTGGCGATAAAGCCAGCAACAAAAAATAAGGCTGAACAGGCATTATGGGACAAAAAATACATCCGACAGGTTTTCGGCTTTCCGTCCTGAAGAACTGGTCATCCAAATGGTATGCCAACGGAAAAAATTTTCCCGGCATGCTGAACGAAGACATCAAGGTTCGGGAATATTTGAAAAAGAAACTGGCGCATGCGTCTGTCGGTCGCGTGGTTATCGAACGGCCATCGAAGAATGCGCGTATCACGATCTACAGTTCACGCCCAGGGGTAGTGATAGGCAAGAAAGGTGAGGATATCGAAGTTTTGCGGGGAGCGTTGCAAAAGCTCATGGGTGTCCCGGTGCATGTAAATATCGAAGAAATCCGCAAACCGGAAATTGATGCACAGCTGATAGCCGACAACATCGCGCAGCAACTGGAAAAGCGCATTATGTTCCGCCGTGCAATGAAGCGTGCCATGCAGAATGCGATGCGCCTGGGTGCTCAAGGTATCAAGATCATGAGTTCAGGCCGATTGAACGGCATTGAAATAGCCCGTACCGAATGGTATCGGGAAGGACGTGTGCCCCTTCATACACTGCGGGCCGATCTCGATTACGGCGTCTCGGAGGCCAAGACAACCTATGGCGTGATCGGAATCAAGGTCTGGGTATTCAAGGGTGAAGTGATAGGTCGAGGTGAGCAGGCCGGTGCGGGTACAGCCGCCACGCAGGCGCTCCCCCCGGCGGGAGAACCGGAAACCAGGCGTCCGCCGCGCAGGCCAGCGGGAAGGGCAGATGCCAGATCGGACGGGAAAGCGGGTGAAAAGAAAGGTCCCAGAAAGTCTGACAGCAGTTCTGAAGAATCCGCCACAAAGCCGGCAAAGAAGCCAGTAAAGCCAGGAGTGAACGATGCAGCAGCCAGCTAGAACAAAATATCGCAAGCAGCAAAAAGGGCGGAACAAGGGCATTGCAACCCGGGGTGCCAAGGTCAGTTTTGGCGAATACGGCCTCAAGGCCGTGGGACGGGGACGTTTGACAGCCCGGCAGATCGAAGCTGCGCGACGTGCGATGACCCGCCATATAAAGCGGGGCGGCCGTATATGGATTCGTATTTTTCCGGACAAGCCCATTTCGCATAAACCCGCCGAAGTCAGGATGGGTAACGGAAAAGGCAGCCCGGAGTATTTTGTGGCGGAAATTCAGCCAGGCAAAGTGTTATATGAAATGGATGGCGTCGATGAGGTGCTGGCCCGGCAGGCATTCCGCCTCGCAGCTGCCAAGCTTCCGATCCTGACAACCTTTGTTGTACGACAAGTAGGCGGTTAATCATGAAATCCAGAGCCAAGGAATTGAGAAACAAGAATCCCGTGGAATTGCAGCAGGAGTTGCTGGAGCTGCTGAGGGCGCAGTTTGGTCTGCGGATGCAGCATGCAACCCAGCAGTTAAGCAATACTTCCCAACTAGGCAATATTCGGCGGGACATAGCGCGTACCAGAACCATTCTTAGCCAGAAGGCAAGGCAGTCATGAGCGAAGCGAATTTAAACCGTACTCTTAGCGGAAAAGTGGTAAGCGATAAAATGAATAAGACTATTACTGTTCTGGTTGAACGTAAGGTCAGACATCCGCTTTACGGAAAGATTATGGTTCGCTCCAAAAAATATCATGTACATGACGAAGCCAATGAGTTTCACACCGGGGACGTGGTGGTGATAGAAGAGTGCCGTCCATTATCCAAAACAAAAGCCTGGCGTGTCGTCAAGTTGATGCAGAAAGCCGAGCAGGTGAGTTGATTACGAGGAAAACCGGCTTTTGGAAGTGTTTTCTTCCTTGTTTTTGTAATCCGGTTGCCTTATAATTCTGCCTCTTCATTTTTCAGATATCTTAATTTTTTTGCAGCCGGTAAATTTCGGCGGCATCACAACCCGGACGGGTTCCAATACTATCCTAGGCCTTGATTCGGCTGGAAAAGTTGGAGAGAGTGAGTAAATCATGATCCAAATGCAATCGATTCTGCAAGTCGCCGACAATACTGGCGCACGGTCACTCATGTGCATAAAGGTATTAGGCGGTTCCAAGCGACGGTACGCGGGTATTGGCGATATTATAAAAGTCAGCGTAAAGGATGTGGCGCCTCGCGGTCGCGTCAAAAAAGGTGAAGTGTACAACGCAGTCGTAGTACGAACTTCGAAAGGAGTGCGTCGCGCGGATGGATCATTAATCAAGTTCGATGGCAACGCCGCAGTACTGCTGAATGCCAAACTGGAACCAATCGGCACGCGTATTTTCGGTCCTGTCACACGTGAGTTGCGTACTGCACGTTTCATGAAAATTGTTTCGCTCGCACCTGAAGTACTGTAGGGCGCGGGATAAGGAATCAAACATGAGCAAAATAAAGAAGGGAGATGACGTAATTGTCATCGCCGGCAAGGACAAGGGTAAACGCGGCACAGTGTTGCGCGTCATGAAGCCGGATCTCGTGGTCGTTGAAGGTGTCAATCGCCTCAAGAAGCATCAGAGACCCAATCCGAATAAAGGCGACACGGGTGGAATCGTCGAAATGGACAGTCCTATCCAGGTTTCAAATGTCGCAATCTACAATCCCGCAACCCGCAAGGCAGATCGGATAGGTTTCAAAACCGTAGAAGGAAAAGGCAAGGCCCGCTGCTTCAGGTCAAATGAGGAACTGATCGATGCCTAAGGGTTGAGGCCTAAGGGTTAGGGGAAAACATATGGCGCGTTTACAAGAGTATTACCGTAACACCGTAGTCCAGCAGTTGATGGAGCAATTCGGCTATAAGTCTGTGATGGAGGTGCCACGCATTCGCAAGATCACCCTCAATATGGGTGTGGGCGAGGCGGTCGCAGACAAAAAAATCATGGATAACGCTGTAGATGACATGCAAAAGATTGCAGGCCAGAAGCCTGTGGTGACGAAAGCGAGGAAATCCATTGCCACTTTCAAGGTTCGTGATGGCTATCCGGTAGGTTGCATGGTTACGCTGCGCCGCGTTCGCATGTACGAATTCCTCGACCGTCTGGTGAATATCGCTATACCGCGTATTCGCGACTTTCGCGGTATTTCCGGTAGATCCTTCGATGGACGCGGCAATTATAATATGGGTATAAAGGAGCAGATCATTTTCCCTGAGATCGAATATGACAAAATCGATGCCTTGCGGGGGATGAACATCACGATTACCACGACTGCAAAGACAGATGCGGAAGCAAAGGCATTGCTGGCAGCATTCAAATTTCCATTTAAAAACTGAGGGAGCATGGCTAAGGTAGCTGTTATTAACCGTGATCTGAAACGTCGGAAAACCGTCAAGAAATTCGAGGCGCGACGTGCTGAGCTATTGGCGACCATCAATGATACCAGCGTAGGTGACGAGGATCGTCATTCGGCCAGGATCAAGTTGCAGATGTTGCCGCGCAATGCCAGCCCAGTGCGATTGCGCAATCGCTGCTCGCTCACAGGCCGCCCTCGAGGGGTATACAGCAAATTTGGGTTGGGTCGTGGCAAGCTTCGTGATATCGCCATGAGCGGAGAGATTCCGGGCATGATCAAGGCGAGCTGGTAGGGGAGTGAGGGCAATAATTGATGGCGTTTGATTCAAGGAATCGAACAGACCGCGTAAATTTATGGATCAGATCCAGTATGGTCAATGTGGTTTCAAGGATTTCGTATTCGCCGGTAACGAAAGTCGGATTTCCAGAGGTATTCTAGATGAGCATGAGTGATCCCATTGCAGACATGTTGACGCGGATTCGAAACGCGCAGCTATCTGAAAAAACATCTGTCGTAATGCCTGCCTCCAAGCTCAAAGCGGCTATTGCTCAAGTGCTGAAGGATGAGGGGTACGTCGAGGATTTTATAGTTCATGAGGCCGGCGGAAAATCGATACTGGATATCAGTCTGAAGTATTACGCAGGACGTCCGGTAATTGAAAAAATAGAGCGTGTCAGTCGTCCTGGTTTGCGGATATATAAAGCCAGCAATAAACTCCCCAGCGTAATGAATGGCCTGGGAGTGGCTATCGTGTCGACATCAAAAGGCGTAATGACGGAAAGAAAAGCGCGCGCAAATGGTGTGGGCGGCGAAGTGTTATGCATTGTGGCGTAAGGGTATAGAAAATGTCTCGAGTGGGTAAAAATCCTGTTTCAGTTCCGGCAAATGTCGAAGTCAGGCTATCCGGGTCAGAAGTGGAGGTAAAGGGTCCGCTGGGTATGCTGCGTCGCGAGCTTGTTTCGGATATTTCGATTGAGCGCAAGGGCGAAAGCCTGCTAGTGAAAGCGGCAGATGATTCCAAGCATGCCAACGCAATGTGGGGGACCACCCGCGCGCTGCTCGCCAATATGGTGAAGGGCGTCACCACCGGTTTTGAGAAAAGGCTGATTCTGGTTGGCGTAGGATACCGCGCCCAGGCTGCAGATAACGTCCTTAACCTGACGTTAGGATTTTCTCATCCAATTGCTCACCAGATGCCCGAAGGTATCAAGGTTGAGACTCCCACTCAGACCGAGGTTGTCATCAAGGGCATGGACAAGCAGCAGGTAGGGCAAGTGGCTGCGGACGTACGTGCATACAGGGAGCCGGAGCCATACAAGGGCAAGGGCGTGCGTTATGCGGACGAAGTCATCGTCCTGAAGGAAACGAAGAAAAAATAGTTAGGGTAAATATGCCGAATTCCATAGAATCCCGTTTACGGCGCGCGCGCCAAACGCGTGCCAAAATTGCTGAATTGAAGGTGGTGCGACTGGCAGTTCATCGTAGTAACTCTCATATTTATGCGCAATTGATAGACGGCTCCGGTAGCAAAGTGCTCGCCAGCGCATCCACCCTCGAGCCGGAACTACGCAAGGAGCTTCCCAATGGCGGAACGGTTACCGCAGCGGCAGTCGTGGGTAAAAGGGTTGCAGAGAAGGCGCGGGGTCTCGGCATTGAGACGGTTGCGTTCGACCGTTCAGGCTTCAAATATCATGGGCGTGTGAAAGCATTGGCTGACGCTGCCCGTGAAAATGGCCTCAAATTCTGAGTGAGGAAGGATAATGGCTAAAATGCAGGGGCGGATGCAAGGTAAGGTGGCTCCAGGCGACGACCGCGGAGATGGACTCAAGGAAAAAATGGTGGCCATCAATCGCGTTACCAAGGTGGTCAAAGGAGGACGTATTTTAGGCTTTGCTGCTCTGACGGTTGTCGGGAATGGGGATGGCGGTGTGGGCATGGGTAAGGGTAAATCCCGCGAGGTACCCGTAGCGGTGCAAAAGGCGATGGACGAGGCGCGCCGCAAGATGATCAAGGTGAGTCTCAAGAATGGAACGCTCCAACATCCGGTAATCGGGCGGCATGGTGCGGCCAAGGTGTACATGCAACCGGCATCGGAGGGGACCGGCATCATTGCCGGCGGGCCAATGCGTGCAATATTTGAAGTAATGGGTGTACACAATATCCTTGCCAAATGTATTGGCTCGACCAATCCGTACAATGTTGTCCGTGCAACTCTCAACGGCCTGCAGGCGATGAGTAACCCCGCCGAGATAGCCGCCAAGCGGGGCAAGAGTGTCGAAGAGATTTTGGGGTTGGAAAAATGACGCAAAATCCGAAGAAGATAAAAGTAACCCTGGTCAAGAGCCTGATCGGAACGAAACAGGCACATCGAGCAACCGCCCGAGGGTTGGGACTACGTCACGTTAACAGCAGCGTGGAAGTGGAAGATACCCCGGCGGTGCGAGGCATGATCAATAACATTTATTACCTCGTAAAGAGTGAGGTTTAGATGCAACTGAATTCCATTAAACCAGCCCCTGGCGCCAAGCATCCAAAGCGCCGGGTAGGTCGTGGTATCGGCTCCGGTCTTGGCAAGACCGCCGGGCGTGGACATAAGGGGCAGAAATCCCGTGCGGGCGGTTTTCATAAAGTCGGCTTTGAAGGGGGGCAAATGCCCTTGCAACGGCGATTGCCCAAGCGCGGCTTTGTTTCGCCCACAAAAAAGAATGATGCGGAAGTGCGTCTGTCTGCGCTTGGCAGAATACCAAGCGATACCATCGATATGCTGATCCTGAAGCAGGCAGGACTCGTCTCCAGTTCCGCTTTGAACGTCAAGGTAATACTTTCGGGAAAGATCGAGCGCGCAGTGAAGCTTCAGGGCATTCCGGTAACCAAGGGCGCCAAAGCAGCCATTGAAGCTGCTGGTGGTAGTGTCGAATAAGTACGAGAGGATATATATTGGCCGCTAGCGACTCCCTGCGGGGACTCTCCGGAAAACTCGGCGACTTGAAGCGCCGGTTATGGTTTTTGCTGCTCGCATTGGTTGTCTACCGTATCGGCGCGCATGTGCCAGTACCCGGTATCGATCCGGTTGTACTGAAGGATCTGTTCGAATCGCAGCAGGGCGGTATCCTGGGCATGTTCAACATGTTTTCCGGTGGCGCCCTTTCCCGCTTTTCGATATTTGCCCTGGGTATCATGCCGTACATTTCGGCATCGATTATCATGCAGTTGGGCACTGTGGCATTCCCTTATCTCGAGGCACTGAAGAAAGAGGGTGAGTCAGGGCGCAGAAAGATTACCCAGTACACCCGTTATGGTACTCTAGGTTTGGCCCTGGTTCAGGGTTATGGCATCTCGATCGCACTACAATCCCAGCCTGGTCTGGTGATCGAGCCCGGCCCGATGTTCCTGTTGACCACGGTTATAACATTGGTGACGGGTACCATATTTCTCATGTGGCTGGGAGAACAGATTACCGAACGCGGCATTGGTAACGGGATTTCGCTCATTATATTTGCCGGGATCGCTGCGGGTCTTCCAAGTGCAATTGGAGGCACGCTGGAGTTGGTACGAACGGGTGCCATGCACTTCCTGGTGGCGCTCGGAATTTTCGTGGCAGCTACGGTTGTTACGGGATTCGTTGTTTTTGTCGAGCGGGGGCAACGCAAGATACTGGTGAATTATGCAAAGCGTCAGGTCGGACGCAAGGTTTATGGCGGTCAAAGCTCTCACTTGCCGCTTAAGCTGAACATGTCCGGCGTGATTCCGCCGATCTTTGCTTCCAGCATCATATTGTTTCCCGCCACGCTAGCTGGTTGGTTTTCGACGGGGGAATCAATGGACTGGCTGAAGGATATAAGCGGGGCGTTATCGCCCGGACAGCCGGTTTACGTGATCATGTACGCGGCAATGATCATATTCTTCTGCTTTTTTTATACGGCGCTGGTGTTCAACCCCAAAGAAACTGCGGAGAACCTGAAAAAGAGCGGAGCATTCATTCCCGGCATTCGGCCAGGTGATCAAACGGCACGATATATTGAGCGCATCATGTTGCGCCTTACTCTCACCGGTGCGATCTACGTAACGCTCGTGTGTCTGTTGCCGGAATTTTTGATTTTGAAGTGGAATGTTCCATTTTATTTCGGTGGAACTTCCCTGCTTATTATCGTCGTAGTAACGATGGATTTCATGGCGCAGGTGCAAGCCTACATCATGTCTCACCAATATGAGAGCCTGTTGAAAAAAACCAACTTCAAGGGCGGTGGCGGATTGCCGGCGAGATAAAGTGCATCAAGGATAGGATGGCAAAGGAAGAAACCATACAAATGCAGGGCGAGATTCTGGAAACGTTGCCGAATGCGACGTTTCGGGTCAAGCTGGAAAACGGACATATAGTGTTGGGACATATTTCCGGCAAGATGCGAATGCATTACATTCGGATTCTGCCGGGAGATAAGGTAACGGTAGATCTGACACCATACGATTTAAGCAGGGCGCGTATTACGTTTCGTGCCAAATAGCCGGAGAGGGGTAAATAATGAAAGTACTGGCATCGGTAAAAAAAATTTGCCGGAATTGCAAAATCATCAGACGCAACCGGATAGTGCGCGTGATTTGTACAGATCCGCGGCATAAACAGCGTCAGGGTTGATTCGGCTACGCATTCTAAGGTGTTATAATCTAAAATTTTTGTAGGAAAACGTATGGCCCGTATTGCTGGAGTAAACATCCCAAACCATCAGCATGCTGAAATTGCGCTGACAGCGATTTATGGCATCGGTCGTGCGAGAGCTCGTGAGATTTGTGAGGCGACTGGAATCAGCGTATCGACCAAGATGAAAGACGTAACCGACGCGGAAATGGACAAGTTGCGGGATAACGTCGCGAAATTTGTAGTCGAAGGCGATCTCCGGCGGGAAGTTTCAATGAATATCAAACGCCTGATGGACCTCGGCTGCTACCGGGGATTGCGTCATCGTCGTGGCCTCCCGGTACGGGGTCAGCGTACCCGCACGAATGCGAGGACGCGTAAAGGACCCAGGAAGGCCGTTCGTGCTTCCAGCGCCAAGGCAGGAAGATAAATTTTAGCCAATCAACCGAATGGCAGGGCAGAAGGATAGATCAATATGGTAAAAGCAGCCACGCGAGTACGCAAGAAAGTCAAAAAGAACGTAGCGGAAGGTATTGCGCATGTACATGCTTCGTTTAATAACACTATTGTGACGATAACGGACCGTCAGGGGAACGCGCTATCGTGGGCTACTTCCGGAGGGGCAGGTTTTAAGGGGTCACGCAAGAGTACACCGTTTGCCGCCCAGGTTGCAGCCGAGCAAGCCGGCAGAGCTGCACAGGAATACGGGGTAAAGAACCTCGAAGTGCGTATAAAAGGTCCGGGACCAGGGCGGGAGTCCGCAGTGCGTGCACTGAATGCAGCCGGTTTTAAAATTACCAGTATTTCGGATGTGACACCCGTTCCACATAACGGTTGTCGGCCGCCGAAGAAACGTCGTATTTAAGGAGTTACTGTGGCGAGAAATCTTGATCCCAAATGCCGTCAATGCCGACGTGAGGGTGAGAAGCTGTTCCTTAAAGGTGAGAAATGTTTTACCGATAAGTGCGCCATCGAGCGCCGGAATTACGCGCCTGGGCAGCACGGTCAGAAAAGCGGTCGTCTATCGGACTACGGAGTGCAATTACGCGAAAAGCAGAAGCTGCGCCGGATATATGGAGTGCTGGAGCGTCAGTTCCGTAATAGTTACGAGCTTGCGGAGAGGCAGCGCGGCGTTACAGGCGAAAATCTCCTGCAATTGCTGGAATGCCGGCTTGACACGGTTTCCTATCGCATGGGGTTTGGCGCATCGCGGTCCGAGGCACGTCAGATTGTCCGTCATAACGGGATTCTGGTCAATGGCAGGAAAATCAATATTCCTTCCTATCAGGTAAAACCGGGAGACGTTATAGAGGTTACAGAAAAGGCAAAGAATCATTTGCGCATCAAGGCATCCGTGGAAGCTGCCGAACAGCGGCACTTTCCGGAATGGCTGGAGGTGGACACTAAAGCCATGAAGGGAACTTTCAAGAATAAACCCGAGAGATCCGATTTACCGTCAAGCATTAATGAATCTCTCGTAATTGAATTGTATTCCAAGTAATGAGTCGCCACGTTTCCGCAAAAGGATCAGGCTATGCAAAGTAACACCTTTCTTACGCCGCGTATTATCGATGTGCAGAATATATCGCCACTCCATGCCAGAATTACCATGGAGCCGTTCGAGCGCGGCTATGGCCATACGCTGGGCAACGCGCTACGACGTATTCTGCTTTCATCGATGCCGGGATTTGCGCCAACGGAAGTTCAGATCAGTGGTGTTGTTCACGAATACTCCGCCTTGGACGGCGTGCAGGAAGACGTGGTTGATATCCTGCTCAATCTCAAAGGTATTGTCCTGAAATTGCACAATCGTACAGAGGCACTTCTGACCCTGAGTAAAAAGGGGGAAGGAACGGTTACTGCAGGCGATATCGAGGGAGGACATGATGTCGAGATCATTAATCCCGATCATGTTGTTGCGCACCTTACGTCCGGCGGCAAGCTGGATATGCAGATCAAGGTGGAAATGGGACGGGGCTATGTACCGGGAACTGTCCGCCAGCTGGCGCGCGAAAGTCGTGCTATCGGCAGCATTCTGCTGGATGCATCTTTCAGTCCCGTGCGACGGGTAAGTTATGCGGTGGAAAGCGCGCGGGTTGAACAACGCACCGATCTGGACAAGCTGGTCATGGACATCGAGACCAACGGTGTCGTTGATCCCGAGGAAGCAATCCGGTATGCGGCAAAAGTCCTGGTCGAGCAACTCTCCGTATTTGCGGACCTCAAAGGCACACCGCTGCCCGTGGAACAACCGAAATTACCTCAGATTGATCCGGTGCTGCTTCGGCCGGTGGATGATCTTGAGCTCACCGTACGTTCCGCAAATTGCCTCAAAGCGGAAAATATATATTATATTGGCGACCTGATTCAGCGGACGGAAACCGAGCTATTGAAAACCCCTAATCTGGGACGGAAATCCTTGAATGAAATCAAGGAAGTACTTGCTTCTCGCGGGTTGACGCTGGGCATGAAGCTGGAAAGTTGGCCGCCTTCCAATCTTGATAAGGGTAAAAAGGATACAAATCATGCGGCACCATAATGGACTAAGGAAGCTTAATCGCACGAGCAGCCACCGCTCGGCCATGTTGCAGAACATGACCAACTCACTGTTGCGGCACGAGGTTATAAAAACGACTTTGCCCAAGGCCAAAGAACTGCGTCGAGTTATCGAGCCGATAATAACGCTTGGGAAGAAGCCATCGCTGGCTAATCGTCGACTTGCGTTTGACCGGTTGCGGGATCGTGACATGGTTGGAAAGCTGTTTAGCGAGTTAGGCCCCCGTTACCAGACCCGCAATGGCGGATACTTGCGTATTCTCAAGTTTGGGTTCCGCAAGGGCGATAACGCGCCTATGGCGCTGGTTGAATTGATGGACCGCCCGGAACAGCCAGCTACAGACACGGAAAGTAAGGCAGGTTAGGGAGAGTTTTTGGAAGAGAAAAAAGCCGGGGTTATCCCGGCTTTTTTGTATTACCCTATTATAGTTTCCAGCGGGGAACATACGATCCAGATTCCGATATATCAGGCTGTTCTGATATATACCGAAGCTGCGTCTATCCCGGAATTCGCATCGGTTTTACCCCAATAAAGACACAATTGGTTTTTTTCCTGTACAGAGAGGACAGCCCTGATGGATCTTGCAGAATGGACCGATGAGGAACTTGATTCGGTACGTGAGAAGCTACAAACCTGGTGTGTTAAACGGCAGGAGCCTACGTGGACGAACAAATTCCTGAACTGGACAGGATTCATGGGCGCTTTTTCTATTCTCACCGGGCTTATGGATATTTTCTTTGGTGGGCCGACACCAGTAAATGTACTTCTGGTTGTTTTCGGGAGTCTTGCATGTTTTTCATGGTACAAGGGTGACAAACAACGAAAGAAGAATATCCAGTTTCTCGAAAAACTTGACCAGGAAATTTCCCGTCGAAGTGATAAGAGCAAAAAGAATCCACTTGTCATAGGAGACGTCCAAGAACATATCTCCTAGATGGAGCCTCGCAATCAGCATCTCCCTTTCCGAGTCGCCGGTGATCACAGGGAGGCGGATTTGGAGCAGGGTGAAAACAGGAAAGTTTTTGCATCTCTTTGCCAGTTCCTCTGGATGCAAGGACACCTGATACCTCTTATATATGACCTCAACCATGAGGTTTATTCAGGTCAGGGCATTACATTGCCGGCGTTGAAAGCGCTGGAAGCAATTGGTTTGATATCTGTGAGCCCGGCGGGATATGTAAAGAAAGGGTTTGGTCAGCACACGCGGTTGTTTTATTTCGGACGACCGACAAAAATACGGTTCCCCGAGGAAGCCGGCAATCAACTTGATCTTGGCTATGTGCTTCTGACAGATAAGGGAAAAGCGTGGGCGCAGGCGGTAGTAAACTGCGACGTGCAGAGTAATCAACTGTTTTATGAATATGTAGTCGAAAGGTGGCTTCAACAAGGACTGGTGGTGTCCTCCATTCTCCGAAAACAGTGATTTGGCTATTTTTCCTTTTTCATCTGTCGCATTCGAGTAATCCGCAGGCTTTCTTTTTTCTTCAAACCAGGTAGGTGTCAAGTCCTGTCAGCAGCAAATCATATTGCGCTTCGACCAACTCCTTGATCACCATGGCCGGGATGCCTCCAACTACATTGCCTTCCAGGGCCAACCAACCTATTGCGTCCGTTGGTCCCAGACTCACTACATAACCTAAATCCCGATGAAGGTAAGGCTCAAGCAATCGCAAAGCGCCTGAGTGACGCAGGATATTCCGGGCAGTAAGCATTCCTTTTCTTACCGCAGATTGCGCGGTCATAGTGTTGGAGCCTGGAGCATGGTAAACGCAGCAGTCTCCCGCTGCAAAAATGTTCGGCAACGTCGTGCCTTCAACTACTACCTGTCCAAAGAAGTTGGCAGAAAATGGTGTTTCCAGTTTTTTACCAATGAACAGGAGGGAGATTGAAGAGGGCAGGGTAAACTCGTGCCCCGTCAGGTTATCGCCCAATAGAACCTGCTCCCCCTGCTGTCCGAGATAACGGGTATCAGGAAAAAATTCGATCCCCAATTCGGTCATTTTGGATTGGGTATAGGTGGAAAAGCCGATGGGGAACTGGTTGAGTACCCGGTTCTCGCCATGGACAAGACGCAGATTGCACCCGATCTGATAGCGCTTGAGGAAATGAGCAATTTCAAAAAGAAATTGAATTCCCGTTGCTCCCCCACCTATCACTGAAATAGATCGCGCGATGGCACTGGCTTGGCTTAACCGCTCATGAAACAAATCGGAGCCCGATATGGCCATGAAGTCGAGCAGATCAAAGACATTCTCCGGTTTATTCACCTGCACTACAGGAGAGCCTGAGGCGAGGAGCAGATAGTCAAATTCCAGTATTTCGTTATTGACTTCAAGGAATCTATCGTTCTGCCACTGCCGCAGAACCGATTCACTCGGACTCAGTTCTGCACAAACGTGGCGGCAGCCAAAACAACTTTCCAGCGTGGAAAACGGAATCAGGAAATCGTCCAGTGGATACCGGAAAGTCTCGTGGAGATGAGTAATCTTGAGATGTTCGAACCTGGGATCAATGATGACGACATCAGCTTCCGGCATGTGGCGCAAAAGGGTAACCAGTGCCGCGATGCCGGCGTAACCTCCGCCGACCACGACAATCTTGAGTCGCTTCAATCTAGGTATGTAAAATGGCAGAAAAGGCACGTTCTTCCTTGAAAAGCCGATAAAATCTCATATTTCTTGTATTTTCCTAGTATAAACTCGTCTCTAAACCGGTAGTGCTGGCAGTTTAGTAGCGAGTAGCCCGGTCTTCATTTCATCTATTATCAGTCCGGCAGATTCGATCGAGTTAAAACATGAGTGACCTGTTTTTTGGAATTGCCTCCCGATTCCAATTTTCGATTGCCCATATCCAGAACGACCTCAAGCTGCTCGCGCTTACTTCCGGCGGCGGTGTCTGGCCGAGAAACCGGATGGCCTTCACGAGCTGCAAAACGGGATGCGAAATATCCACTGGCGCTGCCTGTGTCTGTTTACTGAGCTTTTCGCCTCGTGCGTTGACTACTATGGGGAGGTGCATATAGGAGGGGATGGAGTAGCCTAGCAGTTTTTGCAGGTGAATCTGACGTGGAGTCGAGTTCAGTAAATCACCTCCCCGCACCACGTGAGTAATACCCTGTTCGGCGTCATCCACCACGACCGCTAGCTGGTAAGCAAAAACCCCGTCTGCGCGACATATCACGAAATCGCCTATGTCTCGCTGAATCCGTTGTTGCCGTATGCCTTGTACTCCGTCCTCAAATTCAATCAGATCATTATTTGTATATAGTCGCCATGCACCGGAAAACTCGGGTTCATGTTTGCGGTCGCGGCAAGTTCCGGGGTAGACAGGTCCTTCTATTCCAAGAACTGAGGAATCGGCAATTTCCTTACGACTGCAACTGCAGCGATAAATAAGCTCCTGCTTTTCAAGTGTCGACAATGCCGCATGGTAGACCTCCTGGCGCTGCTCTTGATATACCACTGGGCCGTCCCATTCCATTCCAAGGAGATGCAGAGTATTCAAAATCTCTTCTGAAGCACCTGGAATTTCACGCGCCGTATCGAGATTTTCGATTCTGACCAGCCATTCTCCGCCCCGTGATCTTGCCTCCAGATAACTACCTACAGCAGTGACAAGAGAACCAAAATGCAACGGTCCGGTAGGAGAGGGGGCAAACCGGCCGCGATAGACCGGCGTGAGAGGGAAGGCATTTTCCACCCGTTAATCTTGATTAATGGAGTCTCACAATATCCATTGAACCCCCAGATTCTTATTCTCCAATCGCTCTATCCAGGGGGATAACATGATGAGTATACTCAAATAACGAAACATATGGGACGAGTTACCATGATCTTCGCCAATGGACAGAGAAAATAAGTATGGGAAAGAACGAAATTACTATAACCTCTTTAGCAAGATGGGTTTATACTGCCGAAACTTCTCGACAACTCATAGATAAGCAATGATTTTAGCTTATGCGATCTGACCATGCTGCGGATTTCAGGGAGCAGGATGTGAATCTTGGCATGAAGTTTGCCCTATTTGGCCTCTGACAAACTGCTTGACTTAAGTGTATGGCGGGGAGTAGTCTTTACGGGCTTATGGGTATGTAAAGTACTGGTAGAGGCAATAAAGGTGGTACCAGGGAGGGATTTGGGGTATGGTCTGGTGCTGCTGTTAGTGCTGCCGGTATTGAGAAGTAAGTAAGCGACAATTTGTACTTGCACGCCAGGTTTTTGGGTAGTAGAAGCGGCAGCAAGCGGATATTGGAAGTATGAAGCAGCATGAAGGGCAAGCGCTTCTGCCGGAGTTGATGAGGGAGGAAGCGGCTGCTGGAAGCAAGGCAGTACTTGATTAACACGATAGCAGGAGGAAGCAAAATGGCAACAACGATGGGAACGTCGAGCCAGGCCAAGACGAGCGGCCGGGACTACGACATGTCGCTGTGGTATGACTCGAAGTGGTACAAGTTTGG
>NZ_FOCT01000032.1 GCF_900110185.1 Nitrosospira multiformis
CGCTTTCACAAGATCTGGATCTAAGGGTGGAATTGAACCGCTACGACCAAAATAATGAGGGAATATTATCATTCAATTATTTCTTCTAGGGTCTGTTGACGTTTCACATTGGTAGCCAGAGGATCATGCAGGCCATGGCTACTACACTCTCGTAATTTCTCTTCAGCTTGTCGAATCGTTATGCTACGGTCCGATAATGCTTCAAACGGGCAAAGGGGTTTTCCACCAGATGCCGATACCGATACAATTCCCTATCCAAATACGATTGCCTTTGACTGAATTACGCTTCCGGGGGATGACCGGCCTTGCCCCTTGCGACTCGATGGTTTCGCGGATTCGCTCGCTGTCATAGCCCTTGTCCGCGATCGTTTCCACCTGCGGGAGTCTGGCGATCAGTTCCGGTGCGACCGTGCAGTCATTGACTTGCCCTGGGAATAAAAACGGAAACGGTATTACGCCCATAATATTTAGAACATAGTATTTTTATTAGCAGCCGTCTCAGGCACAGCCTGGATGACATCCCAGTGCTCAACAATTTTTCCGTTCTTAACGCGGAAAATATCAATGATAGCCTGCCCGCGATCATTGGCTCCGTTGGTGGCATGAACATGCAGCCAGACCAGATCGCCGTCGGCAGCACTGCGGATTATGCGCGATTTGGCCTCAGGATTTTTAGGGAAAAAGCCTGTGAAAAACGACACAAAAGCAGCCTTTCCATCAGGCACTTTAGGGTTGTGCTGGATATAATTATCGGCCATGACTTTAACGGCCTCTTCTACCTTATGCTCGTTAAAGTTCAGGTTATAGAATTTTACGACAAGCTTACGGTTAGCTTCTTCAACCGCAAGGTCGCGTTCTGAAGTTTGTGCAAAGGAATAGGTCGAAGTGAGGGCAGCCAACAGCAAAGCCGCCAAAGCCAGATAGTTTTGTTTCAGTTTCATGTTCATTCCTCTCTCTCAGTAGCCATCCGTAAAGCGCTTAGGAAGGGTGGAGTTGATAACCAGGTCTCATCCCCATGCCATCAGGACCAGTGATGAAGGCTCCTTCATGTGAAAACTAGATCATGAATACGGATTGTCAAGGTAAGTGACTCATTGAAATGGTAGCGGCGGTACGATGGGTAAAGCGGAAGCAGAACAATGCTCACTCACTTTCTCCCGCGGTCGCTGCTTAAAGGTAGAGGTAAAGTTACCGTTACAAGCCTTCCAAGTGTCCTTCTGGGGTACACCCCATCCTGACAAATCTGCCTGACACTTTTCCCCCTGTTTTGTCAAGATAGGCTTTCAATTATTATTAATTGACAAGTCTTGGCGAGAGCTACAGACTCTATCCTGACAATTTATGGAGGAGAGGGTAGTGGCCAGCCAAAGAATCGGATACGTACGGGTGAGTTCGCTGGATCGAAATCCTGAACGTCAACTCGATGGTATTGCGCTAGACAAGGTATTTACCGACAAGGCATCGGCCAAGGATACAAACAGGCCCCAACTCCTGGCCGCACTCAATCACGTGCGTGCGGGGGATGCGCTTGTAGTCCATTCCATGGACAGGCTGGCGCGTAACGTCGAGAACATGCTGAGACTTGTGAGAGAGATGAACGACCGAGGTGTATCAGTTCAATTCGTCAAAGAGAATATGAGCTTTACCGCTGGTAGTGATGATCCGCGTTCTACGTTGATGTTTACCATGCTCAGCGCATTCGCTCAGTTTGAGCGCTCGCTCATCAAGGAGCGACAGCGGGAAGGGATAACGCTGGCAAAGGCCAAAGGAGTCTACAAGGGCAGGAAGCCGGCCCTCGATGCAGAGAGGATTGCCCAGTTGCGAGAGCAGGCAGCTACAGGGGCAAACCGGACAAAGCTGGCGAAGGAGTTTGGGATAAGCCGCGAAACGCTTTATCAATACATCCGATAGGAAGAAAGATCAGGCTAGGCTCAGGACTCATTAATTGAGATAGAAGATGACGGTTGCGGCAATGCAGATGGCTGAAAAGAAGGTATGGGCGCAGCGCGTGGCGATCCTGCGCCAGTCCTTGAGCCGCCCGAACATGTTCTCGATCCTGTGCCTTTGCCTGTAGAGGGTGTTGTCGTATTCGACCTGGATTTTGCGATTCCTTTTTGTCGGTATGCAGGACGTTATGCCTTTGGCACGCAACGCTGCCCGGAACCAGGCAGCGTCATAGCCGCCGTCTGCAATCAGGGTTTTGGCTTTGAGCAATGACGGCAGCAGCATGCGTGCTCCCTTGTAATCGCTCATCTGCCCTTCGGACAGGAGCATGGCAACAGGCTTGCCCTGACCCTCGCAGACCACATGAAGCTTTGAGTTCAGGCCGCCCTTCGTGCGACCGATACGGCGGGGAACATCCCCTTTTTTAGCAGTAGCAGGCTGGCTGCCGTGCGGTGGGCCTTCAGATGCGTGGCGTCGATCATCAGCCTCTCGGGCGTTTCCTCTTTACCCGCCAGTTCCGCAAAGATGCGGTTGAACATGCCCAGTCGGCTCCAGCGCACGAAACGGTTATACAGCGTCTTGTGCGGCCCGTATTCCCGCGGGGCATCCTTCCATTGCAGGCCATTCCGAATGACGTAGATGATCCCGCTGATCACCCGCAAATCGTCAACACGGGCAACCCCGTGGGACAAGGGAAAATAAGACTTTATACGGTTGAACTGTGTTTCCGACAGGTAAAACAAATCCCTCATGGCAGCACCTCCACCATAAGTGAATCACAACCAGCGTCGTGCGTGAAGCCTCAAATTAATAGGTCCTGAGCCTAGTTGTGAGGAGGAAGTTTCAAAATCAGAACCAAAAACCAAAGATCGAGAGAAGCTGCTTTGACAGCATGAGCTCCATTATCTACATTGAAGCAATGGATTACCAAACATCGCCTTGCCGGAGAATGCCATGACACTACTCAGCCCTTCCTTCAAAGTTCGTCATCTTATCCTGGCCGTAGCCTTAATTACCGGCCCTGGTTTTGTCAATCATGCAAACGCCCAGATAGCAGCCCTCCTTGTTGACCTTGACAGCAGGACGGCAATTGACCTGGGTACTTTGGGCGGGGACTGGAGCTATGTCTCCGGTATCAACGATGCCGGACAGGTGGTGGGAAACTCTTACACGGCTGATGGTAATGATAATTACCATGCCTTCATCACCGGTCCTGATGGGGTGGGGATGAGGGACCTGGGCACTTTGGGCGGGAGGTGGAGCGAGGCCTACGGCATCAACGATGCCGGACAGGTGGTGGGAAACTCTTACACGGCTGATGGTAATGATAATTACCATGCCTTCATTACTGGTCCTGACGGGGTAGGGATGAGGGACCTGGGCACTTTGGGTGGCACTTACAGCATTGCTCGCGACATCAACGATGCCGGACAGGTGGTGGGAGGCTCCTACACGGCTAATAGTGGTGAGCATGCCTTCATCACCGGTCCTGACGGGGTGGGGATGAGGGACCTGGGCAGTTTGGGCGGGGGCTGGAGCTATGCTAACGGCATCAACGATGGTGGACAGGTGGTGGGAGGCTCTATTAGGGCTGATAGTAATTCCCATGCCTTCATCACTGGTCCTGACGGGGTGGGAATGAGAGACCTGGGCGCTTTGGGTGGGGGCTGGAGCTATGCTCGCGACATCAACGACGCGGGACAGGTGGTTGGATACTCTTTCACGGCTGAAGGTAATTCCCATGCCTTCATCACCGGTCCTGATGGGATGGGAATGAGAGACCTGAGCACTTTGGGCGGGAGCTGGAGCAATGCCTTGGGCATCAACGATGCGGGACAGGTGGTTGGAGACTCTCTCACGGGTGAAGGTAATTCCCATGCCTTCATCACCGGTCCTGATGGTGAAGGAATGATGGACCTTAATTCGTTGGTTGACCTCCCCCAGGGGGTGATTCTATCCCAGGCAGTGGATATCAATAACAATGGACAAGTGATCGCCATGGGAGTCATGGGAGTTATTCCCGAACCTGAAGCCTATGCCTTGATGCTCGCAGGCTTGGGATTGGTCGGGTTTATGGCGAGACGAAAGAAGATGGAAAATTTAAAACGTTATTGAGCTCTCATCTCTTGCTCTGCAATATTGCCCTTTTGGGGCGAGTCGATAAGTAGTATAAAGGCTTCCTTTCGCTACACCTTTACATCCTGCCCTTTCAACTTTTTCAATATTTCCTCTTTCAACAAGATAGCTTTCAATGTATCTCGTGTCGTCGCAGTAGCGCAGATACTTTAGGTTGTGGAATCCCCATCCCGGGACGCAATCCGCTACTTGGGCAGTCCACAGCACATCTTCCAGTCTTTCCAAAGGCACAAGGGCAAGCGATTAATAGACCTGCCAGT
>NZ_FOCT01000036.1 GCF_900110185.1 Nitrosospira multiformis
CTGTGTACAGGCTCCGCATTCCCATAGCGCTGCTCGTTGATCCCCCAGGCCTTAAGCTGCGCCCGCTCGGCTTCACTGAGGATGTCGATGTCGCCCAATCTCCGTGGCGAGTTCGCATGAGTGGCGACAATCCTGTCGAGCAGTCTGTTGAGTTGCGCTGCTATGGATTCCACCACCGCTCGCGAAAAATATCTGCAATCATAGCTGTAGCCCAGCGACAGCACGTTACTCTGCATGACCGATACCATCATCGGGTAATTGCTGCTCTCGCGATTACGGATATTGGAAAAAGCAAGCCCGCCGGGAGTGGATTCCCGCAACGCCTCATCCATGGGATAGTTCTCGAACACGAGAATGCTGTCGAATAATCCCTGCCCGCTTTGTCCCAGCCAGCGCTGGATTTCATACAAAGGTGTTTGCTCGTGTTCGCGCGAGGCGAGGTTCTGCGCTTGCAAGTCGCGCAGCCATGTGCCGACCTGGTGCTCGGGTTGGAGCGTTACCGACACGGGAAGCGTATTGATGAACAATCCCAACAAGTGCTCCGCTCCTGGCAGGTCGGCTGGCCTTCCCGCCACCGTGGCACCAAAAAGGACGGTTTGCTTCCCGGTGTACCAGCTCAGCAAGATGGCCCAGCCAGCCTGTACCAAGGTATTGAGGGTAACGCGCTCACGCCGTGCGAACTGAACCAGCCTTTCCGTGAGAGAGAGCGGCAGTTCAGTGATATGCTCCCCGAAATGCTCTTCATGATCGGGATTTCCTCGGTGTGTAGGCAATGTCGCTGCCAGTCGCGTCGGCTCCCCGATTCCCTTCAGCCGCTCCCTCCAATATGCTTCGGAAACTTCCACATCACGACGCTGCAGCCACTCGATAAACCTGCGATATTCGCCTCTGCCCCGGAACGACGCTTCCTGAGCTGGAGAAAATCCTCCGGCATATCGCCGCAATACTTCCCCGGCCAGTTGGGAAGTACTCCATCCATCCAGCAGAAGGTGATGAATTGTCCAGATGAAGTGATATCTGTCGTCCGCCAACCGCACCAGTGCAAAGCGCATGAGTGGAGGTTTGGCGAGATCAAAACCCGAGGCGTGTTCCGCCTGGGCCAACGCCTCGAGATCGCGCTCTGCATCCTCTCTATCCCGCCAGTCGTATTCCACAAACGGCAGCTCGACTGTCTTCGAAACCCACTGCAAGGGTTTCTCATCCTGAATTGTAAAGCCGGTACGTAACACTGGGTGGCAAGATACTACAGCCTGCCACGCCGCTTTGAAGCGCGTGGCATCCAACCCCTCGATATCGGCTCTCAACTGGTTGAGATAAATGCCTTGGTCATCCTTGTCGAATACGCTGTGGAAAAGTATGCCGGACTGCAGCGGAGAGAGCGGATAGAGATCTTCCAACTGCGATGCAGGTATCGGCAAGCTGTCCAACTCCTGCTGTGTGATCGGGGCCAGAGGAAAATCCGAGGGAGTAATACCTTGGATGCCGCTGATGCAATGCGCAATCAGCGTTTCAAGCTCAGTGCGATAGGTGTTTATAAGTGCTTGAATCGTGCTCTTATGGTAGCGCGTGTCGCTATAGCTTACTGTGAGTTGCAACTCACCCTCGTACACATGCCCGCTTATGGAAATATCATGACTGAGGGGCGCATTTTCGTCGGTCAAATCCCCTACCGGCTCAGCCGCCAACGTCCACAGGGCGCTTTCGTCGAAACTCGCATCGAATTGCCCCAGGTAATTGAACACGACTTCAGGTTTGGGCAGGGATGCCAGGATTTCTCGCTGTTCAAGTGTTCCGTGATATTTAAACAGGCCGTAACCCACTCCCCTATTCGGTATCCTTCGCAGATCCTCCTTGATGCGCTTGATCCTCTGATCCAAGTCCCCAGATGGATCGAGCATCACTGGATAAAGGCTGGTAAACCAACCAACTGTTTGCGACAGGTCGACATCGTATAAATCTTCCCGTCCGTGGCCTTCAAGATCGACCAGGATTTTCTTGTGCCCGCTCCATCGGCAGAGGGCGCTTCCCAAGGCGGTAAGCAACAGGTCGTTTACCTGAGTGCGATAGGCTGCCGGCGCCTGCTTGAGCAAGGCGTGGGTCGGCGCCTTACCCAGCTTGAGCACAGCATCGCACTGCTGACGGACGAAGCTCGCGCCATCGAAGTTATCGCAGGGCAGTGTGACCGGAGCCCCTGTCAAGCTTCGCCAGTAAGCCAACTCTTCTGCATGTTCGTGCGCATAGCCCTGTAGCCGCCCGGCCCACGCCTCATAGCTGCCTGATTTTTCGGGCAATGTGATAGCTTGGGCATTCCGGGCCTGACTATAGGCACTCTGCAAATCCTCGAGCAGGATACGCCAGGAGACACCGTCGATCACAAGGTGATGAATAACCAGCAGCAACCGCTGGCTGCGATCGTCCATATCGAAAAGCACGGCGCGCAGCAATGGACCTTCCACGAGATTCAGGCTGCGCTGCGCCTCGTTGCACAGCGCTTCCAGATCGGCTTCGGTAGAATCTTTACGCACCCATAACAAATCGTCCGCAATAGACTCCCCACAAAACTGCTGCTCACAAAACTGCTGCCACTGGCCGCTCTCATTTCTGACGAAGCAGAAACGAAGCGCATCGTGGTGCCGCACCACGGCTTCCAATGCCAGTCCAAGATGTGCAGGATCCAGGTGCTCCCGGCTTTTCAGGAGCGCTGCCTGGTTCCAGTGATGTCGCGCGGGAATTTCCTGTGCGAAGAATTCAGCCTGAATGGGCAGCAGCGGTAGGTGTCTCCCCGATCCTCCGTCGCTTAATCCTTCGGGCAATTGTGCGCTTGCGATCGGGGCCAGGGTAGCGACGGTTGCATCTTGAGCCTCGAGCGCCATTGCCACCGCCGCTAACGCAGCGATGGACTGCCGTTCGAATAATTGGCGTGGCGTGATCTTCCAGCCGGCGCGGCGTGCCCTCGTGACAATCTGGAGACTGAGTATGGAATCGCC
>NZ_FOCT01000014.1 GCF_900110185.1 Nitrosospira multiformis
GCCTCACGGAAGCTTGGGCGGAAAAACGCCTTATGAACGCTTGATTGAAAAAATGAGATAATTTTTTCGGTCAGCCGAGGTTGTGCTTATCACAACTATGGCATGTAGAGGCCGCTCACATGCAGTCTCTGACCACAACACTCAAGCTCTCCTGTTAACCCTGAGCAGAATGTGGCACACTTCGCAGTTACGTCGTAATCATGCTATATCGATCCGTGTCCTCGTACGAACTCTTCATCGGTTTGCGTTACACCCGCGCCAAGCGCCGCAATCACTTCATCTCGTTCATTTCCCTCATTTCCTTGCTCGGTATTACGCTTGGGATGACAGCGCTCATTACCGTTATGTCGGTTATGAACGGATTTCAGAAAGAAGTCCGCTCGCGCATCCTCGGTGTCGCGTCCCATATCCAGGTGAGCGGGGTGGACGGCACGCTGACGGATTGGCGGAAAGTTGCGGAAGAAGCGCGGAGGCATCCGGAGGTGGAGGCCGCTGCACCCTACATCGGCGCCCAGGGGATGGTGTCGTTCGATCAGGCCGTGAGCGGTGTGGCCGTGCGAGGCATCCTGCCCGGGATGGAAGATCATGTGGCGGATCTCGGACGGATGATGATAGACGGCAGACTGGAAAACCTGGGGCCGGGAGAGTTCGGCATGGTCATCGGCCGCGAGCTGGCACGCTCGCTGGGGGTTTTTACGGGTGACAGGATCGTATTGATCTCGCCACAGGGACAAGTGACGCCTGCGGGAATCATTCCGCGCCTCAAACAGTTCACGATTACCGGTATATTCGAAGCGGGCCATTTCGAATACGACTCCGGCCTCGTACTCATCCATCTGGCAGATGCACAAAAGCTGTATCGCATGGAAAACCAGGTATCAGGCGTGCGCCTCAAGTTGCATGATCTTTTCAAGGCGCCGCAAGTCGCGCGTGAGCTTGTGCCGCTGATTTCAAGCGACGTCTATATCAGCGACTGGACTCGCCAGCACGCCAATTATTTTCGCGCCATACAGATCGAGAAACGCATGCTGTCTCTCATTCTTGCACTGATCATCGCAGTGGCGGCGTTCAATATCGTCTCCACGCTGGTGATGGCCGTGACGGACAAGCAATCAGATATCGCGATATTGCGCACGCTGGGTGCGAGTCCGCGCAGCATCATGAAAATCTTTATCGTGCAGGGGACCTGGATCGGGGTGGTCGGTACCGCATTGGGCGTAATCGGGGGCGTGTTGCTTGCCTACAATGTGGAGGCGGTCATTGCAATGATAGAGCGATTGTTCAGCGTGCAGTTCCTGTCCAGCGAAGTCTACGTCATCAGCGAAATCCCATCCGACCTCCAGTTCGATGACGTGATCTCCGTCGCCATCGTTTCCTTCGTGTTGACGCTGCTGGCAACACTCTACCCGAGCTATCGCGCTTCAAAGATCAATCCGGCCGAGGCGCTGCGGTATGAGTGACAATATCATTTCCTGCCGCAGCCTGCGGAAGAGCTATTATCAAGGCCAGATCGAGGTGCCGGTCCTGATGGGAATAGACCTGAAGGTGGGAAAGGGAGATACCGTCGCTATCGTCGGCGCATCAGGCTCGGGAAAGAGCACGTTACTGCACCTGCTCGGGGGCCTCGATGTGCCTACCGGGGGCGAAATTCGCATCCTGGGACAGGAAATTGCTGGCATGGGTGAAGCAGAGAGATGCGAGTTGCGTAACAGGTCACTCGGTTTCGTTTATCAGTTTCATCATCTGCTGCCCGAGTTTACCGCATTGGAAAACGTGGCTATGCCGCTTCTGATCCGTCGTACGCCCAAGACCAAAGCCTACGAAAGCGCCCGCGGAGTCCTGCAGCAGGTTGGTCTGGGACATCGGCTGACGCACACCCCTGGCGAGCTTTCGGGAGGCGAGCGGCAGCGGGCTGCCGTGGCGCGTGCACTGGTGACCCGTCCAGCGTGCGTGCTTGCGGATGAACCTACGGGCAATCTCGACCGGCGAACCGCGGGAGAAGTGTTCGATCTGATGCTCGAGCTCAATCATGATGCCGGCGCGAGCCTTGTCATTGTCACACATGATCCCGATCTCGCCAGAAAGGCCGGCCGAACCCTGCATCTGGAGGATGGCATCCTGACCGTCTGAGGCGCCGGCACCGGGTTTGGGGTCTGCTCCTATCCAGCAGCTTCCAGGAGGGTCCATGAGCCTCTATCAGGCTTCATCCCGGTATCGGTTGAATGGCGGTAACGACTTTGTTCTATCCGCTATCTCCATCCATTCCACTCATATTCTGCTCATTCTTCTGTCTGCGCCGCCTTGCACGCTTGCGCCATTCATAAATCGCGAACAAACGCCACCCGGCGCGCACAGCAAAATAGCCCGTTGAAGAAAGTAATAGAGCCAGCAGCAACATTCCGACCAGCAAAGGCTTGCCGAGTGATACGACCCAGTCGATCAGGGCAGGTCCCCACTCACTGATACTTTTATCCATCAGGTGCAATCCCACCTCGGGCATGCCGTTCGACGTGCCTCCCGTTAAAAAAGCGCCGATTTCGTAGGCAACCACATAAATCGGCAGGATGGTAAAGGGATTGGAATAAAGCGTCGTTATGACTGCTACGGGAAGATTGACCTTGAAGGCAACGGCGAATAACGCGGCAAAAAAGAATTGCACGGGATTGCTACCGGGGATGAGGCCGGTGAACAATCCGACGGCAAAGCCGCCAGCGACCGACCTCCGGTGCAGATGCCAGAGATTGTGATGTTGCAGTCGCTCTCCGAAAAGGGCAACAAACCGGTTGCGCCGGATGGTTTCATGGGAAGGCAGGTATTTTTTGAAAAATTTTCGAGACACAGGGTGACATGAAATATATACAGGGACAGGAGCTAAGGAGCTCGAAAATCCTCCGGTCCGCCGAGCGGAAGGGTCCTTATGCAAACATACACCACTTGGTCAGCCGAAGCTATGGGCATATGAAATTCTGCATACGATGAGAAAGGCATTTGTGGACGCGACGCTGTCACCTCCCTTGTCTGTTTTCTTCGATTTCTCCAACGATTTTTATCCCGGCTACCGGAGCCGCCTGTATGCTCTACTGATGGCAGGAAATCCCTGATGCGACTTTGTATTCTGGCATTTGTTGCCGGAGTGGTGCTGCTGCAACAGCAACCGGTGCTGCCAGCGCTTGCAGGTGCGTGGGCTCTTTTCCCCGGCATGACGTGCGGAATTCTGCTGCTTCGCTGCCGCGCCCCTGTTTTTGCTCGCATCGGCAAGATGCTTTGGGTTTGCCTTTTCCTGGGAGCGGGTTTTTTCTGGGCGGCTGCTTTTGCGCAATGGCGCTTGAGCGACGCGCTTTCGCCCGAGTGGGAAGGGAGAGATATCCAGGTAATTGGCGTAGTTGCGGAGTTGCCGCAAAGCGGCAGGAACAGTGTCCGCTTTACTCTCGATGTGGAGCAGGTGTTGACGGAAGGCGCAATCGTGCCCGCCCGCCTTTCTCTTTCCTGGTATAACGAGCGCGGGAGCGGCTTTACGCCAAGGCCTTCAACACCTTCTCTGAATGTTGGGGAACGCTGGCGGCTTACTGCACGCCTCAAGCGTCCCCATGGAACCGCCAATCCGCATACTTCCGACTTCGAGCAGTGGGCGCTGGAGCGCAACGTTCGAGCCACAGGCTATGTGCGCAAGGATGACGAAAATATACGCCTGGAGAAAGTGGTGGGGCGTCCCGCTTATCATGTCGAGCGTCTGCGCCAGGATATCCGTGACCATTTCCTTGTCGCGCTGCCCGGCCGAGCTTATGCCGGTACCCTGGTTGCGCTGGCAGTGGGGGATCAACGGGCGATTCCGCACGAGCAGTGGCAGGTATTCACGCGGACCGGTATAAACCATCTCGTCAGTATATCCGGCCTTCATATCACCATGCTGTCGGGGCTTGTGTTTACGATAGCATACTGGCTATGGCGCAGAAGCTATCATTTGACGCTGCGGTTGCCAGCCAGGAAAGCCGCAGTCATAGCCGGACTGGTGGCAGCGCTCGGTTATACGCTGCTGGCCGGTTTTGCGATTCCGGCACAACGCACGCTCTACATGCTCGCCGCGGTCGCCGTTACCCTATGGCTCGATCGTTCCATTGCCATGACCACAGTCCTGGTCTGGGCATTGCTTGCAGTCGTGGTTCTCGATCCGTGGGCAGTGCTTTCACCCGGCTTCTGGTTATCCTTTGGTGCCATCGCGGTCATCATGCTGGTATCTGTCGGCCGCGTTGGCAGGCCGCACTGGCTGAGTAGCTGGACAACGGTGCAGTCGGCCATAACCCTGGGCCTGATACCTCTTTTATTGGCGATGTTTCAGCAAATATCGCTGGTTTCCCCAATCGCCAACGCGGTGGCGATTCCACTGGTGAGTCTTGTCGTGGTGCCGCTAACCCTGTTGGCGACCCTGCCGCCCCTCGATTTTCTGTTGATACCGGCGCATGCGGCGCTGGACAGTTGTATGATTGTGATGGAATGGCTGAGCAATGCGCCTCAGGCAGTCTGGAGTCAGCAAGCACCTCCTTTCTGGACAGTAGTCGTGGGAACGGCGGGTATTTTCTGGACGCTGTTGCCCGGAAGGTGGGGCTGGCGGCTCGGCATCGGTTCCGGCTTTCCTGCTCGCTGGCTCGGCCTCGTCGCGCTACTGCCGATGTTCCTGTTGCCTCTCCCAAAGCCGGAGCAGGGAGAACTTTGGCTGACCGTGCTGGATGTCGGTCAGGGACTGGCGGTGTTGGCGCGCACGGAAAAGCATACGCTACTCTACGATACAGGTCCTGCCTTCACGTCCGAAGCCGATAGCGGTAGTCGAACCGTCGTTCCTTTTCTGCGGGGGGAAGGGATAAGGCATCTCGATGCAATGATCGTGACGCATGCCGACTCGGATCACAGCGGCGGAGCGCTATCCGTGCTGCAAGCAGTACCCGTGGGCGGGCTCGTCTCATCGTTGCGCGACGGTCACCCCATACAACAGAGTGCTTTCAACAGTCACCGGTGTAGGGCCGGACAGTCGTGGGAATGGGATGGCGTTCGCTTCGACATGCTTCATCCGATGGAAGAGAGCTACAATAATCTTCGCCTCAAGAGCAACGCCTTGAGTTGCGTGTTGAAAATTACCACATGGCACGGAAGCGTGCTTCTGCCGGCGGATATCGAGAAAAAATCCGAATATCAATTGCTCAAGCGTTATGGGGAGGCGCTTTCCTCAACGGTATTGATCGCTCCTCATCATGGAAGCAAAACTTCTTCCACCGAGGAGTTCGTGCGCAGGGTGAATCCGCGGTGGGTAGTATTTACCGTAGGTTATCGCAACCGTTTTGGGCATCCAAAAGAGGAAGTCGCGGAGCGGTATCGATCGGTGGGAAGCAGATTGTTGCGTAGCGATACCGATGGTGCCATATTGCTGCGCTTTGGCGGTAATGACCTTGCCGTGGAGCGATGGCGCGTGCGGCGGATGCGTTATTGGCACGATTCAGCAACGTTTTAACCGGAAATAAAGCAATTATGAAAGGACATGAGTGACATGGGGGCTCAATTGAAAAAGGCCGCTCCAATACTCACTCCACCCGCTCTATGAGCGCTTCCTCCCTCATTCTCGGAAAAGGGGACGAACCTTTCCGGCTCCAATCCCCGGGTTCAATCTTCTCCCCGGCAGAAATCGACCTGCTCCGGGAGGCGCAGGCTTTTTGCGAACCCCTCTATAGGGATAAAAGCCTGCCTAACGGTGAATTGCTCTCTTTGCATGTAGAGGGAGTCGCGGCGATTCTCGCCGGATTGCGGGTGGACAGCGATACACTGGCAGCAGGGGTGCTTCATGCAGTTCCGGAGTATCTGGAGGGGTATGAAGAAGAATTGGCAACCGCTTTTGGTCCAACCGTCGCTCATCTCGTGGAAGGTGTGAGGCGCGTCGGCCGAATCCAGGTGCTGCGATCAGCAACCAGCGCGGACAATATCGGGAATGGCAGCGCGCAGATTGAAGCATTGAGGAAGATGTTGCTTGCAATGGCGGAAGACATCCGGGTGGTGATCATCGCTTTGGCCGACCAGTTGCAGACGATGCGCTACATCGCTGCCAGCAATGTTGCCGGAAGATGGGAGGCCGCCGAGGCCACCCTGAACATTTTCGCGCCTCTCGCCAATCGCCTGGGGTTGTGGCAAGTGAAGTGGGAGCTGGAGGATCTATCGTTTCGGATCACCGAACCCGAACGCTATAAAAAAATCGCCACGTTGCTGGAGGAGACCCGCCGCAGCAGGGAACAATATATCGCGCTGGTGGTTGACAGGTTGCAAAACGAACTGGATCAGGCCGGAATCAAGGCTCAAATCACAGGACGTCCCAAGCACATTTACAGCATTTACAGAAAAATGAAACGCAAGGGTGTGGATTTCAAGGAAATCCAGGATACCCGGGCCGTTCGTATTCTCGTGGATGAAGTCAGAGATTGCTACGCGGTATTAGGGTTGGTGCACAACCTTTGGATGCCGATTCCCAAGGAGTTCGACGACTATATTGCCAAGCCGAAAGGCAATGACTACCGGTCGCTGCATACTGCGGTAATCGGTCCGGAAGACAAAGTGGTCGAGGTGCAGATCCGGACCCATGAGATGCACCGTCATTCGGAGATGGGTGTCGCTGCGCATTGGCGCTACAAGGAAGGTGCAAAGCGGGACGCGCGGTATGAGGAAAAGATCGCCTGGTTAAGGCAGATACTGGAGTGGAAGAATGATGTCGAGGACGCGGGAGAACTGGCTGAGCATTTCAAGGTCGCCCTGTTCGAAGATTCGGTCTATGTGCTGACGCCGCAAGGGAAGGTGATCGCACTGCCCAAGGGAGCCACTCCCGTGGATTTTGCATACCATGTGCATAGCGACCTGGGGCACCGTTGCCGCGGCGCTAAGGTGGATGGGATCATGGTGCCCCTCGATTACCCGCTGCAAAATGCGCAAAGGGTGGAGATCATTTCGATCAAGCAGGGGGGGCCCAGCCGCGACTGGCTCAACCCTGCATTGGGTTATATCAGGAGCCAGCGCGCCCGGGCGAAAGTCAGGCAATGGTTCAGCAGTGAAATGCGTACTGCTTCCCTCACACAAGCCCGGGCTTTGGTGGAAAAGGAACTGCAGCGCCATGGCATGACTGCGATGAGCCTGGATAAGCTGGCAGTGGAGTTCAAATTTGCCAGACTGGATTCCTTTCTTGCAGCCGTTGCAAGGGGTGATATCAATGCACGCCAGCTATCGGCATTCTTGACGGGGGAGACGGAATCCGGTCTACCCGCCCCCGAAACGCCAGTCATCAAAAAGCAGATCCTCACCTCGGAACCGCAGGGGGACGTACTCGTCGTCGGGGTCGACAAGTTGCTCACCGTACTGGCAAAGTGCTGCAAGCCTGTACCCCCTGATCCCATCATTGGTTTTGTCACCCGTGGGCGGGGAATCACCATCCACAGGGCGAATTGCGCCAATGTGTCTCGGTTGTCAGGAGAAGGGGTGGCGCGCCTCGTCAGTACGCAATGGGATTTATCCAAAGATGCGAGTTACGTCGTGGAGGTGGACATTCGGGCGCAGGATCGTCAGGGATTGCTGAGCGACATTTCCGGTGTTCTATCGCGCGAAAAAATTGATGTCGTCGCTACCCGCGCTCATAGCCGCGACCTGAACGCGACCATGCAATTCGTGATCAAGATTGGCAACGTGGATCAATTGCGGCGCGTTCTCGGGCTAATAGCAGGCGTCCCCGGAGTCATATCGGCCTCGCGCAGATAAACGTAATTCAAGTTCTGCAGCGCACGGTCAGCACTCCGATACTCCGCACAGCAATTGATCGCAACCCGACCAATGGCAGCAGGTTCGCTCGCAGCTCCCCCAGCAGATGGAGTCAAACGGCCAGGGAAGACAGGTACGATCATCACGTACCGTGCAACCCTCTCCCGGTGGAGTGCACGGCCGCCGGGAGCAAGCTGTGCCATCAGGGCGGCAGCAACGCTGCGACCACCCGCTGGAGGGGTTGCACTCGCAATTTCCGCACACCGGGGGCTGTGAGAGGCAGCCGCATTCCACCCGGCAGAGCCGGATGCACTGAGCATGCTCTCTGCCCGTAAGGCCCTCGCAACCCTGCTGGCATTCATCGATACAGTCAAGGTCGCAGGCTTGCGGTCTTACAGCATCTATTTTATGCGAGCGCCTGACTCCGGGACTCGCCGTTGTCCGATAATTCGCTCTTGTCCTGTAAACCGAACGTTCGGCGGTAAAGCCTGGTATCTTTGGTATGTTCATCATTCCTCCAAGCAGGTGTGGACGCGGGACAGACAATACGTTTATAGACGGCCACGCAACAAAAGCAAGTGTGTATAAAAGTTGTTGCGAAGGCGTTACCGGGCCGAATGCAGACCTCTCCCATTGGCCGCTTGTAACCGGCATATTTATCTTTTCCTACAGTCGAGGCCGGGAATTTCCATACTTCCCTACCTTTTATAATCCCTCATTCTCTTCCTTGACTTTGGCTTTTTTTTTAACTACAGTGGGTAAAAGTGGGTAGAAGTGGGAGACGATTTTCTGCGGTTTTCTTCCGTAGAGTAAAGAAGGGGAGCAATGTTTCGCGGTGGGACACCTGTCAGTCTGGATAACAAGGGTAGACTCGCCGTGCCTGCAAGATACCGGGAGACGCTCATATCCCTTTGCGCCGGTCATTTGATTGTCACTGCCGACCCATCCAAGTGTTTGTTGATTTATCCTCAGCCCGTATGGGAGCCCATAGAGCAAAAGCTCAACAGTCTTTCCAGCTTTAATCCGCAAACCCGCAGTTTGCAGCGACTTCTCGTTGGCAATGCCTGCGATGTGGAGATGGATGGCGCCGGTCGCATTCTTGTGCCTCCCTCTCTGCGGGCATTTGCAGGTTTGAACAAAGAGGTGGTTCTGGTGGGACAAGGTGCGAAATTCGAGCTGTGGGATAGCGAGAAATGGAATTTGCAGATGGAGAGCGCGCTCGCGTTCAGAGACGGCATTCCCGAAGAACTCGAAGGTTTTTCACTGTAATTTGTGGCTGAGGCAGGGAAGCACACCACTGTTCTGCTACAGGAGGCGGTGGAAGCGCTGGCACTCAAGCCGGATGGGATATATGTGGATGGAACATTTGGTCGGGGCGGACACAGCCGGCTGATACTGGAGCGCCTGGGGAAGAACGGAAGATTGATCGCGTTCGATAGGGATCCGGCCGCTTGTGCGGTTGGACGGAGTTTTGGAGACGAACGCTTCTGCATGGTTCACAGCAGTTATTCCAGGTTGCAGGAGGTGCTGCGGCAGTTGAATATCGATCAGATCGATGGGGTATTACTGGATCTGGGCGTGTCGTCACCGCAACTCGAGGATGCCACCCGCGGCTTCAGTTTCAGCATGGAGGGACCGCTCGATATGCGCATGGATACAACAGAGGGGCAGACAGCAGCTCAGTGGTTGGCTTCGGCGTCGGAAGTCCAGTTGGAAGAGGTGATAAAAGAATATGGCGAAGAGCGGTTTGCTAAGCAGATTGCAAGAGCGATTGTTAAGGCTAGAGCGCGACAACCTCTCGTCACTACCGGTCAACTTGCCGCGATCGTGGCAGCGGCCATACCCGCGCGCGCGCGTGAGCCAAAACAGAATCCGGCGACGCGTACCTTTCAGGCCATCCGGATTTACCTCAATCAGGAGCTTGAAAGGCTGTCGCTTGCCTTACCGCAGTGTGTCGAGATGCTGAAGACGGGTGGCCGGTTGGTCGTCATCAGTTTTCACTCGCTGGAAGATAGAATAGTGAAGCGTTTCATACGTGAAGGAGCAAATCCCGACAAACTGCCGAAGCACTTGCCGCTGCGTGCCGACGAGGTGCGGCGTTTCAGCAGGGCAAATCTGCAGATGGTTGGGAAGGTGGTACGGCCCGGCGTGGCGGAGGTCGAATGCAATCCTCGCGCCCGCAGCGCGGTAATGCGCGTGGCGGAGCGGATAAACACCACTTAGCGGAATCTCGTTGCGCGTTTTTGGTTGATGAGAGGTTGGTGTGATCAGAATAAATATTTTGTTGACCTTAATTCTCATCGCTTGCGCGCTGAGTGTTGTGACTTCACAGCACAAGGCGCGCAAGCTGTTTGTGGAACTGGAAAAGGAGCAGCAACTGGCGAGGCAACTGGCGGAGGAATGGGGGCAGTTGCAGCTTGAGCAAAGCACCTGGGCGACGCATGCCCGTATTGAAAAAATTGCCACGGGGCAGCTGCAGATGCGCTTGCCGGACCCCAAGCGTATCCAGACCATACCCCTGAGTCAGCCCGTGGGGGAACCTGTCGATTCGACCGACTCCAAGGAAGCATCGAAATCATGAAAGCCAATCAAAAGCCGCCTGTTATCCTGCCTGTGAAGCGCTCACGCCTCCTGGTGGGTTTATTGTTGCTTGGATTCGCTGGGCTGGCAGGACGCGCTGCTTATCTGCAGGGAATGCACAACGGGTTTTTGCAGCAGAAGGGCGAATCGCGTTATGGCCGCGTGCTCGAAATGAACGCAAACAGGGGAATGATCACCGATCGGTACGGCAAGCCCCTGGCGATAAGCACCCCCGTGGAATCCGTATGGCTGAGCCCGCAGGATGTGGTTGCCACCCCCGAGCAGTTAAGCAGGCTCGCGGATCTGATCGATATGAATGCGGGCGAGCTTCACAAACGCCTGGATGGGCTGGCAGGAGTCTCCCAAGGTTCCCGGGCAACATCCCGACGCGATTTCGTATACCTGAAGCGGCATTTGTCGCCAGCCGTGGCAGCCGGCGTCGTCGAACTGAAAATCCCCGGCATATTTCTCAAACGCGAGTATCGGCGCTACTACCCTGCGGGAGACCTGACTTCGCACGTCCTCGGGTTCACCGATCTGGACGACAAGGGGCAGGAGGGTATCGAGCTGGCCTGGCAGGATGAACTTGCCGGCAAGCCGGGAAGCCGCCGAGTCATCAAGGACCGCAAAGGCCATATCATCGAGGACGTCGAAAGCATCCGGGCGCCGAAGCCGGGGCAGAACATGGCGCTGTCGATAGATAGTAAAATACAGTACCTCGCCTACCGTGAATTGAAGCAGGCAGTGGAAACCCACAAGGCCAAGGCCGGCGGCCTGGTGGCGCTCGATGTGAAGACAGGCGAAGTCCTGGCCCTGGTGAATCTCCCGACCTACAACCCGAACAACCGGTCCAACAGGAATAGTGCGCAGTCGCGTAACAGGGCTGTCACCGATATGTTCGAGCCAGGTTCCACGCTCAAGCCGTTCACGGTAGCGGCAGCGCTGGAAGCAGGGAGAATCACCCCGGACACTGTATTTCAAACCGCGCCGGGCTCATTCACCATAGGTAAGGCGACCATACGCGATGCGCACAGGACAGAGGCCTTGACTGTCACGCAGGTGATCCAGAAGTCCAGCAATGTGGGTTCAGCAAAGATCGCGCTCTCGCTTCCACCGCAGACACTGTGGGAAATGCTGAATGGAGCAGGATTCGGAGAGCTGCCTGGCTCCGGTTTTCCGGGCGAGGTGAGCGGCAAGTTGCGGCCTTATAAAACCTGGCGTCCCATTGAGCAGGCGACCATGTCGTATGGTCACGGCATTGCAGTGAGCCTGATGCAGCTTGCTCGTGCTTATATGATTTTTGCCGCGGAAGGTGAAATAAAACCGGTATCGCTGCTGAAGCTCGACTCGCCTCCCGTCAGCAAGCGCGCGATTTCACGCGACACAGCGCTGGCCGTGAGCCGTATGCTCGAGATGGTGGCGCAACCAGGGGGTACCGCTCCACAGGCCCAGGTCAGCGGATATCGGGTGGCGGGGAAGACTGGCACCGCGCATAAGCTGGAAGGCAGAGGCTATGCAAAAAACCGCTATCTTTCGACCTTTGTCGGTTATGCGCCCGTTTCGAATCCAAGATATGTCATTGCAGTGATGCTGGACGAGCCATCAGCTGGACAATATTACGGAGGTACGGTGGCGGCACCGGTTTTCAGCCGGGTGATGCACGGTATCCTGCATATGCAGAACGTGCCGCACGATGCCCCGGGGGGCAATATGACGTCTCTGACAGCTGCCCCACCCAAGGGCAACAAGGGTGATGTATGAGTTCCAGGTCGGACAGGAAGATATCGGAATGTCCCGGCCGCTCGGGAGCCGATTTTGATTTCCCTGCGCTTGACCGGCTTGGTGTCAGGATGGAGCATCTTGCGGTTGACAGCCGCACCGTGAAGCCGGGAGATACTTTTCTGGCCTATCGCGGAGAAAAAACGGATGGACGTAAATTCATTCCGCAAGCGATAGAGCGGGGTGCCCGCGCAGTAGTGTGGGAACGCGATGGCTTTGCGTGGGACCCGGAATGGAAAACACCTAACCTGCCAGTCTCGGATTTGAAATCCGAGGCGGGGTTCATCGCAGACTATTTGTATGATCATCCCTCACAAAAGCTATGGCTCATCGGAGTGACGGGAACGAACGGCAAAACGTCCTGCAGCCACTGGATTGTGCAGGCGATGGCGGCACTGGATCGTAAAGCCGCAGTTATCGGCACGCTGGGAGCCGGTTTTCCCGAAGAAATGGAATTTTCTGCAAATACCACCCCCGATTCCGTGTTATTGCAAGCTAAAATAGCTAATTTTTTGCGGCGGGGCGCGGAATGCGTGGCAATGGAAGTCTCGTCGCATGGGATTGTGCAAGGACGGATAAACGGCGCAACGTTTGCAGTTGCCATGCTTACCAATCTTTCGCGCGATCACCTCGATTATCACGGTACCATGGAAGTGTATGCAGCTGCCAAAGCGCGGTTGTTTCACTGGAGCGGGCTCAAGTATGCCGTGCTGAACCTCGACGACGTATTTGGCATGCAGCTTCTGCACGATCTGGAAGGAACTGGAATCGGCATGATCGGCTATGGGTTTACTGATACAGCAAGCGCGCACCCCAATCCTGGCTCCTTCAGGAGGGTATGGGGTCGCAATCTCCGGGCAAGCATGGCGGGATTGGAATTCGACATTGAATTTGAAGGGGAATGTCTGAAATTTAAAACGCAAGTGCTGGGCAGCTTCAACGCTTCCAACTTATTAGGGGTGCTCGCTACCCTGCTTGCAAGCGGTATTGCTTTCCCAGAAGCGGTCCGAGCCTTGCAGAAAATCCAGCCTGTAGCAGGGCGCATGCAGCAGATAGGTGGGGAGGGAGATGAACCCCTCATCGTTGTGGATTACGCTCATACTCCGGACGCTATGGAAAAGGTATTGACCACGCTGCGGGAAGCGGTGGACGGCGGTTTCCCTGCCGGGAAGTCGGAGACGGGATCAGGCAGGCTTGTCTGCGTATTCGGTTGCGGGGGCGAGCGCGATCAAGGCAAGCGTCCCCTGATGGGGGAAGTGGCGACCCGATTGGCTGATGAAGCCATCATCACCAGTGACAATCCTCGAAGCGAGGATCCGGATTCCATTATTCGTGACATCGCCGTTGGAGCTGCCGCCAATCATCGCATCGAGAAGGATCGGGCCGGTGCGATTCATCGCGCGATACAGGGCGCGCATAAGGGCGATGTCATATTGATCGCGGGTAAGGGGCACGAAACCTGGCAGGAGGCAGGGGGTAAAAAGTTTCCTTTCAGCGATGCAGAGGTCGCGAGAAGAGCATTGATGACGGAGAAAGCGCAGGCGCAGATATGATGAGTTTGCAGGAGGCGGCCCAGGTTCTGTCCGCAACTTTGGCCGGGGAGCAGCATGATCGACCGGTTGCGGGCGAGATCGATTTCACGGGGGTGAGCACGGATAGCCGCGCACTTGCGCGGGGTGATCTGTTTGTTGCTTTGGTCGGCCCCAACTTCGATGGTCACGATTTTATCGTCCAGGCACGGGACAGGGGTGCAATGGCGGCCTTGGTGCAGCAGGACAGACTGACCGGGGATCAGGAATACGGGATTCCCCTGATACAGGTGCAGAATACACGGCTGGCATTAGGACAACTGGCGGCATACTGGCGCGCGCGCTTTACCATACCCTTGGTTGCAGTAACGGGAAGTAATGGCAAGACGACCGTAAAGGAGATGATTGCCTCCATTTTAAGGCGCGCTGCGGAGCAGGCGCCGGAGGGGATGCGGACAGATGCTCCGGATGCAGTGCTGGCAACCCAAGGCAATCTCAACAACGATATAGGCATGCCCCTCACACTTTTGCGATTGCGTGAGTGGCATCACTATGCCGTCATAGAGATGGGCATGAACCATCCGGGCGAAATCTCATACCTTTCCCGCCTTGCAAAGCCTTCGGTGGCGCTCATCACCAATGCTGGCGATGCGCACATTCAGGGACTTGGGTCAGTTGAAGCAGTAGCTCGCGCAAAGGGCGAGATCTTCGAAGGACTCGACCAGCAGGGAATAGCGGTTATCAATGCAGATGACCCCCATAATAGATTGTGGCGTGAACTTGCGGGTAACAGGCAGATAATCGATTTTGGTCTGAAGAGTAAGGCAAAAGTGAGTGCAGGCTACAAACTGGCTTTTTCCGGCGCGCAAATAACACTGATTTTACCTCAAGGGGTCGAGGAGGCGACTCTGCAGGTACCGGGCGAACATAACGTGCGAAATGCGCTGGCTGCCGCGGCTGCGGCCGTAGCCGTCGGTGTGCCTCCGAAGACGATCGCATCGGGATTGAGCATATTTGGTGGAGTGAAAGGAAGAATGCAAAGGAAATGCGGTGTGCGCGGCGCAACGCTGATCGATGATTGTTACAACGCCAACCCCGACTCGGTACGGGCGGCTCTGGCGGTACTTGCAAGGGCGGAAGGTAAAAAAGTCCTGGTGCTGGGGGACATGGGAGAACTGGGCGACAAAGGAAGAGAGTTTCATGAACAGATCGGTGACGAAGCAAGAATTGCGGGGATAGACGAACTCATGGCTTTAGGAGATTTGAGTGCGTACGCGGCGGAAAAGTTCGGCATTGGAGCTCGCCATTTCAGAAAAATGGAGGACTTGCTGGCAGATATAGAAACGTTGCCAGGGCCGGATGTCACCCTGCTGATCAAAGGATCGCGTTTCATGCAGATGGAGCGGGTCGTAAAGCGTCTGGAAGCCGGGTTATGAGTTTACGGGTTGTGAATCAGGTTATGGACGTCATAGTCCTCTTCGGAGATTCTGGTAAATCCCGGGGTATTTCACACGGACGGCTGTCATGCTGCTAGAGCTTGCTCAATGGCTTGCCGGAGACATCCGCTTGTTCAATGTGTTCAGTTACATTACGTTGCGTACGGTTCTGGCTGCGCTCACCGCGCTGGTAATCTCGTTTATTGTGGGTCCGGCGATGATACGGAAACTTACCGCCTACAAGATCGGCCAAGCGGTTCGCGATGACGGCCCCCAGACACATCTGGTCAAGGCGGGCACACCCACCATGGGTGGAGCGCTGATACTCGTCTCTATCGCCATTACCACCTTGCTCTGGGCTGATCTCAGCAATCGCTACGTGTGGATTGTCCTGATTACAACCCTGGGTTTCGGCATGATCGGCTGGGTGGATGATTACCGCAAGGTGGTATATCGCAATCCGAAAGGACTTTCCGCCCGGGCGAAGCTTTTCTGGCAATCGGCCATTGCGATTTTGGTGGCGTTCTACCTGGTGCTGACGGCCGAGCTGCCCGCGCAGACAACCCTGATCGTTCCCTTCTTCAAACAGGTGGCCGTTCCGCTTGGCGTGACAGGATTCGTGGCACTCACCTATTTTGTCATCGTCGGTACCAGCAATGCAGTAAACCTGACCGACGGGCTGGATGGTCTCGCTATCATGCCTACCGTGATGATCAGCAGCGCTCTGGCGATTTTTTCCTATGTAGCCGGCCATGCGGTATTCGCAAAATATCTCGGTATGCCTCATATCCCCCAGGCCGGTGAACTTGCGGTTTTCTGTGGGGCCTTGGCGGGGGCAGGTCTTGCTTTTCTGTGGTTTAACGCTTATCCCGCAGAAGTCTTCATGGGAGATGTCGGGGCGCTTGCCCTGGGCGCGGCACTTGGAATCGTGACAGTGATAGTGCGACAGGAAATCGTTATGCTCATCATGGGAGGCGTATTTGTAGTGGAAACTCTGTCGGTCATGCTGCAGGTGGCTTCATTCAAGCTGATCGGCAAGCGCATTTTTCGCATGGCGCCGTTACATCATCACTACGAATTGAAAGGCTGGAAGGAAAACCAGGTAGTGGTCCGGTTCTGGATCATTACCATGATGCTGGTGCTGTTCGGTTTGTCTTCCCTGAAGCTGAGATGAAGTTGAAATCATGAATCTGCAAGGCAGAACTGTCCTGGTGCTGGGCCTCGGAGAGACCGGCCTTTCCATGGCAAAATGGTTGTTTCGGCGGGGAGCGCTGGTGCGAGCAGCTGATACCCGAAACGAGCCACCGGGCATGAGGGCGTTTAACAGCGCGCTGCCGCAGGCGGAGGTTTTTACAGGTTCCCTGGCTGCCAGCGCCTTTTCCGGTGTGGATTTAATCGCAATCAGTCCTGGTCTGCCCCTGTCGGAGCCGCTTGTGCAGCAGGCGCTGAAAGAAGGCATCCCGGTGGTCGGGGATATGGAGCTTTTTGCCTGGGCAGTCGGAGCAGTCGGAGATGCGGGGGGTGGCAGGCCAAAACTTGTCGGGATTACCGGCTCCAATGGCAAAACCACGGTGACCGCCATGACAGGGGCAATGTTAAAAAAAGCGGGGTGGGACGTCGAAGTGGCGGGAAATATCGGTCCTGCGGTCCTGGACGCGCTGATGCGCCGGGAAGATGCTGGAAAAATGCCGCAGGCGTGGGTGCTGGAGCTTTCCAGCTTCCAACTGGAAACCACGAAGAGTCTGGGAGTGGATGCGGCCGCAGTGCTGAATGTAAGCGAAGATCATCTTGACCGCTACGCGGGGATGCAGGAATACGCCGCTGCCAAGGCACGGATATTTCTTGGTGGCAGCAACGAGACCGGTGCTGGAGGCAAGGCTGACAGCGAGGGCGTGCAAATCCTGAATGGCGATGATCCTGTCGTCCGGCAAATGACGTTAGCGGGAAGACCTCATGTCACTTTCAGCCTTGGCACGCCACAAAGTGACCGCGATTTCGGCTTGCTTCGCGAAGGTGGAGACACCTGGCTGATGCAGGGAGACACGCCTCTCATGAAAGCCGGCGAACTCGCCATTACTGGCCGGCACAATTGCGCAAATGCGCTGGCGGCACTGGCGCTATGCCGCGCCCTGGCTGTCCCGTTTGAGCCTTTGTTACAGGCGCTCCGCGAATTCAGGGGTTTGCCTCATCGAGTTGAAAAAGTGGCGGCCTTCAGTGGTATTACCTTCTACGACGATTCAAAAGGTACTAACGTAGGTGCAACGGTAGCTGCTTTGAAAGGTCTTGGGCAGCCCGTGGTTTTGATTGCCGGCGGAGATGGGAAGGCGCAGAATTTTTCGCCCCTGGCTGCCCCGATAGGCGAGCATGGGCGCGCGGTGGTGCTCATTGGGCGGGATGCGGAAAGAATCGCAGTGGCGATAAATGAGTGCGGAGTGCCTCTGCATCGTGCTCAAACGATGGAAGAGGCGGTTCGAAAAAGTTTTCAGCTGGCGCGGGAGGGCGATGCAGTCCTGATGTCCCCGGCATGCGCAAGCTTCGATATGTTCGACAACTATGTGCATCGGGCAGAGGCGTTCGTTGCGGCGGTAAGAAGCATGCAGGCCGCACGTGCAGGCAGCAATTCAGCCACGGTTGCAGGACGGCATTGATCAGATGATTTATCAGTACGGTACCGGAAAGCAGAAAGTTCTGCCTGCGGATTTCGACCAGGCCCTGATCTGGACAGCAATACTCTTGCTGAGCCTTGGGCTGGTGATGGTTTACTCCGCCTCGATTTCGATTGCCGAGGCCGAGGGCAGCGGTTACCCGGCCTATTTTCTCATCCGGCACGCGGCCTATGTCGCGGCAGGTTTGCTGGTGGCAGTGATTGCGTTCCAGGTTCCCATGGAGTCGTGGCAGAAATATTCCTTCCAACTGTTTCTGCTGGGGGGGTGCCTGCTGGCACTGGTGCTGGTTCCCGGCATAGGCCGCGAAATCAACGGTAGCCGCCGCTGGATATCCTTGCTGGTGGTGAATCTTCAACCGTCGGAATTCATGAAATTGTTCATGGTGATCTACGTCGCCAATTACACGGTGCGCAAATCCGCCTTTCTGGGAAGTTTTCGCAAGGGTTTTCTTCCCATGCTGATCATTACGCTCATCGTGGGGGGTCTCCTGCTGCTCGAGCCGGATTTTGGCGCCTTCGTTGTCATTACCACTGTCATGATGGCGATATTGTTTCTGGGAGGAATGGACCTGAAACTATTCGTCGGGCTGATTGGTTTCCTGATTGTTGGCCTCCTTGCCCTGGTCTGGAACGCCCCTTATCGCATGCAGCGTTTCTTCGGGTTTCTGGATCCCTGGGATGATCCTTATGGAAAAGGATACCAGTTGAGCCACGCTCTGATTGCATTCGGACGCGGTGAATGGCTGGGTGTCGGCCTGGGCGGAAGTGTCGAAAAGCTTTTCTATCTGCCGGAGGCGCATACCGATTTTCTTCTGGCTGTAGTTGCAGAGGAACTTGGTTTCGTCGGCGTCTTGATCGTGCTGGCGTTATTCAGTTGGGTAATCGCACGCGCGTTCATCATCGGCCGTCAGTCGGCAGTCAGGGGGCGTTATTTTCCCGCACTCGTGGCGCAAGGTATCGGTGTATGGCTGGGAGTGCAGACATTCATCAACATGGGCGTGAATATGGGAGTGCTCCCGCCGAAGGGACTCACCCTGCCGTTGATGAGTTTCGGTGGCAGCAGCATAGTTGCGAGCTGTCTCTCGCTGGCGGTGTTGCTGCGCGCGGATTGGGAAAACCGGCAGTTGGCGAGAGGTTATCGGATATGAAAAATACAGGAATGGCGTCTTGAGCCATACGATTCTCATTATGGCAGGGGGAACCGGCGGACATGTATTTCCCGGTCTTGCCGTGGCGGAGTATTTGAAGGGAGCCGGGTGGCGTATAGTCTGGCTTGGAACTGAAGGGGGAATGGAAACAACGCTGGCGCGGCAGCAGGGGCATGCCCTGGAGACGATTCGTTTCTCCGGATTGCGGGGGAAAAACGTTCGCACCTGGTTGTTGCTGCCCGCGCGTCTGTTGCTGGCATTCTGGCAAAGCGCAAGAGTAATACGGAAGGTTCGGCCGGACGTGGTGTTGGGTATGGGCGGCTATCCCGCATTTCCGGGGGGAATGATGGCTTCGCTGCTCGCGCGGCCGTTGCTGATACACGAGCAAAACTCCATTCCGGGACTTGCCAACAGAATCCTCTCGAGACTCGCCGACAGGGTATTGCTGGGATTTCCCGATGCGATCAAAGGTGAAAAAAAAGCGATGTTTTGTGGCAATCCCGTACGTGACGAAATCACCAGGCTGGCGCCGCCTGCACAAAGGTATGCGGATCGCAGCGGAAGTATCAAGCTGCTGGTGGTAGGGGGAAGTCTGGGCGCTCAGGCACTGAATACCATCGTACCGCAGGCATTGAAGCGGATACCTGAAGGGATGCGCCCGCAGGTGACGCATCAGGCGGGGGCCCGGCATCTGGAGGCGCTGAAGCGGAATTACTCCGAAGCGGGAGTGGAGGGTGAACTGGTTACGTTTATCGACAATATGGCGTCCCGCTATGGAGAGAGTGATCTCGTGATCTGCCGCGCGGGCGCGCTCACCGTCGCGGAGTTGGCCGCAGCGGGTGTAGCCAGCATTCTGGTGCCTTTTCCCTATGCTGTGGATGATCATCAGACCACGAACGCAAAATTTTTGAGCGGGAAAGGCGCTGCGATATTGCTGCCCCAGAGCCAGCTGACTCCGGAAGGACTGGCGGAGCTATTGGTAGGTATGGGCAGGGACCAGTTTATGGAAATGGCATGCCGGGCGAGAGAGCTGGCGCAACCCCATGCTACCCGGTGCGTGGCCGAGACGTGCATGGAAATGGTTGCAGTTTAAGGTGATCATGTTGCCTTCGTCTTACAACTATTGCACTTGCTTTATGTGTAAACAACGAAAGTATGAAACACAAAGTTAAGCATATTCATTTTGTGGGCATAGGCGGGTCCGGCATGAGCGGAATCGCCGAAGTACTGCTCAATCTGGGATACAAGATCAGCGGCTCGGATATACATGACAGTGTGACCACCCGGCGACTGAAAAAAATGGGGGCGGCGGTTTACATCGGTCATGCCCGCACTCACGTGGCATCGGCGGATGCAGTCGTAACCTCGACCGCGATTCTGCCCAATAATCCGGAGGTTCTGGCGGCACGGGAGAGCAAAGTGCCAGTGGTTCCACGCGCCATCATGCTGGCCGAGCTCCTGAGGTTGCGGCAGGGGATCGCTATCGCGGGTACGCATGGCAAAACCACCACCACCAGTCTGATCACCAGTGTTCTCGCGGAAGCGGGCATGGATCCCACATTCGTTATTGGTGGCCGGCTGGAGGCTGCCGGCTCTCACGCGAAGCTGGGTCGTGGCGAGTTCATCGTGGTGGAGGCGGATGAATCCGACGCTTCATTCCTTCACCTGCAGCCCGTACTGGCGGTGGTCACCAATATCGATGCCGACCACATGGATACCTACGAGCATGATTTTGGCAAGCTCAAGCAGGCGTTCGTGGATTTTGTACAGCATCTGCCCTTTTACGGCATGGCGGTGCTGTGTGTGGATGATGCCCACGTACTCGAGATCATGCCTGCCATTACCAAGCCTGTAACCACGTACGGGTTATCGGAAACGGCGCAGGTGCGCGCCGCGGATATTCGTCACAGTGAAGGTCAGATGCACTTTACCGCCCTGATAGGGGTTAACGGCAAAACTCGAAAACTCAAAATCGTGCTGAATCTGCCCGGCTTGCACAATGTGCAAAATGCGCTGGCGGCGATAGCCGTGTGCAATGAGGTTGGACTGCCGGATGTTGCCATCGTTCGGGCTCTGGCGGATTTCAAGGGGGTTGACCGGAGATTCCAGCGTTACGGCGAAATTCCCCTGACCGATCACGAAACCGGCAGAAACGGAAGTTTTACCCTGATCGATGACTACGGCCACCATCCCGTGGAGATGGCAGCCACAATCGCCGCAGCGCGCGGCGCATTTCCGGGACGCCGCCTGGTACTGGCGTTTCAGCCGCATCGTTATACACGCACGCGCGACCTGTTCGAAGATTTCGTCAAAGTCCTGTCCACCGCCGATGTACTGCTCCTGACGGAAGTTTATTCCGCTGGCGAAGCGCCCATAATTGCCGCAGACAGCAAATCGCTGGCACGGTCGCTGCGCGTGCTCGGCAAGGTGGAACCCATCTTTGTCGAGCGGGTGGACGAACTGGAGGAGGCGATTCACAGCATCGCCAGGGATAAGGATGTGGTGCTGGTAATGGGAGCAGGATCGGTGGGAGGAGTGGCTCCCACCCTTTCCCGGGATTCGCAGGCCGAAGCGCGTCTGCCGGTCAGTCCTAAAGAAAACAGGGAACCCGCAGTGCTTTTGTTACAGGGCTCCTGAATGGATATGTCGGAAATCAACTTCTCCCTTGATTATGCCGGCGTTCGTGGCGAACTGCGCCATAATCAGCCGATGAAGAACTATACTTCCTGGCATGCGGGCGGGAGTGCAGAGCGCATCTATCTGCCGGCGGACTTGGCTGATCTCGCGGCGTTTCTGCGCGGCCTGTCCTGGAATGAACCGGTATATGTGGTGGGACTCGGCAGCAATCTCCTGGTGCGCGACGGCGGGGTGCGGGGCAGCGTCGTTGTACTGCACGCCCGCCTGAACGATTTGCGGCTGGAACAATCCGACACCGGTCAAATGCTGATTTATGCCGGGGCAGGTGTCGCGTGCGCCAAAGTCGCCCGGTTTGCTGCGCTGCACGGGCTGGGAGGTGCGGAATTTCTGGCAGGTATTCCCGGTACGGTGGGCGGCGCATTGGCAATGAACGCCGGATGCTATGGGACCGAAACCTGGGATATCGTCTCGAGTGTGCAAACCATAGACCGCTCGGGCATGTTGCGCAGACGACCGCCTGGGAATTACGAAATTGGCTATCGGCACGTGGCGTTGAAGGTAGAGGAGAGCAGCGGAAGCCAAAAGGCCGGCGGCACAGAAAATGTCTCTGCCGATTCTCTGATGGACGAATGGTTCTCGGGCGCATGGTTCGGGTTGCCGTGGGACGATGCAGCGTCAGTTCGGCAGAAGATCAAGGAGTTGCTTGCCCGCCGTATCCATACTCAGCCTTTAAACCTGCCTAATGCCGGGTCCGTGTTCCGCAATCCGGAGAATGACAAGGCGGCACGAATCATCGAGTCGTGCGGACTGAAGGAGTTTCGTATCGGTGGCGCCATGGTTTCGCCGCGACACGCAAATTTCATTGTGAACACCGGCGGCGCTACTGCCTCCGACATAGAAGCGGTGATTGCTGCGGTACGTGAAACCGTAAAAAAGCAGACCGGCATCGAACTGAAACAGGAGGTGCGCATTATCGGGCTCCCCGCCAGACCCGAGTTACGTGTCTCCCAGACTGCTTACAGAAAGGATGGTGGATATGGCGGGTAGTCATGACTTCGGGAAAGTCGCGGTTCTCCTCGGAGGACGATCAGCGGAGCGTGAGATTTCCCTTGAAAGTGGTAAAGCCGTACTCGATGCCCTGCGCCGCTGCGGAGTGGACGCTCATCCATTCGACCCCTCCGAACAGCACGTGGACGCGCTTTTGCAGCAAGGATATGCGCGTGCTCATATCGCCCTCCATGGCCGTTATGGCGAAGACGGGACAGTCCAGGGTGCGCTGGAGTTGCTGGGGATTCCCTATACCGGGAGCGGCGTGCTGGCCAGCGCTTTGGCGATGGACAAATGGCGTACCAAATTGCTCTGGCAGTCCGCGGGCATCAACACGCCGCGCCATATCCTGCTCGATGAGCAGAGCGATTTTGATGCAGTGGCAAAAGAGCTGGGTCTGCCGCTGATTGTAAAACCTTCGCGAGAGGGTTCCACCATTGGCTTGAGCAAGGTAAGGGAGGCAGGGGAAGTCGCTGACGCATGGCGCCTTGCTGCCCGCCATGATGCCATGGTGCTGGCGGAGCAGTTTATCGAAGGAATCGAACTCACGGCTTCCATTCTCGGAGATGTTGCGTTGCCGCTGGTGCGAATTCAGGTCGAGGGTGATCTGTACGACTACGAAGCCAAATACCTGTCGGACAGGACGCAGTATTTCTGCCCGAGCGGCGTGCCCGAGGAGCAGGAGTGCCTCATTCGGAAACAGGCATTGCAGGCGCACAGATTGTTGGGCTGCGAAGGTTGGGGAAGGGTGGATTTGATACTGGATAAATCGGGGACTCCCTATTTTCTCGAAGCGAACACGTCCCCCGGGATGACCACCCATAGTCTTGTTCCCATGGCGGCAAAAGCGGCAGGAATATCCTTCGAAGAGCTGGTGCTGAAGATACTGGGACTGGCCCATGTGGGATAACCATCAGGCGTTGAATCAGGTGGCGGACTGGCTGTTTACGTTGGCGGGACTGACAACGATCTACCTTATGGTCCAGTGGATGATCCATCTGCCGCTGCTGCCTCTGAAGGAAGTCCATATCAGGAGCAACAGCGGCAGCGGCGAGCTGAGGCACGTGACGCGAGAACAGGTTTCTGACGTGGTTCATCGCGAAGTGGGAGGAAATTTTTTAACCATTGATCTTGAGGCTGCGCGGCACACGTTCGAAAAACTGGCCTGGGTAAGGGTGGCAAGTGTTCGGCGGATCTGGCCGAATGGGCTCGACGTGGTGGTCGAGGAGCAGGTGCCGCTGGCACACTGGGGCGACAGCGCTCTGGTCAACAGGCAGGGAGAGATATTCAATGCTACCTCGAATGAGCCGATGCCGATATTTGAAGGACCAAGGGAGAGTGTTCGTGAAATGGTGCATCAGCATGCAGTTTTTACCAGATTGCTACAGCCGTTGAAGCAGGACGTCGAGCAGGTGGAACTTTCACCCCGGCGCGCATGGCGGGTTCGTCTCGGGAACGGAACGATACTGGAGCTCGGGCGAGAGCACCTGGAGAAGCGGTTGGAGCGCTATGTACAGACGCACGATCTGGTCGTGGCGCGATTGAATCAACGTTTGAGTTATGTAGACTTACGTTATGTCAGTGGTTTCGCAGCGCGTGGAACGCGATAGCAGTGAAGCTCCCCAGGAGCAGACAGGCAGGATTTCCGGAAATCCCGTGGAGCGGGAGGAAGCAGGGATTGCAAGGCAAATGAATAGAGGCAGTGAAGCTAAAAATCTGGTTGTCGGCATTGATATCGGCACTTCGAAGATTGTGACCGTCGTCGCTGAAATGAAGCCCGAAGGCGGATATACAGTGATCGGCATGGGCAGTCATCCATCACGGGGTCTGAAGAAAGGTGTGGTCGTCAATATCGATGCAACCGTGAACGCGATTCAACGCGCGCTGGAGGAGGCGGAGTTGATGGCGGATTGCAAGATCCGCGAGGTTTATACCGGTATTGCAGGGAGTCACATCAAGAGTTTCAATTCGCACGGGATGGTGCCTATCAGGAACAAGGAGGTATCCCGGCAGGATGTGGAGCGGGTGATGGAGACGGCAAAGGCCGTGAATATACTGAACGACCAGCAGGTGCTCCATGTGCTCAACCAGGAATTCATCATAGACGAGCAAGAGGATGTTCTGGAACCAATTGGCATGAGCGGCGTACGGCTCGAAGTCAAGGTTCATATCGTTACGGGTTCGGTATCGGCTGTTCAGAACATCCTGAAGTGCGTGCGCCGCTGCGGGTTGGAAGTGCGCGACCTGGTGCTGCAGCCTCTTGCTTCCGCAATGGCCGTTTTATCGGAAGATGAGAAAGACCTGGGGGTTTGCCTCCTGGATATCGGCGGAGGTACGACCGATATCGCGATATTTACCCGGGGTGCCATTCGCCACACCGCGGTGATTCCGATTGCCGGAGATCAGATTACCAATGATATTGCGTTGGCGCTGCGCACCTCTCCCAGCGATGCCGAAGACATTAAGTGCCGCTACGGATGCGCGTTGCGCAGCATGGCTGATCCGCACGAAATGGTGGAAGTGGCGGGGGTGGGCAACCGGAGTGTCCGTCATCTGTCGAGACAGACATTGGCGGAAGTCATCGAGCCGCGCGTGGAGGAGCTCTACTCGCTCGTGCAGGCCGAGCTGCGGCGCAGCGGTTTCGAAGAATTGCTGTCATCAGGGATCGTGATCACGGGCGGCAGCAGTTCTCTGGAAGGAATGGTGGAGCTCGGTGAAGAAATATTTCACATGCCGGTGCGACTGGGATTGCCCAAATACCACGGCAGTCTCGAGGAAGTGGTGGTCACACCAAGATGCTCCACTGGAATAGGCTTGATCCTCGCAGGAGTGGACCAGCTGCAACAGCACGAGCAAACCAGGCTGGAGGGCAATTCATTCTCGCGAATCCTGGACAGGATGAAAAGCTGGTTTCAGGTCAATTTCTGAGGTGCTGGCTGCGTGCCGGCATGGAGAGTTTGAAAGCAACACTTTGCACCTGGCAAGTGCGAGCGCGAATTGCATACCGCCAGGGGATCGACGAGTAACGTTTATTGTTTGAACATAAAAGGGAGGTATGTGATGTTCGAAATCATGGATACACAAACACAGGAAGCTGTTATCAAGGTCATCGGCGTGGGTGGGTGCGGGGGTAATGCTGTAGATCACATGATGGAAAACGGTGTGCAAGGCGTCGACTTTATTTGCGCCAATACCGATTCACAGGCATTGAAGCGCAATCAGGCGCGTACCCTGGTGCAATTGGGATCGACGATCACCAAGGGATTGGGGGCCGGCGCCGATCCAGAGATTGGACGGCATGCCGCACTCGAGGACCGCGACCGCATTGCCGAGCTGATTGAAGGGGCGGACATGTTGTTCATTACCGCAGGCATGGGCGGCGGAACCGGAACAGGCGCTGCGCCGGTAGTGGCTCAGGTTGCAAGGGAAATGGGAATTCTGACCGTCGCCGTGGTCACGAAACCTTTTGTATTTGAAGGCAGGCGCGTGAGAGCGGCCCAAGCGGGACTGGAAGCGCTTGCGCAATACGTTGATTCCCTGATTGTGATTCCCAATGACAAGCTGATGGCAGTGCTGGGAGAAGAAGTCAGCATGCTGGATGCATTCAAGGCAGCCAACAACGTGTTGTATAGCGCCGTCGCCGGTATCGCCGAAGTGATCAATTGTCCAGGACTCGTCAATGTCGATTTCGCCGATGTGAAAACGGTGATGTCCGAAATGGGTATGGCCATGATGGGGTCAGCGATTGCCTGTGGTCCCGATCGCGCTCAGGCCGCAGCCGAGCAGGCAGTTGCAAGTCCCTTGCTGGAGGATATCAATCTTGCCGGTGCGCGTGGGGTACTGGTAAATATCACCGCCAACGCCGCAATGAAGATGCGCGAGGTACATGATGTAATGAACACGATCAAGGACTTCACCGCCGAGGACGCTACCGTAATCGTCGGAACCGTCATTGACGACGATATGCATGATGATCTGCGTGTGACCGTGGTGGCGACCGGTCTGGGCGGAGTCGGCCTGGGAGGCGCCACTCGCGTCCCACCCAAGCCCTTGAGCGTTGTCCACCCGCGGACCGCCATAGATAATATCGACACCATGAATTGGAAGGACTCGGAAGGTCCTGCTTCGATCCGAACCAACAGGCAGCGGGATGCAGCTGTCGAAGCGATGAGGCAGTCAGGGGTGGATATACTGGATATTCCAGCATTCCTGAGAAAACAGGCCGATTGAGCAACGGCTACCGGTTACATCCGGTCTGGAGCGAGATTCTCCAGCAGCATTGGCTGCACTGAATATTTTTGCCTTCTGATCTACTTGACGCACGTTCAGAAGCGCAGATGGGCAGAACAGGTTGTAATCATCGGGAGTTTTTTCTTGCAGGTCGTCTCGGCAAACTGAGCGACCCGCTATTTCCTGCGATGGAATATTCTCCTTCGCTTAGGTAGCGTTCAGCGCAGCGCTCGTTCATGCGCGGCAATTTGCCGATTTCAATCTGATGGCTGGATATCCCGCCTTCTGTCCTTGTTCTCTTCCGATTTTGCTCCCCTTTGGTCGGCTCGCGGTTTTGTTCGGGTTCCAGGGATAAAAACAGGGATAGAACAAGGCATCGCCTTTTCTTTCAGAGTCTCCTTCCCTGTTTTTCCAGCAGCGACTCCACCGCGGTTTTCAATGGCGAATCTTCCAGACCCGCAGCCAGGACATTCAGGCTCTTGATGCCCTCTTTATCTATTTGGCGTTTTTTGTCCGGGAAATCATTTCCGCGAATGTCGCTGTAATTTGCTTGCACAGCAATCCGAATTGCAGTAACCTCGTACCCGGCTGCCTGAAGCTTTAATAATAATGATGGCAGCATGTGTCTGAGTTTTGCAGCAATCGCACCGTTATCCGCGCAAATTGTCAGGCTTCCTTCAGAGAAGCCACCTAAAGCGCAGTGCTTGCCCAAGTTAGGGGGCATAATTTTCTTAAATGCCCGTTGCATCTCGGTTAACTTTTCCACGTGATTGAATAACCGCTGATGCTCAGGCGTCAGCCTCAGGGTCCCAAGGTAGAAATCGATCTTGCGGGCAGTCATGGCTGAATCATGATTAGGGGAGAAGATGAATATTATTCTAATTTCCAATAATTCGGCAAAAGCAAAAACCCTGACTTTAACCACTAAGCACCTTACGCTCGTGGTTTTAGGGTTCCTTTTTGCTTCCATGCTGATGGCGATGGTACTCAACTATATATCCTTGCAATATGCAGACAAGATCGACAGTCCCACATTGAGATCACTGGTTTTAAGCGCACAGCAGGAGGAGCAGCAGAAAACGCAGTCTTATCTGCGTGACAGCCTCAATGCCATGGCGATCAAGATGGGCCAGATGCAGGCCCAGCTACTGCGGCTCGATTCCGTTGGCGTGCGACTGGCAGAGCTAGCCGGCATGAAGCCGCAGGAATATCTGTTCAACCAGAATCCGGGGCAGGGAGGTACCTTGTCTACACAGCAATTACAGGATATCTCATTTACCGAATTCAACAGTCAGATACAGGAGTTGGCACGGACGCTGGATGATCGCACCGACAAGCTCGATGCCCTGGATTCGCTGCTGATGCAGGACAGGCTCAGGAAGAAGTTTCTTCCATCGGCAATGCCGGTAGAGGGGAAGGCGTACTCTTCCGGTTTCGGCCTGCGTATCGATCCTTTTTCCGGAAAGCGCCATTTTCATGAAGGCATCGACTTCATAATGCCTGCCGGATCGCCCGTTCTCGCAGCGGCGGGGGGCGTGGTAGTGTATTCCGATTATCATCCTGAGTATGGTAATATGATTGATGTTGACCACGGCAATGACTTTGTCAGCCGCTATGCTCATGCCTCCAAGCGCTTGGTGAAGGTGGGCCAAGTGGTGGTGCGTGGACAGAAGATTGCGGAAGTGGGCAGCACAGGCCGCTCTACCGGTCCGCATCTTCACTTTGAAGTCAGGCATAGAGGCTCGCCGCAAAATCCGTCACGGTTCCTGAAGATGCCGGGTTGAGCCGGGATAAATACTTTGCAGTGGGGGGTGAGGCCGAAAAAACCTCACCCCCTATTTTTTTGACGATCGCTTAATAGAAATAGAATTTTCATGCTCAACAATCTGCTCAAAAAAGTGTTCGGGAGCCGTAACGACAGGCTCATCAAACAGTATTCACAGACCGTGACGGCGATCAATGCGCTGGAAGCGAAGATCGCGGCGCTGAGCGATGCTGAATTGCGTGGAAAGACCGAAGAGTTCAGGCAGCGCATCGGGGAAGGAGCCGATCTCGATATGCTGCTGCCGGAGGCATTTGCAGTCGTGCGCGAAGCAGGCAAGCGCGTGCTCGGAATGCGTCATTTCGATGTGCAGTTGATTGGCGGTATGGTGCTTCACGACGGCAAGATTGCCGAAATGCGGACAGGTGAAGGCAAGACACTGATGGCAACTTTGCCTGCTTACCTCAATGCGCTGGCGGGCAAGGGGGTGCACCTCGTCACCGTGAACGATTATCTGGCAAAGCGCGATGCCGAATGGATGGGGCGCATCTATCGATTCCTGGGGATCAGCGTAGGCGTGATTCTGTCCCAGATGGATCATGGCAACAAGCAGGCAGCCTACGCGGCCGATATAACCTATGGCACCAACAACGAATACGGATTCGACTACCTGCGCGATAACATGGTGACTCATCCGCTCGAGCGGGTGCAGCGTATGCTCAATTTTGCCATAGTCGATGAAGTCGACTCCATCCTGATCGACGAGGCGCGTACTCCTTTGATCATTTCGGGGCAAGCGGAAGGCAACACGGACGTTTATGTGCGCATGAACACGCTGATTCCAAAACTGGTCCGGCAGGAAAACGAGGACAGTCCGGGGGATTTCAGCGTGGATGAGAAAGCCCAGCAGGTATTGTTGAGCGAGTCAGGGTTCGAGCACGCGGAAAAATTGCTGGTCCAGAGCGGACTGCTTCCTTCCGGAACCAGCCTGTATGATCCCGCCAACATCAGTCTCGTTCATCACCTTTACGCTGGTCTGCGCGCGCACGCCTTGTTTCATCGGGACCAGCACTATGTGATTCAGAATGGCGAAGTCGTTATCGTCGATGAGTTTACCGGACGGCTCATGTCAGGCCGGCGTTGGTCCGAAGGCTTGCATCAGGCGGTGGAGGCAAAGGAAGGCGTTACCATCCAGAAGGAGAATCAGACGCTCGCCTCGATCACCTTCCAGAATTATTTCCGGATGTACGAGAAACTGGCAGGCATGACCGGTACTGCCGATACCGAAGCTTACGAATTCCAGCAGATTTACGGACTGGAAACCGTGATCATTCCGACCCACCGTCCCATGATACGTGTCGATCGGATGGACCAGGTATTCCGCACGATGGACGAAAAGTACCAGGCAATCATCGCGGACATCAAGGACTGTCAGGAGAGAGGGCAACCTGTTCTGGTGGGTACCACCTCGATTGAAAACAACGAACTGCTTTCCTCCCTTTTGACTCGCGAGAAATTGCCGCATCAGGTGCTGAACGCGAAGCAGCACGCGCGGGAGGCGGAAATCGTTGCCCAGGCGGGTCGTCCGAAAATGATCACCATCGCCACGAACATGGCCGGGCGAGGCACGGACATCGTGCTGGGCGGCAATCCCGAGCCTGAGTTCGAGCGCATCCGTTCCGACGAAAGCCTGGGCGAATCAGAGAAAACAGAACGGATTGCCGAACTGCAACAGCAGTGGCAGACCCTCCATGATGAAGTGCTGGAAAAAGGAGGGTTGCATATCATCGGCACCGAACGCCATGAATCTCGTCGCGTAGATAATCAGTTGCGTGGCCGGTCCGGCCGCCAGGGAGACCCTGGTTCCAGCCGGTTTTTTCTATCGCTGGAGGATGCATTGTTGCGCATTTTTGCCTCCGACCGGGTAGCAAGCATCATGCAGCGGCTCAACATGCCGCAGGGAGAAGCCATTGAACACCCCTGGGTGACGCGCGCAATCGAGAACGCGCAACGCAAGGTGGAAGCGCGCAATTTCGACATACGCAAGCAACTGCTAGAGTACGATGACGTTGCCAATGACCAGCGCAAAGTCATCTACCAGCAGCGCAATGAACTGCTTGAGTCGGAAGATATAACCGAAACGACAACCGCGATGCGGGCAGACATGCTGCGCAATCTCATCACACTCCATGTGCCGCCGCAAAGTGTCGAGGAGGAATGGGACATTCCAGGACTGGAGAAGGCGCTGGCCGCCGAGTATCACCTGACCCTGCCCTTGCGGGAATGGCTGGAAAAGGAACCGGATTTACATGAGGATAGCCTTCATCAGCGCATCATAGAGGCGGCGAATGCGCTCTATTCCGGCAAGGTGGAGCAGGTGGGAGCGCCTATCATGCATCAGTACGAGCGCGCGGTCATGCTGCAAAGCCTTGACATGCACTGGCGCGAGCATCTCGCCTCACTGGATCATCTGCGCCAGGGAATTCATTTGCGTGGATATGCGCAGAAAAATCCCAAGCAGGAATATAAGCGCGAAGCTTTTGAACTCTTCACGTCCATGCTCGAAGAAATCAAGGCGGAAGTCAGCAAGACGCTCATGGCCGTACAGATCAGAAGTGAGCAACAGGTGGAAGCCGTGGCGGAAACCCACCACGCCCCAGTCAATGTACAGTACCATCACGCTGCTTTTGAAGAAGCGCTGGGTGAAGAAGAAAGTCCCGAGAGTATTGGGGAAGATATCGAAGGCCGGGAGCGTCCGCAGAAACATCAGCCGTTCGTCCGCCAGGGAGAAAAGATTGGACGTAACGACCCGTGTCCCTGTGGCTCAGGAAAGAAATATAAACAGTGTCATGGCAAGCTGAATTAATCTCTCCGTTTATCTGCGCAGCTCCGTCTATTTTGGTCTGCAATATGGCGCAGCGCGAAGAACATCTCAGTTACGGTAACGGCTATGCGTGCGGCGATAAAGAAGCCGAGAGGGGGCGATGCTGATACCAGTCCCTCCGCCTAACGGGATAGCCGGAAAGAAAAGGGACTGACAGAAACGGGGCTCGGCAGGATAGCAGGATGTAATCCGACTGCCTTAAGTGGACTCTCGTCGGTTTTGCCGCCGAGAGGCGACTCGGCGGCGGGATGCAGCCAGCGGTTGCTTCCTGAAACAGTTTCAATACACAGTCTTAATGCGCGGTTTCAATACGTCGATGCCGATCAGCCTGCCCGCTTCTGGAAATACTCGTCGTAGCGGAAAATATAATCTTTGTCTTTCAAAGGCAGGTGGCATCCGCGGCAGGTATTGAGATCATCGGGCGCTTTGGTTTTACCGTCCGCCATATACATTGAATATACCCAGTCTCCATTCCTGAGTTCTGGCGGTACGCTTTCACCCCACCCGGCTCCTTTCGCCATCACGCCGACTTTCTGCAATTCCCCTTTGACGAGCTTGCCGTCCGGTCCCTTGAGCGGCGTTCCGTCAGCCGCCTCGCCTGCCTTATAGATTTCCATCACCGTAATGGTTCCGTTAGGGAAGGCCTCTCCCATCTTGGTCTCGTAACCGGTAGGGTTGATATAGATTTCCCGGATTTGCTTATTGTCCGGGCGCTGTACTTCGGATAGAAACTTGGGCCAGCTTTTATAGTTATCCGGCAACGGCAGTTCACCGTCACTATATTTCTGCGTCTGCTCCTCCACTTTCGGTGCGGGCGGCTTTTGCGCGCAACCCGCCAATGCTATTGTCAGCATCATTGCCGTAATGACTTCCCGTGTCACACCTTTCATCTGATTTTCTCCTATAGTCGATGCTGCTGAGTTACTTATGGTTTTTCACATTCCTGGATTCAAATAATCGAATTGCCGGGATTTTCTCGCGATTGCAGGTTGTAACCGGTATAGGGGAAAGCATGAGCCTCGTATTCTGGATTCCGAATCCAGTTGCAGGATGAGGTTGATTTAAGTTTCATTGCCCTTTTTTCTCGGCGTGTCATGCAGGCGCTGGCGCCATGCCGTTATGCCGCAGGAGCGCATTTATTTCTGGCCCGCGTCCCCGGAACGCAATAAAAGATTCCAATGCCGGCCGGCTTCCACCTACTGCGAGAATTTCTTTCCAGAAGCGTAGTCCGGTTTCAGAATCGACTACGGTACCCGCGGGATTTTCCTCGAACATGCTGTATGCATCCGCGGACAATACTTCCGCCCATTTGTAGCTGTAATATCCGGCGGCATAGCCTCCGCCGAAGATATGCGAGAAACTGTTGGGAAAGCGGTTGAATGCGGGAGGAATGATGATGGCAACCTGCTCGCGGATTTCATCGAGCAGTTGCTGCGCGGTTTTCCGGCCATACGGATCGAAATCGAAATGCAAATGCATGTCGAACAATGCAAACTCGAGTTGCCTGAGCATCTGCAGGCCGCTCTGGAAGTTCTTCCCCGCCAGCATCTTGTCGAAAAGTTCACGCGGCATGCACGCGCCCGTATCCACGTGCCTTGCCATCCTGCTGATGACCTCCCATTCCCAGCAGAAGTTTTCCATGAACTGGCTGGGCAACTCCACCGCATCCCATTCTACGCCATGAATGCCGGATACGCCGAGGTCATCCACCTGGGTTAACAGGTGATGGAGGCCATGTCCGAATTCATGAAACAGAGTAATGACTTCATCATGAGTGAACAGGGCAGGGCGAATTTTCTCTCCATGAGAGACAGGTCCGGAAAAATTACAGTTGAGGTATGCGACGGGCGCTTGAACCGCGTATTCCCGATTGTCCGCGCTCCCAATATACCGGCGGCGGCTGATCGCATCATCCATCCAACCTCCTCCCCGCTTGCCGGGTCGTGCGTAGAGATCGAGATAGAATCGGCCGATGAGCTTTCCCTCACTGTCGGCTATATTGAACAGTTTGGCATCCGGATGCCAGAGTTGAATCGTGGTCGCTTCCACCGGAGTGATGTTGATGCCGTAAAGATTCTCCACCAGACCAAACATACCCGGCAGCACGCTCGTTTCCGGGAAATAATGCTTTACTTCCTGTTCTGAGAAGGCATAACGCTCGAGGCGCAGCTTTTCGCTGACGTACGCCAGATCCCACGCTTCGAGGGTATCCAGTTGCAGCTTGTCGGCTGCAAACTGGCGCAACTCCTTCAGGTCGCGTTCGGCATAGGGCTTGGCCTTGTCGGCGAGCTCGCCAAGAAAGTCCAACACCTGGGCCGGAGTAGACGCCATCTTCGTCGCCAGCGATACTTCGGCATAGCATTCGAATCCGAGCAACTGCGATTCTTCCTTGCGCAGTTCAAGTATTCGGGCAATGAGTGGAGTGTTATCCAGATTGCCCATATCCTCGGATGGAAGGGCGGCTGCGCTCAGTTCGCTGGCACGGGTGGAGTAGGCGCGGTACATTTTTTCACGCAGCTCCCTGTTGTCCGCGTATTGCATAAGAGGCAGATACGAAGGCGCGTGCAAGGTGAACTTCCAGCCAGTCGCATTATCTCTTTCCGCAACTTCTCTCGCTGTTTGCAATACATCATCAGGAATACCGGAAAGCTCACCGGCGTCCTCCACGTGCAATACAAACGCGTTGGTGGCGTCCAGAAGATTGTCGTTGAAGCGCGAGCCCAGCGCTGACAGCTCTTCCTGAATCTGGAGGAAGCGCGCTTTCTTCTCGGCAGGCAGTTCTGCTCCGCCCAGCCGGAAGTCCCGCAACTCATTCTCGATGACCTTTTTCCGGGCGGTGCTCAGTCCTTCGAACTCCCTGCTGCCGCGCAATTCCTTGAATTTTTCGAACAGCGCCTGATCCTGGGCCAGCTCCGCATAATACTGCGTGACAAGAGGCAGGTTGGCGTTATAAGCCTCGCGTAGTTCCGGGGTGTTTACCACCGCATTCAAATGGGATACCTGCCCCCATGCACGGGAGAGCCTCTCGTTGGCATCCGCCATGGGTTGAACGAAGTTATCCCAAGTCGGCAAATCGGTGTCCTCCCGTATTCGTCCAATGAGGGCGCGATTTTCATCCAGCAATTGACTTACAGCCGGTGTGATATGTTCGGTACGAATCTCGGCAAAGCGCGGCAATCCGGAAAAATCGAGCAGAGGGTTCATTGATGGAAATTCAGTCAGTTTGAAAGAAGAGAACTCGAAAATACATGCCCATGTTGCAACGCCTAGTCCACGTAAACAACGTTTCCGTTGATCAGCGTATATTTTACTTTGCCTTGCAGCTCCCAGCCCAGGAATGGCGTGTTCTTGCCCTGGCTTTTGAGTGTCGAGGCTTCAATCGTCCAGTAATGATCAGGGTCGAAAATACATAGATCGGCATCACCCCCGGGCGTGAGATGGCCCCCTTCCACCCCAAGGATGCGGGCGGGTTCCCCCGTGATCTTCGATAACGCGGCTACCAGAGGCAGCTTCGTTTCCGCTGCCCATTTCAGTGTAAGCGGCAGCAGTAATTCGAGGCCGGTTGCGCCGGCCTCGGCCTCGGCAAAGGGCAGCAGCTTTGCATCCTCGTCCACGGGAGCGTGGTCGGAGCATATGGCATCTATAGTGCCATCCAGCAGTCCTGTGCGCAAGACATCGCGGTCCCCCAGACTTCTTAACGGGGGTACCAGATGACAGTTGGAATCGAAGAAGCCGATATCCATTTCAGACAGGTGGACGTGATGGGCGGCCACGTCGCAGGTAATAGGCAATCCCTGCTTTCGGGCTGCGCGTGTCATGGCCACCCCTTCCGAGCTGGAGATACGGCACAAGTGCACCCTGGCTCCGGTTTCTTTTGCCATCAGGATGATGTGGGACAGGGCGACAGTTTCGGCGCAGACGGGAATGGCGGCCAGCCCAAGGCGCGTCGCCACTTCCCCATCGTGGGCAACTCCGCCATCAGCGAGATTTACATCCTGGGGACGCAGCCACAGGCAAAACCCGAAGGTGGACGCATACTGCATTGCCTGCATGAGCACCCGGTTGTTGGGAAGCGGCTTGTCCGACTGGCCGAATGCAACACATCCCGCGCTGTGCAGCTCAGCCATCTCAGTCAACCATTCCCCTTTCAAGCCACGGGTAAGCGCTCCAATGGGATAAACACGCGTCTGATTGCGGCTCCTTGCGCGGTACTTCAGCATTTCCACCAGCCCGGGTTCGTCCAGCACAGGGTCGGTATCGGGAGGACATGCCAGGCTTGTAACGCCTCCCGCCACCGCGGCTCCCATTTCTGATTCAAGCGTCGCCTTGTATTCTAGGCCGGGTTCCCGCAGCCGGGCCGACAGATCCACAAGTCCGGGACATACGATCAATCCCTGCGCGTTTATTTCCCGGCGTGCCTCAAAGCCTGGCGGGACGGCGCCGAGAGAGGCGATTTTGCCCGACTGGATGTAAATGTCCGTTACGCGATCGAAGCTGTTTTTCGGGTCGATGACGCGACCATTGCGGATGGCGATATTCATGACTTTCAGCTTCCAGCCAGAATGGACATTACCGCCATGCGCACTGCGATGCCGAATGTTACCTGGGGCAGGATTACAGATTGCTTTCCATCAGCTACAACCGAATCGATCTCAACCCCGCGGTTCATGGGTCCGGGATGCAGAACGATTGCATCCGGCTTCGCCAGTGCCAGTTTCTCGGGAGTGAGCCCGTAATATTTGAAGTATTCTTCAGTGCTCGGAAGACGCGCGCTGAGCATGCGTTCGTTTTGCAGACGAAGCATCATCAGCACATCCACGTCTTTCAGTCCTTTCGCCATATCATGGTAAACATGCACGCCCAGACGTTCGACCTTGGCGGGCAGCAATGTCTTGGGTGCGATGACACGTACTTCCGGTACCCCGAGCGTCGTCAACGCATGAATCTGTGAGCGGGCCACGCGGGAATGAAGGATGTCGCCCACTATGGCGACGCGCAAGTTATGAAAGTCGCGCTTGCAGCGACGAATGGTAAACATGTCGAGTAGCGCCTGCGTGGGATGCGCGTGCCGGCCATCTCCTGCATTGATGACGTGAATGTCAGAGCGGACATGCTGCGCAATGAGGTGCGCGGCGCCGCTCTGAGCGTGCCTCACCACGAACATATCGGCATGCATGGCGGAAAGATTGTTCACTGTGTCCAGCAGTGTCTCTCCTTTGGATTGGGACGACGCCGCAATGTTGAGATTGATGACATCAGCAGACAACCGTTTTGCGGCAATTTCAAAGGTGGTGCGTGTACGCGTACTGGGTTCGAAGAACAGGTTGAATATGGATTTTCCGCGCAACAACGGCACTTTCTTGACGTCACGTTCCGTGACTCCGACGAACGGTTCGGCAGTATCGAGAATATTCAGGAGAATGGACGCGGGCAGTCCCTCGGTAGTCAAAAGGTGCTGCAGTTGACCGCTTTTGTTCAGCTGTGGATTATTACTCATTGCCCTGGCGCTTGTCGTACAGGCTCAAGCCCAGCTTTCCATCCGCTTTCTTTTCCAGCGCCAGCATTTTTGCAGGGGGCACGTCCAGCGTTGCGCCAATATACTGTGCAGCAATGGGAAGCTCTCTCCCGCCCCTGTCTATCAGTGCAGCCAGGCGAATGCTGGCCGGCCGCCCGTAATCGAATAGTTCGTTGATGGCAGCGCGGATCGTTCGTCCTGTATAAAGCACATCATCCACGAGAATGATGTGGCTCCCTTCCACTTTGAACGGGATGTCCGAAGGTCTGATCTGGGGATGCAAGCCGATCTGTCCAAAGTCGTCACGATAGAAGGAGACATCCAGCGCTCCCAGGGGGAGCGCCAGTTGCAGATCCCTATGCAGCCTTTCCGCAAGCCATACTCCGCCGGTATGAATTCCCACGACTGCGGTATCAGCGGAAATGCCTTGCCGTATCCGGGCAGTCAGCACAGTCAGCAGGTCTTCCGCTTCAGGTAATTGCATTTCGTTGATCAAAATAAGATTGCAATATCAGTTGAGCCGCGATCTGATCCAGCACCTGTTTCTGCCTCCTGCCTCTGACACTCGCTTCGTCCAGCGCTGAACTGGCGCTGATCGAGGTATAACGCTCATCCTCCAGGACAGTGCGAATGCCAAAGCTGGCCTGAAGACGATGCGCGAAGCGGCGGCTTCGACGGGTAAGCTCGTGCTCTGCACCATCCGCATGAACCGGCAGTCCAACCACCAGTAAAACAGGCTCCCACTCCTTGATTAACCGGGCGATGCTTTTCAAGCATTCCTCCTTATTCTTGTTGGATAGGGTAACAAGAGGATGGGCCAATCCCAATTCCAGATTCCCGATCGCGACGCCGATCCGTTTTTCGCCGAAATCGAAGGCCAATGCCGTGCCGGCGTGTGGCTGGCTCGCTTTTTCAGCCTCCTCCATTTGATATTACCGACCGTCAGCTTTGCCTGTAATGGCCGAAGTATTGCTCCCTCGTTGAATGAACGCTACTTTCAGGCATGACCCACTTCATCCGACAGGCTCGAAAAGTCCACTCCAAGCAATCGCATCGCGGCCGTCAAACGTTCTTCTGCCGGTAACTCAAAAATGATGGCGGGGGATGCAGGCACCGTCAGCCAAGCGTTCCGCGATAATTCGTGCTCTATCTGGCCCGGTGCCCATCCGGAATAGCCTAGCGCGACCAGGAGTTGCCTGGGGCTCTCGCCGTTTGCTATCGCCCGTAAAATGTCGAGGGAGGTGGTAAGTCCTACATCGTCATTCACTGCCATGGTCGATTGCCATTCACCCACGGGTTGATGGAGGACGAAGCCACGATCGAGTTGTATCGGACCACCGAACATGATTGGAAATCTTCGCGTCAATTGATCATCGGAAGAAATATCAAGCTGATCCAACAGATCTTTCAAGGTGAGATCGATCGGTCGGTTCACCACCAGGCCCAATGCGCCTTGGTCACTATGCTCGCAGATATAGGTCAGCGTCTTCGCAAAGAAGGGATCTGTCATGGCGGGCATGGCAATGAGGAAATGATGGGTCAGGTCGACACTTTGCATGAGGTGAATGATTATGCGGTTACCATCTCGTGGGATTGTATTCCGGAGTGGGCTGGCGGCTGCTTGTCCGTTTCATGTTCACCCATAAAAGGACTGTCCGGCCCCGAACCTTCAAGGTCAAGTTTCCGGGAAGTTTACTATTATTGTAGAACGAATACGTTTTCAGCGGTGAAACTGTGAAGAACCTTTTCTCACTACCGTAAATGTCCATCAATCCTGGCGCGGCAGCTACTGCCGGAATCATCGCTGGTGTCGTTGCCACCGGTGCTCAACTTGTTCTTTGGTGGGTATTCACTGATGCACTCCCCTCCATTTTTTACCGGGATGCCCGACTGACGGCGGCAATGCTAATGGGCCCCGCTGTCCTCCCGCCACCCGCCACATTCGAGTGGAAAGTCATGATCGTTGCAACCTTTATTCATTTCATGCTCTCCATTGCCTATGGCCTGATTCTGGCGCCCCTCATTTCCCGTCCTGGCATGGTGACTTCCATGCTGGCAGGCGCCATCTTCGGGTTGATCATCTATGTAACGAATATGTATGGAATGACCTTCATTTTTCCCTGGTTCTCGGTAGCACGGGACTGGATCACCCTGGCTACCCATATCGTATTCGGAATCTCGCTGGCCGTTCCTTACAAATTATTGTCCAGGCCTCATTCCGCATGACGCAAAAGGTTTGAGACAAGCTGGTGAAAAGTTTTTTTCGGATCTGATTCCCTGCCCGGGTTCGTTTCCGCGGCAATACATTTGTCATCGTTAATCTCGTTGCGGCAGAACTCCTGGTAATTATCCCAATCCCTGTTATACGCCGGGATATCCTGCTGCCGCACATTCGATCTGAAGTCCTCGATGATTTCATGCATGACCGGCAAGCGTGCCCGCAGATAAGTATCGATACTTCTCGGCCAGTTGGTAGGTTCAGGATACAGGCCCGAGAGGGTGGATAAAATGGCCGAGCGGAATTCTTCAGCGGCCTCTGTCCGACGTTTGCGGGTGAACATCTCATAAATACCGGCCACTACAATCCCCGCCCCCAGCAAAACCAGGGGCCACATGGGTACGTGAGAAAAGTATGCAGATATTTGATCGCTAAATTCGTTCATGTATTTTTCCGGTTATCTTATTGCTATAGAAACGTATCAAAACGTGGGTGTATCACCTTTTTCTTTTTCTTCCGGGTTCCGAAGTGAGCTTGGCCGGATATGCCAGTGCTCAGAGAAGTGGGAGTGTAGTGAGCCAGGAAAAAGTATGGCTTTGCCCTAATGGAGCACGACTATTCGACGATTATATGCTTTGGAAAGTGGGGGTCAATGCTCCATGACATGATTTTCCAGCAGCAGCTTTGCCTGCTCTTCGGATAACCGCCAATCGGACTGAATGTCACAGGTGTAAACTCCGGTGGATCCCGGATTTGAAAAGACTAACGAGGGATGAATTTGACAGGAAAGCGCTCAGCTTCTGGCGGTCAAAGCGCCCCACAGGTAATTGCAGGATGTAAACCGGGACTGTAACTGGGAGCGAATCGACCTTACCAGGAACTATTGGAGCAGGTTTGTAACCCCTGATGAGTGGCGAAGCGGCCACGGTGGTCGAGGCGGACGAAGTGGACCGCAAATCCTCTTTTTCGGGCTCCCTCCTATTTGCAGGATGACGGTCGGTGCTGGGGCAGGACAGTACCCGGGACAAGGTCGGGAATCCCGGAGACAGGATCGGTATTATCATTGCAGAACCATTCCTTGCCGTTTGCTGTCGCCAGAACCAGTGTTCTACCGGATCCCTCCGTCACCAGGCCCGGACTCACCCCGGTATTCCTGAATTTTGCTATTACCTCAAAACCTTTTTCCCGGGATTCCGGTGTGAGGCTTGCGACATACTTTCCGGTCCGTGTGGGCACCAGGTTGTCGAACTCTTCAGAGGTAGGCCATCTTCCCTTATCCGAATAAAACGCGGCAACAGGAGATTTAACGCTGCCGAGAAGATCGAGCGCTTCGGTTACCTGGTCGCGGGCCTGGGAATCCTCATAGAGTCGAAATGCAGGTGGGATAGCGATCGTCGCAAGGATGCCAATGAGGGCAACTACCATCATTGACTCGATCAAGGTTAGGCCCTTCTGATCCTGCTTCATTCTAAAAAAGCTCCTTCTTGGTTAAATGCATTACTATCCCCTGATATCCGCCATCCTATTTGATCAGGAGCACCGGTATTGTCGAAAGCTGTATGACCTTGCTGGCAACCGAACCCAGCAATATTCCTTTCACCGTTCCAAGTCCACGCGGGCCAAGCACGATCTGATCGAAATTCATTTCTTCCGCATAACGCAGAATGATGTTTGGCGGATGTCCTGAAGAGACATGGAACCGGTAGCCGATCCCGGCCTGGTCGAGCAATGCTCGCGCCGATGACAGTTCTTTCGTACCTTCTTCCTGGTAATACAGATCTATGCTCTTCTTGTCTATGAACATCGGCACGTTGCCGCGCAGGGGGAATTGCACGTTCAGCAAATGTATTTCGGGTGTTTCCCTGTATGAAGGAACCAGTTTGATGAACCGCCCGACTGCATTGTCCGACGCCGCTGAACCATCTACCGGCAACAGGAGTTTCAGCATGTTTTCTCCCTCATAACAGTTAATTTGCGCCTACGAACGCGGTTTATCGTTTATGTCATCCATCAGGTCGACAATCGCGACTCTTCTTGCCCCGGTTTTGTCGGCAAGCCATTTCCCGACGATCACGATCAGCAGAGTGCCTGCCGCGGGTGCGACCCAGTGTAGAAAAGCCGCGTTGTTATTTACCCATTCCCTGCTGACCGCGTCGGTAACGCTCATGTGTCCCGCGATCCAGCCAAGCAAGCCCGCACCGATGAAGATAGTGATGGGAAATTTTTCCATGAGTCTCATTACCAGCTTGCTGCCCCAAACGATGATGGGCACACTTACCACCAGGCCAAAGACCACCAGAATGACACTGTCCCTGGCGGCGCCGGCAATGGCAATCACATTATCCAGGCTCATCATGGCATCGGCGACAATGATGGTTTTAATCGCGCCCAGCAAGGTTGCGCTTGCGCTGATCTCATGCCCGTTCCCTTCCGGCTCGGGTTGAAGCAACTTGATGCCGATCCACAATAGCAGCAGTGCCGCTACGATTTTCAGGAACGGAATTGCCATCAAGGTGAAGGCGAAGTAGATCAGCACGACCCGCAGCGCAATGGCGCCGAACACTCCCCAGAAAATGCCGAGATTTCGCTGCTTTTCGGGAAGCCGCCGGCATGCAAGCGCGATAACCACCGCATTATCGCCTCCCAGAACGATATCAATGGTGATAATCTGGAGTACGGCAATCCAGAATTGCGGACTGGCAAGGTCCATAAGAAGTCTCTGAAAAATAGGGAATCAGGTGAAGCGACCAGGCTGTTCAGCCTATCCCCGGAACTGGATTGCGGATTATACCAGCGTCGGGTAAATCTGCTTGTGTCGGTCCATCGATTGGCGCTGCATGGAGAAACCGCAAGAGTTCGGCTTTGCGCGGCAGGGTATCCTGATAGCCGAGATCGATGAGCGCGCGGCAGAAGGGTTCTTCAAACAGAACATAGCTCAGGAGAGAAGAGCCATCGCGTCTCATTGCGCCGATGGCCCGGTAAAAAAGCCGGATGGTATGCGGCAGGGTGGCAGCGTGCTGCTGCGCGATTTCAGTGAATTCGACACTGGGGGAAATGACCATGTGCTGAATCTGGCGCAGCGGTATGTCGTGATTTCTCATGTTTTCTTCGGGAATCATGCGTAGCGTTCGGTTGATGCGCTGCAACCGTTCCAGGTCGACATAAAGGTTGTCGAGAAAAATACTGCTCATGATATGGCCGCCGATCTGTGCGAGCGTGGGATAAGTGTCTACCTTGACACGCTCAGGCTGCGTTTCCTCTATCTTGCGCACGCCAATCACCAGCACACGGTCTGCCCCGAGATGCAGCGCGGGACTCAACGGCGCAAGCTGGCGCATGGAACCGTCTCCGAAGTATTCGCGGTTCAGCCGCACGGCGGGAAAAAGAAGCGGAATGGCGGAAGAGGCGAGCAGGTGCTCAATTTCGATAGGGACGGCGACACCGATGCGGCGTTCCCGCTTCCATGGTCGTATGCTGTCCGCACCCTGGTAGAACGTCACCGATTGTCCGCTTGTATAGCCCCAGGCGGTAATGCCGAGAGCATGCAAGGCGCCTGTATCGATACTCTTCTGAATGCCTTGAAGCGGCAGGCTGTTTTCCAGCAGTTGCGCAAGCGGCGAGTTGTCGAGCAGGGAGGTTGCACCTTGCTTTCTCAGACTGCCAAACAGGAGAGAGGCGAGCCAGCGTACTGCATTTACGTATACGCCGAGAGGGTCTGTCCGGTAGGCCTGGTTGACGTGTGCGTTTTCCCATACGGCCGACAGGCGTCGCACACCATCCTGAAAGTTCCGGGCCGAGATGGCGAGAACCGCGGCATTGAATGCGCCAGCGGATGTGCCGCAAATTACGGGAAAGGGGGTGCGCGTTCTCTTCGGCAGCATCGCCGCGATAGCCTGCAGAACACCCACCTGATAGGCCGCGCGCGCGCCTCCTCCAGTCAGGACAAGGCCCACTTTCGGTGCCCGTGAGGATGACGGGAGCAAGCTCATTCACCCTGATGGCAGAAGCCGCAGGAGCAGCAACACTTATTCAACCCGAGGATCATTGCGGCTGAATCATGTCTTCCGGTCTTACCCAATCCTGAAATTGATCGATGGTAATGTGGCCGGTTGCAACGGCTGCCTGTTCCAGCGTAGTGCCTTCGCGATGCGCTTTCTTCGCGATTTCAGCCGCCTTGTCGTAGCCGATGTGGGGCGCGAGTGCAGTCACCAGCATCAGCGATTTGCGCAGCAATTCGTCTATGCGATCGATGTTTGCGGTGATTCCGATCGCGCAATGCTCGTTGAAGCTTATCATACCATCCGCCAGCAGGCGCACGCTCTGCAGGAAATTATGGATGATAAGCGGTTTCATGACGTTGAGCTCGAAATTTCCCATTGCACCGCCCATATTGACGGCGACATCATTGCCCATCACCTGGCAGCACAGCATGGTAAGCGCCTCTGACTGCGTCGGATTGACTTTGCCCGGCATGATGGAGCTGCCCGGCTCGTTTTCAGGAATTTTCAGTTCGCCGATTCCGCAGCGCGGGCCCGACGCAAGCCAGCGGATATCATTGGCGATTTTCATGAGCGAGGCTGCCAGGGTCTTGAGCGAGCCGTGCGCATGGACGAGCGCATCATTGGCGGCGAGGGCTTCGAATTTGTTGGGAGCTGTCACAAACGGCAGGCTCGTCAATCTTGCCAATTCCGCTGTGACCCGCACCGCAAACTCAGGATGAGCGTTTAATCCGGTGCCCACCGCCGTCCCTCCCAGAGCCAGTTCATATACATGCGGAAGCGCGGCGTCGACATGCTCCAGCCCGTGGTCCAGTTGGGAAACATAGCCCGAGAATTCCTGTCCCAAGGTGAGGGGAGTAGCATCCTGCAAATGGGTGCGACCGATTTTGACAATGCCTGAAAATGCCTCCGCCTTGGTGGCCAGCGTATGCCGCAACGCAGCAATGCCAGGCTTCAACTGATGATTGAGGGAGCAGGCGGCCGCCACATGCATGGCAGAGGGAAACACATCATTGGATGACTGCCCCTTGTTTACATCGTCGTTGGGATGAATCCTGCAATCCGGCCCTCTTCCGCCTCCCAACAGTTCAGAAGCGCGGTTTGCCAGCACTTCGTTCATATTCATGTTGGTCTGGGTTCCGGAGCCGGTCTGCCACACGACCAGCGGAAACTCTGCATCATGAGTGCCTGCGATCACCTCATCCGCAGCCTGGATGATGGCAGTAGCGCGCTCGTCATCCAGGACCCCTAGATCACGATTTACGGCAGCTGCCGCACGCTTCACGAGTGCCAGAGCGTGAAGCAGCGCAGGTGGCATGCGTTCGCCTGAAATTCTGAAATTCTGCAAGGAGCGCTGGGTCTGGGCGCCCCACAGCGCATGCGCGGGCACCTGTATTGAGCCCATCGTATCCCGTTCATCACGGTAATTCATCTCAGCCTTGGATCAAGGAAAGACAGGCGGCCATATAAGAAACACCTGGGCGCGCGCATTCTCCGGCTCAGGCAGGAAATAAAAGCAGCCGGAAAGGGAAACTGCGGAGAGGCCGCATGCTTGACCTGCGCGCACGGAAATCCGGCGGGTGCAGAGATTGAAAACTGACTCAGAGAAAGTTTATTCGTACTTATTCTGAAGAAGAGCACGTCCAATCGCCGGAGCATGGTGCGACGAGAACGTGCCAGATCAATCAGATACTGATCAGTTTTCGAGCCGGAAGGATTCTTCGCCGGGTTGACCGGTTTCAGGATCGATCCAGTCGGATATGCCGAGCTCGTCCTCGGCCTGCTCCAGAGTCTCTCCCGGTTCATAGTCCGAGTCGGCGTTGTACTCCATATCCTGGATGGCTTCAAGTAAGGTGGGGAAGGGACCAAATACCCTCTCACCCTCTTTTTCGTCATGCCAATAAAAACCATCAGGCCGTTCAACAACGCGCGTGGTGTCGTAGTCGCGGGACCCTTGTGGAATTGTACGAGCCATTACCACCTCCATCAGATAGAGATTCGAATGAAAGTCAATGTTAACCTCGTCCTTAAAATTTTACCAGCGTAAATAATCAGTGTATGGAAAACGTATTGATGGTAGGCATCCCGTTGATGCAAGCCTGAATGGGTCGGCCAGATATTCCGTGCGTGGAGATTGAGGGAAATCAGAATACGATGTGGCAGACGATCAGCCTTCGGAATCGAGGCTTGCTACCAGGCGACGCTAAAACCCGAAATGCGAAGAGTTGTTTTCAGCGGGGAGTGAGAGCAGGCAGGCCCTTCGTGACGCGCCTGCTGCCCCCCACTATTATTCTAGTTGTTCAGTCCCAGTTCAGCACACCACCGGTCTGATACTCGGTAACGCGTGTTTCAAAAAAGTTCTTTTCCTTTTTCAGGTCGATCATTTCAGACATCCAGGGGAAGGGGTTGCTCGCTCCCGGATAGAGAATGTCCAGACCTATCTGCTGGCAGCGGCGGTTGGCGATATAGCGCAGGTATTCCTTGAACATGGGCGCGTTCAGTCCCAGAACGCCACGCGGCATGGTGTCCTCGGCATAACGGTATTCCAGTTCCACCGCTTTTTGCATCAGCGCACTGATTTCGCTGCGAAATTCTTTCGTCCACAAATGCGGGTTTTCCATTTTGATCTGGTTCACGACATCGATGCCGAAATTGCAGTGCATGGATTCATCCCGCAGAATGTATTGATACTGCTCGGCTGAGCCAGTCATCTTATTCTGCCTTCCCAGCGCCAGGATCTGTATGAAACCCACATAAAAGAACAGGCCTTCCATGATGCAGGCGAATACGATCAGGCTTTTCAGCAGTTTCTGATCCGCTTCGAGGGTGCCCGTCCTGAATGATGGATCAGTTAACGTATCGATAAAGGGAATCAGAAATTCGTCCTTCTCGCGGATGGATCTCACTTCGTGATAGGCGTTGAAAATCTCGCCTTCGTCCAGCCCCAGCGATTCGACGATGTACTGATAGGCGTGCGTATGAATCGCCTCTTCAAATGCCTGGCGTAACAGGTATTGGCGGCATTCCGGATTGGTGATGTGCCGGTAAGTGCCGAGTACGATGTTATTGGCGGCGAGCGAATCCGCGGTAACGAAGAAGCCCAGGTTGCGCTTGACTATCCGCCGCTCATCCTCGGTCAGCCCGTTCGGATCTTTCCAGAGAGCGATATCGCGGCTCATGTTGATTTCCTGAGGCATCCAATGGTTGGCGCAGGCCGCCAGATACTTCTCCCACGCCCACTTGTACTTGAAAGGCACCAGCTGGTTGACATCCGCCTTGCAATTGATGATGCGCTTGTCTTCCACCGATACGCGCCGATGGATGTCCTCTGCAAAATAGTCCTTTTCTCCCACGCTATTCCCTGCATGCGACCCAGCCACATCGCTCGTGTTACCTTCTGCCTCGGTCCCGTTCGTGTCGGCAAGGCGGCTTGTTGCTTCAGGCCCCCCCCTGGTTCCGTCAAGCAATCCCGGATCGCCGTTTCTCCGCGGCGCCGATGGCATGATTTCATCCTCGAATATCAACATATCTTTCTCCTAACATTACATTTTAATTGTTATTGGCATGATTCACATTCCGGATCATCGACGGAACAGAACGACACATCTGTCGCCGGCGCTGCCGCACTCATGGCTGGCAGGCTCCCTTCTGCGGGCACTGCATTCAAAGAGCCCGCCTGGACTGTAGATTTTTCTGCTGACGTTGCTCCGAGCGAGCGCAGATAGTAGGTCGTCTTCAAGCCACGCAACCAAGCCAGTTTGTAGGTTTCATCCAGCTTTTTGCCGGAAACGCTGGCGATATAGATATTCAGGGACTGGGATTGATCTATCCATTTCTGCCTGCGCGCTGCCGCTTCGATCAGCCACTGGGGTTCCACCTCGAAGGCAGTGGCATAAAGCCTGCGGAGATCAGTCGGTACGCGATCTATCTTGCCCAAGGCCCCATCGAAATACTTGATATCAGAAATCATGACCTCGTCCCATAGCCCAAGCTTTTTCAGGTCGCTTACCAGATACTGATTGGCAATGGTGAATTCTCCCGACAAATTGGATTTGACGTAAAGATTCTTGAAGGTTGGCTCGATGCTGGCAGAAACGCCGACAATGTTGGAAATGGTCGCGGTGGGCGCTATTGCCAGGCAGTTGGAGTTACGCATGCCATGGTTTCTAATGCGTTCGCGCAGCGCTTCCCAGTCCAGCGTCGATGATCTGTCCGCCTCGATGTATCCGCCGCGTTCTTCCTGCAGCAGGTCGAGCGTATCCTGAGGCAGAATGCCGCGGTCCCACAGACTGCCGCGATAGGAGGCATAACGTCCCCGCTCTTCGGCCAGTTCGGTCGAGGCCCAGTAGGCATGGTAAGCCATCGCTTCCATGGTACGGTCCGCAAATTCCACTGCTTCGTCCGAAGCGTAGGGAATGCGCATTCTGTGCAGGCAATCCTGGAAACCCATGATACCCAGCCCGACAGGCCGGTGCCTGAGGTTGGAGTTGCGCGCCTTGGCCACCGCATAGAAATTGATATCGATCACATTGTCCAACATGCGCATGGCGAGGCTGACAGTACGCTTGAGCTTGTCGGCGTCAAGCTTCCCGGCATCATCGATGTGGGCCGCCAGATTGATCGAGCCCAGGTTGCATACCGCGATTTCCTGATCATTGGTATTGAGCGTTATCTCAGTGCAGAGATTGGAACTGTGCACCACGCCGATATGGTTTTGCGGCGAGCGGATATTGCAGGCATCCTTGAAGGTGATCCATGGGTGCCCGGTTTCAAACAGCATGCTCAGCATTTTGCGCCATAACTGCACCGCGGGTATCGTCTTGTACAGGCCGAGCTCGCCGCGCGCGACTTTATCCTCGTAGGCGAGATAAGCCTGCTCAAATGCCTTGCCATACTTCTCGTGCAGATCGGGTACGTCGGAAGGCGAAAAGAGTGTCCATTCGCCCCCTTCCATTACCCGTTTCATGAACAGGTCGGGAACCCATGTGGCCGTGTTCATGTCATGCGTGCGCCGGCGATCGTCCCCGGTATTCTTGCGCAGTTCCAGAAACTCCTCGATATCCAGGTGCCAGGATTCGAGGTAGGCACAAACGGCGCCCTTGCGTTTGCCACCCTGGTTTACCGCCACGGCTGTGTCGGATACCACCTTGAGAAAGGGGACTACGCCCTGGGATTTGCCATTGGTGCCCTTGATATGCGATCCCATTGCCCGAACACGCGTCCAATCATTGCCCAGTCCTCCGGCATACTTGGCAAGCAGTGCGTTTTCCTTGATTCCCTCGTAAATACCATCCAGGTCGTCCGGCACTGTCGTGAGATAGCACGAAGACAATTGCGAGCGACGCGTACCGGAATTAAACAGGGTGGGGGTGGAACTCATGAAATCAAAGTTAGACAGCACATGGTAGAACTCTATCGCCCGTGCTTCACGATCGATTTCGTTCAATGCAAGCCCCATCGCCACCCGCATGAAAAATGCCTGCGGCAATTCGATGCGGCGCTCCTGTATATGCAGAAAATAACGGTCATACAAGGTTTGCAAGCCGAGATAGCCAAATTTAAGATCGCGCTCCGCATGGAGGGCTTGTGCCAGCCGGGGCAGGTCGAACTGCGCCAGCCGTTCATCCAGCAGTTCGGCCTCGATCCCGCGCTTTATGAAGGCCGGGAAATATTCCATATAGCGCCCAGCCATTTCCCTTTGCACGATTTCCTCGCCCAGCACCTCGAAGCGGAGCGAGTGCAGCAGCAATCGCGCCGTAACGTAGCTGTAGGCCGGCTCTTTTTCCAGCAACGCACGTGCCGACAGGATTACCGATTTCCTTACTTCCTCCATCGGCACCCCATCATATAAATCCTTGAGCGTGGCTTTAAGTATCAGCGCAGGATCGACCGCTTCACCCAGACCTTTGCAGCAGGACTCAATCAGCGCCAACAGGCTCGCGGTATCGAGCGGAACCCGGCGCCCATCCTCAAGCACGTTCAAGACGCTGCCGGCCACCTCCGCTGCACTCACTTCCTTTTGCTGCGCCCGCTTGCGCGCACGATCCTCGCGGTACAGCACATAGGCCCGCGCCACATCGTGCTCGCCCGAGCGCATCAATGCCAGTTCCACCTGATCCTGGATGTCCTCGATATGGAAGGTTCCACCTGAGGGCTGGCGGCGCATCAAGGCGTTCACTACATCTTCGGTCAGGCGCGCCACCACTTCGCGTACCCTGGCCGAGGCGGCCCCCTGGCTGCCCTCAACGGCGAGAAACGCTTTCGTCATGGCAATGGAAATCTTGTTCGGCTCGAATCCGGCCACTGAGCCATTGCGGCGAATGATCTTGTATTGGGAATAGTGCGGATCATGGCCGGGAGGGTTCGAAGAAAATTCGTGGCCTGCCATTGTCGGCCGGGACGTTTGATCTGTGGAAAGCTGCATGCTGGATGCTCCTCATTTGTAAGGGAAATGTGCCGAATCCCTAGGTAAAGCCTGATATTTTAGGTGTTGTGGAAATGCTGTGGAAAACCTGTGGACTACTATATATAGTAGTGCATGAGAGTGTGCTCAACTACCTCTAGTGTCCAAGGCTCAATAGTCCTATATTTTCTGACGAGTGTCAAAAGGTATTTTTGGGGTTTTTGAGGCCGCGATTTTCAGGACTTTGAGGGCTATATCCGGAAGGTGATGTTCACGAAAACTGAGGCACTCGGGGTGAAAAAGCCGGGCATGACGGCGAGAGGTGTAGAGTTGAGTTCCCTGGAGGAGGACTGAAAGAGAAGCGCCGGAGAGCTTCCGGTAATGCAGTTCTTGCCAAAAACCCCATCCCTGTGAAAGCGGATGGGGGATACCACGTTGGTTAGGACTTGGACTTAAAACCTGGTGCTTTAGATAACGTTAGACAACGTTATCCAGAATCACCCGGCTTTGCTTGTTCCACTGCACGTCCATGAGGTTGGAGAACCGTGCAATCACCTGAACGGCAATGCCGCCGGAGAACAGGGCTGCCCAGGCCAGCACCACGAAGCCCCAGTGCAGCGGTGCGCTGAAGAGTTCCTCCATGAACCAGAAGGCGTGACCCCACTCATTGAGGCCTACGTTCGGAAGGCTCATCAACGGGCCTGCGATGGCCATCAGCAGCGGAAATGAAGTTCCCTTGTTATAGAGCGGCAAGCGCGTACTCGCATACAGGAAAGTCGATACGCCCATGATGATATACATCGGGAACGCCCCATAGAACAGCGGTATATGGCTGGGCGTGAAGCTCGTGTCACGGATGATCACCTGGTGCCAGGAAGCATCCTGCTCGGTGAAGAAGCTCGATCCCCAGTAGACGGCGAACATGTACACGCCAAGCCACATCAGAAAATAGAAGTACCGCTTGATCTCCTTTTGGTATGGACGGCAGATCTTGATAAACAAGAGGCCTTGTTCAAGGAGTGCCCGAAAGGCTTACCCGAAGGGGATAAGCCAAGTCAAAAGAAGAGCTGGTGATGGTATGAAAAAGCGGATTTCATTTGAAACTGCTGTCCTGGTGTTACTGCTGGGATTGATGCTTACTTCGTCGCCTGTGCAGGCAGCAATCGGAAATGCCGATGTTCTGGATGACATACTCACGCGTTATCAGACGGCCGCCAGTGCGTGGGCAACAATCATTACCGAACGCGCATCCTGGCTTTTCTGGATGCTGGTGACGATCAGCATGGTCTGGACATTTGGCCTGATGGCATTGCGCCGCGCTGATATAGGCGAATTCTTCGCCGAGTTTCTCCGCTTCACGGTCTTTACCGGTTTCTTCTGGTGGTTGCTCATGAATGGGCCTGCTTTCGCCACCTCGATCATTGCCTCGCTCAAGCAGATCGGTTCCGAGGCTAGTGGACTGCGTGATGTGCTTTCCCCATCAGGCATCGTCGATATTGGCTTTCATATCTTCTATCGAGCACTGGATGAGTCCACGCTGCGCTTACAATTGACAGCATGACGGGGATCATTATGGCGGCGGTAATCCTCATTATTCTGGCCTTGGTCAGCATCAACATGGTGTTGCTCCTGGTATCTGGCTGGATACTGGCTTACGCCGGCATTTTCTTCCTCGGATTCGGGGGCTCGCGCTGGACTTCGGAGATTGCGATCAACTATTACCGCACGGTCCTGGGGGTGGCGATATCGCTCTTTGCCATGGTGCTGCTGGTGGGCATCGGCAAGACCTTTCTGGATGATTACTACCGCCACATGAGCATGGGCCTCAATCTCAAGGAGATGGGTGTAATGATGGTCGTGTCCATCATTCTTCTTGTGCTGGTCGACAAGATTCCCCCCATGCTAAGCAGCATTGTAGGCGGTGGGGCAGGGGGAATAGGCAACCTGGGTGCCGGGACCGCGATTGCCGCGGCCGCAACTGCAACAGGTGTCGCCACCGGTATGATGATGGCCTCGGCCGCCAATGCAGCAGGCGGAGCATCCGCCATCAAGGCCGCGTTCGATGCGGCGCAGGCCAGCATGGAAGGCGGCATGGGCATGTTCGCTGAAGAGCAGCCCAGGCAGGACACGCCCTTGGGCGGACTAGCTCAGGCAATGGGCACGCCTTCGCGCTTTGTGGCTGAAATGGGCTCTCATCTCGCTCGTGGAGGAATGGAGGTGGTCAAGAGCAGTATTGCTTCGCAAGGGGGGCGCGTGGCGCAGACCCCCGGCGGAAAAGTTGCCTCCGCCATTCGCTCCAATATTCCTGAGCCGCAATTCAAGGGCAATGCCTTTGCTGGATCGACAGAGACGAAGCTCGACGCCGAAGCGGAAGCCGCTGCTTTCCGGGACAGCAAGTAACAGGGGCAGGGGAGTGATGGAGCTGCCCACCGATTTGCCGGAGCGCGTCGTCTGTTCGATCCAGGCTGCTGTGAAATACGAAGTCCCAGCCAACATCCTTCTCGCTGTGGCAGAGAAGGAAGGAGGCCGGCCGGGTCAATGGGTGCGAAACGCAAATGACACCTACGATGTCGGCCCGATGCAGTTCAATACCGCGTATCTATCCGGCTTGGCCAAGTACGGCATCAGGCCGGAGCATGTGGCGCAGCCAGGGTGTTATTCCTACTTCCTTGCCGCCTGGCGTATCCACATGCACATCCGCAACGATCGGGGCGATTTGTGGACGAAAGTGGCCAACTACCATTCGTACACGTCTCATCTTAACGCTGCCTACCGGGCAGACCTGATGCGAAGGGCAGCTAGGTGGGAGAAATGGCTCAATTCCCGCTTTGCCACGAGGGAAGTAACCTTTCAGATGGACAAGCGATAGCAATGTGGATGATCGGCTTGGCCGAGCGTCCGGCTGCACTTCGCTTGACCCATGGACAACCCTGCTGGAAAACCTGATGGACGGATAACCCATCCACGAGGTTTCCCACAGGGATTGCCCACGGGCTTCCCGGACTTCACCCACATAAACCAAACCTTCCTGACGCGGCCGAGGCCTTGCCCTAATTATTGGGAGGAATTTTCTTGATATTGGGGGAATTTTCTTGAATGCTTCACCGCGGGACAAAAGGAGCTTGAGGTAACTGAATAAATCCGCGTAAATCTACTCTTCTTCGTACTTTATATTAAGAATGCACACCAGTCACCGAAGGATCGCTTAGGTCAGGTAAATTGTCGCCATTCTTAAATCTCTTAAGCAAATCAATACCTTCTTGAGAGTATCTTCTTGTCGGTGAAATATAGACATGAAATTTATTGTCACTTGCTCGCATATCAAACCCGGTAGCTTCAGAAAGTTTTTCTATAAGTTGATTTAACCTCTGCCAACCAAAGTCTGATCCAAGCTGACTAGCAGCTTGCTTCGGTAAAAACGGGTGCGTGAGATTAAGCAGAGCAGGATTATTTATCGCTGCAATGCCGTAGACTTTAGCAAGCTCACCTGGATTATTGAGCGCATGCTCAAGCATTTCAAAATTAATCTCCACCGTGTTTTTTGCTGCATCTTTTCGCACCAAACTAAATACCCGGTGAGTTATAGATCGCAGAAGCTTTATATTAACTTTTTCAAGTGGGGCTTCACTTTTAAATGCTTTAAAGACCCACTCAAAAGAATCAGCAGTAACACTTTTTATGCGAATGCTATTTCCATTTCCAATATCTATCACCTTTTCTCGACTTGGATAAACATTGGGATCAAGTTCAGAATTCCACTCCAAGATATATATGTTGTCAATTAACCCAGATTCTACAGGCAACATTCGATCAATTTCTTGAAGAATGCTCTTAATATTGGGATCATTCGCTGAATAGCCAATGAAGATCAAAGGGTGCTCTACAAAAAAAGTAAATAATTTTGCACTCAGGTATTTTTTATCAGTGGCGAATTTGTCGTAATCTTCATTCGTTAATACGATTGATTCCGGATCAGATACACAGCCGTGAATTTTAAAAATTTCACCTATTGACATATATGAGTGACGGATAACTTGTTGGCCAATCACTGGCTTATAATCTTTAAAAATAGCTTCGATTAATGTATCGTAATTTGTTGTTATAACCGCATGTGGACTAATTTCCTTTAGCGCAAGTATTTCACCATCCAACTCTTCAGACCCAAATGTGCCAGCTTTCCCTGGTTGTAATTTTTTCAGTTTCTGAGCAACGACATATTTAATAAAAATATCTGATCCACACTTTGGCGTAAAATATTCTTTTGGAAAACCGGATTTATCGCTATTCCATGCCCATTCTTTATAAGCAGCTGCAAATATACTGCCAATCTCCTTGTCTGATTTTCCAGACTGCCTGTAATAAGCATATTCCTGTTTAACTTCTGGGCATTCGCTTCCTAGTTCTGTTAGTAATTCTGCCCAGTTGGGAGTATCGCAGTAGCGTTTAGAGAATCCAGAGCCAATAAATAAAATTGGCTGACAGCCTTTTTTTTTGATCAACTCAGTAATATCTGCTATTAAGTCCGCTTGATATTTTTGATAGTCCATTTTCTTAAATAATTGATCATCTGGAGTTTCGGTACTCGCGGTCCCCGATCTCTAGGTTGAGAGGACAGGGTATTGATTTAGTTAAAAGAAAAAATAACTTTTTCGCTGGTTTGAAGCATGAGTTTGGAGGGTAATTGGGTTGATTGTGTTTATTTTAAGAACGTTATGGTTGAGCCAGCAATTGGACTTCAGTACACCATAAGATCGAGGAAATATGGGAAGGGCAGTCACTTTCACTAGTGTTGGGAAGGAATTTATTGCCCAAGGGCTAACCATTCATTGAAGCAAAAACGCAGACTGTACATTATTTAACACAAGAAAAAAGGCTGCTCTTTAGGGGCAGCCTTTCATCGTATTAGGGTTAATCCGCTACCTTGCTCGTTTCAGAATGTTTATAGGCATGGCAATATGTTTTTCTTTTGCCTTAGGTGCGATTAATCGCTGTCAGAATAGTCTGACGTTCAGAGACTCCCCCCATCAACTTACCCATTACTGCCTTGTTGACCGCAAGAGCGCTTTTGAACCGAGGTGTGTCAACATCAGACTTGCCGAGTTTTTCCCATTTTAGGAAAGCGTTTAAGTCAGAGTTGAATGTGTTCAGAAAAGCCGGTTCGGTGAATACGCTATCATCCGAACCTGGGGTGAAATAGCCGTCAATTACCTCTGCAGCCCGGTCAAGCAAGGCAGTTCGTGCTGCTTCATTCTCCAATACTTTGACTAATGCCGAGGATATGGCGCGAGGATGTAGTGGCTTGCTCGCGCGTGATAGTACATCGCGGAACAAGTCGATCACGACCATCAGAAACAGAAAACGAGTTTGACGCCGTGACTGTTTGATCGCACCGCGCCCAAAGCCCATAGCTGCGGTAGCTTCTTGCAACAGGTAGGCTGCGTAAAGGTCTACCGCGCCAAACTGACCGCCATCAGTTTCCGCCTCATTCACGATCCGTTTGAAAACGGATCCATCCGGCAGGAAGGGCGGGTTCTTTCCGAATGCCACTCCCGCCTCGCCTAACCACCCTGCACCGTATACTTTGATCAGATCAGCAGCATTGGCATGCTTGGTAAACTGCTTCGTTACTGGATTTGTGTTCTGCAAAGCCTTCTGAGAATCCCATCCGCCGCGTTGGATTTCAAGATAGAGATCGTAGTGGATGGCTAACTCTTCCTGCCATGTCTTGAAATCGCCAGTCAGGGCGAGGAAGTCTTTTTCACGGATCGCGTTTTGACTGTTGGTATAGCGCGTGATTGCCTGGAGCAGAGCGTCGCCACTTTCACCTACCTTGACCACTTTTACCACGACAACGCCCTGGGCCGCGTTGTTTTTCCACGCTTCCGTTTCCGGGTTTACACCCGTCCCACCGGCGTTTAGCCGGTTGTGGAAGACTTCCCAGATAGTGCGGGTCGTCTGGCAGCCGTTGACGATGTAGGGTTCAGCGATAGTCACGTGATCATCTGCCAGATCATAATTGTGAACGACAATAGTGATCCCGTTGTTGTAGAGACCAAACTTATCCGGCGCTTCGCGTAGCGTGTTTTGCATCGCCTTGTTCACTTTGCCGCGCCCACCTAAAAACCGGCGCACATTTTTTTCGTAAATCCGGTCCAGGTCGCCCGTTTGCTCCCGATAACGCTTTAAGAATTCATAGAGATTCAAGAGCCCGACCGAGCCAACAAGAAGATCAACACCGGACGGCACTAGCTGTGCATTCAACTCGACATTCAGAATCTCTTCGGCTGTAGACGTTTCCATTTCCTGGAGCCGAGCATGGATTGTCTCAATCGAGATTGTTTCGACATCAAAAATTGGTCCGAGTCTTGCCGTGCCCATTGCCCGAATATCAGTCAGAGTTCGCTTTTCGTTCTCGGTCAAACCATTTTCAGTGGCATAAACAAGAACTATCTTATCGGCAACTCCTCCTGAATTCCGGAAGTTGTTAAGCCGTTCCAGTAGTCCCCCCGCTAGTGAATTTAGCCGGGAACGCTTTCCATCAAGCGTTTCGATTACCTTCTGGCTTTCCGTAAGGAGAGTATTTGTTCCTGCGAATGCGGAGCCGTACTTACTTTGTACGAGATACCAGGTGTGCCCTGAGATACCAGTAGTATCGGAGATTTCCTCCGGCCCTGTGTCAAGGAGTGCAATATCGATTCCTCCATCCCCCGAACCATCGCAATAAATGAAATCAGCGGTTGTATCAGAAGTGTCCAGCCATTGGGTTACCAGTTTCAGGGCAAATCGCCGCCCAAGTTCTACCGTCGGCGGATCTCCCGCTTGCACATCTTTAAGCCAAGAGCGTTTAAACTCTTCAAGAGTTACCACAAAATCTCCCACAATATCTGACCTGATGACAAAGTTTCTAACGACTCTTTTATGAAGATATGTAGCCGGAAAGGACCCCGAACTTCAATAAAAATCTTATTATTTCTCCCTGCAATAAATGTAAAGATAAAGCTCTGGCAGATGCAATGACAAAAACAACTTGCTTTGATGTATTCGAACAATGTGCTGTGGCAGTTCATAACGGGAGCGGCAGTGACAAGCCTTGCCGGACTGGGTTACTTATTCACACTTTACACCTTTATTGAAAAGTAACGATTCTCTACTTCCCCTGCAAGATGTCTGAGTTACATTCGAAAAGAATGTGGTCAATATTTTGATGTGATTGACATCATCATAAAGGGGGCATGTCTATCAAGATGTAGTAATTCTCTCCCACCATAAGTGTAAGTAGCAGCAAATATCGTCAGCAATTGCTCGTATCAGTTGCGGTGTGCGGCGGTTTCGAAACAGTCTTTACTAAAAAAATTTATGAATGATAAAGGACGTTATCATTCATTAAAAAACGAGAATAATGATGTCAACCAGCATCGCCATGTCTGGCATCCCGCTATAAGGCATTCGAGAAGCACCTTCACGTGATACGCTTTCTAGGCATCACGTGCCGCCTGTGGAACAGGCCTCTGCGCTTTCGGCCTCACTCTAATTAATTCCCCCAAACCTCTATAGAGGCTGCGTATAAATATGCGCGCAGCCCGTCCCTCTCTTAGTATTCCTTCTGCCCAGGGAGGCAGAAAAACACAGCCGAGCTCCCGTCTCAGGTGCGGCAAATTGTCACATGCGACAATTTGCCACATTTTTAATCGACGTGTTTTGTTTTATATTCCATGAACACGGATGAGCATATGTAATAGCAGCATATGCCTTCTGATTTTTTTGCCTACCTGTCGCTTTACGCGGCAGCAGGATCTTCTTTTATAAAAGAATTACTTCAAATGAAAACAATAATAAAACTTGGAGTGATTATCGTAATGACTCTGATTACACAATTTGCCAACGCTCAAGACGCCGCATCATCGGGAGAAACGCCTCAGCCAGGAACTCGGCAGTTGCCCCCTGTTGTGGTAACCGCCAATCCGATCATAGATCGCGTTCGTATCGACGGTTTTTCCAGCACATCGGCAGTCGTCACCGAAAGCCAGCTTCACGATCAGAATGCTTTTGATCTTGCTACAGCGCTGCGGCGCACGCCTGGCGTCCAGATATCGCGCTACAACCCTGTCGGCGCCTTTGGCGGGGATCAGGGTGGTGCAGTCTTCATTCGTGGCATGGGTGTCAGCCGTCCGGGCAGCGAAATCAAAACCTACATCGATGGCATTCCATTTTACATGGGGGTCTGGAACCATCCCTTGCTCGATCTTCTGCCGGTCAACGGTATGCAGTCCATCACAGTATATAAAAGCGCGCAACCGCAAATCAACGGGAACAACTTCGCTTCAATCAATCTTGAAACCAAGCGCGCAACCGAAGACGGCATAAAGGCTGGCGTAAGAATTTCCGGAGGCTATTTCAACACCTTTATCGAGCAAGCCGATCTGGTGGGCCGCAAAGGCGACGTGGATTTCATGCTGGCGCAAGGCCATGCCCAGTCGGATGGACATCGGCCTAATGCAAGTGGCGAACTGAATAATGTTATGGGGCGCATCGGCCTGCGCCTGGGTGAACACTGGTCAGTTGGCACAAGCTTTCTTTTTGTCGATAACAACGCGCGTGACCCAGGCGACAACCGCCTGCCAAGACCCGCGGTGGCGCCGCAATACTCCACCCAGGCAGGAATGGTCACCGCTTTCATATCACATCGCCACGATAACTGGCGCGGCGATCTGCGCTTTTATTACACCAAGGGGGAAGGCAACTGGCTGCATCAACCTGCCCCGGATGGGGACACACTCACCAATTTTGAAACGATTGGCATGCGCTGGAAGGAACAGTTCTCGCTATGGAAAGGTGGCGCGATCACGGCCGGCCTGGATAGCGACTGGATTTCGGGTGACGTCAAGTTCAATAGAGTGGTGCCGGCTCCGCAAGATAGTTTCAAAACGCCCACTTTCCGCGTCACGTCTCCCTACATCACCCTGAGCCAGACGATCGATCTGGGCAAGGGTTGGTCGCTGGTACCCGCGGTCGGCGTACGAGTCTACGACCATAGCATATTTCACGCAAGAATCTCGCCACATGCGGGTCTCTCTCTGATATCGGACTGGATCACTCTCTTTGGCAACGTTTCGCGCGGCATCAATTATCCGGGACTGGAAACGTCCGTTCTCTCCTCTGCGATACCTGCGTTGGGACAAAGCTGGAGAAAACTCTCCGCGGAAGAGCTCGATCATGCCGAAGTCGGCTTCAAGTTGGATCCTTTCGAATCCACACAAATTAATGTCAGCTTATTTGTCGATCAGGTAAAAAACCGGTTCATCTTCGGCTTTCCCCCAAACGTTCCGCCGCCGCCCCAGTTTCTGAATCTTGGCACTTATACTATCCGCGGGACCGAAGTTGCAATTCAGCAAAATATCACGCGCAACTGGACGGTTTTCGGTGGACTGACCCTGCTCGATCCGAGCATCGACAATTTGCCCTATACACCGAAACGGGCTTTCACGGCGGGCATTAACGGCCAGATAGGACCAATCCGCTTAACGGTCGATACCCAGTACCAGTCCAGCGTGGCCGCGTTAAATCGCCCCCGCGCCGCGGGCGCTGTCAATACCGAGCGGGTGGATGAATTCATAATCATGAATGCGCGTGTCTCCCACCAATTGCCTTTCCTGGGCAAGAAAGGAGAAATTTTCGTGGCCATGGAAAACCTTCTGGACGCCGACTACGCCTACCGTCCCGGTTATCCCATGCCTGGACGATGGGGCCAGATCGGTATCGCCGCCAGTTTCTAAGAAGTGTAATCCCTCGACTTGAACACGGAGGTTTTGAATGGAATTATCACCGCTGGTACAACCCTCGGAAGAGTTAAGCAAAGAAGAAATTTCCCGCTACAGTCGGCACCTGTTGATTCCCGACGTGGGTCTGGAAGGGCAGCGGCGCCTCAAGAATAGCAAGGTTCTCGTAATCGGGGCCGGCGGCTTGGGGTCGCCCACGCTCCTCTATCTTGCAGCAGCCGGTGTGGGAACCTTGGGTATTATCGATTTCGATATTGTCGATGAATCCAATCTGCAGCGGCAGGTCATTCATCGGCAGCAGGATATCGGCAGACCCAAATGCAGGAGTGCGCAGGACTCAGTCAAGGCCCTGAATCCCTATATCCAGGTTCAGATTCATGATGAGCGTCTCGAAACAACAAATGCTATTGACATCATATCGGGCTACGACCTGGTAATAGACGGAACCGATAATTTCTCCACCCGCTATCTTGTGAACGATGCCTGCGTGCTCGCGAGAAAGCCATATGTCTGGGGTTCCATTTTCCGCTTCGAAGGACAAGCCTCCGTCTTCTGGGAAGATGCGCCAGGGGGACGCGGCCTGAACTATCGGGATCTTTACCCCGAGCCGCCGCCCCCAGAAATGGCTCCCTCATGCGCGGAAGGGGGGGTGCTCGGTATCCTGTGTGCTTCCATCGGAGCGATGATGGCAACCGAAGCCATCAAACTGATTACCGGCTTGGGTGAAACACTGCTAGGCAGGCTTGCCGTCTACGACGCCCTGGAAATGACCTTCCGATTTATTCCAATAAGACGGGCGCCAGTCAGAACACCTATAACCAAGCTGATTGATTATCAGGAATTTTGCGGACTGAAGCGGCCAGCAGGGGACGCCGGAAAATCGGATGTTTCCACGATCACCGCTATGGAGCTGAAAGAGATGCGCGAAAAGGGCGTCAGCATGCAGCTCATCGATGTTCGCGGAATCCAGGAATGGAACATCGTGCATATCGAGGGAGCAAATCATATTCCCAAAGACGAGATGATGTCGGAAGAAGTCTTATCCCGATTGAACAAGGAAGACCTCATCGTGCTGCAGTGCAAGATGGGAGTGCGCTCCCGTAATGTCCTTATGGAGATGCGCAAACGGGGCTTTACGAACGTCAAAAGCCTTGAAGGCGGGATTCTTGCCTGGATAAGAGACGTGGATCCGACCTTGCCCAGTTATTGATTTCCTTGTCATTACGCGGATGGCTTGTTTCATTTTAACCACGAGTTTCACTCCCAAGCTTTTCCGCTATCCATAAAGCAGCATGGCGAATTACCCGATAACAGGCATTGATTCAGGATGAGGCAGAAGCAGTTGCTTCCAGTCGTACCGTATAGAAACACGTCCGATCAATGTCAACTCATGGAGGTAAGACTAATGTTGACCATACATACCAAACTGGTCGAGGCAATGCTTGCTCAGGCCCGCAAAGATCATCCAATTGAGACTTGTGGTGTCATTGCAGGACCAGAAGGATCAAATCTTCCATTGCGGCTTATCCCGATGCGCAATGCCGCCAAGTCCCAAACGTTTTTCAAGTTTGACCCGGAAGAGCAATTGCGAGTCTGGAGGCAGATGGAGGCACGTGGCGAAGAGGCGATTGTAATTTACCACTCGCATACCAAGGGTCCAGCCTACCCAAGCCGCACAGATGTGCAGTTCGCATTAGAGCCCCAGTCCCATTACATCATTATTCCGACGGATCCCATATACGGAGAGGAAATCAGTAGCTTCCGCATTGTTGATGGAATGGTCACTGAAGAACGAATCAGGCTGATGAATTCATACAACCCCGAATGGGAGTTATCAATGGTGGCGTAAGCTCTTCTGGTCAAATGGAATGATCATGAGCAGCTTGCTGAATGAAGGATTAAATCATAACCATTCTGATTTCTATTTAATTACCCTTTGGAGAGGTAAAAATGCCTGTAACGGTGACCATCCCGACCCTACTTAGGCCGCTAACCGGAAACCGGAAGCGTGTCGAGATTGAGGGCGCCAATGTGCTCGATGCTATCGAACGGCTGGAGCAGCAGTATCCGGGCGTCAAGGAAAAATTGATCAACGGCGGCCAGCCACATGGCTTCGTCAATATCTACGTCAACGATGACGACATTCGCTTTAGCGACGGTCTGTCAACTCGACTGAACGATGGAGACCTGGTCACCATACTGCCTGCGGTTGCCGGGGGCTACGACGAAGCTCTCCTGCCACCATCATCCGGCAAAAGCATGAGCATGAATCAGCCGTTGTCGGACTGTGTGATGTCATATGCATCAAAAAGCGTGTCTTCCGATTTTGCTCCTGTCGCCTCCTCGCTACTCTATCAATCCACTGCATTGGGTATGGAGGCTGAAACTAATGAGAATTACCTGAGTAATGATGCGTTTCGCTTCGAAATAAAAACACCACACACCACTCCAGTCATGTGTGAAATCACGCGTTGGAGCGGCTCCTCGGGGGCTGCAGCCGTGAGCGAAAACATCATGCAGGCGGCATGCGGACTGATGGCTGTGCACCGGCGGGCAAACGGCCAGGCGCAGTCGCTCGGATTGAACTATGTATCGACTCTTACGGCGGCACTGGGGCTTCAGGGAGGAATTGCTGCATCTCTTGGCCAGCTTCGCGGTCTTGCGTTGTCCCGCAGCACCGTCTCAATGGCTGACGCCGCCTTGTTGAGTATGGGTCAGTATATAGCAGGGGCGACTGCTTCAGAGTTCCCGGAAACGGCTGCAGGGTTTTGTCCAGCAGCGGGCTCATCTCTGGCTTGTCCGCCATTTATTTCTCTGGACGGCGTTATTTTTGAACTCGAAACGCTCGAACCCGGGCCGTGGGGAAAATTCTGGGCTGAGCTGGGTGTAAGTTCAGTGGCGGTTGGCAAAGGATGGAAGGCTTTTCTGCTGCGATACGCCAGAGCCGTGTCCCCGCTGCCAGATGAATTGCCCCTTGCAATATCGAGACTTACTTATAACCGTATTTCGCAAGTGTCTGCGAGAACGGGTATGGCAATTTGTCCCGTACGTTCCATCGAGGAGAGGGCACAGGATGATGACGCCAGCCGAGCGTGGCGGCAAGGTCCGTGGGCATTTTCGTTCCAGGGCAATTTGACTGGAAGGCGCCCAGGTAACGCCACTGGCGACCTGCCCTTAAGCGGCCTTACCGTTATCGAATCTTGCAGGCGGATACAAGGTCCCCTTGCCGGACACCTGCTTGCCCTGCTCGGTGCAAACGTTATCAGGATAGAGCCTCCCGGAGGTGATCCCTTGCGAGGAATGCCACCAATGGCGGAGGGTTGCTCGGCGCGCTTCGATGCCCTCAACCAGCTCAAGACCGTTCGCGAAATCGATATCAAATCTTCCGCAGGAAAGGCCGAAATCCGGGAGATGGCACGGGATGCCGACGTGTTTCTGCATAACTGGGCACCTGGCAAGGCGGTGCTGCTCGGTCTCGACTACGGTGATCTCTCCGCGATCAACCCCTCCCTGATCTACGCCTACGCCGGGGGATGGGCGACAGATTGCGCTGAACATGTCTCTTCGAATTCGATGCCCGGTACGGATTTCATGGCTCAAGCCTATTCGGGAGTGGCAGGAAAAATCGCGGAGGCCAGTGGCACGCGTGGAGGTACTTTATTTACCGTGCTCGACGTGCTGGGAGGTGTGGTTGCCGCGCAAGGCGTCACCCTTGCACTGCTCAAGCAATGTATGAACCCCACTGGCATAAAGGTCAGTTCGTCGCTCATGAGCGCTGCCACCTTGCTATGCGCGGAGGATTTTCAAAAAATTTACAGCGCGCCGTGCTCGAATTCTAAAACCGAAGCTAGTCTCATCAGTGGCATATATGCCACAAAACAGGGAAAAGTTGCAGTTGATTGCCTTGATCTTGAAACGGCATTGCGCCTCGTGAAAATTCTTGAGGTTACTGCAAACATTGAAAACGGTGGCCTACACCCCCTTTTAGGTAAATTGTTTCTCCTAAGAACGGCAAACGAATGGGTAAAACTCCTTCAGCAGGCCAATATTCCAGCAGCCGTTGTCGTCGAAGACCTCGCTCAATTGCAAACCTTCTCCTATCTGCAGCCCACGCTAAGTCCAGGTCCTTATACCAGAGTAAATTCCCCGTGGAGATTTAAATGAATCCTTCTGGAATCGTGGATATGGTCCCTGTTGAGGTCCGTGAGAAATGGGTCCGGAGTGGAATCTATCCAAATAAATCGTTATACGCGTTGTTTTGCGAGCAAGTATCGCGGCACCCCGATACCCCAGCAGTTATTTCCCTCGACCATGCCATCACCTACGCAGAACTGCTGGACAAGGTCCATCGTCTTGCCGCAAGTTTCAAAGATTTAGGAATCGTAGCAGGGGATGTAATCGCCTACCAGCTATCCAATAGCTGGCATAGCTGCGCCATAGATCTTGCCGCCGCCGCGCTTGGCGCTATCGTTGCACCCTTTCCCCCTGGCCGTGGCCGCCTTGATATCCAGTCCCTACTAGGAAGGTGTGACGCTCGCGCAATTATTGTGGAGCGCGAATATGGCAAGACGGATCTTTGCGAATTGATTGAATCCATCCGGCCAACCTTGCTTTCACTGCGCATCCTTATTGTTGACGGAGCCTCCAAAGATGGCTGGCATACACTTGGCCACCTGCTCGAGGCCAATCCGATTGACCCTAGCCAATTACCGGAAGTTTGCCCCGATTCTCCCGTCCGATTCCTGATTTCATCTGGAACAGAATCCGAGCCCAAATGGGTCGCTTATTCCCATAATGCATTGGCAGGGGGAAGAGGACGTTTCCTGCAACGACTACACCCCGAAGGAAAGGCCTTCAGAAGCCTCTATCTCATGCCCCTTGGAACGGCATTCGGCTCAACGGCAACATTCGGTGTTTTGTCCTGGCTTGGGGGAACGCTTATCGTGCTGCGTCAGTTCGATGTGACAGCTGCCATTGAAGCCATCGGAAGGTTAAAGCCAACGCATATTCTGGGAGTACCAACCATGTTTCAACGGATTGCAGCGGACCGGGCATTGGCAGAAGCCGACAAATCGAGTCTCATCGCCATTGTCAGCGGCGGCGCGAAAATCGATGAGGCTTCGGTTCACCGATGTATTGTTGCATTCGGTTGCCGCTTTATCAGCCTGTATGGTTCTGCCGACGGTGTCAATTGCCATACTGCGCTCGACGACGACCTGAAAACCGTCATTGGAAAAGCGGGCCATCCTAATCCGGAAATCTGTTCGATTCGGATCGTTGATGAGCAGAAGCAGGAAGTCCCGCAGGGCTGTATAGGTGAAATAGCGGCAAGAGGTCCCTTAAGCCCCTTGCAATACGTCAATGCACCAGATCTCGATGCCTTATACCGCGACAAGGAGGGGTGGGTGTATACCGGGGATTTGGGATTTATTGATGATGCAGGCTACCTCGTGCTGGCCGGGCGAAAGAAAGACATCATCATTCGGGGCGGAGTTAATATCAGTCCTGTTCAAATTGAAAACCTCGTTGTTTCTCATCCGGATGTAGTGAGCGCGGCTTGTGTTCCGGTTCCCGACCCGGAACTGGGGCATCGCGTCTGCCTTTGCGTCGTACTGCGAAACGGAGCGGATCCGCTCTCGCTTTCCCAGTTCACCCGCTATCTCCGTGAAAAAGGGTTGGAGACAAACAAACTTCCTGAATACTTGCGCTATTACCGCCAGCTGCCCCTAAGCCCTGCAGGAAAAATCGACAAGAAGCAACTTGCTGCCGAGGCTGCAATAACCCAATTTACGACCAGCGGAAGCTTGGCCGAATTGGTGCACTGAAGTCGGAGTACCGCGAATGTCACAGGCAGAGATAGGCAACAGATACAAGTCGCCCTCTCATACGGAACTGGCTCAATCCCTTTCGCGCAAAGTGCGGATGTTCGTCGATGAGATGATTATCCCGAATGAATCACGATTAGCTGAAGGCGGAGATCCGGCTTCCCGACTCCAATCTGAACTGACCAAAAAAGCCAGGAATGCTGGACTGTGGGGCTCGTTTTATCCGCTTTCCCACGGGGGAAAAATCGCTTCTCTTGAAGATTATCTGATTGTTGGGGAGCAGGAGGGACGTTCCGAGTTCTCGCCGGCAATATTTGGCACGCACACCGCCCTGGACGCCCGTATGCTCCTGAAATTTGGCACCGAAGAAATCCGCAAGGCTTTTCTGGAGCCTATGGCTGCCGGGAAAGCTGTTCCAAGTTATGGCATGACAGAACCGGGTCATGGCGGCTCATTCCCTAGTTTGATAACAACCTCCGCCCGTCTATCAAATGGCAACTGGACGATAAACGGCAGGAAATGGTTCGTGGGTAACGCGGATTGCGCAACTTTCGTCACAGTGCTGGCCCGGACTGCAAACGAAAAAAACACTGCGAGGGAGCAGTTTTCAATGATTCTTGTCCCTACCGACTCGCGTGGATTCACGATAGAGCGTCCCCTCTCAATCATGGGGCGCCACCTCGGTCAGGGAGAAATTTCCTTTACCGATGTGCAAGTCCCGGAGCGCAATCTACTAGGTTCTTGTGGCAGCGGCATGGCTTTGATGAGCCAACGTCTTGGCATTGGCCGGCTGCTTCGTGCAATGAACTGGGTAGGATTGGCGCAACGGTGCTTCGACCTGATGGGTGCGCGGGTTAATTCGGAACGAGGCCTTTCCGGGCGTCTTCCTGACAAGCAGCTTGTGCGTCAGCATATCGTTCATGCATACCAGGCTATTGCCAGTGCGCGTGAATTAATCCGCATAGCCGCACGGCGAATTGATGCAGGTTGTTGCGGCGATATCGAAATCAATATCGCCAAGATGGCCGCGTCGCAAGCCCTGTGGGCAGCTTCGGATTCAGCCATGCAGCTGCACGGCGCTGAAGGCCTTAGTGACCTGACCCCGCTCTCCGGCATTTACAGAATAGCACGCACCTCACGCATCCTTGACGGCACAGATGAGTCGCTTATCAGTTCAGTGGGGCGGCGCCTAATCAACTCCTTTAGAGAACACAATGGATATCACTTTGCATGATTTCCTGCTGATAAACCTGGGCCCCGGCCGAGATTTAGCGCTACCGCATCTCGATCATCGCCACTTCTGTGGGACACGAACATGCTAGCGGCAAGGCCCGGCCACCTTACAACTGGCGGCGCCAGTATCTGGTTTCGAATCGTTCTCGTGTTTGCCATGGCTATGCCCATGCTGGTCTTGTATGCCATCAGCACGCTTGGGACATTCATTGTCCGTGACCTGCACCTTGAGGCAAAACTACTGGGCTACCTTGTCATGAGTTCATTTGGCATTGCCGCCATCTTATCTCCATGGGGAGGCGCCCTCGTGGACCGCATTGGTCCGCGAGACGCGCTGACAATCCTTTTCTTCACCGTCGCGCTTGCTTTTACGCTGCTTGCAACAGGAAAAGATTATTTTTACCTGGTTGCGGCCACTGCCATTTGTGGCATCGCCCAGGCACTTGCGAACCCGGTCACCAATCTACTGATCGCACAGCAGGTCCCTGCGGAAAAAAAAGCGGCCGTTGCAGGACTAAAGCAATCGGGCGTTCAACTTGCGGCACTCTTCGCCGGTCTTGCCCTCCCTGCTGTCGCAACTCACTACGGATGGCCTAGCGCCTTCGGTATCGTTGTTCCCGTAGCGATATTGCTTGGGATAACGTCTCCTTATGTTGCTCCTACTCGGGGTAAATCTTTAAGGGCAGGCAAGATATTCTCAATCACGCTGCCAAATAAACTCCTGCTGCAACTGATGAGCGTCCAGTTTTGCGTAGGGATCTCGCTCTCCGCCTTCGTCACGTTCCTTCCCACTTTTGCCGCACAGAATGGTATGCCCTTGGCGGTTGCCGGCAGCCTGATCGCTGTCTTCGGTGTCATGGGCATGTTCTCGCGGATAGCACTCACCCCTCTTGGGGCAAAACTGAAAGAAGAGGCACTGCTTTTGCTCACGCTCATCGCTATTGCAGCCTGCGCAATAGGGGTCACGATGCAGGCAGGCCCGGAGAGTCACTGGTGCCTCTGGATAGGTGCGATAGGGGTTGGCCTTACCGCAGTCGGCACCAATGCAATCGCAATGAGCATGTTGATCAGGGATGACAGATTCGGAATTGTCACTACCACATCAGGCTTTGTTTCGCTCGCTTTTTTCGGGGGATTCTCCGTGGGGCCGCCGCTTTACGCCACATTTTCGGATTATTCCGGGAGTTTTCAGGCGGGATGGATCTTCCTGATTGGGGTGCTTTTATGTGGTTGCGGTCTGGCGCTGATGCTGGCTTTTGCCCGCCAGCGTCAGGCCTTAGTCCCCGTTGGACCCAGAAGTACCATTAAGTGATGAAGGACCTCTGGATCCTCTGTGAATGAACAGTAAGCCGTGCGCGTAAATGAGCAAGATTATCCAGGGAAATGTTTAATACTGGCAGTTCTCTGGAGTGCCATCTCCGTCATATTTCACTCCACAGGGACTTGGGCAGATGATATTAAACCGGTGGGGCAGATCAACAAATATCTGCGGATGACAGGAGAACTGTATGGCGGCTACGAAGTGTGGGATTTTTTCCGCCCAAGTCCGGCAATAAATAACAACAATGACTATGACTTGTGGGCAGTGCGTGCAAGGCCGGGCATCCTGCTTAACACGCCCCACATCGAGGGCTTTGCCCAAGCTCAATATGTTGGTTTATATGGTCTTCCCAATGATGCCGTTGCGTCTCCTGGTGGTCCTCTAGGATTGGGTGGCGCCTACTTCCTTGCAAACCAATCCACGAACGCCAGCAATATTTTTCTGAAACAGGCTTATCTTAACTTCAAGTTCCAGGCCTTGGGCTTGCCCGGATCACTGAAAATTGGCCGATTCGAATTTATGGACGGCATGGAATATATAACGGGTGCGGGAAAGTTCGACGGTCTCAAGCGCGCCCGCATTTCCCAACGCCTACTGGCTTCGAATGTGGTCCATGTCGGGCGAAGCTTTGATGGATTTGCCGCTGTTTATGATCGCCCGGGATTCAATTTAACAGCGGCGGGACTTCGTCCAACCCAGGGTGGATTCACTGTCCAGGGGCAAAAGGAAATAGGGGATATCAACCTGTTTTATGCTGCCCTCACCAGCAAAAAGGATGCCCTGTTGCCAGGGACTGAAAGCCGTCTTTTCTATCTTAACTATGATGACAAGCGCAATACACAGCCAGTGGATAATCGTCCTGCCGCTGATCGGCCCCGGCTTGATAATCAGAACCTGAATATTCATACAATAGGTGTCCATCTGCTGACGCTCCAGCCATTAGGTTCGGGCAGTGCTGATGCGTTGCTGTGGGGCGCCTATCAGTTTGGTGACTGGACCAACCAGGACCATCAGGCTTGGGCCGTGGCAGCAGAGGCAGGTTATCAATGGACAGATCTTCCCTTCCAGCCATGGCTTCGAGCGCTGTACTACCGAAGTTCTGGCGATAATCGCGCGGGCGATGACACACACAAGACGTACTTTACCGCACTCCCCAGCGGTCGCGCCTACGCCAAGCTCCCGTTCTACAACCTGATGAATTCGCAAGATGCCTTTCTCCAGGTGATCGTTTCGCCCACGCCAAAAACCAAGGTAATAATCGATTTACATCATTTATCGCTCAGCAACAAAAACGATTTGTTCTACTCGGGACTTGGACCCACCTCAAGCAGTGGTGCGTTCGGTTACTCGGGAAGACCTTCAAATGGTCGAAGCGAGATAGGTCAGCTGGTCGATATCAGCTTCACGCATACGCTCAACAAGCAACTGTCATGGAGGTTCTATTACGGGCACGCGTTTGGCGGCGACGTGGTTAAAAATTTTTATCAAGGCAAGAAGGATGCAGATATGGTCTACCTTGATTTCACGCTTGTTTTCTGAAGCGATAGTTAGGTAAGCACTCATGCGGGTATCAGAAAATATGTCATACAAATACGGTGCCGAAAACCAGTCTTCGAGCACACCATTGGATCGGACAGAAGTGAGGCGTGCCCTCGAGTTGTTGATACATCGTATGGAGTACATTGATTCAAGTTGCGGGAATAACTTTCCCCTTTATTCCCCTGGAACCGCAGATCGTTGGGTTTCCTCAGCTGGGGGTTCGTGGGTGGGAGGATTATGGGACGCATGCTGGTGGTTGCGCGCACGGATAACAGGTTTGAAATCGGATCGTCGCAGAGCTGTCGATATCTGCCAACACTTAAGTCCGAAAATCACCGCCATGTCCATTAACCGAAGTCTCATATTCTGGTATGGCGCATCACTTGGTGATCTCTGGTTTGGTGATGAAAAGGCGCGTGAACTCTCGAGGGCATCAATCGACGCTGTTGCGGATTCTTATAATGGAGAAATGGGCTGCATCCCGCTCGGCCTGGACATGGGGGGCGGAGAAAAGGGAAATCGAATCATCTCCGTGGACTCACTTGCCGCTTTGATCCAGCTTCTTAGCAGCAGTAGAGACCTGACTCATCATCAAGTTTCGCGTACTCATGCAAGTACCCTGTTAGCGGCTTGTGGTACAGGGGACGGGGCATTTCATCCCTGTGCATACTTTGAGGATGGGTACTTTCGTCCTATCGGTCAAGCCGGAACCTGGTCTCGTGGCCAGGCATGGTCAATGCTGGGGTTGACTCGAGCAGCAGCCCAATGGGGGGAACCTTATCTGACCTCCGCGCAACGCGCCTGCGAATACTGGGAGCGCTCACGCCAGCAGTTTTTAACTCCCAATCGGCTGAATGATCCTTCGTGCCTGTTGGACCCCTCTTCATCCATAATCGCATCGCTGGCAATGCTCTCTCTCGCAGAACTTATTACAGATGGAGCAAAATGGCGTGTCTCCGCGTATCAGCAGCTCGACACAGTAATCAGTAGCCGATACTTCGTCCGCATTCCCCCGCCTGGCAGTCATGCAGCAAGTCGAAACAAGCCTCCATATGCCATATTCTGGGGCTGCTGTTACAAGACCCACGGCAACAAAGAGGAAATGGTGGAATCCGCCTGGGGAAATTTTTTTCTGATGGCCGCACTTTCCATCTTACTGGGAATCCTCGAACCCGGTGAATTCTAAACAACTACAGGTACCGCATCTCATGGAACTCTTGATGGCAAAAAAGGAAAAGGAGGCGGAGCAATGAAGCGCGCTTGTTGTAGATTCGGCAATCAAGTCAGCATGTTTTTGTTGCTGACACTTATCGCGGGGATCTGCCCCATAGCCTTTGCAGATGAAACGAAGCAAAGTGCGATTCTGCTCCACGCGGCCAGAGTTTTTGATGGCCATGATATGAGAGCAGATCTATCCATGCTAATAAGAGATGGACGCGTTGCGCAAGTTGGCCCGCGCGGCTCCTTTGCATCTGAAAATGCAAAAGTCATAGATCTGGGTGATGCCACAATTCTCCCAGGCTTTATAGAATTACACGCACACCTTACGTACCAACAGGTTCCTGCCGATACTGTCCTAAAGCACGGCATTACGACAATTCGGGATGTCGGAGGCCCCATACACCAACCATACGGCGGAAACGGAACTTTGCGCGTTCTTACCTCGGGGCCGATCATCACAGCGCCAGGTGGCTACCCTATACCGCTGATTGGGGAAAAGAACATCGCCGTCCCGGTATCTACAGAAAAAGAAGCACGAAAAACAGTGCAAAACCTGATCAAAGGGGGAGTGGTCGTAATCAAGATCGCCCTGGAACCTGGCGGTGAGCCGGGAGCACCTTGGTCCAGCAACCATGGTCATGGGCATCATCATTCAGGGGGTCACGGACACCCTCAAGAAGAGGCTCATCAAGGGCACGCTACTGTATCGCATCCGCCTGCCCATCACACACACGCGACTCACGGGCATTCTGTGGTGAACGCGGACGCTAAACAAGCTTGGCCGCTGCTCTCAGAAAAAATCGTAAAAGCAATAGTAGATGAGGCACATATCAACCAGCGGCGGGTAACCGCACATATTGCCGAGGCACGAGGTGCCCAGGTTGCTATTAATGCCGGCGTTGATGAATGGGCTCACGTCCCCTGCGACGTTATTCCCGAATCTCTATTAAAAAGAGCAGTAGCGCAAAAAGTAAAAATAGTGACAACGCTTGATACATTATCAAAATGCCCTGGGGTGGCACAAAATGCTCGTGTGTGGGCTGAACTGGGAGGTGAATTGTTATATGGGGCGGAAATTGCGCATCCGGACGTTCCCCGAGGCATCAATGCACAGGAGCTAATATATATGATGCAATTGGGGAAAATGGGAATGATGGATGTCTTGCAGGCGGCAACATCGAAGGCAGGTGAGTACCTTGGTTTCCCATTGTTAGGCACGCTTCAATCCGGAGCGCCTGCAGATATTATTGCGGTTAAGGGGAATCCCACGCATAACCTGAAGAATCTTGAATACCCGGATCTGGTTATTTCAGGTGGGAAAATTGTAATTAATAATTTCTAGAATCTTACGGTTTCTAGACAAAATGTAGGCGACTATATGATGGATTTCCAATAAAAGCGTAAGCTTTTTCCCCTATCCTACATATGCATGCACACCATTTGTCATATCCAGCAATGGCCCGGACTGCCAATATTGTTTGCAACCCTTGGTCTCACTTCTGATCCTGTTCTTTCTTTTGAGAGTCCCCCTAAATAAAATAACTTTTTGCTTCATATAGATAGAAGAAATAAATATTTTCTTCACAATACCGGCAATGCTAATCTCTCTACTGAAAAGACAAAGGGTCAGGGCACTTATCCAATGAATATTCTTTCTATTGATGGGTTATCGCTATGATTAGATTGATTAATCTTGATGGTTGCTTTTCATTTATGCAAGAGAGAAATCCAGGGTTAAAAGCTTCCATTTCTTATACCCGATGTTATTGAGAATGAGCCTCATAATTGTCAAAAAAGAGGGTTACTGTCTCATGCTGCAAACATTTCTAACGGGTGGAGGATTAAGAAAATGGAAACACTTTACGATGCGGGCGAGTATCCAAGTCCAGTTTTGAAAATGATACGAGAAACAGGAGACATCGGGATAGCCATTGCCAACTGGTGGAAATTGAGATGGCCGGAGAGAGTCGCGAAGCTGCTAGCCGAGAGAATTTATGAGATAGAGTTTCGGCATCAGTTCTCGCAAGTACAGAATATCTTGGCGAGAACGGAGGACATGGCTAACTTTTCGCCAGTTCAGGTGGTGGTGATGTCCGGCTTCAGATTAGAGCCACCGAAGGCTGTAGAGAACGCCTCTGACGATCACCTTCTTCTGGACCGAGGTCGGAAGGCACTATAAGGGTCAAATTCTAGAACAGGTTCTGAGCTGGATAAGGAACCTGCACGGCTATTTATCATCGCCGACAGGCGGTGGTATCCGCCATGGAGTCGATCTTAAGGCTGGCATTGTCATTCAGCCCAACGAGGGACCACAATAGCGTTCTCGCTGCTCCAGAGTTAGGCGGGGACCATACCCTTCGGCCTTGCCACTGTAAGGGTTTCCCTTAGTATAAAACCAGAGTTTCCCCAATATACACATAGTGTTGACTGAGATAGGATAAGGTCACTTTCATCCTGTTTGGGTTCATTACTATCATGAAAACGAAATCAGGAAATATCTTCGCAGTGTTATCGATGGCAGCCCTATTGGGTTCGGTGAGCTCCCTGACGATTGCAGCCGAGCCCATTGACACCCCTGAGATTCGTGCGGCTATCCAGAAGGCCACGACCCGGAGCGACCATGAGGCCGTAGCGAAATATTATGAAAATGCCGCTATGCAAATGCAGGCAAAAGTGAAGGAAGAAAAGGTACTGCTGGAGCAGTATGAGAATAAAAGCTATCTTTATGGCAGGCAAGCTCAGGATCTGCAATCGCATACTGCAGCATTAATACGCCGTCACGAGCAGGCCGTCGCGGCCGACATGCAAGAAGCCGCCTTGCATCGTCAAATGGCATCGAAGCTTGATGAAAACCATGCCGCATCCGACCGCCAAAGCCCGGCAATGTGAGTGAATCGGAGCCAGGACATAGGATAAGCCCGGTGTTCAGTAATTCACCTTGAACGTCGGGCTATCCTCCGGCCGGGTCTTGCGGTGGTCGTAGATCCGGGTGGTGGCGATATTGGCATGCCCCAGCCACTCCTGCACCTTGGCAATATCCGCTCCATTATCCAGCGCATTGGTCGCGGCCGTGGCCCGCATCACGTGCGGCCCCATGTTCTCCCCAAAAATCCCCAGCTTCCTTAAATACTTCAGCACCACCTCAAAATAGATGGAATCGGGGGTGAGTGCGGTCAGGGTATGGCCGTGTACATTGTTCTTGACCGGCCGGAACAGGGGCGCCTCGGGATTCTGTCCGTGGCCTGCGGCCTCCAGATACTCTTCGATCAAGGTGAGTGTTCCCGGGTGGGTGGGAATGAAACGCATCTTGCCGCCCTTGCCCTTGATGCGCAGGTGCGCAACACCACGGCGCATCTGGTTGTAGTCCTTCACCTTGAGTTTGGCCAATTCCTCGCGCCGGATGCCGTGGTAGAGCAGGGCGGAGAGAATCGCCCGGTCGCGCTTGCCCTTGAGCGTCTTGGGATCAGGCGTCTCCAGCAGAGCCCGCGCCTGAGGATCGCCCAATGCGGGGGTTTTGCCCTGCCAGGATTCGACCGGCGGCCGTTTCACCCCCTTGACCGGATTGTGCGTGACTGCATTGGCTTCGCACAGGTACTCGAACAGGGACGAGAGTGCTGCCAGTTTCCTGCGGATGGTCGCACCTCCCAGCTGCTCTTCTTCCAGGCTCTTCCTCCAGGCGAGCACATGGCTGCGGGTCACGATGCGGAAGTCCTCCGGTCTGTCGATGCCGGCAAAAGCCATGAAGCCGCGCAAATCATTCTGGTACGCGCGCCGGGTCTGCCGGCTGTCGATGTTGGCAAACCACTCGATCTCGGGCGGAACCTCGGCAAGCTTGCGAAATTGTGCCGAGGTCAAGGCGCTGCCGGATGCAGGAGCAGCCGGGGTGGCCGGGGAGATAATCAGTTCTTCACTCATGCCAATTCATCCGAGGAACAAGTAAGTTAGTATCCATACTAATAGTATGGATATATTTTTCAACGCAAGCACTCAATGCCAGGCGACGATCATGGGGACAGAGAGCGAGAATTCCTGCTCTCAATCCAGTTCTCATCACAGTTTCCAGTAACTGGAACACAGGTGCGCTTGGCTGGAAAAAACTACAAGCTACACCTCCCGATTTTTCCCTATATATTATATGCACACCAATGTCATATATGCGCGAGGTTGACTTCAGCTGTCAGCTCGAACGCTTGCGTGCGGCCGCTAGTTTCCTGGCGCGCTCCACGATCCGGTCAGCGTTAAACTCGCTCAGCCGTCCGGCCACAACCTCATTTAGGGCCTGGTCGATGTCCGCCTTGAGCGCGGCGAGTTCCTCCTGCCGGAGCTCGCGCCGGACATTCCACTCGCGCAGCGCCTCGCGAATCACTTCGCTGGCCGAGGCATAGTCGCCCTCAGCGACGGCTCCCTTGATCGTTTCCGCCAGTTCAGGGGTGAGCGTGATGGTCAGGCGCTCGAGTTCGGTCATTCAGGTTCCAGTAGCGAGGTTTTCATGATCATACTTTATCATACTTTTGGACTGAAGCTGGGGCGGGATTTTACCCATGATAAAATACGTTATCATGGGTAAAAGATTGGAGTTATCGTTACAGAAAAGCTGTGTCCTTTTGTAAAAAGGGATTGTTTGTTCGTGTCAAACTACCTGCGCATCCCTGCGTTCAATCATCATAAACTCCTCCATAAGTGAATAATCCACCTATCTAGATATTCGGGCAAATTAAACCATTACAAGACAGGGATCAGGAGTGGGAGCTGTGAATAAGATAGAGAGCGGGTGATGAAATGTGTGCTGAGAAGAGAAGCATCAGACGTTTTGTCGCTGACACTCTCTTATTGGACCCTTGACGAACATGAGGGCTTGAAAATGATTACTCCGCTTTGTCCCCCAGCGTAGCATTGACTAGTACAGCCGCCTTTGTGGGGAGCTAGAGAGAGGGAGATGTCAAGGGGAATAAACTTTGTTCCCTCTATATCTTCTCATGTAAAGTAAATCTCGTTTTAATGGAGAGAAGACCGCCATGTGAACTCTACTTCTGATTTTGAATCGGGAGTTTCAAGGATGCAGCTAATGCTATTTGCACGGTCCAGGCTTTTTTTAAGGTTGCAGTTGGTGAACTCGTAGGCTGGCATATTATGAGCCCTGTATTTACGATGATGTTGTTCAAGAAGTTTAAAGTTATCCATTACAAACCCTTCCTCCGCGGGCCAACCATTTTCATCGGCTTTTAAGGTTCCCTGAAGGACAGCCGTTAAGATAGGATTTGGATCATCTCTTCTTTTAATCGAATAACTGAGGTTAACATCGTATCGACTCTGCTGGTACTTCCAGATTATTAATGCCCTTCCTCCGCCATACAAATCTTGTGGATTGGGCTCTTTGTGGTACTTCTCGTAGTTAGAGCTGTAGTCCCATTCACCCTCGAGCGGTTTTTGTGCGATATGCGACAAAAGTCCTTTGACTTCGTTATGTGAAAAAACCGTCGCCACGGTGGGTATTAAACTAGCAACAAACGCCACTGTCGCGCCCCATAATTTGAGATGCTTTATTCTCAGCTCAATTGATGCCTCCCACTTCAGTTTTTCTTCTGTGTTATTCATGTAAATGTTGGGCGACGGGATTATTGGTTTTGAAGAGACTCCGAGGCAGGTCAGAAGCCGGAATTTTCCATTTTAGACGGGTACTGATTTCGGGAACTGGGGATTTCGGGAACTGGGTCACTGTATATCTTGCACAAAACTGTCGATCAATTCCTTGTCCACGTGAGGCATGATTACGAGATGAGCAACATCTAGAGATTCTTCTAGCCCTAATCCTTTTATTTTCCCCGGTGCTAGATCGTATTTTTTTTGGATATCTTTCTTTTTCTGGAGATCTTTCGAAGGGCGCTCGAAAAAAACGATGTTGGAATAAGGATTCTTCCAAGCTTTAATATGAGCTTTTTGCAAGCTATCAAAAAGATAGTCTGCATTGGCCAAAATAGCTTTGGCCTGCTTTTGAAATTCCTCAAAGGGGGTCGATTTGATTTTCCACCAGAATTTTAAAGAAGCTAGGGCGCTTCGTGAGCAGGTGATGGTGGGAACTGAATCGTCCAAATACTCAATGGGATTTGGATTGAGATTCTCGAACGCAGCCTTGGTAGAAATATAAATTCCCATTGGTTCATCAAATCCAAAAAATTTGTGTCCGGAAACTGCAATCGAGTCAAACTCATGAATCTGTTGATTAACCCATTGGGAAGCATCTCCATCGAGGTAAGGAAGAAAGCCCCCAAAAAGAGCTGCGTCTAGGTGAATGTATGCATGGCCTTTGTGCTTTTCCTTCAGAATTTGACGGACAGCTTTCAGATCATCAATGGCACCGGTAAATGTGGTTCCTATAGCGATGACAATAAGCGCCGGGTGTGAAGTGTCAAGTTGTTGTCTGAAGTCGTCAATATCCATCTTCCCCATGGGTTCTGCTTGGATCTGGCAATGCTTCATATTCTGCACATCGGCCAAGTTTTTAACCGAGTGATGAATTTCTTCTGAGTAGTAAATGATAGGAGTTGATCCGGGGGATTTAACCTGCAAGTATTTACGCCCTGCATAAATTCCGTGATTATTTCCATCAGTCCCACTGGTGGTCACGAAGCCCCAATAATCGTCATTTTTGAACGCATACAGCTTGGCAAAATAATCTACAACCTCACGTTCGAATTCGTGAGTGTTCATGCTGTAATTACTAACCCTCTCTCTCCTACATGGATCTCCCACGTTGTTCATTGACACGCAATACAATTCTTTCTCTACGTACCACTTATAAAACTTCTCTAATGAGGTATCTTGATTGATTGGGTACCCCATTGCAGTTTTCTTCTTTTCCAAAACCCAGTTCGCAAACTGGTTCAGTCTCTCAGAGTCGTCAATGCCCATATTGTTCTTATTCATTTCGTCCTACCCTCAGATAGAATGCCAATGTCAATATTGCCCCGTAATAGGTATGTAGGGAATACACGATATAAGCTATTGATAGCACATAAGATAAGAAATGCAATAAAAACTGCAAAGCATCTGAAGCTCTCATTAGGGCTTATCCCTAGTGAGAGATGTTTTAACCCCCCTAAAAGCCTATCACTGGATACAGATTTGATTTATGATCGGTGCTCTATCACAAC
>NZ_FOCT01000025.1 GCF_900110185.1 Nitrosospira multiformis
GACGGATGAACTGAAATAAATACATTCGTCAGAACGAGAACCGCAAGCATCACCATCAGCAGTGCCGTCGCCAGACGTCGCATGCGGTTATGGGCGACGGCTGGCTCTATAGGCCGCATTTCCTGATTCCCGGCTGGCGATTCCAACGGATGCACCCGATTGATGGCTGGAGATTATAAAAGTCGTGTTTTCAAAGGGCTTTCTGAGTCGGCTTGAGTCCAAAGTACACTTTACCGATTGCAGTGGTCAAGACGTTTTTTGCCATACTTGGTGAGAGTGACGGTAAGCACAGCCGCAGGAGGGGATCGATATCGGGACGACCCAGTCAGCAGTGTGCGCGGCATCCTCCTCGTGTGTAGAAGGAGTGAAGGATGTTTTAGGCAAGTACTCCCATCGCCCTTGCTCCCATCCTGCCTCCCGCTCCTCGTGGTGACAGCTGATCGGCCGGGTCTCCGGAGCAAAGGGAGCCGAGGACGGGGGTTGGAAACGAGCAGGGAGCGAAGACGGGAATGATTGTTCAATACGAGCAGAAAGCTGTTCGTTCCATGGGGGACCGGCTGATGGAAGCGGAAAGGAGAGGGGGTAACGGTAACAGAATTACCTTTGGTGTGCTCTTGCCCATTCATCCGCCTCGCGTCGCGCATCGCTGATTTGCATCGGTGTCATCAGCTTTTCCATCAGTTCGCGATTCTCTTTGGCATCCTCGTAGCCGCCGGCGCTGGCGATGCTGAACCACTTGTCGGCTTCCACATAGTCCTGTTTCACGCCATTGCCGTTATAATACAGCACGCCGAGATTGGTCTGGGCGCCCGCATGCCCTTGCTCCGCCGCCTTCAGGTACCAGGCTAGCGCCTGCGCGTAATCGTGCGGCACTCCCTGCCCGCTGTCATACTTCACACCCACGCTGTATTGCGCCCGCGCATAGCCTTGCTCCGCCGCCTTGCGATACCAGGCTACTGCCTGTTGTGTATCCTTTTCGATGCCCCGTCCCGTGTCATACCTTACCCCCAGGTTATATTGCGCATCCGCGTCTCCTTGCTCGGCCGCCTGTCGATACCATGACACCGCCTGGCGATCATCCTGAATGACGCCTTTACCCGTCGCATACATCACGCCGAGATTGAATTGTGCAGGAGCATAGCCCTGCTCGGCCGCCTTGCGATACCATGCCGCTGCCTCGTAAGCGTCCTCGGGAACGCCGCGCCCTCTGGCATTTGCCACCCCCAGCTTGAACTGGGCACGCGCATATCCCTGATCGGCCGCCTGACGATACAAGGACGCCGCCTGCCGATAATCCTGAACGACTCCTTCTCCCGCAGCGAACATCATGCCGAGATTGAACTGTGCATCCGCGTTCCCCTGCTCAGCAGCCTTGCGATACCAGGAGGCGGCTTCCTGGTTGCTCTGCGCTACTCCGCGGCCCTTGGCGTAGAGCACGCCAAGAGCATATTGCGCTTCTGCGTACCCTTGCTCGGCTGCCTTGCGATACCAGGAGGCGGCCTGATGGTCATCCTGCTCGACCCCCTGCCCCTTGAGATACATGAATCCCATAATTGCCTGCGCGGGTGCGTGTCCCTGCTCCGCGGCTTTCAGATACCAGGAGAGGGCATGCCGATAATCCTTTTCCACGCCCTGGCCTTTCGCATACATCACCCCGAGATTGTATTGCGCCACGGCATATCCGCTGTCGGCTGCCCGGAAATACCAGAACATTGCCTGTTGATAATCCTGCGCGACGCCCTGGCCTTTCAGATACATATATCCCAGCATGGATTGTGCGGGTGCGTCCCCTTGCTCCGCCGCTCTGCGATACCACTTGGCGGCTTGTTCATGATCCTGCGGCACGCCACGGCCCCGTGAATACAGCACGCCTAGATTGAACTGCGCGTCGGCGTTCCCTTCGTTGGCCGCTTTCCGGAAAGATTGCATGGCCTTGGTGTAGTCCTTGCTGAGGACGAACTTCATTCCATCCTCGAAGTCCCCCGCGATAGCTAGGGAGGCGAACAACATCAACACCGGGCCGACTGTTGCGAACCTGGATGTTGCCACTGATTTAGATAGACGCATCATTTTCACTTTCAATTCCCGATTCCATATTGCCCGCGCATTCTACCCGGCGCGCCCCTGAAGTTACAGGTGTTACAGGTGTTGCGGCATCCGCAATTTTTTATTCGCGAGGTTGTTTTTTTCTTATGCGCGTTTCGAGGGAAAAATCAAGAAAGCCGGCTTTATGTTTTCTACATTTTATGCAGCCATCCTCCAGCTTTTTCAGCAGGAGTTATTCGGGAGCCGAGCAGGTTTCCAGCGTGTCCCATGCAATCCGGCTTTCATATTTCCTTCCACTGACGGTGGCAAATGCCGTAGCATTATCCGTTCGTTTCAAGGTGAGGACGAAAGAATAATCGGGATCCACTTCCTTGTCGGCATTGCTGCCGGGTTTGCCGGGATGGATCATGGGGATGGGCAGGCCGTATCTGATCACTGCATCGGGATTGGAAGGCGAGTTGCGCGCATAGGTGCCTGCGAGTGCACCTTCAGAATAAGCGTAGATTTCCATTGCCGCAATATCCGGGTAGCTGAAAACCTGATATTGCAGGGTGCGGATCATCCATCGACTATCGGATTGAAGCTGGTCGACGGTGCAGCGGGCAAGTGCAGCGAGATTTCCGCTGACCTTTCCTCCGTGAGTAAACGAGGACTCCTCCCCGCCGATGCCTGCGCATGCCGCCAGCAGCGCCCCGCAGAAAGAGAAGACCAGAACCTTAATCAATTTGATGCCTGCCTGCAAAACTCTGCCTCCCCTTCGACAGGAACCGGGTTGAATTACATCATACCGGTATCCGCCCAATCTAAACCTAGGCCAAAAAGAACGGCTTGTAAAGCTTGTCCGCGGCAACGGCAGGGGCAACAGCAACGGGATAAGGAAAGACTCCTTTCATGAATCGATTTCTGAAACGCCGCGAACGGCAGGCAAACATCAGCAGAAATCCACCCCTCGCAGACGCCGGACTCGTTCACCTGAGCGAAGAGTACGGTATCCGCTCACTTCATCTGGGAAGCAGCATGGTACAGAGCGCAATGCGCATTGCTGCTCCAAATGAATTGCAGCTTGCCTATACCCAGTGCATGATGTGTTTTCTGCTGTTTCGCCCACGACCCAAAAATGTTCTCATGATCGGTTTGGGAGGAGGCTCCCTGACGAAATTTGTTTACTGGCAACTGCCAACGGTCAATACGACTGTGATCGAAATCAACCCCCAGGTGGTTTCGGTCGCGCGCAGTCAATTCTACGTGCCGGCTGACGATGAGCGCCTGGAAGTGCTGATCGCGGAAGGCAGTGAATATATTGCTGCCCATCCAGGCAGCACAGACATTTTGATGGTCGATGGTTTCGACGATGGCAGACAGGTGGCTTCTCTGTGCACGCAGGCTTTTTATGATCAGGCACGTGAAGTATTGACGAGAAATGGCGTGCTGGTTGTCAACCTGCTCAGCCGGGACGGAAGAGTTCACGAATATCTCGCGCGTCTTGAAAACAGCTTTGCGGGGCGTATTGCCACCATACTGGCAGAGCCTTACGGCAATCTGATCGTGTTTGCCTTCAAGCATCCGCCGACAAGAGCCGTCTGGGAAGAACTGCCAGCAACGGCAAAGGTGCTGGAAAAAGAATTTTCCCTGCCATTCTCAAAGTTCGCCCAAAAACTGCCCCATCGCAGACCTTTTTAAACCTGGCCTTTCCTCATCTGAGGAGAGGCATGAATGAAAGGACGGTTAAAGGATGACTTCCAGTTGGTAAAGCAGTTTCTTATCTCGAAAACTTCATCTGAAGCCGCACCGCCCAGGCGAAGATTCGCGCGCCTAATAGCCATCTCGCAATAACGGACATCTTGGAATCGAGAGGCAGCGCGTGTCTTACAGGAGGAGACGCGGTGACAGCGTCCAGTACGGCCTTTGCAATGATCTCAGGTCCAGGCGCCTCGGGCTCGTCAGCTACGAGGTTTCGTATGCCTGAAAGGAGATTTTTGTATGCAGGAGGATGAGAGATGGTCTCCAGCAATCTGAGCTCTTTGGGAACAAACTCCGTCCTAATCAAGCCAGGTGCAATCAGCACCACATCGATTCCAAACTCCATGACCTCTCCCCGGACCGCATCGGTTAGCGCTTCAATAGCATATTTCGACGCCGAATACCAACCAAAACCGGGCACGGATATCCTGCTCAACACCGAAACAATGTTGACGATGCAGCCTGATTTTTGGTTTCTCATGTGCGGCAGCACTGCCTGCATAAACCGGGCATAGCCGAAAAGATTGACTTCGAGCTGATAGCGGGCAGCTTCCAGGGGAACACACTCCACCGCCCCAAGTTGGCTAATCCCAGCATTATTTACCAGCACGTCGATCCGGCTCTTGGTCGATATAACGTACGCTACGGCCTTTCGAACAGCTTCATCATCCGTAACATCCAGGATGATTGGTTCAATCCGATCAGAGCGGATCTGTTCCAGTCTGTACTTCCGCCGCGCTATGGCAAATACATAATATCCATTTTGAGCAAGAAGCTCCGCTGTTGCTCTTCCGATACCGCTGGATGCGCCAGTTACCACTGCAATCCCCTGGTTCATGATTCGCTCCTATCGACTTTTCGGTATTCCTATGTGCGGCTCTGCACGGTTGTTTAGTTAAACCTACTTTAATCTTCGCGTCAGCTAAAACCGTAGAAATCGCCAATTTATATATGAGTTCTCATTTTATGAAGGAAAAGACAGGAATACCGAATCCACAGGAAAGGAATGCCTTACTGAGTGAAAGGCGTAATCTGAAAATGACGCGGTCAGCACATGCGTATGTTCGTGGCAATACCGCTCAGTTTTATGAATGGCTAGAAGAGAATCCTACCCATAATTTACCATGTGGTCCTTCAATCTGGATTTGTGGAGACTGCCATGTAGGAAATCTGGGGCCTATTGCTAATCTTCAAGGGAAAATCGATATTCAAATAAGGGATCTGGATCAAACGATTATCGGAAATCCAGCTCATGATTTGATCCGGCTCGGATTATCGCTTTCAATGGCGGCCCGCAGTTCAGCTCTTCCTGGTGTTATAACTGCTCAGATGATGGAACAATTTATGGCCGGGTATGAGCACGCTTTTGACAGCGAAGAGATAGATAAGGATTTGATAGCCATTCCCCCACCAATAAAAATGATCATGAGAAGAGCCGGCAAACGGACTTGGAATGCTTTGGCCAAAGAGCGCATTTCCGGCACCGCATCCTGTATACCCCTGGGAAAGTGCTTCTGGCCTCTTTCTGCAGAAGAAAAAGCTGACATCATCGCATTATTCGAGAGAAAAGCCATTTCGTATTTAGTAACTTCCTTGAGTCGCTGCGATGAAAGCACGGAAGTGAATGTCATCACGGAAGTGAATGTCATAGATGCAGCTTATTGGCTGAAAGGGTGCAGTTCACTTGGAAAACTACGCTATGCAGTTCTGCTTAGTGTAGGGAGCAGCACTTCCAATGAGAAGAATTTATGCTTAATAGATATCAAGGAAGCCTCGGTGGCCACGGCTCCACGCTATGCGACTGCAAAAATGCCGCTAGAGCATGGTGAGCGCGTAGTAGAGGGAGCTCGTCATTTATCTCCGTATTTAGGGGAAAGGATGGCTGCTGCTCATCTCCTTGAGCGTTCGGTGTTTATTCGAGAGCTTTTGCCTCAGGACATGAAAATTGAGATTGATCAGGTGACACAAGAAGAGGCACAAAAAGTTGCACGTTATCTGGCTTTGGTTCTCGGCAAAGCGCATGTGCGCCAAATGGATTCCTCAACTCGGAAGCACTGGTTAAAAGAACTTCGCCACAATCGCTCTAAATCACTTAATGCTCCTTCCTGGCTATGGTCTAGTATTGTGGAATTAATAAAAAACCACGAAGGCGGCTATCTCGAGCATTGCCGAAAATTTGCATCGCGCTTTGCTACGCCCGCCTAAATAAGAGCAGAGTTGGATGGCTTGAGGCTATCCCGCCAGGTTGCAGGGCAGAGCCGGGCAGGCGTGGCAATCGAGGAGAAATACCAGTACTGGAAGGAGAGAATCGATGTGGCGGGGCAGGGCGGCAAGAGCCTGTTTGGCTGGTTGCTGGAGCAGGATTTGTCAGGCCTGCATGACCTGCTGGCTTCCTGCAAGGGCGGTTTCGGGCAATACCGTATCGGGTAGGGAAAATGTACTATCGGACGACGTGGCCGCGCTTATGACCGCGCTCAATCTGGGCATGGTCGGCTGGTGGGAAGCCGCGTCCGAAAACTACCTGTCGCATGTCTCGAAAGACAGGATTCTCTCGGGGATACAGAGGCGGTATCGCTGATAAGGCGGGCAGCCACCATGCGCATTTCAAGAAGGATCAGCTGGTGCAAAAAGCGGATGAAGAACTCTCTGATGTGGTTGCCAGATAATTTAAAGGTGAAATGTATTCCTGCCGCTAGGCAGCATGAGATACAGGCCCTGAAAAAGGGCCTGTAGATGGATAAGGGGAATTTTCGTGCACGGGAAAGTACATCATTGCCTTTGTCAGCTGGCTTCCCGTTTTTCCTTGTCATTCGCCGTTCACAACCTTTAACATTGCGCCAGCTTCAATGAGGCAACCCTTGATGTGACAATCTTCAATTCCTCTCGCTTTGCTGCTTGTCGCTTGAAAGCGTCTGAAAAGCGCTTTAAAGCTCTAATTTTTGCGGATGAATAAATTATCCATCGCGCTTAGCTGTAAAACGGCATTGATAGGACCCTTCACGGCAACAGAATCCGGAACATCAACGGTGATCTGGTCAAAAATGCCGTCCCTGGCAAAATGTATCTTCTGAGCTCTCTACCAGCCCCCCGGACACCTCGTCAAGGGTAAACAGCTCAAGGCGAGGAAACCGGTCCTCATACCTGCCGGCAACAGCCGGATCGCGAGGACGATAATAGTGCCTGGCGACGATATGCTGCGCCTGGGATGTATAGAGGTATTCGATGTAGGAAGTCGCCACACTCCGGGTCCCTTTCCCCTATGCAGCCGTATCCACTACGCTTATAGTGGGTTCGGCTACTATTGATATGGACGGGGTGACGATTTCAAACTCATCATTTCCGTTATTCTGAACGATCAGGTGTGCTTCATTTTCCCAGGTGAGGAGTACATCGCCTGTGTTGAGAAAGACAAAGGCAGTAGCAGGGTTTCCCGGCTTTTTACCCTCGTAGTCCACTGGCTGGGCCTTGGCAAACAATTGGCTGACAAACTCACGCGCCGCTTGTTCATTGCCGCCTGATTGCCTCATCGCGTATCCCCAAGCAGCAAGATAATTCCAGCGCCCGCTATAGGCTGAAGGATAAGATTCATTCCGAAAATCTTGCGCTAAAAGCTGACGGAAATCGGGCGCAATAAATCTTTCCTTGTCATGCAGCTTGTCCGCGTCGTAGGACAGCGCAAGAGCAGGAACGTCGAGCCCATGGAGCGTAATCTGCACGGGCTTGCCCGACTTATTCCTCGCCTGCTCGACTTTGATATCCAAGCCGGTGTGGGCTTTCCAGTGGGAGGCAAAAGCAGCATTCAATTCCTCATATAACTGCCCGGCAGCGCCGGCAGCAGGACGATCGGGAAAATTATTCAGGGTGGCGTAAGCAGCCAGGCTCACCAGCGCTATGAATATACCTACAGCAAAACGGGAACTATCGGGTGTCATTTTTCATTTCCTCCAAGTGACACATAATGGATCGAGCACAAATTGGTGCTTGTTCACCGCCTCCTCCATCGGAACAGACGCAGGAATTGGCATTACCTGGCTTTAAGTCAAGCCAGTTGTCCAGGCAGTTTTGGCTCTAACACACGGATAAGGCGGAGGGCAGGATACTACCAGAAGGGTGAGAATGGGGATTAATGGGGGCTATGCCCACGCTTGGTCCGGTACTGTTTTCCCAGAGCACTACGGATTCAGGAAAACCAACGACCTCTTCTTCGTGCACGTAAGGGGCTAAAGAACCGTAGGTTTCCCGAGGATCGTAAGCTGGGTTGGAAATAACGTTATCCATGCGCGTGATGTAGCCCTCTTTGGTTCGTATATACACGGCATATTCAAACATGGATCACTCCTGTCTAATAAGACTTGCTTTGCATATGGTACTGGAGATTTGTTACAGCCTTTAAGGCGGCCACCGTTTCTGATCGGGGTTACGGGTATATCCTGTCCTGGCCTGCGAGTAGCGAGAACAGGAAATTATCGAACGTCATTTTCATTTCCTCCAGAAATAATAATTAAGGAAGGAAATTTAGCATCATCATCTGCTTATCAGAACCAATAAAAAAAGAATTGCTTATCAAAATAAGAGCGTTCCCAAATGGGTTGTCCATCTGTCAAAGGGGAATCGGTCTATCTTGAGGAGGCGCTTCATGATGCGTTACCACCAAGGTTCCCGTTCGCGTTATCAATAATAAAGAAAAGCAAATAAAATATTCGGGGTTCACCTTGACCCCCCTCGACTGATATCTTGTTAACGCAATCGCTTTACTCCTTTTGTTCCGACTGGGCGCTGGCCATCGGCTAGCGCCATTATTTGAAAGGCAAACCGGAGTACGCTGGTGGCAGTTTCATTCTCTTCCGCATTCTCCAAGTTAATGAACAGCCAGATTGGGGGATATGGGATGTCCAATTCTTACATTCAACTATGTATCGAATTCCATCGACACTATTTTCATCAACTGCATACACATCAATAGCGACCTCGCCCCGTGGAGTTTGAAGCCTCTTCTCCGTTTCAGCGCTAAAGCCCGACCTCACGAAGAAGCGCACATGCCCCGGTCTGCAGTTGCCTCCAATCCACTGGAAATGGTGTTTCAATCATCGAAAGATCCTAATCGAAGGATCTATTCTATGTTTTATAGCTGAGCAAACAATTGGACGTAGGTATGACCTGCTATAGATTTTAGTAGCCAGTTTCAAAGTGAGTCTTTCGGTTCAAGCCTTCTGAATTTGCAACCTTTGCAAGCCTGCCTGGGCTGGAGTTCGGTTGCCGAGCGCAGAATGCGGACGCTCGTTGTTATAAAACTGCCGCCACTTCTCAATCAATACTTTCGCTTCCTGCCGTGTGATGAACCATTCGCGGTTGAGGCATTCATCACGCATTTACCGTTGAAGCTTTCCACGAATCCATTCTCACGGGACAGACCACGATCGTCAAAGAGCAGGTGACGAAGGGGGACAAGCATACTTCGCGCACCCTGCAGGATGTGCAACGCTCCTTGCTGACGGTGGATGAGTGCCTGCGCATGCCAGGACCCGTCAAGGGAGTGAAAGATGGCCAGGATGTGATCGAGTAGGCGGGCGATATGATCATTTACGTTGCAGGATTCCCGGCGATCTATGGAAGGCAACCACTCTACTTCCAGGATGCCATCTTCCAGAAGAGGGCGGAAGTGCCAGCACCTATGGCGAGCGACAGGCTGTAGCCTCGCATTGCATAATGAAGAAACACATCCAACGAAAAGATCAGCAGAAAGACAGGGATGCGTTTTTCCGTGTCAGATAATGCCTTGAGAAATGCCAGGACCCAAGCCGATCATGATCATGGACCGTTATGTTTATGTATGACGATCTCAAACCACGTTTCTTGCCCTAATAGGCGGAGTAGGTGCAGCTGTCCACGTGCGACACCCTCGATTACTGGCGATAAAGGATAAAACGATTTCCCCCCACGCCTATCGGCGTCAATAACTCTCGTCCCCTGGATCCCTCCCAAGACGTAACCTGAGGACCTAATTTTAAGATTACGCAAGCTTATACTTATCCCGCACCTGTAAAATTTAACAGCTATGTAGGCGCATCAGATCAAGATTTAATTGCACGTCCTCCTGAGTCAACCAATCGAGGTTGGCCTGCTCTTCATACTGCATCTAATCTTCGCTCCACCAGCGACAGATGACGAGTGCTATAGCGTTGGTTCAAAGACTGCGTTTTAAGCGCGTACCTGCAACGGGTTGCGCCGAGAGCACAGAATGCTGCCCCGGGTCGAGTCGCAGTCGGTTTAACCCCTGCTCTTGGTGGCAACGCCCCCAGGATTTATTGAATTATCGAGCCCTGGCTGAAGCCAGGAATACGTCGCTGCACCAGACATATACTTGAGACTATGAGCGAGTTAGACCAGACCCCTGAAATTCAAGGTGCCATAAAGTATCCGATACGGGATCATATCGTCACTCTGGTTGTGACTATCTCCGCTATCGGCGCACTTGCTTCGGCTGCCTGTTTTGCGCTTTACGCTTTAAAAGACACTGAAAACTACGCAATACCGATGCGTCAGCTTCAAGCGGAGATCACTTATTACGACGTTGTGCTTACCCAGGCAGCAATGATCGTTGCGGCCACAGGGCGCGACGATTGGAGGCGTCGCTACGATAACGCGGCGGCTGCCCTCAATGATAAGCTCGCGGCGGCGGCCGAACTGGCCAGAAGCAACGACATCAAACGGTCTATTGCTAAAATTCAGGATACCAATGTGCGATTAATCGAACTGGAAACGCTGGCGATAGGATTGGGCCGGAACGATAACCCCGAAGCGGCATTAGACATATTCTACGCTAGTGACTATGTGGAGAATAAGCAGGCATTGACTCGCGAATTAGAAGCTGTAAAGGGAACGATAGGCCAATATATCGACGAAAGCGTGCGTCGGGAAAAGCAGTTATTCATTGGCTCATTGATCCTGTCACTTGTTTTGGTACTCATCTTCCTGCCTTCCGCATGGTTCCGGTTAATTCGCGCACAACGGAAATGGCGGGCGATACTGGAGGCAAATATTAATTTTGCTCAACGTGCCCAAAAGGAAAGCATCCTTTACTTTAACCACTCCCGCAACTTCCTTGCCATCGCAGGGTTTGACGGCTATTTCACCCACCTGAATCCGGCGTGGGCAGCCTTCGGTTTTAAAGTTGAGGAACTCCTGTCTTGTCCCCTCACGAGTTTTGTTCGCTCCAAAGCGCATCCCGATGTAATAGCGTATTTGAACAAATCAGACTTAGGTACTGCACTTTCCTTAGAAAGCCAGATACGCTGCAAGGATGGCTCCCTCCGCTGGGTTTTCTGGAATATAACCCCCATGCAAGAGAATCGGAAACTCTACATTTCCGGTCAGGACATCACGGAAAGAAAACGCATTGAGACGGAGTTGGTCCAAGCGCGGCAAGCAGCGGAATCCGCCAGCAATGCCAAGAGCGAGTTCCTGGCGAATATGAGCCATGAAATTCGCACGCCCATGAATGGAATACTGGGTACTGTCGACCTGCTTCTAGACACCGCATTGACGCCATCGCAGCGGAAACTGGCCGGTTTAGCAAGCGCCAGCGCTGAAACCCTCCTTGTGATTATCAATGACATCCTGGATTTCTCCAAAATGGAGGCGGGCAAGTTGTCTATTGATCCCACTCCTTTTGATTTGCTCCAGGCCGTTGAAGAGGTGGCGACACTGGTTGCGATGCAGCCTACAAGGAAACCGGAGGTTAATATAGTTGTCCGCTACCTACCCGATGTACCACGTTATGTAGTCGGCGATGCGAGCCGCATACGTCAGATACTGACGAACCTGACTAATAATGCCGTGAAATTTACCGAGCAAGGGCACGTACTCATCAGTGTTTCCACTTATAAGCTCGATGAAGACGAGGCATCGCTGCGTTTCAGTGTAGAGGATAGTGGGATCGGGATCGCTACAGACAAAATCGAAAGCCTCTTCGACAAATTCACTCAAGCCGACGCCTCCACAACGCGTCGATATGGGGGCACTGGGCTTGGTCTGGCCATCAGCAGGCAACTGATACAACTGATGGGCGGCTCGATCGATGTTAAGAGCCGTCTGGGGATGGGCTCAACGTTCTCATTTACTCTTAACCTGCCTCTGCAGAAGGAAAGGCCAGTCGAAGCAAGACCGCCCATGGACTTTGCAGCGGCACGTATATTAATTGTGGACGACAATTACGTAAACCGAGTAGTCTTGGAAGAGCAAGTCCGGGCCTGGCGGATGCGGATAGGAAGTTGTGCATCCGGTCCTGAAGCGCTACGAGCGCTACATGTTGCTCACGCTGCCGGTGACCCCTATCAAATTGCGATCCTGGATTACCAGATGCCAGACATGAATGGTGAGATGCTGGGCAAAGCCATCAAGGCCGATCCCCTGCTCCTTGATACCCAACTGATAATGCTTAGCTCCTTGGGGCACGGAGGGGATATAAAGGCGCGACTAAAGAAGAGCGGTTTCGCGGCATATCTAGTCAAACCGACGCGCCAGTCAGAGCTTTTGGAAACGCTGGTTTCTATATGGGAGGCACACCGCAATCGAGATCCCATCAACCTCATCAATGACCCCCAACCAGTTCCGCAAACTCAGAATGTGCTGACGACCGTTAGCACCGACCGTCCGTTCGTTGGAACCCGCGTGTTATTGGCGGAGGACAACGTCACCAACCAGATTGTTGCAGCGGCAATACTCAGGAATCTGGGCTGCGAGGTGGACATCGCCGCGAATGGCAGCGAGGCGCTGAAGATGGTGGAGACACGGGTGTATGAAATAGCCTTCATGGATTGCGAGATGCCGGAGATGGATGGTTTCGAAGCCACTGCCGCAATTCGTCGTCTCGCAGGCAATAAGTCCAAGCTTCGGATCGTTGCCGTAACGGCCCAGGCATTGCAAGGCGATCGGCAACGATGCCTGGCCGCCGGAATGGATGACTACATCACAAAGCCGGTCAAACAGGAGGATTTTGCGGCCAGATTGAAAAAATGGGTTCCAATAAAACTTCAGGAGCAGCAGAGCGAAGCAGAAAGGCATGATACAAAGAACGAAAAAATACTGGATCCTGATATCCCGACTTCTTCCTCCCCCTCGATCTCTCCAGCTATTTCGGACACCTCCTCCTCATTGAGTTTGGAAGGGGTGGCACGCTTGCAAGCGCTTGAAGTATCAACAGGACCTTCTCTGGTTAGCCAAGTGTATTTATCCTTCGTGAAGGATAGTGTCGAACGCATCAGTATTCTACGAAGCTGCCTGAATAACGACAACGCCAAGCTTTTGCGCAACACGGCTCATGCGATCAGAGGTGCAAGTGCTAATGTAGGCGCCCTTCGTTTGGCCGACATTGCTCAACAATTGGAGGCTTTGGATAAAAATAGCGTCAGAACCGAAGCCAGCGGGTTAGTAGAACAGATTGAAGTCGAATTTGAACGGGTGAAGACAGAGATTTCCGAGCTAGGTATTTGTATTGCCTTTATCCCCTGAAGCTCGTTATATCTAGGCAAGAATGCCAACTGATGTTAATAGACCTTCAGTTATCAGGGACGCGCAATTCCATTGGCAGGCCGCGAAAATATTCTCTCTGTTCCACTCTAAATAGCTAGAGTGCGGCATAACGGCGATGCCGTGCACACCATCATCGATAGAGCATATAGAGTGCTGAAGAGCTTTGAGACATACCTCGCGCACTCTGCAAGAGGTGCAGCGCTCCCTGCTGGCGGTGGATGAGTGCCTGCGCATGCCAGGACCCGTCAAGGGGGGTGAAAGACGGGCGCGAAGTGATCGAGAGCGCGGGCGATATGATCATTTACGTTGCGGATTTCCCGCGATCTATGGGCGCCAGCCGCTCTACTTCCAGGATGCGATCTTCCAGAAGAGAGCGGAAGTGCCGGCGCCAGTAACAAGCAGTTGGCTGACAAATCTGGTTGAATAACACCTCATGGTGCTCTGGATTAGCCGCGCTTCAATCGGGGCGGCACTCGGTTTCCTGGCTGTGTGCCTGGTTTGCTTTGCCGCAGGCCTGCGGGTCAATACGACGAAGAGTATTCCGGTCGGAATTTATCGCCTGACAGACGTACCGGTGGGGAAGGGCGAGTACGTGATTTTCTGCCCGCCGCAGACAGCGCTGTTCGATGAGGCGCGCAGCCGCGGATACATTGGACCGGGTTTCTGTCCGGGAAGCCATGGATACATGATGAAGCAGGTGGCGGGAGTGGCAGGCGATGTGGTCGCTTCTACCGATGAGGGGATTGCCGTCAATGGCACGCTACTCCTGGCAAGCGTGCCAAAGAAAGCGGATAGCGCAGGCAGGGTTCTGCCCCGCTATACGTTCTCCGGCTACACCTTGAAAGGCCCTGAATTGCTGCTCATGTCGGATGTGAGCGGCACATCATTCGACGACCGCCACTTCGGGCCGGTGAATGCGGGGCAGATCAGGGGAGTAATTAAGCCTTTGGTTACCTTCTAGTTCCTCGGCAATTTTAAACAAAAACTGGGATGACCTGTTTTTAAGAATGTGATGAAGAACTCTCAGTGTCCTTCATTCTCCAGTAAGTCCCATCGGTTCCTTCGGGGCACGATTTCCCATCGCACCGACATCAGCCAAACCATTCATCCAAACTGCAATACAAACGATAGCTGCACATTTCAGCTTGCTGTTGGGCGCATCCTTCAGGAGATTGTTGAGTGCGTCCGTTACCCTTCGCTGGTTGCGTTTTTCATCAAAATCAG
>NZ_FOCT01000016.1 GCF_900110185.1 Nitrosospira multiformis
CTATGCCTTGATGCTTGCAGGTTTGGGCTTGATCGGGTTTATGGCGAGACGAAAGAAGATGGAGAATTTACAACGTTATTGAGCTCTCGTCTCTTATTCTGCAATATTGCCCTTTTTGGGCGAGTCGATAAGTAGCATAAAGACTTCCTTTCGCTACTCCTTTACATCCTGCCCTTTCACTTTTTTCAATATTTCCTCTTTCAACGAATCACTTTCAATGTATCTCGAGTCGCGGCGCAGTAGCGCAGATACTTTAGGTTGTGGAATCCCCATCCCGGGACGCAATCTGCTACTTGGACAGTCCACAGCACATCTTCCAGTCTTTCCAAAGGCACAAGGGCAAGCGATTAATAGACCCGCCAGTAAGCCGGGTAGGATTGGCTATAGGATAGTATTAATCTCGACCTTGTCGGGGTAGTTATGGATATTTTGGTTAGTGAACTTAATTCTGGCAAGCGGCCCTTCGTCCTGTTCTTTAAGGATAGAGCGGAGGAGAACTGAATTCTCTTCATAAAAACGTTTCTTTCCTCGCCTCCCTATTTCCCATTACATTTCCATAAAACGACCGTTTATTGGGAGGTATAAGGGGCAAGGCAAATTTCTGTCTTTTTAGCCCTAAAGGTATCCAAAAACTGTATCTTGAAACAATCTCTCCAAAAAGCTAACATGGAGACGAGTTTTTGGAGAAGAAAAAGGTAAAAATGAAAATTGGATATGCGCGGGTCAGTACTCAGGATCAGGATTTGGCTTTGCAGATCGACGCCCTGACGAAAGAGGGTTGCGAGAAAATCTTTCAGGAAAAAGCCCCAGGTGCTCAGCGGGACAGACCGGAGCTGAAGGCTGCGCTGTCGTACATGCGTGCAGGGGATATTCTGATAGTCTGGAAGCTGGACCGTCTTGCCCGGTCCATGAAACAACTGATTGAAACGGTCGAGGATTTCGAGACCCGGGGGATCGGGTTGAAATCCTTGCAGGACCCGATTGACACCAGCTCAGCAAGCGGAAAACTGGTCTTTCACATTTTCGCCGCGCTGGCCGAATTTGAACGGGGGGTTATCCGGGATCGGACCAAAGCAGGCTTGAAGTCAGCACAGGAACGGGGCCGCATTGGTGGCAGACCGAGGCTGTTATCTGATAAAGATTTACAGGCCGCAAAAGCCCTGTTGAAGGATCCGGCGATAACGGTAGCAGAGGTTGCGAAGCGTCTTGGTGTTTCCCTATCAACTCTCTACAATCACCTGCCTGCTGCCCGTGCAGAAAGTCTGGAGGAGGTCGCATCATGAAGATGCTCACAAAAGAAGATGTAAAGGCCCTTACAGCGGATCAGAAGCTTGAGCTGATGGACCTGTTATCGGAAAGTCTTGAAGAAGATCATATCCCGGTGTCTCCAGAAGTGAGGGACGAAGTAGAATCCCGACTGAAGACATACGATGAAGACAAGAAAACGGCCCTGCCGTGGAGGGACGCGCTGCGTCAGCTTGCGCCTTGATCGTTACTCTTCAGGCATTCAATGATGTGGCACAAGCAAGAGACTGGTACGAAAAGCAGCGTCCGGGATTAGGTAATGATTTTATCTCCAAGGTCGAGGAAGCTTTGGAAATGATTGAAAGCAATCCTCTGCTCTACCCGGCATTAGTCAAAGATGCGCGTCGGGCAAATATGAAGAGGTTCCCCTACGGAATATGGTTCAAGGTAGAGGAGGTGCCTGTCGTCATTGCCTGTCTACACCATCGCAGAAACCCGACTGTGATAAAAGGTCGCACTCCTTAATCCTTCAATACGTCCGTAGTCTCACGAAATAGATTCCTGCTTAATCCCATCTATCCATTCGTGGCAAACCGCTAGCCAATGATCATTTGCTCTCACACATCTTAAAGAGATGTGATAGAGCGCCGATTCGTAAATCAATAGCAGGTCAGGTCGGGCAGCTCGTTTCCGACCGCTCCACGGCTGCCAGTTCCTGTTCTAGCGTGGCAGGCCTGGCTTCCATTTTTCAACGTACAAACAATAAATGTCCTAGGGACGGAGGCGAAAACTCCCGCTCCTGAACCTTCTCAATCCGTCTTCAGCGCCCCGGCTAAATGAGTGACACGTTTAAGTTGGCTTACCCCAGCAATTTGACATGCTGACCTGCTGCGATAATCCCTTTGCAAGTCAGAATGCGATTATGTAAACGCACTGTCACTGCATTCTATAGGGAAGGTGTATATGCAGTATTCATCAAGGTCAATGGCCTGTACATATATCAATTAGATAGCCCTCCACATCTACATTTACAAGAAAATACCATCCGCCTGTATTACTGAAACGGAATGCATACCACCATCTGCCATCTGTAGGAAGACCCTGCACAGCAGTCGCAAGGCTAACATGCAAATTTCCATCAGCGGGATTTACGGAACAAGCGATTGGCCCAACTGGCACTGGATCGATAGTAGTACTCGGATGCTCTCTCTTTATCTCTGCGATGACGTTACCCCAAGGAAACCAGGTCCCATCATTTCCCCGGCGAATAGTATGGAATAGCTCCCCGTCCTTATTCACAGCGCATACATGCAAGTCGTTACCTTGATTTGTGGAGCAGGCGATGTGCACAACCAGCGTTGGATTGCTACTCCCCGGATGCTCTCTCTTTATCTCTGCGATAACATCACCCCAAGGAGATCAGGTCCCATCACCTCCCCCGCGAATAGCGTGGAATAATCCTCCATCCTGAGTCACAGAACATACCTGTAAATCATCATTTTGATTAACTGCACACGCAATATTGTTAAAAGCCTTCCCTGGGATAGTATTGACCCTTTTCAATTTTGATGAATCCCAAGGATCAAATGGATCATCACTATGAGTCATATGCCAAAGAAAAGCTGGATCAAAAAGAGCCAATATATGGAATGATCTACTCATTTGTTAACCTCCATTAGGTAATGGATATTGTTACTTACAAATGGCAAAGGGAAAATCTTGGACTAGGGTATGTCCTATTTGACGATAGGTTATTTTGATGTAATGTCAATTCAACTTGGTGTGTAGAGTTGCCCCTATTTAGTAAGCACGCACGAAGTTTCAGGTTTATCGGAAGGAGCAAACAGATGGAATTAACCAACAGCAAACGTATCCTCTACGCAGCGAGTTACGTGTCCATACAATTCACCGTTGAAGAGCAGCGTAAAGTGGGTTCGACTCTCGTGCCGGTGTTATGAAAGCAAATGTAAATACTGAACCGCCCCGGGTTTTGTAGAGGCTCCAACATCTGAGAGAATGGAGCCATGAAGAAACAGAACAAATTTTCCCCCGAAGTACGTGAACGCGCTGTGCGCATGGTGCTGGAGCACCGCGGCGAGTATCCCTCGTTGTGGGCCACCATCGAATTATATTGCCCCCTGTGGGTTCGCCCAGCTGTGCACTTCACGCTGGCCGATTTGGTGCAATAAATTACGTTTCATTCAGCGGGGTAAGCCGAATTAGAACGCTTTCATCAAACCCTTCGGTACTATCGTACCAAGGTGCTCAATAGCCGGTTATTCCACCTTACTGGAAGAGGTGCGATTCGAAGGCTAGACCGCTTCCAAACCATCATCCACACGCTCAAAAATAGGTTACGACGTGCGGCCCCAAGCCTGCACCTCAATCTTCCAGACCCCATCGATGTTCCTGAACGTATATGCGAGGGTACCGGTGCGAACGACGGAGCTGCCCCTGATAGTAACTGTGAGAGTCCCCAATATGACCGCATATGCGTACGCGCCCTCGACATTCCAAAAGCCCAACTCGAAGGACAAGTGCTCAGAGGTCACGCCGAGGTCCTCGCGCCATTTCTCGACGTCAGCGAGCCAATTGGCGGGAGCATTTGGGTTCAACCAGCGATAGGGCGCAATACCGTCGATGATGATGGCGGTATCTCCGAACACGCTGAGGAAACCGTCCCTATCCGTCGTGCTGAAGCAGTGGGCAGGCTTGATAAAGCAATCATCTGCTATGACGACGTGATCGGGCGCTACCGGGACGTGCGCGAACATGTCGCCAACGCGTTCGTCAACAAGGCAGTCACCTTAGGACAGCTTGGCAGACTTGATGAGGCGATCGACTGCTATGACGAAGTGATCGGGCTACCGGGATGCGACCGAGCTTGCCCTGCGCGAACAGGTCGCCCAAGCGCTGGTCAACAAGGGGGGCGCCCTGGGGGAACTCAGCAGAAATAATGAGGCGGTCGCCTGCTGTGACGAGGTGATCGGGGGCTACCGGGACGCGCCCGAGCCCGCCCTGCGAGAATCGGTCGCCAGGGCGCTCTTCAACAAGGGGTTGGTGCTGTGGGAACTCGGCGGGAAGGAAGAGGTGATTGCCTGCTATGACGAGGTGGATGCGCGCTACCGGGACGCGCCCGAGCCCGGCCCGCGCGAAATAGTCCAAGCAGCGATTAAATTACGAGAAATGCTTAGAGGAGGAGGTAATTCATAATTGCAGAAATAGAATTGGGGCTGGTAAATTATTAAGGCGTTCGCTGAAATGCCCGATACAAAGTAGTCCGGTCCACATTTAGAGAAGCGAGGTGCACCATTGTATTTTTCAGGACAGATCCTCAAATGTCAGATTTTAAGTGGCGTCATTTCCGTGGGGAGATGATTCCGAGTTGTATCAGGTGGTATTGCAAATACGGGATCAGCTATCGTGATTTGGCGGAAATGATGCTGGAACGTGTCTTAATGTGGATCACACGACGCTCTACCGTTGGGTTTAGCACTACGCGCTGAAATGGAAAAGCGCCTGAGTGGCATTGGAAACCTTCCGTGGGCTACAGTTGGCGGGTGGATGAAACCTACGTAAAAGTAAAAGGGGAATGGACGTATCTCTACCGGGCGCTTGATAAAAAAGGCCATACGATTGATTTCTATCTCTCCGCTACTCGCAATACCCACGCTGCCAAACGTTTTCTGGGCAAAGCCCTGAAATCCATGAAGCCCTGGTGGCGTACCGGTGCTATCAATACCGACAAGGCGCCCGCTTACAAGTCCGCCCTTGCCGAATTAAAAGCGGAAGGAAAGTGTCCGCCGGATACTGTGCACCGGCAGGTCAAATACTTGAACTGATGTGCTCCCCCTAAAACGTGCCATTTGGAATCTAGTAAAGTTCGTTTTTCGAGAGGAGAACGGACGTGAAGAAGCGATTTACGGATGAGCAAATTATTGGATTTCTGAAGCAGGCAGATGGAGGCATTCCGGTCAGGGAATTGTGCCGCCAGCATGGTTTTTCCGATGCGGCGTTTTACACTTGGCGTGCCAAGTTTGGTGGGATGACAGTATCGGATGCCAAGCGGTTGCGAGATCTTGAAGCAGAGAATGCTCAGCTCAAGAAGCTTTTAGCCGAGTCGCTTCTGGATGGTCAAGCCTTGAAGGTTGCTTTGGGCCGAAAGCATTAACTCCACAGGCCAAGCGTGAGGCAGTGATGGCGATGCTTGAGCAGACGAACGTTTCCGAACGCTGTGCCTGCCTGCTTGTGGATATATCACGTACGGTATTGCACTACATGCCCAAGGTGCGGCTGGAGAATGAGCGGTTGCAAGGTCGAATGGTTGAGTTGGCTTCTGAACGTCGCCGTTTTGGTTATCGACGCATTCATGCTCTGCTGCGGCGTGAGGGTGTTGAAGCCAATCACAAACGTATCTTTCGCCTTTACCAGGCTGCCGGATTAGCAGTAAAGCGCCGACGCAGGCGAGGGGGCGTAGCAGTTGAGCGTGAGCGATTGGCATTGCCAAGCCAGCCCAATGAGGTATGGTCAATGGATTTCATCTGTGATGCACTGGCGAATGGCAGACGCATCAAGGTATTGACCATCGTTGATGACTTTACCAAGGAATCCATTGATCTGGTAGCTGAACATGGCATTTCAGGACAATATGTCGTGCGTGTCCTGGAGCGGGCGGCACGTTTCGTGGGTTGCCCTTGGCCATTCGCACCGATCAGGGACCGGAGTTCACCAGCAAGGCACTGGATCAGTGGGCTTATAAGAATGGCGTCCAGCTCAAATTGATTGAGGCGGGCAAGCCGACGCAAAATGCGTACATCGAGAGCTTCAACGGTCGGTTTCGGGATGAGTGCTTGAACGATCACTGGTTTACCAGCCTGGCTGAGGCACGGATTCGGATATCAGCCTGGCGGCGCGACTACAACGAGCATCGACCGCACAGCGCATTGAATTATCAAACTCCGGCAGAATTCGCCGCCAACCGCCGCATGCATAAAGAAATAAAGGCTGTGAAAGAAACAAAAACTGATTTTTAACTGGGACTTTGCTAGAACGCCCCTGGCACTACCACCGGGGGCACATCAGGCTCTCTATCACAGCATCTTTAATCCGTGTGAGGACAAATGATCATCGTCTACGCTAGAACATCAAAGATCGATCAAACTGCCGGCTTCGAGGCACAGCCCGAGGAACTTGAAGGCGTCAAGTGCCGGAAAAATTTCCGGGAACAGAAGCAATCTAGACCCCCTTCCACCTAAAAGCCCTAGGGGGTCTCTCAGTCAAGGTTCCCTACTCTATATTTACTCATATACGATAATGTCTCCTCTTTGGCTGAAGGCGCTCCGAATGGAGCCTGACAGTATGTCTATAAGGATGCATGGAGGCAGCGCAGCCGCGACGACCAGGCATACATGGGCCACCTGTCTCCAGCAAAATTTGAGGGGCTGTATTTCGGGAGGCATCCCCAGGCGTTCGCATTCATGGCCAGGTCGATATCAGTGTGGATTGTTTGACCAATGGAGGCAACTACCCTTCCTTTTCTATAGTCATAACCACCATTCTCACTCTTCTTGAATGCCACTCCGTCAGAGAACCGAGCTTCTTCTGATGTGCTCAAGTCTGACACCGAAAAAGCACTGTACTACAATGCCTTCTATGCGGAAAAATAACGGAGGAAATGGTTAATGCTTGGCATGTTTAAGGATACTCCTGTGATCGGGAAAGCAAACGCCTTGATTCAACGGCCTCCTCAGGATGTTTTTGATTTTGTTGGTGCTAATTTCCTCACCAATTATCCTCGATGGTCACCAGAAGTTGTCGAGTTGAAGCCATTAACTGAGGGACCTGTAAAGGTGGGAACTATGTGCCACCAGGTTCGGGTCGACCAGGGTAGACGTTCGGAATCGACGTTCAAAGTCATGGCATTTCACCCAGGGCAGCGTATATGCTTTGAAGGAGTATCCAACCCCTACCGGTGCGATTACGTTTTTGAGCCATCCAATCCTCCCTCTGCAAGCCGCATCACTTTTACCTTCGAGCTGCATAGTCTGGAGATGTTCATGAGACCTTTCGAGAAACTTATCCGTATAGCGGTACAGGAGGGAACTGAAAAAACTGTAAGAAGTATTAAGAAATTGGTTGAAGCGGAGATCGCGGATATGCCTACTCGGACCTGATCGCTAGTGAATGTTGCTTCCTCTCTGGAGGAGCACTTTCAGCAGAATAGAAATAGTATAGGAGAGAATAATGTTTTTTATGGATGATAAAGACCCGGGATTAATTCCTCGAACTCTATGCGCTATTCTGGATTCTTGTGTGAATGGAGTAACGTTAGCGGATCCTGACCTGGAAGATTTGCCATTGGTTTATGCCAACAACGCGTTTGCGGTGATGACGGGATATAGGCAGGAAGAAACCATAGGAAAGAATTGCCGTTTCTTGCAAGGCACAGATCAGAAACAAGAGGAAAAAGGCCTCATACGCAATGCGATAAAAAATGCACAGCCCATAGAAGTTACATTAAGGAACTATCGTAAAACCGGAGAGTTGTTTTATAACCGCTTAGCCATTACCCCGTTGTTCGATTCGGAGGGGCGGGTACTTTATTATTTGGGCGTGCAATATGATGTCACCAAGCAAGTTCTCGCGGAGAAAGAAATAGAAAGGCTAAAGGCTCATATTGAGTCCCTCACAAAATAGTCAAATTGGTTCTTCCGTTAGACTTCTTTATCTTCGTAAAAATGGCAGGGGCCTTTGATCATCTCATGCGTCCTTTTCGCCATCCTTCTGCAACATTGTGCCGCCGCAGCGAGCCCCGTGTTCCACATAAATAAGTTTGGCTGTATCGAAGCCAAGCATATCAGCCTTTTTTATGAACCTGTCCAATACCTCATCTTCGACGCGAGATGCTCTTGCAAGAAGCCATAAATAACTTTTATCCGCTCCGCTCACGAACGAATACCGATAATCCGCTTCATTCACATCGAATATCACATATGAACCGTAAAATGGACCAAAGAATGACACCTTGAGATAGCCAATTTCGGGACTTTTCATGAAATAGGCTTTACCTTCTGCCTTTCGCCACTCTCTTTTTTGTGGATCATATCCGCGGTTCAAGACCCGGAGACCCCCATCATCACGGAGGCTATAATTAGCCGTAATGCCGCACAAACCTTTCTCAAAGGAATGCTCCAAGCGTGCGATTTCATACCACTCTCCCAGGTATCGCTGGACTTCGAAGTTCTTGACCGGGGTAACCCCATTGGGAATCCCGGTGCATCCCCCCAATATCGTCGAGCCCGCCACTAATAATGTAAGCAATAATTTTTCCATTCGAGGCCCTGTAATATCCATGTTAAATGGCAGTTAGGCCATTGTTCGAACAGATCGCTCCCTCATCGGGCCATTCTACTCACTCAAACTTCCCACCATGATTTGTCAGGATAGAGTCTATAGCTCTCACTGAGGAGTGTCAATTAATAGTAATCAAAAGTCTATCTTGACAAAAATAGGGGACAAAAGTGTCAGGCAAATTTGTCATGATGGGGTGCACCTCAGATTTACAACATTACGTTTTTGTGCGTTCTCCATGACTAGCGGCCGTATTTTTCAAGCCAGAGGATGCTTGGCGCTGGATGATCTGGAGACGCCGGCTAGGAAGCAGCTCACCTTGCCCTGAACAGGTCGCTGCCGACTGAAGGATTCATGCGGTGGCGCGTGATGAGCAGGGAAATCAACCATGCTGATCCATATAGCAACAGGAAAGAACTGCTGAAGCCTGTAAGTCCCCTGAAAGCGCAGAGCCTTTCCTTGTCTACTTTATAGGTCCAACGTCTTCGGATTGATTTCGTAAACGCGCAGCCAAAACCTCTAGCTTTCCTACCGATGCCTAAAGCTGTCCGGCGTTTAAAGTCTCAGGTGCGTGCCGCAGCCTGTCTTTGACAGCTTCAATTTCATCAACTAAGTTGAACAATGGAAGTTAAACGCCACCTCGTCGGAGGATGCGACGGCTAGATCGCAAGCCGTTGCAGAATAGGGCACTCGGCCCTTTAGTACTTTTCCCTCTTTTGGAGAAAGTCGATGAAACCATTAACCAACGCCATTAATATTACGATGTTGATGCTTTTAGCTCAGTTTGTTCAGGCAGCGCCCAGAACAATTGATGACTTTAACACCGGTCCATATCAGGGGGCGTCCCTGGTATCCGAATCTGAACTATATATCCAGAAAGGTTCAATGCTAGGCGGGCAGCGCCACGTCGTTCATAGAGTCGATCAAATCAACCCTTCATTGAGCAGAACAGGCAGGTCCGCAGTCACGAAAGGGCACCTGATCGTTGAGGACGGCGTGCATGCGGCAAGTAGGCTCCAAGTGTCCTATGGGATTGAGCAACACGGAAGCGTGACACCACTAAATCTGGACTTGAGCCAGGACTTGGCTAATGGCCAATTCACGCTGCACTTCCATTCAATCGACATGCAGAACCAGGTCGACGTAATTATTCAGGCAGTCACATCGTCCAGAGAGGTTTTTCAGATTAGCAAACAGGTAACTCCGCCCGTCATAGGTAGTAGCTTTGATGTCTCTTTCCCTCTGGCTGATTTTCGTTCAGGCAAAACCGGAGAGCCTCCTACTGAAAATGACTTCAAATCTATTGACTATCTCACCCTTATTTTTCAGGAAGGCGGTAACGGGGGCAATGATTTCGCCGTCGATTCATTTGATATTAGATGATAGCACTAGGTTGGTTCAGCTATACCCAATACACAATTATCATGAATTGCCACGCATGTTTTGCTCAATCGACCGCAGGGTATTCTGGATTTCACGCTCATGTATTTCAGGGTCAATATCCTGGATGTGCTCTACCGCAGAGAAGTCGTCCCCGCGCTTTCTATTCTGTGGGGGTTCGAGGGACTCGATCAAAAGTGCTTCAAGCGTGCCGATCATTGAGACGAGGCTTGGTACCAGGGGGAGTTCACGCAGGCCACCCTCCGGCGTGACGTCAAGTAGCCCGAACCATGAGAATCGGTTCCAACGGCTTCCAAGTCGATCAATGGTGTGCTCATAAAGCCTTCGTCCGAGGGGCCTGTCGATCGACCTCGACATACACAACAGTATGATGGTCATAGAGGATGTAGATACCTTTCTGCCTGCCAAAATCAACAGGGGTTGCCATTGCCTGCTGCTTGCCAAATATCTTTGGATCACCGCGATAACCAGATCCCGTTGCCAATACATGCCAAAAGAGCGAATGATGGAATCAGAATTCTCAACTTCCGCTTCAGTTACTGCTACAAATGCTTCGGAGGAGACTATTACTGGCGGCTGAATGGCGGCAGACTCTGCATTCGCCATCTCTCTCAGACCGAATACTCCTCTCGCAATCTTAACGAATGGCGATGCCTCTCCCCCGCGCCTGATTGAGCTTGTTATCTGCGCATTTACTGTGGCACGAGGTGTGGCGCCATCCGTCTCGTAGTAGCCTTGGGTCAGGATTCGTTCAGCGATTTCCGCATATTCAAGCGGCTTCTGTGCTTCACGCAAAACTCGAATAATGGCGTCACGCCAAGTTCTTTCCAAAGTAATCTCCTGTTACTCAAGGATCGTCGAAGCGACTTCCTGGGTATTTGATGAAGGACTCGTCGTCCGTTGAAGAAGAAGACTCTCCGCCACGGGACGCCTTGCGGTTCCCGAGGTCTAGCTCATACTCTTCTATAGAACTCGATGTTCTACTCTTTTTGCAATAACAACAAAGCGAGCTATTTTATGCCTCAATACAGAGTCAGCAATTGGATCTAGGTACAGTATGGTCAAGGGAGGCGTTGGTAAAATCGTGTCGTGCCTGTATCCGGAGCGATTGTTGTGCTGGTGAGCGACGCGCTTCGTCCATGGCCAATTTTCACTGCTCGGTCTCGCGCTTTTTTTAATTGCGCTATGACTCTGACTGGGTATATGTGAATATGGGCAATCACCACTACCAGAAACGCCCGGTCAAGGTGGGCCCCCGCCTAAAGGATCGTGCCGTCATTCATGAGGGCCTGAACCCGGGTGAACATGTCGTGATTGAAGGTGCGCTGTTGCTGCGCGCCGAGCAAGGCAGCGCCCTACAAAAAAGGCAAGACCAGCGATGATTGGCAAGCTCATCGCTTTTTGCCTGCAGCAGCGGCTGTTAATCATCAGCACGTCGATAGTGCTGGCGGTGATAGGCGTTCTCTCATTCGAGCACCTTCCTGTTCAGGCTTTTCCCGATGTGCAGAATGTGTTTGTCCAGGTTGTAACCCAATATCCCGGCCAAGCCCCCGAGGAAGTGGAAAAGCTCATTAGTCTGCCGATAGAAAAGGAAATGAACGGGCTGCCGCATATGATCAACATGCGGTCCATATCCATCTTCGGGCTATCGGTGGTAACGCTCACCTTCGATGATGATGCCGAAGACTACTTTTCCCGCCAGCAGGTACTGGAGCGGCTTAAAGCAGTCAGCCTGCCTGCAGGCGTAAAGCCCACCTTAGGCCCATTGACAACGGGTATCGGCGAAATCTACCGCTATCGGATAGAAGCAGCCAGGATGCCACTGGTAGAGCAACGGGCTCTACAGGACTGGCTGGTCGAGCCCACGCTCCGCTCGGTCCAAGGGGTGGCGGACGTCGTCGCGTTTGGAGGAGGAATCAAGCAATACCAGGTCCAGGTTGATTCCGGCAAGCTCAGGAATTACAACCTGACGCTATCCGACGTGTACGAGGCTATATCCTCCAACAATGCGAATACTGGCGGGGGCTATATCGAGCACGGCAGCGAGGCAATGATTGTGCGGGGAACCGGTTTATTAAAATCGATAGATGAGATTGAAAATATCGTCATTGTCACCCGTGAAGGCATTCCTGTCTTTGTGAAGAATGTCGCCACGGTCGCTATTGGCCCGCAGCCCCGCACCGGCATAGTGGGCTTCAACGAGCTCGACGACGTGGTGCAAGGCATCGTGTTGCTGATCAAAGGCAAGAATGCAACTGTTGTATTGAACGGAGTAAAGGAAAAGATCGAATATCTCAACAGTTATGGGCTGCCTCCCGGGGTGAGGATAATTCCCATTTATGACCGCACCGAGCTGATCCAGCATACCGTCAATACGGTCGGGCACAACATGATAGAGGGAATAGTGCTCATCCTTCTCGTGCTGATCATCTTTCTTCGCCGATTCTGGGCGTCTCTGGTCGTTATCACGGTCGTGCCGCTTTCGCTGCTGGTTGCATTCATACTGATCGACATGATGCATGTCTCCGCGAACCTCATTTCCCTGGGAGCGGTGGATTTCGGCATCATTGTGGATAGCGCCGTAGTCCTGGTCGAAGCCATTATGGTCAAGGTGAGCCTAGACATGCATCAGGGAGCAAGCAAGGCGCACATGCGCCAGTCCATGCTGATAACGACGGCAGAGATGGCCCGCCCCATCCTTTTCTCGAAGGCTATTCTTATCATCGCCTTCATACCCATCTTTACCTTCCAGCAGGTGGAGGAGAAAATTTTTTCTCCCATGGCGTTCACGCTGACCTTTGCGCTTCTCGGTTCACTGATCATCAGCATGACGCTGGTCCCCGTACTGCTGAGTTATTTGCTCGGACCGCATCTCGTGGAGTTGCCCAATCCGCTCATCCGGAAAATGGAAGAGGGGTACCTGCGCATCCTGCAGGCAGCGCTTCGCCATCCCTACAAGCTGTTTTCCAGCGCGGGTATCATGCTGGCCCTCTCTCTGGCTACATGGCCACTGATAGGCACCGAATTCATGCCTAAACTGGATGAGGGGAATGTCTGGCTGACCATCACTTTGCCGACGTCAGTGTCATTGAACAAAGCAAAAGAATTGGAAAGGGATATACGCGCTCGCCTCTCCGAGCTCCCGGAGGTGAAATCCATCGTCACGCAATTGGGGCGTCCCGAGGATGGAACCGATCCCAAGGGCTTCAACAATCTTGAAATCCTGATTGATCTCAAACCCAGGGAAACCTGGCGCTATCGCAACAAGGATGAGCTGGTAGCCGTCATGGAGAAAAAACTGGCAGCATTTCCGGGACTGCAGCTTAATTTTTCCCAGATCATCCAGGATAACGTGGAAGAGGCAATTTCCGGCGTAAAAGGCGAGATCTCCATCAAGATATTCGGAAGCAATCTCGACATACTTCAGGAAAAAGCGGATCAGGTTACTGGCATTCTCCGCTCCATCGAAGGGGCCACAGATGTGGCGGCGGAGCAGCAGTCCGGATTGACTCAGCTGATTATTTCGATCGACAGGGAAAAGATTGCGCGTTACGGCATGAATATCACGCAGGTGGAAGATGTCATCGCCATGGCCGTGGGCGGCCTGCCCGCGACGCAGATGCTTGAGGGTGAGCGCCGCTTCGATGTTACAGTCCGGCTGGACAAATCGGCGCGTGACTCGGTGAGCACAATCGAAAACATTACTGTTCTATCCTCGAATGGCAGCCGCATTCCACTGGCGGAACTGGCAGATATCAGAATAAATCAGGGGGCAGCCAGAATCACGCGCGAGAACAACATGCGCCGCATTGCCATCAAATGCAATCTGATCGGCCGTGATCTGGGAAGCTTTGTTGCGGAAGCGCAACAGGAAGTTGCCCGCCAGGTGGTGCTCGAGCCGAGCTATCGCATGGTCTGGAGTGGCCAGTTCGAAAATCAGCAACGTGCAATGAAGCGGCTTTCCATCATCGTTCCGGTAAGCTTTGCCCTGATTTTTGTACTGCTGTTCTGGACTTTCCGTTCGGTCAGAAATGCTTCGTTGATTGTACTCAATGTCCCGTTTTCGCTGATCGGGGGGTTGATTGCGCTGTTGCTCACCGGCATTCACCTGAGCGTTTCCGCAGCGGTCGGATTTATCGCCCTGTTCGGTATTGCCGTACAGAACGGCGTCATTCTGCTCTCACAGATCAACTCGCTCAGGCGCGAAGGAGTTCCGATAGCTGAAGCGGTTGTTCAAGGTTCCATCAGCCGGCTCCGGCCAGTCGTAATGACTGCTCTCATGGCAATGCTCGGTCTTTTGCCCGCTGCGTTGTCCACCAGTGTCGGCTCGGAAACAGTCAAGCCTTTTGCAGTGGTAATCATCGGAGGATTGATCAGTGCGACTCTTTTGACCCTGACCATGCTCCCCGTACTTTACCGCACCTCCGAAGAGTGGGTTAAAACCAAGGTGATTCCGTGAAAGAAATCCGCGCGTACATTGAACCCTTCATGTTATCCAAAGTAACGCAGGCATTACTTGAAATTCCAGATTTCCCGGGCATGAGCGTCTCCGATTGCTACGGGTTTGGCGGAGAGCGGATCGCCGATAGCAGTTTCGATCCTTATATGCTGAAAAAACGCATCGAAATTTTTGCTTCCGATGAGCAAGTGGACGATATTTTCAGCACGGTCATGCAGGCCGCCAATACCTATCAGCGCGGCGCAGGCAAAATTTATATCATGGACGTGAGCGGAAGTGGGAACATCAGCAGTGGAGAACGTCATCAGGAAGATTTCCCTTCCAGACCGAAGTAACGATCATCAAAAGATGTTGTTTTCATGTCCAATATTAATTATTTCGACATATAACCACCCTCAAGCACAGCCTGAAGTATCAAAATCCTCATCCTTTTCAGTTCGAGGATCTATGCAAAGTGTAGTGTGACTTTTAGCAGCTTGGCCATGCGGGACGTTGTTTCCTGCTCTTCCTCAATCATCCTGGTTACTCAACGATGAGACCGATGCGACATCATATCGGCTTTGGTTTGCTCTTTGCCTTTACCATCACGGCAGCTTACGCGAGTGATGACTGTCACGTCATCGAGAAACTTGCGTTGCTAAAGCAGCAACTCACAGTCGTTGTGTCCGGCATCCCTCTAGTCCTCGGTGCTTTAGAGGTGCGATTGTCTCTTGCGCTCCGGGCATGAGGTGCTATATCTAAATAAACCCTGAAAGCCGCATACCCTTGGCTATAAATTTTTGAATAGCTGAGAAATCTTTATATAAGAGAGGGAAAAGGAGTTTTATCATGAAGACTGCAAAGGCGGTATTAGCAGGAATCGGCGCAGCTATATTATTCAGTATGGGGCCAAATACAGTTGTTCAGGCGCAGCCTGGCCTGATCAGTGTGGATCTCAGAAACGTCGCGAACGATATTGCGAAAGACATCAATGTTGATGTCAATCAGATCCCAGCCACTGTGCAAGCACCTGTTTCTGTAGCTACCCTCGTATGTGGCATTGCCGCAGATGTTCTGGGCACCCAAGCTGCCAGCGGGACTGGAAGCTGTATGGCGATGGGCACTTCTAGTGCTCTGGATCAAATCGTGCTCGAACAAATAAAGCGAATGAGGAAAATGTAAGTTGTTGCACTACATTAAGGAAAGGCTGTGATCGATCATGAAGAATGCCACAGGAATTTCTATGAGCAGCATGATTGAAAAGTTTTTGAGGTAACTCCAGGAATGACCTCTTCGTTCCTGATGAACAAGACTCTTACCGGATCGAATTCCTCTTGATCCCTCTGTAATCCCGGTTTCCACGCTTATAAATCTCTGGTCGCGACCAGACAGGAGATTTTCGCCTTCAGGAAGATATCCTCATCTGATTACAGGCTGCTAGAGGGAAGGGGAAGGATATCTTGTCGAAAGCATCCACGGATCTTTTGTTCTATAAATAGGCTTCGTGCAATGAAAGGGAATCGCAGGATTCTCCAAATTGCGATTTATGGAAAAGCTCTTTAAAGGAGTTCATATATAGGAGAGGAAACGACATGGAAAAGCTCAGGATAACGCTGGCAATCGGGATAGGAACTACAGTGATCATCCTCCTCTTAGTCAGTACAGCCCCCGCCATAGTGGCTGCAAATGAATCAGCCGCACCCCAAGGTGCCGATTCGGCCGCCGAAGATCAAGAGAAACGCCACTTCACTGTCGCATGCGAGATGCCCGGAGATACAGCCAATTTCTCATGGGTGGAAGGCAATCTCCCAACCACCGTCTACTACAACAACCACTGCTCGCATGCGGTGAAGGTCACGGCCCACCTCGGCGATCTCGCAGATTTTACGAAATGCGTCACGGTTAAGGCCGGTATGAAAGACAAGAGGGTTTATCGGCTGAGTGAGAACGGGAAGCTCTACAAGCTCACCAGAGGTTGCTAACCGTATCGCTGGCTCGGACAGCACACGGTAACAAATCGTTCTACATGTAGCTCATCGCCGATCACGCGAAGCAGCCTACCCCACTCCATCCAGCTGCAGTTACAGGCCCTTCTCAGGGCCTGTAGTTAGCATTCAGCGATCTACTCCCCGATATCGGTGGGCAGGCCTACGAAGCCGGAATTTTCCACTTTAGATCGGTACTGATTCCGGAGTAGGTCCGGGGTAGGCGAGCCCTCTGTCGAGGCTAAAAACAGTACCACCCAGATCGAGAATAGATGAGGGTTCATTAAAAGTTCTTTCCTTCTCATTGGAAGTAAACCTGTCATTCTCAGAGCAGCAAACAGGGCGAACGGATCGACTGAGCAATGCTCATTTTGAAACCAGCTCCTAACTCGGCTGGTTTTTTTGTTTCTGCCTTTTCTTAATCAGCTGTTTTTTGTACTTCGAGGCGCGGCGCAAAGCCGATGCTAGGGCCTTCAGGGTTTATCCAGAATACGGTGTTTTCTGGAAAACCCGTGAGCGATCCTTGATGGAAATGGCGCTTCAAAAGATCGTGGGGATAATTGCTGGAAAAATTTCTTACTCGTTTGACATGTCCTGTAAGAGTTCTCGTATAGACGGCGTATTTAGGCATAACTCCTTCCCAGTTGTATCGAAGCTTCTATTTTGACGGCGGTTTATTGCAGTATCAATGCAGATAGTGAAGCTTGGATTCTGATCGCTCTCGGAGTTATTAATAGCAGATAAAGGCCAGCTCATTTTGTAATCACTTTTCCGGATGAGCTACAGGGGGCTTCGAAAGCCTCAACCGCGATGACCTGAGGACGATTGCTCCAATATCATCGACCCATAGCCGCCGCTGTCAGGAAGATACGTAACTCAGCCGGGACGCGATTTCCCATCATCATGATCAGCGCCACGGCGAACGCCCTATCGGTTGTCGTCGGAACCCCCCAACCGTGGGACCAGGCTCCTGCAGGAATCAATAGCAGATAAACGATCGCCGGCACCACCATGCCGCCGATAGCTGCAGCAACCGGCAACGCCCCGATTGTACGCTGGCGAGGCGGCCCACCGTGAATTCTCGCTTGATTTCCAGCCCCACGACCAGGAAGAAGATCATGAGCAGACCGTCATTGATCCAATGGAGTAAGGACATCTTGAACTCGGCGCTACCGAGTGAAACGCCCAGATACAGCTCCCATAGTGCCGCGAAAGAGGGCCCAAGGCCGGAATTCGTAAGAACCACAGCAAGGATCGTTGCCAGTAAGAGCAGGATACCTGCGGAAGGCGCCCAGTCGGCAAAGTCGAGAGCGGCACCCCGTAACCGGTGCCCTGGCTAACCAAGCATCGCATCGGCGAAAGAGCTTTCATCCCATGGGTCATCATAGCGCCGACCGTTGATAAAGAATGTCGGCGTGATAAAAGCGTGACTGACCTAGGCGCTCTTTACGTCTGCCTGGACGCGCGCCTTGGCGCGCTCATCGGCTTCTCCGGCTTTGACAGGATCTGGCAAGGGCACCCCCAGATCGTGGGCAACCGCAACCAAATCCTCCTCCGTCAACGTTTCGGAACGTGTCATCAACGCGATGTGGGCATCCCAAAAGCTTTTGGTGTCTTTCGCATGCTCCACCAGCTCGGCAGCGCGGAGAGCAATATCGCTTCCAGCCAGAGGGTAATGCCGGAATACATAACGAAGGCGATCGCCCAGCTGATCACGAACCTCAGCGATTCTTTCATTCGCAGCGCGGCAATACGAGCATGCGTAGCTTCCGTACTCCACCAGGGTTATTTCAACGTTCGCTGGCCCGAGCGTATGGTCGTAGTCGTTATCGACCGGGCGATCAAGCTTGTTGCTTAATTTCACCTGCGACACTGAATGGCCTCACTCAATGGACAATATTTACAATCACTTCGTTTTCGGCTGAGTAGCTAATGAAAATATTATAGTAGTGGCTCCGGGAAACCGGATGCCCTGGCGTACTCAGCGTACTCAAGATGATTCAAGGCCGGGTAGCCGATAGGCATTCGTCTCCGATTTACCGCACCTCTATACCTCTGTTCGTTTGTGCGGATCACACCCCATCGCATTCTCATCCTGCTTCTTCTCTGAGGAATTGACCCGGTCATCCGGATAAAAGCCAGCGCGATTTATCATCCGGCACGTCCGTTCGACCCCCTCGTCTGCATCGATGCAAGTCATCATATTAACTACTACAGTATATATATAGGGTATGTCGACTCCGAGAAGCCATCATTCAGGAATGTCATTTGGAGTCCACATTGTATGAATGAAAGACAATCTCAATAAATTAACCATGCGGGAAGTGCCTGGCTTGATTGCTTGTGAAGAATGCGATGCGGTTTATCGCAGATTAGCGCTGGGCCGCAGCGAAGTCGCATTCTGCCGCCGTTGCGGCGCCGAGCTGGAACGCGACAGGCGTGCTCAGCGCAGGCATGTCTTGCCACTGGCAATTGCCGGCTTATGTATGTATCTCGTTGCAAACGTCTTTCCAATCCTTGAACTGGAACTGCGGAGTGGTTTGTTCAGCCAGGCAACGCTTATAGGCTCGGTCCGTTCCTTGAGAGGCGAGGGGATGCTCTTCGTGGCATTGCTGGTGTTGGCCACAACAATTCTGTTTCCCTTGATTCAACTTCTGGCTTTGATTTATTTGCTTACCTTTCCAATCAGATTTAGAAGATTTGGACACCCAACAACGTTTAATTTATCGGGACGCCTGATCCAGGTCTTGCGACCATGGGTAATGGTGGAGGTATTTCTGCTCGGTGTCATCGTTGCGTTCGTCAAACTGACGAGTATGGCAACCGTACTGCCTGGCATTGCGCTGTGGGCATTTGGTGCTCTTGCTTTCCTGCTGACCGCGGTGTTTTCGTTTGACCCGCGTTGTCTCTATATCAGCAGATGTGGCTACAAGAAACAGGGGAAATAAAGCGTGCCAGCAAATAGAACCGTTCAACCAGCCAGCCAGCCGCCGGAGAGCGGAGTGTCCGTAAAGACTGCGGCGAAGCTGGGCATGGTGTCATGTCCTCATTGTGCGACCTTATGGGAAGATGTAAAGGCTCATGACCGCTGCGGCCGCTGCGGTGCAGGATTGCACCTGCGTAAACCTGACAGTCTCCGCCGCACCTGGGCTTTAGTGATCGCCGCCTACATAATGTATGTCCCGGCCAATATATTACCGGTCATGATCACTGTTCCTTTCCTCGGAAAGGAACAGCAAGACACGATCATGAGTGGCATCATTTATTTCTGGAATTCCGGTTCCTGGGGATTGGCGCTTATTGTTTTTACTGCCAGCTTTCTCGTGCCTTTATTCAAGCTGGCGGTCCTTACTCAGCTATTGATCGCGGTACAAGACCACAGTAAGCGGCACCTCTTGCTACGAGCGAAACTTTATCGCGTTATCGCGGTAATTGGCCGTTGGTCGATGCTGGATGTTTTTGTAGTAACGCTGATGACCGGGCTCATACAGATCAAAGGCTTTGCCACGGTGCACCCGGGGGAGGGTATCGCTGCCTTTGCCGCAGTGGTGGTACTGACCATGCTTGCTTCGATCAGCTTTGATCCTCGTTTGATGTGGGATGTGACTGAACATGATCCCGGAAGATCACATGAATCAAGATGAGGCAAATGATCCCGCACAGGGCGTTCCTTTGCCAAAGAAGGTGGGCCAGCGAAACTGGCTCTCCTCGTTAATCTGGCTGGTTCCGATACTTGCCGCGGTTATTGGAATTTCGCTTCTGGCTCAGGCCTGGATTCAGCGCGGTCCTGCGATCACCATTACATTTCTCTCCGGCGAAGGACTCGAGGCAGGCAAAACCAAGGTCAAGTACAAAGAAGTCGAGATCGGCACCGTTCAGTCAATCGCGCTCAGCGAAGATCGCACTCACGTTTCGGTAACCGTGCGATTGAAGAAGGAAGCCCAAAGTTTCACCGCAGCCGACAGCCGTTTCTGGGTCGTGCGTCCACGTATCTCAGGTTTGCAGGTGTCCGGGCTTGCGACCCTGGTATCAGGCACCTACATCGGAGCGGATGAGGGCATTTCCGCCGAGCAGGCAAACAAATTTATGGGACTTGAGACGCCGCCAATAGTTACCCGCGGTGCTTCCGGAAAGCAGTATTTTTTACATGCGGCCGATATCGGCTCGGTGGATATAGGTTCGCCTGTCTATTTCCATGGGATCAAAGTAGGGCAAGTGACCGCATATGATCTGGATGAAAATGGCAAAGGCATTATCATGCGGATATTCATTAACTCGCCCTATGACAGATTCGTGGGTATCAATACCCGCTTCTGGCACGCCAGCGGCTTCGATGTGCAGCTTAATGCCGATGGGTTAAAGATCAGGTCGCAATCAATGGATACTGTTCTGTTTGGCGGTCTTTCCTTCCAATCCCCTGATGACAATCCCGGCACTCTCGCCAAAGAGGACACGGCCTTTATCCTGGCTGAGAATCAGACTGAAGCATTAAAGGAGCCGGATGGCGAGGCGCAAATAATATTGCTTAATTTCAAACAATCCCTCCGTGGTCTAAGACCGGGTGCAGAAGTGAGTTTCCGGGGACTGGTATTGGGACAGGTTAAATCGATAGGCATTGATTATGACCCCAAGCTGCGCGAATTCACTATGCCAGTCCTGGTTCAGGTTTATCCGGAGCGTCTGGGCCGGAGATACGCACAGTTTCGAAAAGAACCAACATATACAGCCCAACAGCGTTTGCAGTTCATGATCGATCGCGGCTTGCGCGCGCAGTTGCGAAGCGCTGATCTCCTTACCGGACAACTTTATGTGGCCTTCGATTTCTTTCCTGGCGTCGTCACAAAAAAAGGAGATGTTTCAAAGCGTAAAGCCGATGTAACTGCTTCCCAGGCGCTGTTGGCAATACCCACCATTCCCAATACGGCAGAGGAAACTCAAACGCAGATTTCCGAGATAGCGCGAAAGTTGAACAAGGTACCTTTCGATCAAATTGGCAGCGAATTACAGGAGTCATTAAAAAGCCTCCAAAGGACGCTGAACAGCGCCGGGCAACTGACGGAGAAATTGAATAACAATGTGGCACCCGAAATAGCCATGGCAATGAAGGACGTGCATGAGACTCTAAATGCTGCGGGGCAGACATTGTCCGAAGAGGCGCCTCTGCAGCAGGACTTACGTCAGACATTGCAGGAATTGTCGCGCGCGGCGATTTCACTCAGAGTTGTGACGGATTATCTGGAGCGTCATCCTGAATCGATAATTCGGGGCAAGCGGGAAGACAAACAATGACGGCCCTGGGGCGAAGCGCATTTTTTATGATAGCAGCATCATTGATCGCTGGCTGCGTATCGGTTCCGGAGACGCGGTTTTATACGCTGTCGGAGCCTCCCGAGATGAAGGCCCGGCCACGAGATCTGTCCACCCCGATTTTCATTGACATATTGCCAGTCAATGTTCCAGAACGGCTTGCGCGCCCGCAATTGGTTGTACGGTACGGAGATTCTGGTCCTGAAACACAGCTTTTCATCCTTGAACAAGATCGCTGGTCTTCACCCTTCAACTATGAACTGCGAGATGCGTTCGCCTCTGGTATCGCTGGCTGGACCGGGGCCGTAAACAAGGCACACAGGGGCCGTACTCCCGATCAAATCGTCTACAGGATCGCAATTGAACTTAGCCAGTTCGATGCAATAATCGATGACAGCGTAAAGGCAAGATTCAGTTGGACGATTACGCGTCCTACCGATGCTCGTAGCGCCGCCTGTTATGCGGTGATTACGGAGCCCGTTGCCACAGGTGTCGAAGGTGTTGTAGAGGGCGTGCAGCGTGCAGTAACAAGCGTGGTCAGAAGCATTTCAAGGAACGTGATCGAGCTGGATATGGGCCGTGTTCCAACGTGTGCTGTGCAGGAATAAGCGCTTTGACTTGCGCTGTGACTTTGATACGGCCACTGCTCTGTTACAACTCTTCCCCATATGGGGACTGGGGTTGGGGCGGCCAAGCAGTTCTGGTGCCTGGCCGTCAAGACTTCATGAATATCGAGCTAATTGATATAGACCTGCATGCCTCCGTCGTTGCAGATGAAGCTTCCGTTTATGCTTCAGCCCTTACCATGATGCCTGTTCTTCTCACGCATTTGTTTCATCTGTTCTTGTTGGGCATCAGTTAATATCTGGTTAATGGCATGGCGCGTTCTCGTGCGCTCCGTTACCAATTCGGTTACCAGATTTCCTCGTTCACGCGCCAATTGTTGTACGCGGCTATCGTCAATTTGGGGGTTTCTTGCCAGTTCCCGTAATTCCCTTCGATTTGTTCGTATTTTCTCCCTTATGGCTGCTGTTTGCGGTTTTGATTTTTCCATAATCGCTTCAATCGATGCGCGTTGCTCCGAAGTAAGCTGGAGGCGATCGGCCATTTTGTCCCAGAATGCCTTTTTACCTTCCATACCTTGCCCCTCGGAGCGAGAGTCTGCACTGTGATGGTAGCCTGATGATGCATATTTCTGATAAGCATCAGAATGTGGATCAGCCAAAACAATGCCACTTGCTAATAACCCGCTGATCAATGAAAGTTTCATGATTGTTTTCATTTAGCCAACTCCTCTTGATGGTGATGTTTGCGAATGCCACCGTGAATGTGCACGGCTTGGAAAAGAATAAGGCCAGGCAATGTCAATTAGGGTTATGGGAATGTAAAGTTATGTAAAACCATAAATTTCTATATTTGATTGCTTTGATTTGGCAATATCGGTAGCAGGCAAATGCACCGCATCTGGAAACCTGCAAAATTCTGACCTGGGGAAATGATGGCGCGGATATTACTGGCGGATGACGATATTGAATTGAGTGGGATGCTGGTGGATTACTTCACTGACGAGGGCTTCGACGTCGATGTGGCTTATGACGGCCTCACGACCTTGAACAAGATATCGGTGAACCGGTATGACCTGTTGATACTTGATGTGATGATGCCGCACCAGAACGGTTTCGATGTATTACGTGAGCTGCGCATGCAATCTCTGCTTCCCGTATTGATGCTGACGGCGAGAGGGAACGACATCGACAGTATTGTCGGTCTTGAGCTCGGGGCAGATGACTATCTGGCGAAGCCATCCAATCCCCGTGTAATGGTGGCACGGATTCGCGCAATTTTAAGAAGAGCAGAGATACAAGGTGATCGGCGCAATGGAAGTGGTGAGCCTGATAAGATCATATTGGACGATCTCGTTATGCATACAGGTTCACGTACTGTTACCTGCGGCAACAATCCCGTATTTGTGACGAGCACTGAATTCAGCTTGCTGGATGTGTTGTTGCGGGAAGCCGGCAATGTCGTATCGAAGGCGGATTTGTCCGAGCGCGCGCTTGGCCGGAAATTGAGCCGCTATGACCGCAGCCTAGATGTGCATGTAAGCAGTCTTCGTAAAAAATTGGGGCCAATGCCCGATGGGCAGGAGCGCATCAAGACGGTCCGCGGTGTCGGTTATATTTATTCACGAAACTGACATGCACAGGCTCTTCTGGAAAATATTCCTGTCTTTCTGGTTCACGCTGATCATTTTCACTGCGCTGCTTCTGTTTGCTGCTTCCACTTATCTTGAACATAACCGGGTACAGCAGGATGCCGGGAATATGCGAGAGCGTCTATCGGGATATTTTGATCAGGGACGGACGGCCGCAAGGGAGAAGGGTGTTGAGGGCCTCAAGGAATGGCTCGACTACCTGGATCGGAGTGAAGCAATTCCTATTTTCCTGATCGATGAGACAGGTCGCGATCTGCTCGATCGGGAAATTCCTCCTGATATCGCATCAAGGCTGGAGCGGAGGCGACAACACCCCAATCGTCTGAACAGGAGAGGATATCCGCACCATCAGCCCATACGCCTTGCAGATGGAAGTCTTTATTACATGGTTCCCGACTTCCAAAGCATCACCTTGCGCAGGATATTGCAGCGCCCGCGAGTGATTGCGCTTCCCGTAGCGATCGCCGCGCTGCTAAGCGCGTTGATCTGCCTGCTGCTTAGTCGCTACCTCACTTTTCCGCTCGAACGTTTACGGTATGCTGCGCAGCATATTGCAAACGGCGATCTGGCACAGCGCGTCGTTCCCTCCATGGCTGGACGGCGTGACGAGATCGGGGAACTGGCAAGTGCATTTGACAAGATGACCGAGCGACTCGAGAGGGTATTTGGCGCGCAGCGGCAATTGCTGAGCGACGCCTCACATGAGCTTCGTTCCCCTCTCGCAAGGTTACAGGCTGCGCTGGAGCTTGCGCGGCAGCGGTCAGGCGGGCAGGCTGAAAAGGAATTGAACCGCATGGAGACGGAAATAGAACGCTTGAATGAGCTCCTCGGGCGTCTACTCGAACTCTCCCGTCTGGAAGCAGGCGTGGATTCCGTTCATGCTGAAAAGGTGGACATACGGGAACTACTTGAAGAACTCGTGGAGGATGCGCAATTCGAAGCATCAGCGATGGGCTGCCGGATAGAATTAAGGAATACTTTCTCAGCGGTCGTATGGGCAAATCCCGGGCTTCTGCACAGTGCGATAGAAAACGTTGTACGCAATGCCATCAAATATACAAAACCCGCTACGGCGGTTGAAATAAGCATGCTGACAGACCCGACCTGTCGTGATGGAATCGTTGTTCAGGTTCGGGATCACGGACCTGGCGCACCCAAAGACATGCTGCCCCATCTTTTTCAACCCTTCGTCAGGTTGGAAGAAGCCCGGGATCGCTCAACAGGTGGACATGGGCTTGGGCTTGCCATCGCTGAGCGGGCTGTTCGACTACATGGTGGAAAAATCGTAGCGAGAAACGCATCGGATGAAGGGCTCAGTATCCAGATTCACTTGCTGTCCATGAGATCTGATGAAAATTTGAATCAGGGCAATGGCAGTAATCTGTTGCATGGCGGAGAAGGGCAAAACACTGAACTTCCCTGACTCAGGACTTCCCCTTCAATGCGTCGCGGAGATTTTCAATAGCGCCTTCAAGTAGCTTCAATCCATCTACGAGCTGCTCCTCGTTGACGTCCATATCCAGGAAGTTAACAACTTCCTCGGCCGCTCTCCTGAGTTTGTCATCAGCATCACTGGCATTCCACTCATTATGAGAAGCAACGTGTCTTAGCATGTGCTCGTGAGGAGCAATCTCTTGAGCTGGCGTTTCGCAATAATCCAGCGCTTTCTGCCATGGATTGCTTGCATTGCTGAGTTCGCCAATATCAAGACCAAGACGTTCCGCTATCGCATGAGCCAGTTTATCGGCCCATTCGGTAGCGCTGTCGCGCTCGCTTGCAAGCTGCCACATTTCATGCCCGCTGTTTTCACGCTCATTGTTTTCACGTTCGCTGTTCTGTGCTTGCAGTGTCGAAGCGTTCTCCTTCCGTTCCTGATAATGCTCGTGCTCAGCCTCCAATGCATTTTTGATGGCATCTTGCCACCAGTCCATGCTCTGGTCCTCCTGATCAGGAAGGCTCTCGACGTGGAATGGCTTGGGTGCAATTGAATGTGCAGGGGGCACTGGGGCATCGGCAATTACAGCCCGGATAAAGCGAGCCGCTTGCGCGGGGGCGCTCTCTGGATGGCATGGATAATCTGTCGCATTGTCCACTTCAACAGTTTTTGACTTCATCTCAAGAGCGTCGGCTACGTATCGCAAAGCTTCTTTATCGAATCCCGCTGGTATGTTCATTCCATTTCCTCATAATCAAGAAAGTGATGCCTCCCGGACTTTGCACCCGTAGTGTTCGCCACTCATATCTAGGCGTTCGTATTCTCTGTTCTATTTGGGAGACTCCAAATTCCCTATCGATCTTCCATGCATTTTGGTATGGGATACCCTGGAGGACTCCTTTCGCCTCCCTATTGTGGCTTTACCGCAGGTTCCCACCATATTGTAGTAAAAAACGCGGGCGTATGAGCATGCCAGGTGCAAAGCCCTCTTGTCTTATCAATGAGTTGGTCGTCGCCAACGCATTTTCAAAAGGTTAAAATAAAGGAATTCTCCCGTCTATTGTGAAAATCGGCCGAAATTTTACCATCGTAATGAACGCCTTCCCGATTCATGCTATCCGCTGAACCTGTTGCCATCTTCACCCGGTCCTGGTCGCTCTATGATCTGATCACGGAGCACAACTACATGTTTCACCGGGAGATCTACGCCGGAGTTGGGGAGCTTTTGAGGTCGCGTGCTGATCGGGGAGAGTATCGCCTACTGGATCTCGGTTGTGGCAACGCCCGCTATCTTGCGCCTTGCCTGAAACGCTCTCCTCCTTTGATATACGAAGGCGTGGATTTGTCCGAGGCTGCGCTGAAGGAGGCGAGGGAATACCTCGCAGGATTGCCAGGCGAAACCAGCCTGACCGAAGGAGAGCTCCTGCAGACCATCGAGTCCATGAATCAGACGTGGGATGTTATTTTCTCCGGGTTTGCCATTCATCATCTGAGTCTGGATGAAAAGGCGCGGTTTTTCCGGGCAGCGGGACGCTGCCTCTCAAAAGAAGGCTGGCTGATACTGGTGGATGTGGTGCGTGAAGAAAATGAGGCGCGGGAGGATTTTCTGGACGGTTATCTCAATTTCATGCGGGAAAAGTGGACGAGCGTGCCGCCGGAGCAGCTGGAAGAAGCATGCGCGCACGTTCGCGATCATGATTATCCTGAATGCCTTTCCACCCTGCGAAGAATGGCCGGGGAAGCGGGGCTTCGTTCTACCCGGCTGATCAGCCGTCACGCACAGCATCATACGCTTCTATTTTCGCGAAACGACTGATAGCAGCTATAAGCAGCTATACCGGATACCCAGCTCCATGTTGCAGAAGTTGACCCTCCTGTTCCCCCTCTGGATGATTCTCTCGGGGCTGTTTGCCTTGTATGCACCGGAATCACTGGCTTCGTTCAACCAGGGTCCCCTGATGGTGGCGGTTCTTGCCTGCATTATGCTGGGCATGGGGCTCACGCTATCCATAGAGGATTTTCGCCGCATCGGGCGGAGCCCGCGAGCGGTAGCCATCGGCTTCGCCGCGCAGTATTCCATCATGCCTTTGACGGCCTGGATAGTCGCCCAGGCGTTGAGCCTGCCTCCTCATTTCGCGGTGGGACTTATCCTGGTGGGATGCGCTCCGGGGGGTACCGCCTCAAACCTGATCAGCTACATCGCCGGCGCCGATGTCGCGCTTTCAGTCGTCATGACGATCTGCTCCACGCTCGCAGCCGTTGTGCTCACACCCTTGCTGACCCAGATTTTCGCGGGCGCTCTCGTGCCGGTCGATGCCTGGTTGTTGTTCAAGCAGACCTTTCAAGTCGTGATTATCCCTGTCTTTCTGGGCGTGCTGCTCAACCGGTGGGCGCCTCGCCTGGTCATGCGGGTTCTGCCTGTTGCTCCGCTGCTTTCAGTGGCAGGCGTGGTTTTTATCTGTACGGTGATATTTGCCGCCAATGCAGAGGCTATTCTTGCCTATAGCGGAGAGCTTATCCTGGCGACTGCGCTATTGCATGGGGTTGGCTTCCTGTTCGGTTATTACTTTGCCCGCTTGTTTGGCTGTTACGGTAACAGCGCACGCACGATTGCCATCGAGGTGGGGATGCAAAACTCGGGACTTGCCGTCGTGCTGGCCAAACAGGCTTTTCCATTATTGCCGCTTGCACCCGTCGTTGGTGCGGTTTCCGCGGTTATGCATTCGCTATTGGGCAGTGTGCTCGCGGCATTATGGCGCCAAAACCCAACTCCAGTTCAGGAAGGGGTCATTCCGCCGGTACCGCTGACAATCTCCGTGCGGCAGGAGGAATAGTGCTATTTTCGTGACTGCAGGAAATTGCAGTAATATAGCGCTCATCAAGTGCAGACAGAGCGAGCTGAAGGGACAGTGATAGATGGATAGCAGCTTTGTAACGATCAGCATCCTCGCCATCCTCGCTCTGGCAGGTTTCTTTCTACTGGTCGTGTGGTTCTTCCGAAAAATGGCGCGGGGAGAAATCAGCATGGGCGGTCACGTCGTGCTTCTGGTGCTCCTCGCAGCCATGCTGCTCGTGCCTTTCGCCATGAATTTTTCCGCTCATCTGATATCCAGCATTGGACATCGTTCCGGCCACTCGGAAGAGGTGTCTTCCCAGCAGGGTGATTATTAGCTTGCGCCGATTTACTTTCGTCTCATAGCTGAGATGATCGTACATGCCGAACCGGCGAACCGATATGCCTCATATCATGAAAATCTGGCCGCTGCTGACGGGAACAATTCGTTATGAAAAGACCATTTCGACTCGTAACCGTGGGCATGGGGAATTTATCGCGGCACCAATTCTTGCTTATTTGATCGAAACGCCGAACGGACGCATCTTATATGATACGGGTTGCGACTATCGCAAGATTTCAGATCCCATCTTGCGCGCACGTCATTTTGATCCCATGCGTCCCCTGGTTGAGCCGCCCAACATGCAGGAAGGGCAGCGCATTCCCCGTTATCTGGAGAAACTGGGCTTCGGGCCACGGGATGTGGACATCGTTTTTATAGGCCATTTGCATTTCGATCACATCGGGGGGCTCCATGATTTGCCAGGCTGCACTATCCATGTGCAGGCGGATGAGCTTGCCGCGGCGAGCACTGGATCGGACGGAAGCGTCTTTGCCGACGAGTTGGCCAACTCAAATCAGTGGGAAATCAAGACAGGCGAATACCTCGTCGCGCCGGGAGTGCATGCGGTTAGCAGTCCTGGGCACACGGCTGGACATATGTCGCTCTTCATCGAGCTTCAAAAGGGACCGCCGGTTATCTTGTGTGGAGATGCTGCCGATCTGAGGGAGAATTTGGTGGAGGAAATTGCGCCGGGATACTGCTGGCAGGATAACGCGTCCCTGGCCCTGGCCAGCATCCGCAAGTTAAAGGCGCTGGAGAGCAGGGAAAAGTGCGAGCTCTGGCCTAACCACGATATGGATTTTTTCATGAGCTTGCCACGTTTCCCTGCCTGGAGAGACTGAAAAAGACGGTTCACGACCGTGGCAAGGTGATTCCTGATATTTTTACTGCGCGCTCTGCTTACTTCGAGGGGTGCGTGCGACTCTCTGCGTTCACAACCCGTCCTTCACGTGTGGCAAATTCACGTTTCGCCTGCTCTACCGCCATTTGCCGGTGGATGGCAGCTGCTCTGATGTTCTCATCCACATTTGCTTCGTATTTGTGAAGGAGAGCAGCGGTATGCGACTTCAAATCCTGCGCCTGGCGTCCATAGAGATAGCTCTTCTCTTCATAATGCTCGAGTAATTTTTTTTGCTCGTCAGCCTTGGTTTGCATTTCCTTGGCTGCGTTCTCAAAATACTTGCTCAACGCATCATGATCACTGGGAGTTCTGGCGTTCTGCGCTGCTCTGCGAATATTCGTGTTCTGAACAGCCTCATGCGGACTCATTTGGGCACATGCAGCCAGTAAACTGAAGGATAAAATCGCGAAAATTCTCCTTGTTTTCATGTTGCGCTTTCCTTTAAAATCAAAGCGGTTAATGCCAAAAGATAGCGAAAAGATTACAAAAAACAGTGGAGTAGAATAAATCACAATTTCAGGACAACTCTGCCTGAAAATCAGGGGGCAGGGTTGGGTGAAAGTAGAATCAAGGCGGATCAAACCCCGATTATTCTTTATTTGTGAAAGAATTGTAAGAAATTATAGCTATTTTGTCAACTATTTTATGTTTAAAGTGTCTAAAGACAAGGCGCAGGCTGTCAGTGGTCTATAATGAAGCCGGTAATTCTTATATGACGGGGGTGGAAGGGGGTATATCAGATGCTAAATACGATAGGTGAACGGCAGAAGCAGTTACTTAAGCTTTTGCGTGGAAGCAGGCCAGGTCTGAGCGTGGATGAACTTTCAAAAGGTCTGGAGATTACAAGAAATGCAGTTCGGCAACATCTTTCCTCTCTGGAGGGTGCCGGTCTGGTAACGGCTGGAAATACGCGCCCCTCAGGAGGCGGAAGACCTCAACAGCTTTACGTTCTTACCGAACTTGGCAAGGAGAGTTTTCCCCGTCAGTATTCTTGGCTGGCACAACTGGTATTGGCCTCGGTTCGGCGCGAAGAAGGCGTTGAAAACATGGGTAAGCGCCTGTCTGAAATCGGTGCAGGTATCGCAGAGCAGATACGCGGTCAATATCCGGATTTGAATACAAAGGAGGAAAAAATTGACAAGCTGACAGAAGTAATGGATCAGCTTGGCTACAACGCGAAAAGTGCTACCTTACCAAACGGCGAAAAGGTGATTGAAGCGGATAATTGCGTATTTCACCAGATGGCGGCAAAAGACATGGAAATTTGTCATCTGGACCGCGGACTCATGGAGACTTTTACCGACAGCAAGGTTGAGCAACATGAATGTATGGCTCGCGGGGGAGAATTATGTCGATTCAGGTTTGTATCCAAAAAGGAGTAGTTTCTACTCCTTTTTTTTGCCTCCATTTTCTGTTTTTCTTTTTATTGATTTAATCCCATCACCCCTTCGAGGGTAACAGTAACGTCGATTCCACAAGTATATCCACACCGTTTTCCCCCATTATAGCCTTGGCCGGTATATTCTCCCCAGCGCGCCATCTTGCTACCGCATTACGCTTTGATTCACCGCTTACCAGAAATATTATCCTTCGTGAACGATTTAAACGCGCCGCACTCAGTGACACGCGCTGTGGGGGACGCTTGGGGGAATTGAATATTGCCAGTGTATCAGGCGAATCCGGCGCCATTCCCCAATCATTACCCGGGAACAGGCTTGCGGTATGGCCATCGGAACCGAGTCCGAGTAGCGTCAAGTCGAAATAACCTACACCGCGCAGTGTTTGTGCATACGCTTCCGCAGCTTTATCTGCGCGGGGACCATTGGGGATAGCATGAATCTGGGCCGGAGGAATGGGCACATGGCTAAGCCATGCTTCTTCTGCCATATGGGAATTCAGTTCTTCCTGAGTGGGCGGCATGCAGCGTTCGTCTCCATAATAGATATGCCAGAGAGACCAATCTGCTGGCGCACTGCATAATCTCCGATAGATTTCGCGCGGCGATTCACCCCCGGCAAGGACGAGATTAAAGCGTCCACGCTCCTGAATGGCAGAGGCGGCGCTATCCAGGATAGCAGCCACGGCTGCATCCTGGAGGGCGGTCAGGTCGGCGTATTCATGCCATCTGTATTGTTGGAGACCGGTTGACTCCATCAGTAGAGATTCCTTTGTTATTTTGATGTGTAACCATAATGAAGATTGACGCGGGTGGCTTCGTCAGTCTTGCCGGACGGCCCATCTTCCGCTACCCAGGAAAAATATCGTAAGACCTGAAAATAAATAAAACCCTTGCAATTCAAGCGCCCAGCCTCCCATGTTGGTGAACGTAAATAACTGATCAGAGTGGGCCAATAAAAGCGCAAAAATCATGTTACCGAAGATCAGCAAACCGCCGAGACGCGAGAAAAAACCGAAGATCACCATTAGCGCCGCGACGACTTCACCGAGGTAAACTCCGTAAGCCAGTACGGGTGGTAAATCGATGCCGATCAGTTGCTTGCTGATGAAATCAAGGGATGCCGGGTTAAGTATTTTGTGCAACCCATGAAATAGTATCAATACTCCTACAGTCAGGCGCAGAATCAATTTGCCTAAATCATCATTTCGGAGGAAATTTTGCATAAGTATCCTTGAGAAGTTGGATATCGAAGGCCCAAATCCATTCGCTTCTTATTTATCTGAACTTCACCGCTTCACAAATTATTGTGGACCCGTCCCGCAGGTAATTATTTGTGACGCTCATATTCCAGATAACCTGTTCAGCATATCACGGCTGGAAGCCGGGTCGGCAGTTGACAGGACAAACAACCAAGTTTTAGCGGGTATCGGTAGCCCCCAGGTTATCACTATTTAGCGGAATTTCAGCCGGCTCCAATGAGTCGCCAGTAAAGAAATCCTGGGGAAGTATCTTGAGGGACTGGAGCAGGACTGCCTGCCGTCCGTGAGGATGAAGGGAAAAAGTGGGAGTTTGGCTATGCCGCTGCGGAATTTCTCCGTATGCTCTTATCTCCGCCCCTTACTCTTATTTCGATAAAACAGTTGGGCCATAGGATTCAACAACGCTCAACTTTTGAGTTTTTGACGCAGGGTGATTTTTTTCTTTAAGTGTCAAAGCAATTTGACGGTGAGAGGCAGCTTCTCTTGCATCTGCCTTTGCAGCTTCTTCATATTTTCTTACCAGGGCTGCAGTATGCGCTTGCAGGTCCTGCGCTTTTTTTCCGTACAGGTAGCTTTTTTCCTCGTAATGCGCAAGCATTATCTCCAGTTCCTTTACCTTCGCTCGCGACTTTCTTGCTTCATCTTCGTAGTATTTGGCAACCGTCTCATGTTTTTTCATGAGTTCATCTTCGAAATGTTTCTCGGCTGCCTCATGTGCATTTGAGTTCTGCTCATCATTCTGCGCAATGGTCTGGGTGATCCGGGTATCAGGATGCCCAGCCGCCTGAGTGAGTGGCGTTAGTAAAATCAATACGCTAAGCAGGGCGTAAGTCTGTCTCGCTATCATTGTTTTACCAGGAACAGGAATATCAAACGTAGTTGCTTTTATTGGGTAAAAAAGAACCAATTATTTTGTTTAATATTAGTTTATGTACGTTACTTCGTCAATTTTTTTATGTTTAAAGTGGTTCGCGCGAGAGTACAGAGGTGGTTCGCGCGAGAGTACAGAGCTGTACCTATGCTCATGGCAGCGAGGCAGATAGGGAATAGACCGAATCCCCGTATCGGTTGTTCGAATGTGCGCACTCACAGCAAGAGCACGGATTTTACTGAAGGGAATGCTACGAGGAGGGGAGCCGATGCAATATGGAGAAAAATACACTCAACATTGCATCGGCGAGTTTGTTGCTATTTTGGGAAAAGTATCAGCGAACTTCTGTAAGTGCTACGGGTTTTTGTAAGGCGGCTACTCTGTAACTGTTCTTATCAATAATTGCGATGGAATAGCTGTTTTCCTTGGCAGTGGCGACACCCGCAGCATTAAACCCAGCAAAAACCAGCGCAACGGCCAGGCTCATTGAATAGAAAATGCCCACTGTTCTGCCTTTAATCATCATACCCTCCACGAAATCAATAGCGAAAAAAGCTACTTTTTAAAGCTACGTTTGTTACTTCTTACTACGTTTGTGAAGCATGTGTGAAGAATATGTGAAGAAATCACATTTGTAAAGTATTTTTCGATAAAAACTTGCTTTAGTTGAGTCCTGTCAATCTTGCGTTAATTTCCGTTTTTCGATCAGTTGAAGAATGATTGATCCAGCATGGTTCCTTCTGCTTGATTAGAAAGGCGTTTGTGAGAACGTTATTTCACAGCGGCGTGTGAACCGATTTTATTAGGGAATATGCAGCGAGTTTTGTTACGGTTGAGATTCCGCAACAATTTAGAAAAGAGGAAAAGTATCCTCGGAACCGAGGGGTAAGATAGCCTGAAGGTATGAAATACTGGTAGCAATATACAGATGTTCATCCATACATTGCCGTTTCTGATTACATTACCCCTGAGATTAACCCAGGCAGGAACAGATCCTAATTCAAGTCGGAAATCGTGCTCAGCTTTTGAAGACTGAGACTGAGACTGAGACTGAGACTGAGACTGAGGGGGATGAGGCCGTTCTCTTCAAGTTGCGAAGCCATTTGCCGGTGCAGGGCCGCTTCCCTGGTATTGGCTTGCGTCTCCTTCTCATATTTGCGCGCTAATGCGTAAGTATGGGCCAGCATGTCCTGGGCTTCTCTACCGTAGAGATAGCTTTTATCCTCATACTGCTCGAGCAGGCGTTTCTGCTCTTGTGCTTTTGCATGCGTCTCCACGGCCGCATTGTCGTAATATCTGGCGACGGCTTCGTGATCACTTCTAGTCACCGCGTTACGCGCTGCATCGACATCGAAACTTTCCACCTCGGCCGTTGCCTGGACGGGCAAACTCATTGCGACTATAAGGCTGAACAGGAAGAATGTAGCGATAATTTTATCGATCTTCATCATCACACCTCTTCAGCACTTTGGAATAACCGAATCAGTCACGTTAACAACATCCAGCCTCTTTATGAAGAATATGTGAATTTCGAGACTTTGTCAACTTGTTTATGTTTTAAGTGTAATTAGAATGCGATCCGTCAACTTTTGCTGATTTGGAACTGGATTATTCGCAATGGAACCTTCTCCTCAAGGATGGTAATCGGTTCTGGGCCAGCATCGTCATTGATCCAATTCGGGATACCAAGGGCACGCTGATTGGCATTTGCTAAAATCACCCGTGACATTACCGAGCGCAAGAAGGCAACCGAGGCTTTGCATGCCAGTGAAGAGCAATTCCGGTTACTGGTCGAGGGCGTGACAGACTACGCGATCTATATGTTGTCGGTGGATGGCACCATTACCAATTGGAATCCAGGGGCACGCGGGATCACTGGTTTCACCCGAACTGAAGCCGTTGGCACTCATTTCTCCCGCTTTTATATAGAGGAAGACAAGGCCGAGGGCTTGCCATTGGTGGCATTACAGACCGCGGAAGCGGAGGGTCGCTTTGAAGGCGAAGGCTGGCGGGTACGGAAAGATGCTCCAGGCTTTGGGCAAGTGTAGTGATAGGTCCAATTAGAAACGATCTTGGCGATTGATTGGTTTTGCAAAAATCACGCGTGATATCACGGAAAAGCGAGAGGCCGGGCAGGCGCTGGAGCGTGCCAAAGAAGCCTTGTTCCAGTCCCAGAAACTGGAAGCGATCGGCAAATTGACGGGCGGTATCGCTCACGACTTCAATAACCTGCTTAACGTCATTGTCAACGGGATTGGTGGCCCAGGCCGTGGAACCGTTCTTTACCACGAAGGAGGTTGGCAAAGGGTCAGGGTTGGGGATGAGTCAGGTATACGGGACGATCAAGCAATTCGGCGGGGATATGGTAATTGAGACAACGGTGGGCAGAGGCACTGCTATTTCCCTATTCGTGCCAGCACTGGAAGGGGATACGAATGAAGGTTCCGGAAGCCTGGCAAGCGGAAATGAGAAGGCATTGGGGGTGGATGATCAGGCGGATGTTCTGGATATCACCATTGAATTGTTCCAGAACATGGGCTACGACGTGCTATCCGCAAACACGGGTGAGAATGCACTGGAAATCCTCAAAAAGACGCCGGATATCGATGTTCTATTCAGTGATGTTGTCATGCCAGGGATGAACGGTATTGATCTTGCCCGAGAGGCACGTATCCTTCTTCCCAATATCAATATCAAAGTAATCTTGGCTTCGGGTTATAACTTTCCTGCATCGAGAGCAGAAAATTCTCCCATGGAAAACTTTAGATTTGTAAGGAAGCCTTATCGTATTTCAGAAATAGCCAAAATGCTCCGAATGGCGGATTAGTGTAATTTCCCCATCAGGGACGCCATCTTGGTTGAAAAAGTTTTCCCAAGCCAGAGCAATTTGCTAGGGAGCAAAGGAAAGCTTCGATCAGCCGTTGAATTTTGCTGGATTGTTTCGCGTGTGCGAAACAATCCATAAGCCACTTGCTAGTTCTTTGTCCACTTCCTCAGCAGGCTCGGCGTTTTAGCGTTGCTGTTGCTCCAAGCGTAAATATCGCAACCTTCAATCTTAAAGCTATAACTCTTCCCGCGCCTAAGGGTTTGATCGTACGGTTACTCCTTCTTCATTGCATGTCCGCCGAACTGATTGCGGAGCGCCGATAGCAGCTTGTCGGAGAACGAATCGGAATCCCGTGATTGCAATCGTTGCAACAACGACAAGGTAATGACAGGCGCGGCGACGTTCAGGTCTATCGCCTCGGCTACCGTCCAGCGTCCCTCTCCGGAATCGGCAACATAGGGGGCGATACCTTCGAGACCCGGGTTTTTTTCCAGGGCAGCAGCGGTCAGGTTGAGCAGCCAGGATTGAATCACGCTGCCGTAGCGCCAGATTTCCGCAACCTGATGCAAGTCCAGCTTGAATTCTTCCTTATGGTGCATGATTGCAAAACCTTCGCCGTAGGCCTGCATTATTCCGTACTCGATGCCATTGTGGATCATTTTGGTAAAATGACCCGCGCCACATGGACCAACGTGACCCCATCCTTTATCTGGGCCGGGAGCAAGAGTTTCAAAGAGGGGTCGCAGGTGTGCCACCACCGCATCGTCGCCGCCCACCATCATGCTGTAGCCGTTTTCAAGGCCCCAGACACCGCCGCTGGTGCCCACGTCGACATAGTGAATCTGACGCGTTCTGAGCGTTTCCGCCCGGCGCAGAGTATCCTTGTAATCCGAGTTTCCGCCATCGATGATAACGTCATCAGCCTCCAGCAGCGGCATCAAAATGCCGATGGTTTCATCCACCGGTTTTCCTGACGGAATCATCAGCCAGATGATGCGTTGTGGCTTCAATTTACTAACCAGATCCTCCACCGAGGAAGCCGCGACGAGGCCCTTTTCTTCCAACTGCTTCACCGTATCAGTGCTGCGAGCGTAACCCGCCACCTGGTGTCCCGCCTGCAGCAGCCGTTGCGACATCGCGCCTCCCATTCGCCCCAATCCAATCATTCCCAGTTCCATGATCCCTCCCTTGGCAATTGTTCTCTGCTGAATAATAATCTTGGACCGGTTCAGGCTGTCTGGTCGCTGGTAGTGAGAATTTCCTGGCGTTTTTTCTTCAGTGAGGCAAGAAGCTTGTCATAGGATGCAGCGAACGAATCGACCCCATCATTTTGAAGTTTTTCGGTAACTGCGTTGAGATCGATCCCCAGCTCCTTAAGCTGCACCACGTCGGCTTCAGCTTGTGCGAGTCCTTTTCCAAGAGTTTCGCTAACCCGCCCGTGATCCCGGAATGCTTCCAGCGTTTTGAGTGGCATCGTATTGATGGTGTCGGGGCCGACCAATTCCTCGACGTACAACACATCTGAATATGCGGGATTTTTTGTGCTGGTGCTGGCCCACAATGGCCGCTGGACGTGTACGCCTTTTTTGCGCCAGCAACTAAATGGCTCTCCGTAAAATGTCTCACGGAAGCGTTGATAGGCAAGTTTGGCATTGGCAATGGCAATTTTCCCGCGCAAGGCGAGCGCTTCCTGGGTGCCGATCTTTTCCAGCATGGGATCGATTATGTTATCCACCCGGCTGACGAAAAACGAGGCGACCGAAACAGGCCATATTTTGTTTCCGCCGGGCGAATAAGCATCCCGGCGTTCAAGCCCCGTAATGTACGCATGTGCCACGGCCTCATAGTGGTACAGAGAAAACATCAGGGTGACATTGACGTTGATGCCTTCGCTTATCAGTTGCTCAATTGCTGGAATTCCCTCGGGGGTGGCGGGAATTTTAATCATGAGATTGGGCCGCTCCACGGCTTGCCATAAGCGCTTGGCTTCCGCGATGCTGCCTCCGGTATCACGTGCCAAGTGGGGTGATACCTCCAGGCTGACGTACCCGTCTCCCCCATGGGTTTCATCATATACGGGCCGCAACACATCTGCAGCCATGCGAATATCCTCGATAGCCAGCGCCTCGAACAGGGTCTTTTCGGTTTGTTTTTCATTGGTCCGCAATAGCTGGCGCAGCGCGTTGTCGTAAGCATCGCTGTGCCCGATTGCCTGCTCGAAAATAGTGGGATTGCTTGTCAGGCCATGCAGCTTGTCCCCGGTTACCAGGCGCTGCAGTTGCCCACTCTTGATGAGGTCGCGGCTGATCGAATCCAGCCAGATGGCTTGTCTGCATTGCAATAGCTGTTCCAATGGGTTCATGTATTGTCCTCCGGAAGCGTGGCGCCGCTACAGTGAGCGGCGGAGTGGATGACGTCATGGATTCGGAAATCAGTATTCCATGACTGGAGCGCGCTAATCTTGCTATTTTTTGCGTGCGTGCAGGGGTTGTAGTGAGTACCCCAAGTAAAGCACAAAATTAGGACAACGCAATTGCTTCACCATTCAAATTTATTTTCGGGACAAGCTTTTGGAGAACCGGCGTATAGAAAAAGATAATGTCAAAAGTGATTTTTCCATTCCCGGATGGCGGCAAATACGCTGACACGATCGTTTAGCGGTTTCCCCGCATGGCTGCTGGCGCTTTCGATGACTTCCACTTCAGTACAGCGCAGGAACGGATTGGTCGCTTTTTCCAGCGCAATGGTGGAGGGCAGGGTGGGCAGGCCTTCGTTACGCAATTTTTCGGCTTCCACTTCGCGCTTCGCCAATGCTTGATTGCCAGGTTCGACTGTTCTTGCGAAGCGGATATTGCTGAGCGTGTATTCATGGCCGCAATAGATCAGCGTGTCCTTGGGCAAATCCGCCAGTTTTTCCAGTGAGTCGACCATTTGCTGCGCTGTACCTTCGAACAACCGTCCGCACCCGCAGCCAAACAGGGTATCACCACAAAAGAGCATGTTTGCGCCATAATAGGCGATATGTCCGGAGGTGTGGCCAGGGATATCGAGCACCCGGAAGCTGAGTGAGAATTCCGGAAGATATACACAGCCTTCTTCGTTTTCTATATCACTGCATTCCTTGAGACGATGGGTGAGCGTCGGAATTGATTCTTTCGCCGGACCAAAGACGGGTACGGCAAATTCCCGCAACAGTTCAGCATTTCCGCCCACGTGATCGGGATGGTGATGAGTATTGAGAATGGCGATGAGCTTCAGCTTTTCGCGGCTCAGATAATCCAGAACAGGGGACGCATCGCCAGGGTCTATAACGGCAGCATGGTAATGATCGCGGATGAGCCAGATGTAATTGTCCTTGAAAGCGTGAATCGGAACGATATTGGGAGTAGTAGTCATGATGGGCGCTATTCAGGTATTTTGGGGCGGCTAGCAGCCGGCGGAGGTGCCCGAAGGGTGAGCAACAAGTCAGGCAGATTTCTGCTGATTCATGAGCTGAGAGATTTTACATGATCGAGTCATAGACACTCCTGGTTGAACGCCAGTTGACGCTAAATATGCAAACCAAAAGTATAGTCGAGTGGTTTGAAACCTGCCTGGGTCAGTATCTGCTGGAACGGGAGCAAAAATATTTCGATAGGGCGGTGGCAAACGTATTCGGTTACAACGCCATGCAGATCGGGTTTCCGCAATACGATTTCCTGCACACAAACCGTATGCCGCTCAAGTTTTGTGCGGCCCCTGAAAAAGGAGCTGACGTTCTTGCCACTCCTGATTTTCTGCCGATCGAAACGAACAGCACCGATCTCGTGCTTATGCCCCATATGCTCGAATTCAGCTCCAATCCTCATCAGATACTTCGGGAAGTGCAGCGGGTACTGATGCCGGAAGGCAACCTTATTATCTCCGGTTTCAATCCCCGCAGCCTCTGGGGCATAAGAGGTTTGTTCGGCTCGCCGCGGGAGGGGAGTTTTCCATGGCGGGGTAATTTCATCGCGTTGCCACGGCTCAAGGATTGGCTGACATTATTGGATTTTGAAATCACGGAAGATCGCCAATGCTGCTACGCACCCCCATTCAGTCAGGAGAAATGGCTGACGCGTTTTCATTTCATGGAGGAAGCAGGAGACCGCTGGGGGCGCTTCTCCGGGGGCGTCTATTTCCTCACCGCAGTCAAGCGTGTCCATGGCATGCGCGTTATCAAGCCTGAATGGAAAGAAGTGCGGGCGAGGAGGAGAGCAATGTCGCCGATTGCACCCCAGATCAAAGGCACAGCTGCCGCGAATGAGCCACGCAGGGCTGCGCGCAGTGGAATTTTACCGCGAGGCGAGAAGTGAAAGTGAAACACGCCGAGGTAGTCGAAATATTTACCGATGGAGCGTGCAAGGGGAATCCGGGGGTGGGCGGGTGGGGCGCCTTGCTGCAATACAACGGGCATAGACGCGAATTATTCGGTGGAGAGAAAATGACCACCAATAATCGCATGGAGCTGCTCGCTGTCATCCGAGCGCTGGAAGCGCTGACCAAGCCGTGTGAAGTACGCTTGCACACCGACTCGTTGTATGTACAGAAGGGTATCAGCGAGTGGATACACGCCTGGAAAAAGCGCGATTGGCGTACCGCCGACAAAAAACCGGTAAAAAATGATGACTTGTGGAGAGAACTCGATCTGCTGACGCAGCGCCACAAAATAGAATGGCTATGGGTGCGGGGGCATTCGGGCCATGATGGCAACGAATATGCCGATATGCTTGCCAATCGAGGCGTTCAGACGGCGCTGCGGGGTGTTTCCGCAAATTAGACGGATAGCCACCCGCTCAATCTTCTGAAAGTCATTCAGCCGGGAGTGAGTTTCTGTAAGACAAAGAGGGAAGAGTTAAACCGGGTGATTATCCGCAATACAAGAGAAAGGCTGGTTGATGCGGCAGATTTTCATAGATACGGAAACCACAGGACTCGAGCCTAAGCTGGGTCATCGAATTATCGAAATCGGAGCGGTGGAAATGATGAGCCGGCGATTGACAGGACGACGCTTCCATCATTATCTCAATCCGGAACGCGAGATCGAGGAGGGCGCCTTGCAGGTGCATGGAATAACCAGCGAATTCCTTCTTGACAAGCGAAGATTCGCTGACGTCGTGCACGAGCTGCTCGAGTTCATCGATGGCGCCGAGCTGATCATGCATAATGCAGCGTTCGACGTCGCATTCCTTGACCATGAGCTGGGGCTTGCCAGCTTGCCGGCTCTCTGCGAATGTTGCCACTCGGTGACCGATACCTTAAAAATGGCGAAAGAGCTGTTTCCCGGTAAAAGGAACAGTCTGGATGCGTTGTGTGAGCGGTACGAGGTGGATAACTCGCGGCGCGCGCTGCACGGTGCGCTGCTGGATGCGGAACTGCTTGCGGAAGTTTATCTTGCCATGACGCGCGGGCAGGAGAGCCTGCTCATGGAACTCGAAGCGCCATCGCCGCTTGATCTCGATATCAGTAGTCTGCATGATTTGCAACTGGTCGTCCTGCCTGCCAGCGCCGAAGAACTGGAAGCGCACGCCCGTCAACTGGAAATGATCGAAAAGGAAAGCAAGGGTAAATGCCTATGGATGCGGCTTATTCCGGCAGAGGTTTAACGTTTAAAGTCATAGTAGTAGTGATCGCGAACCTTACCTGCCCATCGCTGAAAGATCTGCCTCAATGCATCTTTTGCGGTACCTTTGATTTCGGGTGGCGGAATAGAGTGGACAAATACATCGGAAACACCGTTATCGAAAACACCACCCGAAATCCCATTTTCGCGAAAGACTAGAATAGGAAGACGCAGTCCAAAGAGAATGCCGGATTCCAAGTGATTCCATGCGGTGGGAAACGGGGTTGGTACGCTGACCCGCTTCTCATCCGGAGTACCCGGCTTGATTATTCCGATCTCAGCACGAAATTGTTCGAACCCAAGTACGATGCCTCCCGAGCAGTGTCGAGCAATCAGAAGGACTTCACGCAATGGAAGCTCGGTGGGGTAATCCGAACGTCCTAAGGCACGAGGTTCCAAATCGTTGTCTTCAAGCTGCCGAATGAGGACCGCACGGGCAGCCGCCTGTGATGGAGATAAGGTGGTAGGGGAAGAAACGAATACAGGTATTTTCATGCTGAGGACTGAGAATTGGCAGCAGTGAATGGGGCGTATGATTAATGAATAGTGTGATGAGATGTTTTTGAAGAAAGATTTCTGACAGGATGTTCCGAGCGTTTAAGTTGATTATCAAAACAGGGAGCTATTAAAATAACTCGAATTGGCCAGTGCCTTTTGGCTTTTTGTCATTTGCTTTGCTGCTAACTTCTGGAAGTGTCACTGACTTTATTGAGTTGGTAATGGCAGGCGCACGGAAACGCGAGCTATCCAGTCTCTTGAAACGGCGCGAATGGGCATTGAGCCCCAGGCGTTTCACCGTTTTGTCGAATCGCTGCCGAATCAAGTCGGCCCAGATCCCCTCGCCGCGCATGCGCCTACCGAAGCTCGAATCGTAATCCTTGCCACCCCTGATGTCGCGTATCCGGCTCATGACCCGGGCAGCGCGATCAGGAAAATGGGCTTCCAGCCACTGCCTGAACAGCGGGCTGATTTCCCAGGGCAGGCGCAACATGACATAGCCTGCATTGATTGCTCCGGCTTCTGCTGCTGCCGTCAGTACTCGCTCCAGATCGGGCTCGGTGACAAACGGAATCACCGGTGCAACGCTGACGCCGACCGGAATTCCGGCATCGGCCAGCGTGCGAATCGTCCGTAGACGGCGTGCTGGAGCACTTGCCCGCGGTTCGAGCGTGCGCGCAACCGCAGGATCGAGAGTGGTGATTGTCACCGCGGCCACAGCCAATCGTCTTGAAGCCATATCGGAGAGCAAATCCATGTCGCGCTCCATCAGCGATGACTTGGAAATCAGCGCGACCGGATGTTCGCACTCACGTAGCACTTCCAGCACGCGCCGTGTCAACCGCAAGTCGCGCTCGCAGGGCTGGTATGCGTCCGTATTGACGCCGAGCGCGATGGGTTCCGGCACATACGATTGTTTTGCCAGCTCCCGTCTCAAAAGCTCCGGCGCATTGATCTTGGCAAATATTTTCCTTTCGAAATCCAGCCCAGGCGACAATCCCAGGTAACTGTGAGTGGGGCGCGCGAAACAGTAGATGCACCCATGTTCGCATCCGCGATAAGGATTGAGCGAAATACTGAACGGCACATCCGGCGATTGATTGCGGCTTAGTATGGTTTTGGCATGTTCCTCGATGATCTGGGTCTTCCATGTCAAGCTTGTATCCGGCTCGTCATCTTCTGTCTTGTCTCTGTCGGCGGTTCCGATGATACCGCCATTTCCCCAGCCATCATCGATGGCTTCACGCGTCCATTGCTCGTACCGCCCCTGGAGATTGGATACCGCTCCTCTTCCTTTCTTTGCTTTCAAGGGGGGCTGCACAAATGGCAGCTCAGCTTCCCTGTGTGAATCAGCGTCGGACATGGGAGTGCATTAGAAATAGACGTTGTATGGCCATGGTTAGAAGCGATGAAATGAGGCTCGATCCCCAGGCATACGTTATTCGCTTGTGTTTGGTTTATCGCTTCCGAGGAGCATCGATTTTAGTCCGAGATAGCGTGGAGGCGGTTCGGGGATAGGCTCAGGAGTGAGTTTTGCCAGTTCTTCTTCCAGTTGCGTAGTGCGCTGCTCCAGGGCAGCCTTGTCTTCCTCCAGTTTGCTCACCTGTCTGCGCAGACGAGCACTCACCCATTGATTCTTGATTAGACTGGGCCACGACAACAAGACAGAAATGGTTGCTCCTATGCCTGCCGCAATCACCAGCATCATGGCGAGCGAACTATCGAAGCTCCATATGCCAAATGTCACTGTCACAATCATATCGTTTTGCAGAGCGAATGCTATGGAAATAATGGCGAGGGCTAGGGCGAATATCAAATAATATTGCATGATTTTTCCCGCAATAATTGGTCGGTCAGGGATCGGCGGAAACAGGAATAAGCTTAACACTAAACATATTATGACGAGAAAACCAATCCATCATTTACGCAATCCCTGAATTTCTTCACGCAGGGCGGCGATCTCCGCCCGAAGCCCAGAGATGGATTCAGCTCCTGCAATCTCCGTATCGGGATTTTCGGCATCCCGTCCCACGAAAAAAGTAGCCAATGTCGCGGTGACATAACCGAACATGGCAAAGCTGTACAGCGCAAGAAAAAAGCATAACACCCGCCCTTCCGCGGTTTGCGGCCAATACTCGGAGCCCATCGTCGTCATGATCATGGCTGTCCACCACAGGGCGGCGCCATAGCTATGCAGGCCCACCTCCGGATTATTATTCGGGTTATTCTCGAAACCATACATTCCTGCTGCTCCGGCGAGGGTAACGATCAGTGTCAGTAAGAGGACGTAGCCAAAGCCTCGCCTGCGCATCGTGGCGCCCAGTGCACGCATGCCCCGGTTGACGCTGCTCAATACCCGCAGCAACCTCAGACCACGCGACATTCCCGCGATCCTGCCGAGGCGCGCAAGCCGCACGATGCGAACGAGCCGGAGGGCGCGTAATGCAGGCGCCATGAGGGCGATGCCGCTGAGCCAGTTCTTTTTAAGATAGTCCAGTTTTTCCGGCGCCAGCCAAAACTCCAAAATAAAATCGAGAATAAAAATTACCCAGATGATGTAGCCCACAGATTCAACCAGAGGGTTGAGTCCCCAGACAATTTCCACCACCATCAATGCGAGCCATATGAAAGCGAGCACCAGCATGGGTATCTCCAGCCAATCCTGCAGCTGTTGCAGAAGCGTGCGGCGCTCATCCACTATCCTGTCCCGCAAGGGGAACGGTTGTTCATTCATGTCATAATTCTCCTCGAAGCCAATCCAGGTTCTATATCCATGCTATCTTTGAAGAAGGAAGCCGAAATCGTTGCTGATAACCTTTCCCTTTCTTAATTTAAGCACAATGGGATACCTGCGAAGCGTGGCGACGGCATGGAATGCCATTCAGTTGAGCAAGATGCCCAAAGAGTATCGCCAGAGATTGCCATGAACATGCGATTTCGGGCTCATAATATTCATAAGGAATTATCCGGATGACATGAAACCTATTATCCTTGCACTGCTGCTGATTTTTTCAGGAGTGATGGACCCGGATCTGATCCCGGTATGGCAGAGCTTGAGATGGCTTTGAATCACCTGAGCCAGGAACAACAGACTGTTTACCAGCAATTCCAGATGATTCAGGAATTGCGGCGCAACGAAATACAGGATAGCCAGCCACTCACCGTGCAAGGCTACCTGACAATGGGCGTGGTGAAGGATGCACCGCCGACAAATTATGATGACAATATCAGGCTGCAGCGGGAGCGCACGGAACGCATCCAGCAATACACCCGCGACCTGAACCAGTTGTATGCACGCTATGCCGAACTGGGAAATCAGAAGAGAGCACTTCTGGACCAGCTCACGGAATTGGCCCAACAGGCGCAGGCTGGCCGCTAGCCTCCCGGCGTAGCGCGCCGCATTCGATCGGAGACTAACCAAGGAGATATTTCATGGCTATTCCGTTTGATCGCGGGTATTACAAGCAACCGTTTGTCAAATTGGTGTCGGAGTACCCTGGCGAGGATGCTTATCCCATCGCTGATTTTCGGACGGAATGGGGGCCCATTTTTCATCGGGGACGGCTGGATGGAAGCGCGCGCGTACTTATCTTGGGGCAGGATCCGGCGCAGCATGAGGCAATCGTGCGTCGGGTTCTTGTCGGCACAGCCGGAAAGCGCGCACAAGGATTTCTGAAGCGGCTCGGTGTCATCCGAAGCTACGTCTTCATCAATACCTTCCTCTACAGCGTATATGGCCAAGGGGGAGGAACACGTCATATCGCAAATCAGTTGATTGCCGCTTACCGCAACCGGTGGATTGCGGCGATTCTTCGTGGCAATGCGATCGAGGCTGTAGTCGCATTTGGTGGACTTGCTAATACCGCCTGGCAGGATTGGCTTGCTTCACCCGCTGCGGTGGAGTTCAGCTCTTCGCCGCCCTTCCAGCATTTGACGCACCCTACCTGGCCGCAGAGTTCCGCTCACACTCGCGCGGAACAGGAAGCTGCAACGACAAAAATGCTCGAGAACTGGAACGGTGGGCTGCGAACGCTCAAGCCGGCTATACAGAATCCGGACGTGGCGGGTGAGCTTGAATTGTATGGCCCTGCTTTCGACTCGGACGATCTTCCGGATATTCCGCCGGATGATCTTCCACCCGGCCTGCCGTCATGGATGCGCACCGAAGAGGGTTGGGCAGACAGGAAGGGCGAGACTGTGCTGGACAAGCGCCGCACCATTGTAGTGCGTGTACCCAAAGAGGTGCTGCCGCAGCAAACGTAGCCATCGCCCATTAAACATACTACGGTTCAGCCTTGCGTTCGTTGAATAGACATTCTTTCAGCACATGAGCCTGATCGTCGCCGGCCGGATCGTTCCATTGACCAACGATCGGAAGGTTGCCCAAAGCGAGAATGCAAGTTTCCAGGGCAGGGTATGGATCGGCGATGATGGCCGTATTGCTGCGGTAACCAGGGGGGCAGGGGTTGCAGCGACTGTAGCGCATTCAGTGCGCTCTGCTGAATTCGATAATGCTCCCGTGGTGGATGTGGGTAATGATCTCGTCGTCCCCGGGTTTATTGACCTGCACAGTCATCTCGCCTACGCGACGCTACCCCTTTGGATCGAGCCCAATCGCACAGTACCGTTCCAGCACCATGACATCTGGCCTACACGGCCGACTTACGCGGAAAGCATCACCTGGCCGGCATATGCGTTTATCGAGGCTGCACCCGCGGAATTGCTCGCCTATGCGGAAATTCGCGCACTGGTTGGCGGCACCACCAGCATACAAGGGTCTCCCCCTAGCAACCGTCCGTTGGACGGCTGGCTGGTGCGAAATATCGAAGATGAAACGCTCGATGGGGAAATCGGGCGTCATCAAGTACTTGCCTCGACGCTCACCCTCAAACCCGAGCAGCTTGGCGAGCGTGCGATCAGCATGCGGCAGGGCGCCACCTTCATTTACCATTGTGCGGAGGGCCGTCCCGGTTCGATCGTCCAGCGCGAGTACCGCGCTGCTCATACCGCGGGATGCTTGCAGCGGAGACTGGTCGCCATTCATACCAATGCTATCGACCCCGCTTCATACAATACCTGGAGCGATCCGGGTGCAATAGTCTGGTCCCCATTCTCGAATCTGTGGCTGTATGGCACGACCACTGATGTTCCATCAGCATTGGCACGAGAGATCAGCCTCTGCATAGGATCGGACTGGGGCCCATCCGGAACACGAAATGTACTCGGTGAATTGAAGGTCGCTTCCTTGATAAGCGAAGCGAAAGGATGGGGATTGTCTCCCTTCGATCTGGTCAAAATGATTACTGCCAATCCGGGGGATGTGCTGGCCGAAGCATGGCAGCGGCAGGCAGGGCGGCTGCAACCCGGGGCACTGGGGGATGTGGTTGTAATTGCATCCCCTACTGAAGGGGCTTCCCGGTCCGATCCTTTCAAAACCATTCTTCGCGCTACCGAAACGGATGTCCGCCTGGTGATAGTGAATGGAAAGCCGCTTTATGGAACCGAGCAACTCATGCAGCAGGCGAGTTCAGTGCAAACCAGCAGGATATCCGTAAATGGCGAAACGCGGCGTCTTGCCCTCACCCGATTTGTGGGTAATGATGAGGCGTGGTCTTATAAGGATGTTCTAAAACGGTTGGAAGAAGTCCGGAATGATCCCCAGGCAGCGATCGAAAGCGCGCGCCGCCTTGCGTTTGCCGCCATTCGCACCGGTGCGCCTGCGCCATTACGTCTTGCGCTGGATATGCCCACCGGTCGAGTGCCGGTAGGCGGTTTGCCAAAAGATTTATCGAAGATCATTGTTCCGCCTATCCAGCCGCTTGTGCATGACGAAGCATTCTTCGCTTCGATTCCAGGGCGCGGGTTTCACGAGGGATTGCTCGATGGGCTCGGTGAGTTTTACGGCTGATTCTTAGGGTTGATTTTCATGGATAATCAGCATGCTGCATCTCTTCTTCAAGCCCAGACAGGGCAGCTTCTCAGCGATTTCCTGCTTGGGGAATCTCCACACGACGAGCAAAGGGGGAGGGAAAGGGAGAGGGAAAAGGGGAAGGGACGGCGGCCTGACTTTCGCATTCCCAGAGCGCGGGTGCTGGACGGTGGAGAACGTTTACAGATTATCGATACACTGATTGCTGTGATCGGTGGCGTCTATTGTCATCTTCCCCAGAAACGGGCCGCCTACGCGCTTGATCCGGTGCAAGCGTTGCAGCTGCTGCGCGCGCAAGTGGCTGCGTTATCTGAAGGAGAATTTCACCTGGCGCTGACCTCGATCATCTCGGGTTTGCGCGATGCGCACACGCGCTATTCAGGACCGGGCGCAAAACAGGGAGCGGTCGCAGCGCTGCCTTTCCTGGTCGAGCAGTATGGTCCTTATGATGCACCCACCTTTGTCGTATCCAAAGTATCAGCACCCGAGCTGATAAAGGACGCCAGATTTAAATCTGGCGTGATTCTGGAGAGCTGGAACAGCATACCCTTTGCTCGCGCAGTTGATCTGCATGCAGACCGGGAAACCGGAGGACGGCCGGATGCACGGCGCGCAAGGGCCCTTGAATCTCTTACTTTCCGCGCTCTGGAGTGCGGACCCCCGCCGGACGAGATGGCAGTGAATATCGTTTACCGCGCTTCACCCCGCGGAACGCTACGGGAGACACGGATCCCATGGCGAGTCGTTCAGCCCGAACGCGCGCAAACCAATCATCAACCAGGTTCGCGCGCATCGCGCTATATTGCCGCTGATCCGGCGGCGGAAGCCGTGCGTCGCACCAAGAAACTCATGTTTTCCGGGGAGGTATGGGAGGCCGATCGCGGTGGGGTTGCCATTGCACGCGATGAGAAGTGGGTAAAGTGGATAAGGACCCGGTTCCAGGATGCATTGGCAGTCCGCATTGTCAAAAACAGCTCACCCGGCGAGCTGGGCTATTTGCGTATCTGGAGCTTCGATGTCGAGGACGATGACGCATTCATCGCCGAGATAATGCGCCTGTTGGATATATTGCCTGACAGCGGCCTGATCCTTGATCTGCGGGGTAACCCCGGCGGGCTGATCTGGGCGGCGGAGCGCTTGCTACAGCTCTTTACGCCAAACCCGATAAAACCGGCACGCTTCAGCCTGCTCGCTTCTCCCATGACACGGGCCATGGCATCCAGTCCCTTCAATCGCATGGAGTTTGAAGCGTGGCTGCCTTCACTTGAGGCGGCGATAGCAACGGGAGAGCCGTACTCACAATCATTGCCGCTAACCGATCCTGCGTGGTGTAACGATATCGGCCAGAAATACAGCGGGCCTGTTGTATGTGTTGTCGATCCAAATACTTATTCGTCGGGTGACTTATTCGTCGCAGGTTTCGCGGATAATGAAATAGGCCTAGTGGTTTGCGTGGGAGAAGCTACCGGTGCTGGGGGAGCGAATGTGTGGACGCATTTTGACTTGCGCGAAGCCCTGCGCAGCACATCCTTTGAACTGAACGCCCTGCCGCCGGACGTGGGCTACACTCTCGCCATCCGCCGCGCGCTGCGTAGCGGTGCGGCGGACGGGTTGCCAATCGAAGACCTGGGGGTTCCCGGAATCGCGTATGAAATGACACTTGACGATCTGCTACACGAAAACCGGGACTTGATCGCATTTTGCGCCGGCCTTCTTTCCGGCATCCCGCAGACGGCGATGAAAGTGCAGATTGAGGAGCGTACCATGAGCATAGCAACAAGAGGTCTGGACGAACTGGAAACATACATGAACGGACGCCCGTTTGAAGCAGTGCGCGGCATCAGTGATGGAACACTTCAACTGCCCCGGCCTGACGCAGAAATAGTCGAGTTTGTTGGTCGTCGTAATGGCGAAATCTGTCAGCGGCGAAGGTTGGTGTTAAATGCCGGATGAGGTGGCGTTTTCACCAAGAGGGACTGGAGAAGTGCCCGTAATCACACAAATCACGCAATTGGAAATTCTCGATTGGGAAAGTGTTCTAGCTGCGGATGCAGCGACCGTAGGCGGCAAGGCATGGCATCTGGCACGATTGAAGCAATTGGGTCTGCCGGTGCCGGAGGGAGTGGTTATCCCGGCTGGATGGCGACCCTTGCATGACGATGAGGCGATCCCTCCCGCGATCCCTCCCGAATTGTCAGCAGCATTGCAAAAGGCTCTTGCCACCCGTGGCTGGTTGAATCAGCCGCTGGCAGTACGCTCTTCGGCTGCCGGTGAAGACTCAGCCACGGCTTCGTTCGCGGGTATTTACCGTACTTGCCTGAATGTATGCGGTATCGAACAGGTACAGCTCGCCGTTCGGGAGGTGTGGGCCTCGTTATCCTCCCCCACCGCTATTGCTTACCGTCAAAGATTGAACCAAGATGCATCCATGCCAGGCATGGCAGTAATCGTCATGCCGCTGCTGCCTGCCATTGCTTCCGGCATCGCCTTCACTTGTGACCCGATTACCGGACGTGATGACAGGCTTGTCATCCATGCGCAATGGGGGTTGGGTGAATCATTGGTCGGCGGACAGGCAACCGGTGATGAATACGTTTTTGCCGAAGATTTGCTCGATGATCACTGGGTATTACTGCACGAGCAGATTGGCAGCAAGGCGGCCAAGGCAGTCGCGCGGCAGGAAGGCGGAACGACAATGGTCGCGACATCCGCCGCCGAGGCAACGGGGTCTGTTCTTTCATCCGATCAAGCCCTAGCCCTGGCTGAACTGCTGCGCGACGCGGCGGTGGCCCTGGATTTCACCCATCCGTTCTATGATCTGGAATGGGTATGGGACGGCGAACAGTTCTGGTTGACGCAGGCCCGGTCAGTCACTGCCCGGCCCCATTACACCTATCCCGCGCTGCAAACACAGCCGACCTACTGGACGCGCGGCAACACCTGCGAAGTAGTCCCCGAGCCGCTGTCACCGATTGACTGGTGCAATGCGCGCAGGCTGGTTAACGAACTGCTCACACAGGGCTACATTCTGGCGGGTTATCCATTGCTGCCAGGATTGCAACGCGCAGGACTGTTCCATGGTCGTCTTTATTTACAGCTTTCGCTGTTGCAATGGGAAGTTTTCGATGCATTAGGTGTGATTCCCAAGCTGACGAATGCGCTGATCGGCGGCAAGCAGCCGGAAATCACGCTGCCGCCCGCAAGTCCTGGGGATGGCTTTACACGTTTGCGAAGGGCGGTGCGTTATATGCTGCGATCCCCAGGTCAGCGTCGCCGCGGCCAGCGTGCTGTAGAGCGCGCCATGGCCGAGGGGGCCCAATGGCGCAAGGAGTCCCTTCCCGAGGATGCGGCAGGGCTGCGGGCAGAAATTCTCCATCATTTTCACGTTGCCCGTAGCGCCGTCGATTTGTTTTTCTTGCAGGGCTCAGGCGGCGGAAGCCTGGCAATGCTGGTCGAGCAGTTGGATAAGTGTTTTCCGGGTGAAGGATATGCATTGGCTACCGCTTTGCTCGCCGGTGGTGAGCCCAGCGTTACTGCATGCCAGTCGTATGAACTGATGGCTCTGGCGCGTTTGTGGCGGGAAAACAAGGAGAGCGTAGAAGCTTCCAGCCATCCTCTGCATTCCGAGAACCCCAAGTTTCAGGGTGCCTTCAATGAGTTTCTTGAGCGTTACGGGCATCGAGGATTGTATGAAAGTTACTTCCGGAATCCGAGGTGGCGGGAGGCGCCGGAATATTTACTATCGCAACTGGAGCAACTAGCCGAAGTGGATGAAGCGGCGTTGCGGGCTCGCCAGAAAGCGGCAGTGACTGAAGCACTGGCGCGCATCCGATCTGGCGTACCGTTCTGGAAACGTATTTTTATTCTGAAATTGGCAAAAGCAGCGACGCAGGAATGCAATCAGCGTGAAGCGGCACGCAGCGCCCTGACTGCACTGATGGAGCCCGGGCGGCACCTGCTGCTCGCAGCGGGACGCTATTTGGTTGAACAGGGAGTACTGGTGCAGGAAGCGGATATTTTTCAACTCATGCTCTCCGAGATATTGCGTGTGCTAGATAGCGATATTCCCGAGACTGGAGTAAAGGCTCGCGTGAGCGAACGGAACAGGCTTTTCGAACAATGGTCGCGGGAAGCAGCACCGGATGTTCTGGTCGAGGCATCGAGGTATTCAAGGCAGGAATGGCAGGCACATGAGTCCGCCACAACCTCAGCCACAGCCTCAAATAACTCGCGTCGCTATCAGGGCATCCCGACCGGCACAGGCTTGGCGAGAGGTAAAGCGCGCCTTCTGCTCCACCCGGCTGACGGCTACAAATTGCAGCAGGGCGATATTCTGGTTGCTTCCTCCACTGACCCCGGCTGGACACCTCTTTTCCTCAGGGCAGCAGGATTGGTTGTAGAGACGGGCGGCTATCTCTCGCACGGGGCAATCGTTGCCCGTGAGTTTGCTATTCCTGCGGTCGTTAATCTGACAGGAGTGTTGGCCGAACTGAAGGATGGGGATATGGTGGAAGTCGATGGCATGAGTGGCGGGGTGACGTTGCTTGAACGAAATGGGCAGTAACGGATCGCCTTAGCAATAACGGACCGCTTTGGCTAAAGGAGGAAAATAACCCGAATCAGTGACCGAATTAGCTATCTACTGTCAGCTGGACAATATGACTGACTTGACAGCAACGATATAAACGACTAGCGTTTCAATCAGTTGCCAGGCCACAGCAAGCCAATCCACTTTGTTGATCCCTGTTTTTGCGTGATGCCCAGCGGCCACCCTTATATCATGGGTGATATATGCCCGATTCCGGTTCGCCTGAAACAGATGAGTGTGGTTGATCCGCCCGGTTGTTGCGCTGCGGCCTCCTGATTTATCTCCCGCGATAGCGCCACTTTCACGCAAAAAAATTGCAACTCCATGACATCTGGCGTTGATTCAGAACTCCTGCTCTGGGATGCTTCTGAAAATCCCCCACGGCTGAATGTGCGTGGCAATTGGACACTCGAAAACTATGCTGCCTTGGGCGAGCAGATTGCCCTGCTCCGGCATCGGTCAGGGGGTCTGGCGGCAGCGCGTCGCAACGTAAACCTGGGCGAGCTTGCGGCGTTGGATACCGCGGGTGCCGCACGCCTTTACGAACTGCTCGGGGCGGAGCTCGCCGGAGAGCTTGCCGCTTCCGATGCGGCGCTGAGCCGCGAACGGAGCGCGCTGCTGCTAATGGTGACCAACGCGATGGGAGCTGCCGGCAAGGTATCCGAAAGGCGGCAGCGGGGTGCCTTTATCGAAATATTCGGTCACGCCGGAGTTGCGCTGGAAATCTTCCGGCAGCAAATCCTGGCACTGCTGGGCTTCATGGGTTTCACACTTGATGCGTTGGCCCGAGGCCTGCTATATCCGGAACGCTGGCGTCTGACATCGATCGTGGCGCAAATCCACGAAACGGGCCTGAATGCGGTACCCATCATCGGTCTGCTCAATTTCATGGTGGGCGCCGTGATCGCCTTTCTGGGGGCAACCGTGCTGGCCAATTTCGGGGCGAGCATCTACACCGTCAATCTCGTGACCTTCGCCTTCCTGCGGGAGCTGGGCGTCCTGCTTACCGCCATCCTCATGGCCGGCCGCACCGCGAGCACGTTCACTGCTCAGCTCGGTTCCATGAAGATCAACGAGGAGATCGACGCAACCCGCGTGCTGGGCTTGAACCCCGTCAACCTGCTGGTGCTCCCGCGCGTGCTGGCATTGTTCGTATCCCTGCCCATCCTCACTTTCGTGGGAATGATTTCCGGAATCCTGGGCGGCGCGCTGGTGTGCGCTCTGCAACTGGATATTTCACTGGCGATGTTCCTCACCATTTTCCATGATCAGATCGAGCTGCGGCATTTCCTGGTGGGGATGTCAAAGGCCCCCGTATTCGCCTTCGTGATCGGAGTCGTTGGCTGCCTCGAAGGGCTCAAGGTCAGCGGCAGCGCATTGTCCGTGGGACAGCACACGACAGCCAGTGTGGTACATTCCATATTCGTCGTCATTTTTCTGGACGCAGTGGCGGCCCTGTTTTTCATGGAGATGGGATGGTAACGGACGAGGCGCTGTTTCCGTCCAAAACCGACCGGACGAGCCCTGACAGCCAGGCAACCGGCACTTCGGCGCGGAGCGGTGAAGCGATTATCCAAGTGCGGGGCCTGACCAACCGTTTTGGCAGGCAACTCGTGCACGACAAGCTGGACCTCGACGTCCATCGGGGCGAGATCCTCGGCGTGATAGGTGGATCCGGCTCGGGCAAATCGGTCCTGCTACGCTCCATCGTTGGGCTGCAAACCCCCACTGCGGGCAGTGTGCGTATTCTCGGCACGGATTTGCTCCAGCTCGCACCCGAGCAGCGTGCGCCACTGGAGCAGCGCTTCGGTGTGCTTTTCCAGCGTGGGGCGTTGTTTTCCTCTCTAACCGTCGTGGAAAACATCGCGCTCCCACTCATTGAAAATGCCGACCTCACCCGGGCCGATGCCGAGCACCTGGCGATCGTGAAGCTGGCGCTCGCCGGCCTGCCGGCGAGTGCAGCCGCGAAATATCCGTCCTCCCTATCGGGTGGCATGATCAAGCGGGCAGCATTAGCGCGCGCGCTTGCGCTGGACCCCGACATCCTCTTTCTCGACGAGCCCACCGCAGGGCTCGATCCCATCGGCGCGGCGGAATTCGACCAACTCATCACCACCTTGCGCGATGCACTGGGCCTCACGGTCTTTATCGTGACCCACGACCTCGATACGCTCTATACGATCTGCGACCGCGTTGCGGTGTTGTCGCAGAAATGTGTTCTCGTGACGGGCCCGCTTCAAACGGTCGAAGCCGTCGAGGACGAATGGGTGCAGGAGTATTTTCACGGACCGCGCGGCCGCGCCGCCAGCCATGCGGCGGAGACGGGCGGTACGATGGTCAGGACCAGGGAGATAGGGAGATAACCGATGGAACCGCGCGCGCACCATGTACTGATCGGATTCTTTACCGTTATGACGGTAACGGCCGCACTGCTGTTCACCCTGTGGCTGAGCAAGGCTCCGGGCGACTCCGTGCAGCGCTACTACACCGTGGTCTTCAATGAGGCAGTCAGAGGTCTCTCCATAGGGAGCGCCGTTCAGTACAGCGGCATCACGGTGGGTGACGTGGTCAAGCTCGCGCTGGACCCGCAAGACCCCCGCAAAGTGATCGCGCGGGTGCGCGTGCAGGGCAGCACGCCGATCAAAGAGGATACTCAGGCACGACTCGCGCTAACAGGCATCACCGGCAATTCCGTGATCGAATTCAGCGGCGGATCGCCCGACAGCCCCGACCTCGTGGCAAAGGATGACCACAAGGACCCGGTCATCGTGGCCACCCCATCGCCTATCGCCAAGCTGCTGGAGCACAGCGACAACATGATGGCCGATGTCACCCAGCTGGTGATGCGCGCCAAGGAGATTCTTTCTCAAGAAAATGCCAAGCGCCTGAGCAGGACGCTGGAGAACCTGGAGCAGACGACCGAGGTGATCGCGAGCCAGAACGATAATGTGCGGGGAATCGTGGGCGAACTGGCCGCCGCCAGCGCGCAGGCGAATTCCGCGCTGCGGGAGGCTACGCAACTGGTGGCGGCAACGAACACGCTCGTGAGCGAGAAGGGCGCTCCAACCCTTGGCAACCTCGATCGCGCCACAGCTTCCTTAGCGAAAGTCAGCGCGTCGGTGGATCAGTTACTGTTGGAGAATCAGGCCGCGTTGAGCGGAGGCATGCAGGGCATGAACGAGCTGGGACCTGCCCTGCAGGAACTACGTTACACCATGTCTACACTGGCAAGAACCGTACGCCGGCTCGATGAGAACCCTGCTGCCTACCTTACAGGGCGGGAAAAAATCGAGGAGCTTGAACCATGAACCCAACCCCTGGCGCAAGCTATTTCCATCTGCGCCTGCTTCGACGTTTCGGGATAGCGACGATACTTCTCTTCGTGTCCTCATGCTCGATATTGCCTGCGACCGAAAATCTGGAAATCTATCAATTGCCTGCTGCCGAGTCTGCTCCCCGTTCGTCCGGCAATCCCTTGCCCTGGACGTTGCGCCTTGCAACGCCCCACAGCAACTACATCACGGATAGTCCACGCGTGCTGGTGCTGCGCCAAGGTAGCCAGCTCAGCTCGTACAAGGGCATCCGCTGGAGCGATCCCGTGCCGGTTCTGCTTCGCAACCGGCTGGCAGCGGCTTTCCGGGCGGATGACAGGTTCAATTCCATCATTAATGGCAACAACAATAATCTTATTGCCAATCTGGAGCTTGGCGGTGACCTGAGTGCGTTCCAGGTGGAGTATAAAAATGATGGACCGCAGGCCACCATTTATTTTTACGCCACCCTGTCGCAGCCGCTGCGCAACCGTATCGTAGCAGTGCGCCGCTTTGAAGTCAGCGAACCTGTGCAGAGCCGGGGGACATCAGGAATCATCACGGCTTTTGGGCTTGCGGCGGACAGATTCGCTGCGGAGATCGTTGCCTGGACAACGCAGCAGGGCATGGCCTTGCAAACCGAGGCAAAAGAATGAACCCTAAGTCGAACCATGAAACTTTCGAGTATCCGCGCCAATAACCACTATTTAGTTGATATACTGGAGTCCAATAGCTTGTCCGGCATCAAACCAGAATAACAACACGCGGGCATTTCTACTGTGTCACCTCGAAATATCCCCTGGATTCTCTGATGGAGCCCGTTTCGCCCTGCTCATGGTCTTGAGATACGCAATGATCTCAGCCGCAACCTGTTCCCTGTTCGAAATTTCTTCCCCAAGACCGGGCATCATCGTGTTGTATCGAATGGTCTGCGGAGCCAGTATCCAGCGCTTGAGGTATTCGGGCTTGATGTACTCCACGATACTTTCCGGATAATTGAGCTCCGGCGCTTTGCCACCTCCCTCCCCATTTATCGTGTGGCATGCGGCACAGTGTCTGCGAAAATGCTCGAATCCGCGTTGTACTTGTTTCGAAGAACCAGATGGTGGAATCATGTTCGGAAACGCTCCTTTCATCTTGAGTTCGATGGTCTTGATCTGGTAAGGCATGTCGGATGCCCCTGCCTCAAGCAACTCCTTTGAGCCGATATTGTTCCAAACCAGATAGAGCGGACCGAGCGGCACAACCTCGTTGTTCTGCAGCTTGTTGGTCAATGTGAATGGTTCCCTGTTCTCATTGGCAAAGGCGAAATAACCATCATGATGCAGGAATTTTTTTACCGGCACGCTCGGCTGATACCCGTCGATGGCAGTAAAGACGATTTCGCGCGCTTTCTCCCAATCCCTGCCGAACACCTCGGCGAACACCGCTCTTGCGGGGAGTACACGGTAAACCCGATTCCGCCGCTCGTGCGGTTCGAATACCTCGAGCGCTCGCTCCAGGGCAATGGCGCGAAGACGGTCTACCGAGAAAGCCCTGACGACTTTGCCTTCTTTTTTGAACTCCACCTTATTATCCGGATTTGCCGCAAACGATGGGGCGGGGAACGCAAGGGCGAGAAGGCTTGCGAACACCAGTGGCGGCAAGTATGAAAAATGCGATGCAAGAGGTTTCACACTGTATTCCAAGCGATTGCAACGGATAATTCGAGGAAATCAGGAAAGACGGTATCAGAAACGGCCAGGGAAGACTACCGCTATTGGAAGAGAGGATCGCATGGCTGCCTTCTCCAAGTTTGAATTGCCGGGTAGCATGCCAGTGCTTCGCTTGTGCGAAAACGTTTTTCGCCTACAATCCCTTGCCGCTAATGCCGAACACCCGCTATTTCCGTTTTCGTTCCAGCTCCAGCCTTATGATGTAACGCTGGATCAGGGACAGCACATTTTCCCCTGCATCGACAAACTCGCAATTGACGCGCTGGGATTGGAGATCATGTACGAGTCCAGTGTCAGCCGGTTCCACGCGGATTATCCGCATGGATACATTAACCGTACCGATATCCGGTAATGTAATGCGGCAATTTTCATAAACGCTTCCTTCCTCGAAATTTCCTCTACCGTTCGAGTCGATGACAGCCATACCACCGCAACTAAGGTTCTGCAGGAGAACTTCCACGGTGGAAGGCGATTTTTCCTCAAGTAGCGGAATCACGCACTCCACGGGAGCAATCGTCGGTGTGGTAACGCGATAATATTCCCGCTTTTGCATACGCAACAGACTTTTGGGGATCTGTGCAAGGAAGGCATCGCGCCCCTCAAACTCTGTTTTCCCAATTTGCTGGCAGGAAAATTGAACCTTCACCTGGTTGGGAAATGCAACAACATTCCATTTTTCAGCTTGCAATGCCTGCTGATTGATCTCCTCATCCGGACCATAATCAAGCACCATTTCCCCGTGCTGGCTGTCAAGATCCAAAAGGGCGGTCGGGAAAAAGCTCCCGGCATCACCAAAATAACAGGTGCTTTGCGAATTATTCCTTATCATCACTCGCAGCACGGAGAGAATATCGTTTTTCGACGAAATGCGATATTTCTTGTTGTTATCAGGAAGGTCGGGTTTGCTGTCTGTCATGATGTCTATCCGGGTTCTGCTCATCCTATTCGGGTTTCGCCGTGTTGCTCCAATTACAGATCAGGGGGTAACACGGGAATGATCATTTTTCGCCCCAAGTCCTGTCACTGTAACATCGACTCCGCATCCCGGAATGTTCCCTAATCATATACGGATGGCGCGATGAAGATCAAAGGCATGCGCGCGACGAGCCCAAGGGGTGACGACTATTCGTAATAACGGCGCCAAAACGGAGTACCGTAGCAAAACAGCTTTTTGTTAACAAAAAATTCCGGGTATTGAAAGCACACGGACTTGCGTCCGCTCAGAGCAAGTGGGAGAAAAAATGAGACTGAGAATCGAACCTAAAGCCAGGAGGTTTTATAAATCAATGATCGCATTTTGCTTGACATTTCGAGATAATCCACATTTTTGACCTGGAGCACCTATGCAATTCCAGCACTAACTGTCAAAAACCCTCAGGTCTTGATTTTTATTCAAGTATTTGATAATAAATATTTTTAAAAAAAGTTCAAAAAATAACCTGCTAAGAAAAGATGTTACAGAAAGATGACTTACTCATCGTTTACATAGCTTATCAACAAACTTATCCACAGCAATTGTGGACAATCGAAAAGGCGGTGATCACTAGCCGATTTTTTCCAGAATCTTCCTGCAAAGGAGTGGGTGATACTTTGACGGTGGTCATCAGATCAAAACGGCAGCACAAGATTCCCTTACCCGGAGTCGATGCTTCCCAGAACAACAACCATTTGGAGAGCGCTCCAGGCAATCCCTTTCCGATCATCCAGTGTAGATTCCAGGGACTGCAGTTCTTACCTGTAACATTTTACAGGTAGTTAAAGCACCGCTTTCAGGCCTAATATTTGTACAGGAAGGTAGCAGCAGGTTTTCAAGATCCTGTTGCAGGCTCCTTACGAAGATCACCGTATTCACCAAGCGTAGTGAAATAACCTATTTCTAGGTTTACTCCAGGCCGCTGTAGCGCACTCTTTACGCTAGTCTCTCACTCAATTTATTTTCTGATCAGAAGTTTCAGCAAAGGATGCAACCCTCAGCAGCGCCATTGGCCGAACTGATTGATTCGAACTGATTGATTGAGAAGTGAGTTTTTCGCTTTTAAATAGACCTAATTAAATCTGTGGAGCATTTCTGGAATCACGCGGATTTATTCATTCCAATCAAGAAAAGAAAGGAAAATCGGGCATAGAAGAGGCGGAAAAGCATGAAAGAAACGCTGGAACTGAACCAATCACTCTCCGTGTTGGAGACAGTCTTAAAGGCGACGGCTGACGGACTCCTGGTGGCGGACAAGCTGGGCAAAGTGCTTTGCTATAACCAGCTTTACGTGAATATGTGGCACATTCCAAGTGAGCTTCTGACTCATGCGAGACACCAGGCAATCCTCGGCTATTGTGCCGGGCAATTAAGAGATCCTATGCAATTCCTGCACTCGACCGAGGAAATTTATGGCACTTGGACACCGGAAAGCTTTGATGTCTTTGAATTTTGCGATGGGCGGGTGTTTGAGCGGTATACAAAAACTAAAATCCTGAAAGGGTCAAACATGGTTCGTGTCTGGAGCTTCAGGGATATTACTGAACGCGGGCAGGCGGAGACTTACAAAGCGCAGTTAGCGGCAATCCTCGAGTCCTCGAACGACGCGATCATTGTCAAGGATCTCAACGGCATCATTAGCGGGTGGAACGCCGGTGCGGAACGGATTTTTGGTTACCGTGCGAGCGAAATCATAGGTTGTCCGATCTCCCGACTAATTCCGCCCGACCGCCTGGAGGAAGAGGGCAGAATCATGAGCCTCATCAAGAGCGGGAAGCAAACAAATCATCTCGAAACCGTGCGATGGGGGAAGGGCAAGAAACCGATTGATGTCTCCGTCACGATATCGCCGGTGAAGGATAACGCAGGTCACATTGTCGGTGCATACAAAATAGCGCACGATATCACTCAGCGCAAGGAATCCCAAGAACGTATCGAGTATCTCGCCCATTACGATTTGCTGACCGGGCTGCCCAACCGCGCGCTGTTCACCGA
>NZ_FOCT01000044.1 GCF_900110185.1 Nitrosospira multiformis
CGTGGGCGATGGTGTAAATCGTCAGGCCTGCCAACCCGCCTATCAGCGTGCCATTGATGCGAATGTACTGCAGGTCCTCGCCCACCTGCCGCTCGATGCGGCGAGTCACTGTCTCCGTGTCCCACTCCCGCACGGTGTCAGCAATCAGCCTGCCCACATCGCGCTGGTGAGACTGCACTGCCTCCACCAGCACCTCCCGCATCCAGTTATTGAGCCGCTCTCGCAGACCACGGTCTTCAAGGACAGTATCGGTGCCCGACTGTATGAGGCTCCGCATCCACGCCCTGATTGCCGATTCCTCGCTGTCGATATCCTCGCGCATCCCGTTGCGGAGGTCGCGCCAGACTCCGTCCGCGTAATCCCCCAAAGCCGGATGCGCCAGCAGTTTGCGGGTGTGCGCGGCAACCTGCTCGCGATACTTAGGTGAAGTAGCCAGGTCGGAGGCGAGCCTGCCGATGGCAGCATCCAGTCGCAAGCGCAGGGGGTGGGCAGGGTCGCGCGCGATCTCCGCCACAACCTCGCGCAGCGCTGCCACCACGCTTTCCCCTACCTTTTCATCCATCGAAAGCCGCTGCCAGAACCAGGCTGTGTTTTCGCGCACGCGCTGACGGATACGGGATTCGTTCGCGGTTACATATTCATCAGCCTCGCGCAACAGCTTGTCCAGCAGTCGCTGGTGCCGCTTTTCCGCAGTGAGCAGCATCACCGCCTCGCCGAGCAAAGGGCCAAGATCGATGCGGGCCGCTTTTTCCAGCAGACCGGCCGAAACGAAATGCTGCACATGGCGCTCGTCCACCGAATCCAGCAATTCCGGAATCAGGCGCGTCACATAATCGGCGAGCAGGTCGGTACGCCCCTGCTCGGACAGCCACGTTGCCAGTTTCCCGGACAAATCCACACGCGCGAGCTTGGCGGCAACCACTTCGGGAGAAACAAAGTTGCTCTCCACGAAGCGTCCCAGCGATTCACCGATTCGATCCTTGTTACGCGGAATGATTGCGGTGTGGGGGATGGGCAGGCCGAGGGGCTGACGGAATAAGGCTGTTATAGCAAACCAGTCCGCCAGCGCACCCACTACCGCGGCTTCGGCAAAAGCGCGAACGTAGCCAACCGACGGATGAACTGAAATAAATACATTCGTCAGAACGAGAACCGCAAGCATCACCATCAGCAGTGCCGTCGCCAGACGTCGCATGCGGTTATGGGC
>NZ_FOCT01000023.1 GCF_900110185.1 Nitrosospira multiformis
TCATGGCCCTATCCCGGCAGGATCGGCATACGGGAATACAATGCGTCATCCGGCCGATCGGAAGTGCATGTCTTCGACTACTGGTGCCACCTGGGAACGGTGGACAATGAAGCCGGTTTGGATGATGTGCCCGGGATGCGCTCATCCATGAAGTTTGATCTCGATACCTACAAGCTGCTGCTAAAGACCCTGGGAAAGCAAACAGAGGTGATTACGTTTGGATAGCTGGTCCAGGTGCGAAAATGACGCTCGTATGCAGTCTTCATGCGCGCTCAAAACTTCCTTCCAACCACAGCGCCATGAGCTGTTTGGAAATGTCGCGCAGATCCCAGCGTGAGGGATCCAGGCTGTCCTTATTTTCAAGCGAAATACGGTCTATCTTTGGATTATTTGGCGAGCGCGTCACTCTGGCTGTGACACCGGATTGGTGCACTGCCGTTCGGGAAATCATTTCAAGTGTCCAAAGTGAACGCCATGCCTCGTCATCCCTATCCATGCTATCCGCTCCCTCTTAGCCGTTGCGCATCGTTCATACGGCCAATTTAGAGCAAATAGCATTTTTCTTATGGGTGAAAAAATCCTGTTTTTTCCTGTCTTATCAGGGGAACGATTTTTCTCATTGCGAAAAGTCTGCCGCAATCCTGATTAGCACAGAAAACCCAAGCTGAGACACAAGATCAGACAGTTATCAACAGACCTATACATGCCAGTTGGGAAAAACCTAGCTTAGACTCCATGCCGTCTTCACTTTAAGTAGCGAAGTCTTGACCCTGACAAGATTAATTGCAGGAGAAGGTGTTTTTGCAGTCGGAAATTTGTACATAGTTCCCATCATGTTCCTCTATTTAAGCCGATAGGTAGTCCATCAGAACGTATGGGTGCCAACTTTTTTACCCGCCCCCACTGTCGCGTTGCATAAGAGCTGGCCTCGATTCAATTAGCTCCATCGGAAGCGGGACGAGTTGCAAGACGCACAAGCTCCATGAGTCCGGGCAGGGTGGAGGCAGACTTGAGGGCATTCCGACAAATCCCACAAATGACGGGGTCGATCTTGTACCGGAATTCACCAAGCCTGATCTCGCACCCATCGTCTGCAACTGATGGAGACTTATTGTGCCGGAAATCCCACGGTGCGACAGGCGCCACATCATTCCACAGTCCAATGCCCTTGAGACTGGCTGCCTTCTGAGCCTCGGCATAAAGCTGCTTATCAGCCCGCCGCAGATCTTTGTCATACTGTTTGTAATGCCATGCCAGCCCGGCCTTGATCTGCTTCAGGTTTACGTCCTGCCCATTCAGCAGCACTTTTCCCAAAACACGCTGATAGCGGTCTTGCTTGTGCCACTCCACGGTAACTGTTTTGCCAAATACCAGATCAGCCAGGTTTTGCCGGGATACGGTGCCAAACGGCTGTGCATGTTCAGGCGCATCAATTCCCAAAAGTCTGATCTTGTGCTGCCGGTTTGATTTGTCGAGGACTGTCAGGGTATCGCCATCGGCGATCTTGACGACGCGACCGCTCAATATTTCTGCTTGAGCGAAGCAGGTGCATGAGATATAGACAGCCAGGCCGGCTATTAACCGGCTCAACTCAGCTAATCTATCCCGTGACATTACACGTTACCTTGATGGTAGCTACCGCCTGCATCAAACCCTCGAGCAAGATGTTCTGCAGCTTGTAGCACTGAATTTGGGACACTTTCGGCAGCGTCATGCCGGTGAGGCGAGCAGCCGCGTCTGACTTAAGCCTCGCCTGCCGATCAGCTCGTTTAGCTTGACCGCGAGGACCGACTTCGCCGATGGTTCCTCTCCACCGTCAAAACCGGGGTTAGCCAGTACATTGACGGTACCTTGAGAATGCTCTTTGTGTGTCCTCATGATCTCCATTTACCCTCATATAGGGGCGAGCACTGCCTTCAACCGTTCTCGATCAACTGCCCGTCCGGTTGCGAAGTGATGATGCCAGATTTTGCCTTCTTCTGGAACGCATGCAGCACACGCATGGCGGCGTCGATACGTACAGTGTAAACCCCGCAGGATTCTCCTCCACCTTACGGGAACGTCTTCTCTCCTGACGGAGCCCTGCCATTTATAAGCCCTTACTCCTCGAGAAGGATGCAATTGGTTTGGAGGAGAGACTTTTGATCAAGTACTCTACCAATGCCCTTAAAAAGAAAAAGGCTTACAATTTTATACGCAAGCCTTTGTTTATGGTGCTCTGGTTGGACTCGAACCAACGACCAAGGGATTATGAGTCGCTTATAAACATGAAGTCACAATAGGTCACAACAAATAATAATCGACTCTTCAATAACTTGCCGTTCTTTCTGTATTGTGACTTGTTGTTCTTTTTCGTGAGTATTTATTTCCAAGTGCTCCATAAGTGCTCCACGTACCTCCGAGTAAACTGTCGTCGCATCAATCATTGAGTGGAGGGATCCCGCATAGCGTTAGGGCCGCTAGGTTTGAGATGATCCAGAGCCACCACAGTCGCTTTGAGCCGAAAGAATCCCTTTTTGAACAAATCGCTGTTTGCAAATTTATAACCTTCTGGAGCGGTGGATGCAGAAAATGATCGTGTAGGCCTCTAGCTGGTCGCCTGGGAAAGGGAAATTTTACCCATGATAAAATACGTTATCATGGGTAAAAATATCAGCGATTCATGCTCTTTTTTTTGGCTAGCACGGCATCCTTATTTTGTTTTCTCACCGAGCAATGCATCTCCCGCACGCTTTCATTCCCGTCTTCTAGGATCCTCTGCCGGCACATTTGCCAGTCCGAGCAGAGCTCCCAGTAGCTCCCCCCGATCGAATACTGGAGCACGGGTCTCGGAATCTACGAGACCTGTGAGAATCAGCAACTCGGCAGCATTGTGCAGCTCCTAGTTGATGGATGTAAAGTCAACGCACAGGTTCGTCTGCTTTGCGACTTCTATCGAGCTATCCTCTCGTCCAATGTTTGAGTAGTCATAGCTCCTGTATCGCTATGTGTAAGTTGCAGTATGAGTCTCAACCTCGATTAGGTTTTTTATATTACGTACCGTTCACTCATCTCCACCCTAAGCCGCGATGCGTATTAGTTAGTCGTTCGAAGGGTGATTCCTTGAGTGAAAGATAACCGCGGATTGGGAAATTGGCCCTTTGACTTCGATTCTGGTCGCGGGCACGCACTATGAATTATTAAATCATCAAAAGCTGTTCCCGTTTATTCGAACCGTTGATGATTTCCTAAAGAAAGCCCTTTAAATTACCGAACCATGCTCTCATAGTCCGTTCGTTGTCCCGCTATCAGTTGATATTTGATTGCGGGGGGACCGCCTGACTCCAGATCGATCCAGAATGCGCTACCGCCACCACAACACTTTTGACACCCATTTCTCCTCCCATAAATTCAACCAATTTTTGGTAACGATCAATCAGAGGCCACTGTCTTCCTCAGAACCCGTCTCAGGGTCAAGGCGATTGAATGCTGAAACAATTTGTCAAGCTGGTCTTGAGTCAATCCAGAGCCAGTGCCATGAATGCGAACGCAGTCACCCCAGAGGCATTTGAGAATACTCAACGGCGAAAGAAAACGAGTGACATGGCCTAGGGCGCCACAAGGCTCATTAACTCCAGGCGGAGTTCCGCAACAGGATAACTGTAAATAGTAGAGAGTTCGGGGACTGAGAAGCGGGCGCGGGTTAACTGCGGGGGGACGTTACAATTTCTCAAACGAAAATCCTGTTTTGGGATTTTCGTTTGCTTTGCTGACTTTTTACTGAGGTCTAATATTCGATGCTTGTAAACCCTTGGGACCGGTTATCACATCAAAAGTGACACGCTGGGCTTCGTGCAGCGTTTTGAAACCTTCACCCACAATTGAAGAGAAGTGGGCAAACAAATCTTTTCCGCCTTCATCTGAGGTAATAAAGCCAAAGCCTTTATCATCGCTAAACCATTTCACAATACCTGTTTCTGTTGCCATGTCATTTCTCCTTAATAAAATTCCACTCACAGTGATCTGCAAGTGATCAGCCACTGAATATCAAGGGGAAGAGTCAACCAGAGGTATCGTTTTACAGCTTGAATCCAAAAGACCTACTGTAGGATACACGCTATCTGAAGAAGGTCAAACTTTATTTCCCATAATCGCCCAATCGGTAGTCAAGACTATAGGGTGGATCCGAGTCTAGACAGGGTGGATTGAGGTCAGGCGCCATACTGGAGGACGGCGAAGTAATGGCATGGGGTTCCTGCTATCACAAAGAAGTGTCAAACTAAGTGACCATATCGCAACCATCTGAGTCGCTGGGATTTTCGGGACCATTCCGCAAGTTGGTTTTCGGCATTGGTTCAACCCGGCCAGGATCTGGAAGGCCTGTCCGTCGTAGAAATTCGGCTGGCGACAGGTCATTGAGAGTCGAGTGAGGCCGGCTCTCGTTGTAGTCCCGCCTCCAGTCCTCGACGATCGCTTTGGTCTCTTCCAGCGTTTCAAACCAGTGCAAGTTAAGGCACTCTTCCCGGAATAATCCGTTAAACGTCTCAATGTGGCAATTATCCGTGGGTTTTCCCGGTCGACTGAAGTCGATCCGTGCCTTGTGATGGTAGGCCCAGAGATCGAGCAGCTGCCCCGAGAATTCGGCTCCATTGTCGACAAAAAGATATTGGGGAGGACCTCGGCGCGCGGCCAACCGGTTTAACGCGGCAACCACACGGTCGCTTCGCAGACGCTGACCTACTTCGATCGCTGCTCTCCCCATTATCTCCTAAGGACCAATAGCTAATAACTTACCTTATCCTCTGGCAAGATCTTGAGATGCCCCTTGCCCTTCTTTACTTCTCGTAGTTGGGTTGCGGCTAGCAGAGGGTGCGGTAGCGAACGATTGGCGTAAACAACTCGTGATACTGTCTGCGCTCGGTCGTCAACCATTGCCCCTTCAGCATTGGGAAGACGAATATCCCGCCCAACAGGAGACTAGGAATGCTGCGCAGAAATTTGACACTTCTTTCCGGAATCAAGGTCTTGATCATCGATGACGAACCAGAAGCGTTGGACCTCACCGAACTTATGTTGTCTTTTTATGGAGCGCAGGTCATTACCTGCCTCACCGCAGTTCAAGGATTGGAGCGGCTGCGGACGTTCTGCCCCGATGTGATTGTTTGCGACATCAACATGACGCGAATGAACGGCTACCAGTTCGTTCAGGCCGTGCAGGATTTTTCCACGGATAAAGGCAGAAATACCCTTGCCATTGCGCTCTCCGCTCCAGGCAAGGAGGAGGCGCAAGCCTACGCGCACGGTGCAGGTTTTCAGAGGTATCTTTGCAAGCCTGTGCAGCTGTTGACACTACTCGAAACGGTTGCAGAGTTGGCTGATAGGCCAATCAAGAAATCAGGACAACAAGGTGCAGGTACCGGGCCGGAGTGGATGCCAGTTTCGGAAGTGAGCGGATTTGCGGCATGAGCCCATGGACAACCTGCTGGAAAATAATGAACCCATTTCCGTTTATGCGAATCGCTCCAGGTAGGAACAGGTATTGATAATCTCCTGTTCAATGCCATCCAGTACACCCTCGCCGGAGGAAAAGTTACCATCAAATGGGAAAAATTTTCCCCAACCCGGTTCCGGGGATAAAAGCAATGACAAGAAAGGCAAGCCTCTATGATATCTGCGATCAGCCCATCCTTGAAGGCGAGTGCCCTACCCCGGCCGGCTTCAATCTTCGGCTCATATACAAGAAACTGGCCGGCCATCCTGTCCTGAAGTATTTAATTCTCAAAGGTTGCCGACACCCTGCTATAAGTCTGACAGAAATATCCCCTTATCAAGAGATGATGCGTAAAGCCATGCAAGCTAACGCTGACAACTGGCAAGATCCGCTATGGATTGAAACTACCTTCAGTTCTTTGGCTCGCCTTCTTGATAGCATCGAAAATCCCCGGTGGCAGCAACGCGAAAAGGCTGAGCAACTCGACAACGAGCTGACTCGAACAGATTTGCAGAAGATGATCGATAACTGTCTCCAGGACATTTTACGGATTTGGGATAAAGATAAGAACGATCCTTGGTTTCCAGTTGCCGCACAGGTCGAGTTGTCGGGCGATGACCATATGGATGGTAAGAATTTCATCAACGTGCTTCAGGGGGTGGGTTCCTTCGAATATAAAAACATCACGGTGTTGTTTGCATTAATGCGCTGCTTTCTGATGACGAATCCCGTCCGGCTCAGGTTCATCCGCAGATCGTATCGCGGGATTTGCGAGCCTATGTCTGCATCCTTTGCCTGGATCTGGCACAGAATTGCCTTTTCGGATGTCAATTTTTTCGAGCATTTGCTTGTGTTTTTAGATTCGGATGCTTCGCGACGGCATTATGCTCGTCTCGTCCCGGTCCTGGAAAATCTACTGCGCTATTGCGTGTGTAGCAGTCAGGAGTGGCTTGAGACACCGAATAACCATATCCGGCACCCCGCTATCACCTGCTTGCCCAAAGATGCGGAGGGACGACCTCTTTGTCGACTGTCCGAAGACGCCCTGCAAAAGAAACGAGACCTGGGATTCGGTGATTTCGTTCCAGATACGGATACCACCTTTCTTACTTTGGCGATGGCTAGAAAGTGGCTTGTTTTTGTACAGCGGGAGCAACTGACGGCGGATAAAGTGCTTCTCGAAGCTTGTGAGTCATTGCTGAATTATCCTTGGGTGGAAATTATTAGCGAATACCAAGTAGGTGGTAAATACAGCTCAAATCCACCCACCATTCTGATCACCAAGCCCCTCGACTACGAGGGTGCCGTGCCGATATGGTTTGATAAAACATTCAAGAGAGACGGTAGGATAATCCGGGAAATATTAGGTAATGAGATTTGTCCGGGTCATAACATGGACATTCTGGACGCCATTCTTGTTAACCGGAAACAATGGTTGGCTTTAGAGGGTGAAAACCTGGCCTTTTTACAGCGGTTGCTTGATTTTCATTATCGAGCTTTTGCAAGTGGCAATTTCTGTCATGAAACGGCCTTCAAGTATTATCTGCCAGAAATTTATGTCTATTATTTGGGGCGCATGTACCGAACTTACTCAACCCTCGCTGATATAGATAAACGCATCCTTGATCCTAAAGGAAAAATTGAAGACATGCGCCGGATTGCCCAGCAGTATTGCAAGGATGAGCTAGTCGGGTATTCCCTCAATGCCTTCGATGCCGCCTTGGCCGTATCCGCGCTCGTGCTGCTGGCATATGAGCCAAGACATGACGGAGTTATAGCTGCTGGCCTAAACGTGCTAAACCAGACGATGGGGGAAGGCAAAGGCAGGCACCTTTATAGAGCTTATGAATGGAACCGCATGCGTCATCCCACCCGAATTCTTGTTGGGAGTGAGGTTGCAACTTCGCTGTTTGTGCTGAGAGCCTGCACTGAAGCAATGCGCTATCTCAAAAACGAGGAATCTATAAATTCGGGAACATGACAGATACCGCCTGGGCCACAATCGTGAAAATGTGGTCTTTGCTAACATGCGACAGGTAATTCCCAACTGTCGCTTCCCACCAGCCATGTCGAGATTCAGAGCGGACATGAGCGCTGCAACCTCTTTCGATAGAGTATTCTCCCGGCCGATACGGGATTAATCGAGGCCGCGGTGCAGACAGCAAGCAATTCCAGAAGGTCTTCCTGCGATTGATCCAGCAGCCACACAAACAGTTCCTTGCCCTCCTGGCATTCGTGTTTGAACGTTCTGTTATCTACTTGCATATACCCTCGTGACAACCTCTCGTTAAGGCTAGCTCTAATGAGAGGCCGATTAATCCCCCAGAAAGCCCATCACTAAATACGTTTTTGATTTTTGATCGATGCCCTATCACATCATTTTTAAAACTGTGTGAGAGCAAATAATCATTAGCTACGCCAGAACAGGTTCTGGTATAAGAAAATTCAAAATTATGTCCTGCAGGGTGGAACTAATAGGCAACTTTAGAGTTGTTTTTATACGCCCTTGCCTTTCTTCTATTTCTCCACATCATATAGCCCGTTGCAAATAAAAAAAGAGGGGCGAAGCCGATCACCACTTGCAACATGCGAGTGGCCAGTCCACCGATTACTCCGGTATGAATGGGATAAAAAGTGTTAAAAATGCGGGCTCCCAAAGAAGCATTTGATGCATTTTCGACGAGTAATACGTCTCCCGTATATTGATCGAAATAGACGAAGCTTCGACCATTAGGATTAAACTCATCAGGTGTTTTCTTGCGCACGACAAGCGGAGCCTGAGGTGTCTGAGGGAAAGTTATCCAGGTAGTTGGGGCAGGAAGGATGTGGTCGGCATGATTTAATAGTGCGTCAAGGGAAGGTATAGAGTCCGCAGTTTCATCTACTCTTGAATTGGGCGGGGAAGGTCTTGACGCACTGGCTGTCAGGGAATTGATGAGTTCAGCTACAGTCTTGTTGAAAACCAGGGAAACGCCGGTGAATGCAACAATGATCAAAAAGATTATGGTATAGGCGCCAAAAGCGCGATGGGCATCAAAAATAAATTTTTTCCAGGGTGCTGTCCAACCGATTTTAAAGCCTCTGGAAATATTTCTTATTCCATTGGGCGGCCACCACAGGAAGAGTCCCGTCCCGCACAGGCAGATCAATAGTAAGGCGCTGACGCCGAGAATGTTTTTCCCGAGCTCGCCAACCAGCAGTTCCGTATGCAGCAGTGCGATCCATCCCATGAAGGTGTCTTTCTGACGATGCCCGCCGAGCACTTCCCCAGTGTAAGGATCCGCATACACGAACAAGTCGTGAGCGTTATTCATCTTGAACAGATAAGTTTGCTGCGGAGTTCGCGGCATGCGTAGATAAAGAAGCTTATCCTCAGGGTATGCGCGTTTGACTGCATCCAGCACAGCCTGCACAGGAAGGCGTTCCTCGCCTACCGCTGTTTCCATGAGTTCGGGATGAGTAAGTCCTTCAATTTCATCCCGAAAAACAACCATGCTCCCAGTCAGTCCACTCAGAATCAGAAACAGGCCGGCAGCAAGACCAATATAAAGGTGAATATTGAAGACAACTCTACGTGTTCTCATGAGAGAGACCTTGAATAGCCCTTACTAACGGGGGAGGAACTGAGCCCTCCATGAGGTTGCCTTCCCCCATCGGAATGGGATCAGTCAGAATTCGACCCGCGCCACGGTTTTGGCCATGATAGGAGCCCCTACACCGAGCAAGCCATTACCTGCGGTACTCCAGTAGTTGCTGTTGGTTACGTTATCCACCACCGCCTGGATCGTGGTGCGCTTACCCGCTATGCGGGTTGCATAACGCGCATTAAGAGACAATATAGCGTAGTCATCCACGAAAGCCTGATTTGCAGTGTTGACTGGACGCCTGCCCACATAGTACACACCGGCGCCAAGGGCCAGGCCGGGCACGCTCTGCAAACGATACTCCGCAAAGAGGCTCGCCGTACGCTCCGGCGTGTTATCCGGTATCCGGCCAAACGTCGCAGGATTATCCCTATTTAACTGCTTGGCCTCCATGAACAGGGCTGATCCGATAAGGGACAGTTGCTTGGTTATCTCCCCGGAAGCCGCCAGCTCAAAGCCGCTATACTGCGCCATCCCGTTCAAAACAAAGCGGTTGGCTGCATCAACAGTAGTCGAGGCGCGCTTGATATCGAAGTAGGCTACTTGTAGCAGTATCCCTTCTGCGACCATCGCCTTTACGCCTGCTTCCTTTTGCTTTGATACCGCCGGGGCGAGGATCTCACCGCTGTTGGCGCGATTAGCCGGCGCCTGCCCGCTCTCTTCGACTCCCTCGATGTAACTTGCATAGAGCGATACATTGGGAATGATCTTGTACAGCAGTGATAGCGATGGATTAACGTTGGTTGCCTTAAAGTGAGTGTTGGTTCCGACACTCTCATAGAAGCTGCCGCGCACTCCCAACATTACCTGCAGTCTGTCCGCAATCAAAATGCGATCGGATAGATACACACCCAGATCCGTTATTTTCGAGAAGTTAGAGCGGAATGGGGCGGTGGGGGATAATCGCGCGATGTCATTCGGATGGAACAGATTCTGCGCCACATCGGCAGTAGATGAAGTGCGCGGATCCTGGCTCCGTTCGTTACCAACAAAACCCAGGGATACTTCATGCGTGATGAACCGGCCCGGCAAGCGGCCGAAAACTTCTGCACGGAGATTTTCGTTATCCCAAACCTGATTCCGATTAAAGAAGATGCGCAGCGTACCCTGGCCCGTGGCAAGATTGTAATTCTGGAATTGGGAAAAATTACGGTCGCGCATGGTACGCGCCTTACCGGCTTCAAGTAACAGCCCCCAGTTGTCGCTCAGTGCGTAGTCGGCGCGAAGCAGCAGGTTGGTCGCTTCGGCATCATATTTCTGCCACTCCCCCGCAAGGTTGCGGCGGGCATTTGGAACAGGCGGCAGCGTTATCACGCCATTCACCGCTGCAGGCGCCTGGATTGCGGCCTGCTCCGAAGCCTCCTTACGATAATGTTCCACATCGAACTTGATGGAAAGCTGATCGGTGACGCGCCAGTCAAAAGCCCCCGACATCAGTGCGCGGTGACCGGAAAAATTATGAATACCGATATCTTCTCTCCCGGCGAGAAGATTGATACGCGCCCCGAATTGCTGTGCATCCCCGAAACGTCGGCCAAGATCAATGTGTGTATTGACGCCGCCATAGATATTCGCCATCAACGAAACATTAGCGATGGGATCCTTGCCAGCGCGCTTGGTGACCATGTTGACAATGCCAGAGGGAGGCACAAATCCATAATACAGAGAGGAGACGCCTTTAAGTACTTCAACGCGCTCCTTGTTCTCCATCGGAATATCGATCAGGTTGATGATCGGCATGAATCCATTGAGCCGATAATTGCTGCGATTCTCCACGAGAATCCCGCGGATCGAGAGATTGTCGTATGTCGAACCGTTCAGTTGCGCGCGAGTCACACCGGCGGTATTGCGCAAAGCACCGAACAAACTGGTGGTTGCTTGCGCATCCAGCACTTCCCTCGTCACGACATTGCTGGTCTGGGGGACATCAATAGGCGCCATGTCGCGGAATGTCCCGACCTGCACCGTGTCCGATTTGAAGCTCCCTACGCGTTCTCCGGTAACAGTTACAGCGGGAAGCTGTTTTCCTGGCTCAGCCTGAGCGGAAAGCTGAGCGTTTGCCTGCTGAATCAAAGATATTAGGGAAGCTGCAACGATTGCTGAGAAGCAATTATTTTTCATAATTTATTTTTCTAGTTTCTAGTTATTAGTCCGCTCCAGCAATCACGGAAATTTAAAGCCGCCTGCTACTCCTCTTGTAACTTGTAAGCCTTTATGTAATTGCTTATCGAGCCCCATCAATGCATTATGCTATATGTATATAAGTAAGCAGACAGAAATGATTATACGTCTCATTACGTCATTTTTCTAGACGCTATACCAGCTTTTACTTAAACCCGTTTTCCCATTGATTCTGTTAAATAAGAATATACGGCTCAGCTAGCCAGAGAGCATTGCGATGTCATCGAAGGCCGTAGTTCGGCTTGACCTTGTAGCAATGGCAATGAAATGTTGCAAAGAGGAAAAGGCGATGGAAACAGGTGACGAGTCGTTTTCGGTGGATATAACTCACCCGTTCTAGCGCGACGTATGATTTCCTCAGGGTTAACGAGGTAGCTGTCACGGGTTGCATGGACTTTCACGTAATCATAATCAAGCAGCAGGCAGGGAACGTACTTCAGCTTGAGCTGTTGAGCCGCCCTCAGGCGATGATGACCGTCCATGACAGCATGGCTGGTCCTTTCAAGAGCAATAGGAATACGCCAGAGCTGCTCGTGCAGAATCACATCCGCCAAGGCCATTGCATGGTTGGAGTAGTGGCATTCGTTGGGACGGATCTGCTTGACGGGCACAAAATGAATGGGAAGCGAACAGAGCATGGTTAATCCTTTTTTTATTAATTATCGAGAAACAAGCGTTCGGGATGAGGATGGCTTAAAAAATCGTGATGCGAAATGTGCCAACCGTAAGCCCCTGCGAGCAAAAAGACGACCCGATCGCCGGCTCGAAGGCGTTCGACATGAACCTCGCGGGCAAGCGTGTCCTTGGGGGTGCATAACTCGCCACAAAGCGTGACTGGAGCATTGTGCACAGCTGGACGCGAAAAAGGGTAATGCCAGTCATCCTGCGGCAACACGAGGAAGGGATGATTGTGTTGCCAGGAAACCGGTAGCCGAAAGTGATGCGAGCCGCCGCGAAGTATAGCAAAATGCTTCCCGTAGGCGCTCTTTATGTCGATGACTTCACTTATATAGCAGCCGCAGTCTGCAGCAAGAAAGCGGCCGCACTCGAAGACAATCTTGAAGCCCGGCTGATGTGCGCTAACCAACCTCGCCAGGCCATCACAAAAGTTTTCCCAGTCGAAAGGTGCATTCGGGTCGGCATAGTTCACACCAATGCCGCCGCCAACGTTCAACCACTCAAACTTCAGCCCATAGCGTTGCTGCCAGTCCTCTGCCAGGTCAAAGTAATGTTTTACCAAGGCGAGGTGGGTATTTGCATCGAGATTATTGGAAATCGCATGGATATGCAGGCCCCTAAGGTTAATGTTGGACAGGGTCTGGATTAGTTCGAGCAAAGATGGAACTTGGGCTTCCTCTATGCCAAATTGAGTGGCTTGCCCGCCCATGCGTAGTGTCGCGTGTTGCGGCACGTGGGCCGGATTAACCCGAATTAGAATATCTGCCACTTCATTACGCTGCCAAGCAATCCAGTTCAGGCGCCGCAACTGGTGCTCACTTTCCACGTGGATCAGCGCGATGCGATGACTGAGCGCGCCTTCCAGTTCAATATCGCTCTTGCAGGGCCCACCGAATACGATAGGCACGGAATCATCGATAGCGCGCACACGCAGGATCTCGCCCAGGGACGCCGCTTCAAAGCCGTCTGTGTGATTGAGCAATGCCTTCAGTATCGGCTCATCGCTGTTTGCTTTGATCGCGTAAAACAGCATGCACTGCGATGGCAAGCTACGGCGCAGCATATCCGCGCGCCGACGTAGATGCTCGAGATCGTAAAGATAGGCACATACTGGCTGATGGTAGGGCTGCGAGTGACCCTGTGCGTGGCTGTGCAGATAATCTTGTAAATGTTGCAGGTTCATTGGGAGATAACCTTAGTCTGGTGCTTCACCAGATGCTCCGCCATGGCTCGACGCGTAATGCCTCGGTCATCGCCAAGAATGAACATACGAATATCATCACGATAAGCTGATTCGAAATCTCCAGGTACTCGCGGGATGGCACAGAACGTTTTATGGTGAGCACGGGCTACGGCGCTAACAAGTGATACCCCTACCCGCACCTTCGGATGATGTGTCTGCCAGGGGAGACCGAACGATTGCGAGAGATCGGCTGCACCTTCCAGCAGGACGTCCACCCCCTCTACCCCGGCAATTTCCTCGACGTTATCAAGACCTTCACGGTCTTCAATCATTACCACCACCAAGGTTTGCTCTCCTGCCATATTCGTAAATCTCGCCAAGTCGTCGCGACCGTACCGGCTATGCCAAGTAGAGTTAAGACCGCGCTGTCCCATGGGGGCGAAATGGCAAAAGCTAACTGCATCTCGTGCTGCTTGTGCTGTGCGAATACGCGGGAACACAATTCCTTCTGCCCCCGCATCTAATACTTGCAAGACCTGATGAGGCGAGGCCACACGGACTAGTGCAGCAATATTGCTGGCGCGTGCCGCCAAAAGCATGGCAGCGAGTTGGTTGGGATTGATTAATGTATGCTCCAGATCAATTACGACGAAATCGTAGCCAGCCGCAGCGATTAGCTCGACACTCAGCGCAGCTGGAATGGAACAGAACACGCCATACACTACATCGCCTGCTTGCAGGCGTCCCTTCAGGTGCATAGCTCTTCAACCTTGGCAAGGGGGTTAATCGCACGCTTCGTGCGTAATCGGACTTCTGGTTGAAAACGACGGCTTGCCAGCAACTCGACGCTTACATCATCCGCGAAGCAATCGAACAAGGCATAGCGCCCTTTACTCTGAGGATGACGTTTCTGGTGCGCCCGCAACACATCCCCCGTGATTTGCCAGAATCGTTGTTCTGTAGTGCCGTAGTGACACAGGAATACCCAGGCCAGCTCCGCCAGATTGACGAAAAAAAGCGCATCAAAGGTAAAATCCCTCAACTCATCTGCAGCTGCTGTTTCCAGGAAAGAGTTGGGGTTGATTTGCACGTGCTCCTTAGGCGGAGCGGTGAGTACGGGAGCAGGTGAAGACAACAGCGCTTTACTGAAGCGCACTCCATCATGGAAGTCCTTAAGGGCGACCCGGGTGGGTAGCCCCTCCTCCATCAACAGCACCATATTCTGCGCATGGGACTCCAACGCCGTGCCATGTTCCCAAAGCAGATGCAGCACGGGCAGATACGCTCGCTCGACAAGTCGTCTTAGCCATTGTTCGGCCCCATACCGCTGTATCCATGGATCAATGAAGGGCTTGCCATCAGTATCAATGTGCATTACTGCCGTCATGGGTATGGCCTTTTCTCTCCCACGCAAATAGCTATGCACGCTTTCGCGCCAGATGCATGACAATGCACCGTATTGCCCATGAGCAGTACCCTGTGGGGTAAAGCTCACGCCGGCTACTTCCCGTAACAGTACGGGACGCGCCAGAGGTGAAGACCAGTCAGTGCGTTCCGCCAAGGCATGCATCCAATCGCTAATAACAGGAGCATTTTCTACAGTGTGCGGCGCCAGCACCCGTGAGGTGGACGTATTGACGAAGTTCATCGAAAATTTGAGCGACAACCGTTCTCCGTTACTCAAGTTACTTAAGGTACGAATCGACTGCTGAGGCAAATACTGGTCAGTTAATAAGCCTATCGCCAGCAGTTCTCCCCGCGCCATGGACTGGTGATAGCTTGGCAGAACGACTTCATCCCATTGCCATGGATGAACCGGCAATGGCAGATAATCTTCTGGCTGTAATCCGCGTTGGATTATTTGGTCACAAAAATACTTTGAGCCAGCTTCCCCCAACATCACAATGCTTCTTTCTTCATCGTCGCCCATCGTACTGCTAATTGCCCAACGACAACGGCTGCGGGCGACGGCGAGCAAGATTGGTGTCATGGGAGCGGCCATTTCTGGCCCATACATCTTGTTATCACCCAGGGTAAAGCCGGTGCGGGATTTGTAAGCGGGATGATAGAGATGGCCGTCGGTCAGCCTTGCCTCCAGGGTGTCATAATCTTCCCCGCGCAATAGCTTTCCATCCCGTGCAAACAGCGCTTGTGCATCCTTGATCTGTGTCGCCAATAATTCTGCCGAAAACTGGCTGAGCCGGCTCTCGTCTGCGGTTAGCCAAGGCGCAATCTCGGCCATGAATAAGGCAGGATCACAAGCTTCGTCGCTTACACCGCGCTCAATGCGCAGCAATGGGGTAGTGATGCGTACGCGGCCAAAGCTGATAGTCTGACGAGCTTGGCACTGATAACTGATAAGGGTGTTATTAGAAGTACGGGCCGGAATGTTCAGTTTTTTGCCATCCCAGGTGCAATGTGGAAGAGCCTCTTCAAACAACAGCGCCTCCAACAGTTGGCGTAATACTCGACGGCTAGCCTGGTGGTAAGCCGGGCTATTAATAAGGTTGTTGTAGTCAGATGAATTCATTGCGTCATCTTTGAACTAGAAAGTTAGGTATGTGCACCCATAAAGGACGCTCGCCATGCTGGTAAAAGCTGCTGAGCATATTGGCCTTCGCGGGCAAGGTGGCTTGAACAAGTAGTTGTCGTATTAGAGAGTCATCTATCGAACTCAGAACCATCGTAGTATCCCGATATAACGTGGACTCTGTAATCAGTCCAGTGCGAGCCAGACATGCGATAACGTGACCTATATGATTCACCAGGACGTAATACTGGAAACGGTGCCAAGCCTGTTCCTCCGTGTAGAGGGCGGGACTATCAAGGGGCAGGCAATCGAGGAAGGGGAAGCGGTCCCGGCTGATGCTGACACCTTCCATGTCTCGCACGTAACCACGCACTGGCCAGCCATCGTGGAAAGCAATCAAGGTGTTTTGCAGGTGGGCTTCAAGGCTGACGCCATACCTCAAAAACAGACTGAGCATAGGCAACAGGGTAATGTCGAGGTAGCATTTCCACCATCTACGGATCAGCTCCTCGTCAAGCGGTTTTGCCTGGGCAGCTTCGCGCAATAAGGCCAGTAACGGTATTTCCCCATCGGCGGGTTCTTCCAGTACCGCCACTATAGGCCGAACCTGTCCTGCTTCACTTGTGGAAATCCCTTGCCGGTAAACCACTGCACAGGCTGCACGCAAAGCTTCATTCGGCAGCTTCAGCGTCTGACTCGCTAATTCCGGGAGAATGCGGAATGCGGGCTGCTGGAGCACGTGGTCAGGCAGTAAGGACAGTGCCAGGCTTGCGTCCAACGCACGCCTTACCTGCTCGGTTGGATTGTTGCGTATGAAATTAGTAATGCGGATATTTAGTGACAGCTTAAGAAATAAGCTTTGATGAGGAAGCCACACGGTGCGTACGGAAGACGTGGGCCATGCCACCTCGCCTAGAGGGCCAAGCGAAATTAACTCCCCGTCCTTTAGCATCAGGCGTATTTCCGGCAGATCCAGCAGGTAGTTTGCCTGCCAAGGATGACAGGGCAATAATCCATAATTTCCATCCGCAAGCGGATTCCGGGAGAACATTGCCACTTCCGGGTCAAGGGAAGGAGGTTTCCCACTGACGACACGCATGTCCATCATGCTCGTCTTGACAGCAAAGTAATGCAATCGAAATGAAGCGCTTAGTTCAGGGGCATAGCGTTGCATGTCTTCTTCGCTGAACCCTTCGGCAGCCTTTGAGGTGACATGGAAAATGTGGCCAAAGCGAAGGCTTTGCTCAGCTCTAACGAAAGGCGGGCGCTCCTCGACAGGCTTATGTAAATGGAAGCGCCGGACTTGGGCTATGCTATTCCTCATTAGTGTTTTCAACCTCTGACGGTTGTTTTCCACTATTTCCGGAGGCTGAGAGCTGTTTAAAGCAAGTTCATCAGCAATCAGATCAACAAGTGGGGTAACGTCATATATCAGAGGTTGCCATTCGCCATCATGGCCAATCCATGCGAATGGTGCCAGGCGGTTATAACCGATTGGTGAGAAGCAGGAAAATGCCCCCGCCAGCTGATACCCGGCCCGTGCAAACGAAACGAGGTATGGTGCCAATCCTGCCGCCCGCCACGCTTCAATGTAGGGATGAAGTTCAATTGGCCCCGCCTCATCCGCCGCAAGACGCGGATCAAAATACCCTGTTTCCCGGCAATAGGTATTGAGATACTGCTCCACCATGCGTCGCTCTATTGGGGCCATTTGCGGAAGAGGTAACAAGATCGCAGTCATTTCCTTATCTCTGCAAAAGAGAAGCAAGCGGTACGATTGTAAAGAACCAGTAAGCCCCCGATGAAGAACAGTACGGCAACAGGCCAGACGAGGCTGATAGGGGAAAAGACGGGCAGAAGAAGCATAATAAGCAACGGACCTGCGAGTTGGCCAACCACCATGAAGCTCCTGCTTAATCCTGTCACATGGCCATATTCGGAGGCCGGCAACTGCCGGCTGCAAGCTAGCAATACCGACTGCATCAGTGCTGCATAACAAGCCCCTTGACCCAATCTCAACAAGGCGATAAGCCAGATCTCATCGATTACAACCAGCAAACCGGTCGATAGCGCGCAACCCATGGCGGCGATAATGAAATAACGTCGTGGTTCACCCCGGTCGTTTAAATGACCCCATAGCGGAGCAGCCAGCATGGTTGCGAGCCAGCCCAGGGCGTGCAGCAGGCCCACCTTGCTGGCAATTGCCTCACCGCTAGGAAAACGCGCCGACAGGTAAAGCGCGAAGACATTGACGAAGGCGAATGCAGCTGCCTGAATTAAACAGGCAGCCAACATCCAGTTGCGCAGATTGCTGTCGCTGAGTACGGTACGCAAACCAAAAAAAGACAGACCTGAGATCGGCACTGCTTTTCGTGGCTCGCTAAGTTTGCTCCAAAGTATTCCGCCAGCAACTCCCGTAAGCATGGCGCTGGTAAGCAGCAATGGCTTAAGCGACCAATAGTCCAGCATGATGCCGCCCAGAACGGGGCCGGCCAAGGCGCCGCTCGCAATCGCGCTTTCCTGCAACCCCAATGAGCGGCCGCGTGAGGTGTCATCGCTGATATACCCGATGAAGGCAGTCAGTACCACTCCAATGGTACTGACGCCCTGTAGCAGACGGCCCAACATAAAGCCGTATACAGTTGATCCCAGCGCCATCAGCAGCATGCTGGCGATGAATACGCACAGTGAAATCAACAGCATTTGCTTGTAGCCGAAACGGTCGCACCATTTGCCAACGTAAGGAGCGAAACATAATGTTCCCAAAGCAGGTGCCGACAGCGCGAGGCTGCTCCAGTGCCCTGCACTGCTCCCATCCATTTGTTCCAGCGTTGCGATATACAACGGCATAATGGGAACAAAGACCATCAGCCCTAGCGTGGTTACTGCTTGGCAGACGAGTAGCACTGTAAGGTTACGCATAGATTGTTCCTCCACGCCGATTCACCTCAATACTAGTCCGACTAATGGCTAGCAATGGATTGGGGAGCTGACCCATGGCGCTCGGCATACCGGTACTGAAACTTATAGTGCCAAGTAGCGGAGCAAGCAATTGCTTGAATGGCCAGGAGGATTCCTCGAGCAGCAGGCTTTTGGCCTGACTGGCTATTTTCGAGGGTAATGGAACGCGCGATAGGCATGTTTCGAGTGCATGCCGTACGATATTCCAACCATGGCTTTCTTCTCGTTTATAGCGTGTAGCCAATGCGGCGAGAATGGCGTATAGATTGACCTCAATGGCCAGTGTTTGCAGATAGGCCAGCAGTTCCTGAGGCGTATTCAGTTCTAGTGTATTTGGCGTGGAGCGGTCGACGATATAATGGGGAATTGTTACACCCTGGGTCTGCATCGCGTGGCAAATGCGCAAGGTGTCGTGGTCACGCAGCACCAGCGTGGAAATACGCTGATCCTTGAAAGCCAGCAGTACATTTTGCCCATGCAGCTCAGGCATGGCGCCATGAGCGAAGCAGCGCAGTCCCAGCTCGAGCAAGGCGGTGGCGATATCCTCAAACATGGCCCACGCGGCTTCTTCCTGTCCGTTAAGGCCAATCAGGTAATCAAATGCGGGCAATCTGCCATCAATCGAGACTACGGGCAATGCCGCCATTGGAATCAAAGTTGCACCAGGTAGCGCCGGATAGCGACGAATCATGCAGGCGAACTCTCCCGGCTCGGATACGAGAGAGTCCGATTGCCGCATCGCCCACCAGCAATCCTCCTCGCACAGCAACAGATTGGCTGCCAGCCAGTCATCCTTAATGCGCAAAGATTCCAGATAAGTGCTAGCAAGGGTACCATTGTGCAGATAGCGAGGCGGTAAGGTGCGGATTGCACCCAGGGTGCGAACGGAAAGCGCGAGCTTGAGATGGATGTCGGGATACCCAGTAATGGCTAGGGAACGTAGTGAAGCGGTGGGAACAGCTGTTCCAAATCCTGCACCAAGATCAACACATTCATTGAGTTTTGGAGAAGTCGTCTGGATAAGATGCTCCCATTGCCACGGATGAATCGGCAACCACAACCAGTCTTCATTATCAACGTGGCGAGCACGAGCAATTTCCCCCAACTTCTTATGCTGTGTAGGATCAAGCAGATTCTCAGCTAAGGGCTGCCCGACCATGGGCGCTTCTGACCCGCTAACTATTCGATCTCGCGATATCGCAACCCATCGTAGCGGAAGTGCGGTTGCCGTTTCAGGAGCGTAAACGCAACCATCGCTGCCGCTCCAATCCTTGGCTCGGGCTAGAGGATGAAATGGCCGGTCCTTCAAGCAGCTTAAAGCTTCCCAGGACAGCAAATCTTCTGGGGCACTGAGAAGCCGTGTTGTGATATTACGCTCATGTGCTGCTGTGAAAGCAGCCTGGGCGTGGGCGAGGCTGAAGAATCGCGCAAAGCGTCCGGTTTGATCCCGCCACCATTCTGCGGTTTGCAACACCTCAGCAACCTTATTGATATCAACGTCTGATGTGTGCTCTCCAGTATGCAAAACCGCGAGAGGGTTCAGAATCCGGAATGGCCTCAAACCATCTACCCACTCCACCTGCCAGCTTAACGACCGAGTATTATTCAGGGCAATGTTAAGAACGCTTTTGCCCTCAGGCAGTGAACTCATTGTGCAATGGGTGCGAAAACCGTAGAGGTCTTCCAACCAAAGTGCATCGAGCACATCCTGAGCCAACCGAGTTGCATATGTATGAGGAAGCATGGGCTATACAGATCAACCGTACAGCGGGAGCTGGATGCCGATTCCCTGCTCATATGCAAGGCGGTAAAAATGGCGAGCGCAAACGATGTCGTCGAGTGCCATGCCCATTGGATTGAGCAGAATAATCTCGTCATCATTTTCTCGGCCAGGCCGACGCCCGATAACGATCTCTCCTAGTTCCGCATGTAGCCGTTCGCGGCTAAAGCGTCCTTCCAGCACCAGCTGGTTGATAATTTTTTTCTCGCGGTTAGATTGGTCCCAGTCATCTACAACTACCTTGTCAGCCTTCTCATAAACGTTCTTATGAACGTCCATAATGGAGATGTTGCTGATGAACACACCGGATCTAAGCCACTCATAGGCCAGGTAGGGTGAATCCGTTACTGTGCAAGTTACAACAACGTCCGCCGCACGCACTGCCGATTCTGCCGAGCCGGCATTAATAAAATTCACCTCGGAGTAATTTTCCATAAGAGCGGCGATCAATGTCTCGACAGCTGCGCCCGACAAATCGAATAGATGAATACGTTCGATACAAGGAAACTGTTCCAGTAGTGTCTGCATTTGCATGCGCGCTATGGGGCCGCATCCGATGCACGCTACATCGGTAAAACCTTCCCGAGCTAGATAGCGAGTCGCGACTGCAGTAATAGCGGCAGTGCGCATCCCGCTGATCAACGAACCTTCCAGGATTGCGATCGGGTAATTGGTTTGCGTATCGTTAAGAACAATGATTGCGCTGGCGCGCTCAAGATCAAAGCGGCTGGGGTTGTGCTGGCGGCTGCCCACCCATTTCAACCCGGCGACTGGCTGTTCGCCACCCAAATAGCACGGCATGGCGATAATGCGATCAGCAATATGATCTGCTCCTGGCCAGCGTAGATATGGTTTGAGCGGTTGAACGTAGTCGCCGCGAGCATGGGAGACCAATCCATCCACTATCGCCTCAACGTAAGGGTGGGACTGTCCGCCTCCTAATGCGCGTAGATCGTTTTGGCTAAGATAGAGCAAGGTTGGAGAGGAAGTTGAGGTTTTCATACTTTTTGTTCAAGAGTGGTTTCAGTAAAGATTTTTAGGGTACGAGCCAAATGGCGTTCCTTCATGCGTGCCACCCATTGGTCGTTATATACGGTATCCAGATAACGCTCTCCTCGATCTGGCAAGATCGTGAGAAAGCGGGCAGGCTTCATTAAGGAAGCGCAGATGCGCTGTATAGCGGCAATGACAGAACCGGAAGAGCCTCCTGCGAAAATTCCTTCGTACTTTACTAACTGACGGCAGGCCACAGCAGATTCATAGTCATCAACGTGAATAGCCTGCCCGAGCTCCTCTCGCTTCAATAGTTCAGGTACTCGGCTCGCACCTAATCCGGGAAGTTCGCGAACTGCCGGCGGGGTGCCAAACAGTATTGAACCGAAGGCATCGACAGGAATGACTTTTAAGTCGGGCCATGCTTCTCGCAGACGTCGGGTGATGCCGTGGATAGTGCCTGAGGTGCTAACACCTAACACTAAATAGTCCGGGGGGTAATCGAAATCGTGTAGAAGCTCCTCCCCCTCACCGTAATAATGGCTTTGCCAATTACGCTCATTGGCATATTGATTGGGCCATATTGCATCCGGTTGCTCACGCAACATGCTCTTAACCCGCTCGATTCGGGTTTCTAAATACCCGCCTTGGCGATCCTTCTCTGTAACAAGCTCGATATTGCCCCCATAGCACTCGATAATTCTCCGGTTCGTGGGTGACATTTTTGGATCAACTACGGCGGTGAATCGCAATTTATGCAAACTGCAAATCATGGCCAGTGCAATAGCAAAATTTCCGGAGGAGCTTTCGATGATGTGGGATCTGGGGCCGATGGATCCATCTGCTAATCCACGCTCTATGATGTACTTTGCTGGCCTATCTTTGATGCTGCCCCCGGGATTGGCCATTTCCAGCTTTGCTAACACTTCAAATCGTGGATCATTGAACAGACGGGAGAGCTTAACAACAGGCGTCTTCCCTATACCATCTAGGACATTCCGAAAAATCATTTGGCACCTAAGGTCTAAGTTAATTGGAGTTTCTCTGTTTACTTTTTTTATTCCGATAATCGGTCCTTTCAGCACATAGCCGTTTCCCTACAGGAGCATGACTAGTCCCTTTTTCCAAAGGAGCAGGGCTACTGCGAAAAAGGACTAAGCGACAATAGCCAAAAGATAGCTGACTTTGCCTCATTACGGATGTAACAAAGGTACAATCATTAACAATGATAATATTAATAATAATGATAACAATTCGTATTATCTGACATAGGCATAAGAAGCAGGAAGGCGGTGAACTCAGCCTGAGCATCTACCTATACTATTTTCTTACATTCGAGGATTTATCTGCTTTTATATAGAGACGGATGACGCGATCTCCTTTCCAAAACTGCATTACGCGACCTCCTGTTCCCGGGTCCCCTCCACCAAATCCATATGTAGCGGTGCGCTAGCTTGCAGCACTCGCGACGATAAAGATGGCAGGAGATGGCACGCTTGCGAGTAGTTAGATGACTAAGAAATGAAAAAGGAAAAGGAAAAGCCGCTGCAGGCACCGGCATGAAGCTTAGTACTAGTCTGGCAAAAGAAATGTAGTCACGCTGCGGTCAGCTTCGGTGATGATCCAGAACAAGGAGGAGAAACATTTCAGGAAGAGGAGAAAGGACGGTCTCCCTGCCTCTTCAGACTTTTACTGGGTATATATGCAACTCTGTTATTTGAGTTCTCGCAGTATTTTCTTTTACATGAGAGAATGATTCTCGATTACAATATGCAGGTTTTTCTGCAGTAGCCGTGTAGAACCGCACCAGCCAGCATTTGCCAGCCAGTGCATATTACAGTGCATATTAAGAAAATAAGAAAAAGGAAAACACTGTGTTGCGCAAGCTGCCTTCTATCTCGCTCTCCTCGTGCGCCTGCATGCGCATGCTGCTCAAGTCCCTGGCTTTTGCCATACGTATGGTCTTTGTAGGCCTGTTGACTGCGGGATTCATCAGCCCTGTTCATGCGCAAACTGCGCCAAAGGAAAAACAAGAAGCTGCCAAAAAGGAAAAGCAAGAAGGTGCCGCCGGCGATGTCACGACACTTCCTGAGATGAAAATCAGCGCGGAACGTCCTGATGAGCTTCCACAACCCTATGCCGGCGGACAAGTTGCGCGCGGCGGACGACTCGGCGTGCTCGGCAATATGGACCTCATGAAGGCTCCTTTCAGCATCAGCAGCTATACCTCACAGATGATGCAGAACCAGCACGCAATCACGGCAGCCGACCTCTTGACCAGGGATCCCTCAGTCCGCTCTACCGGTCAACGCGGCGGTGTCGTCGATTCCTTCTATATTCGCGGCTTTCCGATCGGTGAAGGCAACGTGGGGGAATTCGCTTTCGATGGGCAGTACGGCGTGGCCCCCAACTACCGGATATTTACCGAATACACCGAACGTATCGAGGTGCTCAAGGGGCCTGCTGCGCTGCTGTATGGGATATCCCCGAACAGCGGTGTTGGCGGCGTCATCAATATTGTTCCCAAGCGTGCCTTGGCCGACCTGACCCGACTCACGGGCAACTATTTATCAGGCGCGCAGGGAGGCGGACACCTCGATATCGCCCGGCGCTTCGGGGCGGATCGCCAGTTCGGCATACGGCTCAACGGCAGTCATCATCAGGGCGATACGCTCCTGGACAACCAGTTCCGCCAAGCGGATATCGCTTCCGTGGCGCTCGACTATCAGGGCGAACGGTTTCGGGCAACGCTTGACGCCTTCGGCCAGTATGAGCGGTTCAAGGCCCCGTCACGCCCGTTCCTGGTTGCTGCCGGGGTTGCCGTGCCGTCGGCGCCCAATGGCCGGCGCAACGTCACTCAACCCTGGAGCTGGTCGAAAATCAAGGATGCGGGGCTCCTGCTCAAGGCCGAATATGACCTGTCCGACGCGCTGACATTGTTCGCGAGTGTCGGCGGTGCCCACACATGGGTGGATCGGCTATCGGATCAGACGCCGACGATCCAGAATGCCGCCGGCGATACCAGTTCAGTACCGATGTTTTTCAGGTTCGGTATTGACCGCTCCAGCGCAGATGGCGGATTGCGCGCCCGGTTCAATACCGGTCCCATTCGCCACAACGTGACGCTTCAAGGCACCGGTTATCGTGATCGCCTGGAGCGAGGCTCCACCGCTGGCACAGCAGTATTGTCCAACATGTATTCCCCGATTGACCGTCCCGGTCAAGCCCTGGCCACGCCTGGTCTGATGAAAGTCTCGGAGACCGAATTCTATGGAGGCGCATTAACCGATACCGTATCCATGGCAGAAGAGCGTATATTGCTTACCCTGGGTGTGCGCTTCCAGCAGGTCAGATCGGACAATTTCAGCTCAACAGGCGCCGTCACGTCCACCTACGACAAGGGGGCGATCACACCGCTGGTGGGCTTGGTCGTCCGGCCCTGGAAAAACGTCTCGATCTACGCCAACCGTATGGAAGGGCTTAGCAAGGGTGACATTGCCCCTCAGATCGCAGTCAATGCCGGCCAAGCTCTTGCGCCCTACAAAACTGAACAGATTGAGGTCGGTGTCAAGGTCGATTACGGCCGCCTGATTACCACGCTAAGTCTCTTCCAGATCAGGCGGCCCAGTCCTCTGCTCACGGACAATGTCTTTTCCCTCACTGGCGAGCAGCGCAATCAAGGCTTGGAACTCGCCATGTTCGGCGAACTCGTGTCAGGGGTTCGGCTGCTGGCCGGTGTGACACTGGTGGATGGTGAATTAACGAAAACCGGCAATCCTGCGACGCGGGGCAATAGACCTGTCGGCGTGCCGGTATTGCAAGCCAATATGGGCGCCGAATGGGACATGCCGTGGCTGCCGGGGTTCATCTTGACCGGCAATCTCGTCCACACCGGCAAACGATATATCAACCAGACCAATACGCAGAGCGTGCCTTCCTGGACGACGTTTGACTTTGGCGCGCGCTACAGCGCCAAGGTGCTTGGAAAATCCACCATCATCCGCGCCAATCTGCTTAATGCATTCGATCACAATTACTGGGCAGGCGTGGCCTCTTTCAGTACTTTATCACTCGGCACGCCACGCACTGTACTGGTGTCGGCCACGGTAGACTTTTAAGTAGGATGCGCGCCACAACTCACCTTGACTCCCACCCCGGAACCCGTAAGTGAGCAGTATAGAGGGCGTACATCCATGAACGTAAATCCTTGGCTCGTGGAGAGACGCAATGAAAAGAAAATTAATTTGAAAGCGGTCGTGCTTTCATTGGCATTTTGGAGATACTTTTTGACGTGGGAAAATAAGGCCGGGGGCCAGTATTGTCTACTGGCCCCCTGTAATACAGCTACTTCAACTTTCTCATTTCCTCGGTCAGCACCCATAAGGCGCAATTAAGCTTCACGTTCTGGTCAATGCCGTCACAGCGCGAGTGCTTATGGAGCGTCCAGATTTGCTCCGCCCCCTTATGCCGCCCTTGATAAGGTTTTCTTGAACACGGCTGAATGTCGTCCACATGTCGCTTGCGCGATCCGAAAAACGCCGCGGCGTCAGCAAATCCCGCTCCGTAATCGGCGCCGGTTTTTCCGAATCTTCATATTTGAGGGTCAGGGTGGCTCGTGCGAAAGCCATTTGCTCGCCTTCATTCAGCGTGAGCGATTTCATTTCTTCAAGCTGCTCGCCGACGGTCTCGAAGCTCTCCAGCACAGTATATGCTCCGTCAATGATGGTGTTCACGGCATCGCCGTTATGCCGCACCCGTATATCATGCAGGGTGTCTCCGCACACCATTCCATTGGCGCATACGAACCGGAACATCCCGGCCATCATCTGGTAGGAACTGCTCCCGTCATGGCTGTTTAGCAGGATGATCTCGTTTGCTTCCGCACCGTTGATCTGGCTGGCATGGCGCAAACGAAGCATATGCTTGGTGTATTCCCGCTTTCCCTCATCCCGCACCCGCGCCTGGCAAACCATGAAAGGCTCGAATCCTTCATGGCGCAGGCCCCGCAGGATTTGGCTGGTAGGGATATAGGCGTACCG
>NZ_FOCT01000024.1 GCF_900110185.1 Nitrosospira multiformis
CTATGCCTTGATGCTTGCAGGTTTGGGCTTGATCGGGTTTATGGCGAGACGAAAGAAGATGGAGAATTTACAACGTTATTGAGCTCTCGTCTCTTGTTCTGCAATATTGCCCTTTGGGCGGGTCGATAAGTAGCATAAAGGCTCCCTTTTGCTACACTCAAACACACAATGCAAGGCATTGTTTTTTTTGGTTCGTTATGTTGCATAAGGGTTGTGCGAAATACAGGGAGAAGAAATTCATGAAAATCGGCTATGCGCGCGTATCGACTGACGACCAGAATCTTGACTTGCAGCTGGATGCTTTAACCAGGGCGGAATGCGAGCAGGTATTTACCGATCACGGCGTCAGCGGGGCGATCATCGAACGTGAAGGACTGTCTCAGGCGATTGCCGCAGTGGGGAGAGGCGATGTGCTGGTAGTGTGGAAGCTGGATCGCCTGGGCCGCTCATTGAGCTTTCTGATTGAGCTGATCGAGAAACTGAGAAATGAGGGGGCAGGATTTGAAAGCCTCTCGGATGGCATCAACACGACCAGTGCAGGCGGTAAGCTGGTATTTCACATCATGGGTGCGTTGGCCGAATTTGAGCGCTCATTAATTTCCGAGCGCTCAAAGGCCGGGATGCAGGCGGCCAGGCGTCGGGGAAAGCATCTAGGCCGACCCCACAAGCTGAGCCGAGAGCAGATCAATCACGCTGCCCAGATGATCCGGGAGGGACGGGAAACCGTATCTGGCATGGCCGGGCTGCTGAGTGTGGATCGGACGACCTTGTATCGAGCGTTGAGCAAGGTACGGTGAACTGCCATAGCCGTCAGGACTGGATATGAGTTGTGCTTATGCTGCTTCCAGCACCCGAATCGGCTTGGACCGCCGGCCCTTTCCTTGGAGTGACTAATTCATCTATTCGTCTATTTGTCTATTTGTCTATTCTGCCATTTAACTATTAACGAATAGACGAAATAAATAATTATTTATTTCGTCTATTGACGAAAATACGAAAAATTAATATTCTCAAATTCGTATAAATCGTCTATTCGTTTAAAAATTAAGGGTACCTAAAATGAAAACTATAGTAGTTTTAAACAGCAAGGGAGGCGTTGGAAAATCTAATATCACACGCCATTTAGCGGTTGCTGCCGAGATGGAAAATGCAGGGGCAGCCGTTCTGTGCGATACAGACCCTCAAAGCTCTTTGGCAGATTGGTGGAATGCACGTCCATCGGAGACTCCACCTTTAGCTGTGGTTGGGGTCACAGAGTTTTCATCCAAACAGCCAGTACTTGCAAGCCGGTTTCATTACTTGTTCTTTGATACCGCAGCAGCCGATGCTGAGCAATATGCTGAAGTATTGAGATCAGCTGACTTAATTGTAATTCCAGTAGTCCCAAGCCCTGATGACGTACGTTCTCTGAATCGTTTGACTTTGCCGGTAGTCAAAAAAAGTGGAAGGCCATTTATTTTCGTATTAAGCAAGGCACGCCCAGGAACGCAACTTCTGATCTCCACTATGGGTGCACTCTCGGAGCATGGGGTCGTCTGCCAAACTATTATTCAGCAACGGGAAGGATATGCAAAAGCCGCTTATGCCGGTTCGACAATGTTGGAGGATGAGCCAACGGGTAAAGGTGCAGCAGAAATACGAGAATTGTGGGATTTCGTAAAATCAAGAATAGACGAAAAGACGAATTTGTCTAAGAAAGCAAAGGGGTTGCTCCATGTCTAAGAAACCAGCGTTTGATATGTCGAGCTTGTTGGCTGAAAAGGGGCAGGGAGCGCCAGCAGAGGATGCACCAAGCCGTCCTATCATTAAAGAGGCACGTCAAAAAGAAGTGATAAATAGGCGAATTTCAGAGAATACAAAGATAGCTTCGAGTGAGTTTGTAAATCTAGGATTCAAAGTGCCGCGGGAATTTCGCCACAGATTGAGGAAAATCGCAGCTGCGCAAGACGTCACCTTAGTTGAGGTGTTGCGTGAAGCAATTAGCCTGTATGAAAAACATCATACGTCTGAAATATAGATGCCCGTCATTTTTCGTTACAAAGGTTATAGATTCTTTTTCTATTCGAATGAGGGAAATCCGCGTGAACCAGTACACGTGCACGTACGTAGCAGTGATGGTGAGGCAAAGTTCTGGCTTCATCCAGTTTCCCTCGATAGCAGCACAGGATTCAACGCCCAAACTCTGCGTGAGCTCGTAGACGTCATCGAGCAGAATATCCACCTGATAGAAAGGACATGGAATGAGTATTTCAGCTAAATCAGTATCGTTCGACGATAACAGCATGTGGGTAGAACTATCCGATGGACGCACATTGGGTGTGCCTTTAACTTGGTTTCCACGCTTACAACGCGCTAAGTCAGAGGAGTTATACCAATACGAATTATCACCGTATGGTATTCATTGGAATGTCTTGAATGAAGATATTTCTATTGCCGGACTTTTAGCGGGGTACGGAGATACGACACGCGAAGCCCGGGTGGCAGCGGCTGCCTTGTAGGATCATAGAGAAGAAATCCCTGCACAGAGAGCCTTCCAGTAATCGGATTAATTGCCGAAAAAGCTGGACTATCGGAGCCCATCCCAATAAAAGCTATTGTCGAGCTGGATGAAGAAGAGATCAAAGGAACGTCAAACCGAGCAAGCCAAGCTAGATTTTGGCAGCCAAGCTGCACCCTCTTGCACTCCGATCGTTAACGACACGGACCAGCAGATCAGGGAGAAGCGTGAACGTTCGAAGTTGCTGCCAGTGCGTCATACCGACCGTGATTTTTTTCTGTGTGATCTGTTTGATTATGCCTTGAAAGATGACGGTGTAAGCATGGAAGCTCCGATCTTCACGCTCGCTACTAAACCAGATCTTTCAGAATGGCATTGGGAGAGTAAGGATAAGTCTCGCTCCCTGACAGTAACCCCAAGTATCAAGGGACGGGCTACTCAGTTCGACAAGGACGTGTTGATTTATGTCGTGTCACAGATGACTGAGGCATTGAATCGAGGTCGAGCCGACGCGAAAAATCGCACAGTTCGTTTCACAGTATATGACTACCTAATATCTACAAATAAGGCTATCAACGGACGTAGCTACGAGCGACTGAGCGATACCTTTGAGCGCCTGCGTGGCACAACCTTGAAAACTAATATCAAAACAGGTGGGCAACGCACTCGGGAAATTTTCGGGATAATCGAGCGGGCTAAGATCGTCGAAAAGTCGCCGGATGATGAGCGGATGGTTGCTGTAGAAGTCACTTTGTCAGAGTGGTTGTTTAACGCAGTTCAGGCACATGAAGTGCTTACTATCCACTCTGATTATTTTCGTCTTCGCAAACCGCTAGAGCGCCGCTTGTACGAGCTGGCTCGCAAGCATTGTGGTTACCAAACTATGTGGAGTATTAGTCTTGAGCTTTTACAAGAGAAAGCGGGGAGCAAGTGTAGTTTGCGCGAGTTTCGTCGCATGGTACGAGGAATTATTCAGACCGATACCTTGCCCAATTATCGGATGGTCCTGGATGAATCAGATAAGGCAATCTTCTACACAAAGGACGTCCAACGTTTGAGTAAGGGTTTGACGGCCAAAACAGCCAAACAGTAGACCTCCGGTTTATTTCTGTCTTCAATCTCTCTATCTGCGAAAACCCAGATCTCTTTTGAGGATTGTGCCTTTACCCACTACAGAGTACGTTTGCTAAGAAGAGAAATTATCGTGTTTTCATCCCATGTTTGTGGATAGACATGTGCTATCACCCACGTTTTCTTGTGGATAGGCATGTGCTATCACCCACAGCAGACATGTGCTATCACCCACGCAAACAACCTGCAAGTCATTATTTAAGTTGAATTTCCTAAAGGCGTAACACGCGCGCGTTTTTTAACTTATAAAATCTTTAACGCCTCGGCCTCAACTCCAGCTGTGGATAACACAGCTCCAGAATCAAATCCCCAATTTAAAGGAATTTATCGACGCCCCCTGAAGGGGGCCAAAAGACCCCCCTTCCAGTTTCACCTTTTGTACTTCGCCCGCTTATGTTTCTCATCTTTTCAAAAGGTACAAAAGTCATCTTCTGAACCTTGAGCAAGGCATGAGGGCAATCCAGGTGGCTCAGCTGCCAAAGAACCCTGGCAGCTGACCTGAGCCTTTTGGCTCACCCTCACGGGCACCAGGACCCGGACAAATCAGCCCCGGATCACTTCGCAATCCGGCGCCTCAGCCGGGTTTCTGTGGAAATTGCCCTTTGCTCCTTCTGCTATTACGTGCACGTCCGCAAAACCGGTCTACAGGAGGAAGGGGTGAGGTGGGCATGATATTCATGCAGGAATGCCATTCAAGCGCGATTTGAGGCCTCGTAGAGCGCATCTCTATCTCAAGCTGAGGGAAATCTATCTCCTTTCCCATTTAAACGCTCCAGAAGGCTTTAAAACCCTTTTTGTGGAAGACACTTTCCTGGACCAGTATGTGCATTTTCGCTTTCAAGGCAGGGTCAAGGCGGGCGCAAGCCCCCCGAGAGGGCATGGCCTTGACGTTGCCTGGAGCGACAGACGCTGTGGAAAGGGGTGCAGGGAGGGTTTGACCGTAGGTCTCTCTGCACCCCTGCCACGTGGCGAACGCGGGGCGTGGGGCAGCGCCCCAAGTACTTGCTCAAACAACTGTAATAAACCCGAAAATTCCTGTATGAATCCTGTATTTATTTGCAGCATTCGATATTCTTTTTGGAATGTTTCGATATTTTTCTGAAGTTACCGATATTTTTTTGAAGTGCTCGATATATTTCTGTTAAAAAGTTGAAGGCGGTTATCCAGTAGCACCATCCCTTGATCAGGAATTGGGCACTGGCAGGGCTTGAGCACTCCTGCTGATCCTCACCCTTTCATCTTCTCCGCCAGCAGGGTATCGCCCTTACGCTTCCACTGTGCTTTGCGCTCATCCTCAGGCGCTACCCTGGAGAGCTCCATGAGCGCGCCCAGGAGCTCTCCCCGATCCAGGAGCGGCATGCCGGTTCTGGAATCCACCAGGCCTGCCAGGATCATCAGGCCTGCCGCGTTATAGAGCTCGCGGTCGCGTGCTTTTCTTGCTGCGAGCTTTTCCGCATTCACGATCCTAGCGGCATTGGCGCGTGCCTTTTGCGCCCGTTCTGCTGCTTTTTCCGCGTGCACCAAGGCTGTGAGCTTGCGCTCGTCTTCTGGTGTCCTGTCTGGTTTCTCTGCCAGCAGCAGCAACAGCCGCTGGTGGTCGCTGGGTGCTTTCAGCCCCTGCAAGTAAGCCAGCCGTCCTTTAAGCCAATCGTCCCGCATGGAACCCTCTCATCGTTGAGAATCTGCTGATTATAGCTGAAGACTTGGCGGCAGGCACAGACTGAAGTATCCTTGTAATTTACAAGGCGCGCTTAGTTGTTTCTATGGATGATAAAATCTCTCATCCATAGAAACGCGCGAACCACGAAAAACAAAGATCAGGCCGCTTCGCGGCCAAACAAACAACGGAGAGCACCAGGCATGGCAATCGCACGCCTGAGCATGAAGGTGGGGAAAGCGGGGCGGGCGTGCCCGCATGCTGCCTACATCGTGCGCGAGGGGCAGCATGCCCGGCATCTTTCCCAGGGCGAGAAGCTGGAAGCTTGCGAGGCTGGCAACCTGCCGGCATGGGCTGAGCATGACCCGCTGCTTTTCTGGCAGGCGGCGGATGCTTATGAGCGCAGCAACGGCACGACCTACCGGGAGATGGAGATTGCCCTGCCAAGGGAACTCGACGCCGGGCAGCGGGCAGCGCTGGTGCGGGCATTCGTCGCCCAGGAGATCGGAGGCCGTCACGCTTACCAGTGGGCCATTCACACCCCCATGGCAGCGGACGGCCAGGCGCAGCCGCACGTCCACCTCATGTTCTCCGAGCGGCAGGTGGATGATATCGAGCGCGACCCGGAGCAGTATTTCAGGCGCTACAACGCAAAATCCCCTGAGAAGGGCGGAGCGCGTAAGGGCTATGGCCCGCGCCCGGGCCAGACCCTGAGCCGCTCCGAGCGCGCAGCGGATCTCAAGGAGTTGAGATCCCGCTGGGAGATTATAGCGAATAGCCACCTTGAGCAGCTGGGGCACAGCGCGCGCATTGACATGAGGAGCCACGCCGAGCGCGGCACGGGGCTGGAACCGGAAGCCAAACAGCTGCCCAGCCAGTGGCGGGGGGAAGGGCGAGAGAACATAATCGAATTTCGCCAGGCACGGGCGGCGCTCGCGCAAGCCCATGAACATATGCAGCAGGCGATATCCGATGCGAAAGCCGAAGTCATCAACCTGGAAGCTGAGCGGGAGCGACGGATACGGGATCGGGAGGAGCGGAGCCAGGCGGAGAGGCTGCGCATTGAGCGCATGACGAGCCGCGAGCTCAAAGCCGAGATCGAGCGGCTGCGACCGCCGGCAGTCAAAGCCATGGTCGACCGTCACCCGGACGTGATGGCTGCGCGAAAGATCCATGCCTCCCTGTCATATCAGATGCGGCAGGCGCAGGAAAAGATGCAGCGGGCCACGCTGGAAATGCATGCCTGGCGCAAAGCCCATCCGTTACGAGCCAGGACGCACGACCTGGGACTAATCCCATCCAGTTACCTCATCGAGCGCGAGCAGGCCAGGGAAGAAGCCTGGTTGCGGGATGCGGATCTTCTGATGTCCAGGGTCAACGATGCGAGAAGCCGGGCCGAGCATATTGCCGCTGACATCGGACAGCGCATAGAGATCGAGCAGAAGCCGGTGCGCGAGCAGGTGGTGAAGCTTGAGCGCATCTGGCAGCAGAAGGCTAGCCAGGAGTTGGACGTGCAGCGGCAAGCAAGGAAACTGGACCGCGCCATATCAGAGTTCAAAAAGCACGCCATCAGCCGTGCACTGAAGGTTCCTAGTTACAGCGACACCGGCAAGCAGTGGAAGGCTTTGCCGGAGAACATGCGCAAGAAGATCGAGGACTTCAACCGGCTGCCGAAGGAGGGTCAATCGGCGGCATTGACCAAGATGCGGGAGGATCTCAGGCTTTATCCCGATAAAGTGGAAAAGCTCGCGCAGGAGCTTGATCTTTCCAAAGGTCGGGGCAGGGGCATGGGGAGAGGCTAGGAAGGGGAGGGTATGGAGCAAAAAACCAGAACAGGGTGGAGGTGACTAACCCTCCCAAGAGTACTTCCCAAGATATTTGTTGGTTAAAAAACACAGCCGCGTTAAATCAACGGGCAACACACCGTGGTCTCCCTCATTATCTTTTTGTCGACAACGATACCGAATTCTCGGGGAAGTTGTTTAGGTTCCCACGATTATTTAGATTTTTCCTAAAAGTCTAGATTTCGTGGGAATCAATTTCTCAGAAAGCCACCTCACCGAGGTGGCTTTTTAGTCTGATGAAAGGAAAGAATTGGCTTGAGTGGGCATTTCGGCTCTGTTGCAAAAAATAAGAAGCCAGGTGCACCATTGTGTTTTTCAGGGTAGCTCTCAATGTCCGATTTCAAATGGCGTCATTTTCGTGGGGAGATGATTCTGGGTTGTGTATCTTCCGTATCTCCTGTAGCAACTCCCCCGTTTCTACCTTGAAACCGGACAAATCATTTGTACCAAACCCGGGCAGCTTATTTATTCCTTGTAGTGGCGTTTCTTACTATTTGACAATAGTCTCCAAAAATAGTAGAATCGTCTCATGAACATAGATAATCGTTTCATAAATGAGCTTGTTCGTATCATAAATGGTGCGCTTCGTCTTGATATAGACAAGGTGCGCAACTATACGTCCTTTCTCGCAGAAAAGCTGGAAAGTGCCGGCGATAAAAGCTCGGCTGATCGTCTTAGGAAACTGCTAGATGAGGCGGATAATCAGCTACGTCCAGCGGATGTTCGTTTCGCCAAGGCACTCCCAGTCGACGCGGAAAGCCGGTTTCCTCTCATTGAGCACGTCAAGCTGAAGACGCTGCAAGAGCCGCCTTTGCAGCTCTTACAGACGCAGTGGGATGTGGTCAATGAATTCGTCAGCGTGGCAAGGAGTTATGCTTCGCTGGACAACCCAGAGCTGTCTGGGGCGCTCAGCTTCCTCATGTATGGGCCGCCCGGGACCGGCAAGAGTCGCTTGGCACGACACATCGCTAAGGAACTCGGGCTCGATCTGTATGTAGCCCGCTTGGACGGGCTGATCTCGTCCTACCTCGGCAGCACATCGAAGAACATTCGTGCGCTGTTCGATTTTGCCGCGAAAACGCCCTGTGTCCTGTTTCTGGACGAATTTGATGCCATCGCCAAGCTGCGCGGGGATAGCCAGGAACTGGGCGAGCTGAAGCGGGTAGTTAACAGTTTCCTGCAGAACCTCGACACGCTCGGCCGGCAGTCGATCGTTTTAGCGGCCACCAACCACGAAACGCTGCTTGATGCGGCAGTGTGGCGTCGCTTCACTTATCGCTTGGCGTTGCAACTTCCATCGCCCGAGCAGCGGGAGCAGATGTGGTCAGATTTCATCTCGCCTATCCTTTTCTCAAAGCGGGATCTTACGGTTCTAGCCGATCTATCCGAAGGCTTTTCGGGCTCTGATATCGGGGAGGTCTGTGCTCGCCTTAAGCGTCGGTACTTTTCGACCAACAACAAGCCGCTTCACCTCAAAGACGCATTTCCGGTTTTGCAGAATCTGGCGGTTGGCGGGGAATATGGTGAGCGTTTCGTCGCACGGCTCGCCAACAAAGATGTCATTGCCATTGTGCAGATACTAAGGGAGAGAAATCAGCGGTTGTACAGCTTGGCCATGCTCGCGGAGCTCCTGGGGTTGTCGAAGGCCACAGTACACCGGCTGTCGAAGAGGGAGGGGGGTGAGTAATGGTTGACGAGAATCAAAGGGATCTACGCCGCGGTCGACTTCCAATCAAACTGATCATGCCCAAGCAGGGTACAGAGCGTCGTGTGCCCGGGGGAGGGACTCCGCCGCAGCCGTTTCGCGAGGTCGACGCCCAGTACCGAAAGCGGCTGTCCAACCAAGTTGGCGCTATTCAGGAAGCTATCCTGCCGCAGCTCAAACTGACGAAAGCAGCACCAGTGCGTGTCAAGATTATGTCTAAGGCCGCAGCCAAGAGCCATCGGCCGGAGAAGCTGTTTTCTGACCAATCCTGTCCTATCATCGGTGCAGGCCGTCTTGGTGAACTGTTCATTAAGGCCACCCCGTTGGGATTGGAGAGACTGGCTGAAACAATCAAGCACAATACATCGGAACAGATTACTAAAGAGCTCTCCTGCATCGAGGGTATCGAAGCGGTAACGCCCGCGTTCCGGCGACGTGGTCTAGATGCTAGGGATATCTTGCGTCGTAGCCCGCGCCGTCGAAACGGGTTCATCACACGAGTCCGCTTGTTCAACTTTGCCCCTGATGCTGACCACCCAGGACTGGTTGCCAACTTCAAAGCTGTATGCTCTGAACGGGGCATCCGGCTTGATCAGCGAGGGTATTCAGCGGACAGTTTCATCTATGCGGCGGAGTGCCAGACTGTCGCTGATCTCGAAGCACTATCGAGGATCATCGGTGTGCGCTCCATCTCTCACATGCCGCTGGTTCGTACCATCCGGCCGCACATGCTGAACCAGCAGGCGTTGCCCGTACTGCCAATACGGGATGCGACCGATACGGATGTCCCGGTCGTAGTCGTTGTCGACAGTGGCATTTCGGATCAAATCCCGGCTCTTAACTCCTGGGTAGTTGGTCGTATTCGCGACGTGTCGCCTCCCTATGATCAAAACACAGACCATGGAACCTTCGTCGCCGGTCTGATTTGCTGGGGCCGAGAATTTAACCCGACACTTGACGGCCTTGATTCCGGTCCTTGCGCTGTGTTCGACCTGCAGGTGATTCCCAATGATGATCCAGCACGTGGCGAGACATCGGCTCTACTTGAGTCGGAGCTACTGTCCTCGCTCGATGCGGCGCTTCAACAACATGCCAACACATATAAGGTTTGGAACCTCTCGCTTGGGACCGACAGTGTCTGCTCACTGGATGAATTTTCAGAATTGGCTGAGGAACTGGATAATCTGCAGGAGAAGTACCAAGTCTCGTTTGTCATCAGTGCTGGCAATTACGCCATTCCACCGCTTCTGGATTTTCCTCGAACCCCAGCGCAGTTGGAGCATGGTCGCATTACCTCTCCAGCGGATAGCGTGCTAGGCATCACCGTCGGCTCGATATCACACGTGGACTACAAAGCGAACGGGCCGAAGCAACATCACCCGTCAGCCTTCTCGCGTCATGGTGCTGGTCCAAACTACATCATCAAGCCAGATCTGGTGCACTACGGTGGCTCCTGCTCGACCGACGCTGCCTACGCTCATGGAATCCGGTCAGTCACAAGCAACGGTTTGGCCGAGGATCTTGGTACGAGCTTTGCTACGCCTCTCGTCTCACGGACCTTGGCCCAAATCTATCACCAAATCACACCCACACCATCGCCGGTGTTGGCCAGGGCCTTGCTAACTCACCACGCTCGCGATCCACGTTCAGGCGCACGTGTTCCGGACGGTGAGGAAAACTTTCTTGGCTTCGGTCTGCCGGCCGCGCTTCCGTACTGCCTCGAATGTACTCCGCACACAGCTACACTCGTGTTCGACGATACGCTTCGGCCCGGCTACTTCCTGGAGTGGGATGACTTCCCTTACCCCCCATCATTGAAGCGGAATGGCAAGTATTTCGGAGAGGTTTGGATGACTCTTGCCTTTGGCCCGGCACGAGGCGCTCGTTGGGGAACTGAATACTGCGAAACTCATATCGACGCGCATCTTGGCGTCTACCGAGATCGGATATCTCGGGACACCGGTGTAATTAAACAAGTGTTCACTGGGCTTGTTCCTCCTGAACACCGCAACCCAGGCGAGTTGTATGAGGCATACCAAGTCGAGAAGCTGCGGAAGTGGGCTCCGGTGCGCACCTATTACGGACGCCTGAACGATAACGGCGAGCGGGGAAACCGCTGGCGCCTGATGCTGCGACTGCTGACGCGGCATGGAATCGAGAAGGATGAATCCACATTTAAGCCACAACCTTTCTCTTTGATTATCACGATCGCCGATCCAGAGAGGAGAGCTCCTGTCTACGACGAGATAGCGCAGATCGTTCGGAACAGATTCCAGGCACAGAACCTTGCTATCAGGACACGCATGCGCGTGCAGGGTCAGACGTGACAAACCTAAGAAAAGGAAGCCACACAGCAGCACAATTAAGAATGAAAAAGTCGTTCCAAAGACTGGGCCTCATAAGAGCGACTCAGATAGGTCACCGATCCCGGAGAAACCTGTCGCCCGAGTTGGCGTACTAATTTGTACGGGTTTGCCAATAAGGTTTTTCGATGTCCCGGGTTGTACTACTGCCTTTTTTCTAAAGGAGATTGATATGGCAGCACCGAAGAAGCCCGGTCAGAATACCGGTAATCAGGGTGGGATCTACCAAGAGGTTGGTCCTAGAGGGGGCAAACAGCCGAACTATGCAACAGTGCCGGACAATCGGCCGTTACCACCTACTAGCAAGCCAGGCCATGGCTGGACGCCCGTGAAAGTGACGCCGGACAGCAATCGCTGATTGGTTTTGGAGGCGGTCATTACCGCCTCCAATTCTTGAAGGAGTTATGAATGATAAAGGACTGCCACTCATATGGTCGCGTTAAAGGTTGTAGCTCAGTCCGTGGCATCACGGAGTCTATCGCCTACTTCTTTCTAGTTCTTTCCATACACTTAAAACAAGCAAAGTATGGATCAGGATTTGCTTTCCATTATGGCGACGGCACAATCTCGCCTGCTCGATGATTGTAGTGGTGCCGCATAATGCTGCCGTCTAGCAACATTGCAATGGCGGTCTCGATCACTGGCAGCGGCACAACAAACCATTCACGCGGACGGAATGGTTTACGTAATATGCGAATCTCTTCCAAATCGTCATAAATTGACTTCTGTAGGTCTCGTATCGTCTTAGAACCTGTTCATGATTTTTCTCAGGTAGTGCATACTTTGAGGATGCGTAAGAAGAAATATCCTAGCGACATGAGCCGGGAACGGCTCGAACAGAACTACATTGAGGTTTTTCGCTTTTGACAATGACACGGCTCTTTGTGGAAGTGAAGCAAGCGTGACCGGTAGGCTCTACATCATCGGAAACGGTTTCGATCTCCACCATGGCATCAAATCGTCATATTGGGCTTTCGGTGAGTTTCTTCGCGTCACAGATCCGGACACGTTCCAGATCATCGAGCGATATTTTGATACCAGTGATGATTTCTGGTCGAACTTCGAGGAACGGCTCGCATATTTCGATGCTGCGACCTTGATTGAGGACGCCTCCGAATTTCTCGTCGGATACGGAGCCGATGATTGGAGCGATTCCTATCATCACGATTATCAGTACGAAATCGATCGAGCCGTGGAGGCTATCTCCAAGAGGATGCGGACCCATTTCGCTGCATGGATACGGCAGCTTGTGATGCCAACGCCAGCGGACGTCAAGGAATTGCGCGTCACTGTCGATCCAGTCGCAACGTTTCTCAACTTTAACTATACACCGTCTCTTCAACGCCTCTACGGGATTTCCGAGAGCCACATCCTGCACATCCATGGATCGGGGGTGGATCCGGAGGCCAACCTCGTTCTCGGCCATGGCTGGGAATCGCAAGAAAACCTCGACCCGTATCGTTTTGAGCGCGATCCAGAAGCGGCGGACACACGAGTAGTCGAAGGGCAGTCGATCATCGACCGCTATTTCAAAGAGACCTTCAAGCCAACGCTTCAGATCATTCTCGCGAACCGCACCTTTTTTTCGAGCTTGGCACAAACGAGGGAGATCTGGGTCATGGGGCACTCGCTCGCCGACGTTGACCGTCCTTATTTCGAAGAGGTCATCCGACATGTCGATGCAGGGGTGGTGAAATGGAAGGTTAGTGTTTACAAGGATCTTGTGGAGCGCCGAGGCCAATTTGAAAAGCTCGGGATAAACCCGTGTCTGGTGGAGTTCTTGCCGCTGACGGGCTTCTAAGGGCGACGACTGAGCGGGATATTGTTCAATGACGGCGGTCGGAGATCAAAAGATCACTCTCATTCTCTCAGAAGATGAGCTCTTCGCTGCGCTCGCCTCCAGCGCATTTGAATTCCTGGCGAAGGCGATTGAAGAGTTTTCCGCCTCAGCGAAGTTCTCGACAGTCCACTTTGCGATCGCAATCGAGCTTTTTCTCAAGGCGCGCCTCATGCGCGAGCACTGGGCACTCTTGCTCGACAAGCCCGATCAGGCGGACAAGGCCGCGTTCTTCCGGGGTGAAGCAAAGACCGTGAGCCCTGAGCAGGCTCTAGATCGGCTCAGGAAGATCGGCGGCGTGCAGATCCCGCCTGTATCGCGCGAAATCTTCCTGAAGATCGCTAAGCACCGCAACAAGATGGTGCACTTCGTGCACGCTGGCGAGAAGGATGTTGATAGCGAGGAGGGGCTGGCGCTGCTCGTCGCCGAGCAGTGCGCGGGCTGGCTTGCGCTCCGTCTTCTCCTTGAGGAGTGGAGGGAATTCGAAGCCTACAAGGAGAATATTCGATTCATCGGGTTCCAGATGGAATGTCATCGCGCTTATCTGGTGGAGTCCTTCAAAGCGAAGCAGGAGGAGCTCGGAGCTCACCGCAAAGGTGGCGGCCGAGTCGCCGTGTGTCCGAGCTGCAAGTTCGAATCCGTTTGCGTGTTCGAAGCGACTGGAGCGATTTCACCGGCGTCATGCGTCGTCTGTCGATACAACGGATCGGAGATCGAGATCACGTGTACCAACGAGGATTGCCGGAGCCCAATTCAATTCAACGCTTATGAAATGGCACCGGAGCAGTGTCCGGCCTGCGGAACTGTGATCGATGAGGACTTCCTTCAGGAGGCGCTCAACACGGGTGAAGCAGTGACGTGCGACAACTACTTCGATCACGTCGACCTCAACTGCCCCTTCTGCAGCGGCTATCACACGGTGGTCGAGCACCACGGCGGATATGTGTGTGTTCAGTGCTTTGAAATGTCGGACGAGATGGGCATCTGCGGGCATTGCTCGGAGGGACAACTCGGCGGAGTCTCGGAGCACAGCTCGCTTGTCGGATGTGAATTTTGCGAAGGTTCCGCCGGCCGCTATGCGGACGATTGAGGACGCTGGAATTCTTGCGGCCTTTCTTTCCTCCATCATGAACAATATGCCTACTGTACTGGTAGGCGCTCTTTCCATTGATGCCACAAATGCCACAGATGTCGTTAAGGACGCAATGGTCTATGCAAACGTTATTGGATGCGACCTCGGCCCCAAGATTACTCCTATTGGCTCACTGGCGACGTTGCTATGGCTCCATGTCCTGGCACTCAAAGGCATGAGGCTCACATGGGGTTATTACTTTAAGGTAGGAATCGTACTGACCTTGCCGGTATTGCTTGTGACATTAGCCGCTCTGGCATTACGCCTTAGCGTTTCTTAACCAATCTTCTTTATTACACTGGCGCTTGAGGCCGCGAATCTTCCATGATGGGCCGGTGTTCTACAAGGTCGCTTAATACGTTCAGCCTGATTGGGGGTTTGTTTGGCAGCTCAACGGTGAGATTGAGCTTGCCGCCAATCGCTTCAACATATTGACGCAAGGTAGAAAGCAGCATGTCGGAGCCTTTCTCCAAGCGGGAGACGTTGGACTGAGGCATGCCCAGCTCCTGGGATACTCCGGCCTGCGTCAGTCCGGCTTTTCTGCGTAATTCCTGCAAGGTCAGATATTCTGCTTCCAGCTTGCGGGTACGCGCCTCGATCTGCGCCTTGCGGTCAGATGGCAGGTTGTCCCAGATTTCCTGAAAAATAGGTCCTTTGGTCATTTCCGTTCCTCCTTCAAGCGAGTTAAATGGTCGTCAAAACGTGCATCCGCTTTTCTGATTAACTGTCTGTAAAATTGCCTCTCACTTCCCCCCGACTTATCGCCTGCAACAAGCACAATGGCTTTGCGCTCCGGGTCGAAGGCGAAAGCGCCCGCCATACGCCACCATCCGCAGAAAACCGCAGTTCTTTCATATTCGCGTATCTGGAAGCATTGAGCGTATCTACATGGGGACGGTTAAGCTGAGGGCCATATTTTTCCAGTAACCCCAATTCAGACAGCAAGGCATCCTGCACTTCCTCAGAAAATTCCTGGTATTCCTCAGCAAATGCCGGATGAAATTCAACGTTCCATGTCATTCAATGAGGTTATCAAAAAAGATATATATCGTCAATGATATAATTTGAGGAATTGAAAGTTAATGCTGACCTATTTTAGATGAGGGACTAGGAACCGGGCATGCTCGCATTCCATTGTGGCTAGCTCGCAATAACTGCAAACGAAAAAAACATCTCATTTGACTCTGGATGTCGAATGCTGGCCGTCTCGTAAATCTGGCTTAAACCCTTATGAGGCGGCATTAGTGTCTCATCGGCCTGTCATTTTTGGGTACACCCCATCCTGACAAATCTGCCTGACACTTTTCCCGTCATTTTGTGTCAATATAGAGTTCATAATTATATTTATTGACACTCGCTCATGAAGGTCATAGACTCTACCTTGACGTTTATAGCAGGGAGAGAACCATGACCAATCAGAGAATCGGATACATCCGGGTGAGTTCACTGGACCAGAACGTCGAGCGCCAACTCGATGGAATTCACCTCGACAAGGTATTCACCGACAAGGCATCGGCCAAGGATACAAAGAGACCCCAGCTCCAGGCCGCGCTCAATCACGTTCGTGCAGGGGATACGCTCATAGTCCACTCCATGGACAGGCTGGCGCGTAACGTCGAGGACATGCTCAAGTTAGTCAGGGAAATGAACGATCGCGGTGTATCAGTTCAATTCCTAAAGGAGAATATGACCTTTACCGCTGGCAGTGATGATCCTCGTTCCGTCCTGATGTTTACCATGCTGAGCGCCTTTGCTCAGTTTGAGCGGTCCCTGATCAAGGAGCGGCAGCGTGAAGGGATAGCCCTGGCAAAGGCCAAAGGAGTCTACAAGGGTAGGAAGCCGGCTCTGAATGCAGACAGGATTGCCAAGCTGCGAGAGCAGGCAGCTACAGGGGCAAACCGGACAAAGCTGGCGAAGGAGTTTGGGATAAGCCGCGAGACCCTTTATCAATACATCCGATAGGAAGAAAGATCCCGCTAGTTGGGGCAAGTTTAAAAATCAGAACCAAAAACTGAAGATCGAGAGAAGCTGCTTTGACAGCATGAACCCCATTATCTACATTGGATTACCAAACATCGCCTTGTCAGAGAATGCCATGACACTACTCAGCCCTTCCTTCAAAGTTCGTCATCTTATCCTGGCCGTAGCCTTAATTACCGGCCCTGGTTTTGTCAATCATGCAAACGCCCAAATAGCAGCCTTCCTTGTTGACCTTAACAGCAGGACGGCAATTAATCTGGGCACTTTGGGCAGGAGCTGGAGCGAGGCCAACGGTATCAACGATGCCGGACAGGTGGTGGGATACTCTTACACGGCTGAGGGTAATTCCCA
>NZ_FOCT01000018.1 GCF_900110185.1 Nitrosospira multiformis
CCTTGCTCATGAGGGCAAGGGCTGTCTCCCCACTCCCGTCGCCCCCAGGGGCGAGGCGAGGAGAGTCCGAATGAGAGGATGTGATTTTCACAGCCTCTCATTCATCAATCACTCTTCAAGGAGGCAATCATGACACTCGTAAGCACTTTCCGTAATCCTGTAGTTTTCCGTTCCGAACATCCATTGTCCGATGAGCAGATAGCGTGGGTCGCACCCTCGTCTTTGCCCAAAGCAAGCATTACAGCCGCTCCAACCGGTACGCCTATATCCCTACCAGCCAAATCCTGCGGGGCCTGCGCCATGAAGGATTCGAGCCTTTCATGGTTTGCCAGGCGCGGGTGCGGGATGAAGGAAAGAGGGAATACACCAAGCATATGCTTCGTTTGCGCAATGCAAGCCAGATCAACGGCGAGGAAGCAAACGAGATCGTCCTGCTCAACAGCCATGACGGAAGCAGTTCCTACCAGATGATGGCCGGAATGTCCCGTTTCGTGCGCGCCAATGGAATGGTGTGCGGAGACACCCTGCATGATATACGGGTGCGGCATAACGGCGATGCCGTGAACACCATCATCGATGGAGCATATAGCGTGCTGGAGAGCTTCGAGACAGTGGGCGAGCAGCTTGAAGAAATGAAATCGCTCACCCTGAATGAAGGCGAGCAAAAGGCTTTCGCACGAGCCGCCTTGACCCTCAAATATGAAGATTCGGAACCGGCGCCGATTACGGAAAAGGATTTACTGACGCCGCGGCGTTTTTTGGATCGTGCAAGCTACATGTGGACGACATTCAGCCGTGTTCAAGAAAACCTTATCAAGGGCGGCATAAGGGGGCGGAGCAAATCTGGACGCCCCATGACTACCCGCGCTGTGACCGGCATTGACCAGAACGTGAAGCTCAACCGCGTCCTATGGGTACTGGCTGAGGAAATGAGAAAGTTGAAATAGCTGTATTACAGGGGGCCAGTATCTTCGACTGGCCCTCAGTATTGTTTTCGCGCTCGCGAAAAATTCAACTGTCAGCGCGCGTGCGCTACCGGCACATCGCTCCAGCGCGTGGTATAGCAGGGCGACATCGCTTCTCGCCGCATGGCCCAGGGCTTGGGAGAAGAGGGAGTAAAAACGGAGACGGTGTTGCGCCCGTAGCGCGAGTTGAGAGCGTCCATGGCCTGCATCAAATGTTGCGACCGCTCGCCCACGCCATGTTCATGCAGCAATGACCCTTGCGCGGTTTGTGCATCATTTATGCCCATGAGCATTACGCCGGCCTTCTTGTAGGCAAAACCGCACCGATAGATTTTCTTCAAGCCAAACAGGGCGGCGCGCACCAGCAGGCGCGTATCCGCGCTCGCATTGGGTAGGGGGATGACGATGCTGCCTTCGTACTGAGGGTCCTGTTCGCGGAAGGGATTCGTCTGGATGAATACCTGGATGGCATTGCATACGCCATCTTGGACGCGCAGCTTCTCACCAGCACTGCTTGCGTGGCTTGCCACTGCTTCGCTTAAGTCGTGCAACTCATGCACGAGTTGCCCAAACGAGCGTGACGAGACAATCTGTTTTTTTGAAGGGGAAATCTCTTCCAGCGCAAGGCAGGAGATGCCGCGCAACTCGTTGCCCGTGCGCTCCATCACTACGCCAAAGCGGGAGCGCAGCCAAGCGGGAGGCGTATCGCGCAAGTCTTTCACTGTTTTGATTCCAGCTGCTTGCAGATGCGTGGTGATACGCCGGCCCACACCCCATACCTCGCCTACGTCGATCGAGGTCATGAGGTCAGCACATTGTGCCTCGTCCATGGACGCCAAGTCGCATACGCCGTTGAAGCGGGAATTTTTCTTGGCGATGTGGTTGGCCAGCTTCGCCAATGTTTTCGAGGGCCCGATGCCTACGCACACCGGCAGCCCGGTCCATTGGCGCACGCGTTGCCGTATGGATTGCCCCATAACGTCAAAAGATGGCCAAAGGCTGTCCAAGCCGCTCAATTCCAGGAAGCTCTCATCAATGGAATACACTTCCATGTTCGGACTGTAATCACGCAGGATCGATACGATCCGGTTGGACATGTCCGCATAGAGCGCATAGTTGGAGGAGAGGGCAACAATATTGCGCTGTTTTGCCAGTGCCTCCATCTGGAACCACGGCGCGCCCATCTTCACGCCTAAGGCCTTTACCTCGTTTGAGCGCGCGATGGCGCAGCCATCGTTGTTGGAGAGCACGACCACTGCACGGTTTTCCAGGGCCGGATTGAAAACCCGCTCGCAACTCACGTAGAAATTGTTGACATCGACCAGGGCGCACAGTCTTCCCTGAGTGGATCCTTGAATCATGTTACACAGCGAAACGCGATACGGCGCCAATCACGACGCCCCAAACCCGCAATTCCTCATGCTCACGCACGCGAATGGGCGGATAAGCAGGGTTTTCAGCCCACAGCTCGATCATGCCATCCATGCTGTAGAGCCGCTTGACCGTGTATTCATTATTAATGACCGCCAAAATGATATGCCCGTGCTTTGGCTCAATGGAGCGGTCCACTACCAGCAGGTCCCCATCATGAATGTTGGCTCCTGTCATGGAATCGCCCATCACCCGGAAAAAGAAGGTGGCGGTCTTGTTTCGCACGAGATAGGTATTGAGGTCTAGCGGGGATCCGCGTAATCGTCCGCGGGAGAAGGGAATCCGGCAGGGATACGATGCAGCAGCAGGGGCAGGAGGCAGAGCTCGGGGGCGGCAGCAGCCGCCGGCAGGGCAGGCAATGATGGCCGGGTACCAGGGGACGCCAGTGGAATTATTATAGTCATGGAGAACAATTGTTCTTGGATGTGTGCCATTATAAGGCAGGGGTCTCGGAGACTACAATCGAGACATGCTGGAAGCTGAGTCCAGCGAGCCAGCAGGTAAAGGTGTAATGGAAACGCGGGAATTATGGAGTTTCGTGCTATCGAGAATAGACGAATAAACGAATTAGGCTGCCTGGTCCTCGCTTAGGTTTCTGTAGATGCAAGGTAAACTGTCATACTTCAATGCCGGACGGAACAGTATGATTCAGGAGAAGGCGCAGCATAACTGATCAGAAAAAGAAAAAGGGATCGTGATACCGAGGGGGGTGGTATAATGAGCCAAATATAGAAGAAGAATAATGCGTAAAAACAAACGCAGTACCACATCATACTTAGTAACTTCAGAAGAAGTTGGCGGCAGAATAATCGTTTTTTATCGCTCTGGGAATGTGACAAATTGTCGCGTGTGACAATTTGTCACAGAGACCTGAGAGACCTCGGGTAAGCATGGCAGGTGGATTTGCCCCGCTATAAGGGGGGATAGGCAATTAAACAGTCCTAATATCATCCCGGTTTTAGAGATTTTCTCCCGGGAGAATCTTCTCCTCTTTCCCCGTTTGCTGCTTGTCACAGGCCACATATGAATTCAAATAGTATTTTGAACCCATGAAACAATTATTGCAGCTTCTAGCCGAAACCAAATTTCGTATTCACCTCAGGCCTAGTGCGACAAGTAACTATAAGCGCAAGCACACCAAGGCCTAGAAGAACTAGGGTAGCGGGTTCGGGAATTTCAGCTATTTCGGCCATTTCAGCTGGAGGAGCGAGAAGATCAGGTTGCAGTGCCACATTGTCGAATTCAAACGCATACCTTGAGCTTGAAGCAATAACCTTGTTAAAGTAATCATCAATAATAACGTTTACATAATAGCTGCCTGCTCCATCCTGGGATCCATCATTGACTATTGATTGAATATCGAGGCCAGTTAGACTGAAGAGAAGAGTATGGTCATCATAGAAAGAAAGGGAGTTGTGGAAATCAACTGAACCCCATAAGAGCCCAAAATATTGATGGTATTCCTCCAATTCCATTATGACCTGCCCCATACCTGTAGTTAGATATTGGGTTTCATTTGGGCCTTCGGCCTGATAGTTACCAAATAACGTTGCACTGCTATCCATAATAATAGGGGCAGCATAATAACCTCCCAGATCCGGAAGACTGGCGACGCCGGCGCCTTTTCCGCTGAACGACACAGTAATCCCGTTGCCAGTAACCCCGCCCGATGCAGCGAGGTTGTCAAAATTTTCGTAGAGTGCCGCGCCACCATCAGGAACACCACCTGCTGTGACAGTGATCAAAGCAGCCATGCCGGCAGAGGATGTAGTCGCGACACCAACGGCAAAAATACTCGCCATCGAATAGATTCGGATCGCCCTGTCCAACATTAAAAATCTCCCCGTAGTGCGTTTACTGTTGATTCTGTAATGAAGCAAAGATCCAAGGATTTGGATGGGGCGAATATACGCACTAAGGGATAATCTGGATATTGGACGAAAGTACAGGACTAATGAAGAGCTAATTGAAGCTCCTGGAAGAGAGGCGTCAAATACAGCCTTTGCTAAGTGATTGCAGGATCTTGCTAAAGATAGATCTTCCATTCTCTCCAGTTCGTTAGGGTTGGCGACAATCTCTCCTTGCCGCCAACTGCCTTTTCGAAGCCTTTGCAACCTGTAAATTTTTACAGCTGTCTCAAGCTCAAACTCTGTAGTTAAATGAGTATTAGCGAAAATTGCAGGGCCAATAGTGTCTCGATCTGCATTTTTAATTACCTGCTCGGTATGGAAGGCTCTTTTTCTCCGCGAGGCTGTGAGTCGGCTTCGGGCGGAGCGTGCGGCATGGTTTTGGTTATTGCTGGAACCCGTGATTTATATCGTTTCCCTGATGGTTGTCTTTACCCTCTTTCGTATGCGAACGGTCGGGGGTATCGACACAGCTGTCTGGCTCATGGTCGGAATGCTGGCGTTCTTTATGTTTAATCGAACCGCTCTGCGCTCAATGAGTGCCATCAGCGCTAACCAGGCCCTCTTTGCATATAGGCAGGTTAAACCCGTGGATACCGTGCTGGTACGCATCTGCCTCGAAGGTTTCTTAATGGTTCTGATCACCATTATTTTACTTAGCGGAGGTAGCCTATTCGGATTAGACGTCAGTCCGGCAGATCCCCTGGCCGTGTTGTTAGCATTTTTTGGACTGTGGCTGCTAGGGGCTGCTTTCGGGCTAATCGCTTCGGTTGCAGTTGTGCTGATTCGCGAGGCTGGAAAAGTCATCGAATTTTCCGCGAAGCCTGTTTACCTTCTTTCAGGAGCTATTTTCCCTATTGCTGCGGTACCTTCCCCTTATCGGGACTGGCTCGTATTTAACCCTGTAGCACATGGGCTGGAAGCGGCGCGACTAGGTTTCGCGCCTTACTATCATGCCATTCCAGAGCTCAGCATTACCTATCTCTACGGCTGCTCATTGGCAGCCTTATTCTTTGGATTGAGCCTGCATCAACACTTTCGAATCAGGCTGATCACGCAATGATTATTCTTGAGGACGTATATAAGCGGTACCAAACGGATCATGGTCCGGGGAAATGGGTATTACAGGGGATATCTCTAGTCATTCCCGAGAAGGTCAATGTGGGCTTGATTGGTCGTAATGGTGCTGGCAAATCAACTTTACTTCGTTTGATTGGAGGAGTGGATCAGCCGAGCCGGGGGCGTATAGAGAGGGGAGGCCGGGTTTCCTGGCCCATGGGTTTTGGCGGGGGTCTGCAAGGTTCTCTTACCGGGCGTCAGAATACCAAATTCGTTTGCCGTATTCATGGACATGAAGAGGATCTTCAGGACCGTATTGCCCAGATCCAGGATTTTGCAGAACTTGGGGATGCATTTGACGAGCCGGTACGCACGTATTCTTCCGGCATGCGATCGCGCCTGCAGTTTGCGCTTTCTCTTGCCATCGACTTCGATACGTATATTTCTGATGAGATAACTTCGGTAGGCGATGCCGCGTTCAGGCAAAAAGCAGCAACAGCATTCAAGAATCTGGCAGGACGCGCCAGTCTCATTATGGTGTCCCATGGAGAGGCGATTCTCAAGCAGTTTTGTACAGCAGGTATAGTCCTTCAAGGGGGAATGGCTTACTGGTTTGACAATATTGAGGATGCCTTGAGGGCATATAAAGAAAGTTTGCCCGTATGACTACGCTGCCCCACCCGAGCCGATTCGGTCAGATTCGAAAAAGCCTGATCGAGCGGGTACAACACTTGATCACTCTGCAATTGTTACGGCGACACGTTTTCAGAGTAGCCGCTATTGCCTCCGTTACTGCTGCCCTTTACTGGATACTCATAGCGTCGGATCGATATGTTTCTGAGGGACATATCGTTATTCAACACACGGACCTCACGGGGAGCCAGAGCACAGATGTTGCAAGCTTGCTTGGGGGAATAGGTGGGATCAATCGTGCGGACCAACTGCTCCTGCGTGACCATCTCCTGTCTGCCGACATGCTCCAAAAACTCGATGCCAAGCTCAATCTGCGCTCACATTATAGCGACTGGAGTCATGATCTTCTGTCTCGAATGTGGTTCGAGAATGCCTCAATCGAAAAATTTCATGACTATTATCTCTCTCGAGTAAGTGTCGAACTTGATGACTATAGCGGTATTTTAGTTATCAAAGCTCAAGCATACGATCCGAAAATAGCCCATGGAATCACAGGGATGTTGGTTGCAGAAGGGGAGCAATTCATGAACGCGATGTCCCATGACTTGGCTCAAGAGCAAGTTGATTTTCTTGAGAAGCAGGTGGCAAAAATGGGGGAACGTACGATCGAAAGCCGTCAGGGGGTACTAAGATTCCAAAACGAGAATGGACTGCTCTCTCCACAAGGTACCGCTGAAAATATTGCTGGCATTGTCAATGACCTTGAATCCAGGCTTGCAGAGTTGAGAACCCGTCGGAGCGCAATGCTGGGCTATTTAATGCCCAATAGCCCTGATCTCAAGGAGATTGCTTTGCAGATTGCCGCAGTCGAGAAACAGATAAACAAAGAGAGAACCCGACTGGCAACGCCTAACGGTAACGCACTTAACAGGAAAGTGGAGGAATTTCAGCGATTGCAACTGAATGCAGAATTTGCGCAGGACATTTATAAAACAACACTGATGGCTCTAGAAAAAGGAAGAGTCGAGGCAACACGAACACTAAAAAAAGTTTCTGTGTTGCAAACTCCCAGCAAACCCCAGTATCCACTTGAACCGCGGCGAATATATAACTCCATAATCTCCATACTATTTGCATTATTTGTTGCCGGCATCATTCACTTGCTCGCCGCGATCATCCGCGATCACAAGGACTAACTGATGCTCTCGTCTGCTTTTCATTCATCGTCTTTTCCCAAGCTACGTAATTTCTATAGACTGGCTGGATGGAAATTACCCTCGGTATTCTTCATCAAAGTCCTATTGTTGGCACTGATAACACCTGCGAGCTATTGTGCCAACACTGACCCATTCGGGGCGGGACAAATATTGAATCTGCCATTTGCAGGCACTCCCGCACCAGGAAAATCTGCTCTTACATCGAAAGAACAGAAAACAAAAGAAGCACCCCAAAAAAAGGATTCAGCAGAATCCGCTACTTCTGAAATTCAGACACGGCCCCCTCAGTTTTTTGATTATTCCGCCAATTTGAACAGCGATGTTTTTGGAGCAAATCTTTTTACAGGAGCGTTTGCCCGGCAGGGAGCAACCCAATTCAACCCAGACTATCTCATTGCAGTAGGTGATCAAATCCAGGCGCGTTTCTGGGGTGCCTTCGAGCATGAGGTCATGCTTACGGTTGATCCAAAAGGCAATATATTTCTGCCGCACATTGGCCCTGTCCGGGTTCTGGGAGTACGTAATCAGGATCTCCAGCGCGTGGTGGAGTCCGCTGTCGCCAAAACCTTCCGCGCCAATGTCAATAGTTATGCCAGTCTTGCTGCCGCTCAGCCGGTGCGCGTTTACGTGGGAGGATTTGTCAATCGCCCCGGACTCTACAGTGGCACAAGCATGGATAGCCTTCTGCACTACCTTGACCAAGCAGGCGGTATCGACCCGACTCGAGGTTCTTTCCTCAACGTACAAGTAAAGCGCGGCAGCGAGATACGTTCTACAGTCAACCTTTATGATTTTCTTCTAGACGGAACTATGCCCCTCATCCAGCTTGGTGATGGCGACGTCATCTTTGTTGCCCCAAGACAGCATACCGTCAAGGTCGGTGGTTTCGCGGAGAACGCCAAGCGTTTCGAGTTCGAAGGAGAGGGACTCACCTTGAGTCATCTCATAAAAGTCGCTAAACCAGGAGCGCAGACAACGCACGTGCGGGTAGTGCGAAATACCGGCATCACCCGGAATGTTGAATACTATCCGTTGCTTAATGCCAATCACATATCTCTTCAAAATGGGGATGAGGTTGAATTCACCGCGGATAAGAAGCCTGGAACGATTACCGTACGGGTAGAAGGCGAACACCTAAGTGTGCAGGAATACGTATTGCCATATGGAGCGAGACTTGGTGATCTCCTCGACCAAATCGAGTTTTCCAGCCGCTCAGATGCCGATAGCCTACAACTTTATCGGCTCAGCACTAAAGAACGGCAAAAACAGATGCTCCAAACTTCTCTTAAAAGTCTCGAGGCTGCTGTTCTCACGGCTCGTTCGGGTACTAGCGAGGAAGCGCATCTGCGCACGGAAGAAGCAAATCTCATGTTGCAATGGGTGGAGCGCGCAAAATCGATCGAGCCCACTGGTCAGGTAGTGATCGCAAAGGCCCCTAACCGAGACGAACTGCTGCTGGAAAACGGCGATATTTTGCGAGTTGCTGCGGAAGATGGACTAGTGCTGGTAAGTGGCGAGGTGCTTTTTCCCACCACAGTGGCATTTGACCCTCGCTTAGGCCTCGAAGAGTACATTGAGCACACAGGTGGTTATACGCAAAACGCCAATACCAGCCGGATAATCGTCGCGCATCGTGATGGCAGCTTTGATGACATGACAAGTGGTTTCTTCGGCTTTGGCGGCAGGGGGCAAATACGGGCCGGTGATGAAATACTAGTCCTGCCAAAAGTGGATCAAAAGTGGCGGCAGTTCGCGAAGGAGGTTGCCCAGATTATCTTCCAGATTGCTTTAAGCGCCAGAATGGCGACAAGGTTTTAAAAATGACTTTAATAACAGGTGAGACGGAATTCATCGCCCCAAGAATTCGCGCCTAGATAATTCCAAACTACAACATACCTTCCACCTAAACCTGCCATCCTAGGAGAGCTGTGGAACGTATGCTTACTGAAATACTGAGGCCATCATAATGCTCCAGCGCAAAGGAATCATCCTCGCCGACGGTTCCGGTACCAGACTTACCCCGTGACCAAGGCAGTATCTAAACAATTACTGCCCATATACGACAAGCCGATGATCTACTACCCCTTGAGCACGCTAATGCTGGCAGGCATTCGCGACATACTCATCATCTCCACGCCCGATGACACCCCACGCTTCGAGCAATTGCTGGGGGATGGGAGTGAATGGGGGCTCAACCTGTGCTATGCCGTACAGAACAACCTTGACGGCCTGGCACAAGCATTCATCATTGGCAGCGATTTCATCGGGAGTAATCCAAGCGCACTAGTGCTGGGGGATAATCTGTTTTATGGACACGATTTGCATTTGCAGTTGCGCCGGGCAACGAAAGGCGAGAGGGTGCAACGGTATTTGTCTATCACGTTCAGGATCCTGAGAGATACGGGGTGGTTGCCTTTGATTCGCATAATCGTGTCTGTTCTCTGGAAGAGAAACCCGCTCAGCCGAAGAGCAACTATGCGGTAACCGGTCTTTATTTTTATGATAACCAGGTCATTGATGTCGCAAGCGCACTCAAGCCTTCTGCCCGGGGTGAACTGGAGATCACCGATCTCAATCGAATTTACCTTGAGCGCAATCAGCTTAACGTAGAGATTATGGGGCGAGGCCATGCATGGCTTGACACCGGCACGCATGAGAGCTTGATAGAAGCCAGCAAGTTCATTGAAACCATTGAGCACCGCCAGGGACTTAAGATTGCTTGTCCCGAAGAAATTGCCTATCGTCAAGGGTTTATCACAGCAGAGCAATTAGAAAATCTAGCACAACCATTCATCAAGAATGGCTACGGGCGGTATCTATTGCAAGTGCTGGATGAGGCGCTGCTATGAAGGTAATGCCTACCGCCATTACCGACGTTTTCATTCTGGAACCCCAAGTATTTGGCGACAGTAGGGGGTTCTTCCTGGAAAGCTTTAATCAAAAAATGTTCCAGGAAACTACCGGGCTTACGGTGAGTTTTGTTCAGGATAACCACAGTCGTTCTGCGAAGAGTGTATTGCGTGGCTTGCATTATCAAATTCGTCAACCACAAGGCAAGCTCGTACGTGTAGTGCGCGGTGCTGTATTTGACGTGGCGGTAGATATTCGTAGATCGTCTCCGACTTTTGGGCAATGGATTGGGGTAGAGCTGACGGAGGATAACCATCGCCAATTATGGGTGCCACCAGGGTTTGCTCATGGATTCTATGTGTTGAGCGACAGCGCAGATTTCTTGTACAAAACCACAGACTATTACTTTCCCGAGCTTGATCGCAGTCTTTTCTGGGCAGATCCGAGCATTTCTATTTCATGGCCTGTTGAAATTGGCACGCAACCCCTTGTCTCAGCAAAAGATGCAACCGCACCAAAACTGAGCGAAGCCGAAGTCTTTTCCTAAAACAAGCCTTTTGCGCTGAGTCTTCCGCTTGTCGTCTTTGAAATCTTATTAGCTCCAAGTGATCAAGCCAGTCGAGCTTTACGTGAAACTATTTTCAATCACCCACGAGGTGCAGCACTCGGTAGTACTCCAGATTTAAACTGTCATTGCTATTTTCCCTATACCCTCTAAATTCTACGATCTGATTTAGAGTAAAATCGATAGTGAAGGTGGCAGGTTTCCAAATTCCTCCTGACATATAACCATCTGAATAAGGGGTAATCTGGGAAGTGAGTGAATTGCGATTTGCCAGTATAATCATTGGAGCTTCGGCAGTCTTCGCATACCAAGTTCGAGTAAAAATCGTTGCCCCTCCCACACTTATCGTAAATTTCTTTAAGCTTGTGCTCTGGGTAAACGTCCATAAAGGCTCAAATTGCAGAATACTATTGGGTCCCAATATCGATGCTGGGATCCTAAACCAATCTAGTACTTCGTCAACTTTGGTCATTGCACAGGATTTAATAATTGCTGAGCTCGCAAGTACCTCAGCAGACTATACATCGTATCGACCTGCAAAGGTGCAAGTATTTTGTAATGACCAAATGGTATATCAGGACATTGCTTGTTTACCCAGACCGGATGTGAAGAATGCAGGCTTACATATCTCCGGATATTGTGGATTCAATATACAGCTAAAGAACTTAAAGCTGAATGATAGTAATTCCAAGCTAACTGTTTTTATTGAAAATAATAAGATATTGGGTCAGGTTTCACTTAAAACTAAACCTGAGCCAGCTTCTTTGATGTAAATGACTAAAAAATGATTAGCCAGATTACAGCCGTTTTTAGGATGCTCTTTCAGCTACAACGCGTCTTAGTCAAGTATTACGTTGTAATGGTAATTCTGAGTACCATAACTTATGCCGATGTGCTTAAAGCGTCAGAAAACTCAGGTACGAATGCCGTAGTAGTTCGGCCTGGCTATGATTATGCCGCTGCATTAATGAATGAATCTGAATCAAATAAGATATGGTGGTGTGGGAATTTGCCTGGCTTTTCGGGTGATCAAATCCTTTATCTGGATAATCTTGATGATCAAACTCATTACACCAGCTCCGATGAGCGAATAAAAAATGTTTTCAGCCCTTCCGGAAATAAGGATAGATTTGATAGCGAACATACTTGCGATCCTTCTGTTATTCGCGTTGATGGCCACTACTATATGTATTACAGCGGGATCGATGTTCTTAAGAAACGGATACTGAAGCTTCCTAATCCAACCGCCATTGGTGTTGCTGTAAGTATGGATGGATTGCATTGGACTCGTGAAAATGACGGTGTCCCTATCGTGAAGGCGGTTAGTACTACCGAGGGAAAACGAAATACATATGGTGCGGGCCAACCTGCAGTTGTATTTGTTTCTCCCTACTACTATATGTTGTTCACAGATACAACAGCTCCAATTGCAGGTTCCAATATCGGAGCCAATCTTTTTGTCATCAGATCACGTGATCCACTGTTTTCAACATTCGAAGAGCTGTTGAAAGAAGGTTTTATGCCGACAACTAATGGAGAAATTAAGAGAAATTACAGAGTTGTAGATGGATTTACGGCGGAAATGGTGTTTATTGAAGAGTGGAATCTATTTATGGTTGCAGTTAATAGAGAACCAGGTGCAACGTGGTTATATTTTTTTAATAGAGATTTTCAACCTGTAAGTGATAGGGTATCCGTAGAAAATCAATGGTCTGAAGGGCCAGGAATTTTGAGAGATGAACTGGGCCATATTCGCCCAGCGTCGAATGGTATGGTGACTCTCACGATAATTAGTCCAGTTGGAGACCGCAAGAAACCGCAAACATGGGATCTTTATTCCACTGTAGTTGAGCTAGAGAGAATTGAGGAACCGCTAACTATCAAAATCATTCCTGGAGCATCAATTAAAAAGCAGTAACGCTTAGGAGCCAGTCGAAAACTTTTATTTATTATGGAGGAGGAGAAGGACAAGATGGCTCAATTCCATTATGTAGAAGATTATGAACGCCTCGTATCAGATCTTGTTGCTCGATACCCTATTGATGAAGCAATGTCTCTGGCAGTCGGCGGAGGGTACGACCAGATAGGAGAAATACTCTCTGAGATATTAATTCAGAATGGGTTGATAAATGGCATGAAGTTGATCGATCTGGGTTGTGGTAGCGGGCGGGCTGCAAAGGCTATCAGTAAACGTCGGAATATTGAATATTTAGGGATTGATATTGTGGAAATGCTACTGGATTATGCTAAAACAGTATGCCCTTCGCATTATCAGTTTCGGCGCAACGTGAACCTTAAAATAGAGGAACCGGAGGGAATAGCTGACATGGTATGCGCATTCAGTCTCTTTACTCATCTTCTTCATGAGGAGACGTACATATACCTTAGAGAAATTCATCGGTGCTTAAAGCAGGGGGGCAAGCTAATATTTTCCTTCCTGGAATTTCATCAACCCACCCATTGGGGCATATTTGCGCACACGGTAAATGATAGATATCTCGGCAAAACTTCTCATTTGAACATGTTCATTGAACGTAATGTTATTGAGAAGTGGAGTCAGGCCTTAGGTTTTCATCAACTATCATTTGTCGACAGTACAGATAAGCGGTGGAACGGTCAGGCATTGGGGCAATCAATTGCCATTTTGACGAAACCGTAATCGGTAAAACGAGGATACGAAGATTATTAATGCCAGAGCTTGGGTTTTGGTAAATAGAAATTGGATTTCGTACATTTATCTGAGCTTAAGACTATAGAAAGACTGTGACAGCAATAATTTTGCTTCGATTGATATTTTGATAAAAAGCGACCTGATATGCAGTACGAATCATGCGATGCTAAAAATCGGGCCGATTATATATTGGCAAATATTGATAAGGATGGAATTGGAATAGAGATTGGGCCTAGCCATCGCCCCCTTGCGCCGAAGAGGATGGGTTATAGAACTCATGTAATAGATCATATGACAAGAGATGATCTAAAGATTAAGTATGAAAACGCTAATGTAGCTCTAGAAAATATCGAAGAAGTGGATTTCGTATGGCGAGGCGAATCGTACGCAGAATTGACTCAGCAGTCTGGGTATTACGATTGGATAATAGCATCACACGTGATCGAGCATGTTCCGGACATGATAGGATTTTTAACTGATTGTGATGAGATTCTTAAGGATGAGGGTGTACTCTCCTTAGCTATTCCAGATTCAAGATTTTGTTTTGATCACTTTAGGCCAGTTTCGTCCCTTGGTAGCGTCATAGATGCAAGTCTGGAGGGGCGAAAGTTAAATTCCCCCGGTATGGTTGCAGAGTTTTTACTCAATGCAGTTAAACGCGGAGGAACGATTACTTGGCCGCGAAATAATACTAATGAGTTCTCATTTATTCATGGAATAGAAGGGGTACGAAATGCAGTTAAAAAAGTTACAGAAGAAAGAGCATATATTGATGTTCACGTCTGGTGCTTTACACCCCATTGGTTCAGATTGATGATTGAGGATTTGTACGCGCTTGGTTTTATCAATATGAGAGAAATAGATTTTTTCGATCCGGGTACGCATGAATTTTACATAACTTTAGGAAGTCACGGTAAAGGTCCGGGTATGTCACGACTCGCCTTGCTGAAAAGGGTAAATATTGAGCAATTACGGGCGGATGCAGCAGTCCAGTGTTCAAACGAATAGGGAATAGAATGAAGTATTGGGTGATCAGCTTTAGGAGTTGAGGATCAGCCAGAAACTAACTTTTTTGGTACTTTATCTTAAAGAAGAGAGTTTGCAAGGAAGAGCGACTGCAGGAAGAGAATGGAAAGCTCAGAAGCTAATTGCGGAGACAAGCTGCAGGAAGTTGACCCAAAAAGCCCCTGAGCGGATCGATAACTAAACTTTGTAGAAGGACCTTGCCCTACTCTCCGGGGCACATCAAAAAATAAATACTTCCGCATCGTCCCAATTAGATTGCAATAACTATTATTTCTATGAGAGTGCTGGATGAAAATAACTGTCATTGGTATGAGTCACATTGCTGCGCTACAGCATGCCTGGATTAAAAATCCTCACTTAGTTAATGACGCTAGATTTCAATTCATTCAGCTAAGACGGCATGAGTTCGGTATGGAAAATGCCAACTATTCTCCTGAGGACCTTGCCGATCATCATCGATCACAACTCTCAAGGGAAATTACCGAGGCAGCAAATAGGGCTGATCTCATTGTGCTTTGTATACGTGGAAACATTCTCTCTGTGATAGGACTGACACCTCTGCCCGGAAAGGTCTTAAACCTGACAAGTTCGACAATTTCGGATGATATCCAACGATTGTTGCATGAAGATATAGAAATCGATAATAAGTGGTTGAGATTCTTTTCTCGATGCACGACAACAACAAAAGTAATAATACCCCCTCCACCCCCAATTAAATCAGAGGAGTGGATTCGTGCTCACCCTGGTGCTTTAGAGGAAAGATTCAAGCTATATGGGATTCGGCCAGCATCTTACAGATTGAAGCTCTGGCGCGTTTATTCTCAAATGCTTCGGGAGCAAAGCCTCCTAAACTCCACTGGATTTATCGACACCCCTGAGGCTGTTTTAACGGATGGTTATTTGAAAGAGATTTATGGAAGCCCTCACCCAAATCATGCTAATGCGGCTTATGGTGAAATAATGATCCACCACATCGTTCAGCTTATACGAACACCCAACTGGATTACGAACATCTCGCTGTCCGCGAGTCGGGATAGCAACGGTCCTGAGATGGACAAAGTCAGCCTCGAAAAGCGCAATCGCCAACATCCGTATCAACATCTTCCAGATCGGGCTTTCTGGAAAAAAGCTGTTGCTGAAACGCCTTCTAGCCAGCTAGATCCTGTGGGAGAAGTGAAGTTCAAGATTAAGCGTTCCGATAAAGTTGCAACGGCGGGGAGTTGTTTTGCCCAGCATATTTCAAAACGAATTTGCTCCATGGGTTTTCATTTTCTCGTCACAGAAAATTGCATCAGCAATGACTTTTACAATTTTTCTGCTCGCTATGGGAATATCTACACCGCCCGTCAACTCGTCCAGTTGTTCGATCGAGCTTTTGGTTATTTCTGTCCCCTAGATGATCACTGGTTGCGATCAGATGGAAATTTCTGCGACCCGTTCAGACCACGAATCGAGCCGGGTGGATTTGAGTCAGTTGAAAGGCTGGTAGCGGATCGACAATGTCATTTGGCAGCCGTTAGGGAAATGTTTTCCCAGCTCGATATCTTTATCTTTACTTTGGGGCTTACCGAGTGCTGGATGTCTCGTCTTGACGGGGCCGTTTTTCCTATAGCACCTGGTGTGGCAGGAGGCGAATTCGACTCTATGAAATATGAGTTTGTTAATTTCGGTGTGAACGAGATAGTTTCCGATCTCGAGTCCTTCATCCGCAAATTACGACTTATCAATCCCCGAGCAAAACTTATCCTAACCGTCTCGCCGGTTCCACTTGTGGCCACATACGAACCCACCCATGTTCTTGCCGCGACAACCTATTCGAAATCTGTCCTACGGGTGGCAGCTGACATGGTGAGCTGTTCTTATAAGGAAGTATACTATTTTCCCTCGTTTGAAGTCATAACTGGTAACTATAACCGGGGAAGTTATTTTAGCTCGGATTTACGCTCAGTGACGGAGGAAGGCATCGATCATGTCATGACAGTTTTCATGCGCAATCTCACTGAGGACAGCGATGTATCTCTTCCACAAGGCGGTATGACGAATACCAAATCAGTTTATGACAAACAAATGCAGGAAATGGTAGCGCTAGCCCAAACTGTCTGCGATGAAGAATTGCTTGAGCGCTAAGAACAGCACAAAAATTTACTCATCAATTCACCTATGTTGGAGATTCAACCAAAGGTTGTACCTTTGTTTTCTTTTTTTGCTCACCCAGAGCTTAGCTGCGCCTGCACTGGCACAGATAGAACTTGCCAGTCATATCCAAGATCAGATGGTTGTTCAACGTGGTGCGCCTTGGAAAATCTCCGGTACTTCAAGTGATAACATAAGTTTTGACGTGGAGTTTGGGGGGCAGCTAATCAAGGTGCGTCCCTCAGAGGGTCAATGGAAAGCACAGTTTAATGTTCCTTCCGATCTCTCAGGTCCCGTTCACTTGATTATTGATGGAGGACGTCTTGTTAGAAAAGTACAAGTAGGAGATGTATGGTTATGTAGTGGTCAGTCTAACATGGCTCTAGGGCTAGGTGGAGTAGCAGATAAGAACGAGATTATTCAATCCCTAAATGGTAAGGCTATTTATATTTTCCAAGTTGCAAAACCCATAAGGATTCCGCAACCTAACGCAGGTAGGTGGATGAAGGCTTTGTCATGGGGAGGATTCTCAGCAGTTTGTCTGGCATTTGGCGCCTCACTTTACGATCGTATTAACGTGCCCATTGGTCTCATTGATGCAACCTTAGGCGCAACATGGATTGAGTCTTGGATAAGTGCAAGTAGCATTTCCATCGCCTCATCAGCCCAAGCAGCCATTGCTCGTTTTGAAAATGCTGCTAAGCAGCGAAAAATAAAAGATCTTAGAGCAGATACGTATGGGATTGATAAACCTTCCCAGTTATTCGACCTGATGATTGCCCCTCTAGGGAAGCAAGCTATAAAGGGCGTGCTATGGTACCAAGGAGAAGGGGATGGAAGAAATGGTACTAACTACGCTGAATTGCTATCACTATTAATCAAGGATTGGCGGACAAGATGGAATAATCCGCAATTGCCTTTTATTGTCATGCAATTACCAGGATTTGGAGTGCCTACGGCGGGTCTAGACCTAGGAAGCGACTTGGCTTTAGTGCGTGACGCACAGCGTATAGCAGTAGCTTCTTCTGCGCCAGCCGGGCTTGTTGTTTCAGTCGATTTAGGTGATGGCACGATGCATCCAAAGAAAAAATTACCATTTGGACAGAGGGCATCAAATATAGCTTTTGAGTTGGTATATAACAAAGGCTCTGAATCTTTTATACCTATGCCAACAACAATGGATATCACAGGCGACACTGTTCAAATTAAGTTTGAAGGGGGCAAAGCGTGTCTGCAAAGTACTCCTGCTCTACCTGATACCATTTTTATATCAGGCGAAGATCATCGTTGGTATAGCGCAGAGGTGAGTATTAGGGATTCATCTATTTATGTTCGAAGTAGTCAAGTGTCACATCCAGTAGAGGTACGTTACGCTTGGTCTAATTACCCATTGCTAGGATTATTGACCTGTGAGGGCGGCATACCTGTCACGCCATTTGGGCTCATCATTAGTAATGATAATCGCAATCAAAGCGTAGGAATGACGTGGTAATTTAACGATTATCAATTTTTATTTAAAGCGAGTAGAAGTGCAAAAAGATGATGAGCCAAGGGCAGCAAATTCCACTAATGTCCTTTGGCACCAAGCTCCTGTAACTCGTGAGCATCGGAAGGACCTAAGTGGTCACCAAAGTGTGATTTTATGGTTTACTGGCCCTCTGGGGCAGGCAAGTCCACATTAGCTCACTCATGCAGTGGAAAAGCAGTTATTTCGAATAGGCTGTCGAACCTTCGTTTTTGATGGAGATAACGTGCGTCATGGACTTTGTTCCGATCTGGGTTTTTCCACTCAAGAGCGTGCGGAAAATATTCGACGAGTGGGAGAAATGGCAAAGCTGTTCCTGGAAGCCGGCATAATCACACTTACCTTTTCTTCTACTTATCACACAGTCAGCATTTGGCTTGCAAATATCTTCGGCTAACGGGCTAGATCTTTGCACAAGCTGTATAAGCCATAAGCATACTTATGATAACGTAGCGCCACTAACTGATGCAGGACTGAAGGCAAGCGAAATAATCGAGCATGCGGCAGAGCAGCGCGCACACGAGAAAAAGATAAAATTTCGCCTATACGATGCAAGCAATTTTCGCTCACAGGAAATCCAGCTGACTCTTGTAGAAGCCGCTCCAAGGTCATTTCATAGCTTTGAACTTGCGGCCCATATATTGCTGCGCAAGTTTTACCACGGTTTCTACCACGACGAGGGATCCCCAAGCGATTAGTGGCATGTTGACGGTACGCAATAAGGGGGGATGGCAAGGCGTGCAGGCGTGAGGTTGCGCCAATGAGGAGAGAAATCCAAGCGTCATGCCACATATCAGGTATAGGTAAAATAAGGTCCCGATAAAAAGCTCGAAATGCCAGCGTGGCTCCAGTCACAACGGGGTGTTTGAAAAGAACACCCAAGGCATCACCGTTGTTCATCTGGTTCTGCTCACCTCTGCTGAATCTGAGTGACTCCCATAGGTTGAATCCAAGTGGATGTAAATTTGCGTCTACTACATCCGCATCGGTAAATACCGCCCCTATATTTGCTTCGGCAGTAAAGCATTCGTGGATGACGGCAACTTTATTGGGGTACCAGACGTCATCCTGATCACACAGAAAGATGATATCCCCGGTACACGCACGGATTGCGTTTTCGAAGTTTCTGGTAGATCCAAGGCGTACTCTGTTCTGAGAAAAAGACACAGGGAAGGGTGCGCGCCGGGCGAAATCGAGCACAAGATCAGGTGTGCGATCGATTGAGGCATCATCAAATATGATTAACTCATCCGGTTGCCTGGTTTGCCTGCAAATACTGTCAAGCTGTGATGCTATATAACGCTCTCCATTATAGGTGGTCAGCGCAATGGATAATGAGAGTCGGGTATTCAATCTTTAGGAGTGTTACATGGAAAATCAAGCGGAGTTCTATCGTTTATTTGTTCCCTAGGAATACACGCTGAACTGCTTGAGTGACTACTATGATGTCACTGAGGAGGGAAGGAATCATCAAGATATCAGGTTTGTTAAGGCGTCAGAGGCTGACTATATATACTGCATCGCTCATGCATTAAACATTATAAGGAAAGATGGATCAATCGGATTTCTTGAAGGAAGTAATTGTTCCTGTGTCGCCAAGAAAATTGCCTCTCCCCTCTCTTGTTTTTTTACCCATGATAACGTATTTTATCGTGGGTATTTGGGCCTTAAAATCGAGGTACGGTTTAGTTTAAGCCGACGGCAGTCGCCCCGTCCGGTAACCTTTAGCACGGGAAAAGGCTTGTATGTCCCATAACCCGCCTAGGCGGGTAGACGTACACGCGTTCTTCCTGCAGTCAACAATGTTGAGATAGGTGCTTCGAGTCTTTGATGTAATGATTACAGGATCACCTCTCATAGAATAAGAGCGACATATTGGATTCGCAGTTAGAATTACCTGTGTAATTCTTGTGTAATTGAGCAGCGAAAATTACACAATTCACAAGAATTAAAGAGAACTAATGTGTTTCGCTTCATAGCTTAAATCTTAAAAAATCAATCATTTGAGAAAAATATAGATGTAATCAGATTATATGAATTGAATACTCTTAATCCGTAGGTCGAGCGTTCGAATCGCTCACGACCCACCAATAAAACAAGGAGTTATCGCTTACTTTACGTAACTCATTTTTCTTTTTCCCGAAAATGTAACCGTTTTGTAACCTAGAAATCTCAATAGATTATGTTCATACGGGTCTCTTGCTTATCGATTCCCGAACAAGATCTGCCAATATCAATCTTGCCGTCCTTTCTGCGCTCGTTCTTGGACAATGCGCTTTTCTGCTATTTCCGTCATACGGAACGTTTATATAACCAGCCTCCCAAGTATAAGTTCCCGAGTAGGTTTTGCCATCCACATTACACTCAACGTCGTTGATAAACAGCGGTCTCATCGCTTTGCTTTTGCTCATTTTCATCCCCCTTGTTTGAGTTTTTTCCTATTTTTAATAGTAGGGTAGCCACCCCTTAATTTAAATCAATTTCAGAGCCTCTGGTAGAGTCTTCATCTCTGCAAAAATAAACCCGCCGAAGCGGGTTTGAAAAAGGAGTGTATCGGCAGGGGATGCCCTGCAATCTAAATATAGCAGACAACAAAAAACCCGCTCGAGGCCATCAGCGCGAGATTTCTGGCGTTTGCCTCCTCGAGCTGCTGCTGTTTCCAGGCAAGCTGCTTGTTTTCCCTAGCCAGGCATTCAGCACGTTCGACAGACCATCCATCTTCGTGAATTGCATGGATGTTCATCCATACGACGACGATTACAGCGACAATCAGGCCGAGAACCGTCCCAGCCTTCGCGATCTAGTTTCAGCCTATACTCATGCCTTAACTCATCCAAAATAATCGATTACAGGGCGTTATAATCGCCTACTTTTTGTGCAGTTTTTGCTTAAATGCGGAAAATGGCAATGACGCAACCATCCCGGCATGATCACGAAAATGTTCAGGTCGAGAGGGAGAAGGAAAATCATGATAGACGGGACGTCTCGCAGCGTCCCATCGACCTATTAGGCAGCCGCTTTCTCTTCTGCCATTTTTGCAGCGATGGCGGAGCGGCTCCTGCACACCCCTTACCAACAGATCTTGCAGTGCGACGTACGCCGGGTAATTTAGCTCGAGGATTTGCTTGTTGGTTGAGTGATGATCGCCGTTGGCTGATTGGACGGATGCTGACCCAATCCGTGATCTACAAGCGTTATGGCAAGATACTGCCTCGGTATCTGAGGTCAGCATGATGGTGAGTATGCACGCCGTGATGGGAGAACAGTCGGATCATCGAAACCATCGCGCAGGCTTTTGTCTTAGTAGTCGCGGTGTAGAGCGATCGCCGATACGACGCGGCTGCTGCTGGCGGACGGGCAACTCACCCTCGTCATCACGTAGCCATGCGCTGCTAGATACGCTTGTCAGCAATCATGCCCTGATGCGTGCCGCCAACACCTCGGATTCCTTCCAGGATCAGCAGTTTCAGGAGTGATGCGCATCGGACTATGTCGAGCGGCTGATGCTTCAGACCATCAGCGACATGGCCGCCCGCGATGAACTGAAGGCGGACGTGCTCAATTAGTGCCCGTGGGAAGAAGCGTTCCGTTCGTCGTCGAACGCATCGCGTGGCGCCCTTTGTTTCGACTCCAATTTTTACCTTTTCATGCGAATGCGTATATGGGCGGTAAACGACATTATTGGGGCGGCGGCTGTGGAGCGACTTGTACCCAGTCACTGGGACAATCCTTGACATAAGGGTAATAACCTTCCGATTCCCGGCAATAATACCAATAGCCCGATTGCGGCTGAACCGTATTTTGCGTGTCATTTTGTTCCAGAAGGTTTTGCTGGATGTATACCGGCGGTGCTGCAGGCACAGGTACCGTGAGCGGATATGGATACATGGGTGGATAGGGATAATAAGGCGGCCCATAAGCTAGGGCACCATAACCCAGGTCATATCCTAATCCTAATCCTAATCCTAGCCCTAGTCCATATCCTCCAAATCCAAATCCCAGGCCGTAACCGTAGCCACGATAGAAACCACGCGGCCCGCGGTAGTAACCGAATCCATCCCCACGATAGCGGCCGACTCCACCGCCTCGATAATAACCGCCTCCTCCGCCAAAATGTTCTCCACCCCCATAATGCATTCCTCCGCCGTGCGCCCGTCCCCCCCCCCCGATGTGCCCGCCGCCTCCCATATATCCGCCCCCTCCCATATGTCCGCCACCCCCAAATCCTCCACTTCCATGTCCTCCCCCGCCACCTCCGCGCGCCCATACTGAAACAGCGGGAATCAACCCAAGCATGAGAAGGACAACGGACATCAATTTAATCTTCTTCATACAGATCTCGGTCTCTATCGGTCCTTATCGCAGGCTTGACTTGATTCCTATTTCCTTTGGGACTAACGCCACCAGAGTCCACCGACTTTCTGGTCCTTCAGGGCCATGAAAATAAGAACGTCATCATTCCCGTCCTTGAATACCACCTTCCAGACATATACGTCGAATCCCTGCTGATGCAGTGTGGTCAGAAATGTCGTGGTGTAGCCTTGCTTGAGGCGCGAGGCGAGAGATTGGTTGATGCTGCTGAGCATCTCCTTTGTCATCCCGGCTTGAAATGCTTCATCTCCTGACGCTACAAAATCGGCCAATGAGTTAGCCAGAATAGCTGAAACCATGTTTTTCATGGTTGCTTCAATGGGCTGTGGCGCCTGCGCCGATTGCCGCGCTTGCGCTAGCACTGCAGGAGAGATGAATGCAAGAAAAAATATGGTAGAAATGACCAGACGGTTTGCAGGGGATATCAAAAGAGGCAGATGCATAAGATTCTCCATGGAGAAAAATAGAGGAGCATAGAGAGGGCGTGATAGGCGCAGCTTCCTGTAGCCAGTTTCGGGTAGCTGCTGGACGTATTTTCTCTGCCGATTCCCGAGGGCGAGGAGATCTAGGATGAGGCCGTTTCCCTACCCATTTCCACGTGTCGTTCCATGTATTGTTGCCATGAGGAATCTCATCTCCTCATCAGTACTTGGAAGATGGCGTGCAATTTTCCAAAAACAGGTTAAATTCGGGAAACCCGATAATCTGTGCGGAATCCCACTCAACGAGCCTTTCTAACGTTCGTGCCGGTTTTTTGAAATTACCCGCGGAGCAATTGCACGTGTCTCTCATAGTTGGCGCAGGTTGCAACGTTCAATGGAAAGGTTTCAATGGAAAAGTCATGGGCATGGCAGAGTGATACACTGACTGTTCCGACCCTTAAAGCGGTAACACCGGATACGCCCGGGCTGGATTGATGTCCCTGAGCAGGTCCCGCCCTGCGACGCCAAGTTGAAGCAGCTATCAGCTCGATGAGGGCGCATTCGCTATCTTCTTGTCACCTGCGTGGAACAAGTGGTAGAGTATGAAGGCAACAATTGCCAGGTTCAGCGTCAAGGCGCCAAGGCTGAGCCAGGTAACACGCTCATACAATTCGAAAAGCTCAAAAGGCACGTAAATCGCCCCACTTGCAGCTGCGAACCATTGCGCCCAGCGCCTTGCACGCCAAAGCCCATATGCCTCGATGAATCGTGCCAGCGAGTAGACGCCAGCTCCAGCCGCGATCAGCAACAAGCGGGTGTTTGTGAGCTGGTTGGCCAAGTCAATAAAGATGTGGGGATAACGGGAGGCGGGATTCAGATGAGTGTGGACCAGCAGGTGCTCGACCACTTGCTGAATGTCGTGATGTACCAGGGAGAGTAAATCAAACCCCACCAGCAATACCAGGGCACCTTTGCCAGCTTCAAAAACTGCGAATGTGCGTAATGCACCGGATAATTTCATAAGCGATAGTGGAATGTCGTATCGAGCCAAAGTGGCAGCTATCTCACCTTCAATTTACAGCAGTGCAACCTGCCCGGCGAGTTAAGCCTTCAATTTTCAAATCGCGGTAAAATATCTGACTGGCGACCCGGGCTTCAGAGCGGGCTTCAGAGTTCAGGCGGCCGCCACTGGTTTTCGTGCTGGCGCAACCCGAAGGGACGGGACGGATTTGTCCAGCCCATCGTTACTCGCTGCTTACAGAAGCTTGCTCTGTGGCGCGGCTCTGCCTTGCGGTGAAAAAATCCGCTTCCGTCGCTGGCGCGAACAAGTGTTAACAGGTTCTAGTTTCAGCAGTTTTCTCTTCCTGGTCTCGTTGGGCGTTCAGTTCTGACAGCGATCGACAACTCAATGTTTTCCAACCTGCCGCATTTAGTAGTCCTGGATCTCGAAACGACCGGAGATTCACCTTTGCACGACCGTATCACGGAGGTCGCTCTCGTGCGCTTCGAAAACGGAATTGAAACTGATCGCTGGGAAACACTGGTTAATCCAGGAGTCGGTATTCCGCCTTTCATTTCCCGTCTGACCGGCATTACCAATGAAATGGTGAAAGACGCACCTGCATTCGATGAAATCGCTCACAAATTGTATGGTTATATTGAAGGAGCCGTGCTCGCAGCGCATAACGTCCGGTTCGACCATGGTTTCCTCAAGAGTGAATTCAGGCGGCTGGGCGCGGTACTCCGGCAGAAGGTCATGTGTACGGTAAAGCTTTCCCGGCGGCTCTATCCGGAGCATAGAAGTCACGGTCTTGATGCAATCATGCAGCGTCATTCGCTTGTGACCTGCGACCGTCATCGCGCCATGGGGGATGTGAATCTGCTGGTGGCTTATCTCGCGCTGGCCAAACGCGAATTAGGGGAGAAGCGCGTTCTGGATGAAGTTGCCGCCTTGCTGAAAGGGCCGAGCCTGCCTGCCGGCTTGGATGCCGCTTTTCTGGATGAGATTCCGGACAGTGCGGGTGTATATCTCTTCTATGGCGAAAACAATCTGCCGCTCTATATCGGCAAAAGCGTCACTTTGCGCTCCCGTGTCATGTCGCACTTCAGCGGTGATCATTCATCCAGCAAGGCAATGCGTATCGGCCAGCAGGTAAACCGCGTGGAATGGATAGAAACGGCAGGCGAGTTGGGCGCTCTGCTCGTGGAATCGAGTCTGATCAAGGAACGCCAGCCGATCCATAACCGGCGTTTACGTTTGACGCGTACCTTGTTCTCCCTGAGTTTGGCGGGTGGGCCTGATCAAGTTCCCTTGATAAACATCGTAACGGAAGATGACATTGATCCGGCAAGATTCGACCATCTCTTCGGTTTCTTTCGCTCGAAAAAAGCAGCCATCGATACGCTTCGCAAGATCGCCCTCGACAACAGATTGTGCCCGCGCTTGATTGGAGTCGAAGGTGCCAGTGCTCAAGGTGCTGGTACTGGCAACCCGTGCTTTGCCTATCAGATCAAGCGTTGTGATGGGGTCTGTGCCGGCAAGGAATCGGCAGAGCTTCACTATCTGCGTCTCAAACAGGCGCTGATCCCGCTTCGCCTGAGGCCTTGGCCCTATCCCGGCAGAATTGGCTTTCGTGAATTTAATGAAGTTTCCGGCCGCAGCCAACTTCATGTGTTTGACAAGTGGTGCCACCTCGGAACCGTGCAAAACGGCGAAGAGCTTGAAGATCTTTTACAGACGCGCTCATCCCTGAGCTTTGACCTGGATGTATATAATCTCTTGCAGAAGAGCCTGAGGAAGAGCGCGGCAATAATTTCGCTGGAATCTCCGTCTCGCTCTGTTTATCACTCGTTTTAATCTTGCTTCGTTAATTAAAAGAAGAAAGGTCTCAGGAGGATTGTCAGATCTGTCGAAGGGGTGAACGGTATTCAGGATAGGCTCGTAGAGGGCGAATGCATCCAGCATTGCTTGGGAAGGGCGAACAATGCTCAGCCAGCGCAGGTTGCTGAGGTGACAAAGGAGTTCCAGCCTACTCCGCGACTCCCTGCGGAAACCCTCTCAACGCAAGCGCGGCCAAGCTATAGATCGCTACCGCCAACAGGATCACGAAAGCGAAGCCCAGGTGAATAGCCAGTAAAGTGGCAAGTACCGCTCCCACGACGGAGGCGAAACCGTTGATTGCCCAGGCCCAGGGGATCGCCTCGCGTGCAGTGGAAGCTAACCTCATCGTTCCGGTGGGAAAGGGCATGCCCATGCAAAACGCAAGCGGCGCGATCAACGCTACCGAAATAGCGATTTTTGCCGGATCGGATAAATGGATCAGCGTATCAAACAGGCTGGGCAGGATAGCGAGATAGAGCAGTGCAAAGATCCCTATTGCCATTACTGCAATGGTCAGATGTCCACTCCGCTGGAACCGCTTTTGCAAGCGCCCGGCGAGCCAGCTTCCCGCACCGGCAAATACCAGAAATGCGCACAATACGACGGCGACCGCATATAACGGGTGAGCCAGAAACAGTATAAATTTCTGGATGAACGCAATTTCCATGAACATGAAAGCCAGGCCGATGGCAAGGAAGTACAAAGCGACTTTTGCGGGAGGCAGTGCTCGGCGTGCCTTTGAGGCCAGGAGTGGCGCCAGAATGAGAACAACGCTCGCAACGAACGCCTGGATCAGCGTTGCCACCAGCAGTGGATAGCTCCAGTCCAGAAGCGGCATGCCTCCCTGTTCCCGCAGGGCGAGCAGTTCTCGCAGGGAATCCCACTTGAAGAAACGGAAAAAAAAAGGCTGATCGTCGGTGGCAGGCTCGATAAAGAATTTATACCGGTCGATAAAGGTTTGGCGCTCCCCGGCCAGCAACGCAGTTGCTCCCTCGAAGAAATAGGGCTGCGCCAGCACATTGTAGCGATTTGCTTCCTCAGGTCGCATTCCCGGGTAATAGGCGATGTCGAATGAGCGCTCGCGGCAGAATTTCCTGATCGCTTCGATCTCCGCCACCGTGAAATTGCTGTGCTTCACAAGCAGCGTGACTGTTTTCCAGCCCCTTATCATTACAAGGCGCGCTCCTGGATCGTCTACGCCGCTTCGCTCCAGTGCGGTTATCGCTGTCGCGAATAATTTCAGCGCATCCCGCGGTGGCAGGGTCAGCCAGCGCGTAATTGCCAGCACTCCGCCCGGCATTAGTCTTCTCAGATAGGTTTGAAACGCTTCCACGGTATAAAGGTAGCTTTCACTCAAGCCGTAAACACCCGCGGCGGCAACACCAAACGAATCCAGCAGGGCGACCTGAACCAGATCGTAGCGGCTGCGGGTTGCGTTAACAAAGCCGCGCGCTTCCGCCGCGTGTATATGCACCTGGGGCAATGTGTAAATATCTCCCCCAAAGTCATGGAAGCGCTTCTCGACGAGATTGATGACGTTGCGGTCGAGTTCTACTGCATCGATCCTGATCGCGCCATGGTAGAGGGCCTGTAGAACGTCGCTGCCCGCTCCTGCTCCCAACACCAGCACATGGGGGCCTGCGTGAGGCCGTTGCAGCACATGGTAAGGTAGCGCCGAGGTAAGCTGGTCGAGATAGGATAGTGGCTCACGTCGGCCATCAAAGCGCGTCAGCACGGAGGGACCGTCTCCATCCACGAATATGCCCAACTGATCCGGCGGTTCTTCCAGCGCATTAAGGCTCATGCCTGGCGCATAACGGAAAGGAACGCGTGGGCTTTCCACGACCGCAATCTGTCCCAGTGGACTGGAACGTTCCCCGATCACCTGCGCGCCCGTAATATTCAGGGCTTGACTCAAATCCTTGTAAGGGGAAGGATGCACACGGAACCAGTCGGGGGGAATTGCCAGCAATACCAGGAAAGCCAGCCCGAGAAGGGTAATCCCTAGCCACTCGGGTCGTATCCTCATCTCGACTGTAGCGATAGCGGCGGCAAACAGGGCCAGCGCGGCGAGGACGATAAGCAGGTTGTGTGGTGGTATAAGAAACAGCACGCCGATAACACATACACTGCCTATTCCCGCCCCCACAATATCGAAGGCGTAGATACGCCCAGCCTGCTGTCCAAAGTGCGACAGGATGAGGCCGATACCTGTTCCCGCGCAGAAGAAGGGCAGCATCATGAGCAGATAAATGGAGAGCAGGCGCGTCAACTGGAATGGATCCCATAGCAGTTCGAGGGGGTTGAATGGGACTTCCTGCGCCAGTAGAAATGCCGCGGGCATGAGAAAAGCGAGGCTGATGGCCGCCGCGAGATAGATAGGGCCTATGTACCCGGCAATTTTTTCTCGTGAGAGTGTGAGAGCCGTGCCACTCGCTCCGTAGCCCAGCATTGCCGCGCTGATGATCATGTAGGCAAAATGGTGCCACAGCACGATGCTGAACAAGCGCGTAAGTAATACCTCATATGCCAGTACGCAGGCGGAGAGCAGTCCGATGGCAATAAAGGGCGGACGTGGCAAGGACATGATGATCAATGTCCGCCTCTGAGGGGAACGAAACGAACCGGGACAATTTGACGGGTGGTAACTGAACCGTCCGGCTGTTTCTCCACCAACATCAGGTACTGGGTCATGAAAGGTGCGCCCAATGGCACCACCATGCGTCCGCCGGGCTTCAGTTGCTTGAGCAGAGGAGGGGGCACATGACTGGCGGCAGCCGTTACCAGGATGGCATCAAACGGGGCCGCTTCCGGCCAGCCGTAATAACCATCCCCTATGCGGGTCTTGACATTGTCGTAGCCCAGTGATTGCAATCTTCGCGCAGCCTCGTTTCCCAGAGGTTCGATGATTTCAATGGTATAAACCGTTTTCGCGATCTCCGCCAGGACAGCAGCCTGATAACCCGAGCCCGTCCCGATCTCAAGAACCTTGTCGTCTTTCTTGAGCTTCAGCAGCTCGGTCATCCGCGCGACGATGAGGGGTTGCGAGATCGTCTGTCCATGGCCGATCGGGAGTGGATGATTGCGATAAGCAAATATGGAGAGCCAGGCAGGTACGAAGCGATGGCGCTCCACTTTTTCCATTGCCGCTACAACACTTGCTCCGGGAGGGGAATTACCGGATGCGGCAACCACTTCCCTCACCATTTGCTGGCGCAAGGCCTCATATTCCGCAGCTGACAGCGGAATAACACAACCAAAATACATCAATGCGCCGAAAGCGGCCGCCGCAAATTGCCAGTTCATCAATTCATTAAAGCAAATTTGCGGCAACCTGCTGAAATGCGCCGCCTTACTCGTTGCGGCGCATTGCTTGGCTCAGGGTATGTTCAAGATCGGCAGGCGGTCCAAGGGTAAGGTTATCCAAAACTGAAAATCTTACCCTACCGAGGTGGAGGCGTGGGAGTAATCATGGCAATTTCGCTATTGCCCGGGCTGAGGCGCAACTTGCAGCCATCCACCTGGGCAGCTTTTCACGTAAGGATAGTAGCCTTCCGGATTCCGGCAGTAATGCCAGTAGTTTGAGGCTTGAGGCTGGGGCGCCTGCACGACCCCCTGCTGGATATAGACAGGTGGAGCAGCAGGAACCGAGACGACAGGCGCATATCCATAGCCGGATGCATACCCTGCCGGAGGATAGCTGTAGGCAGGCGGATACGAGGGACGAGCAGCATAGGAACTCAAGCCGTAACCCAGCAGGCCCAGCCCCAGACCGATCCCGACTCCATAGCCCCAACCCCCACCTCCGCCGTGTCGATGGTGATGATGTCCATGATGGTGATGCCCATGATGGCCGTGACCATGATGGCCGTGACCATGCCCTCTGCCGGCCCACGCAGGACTCAAGGGAACTGCGATGAGCAGCATGAGTGCAAAGCACCCGAATTTTATTTTTGTCATGAAGATCTCCATTCCAAAGTAGTAATTAACGAAGAGTCGAGCCTCACTATTTCAACCTGCAGAAGGTATAACGCGCCACTTTCGAATCGGTTGTCCTGCCATTACAAAAAATTCACAAAAATTTCACAATATTCTCTCTGACGGTAAACGGACGAGGTAGTATCACGTTATTGGATAGTGCAGGAGGAGCAGCCAGAGTCATTCACCAGATAGCTTGTCTTGCAACACTGTACTTAAGTCCAATAGCTATCACGGCAATACACGAAGATAATCGCCACGAGTGAGATGTGAGTTCAGTTCAAACAATTTCAACAAGAGGAGATGAAGATGCGGATTTTGACAATATTGTTGGCAGCGGCAATTGCGTATGCAACTCCGGTACTGGCACGAAATGGCGGCGGGAAGCACGACGGACATCAGGGAGTTGAATATGCAAACGCCGGAGGAACGGCATCCGAGCATATGGGCCAGCACGGCATGGAGAACTCGAACGCGCAGTGGTCTACTGATGCGGCACGCGGGCAGGATCGTGCCGACTGGAGAAACCAGAATGAGCGGGGGAATGGGCATGGAGCGGACGATGGAGATGCCGGAAAAGGCAAGCGTAAAGGCCCTCATGATCATGGGGGCAGCGACAAGGGCAAGAAGGATAAATCCAGTAAGGGATCCAAGGGTCACAATGGTCACGGAGGCCACAAGGGCCATGGCAAGGATGCGGATTACTAGGAATTGCCCCTAGGCGACGGGAAAGACCAGAAGCAACAGCAGAAAAAGACTTTTTGGAAGGAGATGTGATGTCGAACGAAGCGGTTAACTATTGGAAGTTTGCAACGATTGGAATATTGCTGGTGGGCGCAAGCGTTGCCTCGACTCTGTTCGTCACGGGGCGTGATTCCGATTCCAAGCCTGAGCTCGCGGCTTCTGGAGCTGAGACTGAGGCGGTTTCCCCTGCGGGCGAAACTCCGGTTTCCGAGGCAGAGAAAACGCCTCTTGCTTCAGTCCCCGAACCGGCCCCAATCGCCCAAGCTGCACCTGAGCCTCCAAAACGCCGCAGGATGACGCAATCGAGTCAGAATACCGCAGCTGCGGTTCCGCCTCCCCCGTCCTATGCTCCCCCGGTGGCATATCCCCCGCAGCCGATACGTTCATCCTACCCGTCTCAATCCGTCATGAATGAATGCAATCGCTATGCAAGCGAGCAGGTGAACAGCAAAGCTGAAGAAGTGCTCAAGAATGCAGCGCTCGGCGCAGCGCTAGGAGCGGCTGTAGGCGCTGCAGGTGGAGCAATCGCCGGCGGTGGAAAAGGTGCCGGCAAGGGCGCTGCGATTGGTAGTATAACAGGCGTTGCTGGCGGAACTCTTTATGGTCTCAACGAGACCAAATCCCATGATGGACAGTATCAGGCTGCCTATTCTTCCTGCATGCGTGCCAAGGGGTATTAAGGCCTGAATTGCAATCGTTAAACGAATGCTTCAAGAATGCCGTTGGTCGCCGGATGATTTGCCCTGGTTTGTGAGTGCTCGATGTCGTTGATCGCAAGGTAGAGCTGGTAATCGTGGGTTCGGGCTGCCCGCAGTACTCAATACTCCGGTCTGCTCGGCAAAGAAAGGTGGCACTGGTCGTTGAGCAGATCGGCAGCTGTAATGGATATCCTGCTGGTATGGAGCTTGGCCGAGTTTGGCTTGGGCCACTTGGAGTAGGTATCGATGAAGGTCTGCTGATAGAATCTGCTAACGCCCTTGATCGTGCCTGCATAAAAAGTGTCCTGACTGTCAAGATAGCCAGGGTGAGCTGAATTAAACCAGAATAACAAGACGTGCGAAGTGGCATGCGCCACACTCAATTGATGACGATGTATTTATTTGGACTGGTTTTGTTAGTTATTTCTGTTTCTTTCCCTCTGGTTTCACAAGGCCAGGATAATACGCTGAACAACCCTCACCCAGGGCCAGGATGGAAAGTTGTGGCGACGACTGACAAGGAGGTCTTTTTTGTCCATATGCCGAGCATCAGGAGGCACGGCAATACTGTGGATGTTTGGGAAATGTCCGACTTCCCTAATACCAGGACTCCCTCCAAGTCGACCAAGTTTCAATATAGGTACAATTGCAAAAATAGATCCTATTACACCCGGCAAAGCACGCACTATTCGCAGTATGGAGGCAGGGGAGATATTATGTCCTCCTCAATAGAGGAAGGGCCAGTAACGAAAGTGATAGCCGGCACTATAGGGGAGACACTGCTGGAGCTGGTGTGTAAGAAGTAGTGTCCTCCTAAGAGGCTATATGGAGTATCAGGGGAATTCGATAAACCTGCTCCAAGATGAACTTATAGGAAGTGCAGCTTTTTGTAAGTGAGTTGCGCTTGAAAGGACACGCCGCGATGAAGAAAAAACTTGTTCTCATTCTTGCGGCACTACTCCTCCCTGTTGAAAGAATGTATCTGCAGCTCAAGCAACCTCCCTTCAAAGCAAGGATGGCCTCGGCGATCATTGCGCTCTCAACCCTTGTTGCCTTACCTCTTTCAGCCGCTGACTCTGCCGATGAAATAATACGGGCAAAAGCGGTCAGTATTGTTGATGGTGATTCGGTCAGCGTTGTTATAAATCAGGAGCTGGTAAGGGTGCGCTTGGCAGGGGTAGACGCCCCGGAAGGAAATCAGCCATTTGCTATTGATTCCAGGCAATCCCTCCATGACTTATGCTTCTGGGTAGAAGCAGAGCTGAGTTCGATAAGCAAGGATTACTACGGGCGCATGTTGGCAAAGGTTAAGTGTAATGGAGTGAATGTTAACGCCGAGCAGGTGCGGCGAGGAATGGCATGGGTAGCAGACCAGTCGGTGGAGGATAGAGAACTCGTTCAGCTTCAGGAAGAAGCGCAAGCTGCAAAGCGAGGATTATGGTCATATGACTCCCCCATACCACCCTGGGAATGGCATTCGCGGGGATGGCATTCCCAGCGGAGCTGATCTGGTCCTCAATGAAAAAATGAGGATATAAGAAAGAAGAAAGGTCAGGAAACGTATCATCCGCTGCCGCACACTTTCATCATCAGTTTCGTGAAGAAATACTACTGATACGAACCCTGTCTCCGTTTGAAATTCCATCCGGTGGATTTTCGATAATACGATCGTCAGACCTCAAACCTGCGCCGAGTTCGACGAGTTTGCCCAGGTCACGCATGATCATGACAGGTTTCAGTACAACCCTGTCATCAAGATCAATCGTTGCCACACTTAAACCTGCCTTGTTGAATATCAGAGCACTTGCCGGTACGCTCATCGTAGGTCTGTTATTAGGCAACTTGAAATTCACATTTGTAAATCCGCCTGGAAGTAACTCTCCCCTCGCATTGTCGATCTGGATTTGTATCTGGGTTGCACCGGACACATTATTGACAGCTTGTGCCGATGCAACAACAGCAGCAGTATAGGTCTTGCCTGGATGTTCCGGTACAGTGATAGTTACCGTGGTGCCGGGGGAGATGTCGGGTACGTAAACCTGCGGCACATTGACATATACACGCAACATTCTTGTGTTTGATACCTCGAAAAGCTCTTGCCCTGCTCCACTGCCGCTGTTTATGAGTGCACCGATGTCTGTTAGACGGGCAGTGATGAGCCCATCAAAAGGCGCAGTGATACGGGCAAAAGATTTCAATGCCTGCAGGCGATCCACATTTGCACGAGCAGCATTAACCAATGCTTGCTTTGTCATGAAATCACCCGTTTTTTCCGCGACTGCCTGCTTTGAAACATAGCCGGAATTCAATAACGCTTCCCATCGTTCCGCAGTAGTCTTTGCAAGCGATGCGGTCGCCTCTGAACTGGCAAGATCAGCCTTTGCTTGTAACAACTGCTGATCGAGATCTGGCGTCTCGATCTCGGCGAGCAATTGCCCGGCCTTCACCTGAGTTCCGATATCCGCTTTCCAGCTTTTCAGATAGCCATTTACGCGCGCATATAGGATTGCGCGGGAATATGGCTGCAGACGACCCGGTAAATCAAGGGAGATAATATTTTCCTGTATGCCGGGTGTAATGACTGCGACAACGGGAATTGCCTGTTCGCTCGTCCAGTTGCGCAGCTGCTTGCTTGCAGAGGCACGACTAATAAGACCAATTGTAACTGTAGCAACGAGGATGATTATCGCAGCTGTACCAAAAACAAGGAGTCGTCGAGTTGAGATTCGGGACTCGGAAGAGTCAGGTAGCATCGGCTTTTGGGGCGTCGAAGGTGGCAGATATGCGTTTCTTGGCATGCCGTTCATGTATAACGCTAAAAACGACAGGAATGAAAATCAACGTTGCAACTGTGGCAAAAACCAGGCCTCCAATCACAGCCTGGCCCAGCGGGGCATTCTGCTCACCGCCCTCGCCGAGGCCTAACGCCATGGGCAGCATTCCTATGACCATTGCAAGAGCGGTCATCAGGACCGGCCGACAACGCACGACGCCGGCTTCCAGCGCAGCTGCGGTAGCGTCTCCAATCACATCTAACCGTTCCCGTGCGAAACTGATCATCAGCACGCTATTCGCGGTTGCTACACCCATGCACATGATTGCGCCGGTTAAGGCTGGCACCGAGATTGGAGTATGCGTAATGAACAGCATCCATACGATTCCAGCGAGCGCAGCAGGCAATGCGGTGATGATAACGAATGGATCAGTCCAGGACTGGAAGTTCACAACGATCAGTAGATAGATAAATACGATTGCGCCAAGCAAACCAAACAACAATCCGGAGAAGGCACTTTCCATGGTTTTTACTTGGCCAAGCAGTAAGATTCTTGACCCTTTTGGCACTTCACCTGCAGTATCGGCAAGGATGCGACGAAGGTCACTTGCCACCGCCCCGAGATCTCTTCCTTGCGTCGTCGCATGGATTTGCACCATCGGTTGAATATCATATTGGCTGACCAATGCATTACCGCTGGTACGTGTGAAACTCGCAAGTCCGCCAAGCACTTGTGAATTGCCGTCATTACCTCCGATCGGAATGTCTGCAAGAGCGGCGAGTGTGTCGAGGCGATACTGCGGTGTTTGCATCACTATCGGATATTGCACGCCGTTCTGGGGATTTAGCCAAAAGGTGGGTGCAACTTGACTGCTGCCAGCGAGATTGGCCACCAAACTATTCGTGACATCACGCATGGTTATTCCCATTTCTTGTGCACGGGTTCGGTCAACGTCCACGTTAAAAACAGGTCTTCTACGGGACTGCTGGATACGAACATCCACAACGCCGGAAATCGCCCTGATCTTGGGCAGCAACGATCCGGCATAGTCAAAATTTGCTTCCAGGTTGGCGCCGCGGATCTGCAGTTCGATTGGCGCAGGCGAACCGAAATTCAGGATTTGGCTTACGATATCAGCCGGGGGAAATGAAAATGCCACCCCTGGAAACTGGCGCGGCAACTCTTCGCGCAGCTGGCGCACATAATCTTCAGTACGTTGATGGCCTGGATTCAGCGCAATCTGGATATCCCCATCCTGAGTACCCATCACCCCCGTGTTGTTGTAAGTCAAGTTGATGCTACTCGGAGGAAGACCGATATTGTCCACCATTACGTCGATTTCATCGGGTGGAATGATTTTCCGGATGGATTTCTGAATCTGGGCAAATTGATTGGCGCTCTCCTCCACACGGGTGCCAACCGGGGTACGCACATGCATCAGAATCTGGCCGCTGTCCACTGTGGGAAAGAAATTTTCCCCTAAAAAGGGTAACAACAAAAAAGAAGCAAGCACGAATACGAGAAATCCACCTATGAACGGGTACCGGTGTGCCAGCGTAAATTCCAGATATTCACGGTAACGGGCTCGAAAATGTTCAAAGCGTGCTTCGAAGCGGCGCTGAAAATGGACTAGCGGGTTGCGTGATGATTGACTCTCATCCCTGGATGAATGCGGATGCAATAAATACTTGGACATGGTTGGGACAAGAGTACGAGAGAGAATGAAAGACCACGCAACTGAAAACATGACTGCCATTGCCATTGGTACGAATAGAAAGCGCGCAACTCCTTCCAGAAAGAACATCGGCACAAAAACGATACAGATACACAACAAGGACACGAAAGCCGGTGTTGCGATTTGCGCAGCTCCATCCATGATCGCTTCCTCAACTTCCTTCCCCTGTTCCAAATGCAGATTGATACTCTCGATGGTCACAGTTGCATCATCGACAAGTATGCCAACAGCAAGAGCAAGTCCGCCAAGCGTCATGATGTTGATCGTTTCCCCCAAGGCTGCAAGGCAGATGATGGCTCCGAGAATGGATAAGGGAATCGATACCGCCACGATTACCGTTGACCGCCAGCTGCCGAGAAACAACAGTATCATGATGCTTGTCAATAAAGCCGCGATACCCCCTTCCAGCACGACGCCATTGATTGCTGCCCGCACAAAAAACGATTGGTCATTGATGGGCTTGATCTCGAGATTTTCCGGCAGAGCAGGTTTTATTTCATCCAACTTGGCGCGGATGCCAGCAACGATGGCAAGTGTGGAGGTCATGCCGTTTTTCAATATGGTCATTACCACCGAGCGCGTGCCATCGACATGCACGATATTGGTCTGCGGCGCATTGCCGTCACGAATATGCGCCACATCACGGATATAGATTGTTGCGTTGTTGACAACCTTGATGGGGAGATTACCGAGATCCTCGATTGCAGTGGCCACATTGTTCAGTTGAAGCGTGTACTCAAATGCATCTATTTTCTGTGTACCTATGGGTGTAACCAGGTTTTGTGCGGCAAGGGCGTTTCCCACATCCTGTGCGCTTAACCCGCGTGCTTGTAGTGCTTCCTGATCGAGATCGATCTGTATCTGCCGGGTTTTTCCACCATATGGAAACGGAATCGCAGCACCGGGTACGGTCACCAGCCGCAAGCGGATGGTGTTCAGGGCAAGATCAGCGAGAGCCTGCTCGGACATGCCCTTGCCAGATAGCGCGAGCTGAAGGATGGGGACTGTCGCGGCGTTATAGTTGAGAATCAGTGGAGGCGTTGTTCCCTGTGGCATCTGCCGCACCACGGTTTGCGAGATCGCTGTAACCTGGGCATTGGCGACTGCTATGTCTACGCCAGGCTGAAAAAAGATTTTGACAATTCCAGAACCCACATAAGAATTCGCTTCGATATGCTCGATGTCATTGACTGTCGTCGTCAATGAACGCTGAAACAGCGTAGTAATACGTCCCGCCATCTCGTCCGGGGGCAAGCCAGTGTATTGCCATACAACCGCAATTACTGGAATACGAATATCCGGGAAGATATCGGTTGGAGTCCGAAAAACTGTAAGGGGGCCCAGAATCAGGAGGAGAAGTGCCAGTACGATGAATGTATACGGGCGCCGCAAGGCAACCCGGACAATCTCAATCACGAGATTCTTTCTATCGAAGCAAGCTTCCCAAAAGGAAGAGTGTCAGGAATCATAGACGAGTAGATAATTTTCTTGAGAAACGAGTTACCGGTATCAGGAATTTTTCCAGGCCCGTTAAGCACGGGATAGGTGGTAAGGCTCAATGCGGCACCGTTAAAAATGCAGTAGTTCGGATTTAATCTGCCAGTAGAGCCTTGCCAAAAGCGGGGTTACCAGTTCAATAGAGGTTTGCGAATCTTTATCAAATTGAGCGCTGAAAACGCAAAAGAATAGCCCCCATGAGTAGTTTTCAACAAAACGTTATCAAGCACAAGGCAGATCTACTTAATCTTGCAGCGAGTTTGGCAATGTATCGCACGCCTGCAAGGTGAAAGTTTTTCTCACGATGCCTTTTAGTGCCACCTATCGATGATGGAATCAGGAGGTATTGACGCCCTGATTGATCCCCCTGATTGACGCAATCACAAAAAAACTAATCCCAAATCTTATTGCGATATTTTGATTTATAATTTTTGTGGCCGGTATTGGATGATCTGGTCGATAAATCATGCTATTACGGGCTGGCACGACGATCTTATACCTCATTGAGGAAATATTATTTTCCTTATAAAGCTCATTAAGGGACTATTGGAAATTAACCGAGGAGATATCAGCATGATCCAAAAACGAAAAATGAGATCTATTATTGCAATCGTTCCTTTTTTAATTGGCATGACTGGTTTCGCAACCAGTGCGGCAGGTGGAGATGAGGGAGACAATCCTTCTGTAATGAAAAAAGAACAAGACGGTAGTGTCAGTAAAGCAGAATTCATGAAACACCACGAGTGGATGTTTGACCAGAACGACAAAGACAAAAATGGTAAGCTTGATCCAGATGAAATGAAAAACCTGCACAAAATGGTGAGTAAAATGCATGGGCGGCATGAGCACTCTGGGCATAAAAACTAGCCAGCAGCGTATCCGTAATTTATTCAAAGCCTTGGTCGATATCTCTTACGCTGTCGACCAAGGCCTAGGCATCGCGTGATTGGCGGGCTGAGCGCATAAAGGTTTCTTTTTTTAATAATTAAACCTCAACTGCACGAAGTAGGTTCGCTGGGGAAAAGGATGGAATATCCAGTATTTGTCATTGTTGACATTATTAATCCCCCCAATCGCGGTCACTTGCTTCGTAATTTTGTATCTTGCGACCAGATCGGCGACGAGATAACTCGTCAATCCCGTGTAGGCAAAACCATTGGTATCCGTGTTGTTCAATTGACCGAACTGGCCGCTGCTGTAGCGAACATTCACTGAAGCACTGAAATTTTCATTAGCTCGATAGGTGACTACGGCGTTTGCCCGCCAGGTAGGGAGTCGGGGCTGATGCTTTCCGGTCGATGGTACCGCGGCGTTGGGATTGGTTGCGGTAGGGCCTAAGGCTGCTGCTGCCGCGTCCGCCGCTCGATTATCCTCTATTCTGGAATCCACCCAGGTGAGATTGCCAAGAATATCCAGTCCTTTAATCACCGCATCAGTTTTTTCCCCGGAAACTTCGACGCCATAAGTATCGATTTCTCCGACGTTCGATATAAAAGTAGATTGAACAGTTTGATTGGTAAGCGGATTGGTGATTAACCCGGTCTGGGAAAAAATGGCATTTTTGACGCGCTCCTGAAACAGGCTCACGCGAAACCTTCCCTTGTCCACAAAGTACTCGCCGGACAATTCCGAGGCTAATGCCTCTTCAGGCTTCAAGTTCGGATTTCCATTAACGGATATGGCCGTAGCCCCAGTACCGACTGTAGTGGTCTGGAACAATTCCGTGGCAGTTGCGTAACGATAAGCCTGTCCGATTGCGGCACCAATTCTGATTTGTTGCATCGGAGTCCAGGTCAATTTCGCCTTGGGCGAAAAGTTGACAGAGCTTTTATCAGCCTGGTTTACCGTCTGGAGCGAACCTGCCACTGTAGTCGTGTTTACCCCATCGTAGGCGTGCCAGGATTCCAGGCGCCCACCTATAGTAAAGTTCCAGTTCTCGTGGAAATCCCAGGCATCCTGAATCCAGTAACCTTCGGTCTGGGTCTTTCCGGTGGAATTTGTGAAAATACTTTGACCACCGCCGCTTTGCCAATCGCCGGTATTGAATACGGGATTCTTCAGCGTATATAAATCATGGTGAAAACCGAAGCTGATTTCATGATAACCAAGAAGATCGGTTCTCGGCCTCCAAATACCTTTTGCATCCACCGTGTGCCAACCAGAGCCGGTCAAGCTCGTGATCCTGCCAGGTGCATTGCCGCCAAACGCGAGAGTGGGATCAACTGTGGGTGCCCGAACCGTATCCTTGCCAAAATCAATCACGCTGCCGGTCAACTCCCAATCAAAAACTCCCCCAGTATTGGATCGAAGATTGATTCCGTGCGACCAGGTTCTCTGATCAGTCTGGTTTCCGGCGAAAGTGGGACTATTGTTTATTGTTGTCTTCTGGCGGTAGCGCCGGCTCATCGGCTGCTGCGACAAAGGATATGCCGGCTCCGCAAGCCAGAGCAAAAAGGGTGAGTCTTCGCTGGATATTCAATTTATATTTGCTTAACTAGCAGCCTTTTCTAGGCTTTGCCGCAACTTTTTCCAGTCTGTTCGTGAGGGGGGAAGCTGTGATTCGCTAGAGTGGGTCTTATTTTCAGATATGCGGATAACTTCTCTTTCGAGCAATACCTTTCAGTAAATCGAGCGCGAGAGTAACCCATTTTGGTTACTGCAGGAATGCGACAAATTGTCGCAGCCTACGGATGTCGCCAGTTCTACTGAGAGTGCAGCTACTGCAAGCGCAGCTACACGCCAATCTACTGCGTGTTCTGTTCCTCTTGTTCTCTGAGGTTGCTAATTCCTCTTGTTTTTCTCCAGTCTTGTAAATATAATAAGAATCATTATCATTATCATTTCTTCTTAAGGGAGACACAGGTTATCCGTTACCGCTGGTTACTCCTTCTTCCAGCGGTCTTTTAGCCAGCCAGCCCCGCCCGCGGCAAGCCAGCCATATTTTTATTCAGAAAGCCGCCCGTTATTCGGGCGAGCTTCATATTGTTTAATTAAAAGATATTCCTGAGATCCACCTTCATCGCGCAATCGGTCGCCCAGATTATCGAGCCCCTGTGAATCAAACAGTGATGACTGCATATTTGCTCCAAGAAAGTCCTGGAAATTCCGGGACTGAAAGAAGAATTTAATAACTCAAAGGGAAGGTGATATCTGCGAATCGAGTTGGATCAAAGAATGCCGCGATAAAAATAGATGAACTTCAAAAATTAATAACCTGATTGGAGATAACAAATGAAGTTGAATACGATCCATTTCAAAAAAATAGCCGTTTCCGTGCCATTACTTACATTGGCTCTTCTCGCCAATCCAGTACACGCCGTTGACTGGACTGAGATCGGTGATGCAGGGCAACTGGTGAGTACGGCACAAATGCCGACAGGTGATGAAGGCCGGCTGAGAAACATCTACGGAACCATTTCGACCAATAATGATGTGGATCTGTTCAGAATCTACATTTCCAATCCCACTACATTCTCTGCGGGTGTCAGCTCTACCAGTGGCAACCTTGATTCGGGACTCATCCTGTTTAACGAGGGAGGGTATGCGCTATATGGAAATGATGATGCCATGCTTGGTATGCATACCTCAAGCTTGCCGGCAGGTCACATGAATGGGCCGCAGGGACCGGGCTGGTATAATCTGGCAATATTTGCCCTTGGCACGCCACCCGTCGGCGGCGATGGCTTTACGCCCGACCACTATATGTTTCCCAATGTAAGCTCTCCTTATACCCAGATCCTTACCGCGACAGGGCCTGGAGGAGCATCGCCCCTGACGGGATGGGCACAATTAGAGGATACGGTTGCGCTCAACGGGGATTACCGCATAAGACTTTCAGGAGTAACGGTCTCCCCGGTTCCCGAACCGGAAACCTATGCCATGCTGCTTGCTGGTCTGGGATTGATGGGAACGATGGTTCGGCGGAGAAAAGGATTTATTGGTTAACAGACTGATTTCCTATTTTGAATCCCGGAGATCCAGCTTATATAAGTGAATCCGGGGAATTGGCAATCTTCTGCTGGAAACCTTGTGGATAGCGTATTTCCATCCACAAGGTTTTTCATTTGGAAGGGCTGTAATGACTCCACTGCAACTACTACGCCATTATATCAAGCTAGGTATTCGAGCTTGCCTATGGCAAGAGAGTTTGCAGATTTCATCCTTGGTAAACTCCAAAGACGGTAGGTGTAATGAAGTAGATCGGAACAGGGTATGAGCCAGAAGCAGGAAGAATCAGTTAATATCAGGACAGGAGCAACGACTCTAATCGATAAAGCAAAGAATAATGAAATCCCATGCCGAATTAATGTGCTCGCTGGCTGATAAGCATGATGTCCTCATTTCCCTGATTGGAGCAGCTCCAGTTCACTATGTTGATATGCCTGTTCATAGAAATATCGGTGATCTGCTAATCATGCTGGGTACGCTCCATTTCTTCAAGCTTCATAAATTGAAGATAAGTCTCAAGTCAGCATATTTTTCATACCGGTCGAGTTGGGCAAGGGCAGGGGACGTGATTGTATTCCAAGGAGGAGGTAATTTTGGCGACCTTTACGAAGGGCCGCAGCAGGCGCGTCAATATGTAATTGAAAAGCTGTCAGGAAACAGAATAATCATCCTGCCTCAAACCATCCACTTTCGTTCCCAAGATGCATATATAGAATGCTGCAAGATTTTCTCTATGCATCCTGACCTTCATATTTGTGTCAGAGACCGTAAATCGTTGGAATTGGCGCTTCCCATGTCGCGGAACGTTTATCTTCTCCCCGACATGGCGCACCAGTTATGGCCGATACAGCGATCCTGTTCTTTGGAAAAACATCATCTCGCGCTCTTGAGAGCTGATGCCGAGTCCGCAGGCGCAAATGTGACAAATTTCGACGTGCGCACTGACTGGCGGGAGTTGGTTGGGTGCAGAAATACGTGGATCCGGATGATAAGGGGTGTGCTGAGGGCATTACACATAACCCATCTTGACCGAAGACTTTTGTTCAATGAGGTAGATCTTTGGGTCAAGTATTCGACGAAACTTGTAGGAGAAGCTATTGATCTTTTCAGCAGATTTGAAGTGATAACGACTGACAGGCTGCATGCTCACATTTTGTCTTGTCTGATGGGAATTCCAAATACGATCCTGAATAACTCCTATGGCAAAAATTGCTCTTACGTCAGCGAGTGGACCGGCTCGAGCAATATTGTGAATTTTTCAAGCGAAAAAGGTATACCAGCACCCCACGATTACTGCTTAGCTCCCAATATTTAAGGTTGAGGGGTTGGCGATACCAGAGTCGGTAGTTGCAGGTCGCGAGGCGCAGTACCCTCTATCATTTGCATTGAGTGCGTGGACCGGTCAAAGTCTATTCTCCGCTTTAGGGTTTGAGTACGTATTTCCCGCAAAGAATCAGTGCCTTCTACGGTAATTTTTTCCTCCTGTTCGGAAGCAATATCTGCAAAGGAGGCGAGAGGGTGCAAAAAACTTATCTCCATTTGCAACTCTCTATAACCGGCTTCCCGTAACTCATCAAAACTTTTTTCATAAGGGGGATTTAACGTATCGCTATACTGGGAGGCAATGCCAGCCATGAGTTCGTTTGTAAGACTTGTCGCCTCCATAATTCTATGTATCTCGTCCCAGTGGGAGCCGTTCTTGCCGCGGCGGTCCCTCCCCATGCGCTGATATGACTCCACCCCGTACAGAATCTTGTCCCGCAATTGCTGCTTTGTTCTAATTGGCAAATGATAAATAGGGAAACTGTCTCTCGCTGGAAATTTTACCTTCGATGACCTTGTTCCCAAGAAGAGTGCATGATTGCCTTGAGCGATAAAATAATCAGTCGGAAAAATACGGTTAGGCTGAAATGCTATTTTTGGGTGACGGGACGCTTTGGGTGGTTTCAGGAAAACCCGGTTGACAACCTCACCACTTTCCATATCCAGGGGTACCAGATTGAGCCATGGCATGGAAATGACAGGAAAGGAGTCGAGCCCGGACAGTTTGTGATCAAACTCCTCCTTTGATTTAAACGGCAGAAACTCATCCGCATCCAGAAAGAAAACCCATCCCGACATCTTCTGATCCACAAGGTTTTTTGCTACCCAGGTCATCAACTCAGATTGGTAATAGCCAGGTTCATCAAAAAAATAACATTCAATATTCGGGTATTTTTCCGACAGCAATTTTATGTATTCCCTTGAACCATCAGATGAAAGATGATCCACCAGAATAATTCGATCGAATAAAGACAGAACATGCGCACAGAACGTCTCCAGGATGGTTTTTTCATTCCTGATCATAGTGACGAGCGTTGTTTTGTTTCTCGGAGGATCCCCAGCTTGACCTTCAGTTCCAAGCAAGGGAGTAGCCCATAGCAGCTTCCAGCGGGCGATGAATTGCAATCCGATGTAATTTTTCACGATGAAGGAATCGAGACGGGTTGTTTATATAATACAAGTGTGGAAGCTTTTTAAGCAGTTTTCATGCCAATAAAATATTAGTATTGGATATCAATTGATTAAGGGATATTCATGAGGCTAACACATTCAGCTGTTAATCAGCTCGACAGTAGATTCTTGTTTTCCGCCTTAATTTATTACTGCTTGGGGTGTAGATACGGTTACCGATACTCAAGAGATGAATTCCGTTTGCCATGCGCTACCCAAAATTACGTGACCGGATAGCCAGTTTTCTCGATATCCCCGTTCATATACCATCGCCTGTGAATTACGGTAACGATTTGCGTACCAAGGTAGATGGTGGTTTTCTGCATGTTCGAAGTGAGCGCACAGAGCTTATCCTCTCCCCTGAAGCCTTGGGCACTGTTTTTCTATTACCCGCGATTGCCATGCGTCGGCGTCTTGTGGGCGGCGCATGTGATCCTGTGTGGTTAGGAAACACGGAGCGGATCCTTGAACAGGTTAATGAGTGGTGGGGGTGGCAGGAGATTCGACCTGGCTTTGCACCAGGTAACCCTGGCCAGCCAAGCCGGAGTGTTGGGTTAGCGTTCAGCTTGGGGGTTGATTCGTTTTATTCCTGTTTTTTTGCCGATCCCCCTCCTAATCTTTTAATTCTGGCTTCCGGATTTGATGTTCCCATAGAAAGAAAAGATATTCTGATACCAATGTGCAATTCATTGGCCACAGTAGCCGAGGTATCTGGAAAAGACTGGACGGTGATTGAAACAGATCTGAGAAAGCATCGCCTCTTTCGGAGAGTATCCTGGGAAGCTTCCCATGGGGCCGCAGTCGCATTTTTGGGGCATCTGTTGCAGGAACATATCGGTTCTTTGCTTATTTCCTCGAGCTACGATCAGAACCATTTAGGTCCCTGGGGTTCACATCCTGATCTTGATCCTTACTGGTCCTCCAGTCGGCTTTCAGTCAGAAGCATAGGCCATGAAGTTTCCAGATCAGAAAAGATAAGGCGATTGGTAAATCATCCTGTTGCGAGATCACTGATGAAGGATCATTTACGCGTATGCTGGGAATACCCATCGTCACTGGGAAACTGTGGTTATTGTCATAAATGCGTATTGTTGCGCATGACTTTGCTTTGGTTTGCACCAGGTTTAAAGCTTCGTACTTTGCCGGAAGATATACCTCTAGTTCAGGCTATTGAGGCGCTACCCCCATTACCAAACGATTTATCACTTAACTTCCGCAGGGAACTGGTAGGTCATCTTGATCCCCCTGTGGATAGAGCGCTGCAGAAGCTGATTCGACGCTCAGAAGAAAGTATTAAAAAGATAACTCACGGCAGTCTTTAGTAGAAAACCTGAACTACCTACCTCGGCTCATCAGTATCTGATGTTTCTAGCTGACTATGTATATGTAGCAAAGAATTCCTTGTGCGTTGCCCACACCCGCGATTACGATTGATCGGAGGCGCGTAAAGTATCCCAAATTCATCATGGATTTCTCCCTGCAAGTCTCTGGTAGTTCCCTTTCCAAGAAGAAATTGCACGAGATTAGCTTGACGTTCGTTTAGGTGTACGTGGCTTAACGCACGAATGATTTACAGCGTTGCTTATCATTTCCTTACAGCAGATTCGCTGGGTTAGCATGAGGCATGACATGAAAAACACTATTCTCTTAACAAAGATGGCGCGATCAATGCTCGTTACGGGCTTGGTATTGGAATAACAGGTGCCGCGTATGCACAAGGTGGCGCAGGCGGTGCAGCGGGCGGCGTAGTGGGCGGTGCAGCAGGCGGGGGAAGTGCTGAGAGTGGCGCCGGTAGCGGTGGCATGGTAGGCCAGGCTGGTCCCGCTACCAGTGGCGCCGCTACAGGCCAGGCTGGCAGCGAAATGTCTGGCATGAGTAAAGAATTGCCTGGCTTGGGAAAAGAGTCTCCCCGGCGTGAGCAGGGTGTTCCCGGACTGGGAAGCTCTGTCAAGCCCCGAGGGGGCGCTGCCGCTGGATCGAACAGTCCCCCAGGGGAGAACCCCCCATCTGTGCCAAGATATTAAGTTTGTCGCGGATGTTTTCGGACGTTTAAATCTGACTGTATCAAAAGGGAACCCTTTTGATACAGTGAAACTGGGAACAGCGGTGGGACTTGCCTACCGGTACCTGGAGGTTTGAGGGTTTGTAAACATTGCTCTGGATGCTCATCTAGTATTACTGTTCTTTACATCTCTCGACTATTCCCCCTGTTGTACCATCGCTTTCATGACGAAAGAGCGTGCTCGTCGAGCCTGCCCCTATGCCTTTCGTCCACCATTCAAGACCCAACCGACATAGCGTGCGCCGCTTGCCGAAATGGCGATGGTCATCTCGCGTGATGTGTCTGCATACCGTACGATGGCGGTTGTACCCGGGCGATAGGCGGCGTCAATGCTATGGCCGCTTTCGCACCGATAGGAAATACTTTTCCCGGCAGCAGCGGTTCCAGACGCAGCAGACGTGCTAGCCGGAGAAAAATGTCCACAACCGGTTATGGTGATCGCCAGGAAAGAAATAGTGTGCAGGAGAATTTTCATACGCCTGCTCTGACTCCTGGGTTCAATACCTGCGCACCCTCTCCAAAGCTCCCCGCTCACTTTTCCTAATCAACTAAAGACCGAAGAAGTTTACCTTAGCCTCACTAAATGAATTCGTTCAATAAATGCCTTCCCGCGGCCTCTCCTTCCACCCCATGGAATAGTTCTCCATATCGCCGAAAGCTTTGCTATCCCATCGGTGTATAGCGACCCGGTAGCACCGTTTTGGGAGCACCTCGTGCTCAAGAATGGGTAGATTTAATCCACAATTCATTGTCGAAGGTTCTTACACTCAATGATAGAGATATGCCTAAATCTTCTTTTAAGTCTCTCTGTTTTATGCATTGATAATGCATGGCATAGTATTTGCTTGGATCAATGGGGAATCTAAGGAAGATTTTCTGATGTGCTTACAGGAAAGGGAAAAATAAAAAAACAATCCTTCATGGCCCTGGCAGCTGCGGGCACTGTAATGCGCGCTACAGCTTGGAAGGCAAACTGATTGATCCTCCCATCGATCCTGACGGTACGCCCCCCGGAATGCGATGCTTACTTACCCTGTTACCCTCGATTGATACCCTCGGGGGAAACATCAATAGGCATTCAGGCAGCCCATGCGCCGATGGATTCCTGCCATTAAGTCTGTTTGTTCACTTGCAGTTGAGTTGAATCGATCATGATAAAAAAAGAAAAGTACAAGACAATCATAATGCTCGGAACATCGCCTGAAGCACATGGTGGAATCGCGACTGTAGTCGGCAACTACCGAGATTGCGGTGTGCTGAAGAAATGGAAGGTCAAGTATATAGTGACGCATGTGCAGGGTTCGGGATTTGCAAAAGCATGTGCGGCAGGAGTAGCGATACTACAGTTACTTTACATGCTGGTTACTGGTCGGATCGGATTGCTTCATGTGCACATGTCTTCAAGAGCAAGCACATGGAGGAAGTCACTTTTTCTGCTGATGGGGATGATGTTTCGGGTCCCGTATCTCATTCACTTGCATAGTCCGGATTTTGTTGATTTTTTTGAGCATGAGTGCGGAGAACGTAGAAAGAAGTTAATCAGATTTCTGCTATCGCGGGCGCTATATGTTATTGCCTTATCCCAAGGTTGGGCTAAAGATATTAAGAAGATTTCTCCTGCTACACGTACAGTAATTCTTTTTAACTCCGTACCGCTACCTACTGCGATGTTACGTGAGAAAGAGATAGACGAAAGTAGCAGCGAGCTATGTGATCCTCCTCTTATATTATTTCTTGGTCAGGTTGGTAAGCGTAAAGGTACATTTGACCTGATTCGAGCGGTAGCGTTACTGAGCGAAAACTTCAGGTTAATTATCGGGGGCGATGGCGAACTACAGCGGGCACAGATGTTGTCGGAAGAACTGGGTGTCAGTGACAAGATTCTGTTTGCGGGGTGGCTTGGTAAAGCAGAAAAAGATCATTTGCTCGCTCGAGCGGCTATCTTTGTACTTCCTTCATACCACGAAGGGGTGCCTATGGCGATCCTGGAAGCGATGTCCTGGGGGGTTCCCATTGTAACTACCCCTGTTGGAGGCATACCCGAGGTGGTAACGGAAGGACAAGAGGGCCTACTGGTAAACTCTGGTGATATCGTAGGACTCGCACATGCGTTAGCGCGTCTGCTTGCTGCGCCATCACTTCGCCGGGAATTCGGAGAAAGAGGAAGGCACAAGATCGAGTCCAAGTTCTCTATAAAGGTTCTGCAACCGCAATTGGAACAGTTGTGGGTGGACTCGGGTATGCCGGAGCCGGAGCCAGTGATGCAGGGAGGGGAGGTGCCTGCCCCTGAGATTCAGCCTAAAGTATGATCTCCGTCTACTCCATTACCGCCGGCAGCTCGGCAGCCAGTGCATTCTTTTCCTTGGTTGCCGCCCCTAGCAGGGCATAGCCGAGTAGTTTGCCCTCGGCGGCTTTGTACAGGGCCTTCACGCCGCTTTCATCTTCCTCCACTAGCCATTCGCCCTGCGCGCCGGCGGCGGGCGGTGAAACGACTGCAGGGCAGGCTGGCGTTTTAACCAGGACAGGCATCGCCGGATAGCGTATCGGAGTGGGTGTTTCAGCGAGAGTCGATGCAAGCCCGCGGGCGGCGTGCATGATCGGCATGACGAAGGGTAAAATTCTGCCTTCCACCTCCGCACAATCGCCTAATGCGTAAATATCCTCATTGTGCGTCTGCAAGGAGCGGTTTACCACTATTCCGCGGTTTACCCCCAGCCCTGCAGCCTGGGCGAGATGGGTGCGGGGGCGCAATCCGACGGCGGAGAGCACGATATCGGTCTGCAGCGTTTCCCCGTTGGCCAGAGTCAGGTGAAAACTTTCATGGATCCGTTCCACGTATTCGGTCGTGGCGCCCAGGTGAAAAACGACACCGGCAGCTTCGAGCCTGCGCTGCATGAAAGCACCTCCAGTCTGGGGCAGAAGCCGACCCAGCGGGTGGACACTGATATCGATTACCCTTACCCGATAACCTGCTGCCGTTAGATCATTCGCAAACTCACAGCCGATCAGGCCGGCTCCAAGGATGGTGACATCCTTTTTTCCTCCCAGGGCGTCGCATAGCCGCTGGTAATCCTCCAGATCGTTGACCGAAAGAATGTCTTTCGCACCTTCTCCTTCCAGCGGCAAGCGGATTGGATCGGCTCCCATGGCCAGAACGAGTTTGCTGTAGGAAACTTTCTCTCCATCCTGTAGAGTTATTGTTTTGCTGGATGGATCAATAGCGCTTACGCGGCTATAAGGCCGAATTGTCAGCTTAAGCTGCTCGGCCATTTTCTCGGCGCTCGCGGTGACTATGGAAGCAGGTGTTTTGCCTGTCGCCAGGGCATTCGAAAGCATCGGCTTGGAATAGAAACCGCCGTGATCCGCGGAAATGATCAGAAGGGGCGTTGTAGTATCCAGTTTCCGGAATTCCCGTGCGACCGTGTAGCCGCCAAGGCCGCTGCCAATAATGACGATTGGTGGTGTGCTCATGCTTGAGTTTTTGCCCTATTGACGTTGCTGCTCGTACTGCAACGTGTTGCTGAGGCTGCTCCGGTTTCGATTCGCGCTGCGTTCAATGCTTCCCTGTTGGGGACCGTATCGCCAGGGACGATACGGTAAGAGTTGCTACGATATTTTTGAAATGCAATCATTCTGCTCCAGGGTGGATTTCTCCAAAATGTCGATTTGATTTTTGATGTGCCGGAAAATTCCAGTCTGCCCATGATGCTTTTGCTCCAGAGCATGGAGAAAAAATTTGAGACGAATATGCTCATGTTTACTGCCATTTCCATCAGATACCGAAAGTTTACACCAGACCAGCTTAGACTCATGCGAAAATCGGGGCAGAAAACGAGGAGCGAAGGTGAATAATCACTGACACAGTCAGTACACAGGCACGGGTATCACAGTCAGTACACAGGCACGGGTATGACGGGCAGAACGAAAATTGGTTTCATCGGTCTTGGCATCATGGGTAAGCCGATGGCGAGCCATCTGATCAGGGGCGGTCATGCCTTATTTCTGCATTCCCGCAGCGGTGTGCCGTCGGAATTGCTCACGCAGGGTGGGCAAGCGTGTTCTTCACCGGCTGAAGTCGCGCAGAATGCTGACCTTATCATTACCATGCTTCCGGACACGGGTGATGTGGAGCGGGTGCTGTTCGGTGATAAGGGAGTTGCGGAGGGATTGAGCACGGCGCGAAGTAAAGGCGGGATCGTGATGGATATGAGTACTATCTCGCCAGCTGAGACGCGGAAATTCGCGGCTGAAATCAATGAGCTTGGGTGCGAATACGTGGATGCTCCCGTTTCAGGGGGAGATATCGGCGCTCGAAACGCCACTCTCACCATCATGGTGGGCGCCACTTCTTCGGCATTCGTGCAGGTGAAGCCGGTTCTTGAGTTAATGGGTAAAACGATAACCCTGATCGGTCCCAATGGCACGGGCCAGGTTTGCAAGCTTGCCAATCAGATCATCGCCGCGCTTACTATCGAGGCGGTGAGTGAAGGTCTGTTGTTTGCCTCAAAAGCGGGTGCCGATGTGCGGAAAGTACGCCAGGCGTTAATGGGCGGTTTTGCCTACTCCCGTGTGCTGGAAGTACACGGAGAGCGCATGATCGAGCGCGCGTTTGAGCCCGGATTTCGCGTCGAGCTGCATCAGAAGGATCTGGGTCTTGCTTTGTCCAATGCCCGTACATTGGGTGTGAGCCTGCCAGGTACGGCGACTGTCCAGGAATTGCTGAATGCGTGCATTGCGCACGGTGGTGCCGCATGGGATAGTTCGGCAATGGTACGGATGCTGGAAAAATTGGCGAATCATGAGATCGAGCCCCCGGAAGGCTCGGACGATAAATCATGGGTTGAATGAGTTGAATTGGCGGCAATGAACCGTATGAACAACGCCCTCGAACTTGTAAAAAAGCTTCGAACCTTTCTGCCTGCGGAATCGGTGCTGCATGAGACCGAAGACGTGAGGCCGTATGAGTGCGATGGCCTCTCCGCTTATCGGCAAACGCCCATGATCGTGGTGCTGCCGCGGACTGAAGATGAAGTGGCAGGAATTTTAAAAGTCTGCCATGCACTGAAGATTCCTGTGGTCGCCCGCGGGGCGGGCACTGGCCTCTCCGGCGGTGCCTTGCCGCACCCTCAGGGGGTGTTGTTGTCGCTGGCGAAGCTGAAAAACATACTGGGGATCGATCCGGCAGGGCGTACGGCAAGGGTGCAGCCAGGCGTACGCAACCTCGCGATCAGCGAAGCTGCGGCCCCTTACGGACTGTATTACGCGCCTGATCCTTCCTCCCAGATTGCCTGCTCTATCGGGGGTAACGTAGCGGAAAACTCCGGAGGCGTGCACTGCCTGAAATACGGGCTGACCGTGCACAATATCCTCAAACTGCGTGTTTTGACCATTGAAGGCGAAATTCTCGAAATTGGTGGCAGCGGTCTGGATGCCCCCGGCTACGATTTACTCGCGCTCATGACAGGCAGCGAAGGCATGCTGGGTATCGTGACCGAGGTGACAGTGAAACTGACCCCCCGCCCGGAGAAAGCTCAGGTCGTTCTGGCGGCGTTTGACGATATCCGCGATGCGGGGAACGCGGTGGCGAATGTGATCGGCGCCGGTATTATCCCGGCCGGAATGGAAATGATGGACAAGATTACGACCGGGGCAGTGGAAGAGTATGTTCACGCCGGCTATAACATCGAAGCGGCTGCGATCCTGTTATGCGAATCCGACGGTGCGGAAGAAGAGGTGGCGGAGGAAATCGAACGCATCAACGAGATTATGCGGCAGAGCGGCGCAACGGAAGTCAGGACATCCCGCGACGAAGCCGAGCGCGTCAGGTTCTGGGCGGGACGGAAGGCTGCTTTTCCTGCCGCAGGCCGGGTTTCCCCTGATTACTATTGCATGGACGGCACCATCCCGCGCAAGAATCTCGCAAGTGTTCTTGCGGGAATCGAAGCGCTTTCTGCTGAGTATGGGCTGCGTTGCATGAATGTCTTTCATGCGGGTGACGGCAATCTGCATCCGCTGATTCTTTACGATGCCAATCATCCGGGAGAGCTGGAATTGACCGAGGAATTCGGGGCAAAAATACTGAGGATGTGCATAGAGGCTGGGGGGACCATAACCGGCGAGCATGGCGTTGGCATTGAAAAAATCAACCAGATGTGTTCTCAATTCAAGACTGGGGAACTGGAAATGTTCCACGCGGTAAAAGCGGCTTTTGATCCTGAGAGCTTATTGAATCCCGGAAAAGCCATACCTACCCTGCGGCGCTGCGCCGAGCAGGGAGCGATGCACGTGCATCGAGGCAAAGAGAAATTCCCCGAATTGCCGAGATTTTGAAGTCATGTCCATTTCATATATTCCTCATCGCCTGACAGGCTGACGCAATATGCAGGAAATCGTTGATCAGCTTGCGGCGACCATTCGCGCCGCTGCGGCAAGTAATGCGCCGCTATGTATCCGCAGCGGCGGCACGAAGGATTTTTATGGCCAGCAGGACAAAGGACGAGATGGCGCGCGCGGGAGCATTCTCGATCCCACAGCTTATGCGGGTATAGTGGATTACGAACCCACCGAACTGGTCGTGACGGCTCGGGCGGGCACCCCTCTGATGCAGTTGGAAACCGAATTGAATGCCCGTGGTCAGATGCTTGCGTTTGAGCCACCGCATTTCGGGATTGGTGCCACCCTCGGCGGCTGTATCGCGACGGGGTTATCCGGACCACGCCGCGCCTCAGCAGGAGCCGCACGAGACTTCGTGCTGGGGGTGCGCATGCTCGATGGCAAGGGAGACGACCTGAGTTTCGGCGGCCAGGTAATGAAGAACGTGGCTGGCTATGACATCCCACGTTTAATGGCAGGTTCCCTGGGCACATTGGGATTATTGCTGGAAGTTTCCCTGAAGGTGCTTCCCCTGCCGGCAGAGGAGCGCACCCTGCGTTTATCGATGAATGAAGCCGAAGCCATTGAGACAATGAATCGTTGGGCAGGCAAGCCGCTGCCGGTTTCGGCAACCTGTTTCTGCGACGGTGAACTCACTGTAAGACTGTCCGGCGCAACTTCCGCCGTGCGTGCGGCGCGTGCGGTATTGGGAGGAGAAGAGATTGCCGAAAGTTCGTCTTTCTGGAAGTCGATACGGGAGCAGGCCCATCCTTTTTTTCGATCAGGAAAGCAACTTTGGCGCTTGTCTATTAAATCGACCACCGTTCCTCTATCCTTGCCTGGAAAACAGTTGATCGAGTGGGGCGGTGCGGTGCGATGGCTTTCCGTCGATCCAGAGATGGATAATGAAACTGTGGAGGCGCTTGTCCGCAAGACCGCGAAGGATGCCGGGGGGCATGCCACCCTGTTCCGTAGTCAAATACCCGCTGCTGCTGTGTTTCATCCGCTTCCGCCGGTCATGATGAATATTCACCGCCGGCTCAAGGAGAAATTTGACCCGATGCGCATTTTCAATCCGGGCCGTCTATATCCCGAACTATAAATGCAAACCAATCTCGCTGATTTCATCAAGGATACTCCCGAGGGCAAGGAAGCTGAGGCAATATTGCGAACGTGCGTTCATTGCGGTTTCTGCCTCGCCACCTGTCCGACTTATCAATTACTGGGAGACGAACTCGACAGCCCGCGCGGGCGCATCTATCTGATGAAGCAGATGCTGGAAGGCGAGCCGGTGACGGAAAAGACGCAATTGCATCTCGACCGCTGCCTCACCTGCCGCGCTTGCGAGACAGCCTGCCCATCGGGCGTGCGTTACGGTCATCTGGTGGATATCGGCCGCGGCATTGTCGAAAAGAAGGTGGGACGCAGCCTTGCTGCCGGAAGCATGCGATATGTGTTGCGGCAGGCATTGCCGAATCCGAGCCTGTTTGCATCGCTGTTGAAAGTGGGCCGAGCTGTCCGTCCGTTGCTGCCAGATGATCTGAAGGATTCGATCCCTGCTGCACCCATGGAAGAAAGCCGGCCACTTCACGCTGCTCGGCATGAGCGCAGGATGCTCGTGCTCCAGGGCTGCGTTCAACCGGCACTGGCGCCCAATATCAATGCTGCGGCCGCACGTGTGCTGGATAAGCTCGGCATATCACTCATCAGCGCTCCGGATGCGGGGTGTTGTGGCGCAGTGTCTTACCATCTCAATGCCCAACAGGAAGGATTGGATTACATGCGCCGCAATGTGGATGCGTGGTGGCCCTATATCGCGCCCAAGCCTGAAAAAGAGCCGGGAATGAAGCCGGGGACAAAGGGGCGGGCAACAGAAGGAGCAAAGGAGGAAACAAGGGGCGTCGAAGCAATTGTCATGACTGCGAGCGGCTGCGGCGCGACCGTGGAGGAATACGGTCATCTTTTGCGCCATGATCCCGCATACGCGGAAAAAGCCGCGCGCATTTCAGAATTGACTAGGGACATCAGCGAGATCGTGGAAGCGGAGATGCCAGCGCTCGTTTCTCTTCTCAGTAAATCGACTGCCGGCAGGGAAAACCCCAGGCAGAAGCTCGCATTCCATTCTCCCTGTACTTTACAGCACGGAATGCGCATCCGGGGTGTCGCGGAGAAGATTCTGACTGCTGCCGGGTTTGATTTGACCTATGTGCCGGATGCGCATCTTTGCTGCGGCTCCGCAGGGACCTACTCGATTCTGCAGCCGGAGTTATCGCAGCAGTTGCTGAAAAACAAGGTAGTAGCACTCGAATCGGGCCATCCGGACCGGATCGCCACCGCCAATATAGGTTGCCTCATGCATATCCGCAGCGGAGCCGCACTGCCAATCGAGCATTGGATCGAGATACTGGACGAGATACTTGAGGCTGCTCAGCTTGGCACGATTGAAGATTAGCTTTTCAATGCTTCTATCAGGAACTTCTTTCGTGCGCGCTGAGCGTATCGAGGCCGGATTCTCGACTCATATCCTTTTTTCTCGCCTTCACCCTGAGTCCCTTGTTCCCGTTTGCCCTGAGCCTGTCGAAGGGGGCGAGCCGCGCTCGTGATATGCCTGTCGAAGAGTGGAACGGGGATGAAGGGCAGGCGTACCAGAGGTACGCCGAACTTGCGAGGAAGTTTTTTCGGAAGTGACCGGCCAAAAGTGACCAGCCTCAAGGAAGGAAGATTTATTCCAATGGGATAATAAGCGAGGTAGGAGCCCTCCTGTTGCTTATTCCGCTGTAGTGGTTTTATTTTTAACCCCCCATCCAACTCTTATATAATCCATGTTGTTACCGTTCCTGCTGCTATATCCATGAGCTTCGTCAACAAGCCAATGGCAAAAAAAATCAGTCCCGACCCTTTGCCGCCCAGGGTCGTTCGGCTCCTGCGGGAGTCGGCGAGTCTTGCCTTGCTGGGTGTGGCGCTCTATCTGGTGCTGATATTTTATGGGTATGAGCGCGCCGACCCCGGGTGGTCGCACAGTGGCGATGGGCCTGCGCAGAATCCTGGCGGCATGGTAGGGGCCTGGCTGTCCGACCTGATGCTGTACTTGCTGGGTGTTTCTGCCTGGTGGTCGGTGCTGTTTTTCCTTTTCCTGGTATGGTGGATGTATCGGCGCATCGATGGAAGCATATTTGACCGTCGCCCGTGGTTTGTTTCGATGGTCGGCTTTCTGCTGTTACTCGTTGCGAGCAGCGGGATGGAAGCGCTGCGTTTCTACTCCCTCAAGGTGGTTTTACCGCAGATGCCGGGAGGAGTGCTGGGTTTCCTGCTCAGTAAGAGCCTATCCCAGGTACTGGGCTTTACTGGCGCAACGCTGGCACTCCTGATATTGATTGCAATCGGTTTCAGTTTATTTACGGGGTTATCCTGGTTGCGCCTGGTCGAGCAGATAGGCGCCTCGATAGAAGGTTTTTTCCTGCTTATCTGGCGCAGTATAGAAAGCGTCTTCCTGTTTATCGGCCGTGGCTGGCGGAGCAGGCAGGATCGTCATGTAGGCGCCGTTTCCGCCATCAGGCGCGAAGAGCTGGTGGAAGTGGAAAAAAAGCGCCTGCTGGAACATCCGCCTTTACACATTGAACAACCGGTTGCCGCGCTCCCCAAACCGCGCAAGGTGACCAGGCAAAAGCAGACTCCGCTTTCTTCTGACCTGCCTGATCCCACTTTGCCGCCGTTACGCCTGCTCGATGAACCGCCAAAGAAAGAAGTGGAAACTCTGTCGACGGAAACACTGGAATTCACTTCCCGCCTGATCGAGCGGAAACTGATGGATTTCGGGGTAGAGGTCAAGGTGGTGGCGGCATATCCCGGTCCTGTCATTACACGCTATGAGATTGAGCCTGCCGTCGGCGTGAAGGGTAACCAGATCCTCAATCTGGTCAAAGACCTGGCGCGATCTTTATCAGTGGTAAGCATTCGTGTCGTCGAGACCATTCCAGGGAAGACCTGTATGGGTCTGGAAATTCCCAATCCCAAGCGGCAAGTCGTGCGCTTGTCTGAAATTCTCAGTTCACAGGCTTATGCCGATATGGGATCGCCCCTGACCATTGCCCTCGGCAAGGATATAGGCGGGCATCCGGTAGTGGCGGATCTGGCTAAGATGCCGCATTTGCTCGTCGCGGGAACGACCGGCTCGGGCAAATCCGTGGCGATCAATGCGATGTTACTTAGCCTGCTCTACAAAGCTGCGCCCGAGCAGGTGCGTCTCATTCTGGTGGACCCGAAGATGCTTGAATTGTCGGTATATGAGGGCATTCCACACCTGTTGGCCCCAGTGGTGACCGACATGCGTCAGGCAGCCAGCGCCCTGCGCTGGGGTGTGGCCGAAATGGAACGGCGCTACAAGCTGATGTCAGCGCTTGGTGTCCGCAACCTGGGGGGCTATAACCAGAAAATTCGCGAGGCGATCAAGAATGAGAAACCCATCCTCAATCCGCTGAGCCTCACCCCGGAAGCACGGGAACCGCTGGAGGAGATGCCGGTGATTGTCGTGGTGATAGACGAACTGGCGGATCTGATGATGGTCGTGGGCAAGAAAGTCGAGGAGTTGATTGCCCGGCTTGCCCAGAAGGCGCGTGCGGCGGGAGTCCACCTGCTTCTCGCCACTCAGAGGCCATCCGTGGATGTGATCACCGGGCTTATCAAAGCCAATATTCCGACACGCGTAGCTTTTCAGGTATCAAGCAAGGTGGACTCGCGCACAATCCTGGACCAGATGGGAGCGGAAGCCTTGCTTGGACAGGGCGACATGCTTTATCTGCCCCCTGGAAGCGGGTATCCGCAACGGGTTCACGGCGCTTTCGTCGCCGATCAGGAAGTGCATCGGGTCGTGGAGTATCTCAAGGAGCACGGCGAGCCGCGGTATGTAGAGGGTGTGCTTGACGCATCGGATGAGGAAGGCGGGGGAGGCGGAAATGGCGGAGTAGCGGGACAGGAAGGCGGCGAGAGCGATCCGCTTTACGATGAAGCTGTCGCCATCGTGCTCAGATCTCGACGCGCTTCCATCTCCCTGGTGCAGCGGCACCTGCGCATCGGTTACAACCGGGCTGCGCGGTTGATTGAAGAAATGGAGCGCGCAGGTCTCGTCTCGGCCATGCAAAGCAACGGCAACCGGGAGGTCCTGGTTCCTCCGCGGAACGAATAGAATAGAAGGGTGCCGTCGAGGACGGTGTTGGCAATGGGATCAAGTCGAAGGCAGGATGGGGCGGAGGCGATCAGCCATAACCCGTTGTTACTGATTGGTTGCGCTAAGCTCTACCCATCCCACAGCTGGATTACTGAACGGAGCGCGGGACAAAATCATGCGGCTTGGCAAGAAGCAGGGAGCTCTGCCGCCCGCCATTACACCATCAGGTAGTAAGTGCGCTGGATGGCTCAAATGATACCGCCCGTTCCCCGACAGGAGAACGGGCGGCTATGCGTGTGTCAGCGAGTCAGTCCTAAAACGCTTTGTCGTACGGTACGATGCGGTTGTTGAGGATGACTTTGCTCTGGCCGTTCCAGACGACGTCCGTCAGGTTGGAGTA
>NZ_FOCT01000026.1 GCF_900110185.1 Nitrosospira multiformis
ATATGAATCTTTATTAGATTTGGCAAAAGCGGACACTTTGGCACATTGACTATGTAAGAATGGAGGCATATTATTAATTCGGTAGGCGTAAGTGCGTCCAGAGGAAGCAACAACTCCATGTTTATCGTCCATTTGCGCACCTTGATCTAGGTAAAAATTCCGGTAAAATGCTGTAATTGTAGGATGCTTAGAATTGCGTCCGCAGGATACCGAACCCGGCTTGAGCTGGGTTTTTCGTTTTTAGACCAAGAAACTTGGCATACCTTGACAAGGTAAAAATGCCGGTTTATTCTTTGTTTTGTAGTATGTTCATAAGTGCGTCCAGAGGAAGCGCTGCCACATCGAATTCCATGTGAAACCCGGTTAAAGCCGGGTTTTCTGTTTTTAAACCCAGAAAATCAGAAACCCGCCTCGAGCGGGTTTTTTTTCGCCTATGCATTCACAATCAAACCAAGACCGTCTCATCGCGCAGGAAATTGCGCGTTACCTCAACTCCAATCCTTCCGAGAAGCTCCGGGCCTGGGTTAGCCAGCGCAGCGAGCCATTTTGTCTGGACGATGCAGCCCAACAAGCGTTAGGCTTGCCAGCAGGAGGCGTGCGGCGGGAAATCAGCACGCGCATCGGAAACATTCTGATCAAGGAAATTGGCTGCCGCCGCTTTCGAAGCGGATCCATACCTCAGTTCTGGTACATGCCGCCTCAGGCAGGAGAGAGCAATGATTGGTAAAGCCGAATTTTTATCCGAAGAAGACCAGATCTTGTTGTGCTTGTCTCTCAAAAGCGATTATGCCCAGGCAAAACTCCAGGCATGGGTGCAGTCCCGCCAAGAGCCCTTTTCCTTGTCTGATGCGGGGCGGTGTCTTGGAATTCCTCCAGCGTACCTTGAGCGCTACATGCGGATTCGGATAGGGAGAATTCTGAAAAAATTCGGCTGCAGGCGTATTGAAAAACGGCTGGAAACTGTGCGCTTTCTGTATTTGCCACCGGAAAAGCCGCATGGGTAAAGGCTCTTCCACATGTTAGACACCTCAGACACCTCATGCACACCTCAAAGCCGAGGTGTGTAGCGCGAAAGCCGCATGGATAAAGGCTCTTCCACATGTTAGACACCTCAGACACCTGAAATCGGGTTTTTTCACGCGCGCGTGCGCGCGCCACACACACAGTAATTAATAAAAAAAAAACAAAAAAAGAAATCCAAAAAATAAGGGAGTCTATTTAGTACTTGTGGATACGTCAATTCCTTGTGGAAGCTTTTTTTTAAGCTCAGCCACGTTGCCGACGTCGTTTCGTGCTTCGAACAAAGCTTTTCCATTGCCTGTCGGCAATGGGCCGACACATGATTCCTGTTAACTTCCTTTTGTGCTTTGAACTTTGAACATCTGTTAATGGAGGCTCTAATTATGTTTAGAAAGGCTCTTTCCCTTGGTGATTGTGAAATCAAGCTGCAAAACAACTCCACCCGTTTCTCCGGGTATGCATCGACTTTTGGCAAGGTCGATCTGCAAGGCGACCTCATCATGAAGGGAGCGTATAGCGATACGCTGCGGAAATACGGCATTCCCAAAATGCTCTTGCAGCATGAATCATCCTCCTTGCCGATTGGCAAATGGGTGTCGGTCAAGGAGGACGATCACGGCCTTCTTGTGGAAGGGGAGTTCACGCCGGGCCTTGCGCGTGCCGAAGAGACGCGGGCTGCGCTCAGGCACGGCACTGTTGATGGTTTGTCCATCGGTTACCTGCTGCAAAGGGGTGACTATGAGGACGGGCCGGAAGGCCGCGTGATCAATCGCGTCAGCCGCCTGCTGGAAATATCGGTGGTGACGTTCCCGGCCGATACAGCGGCAAGAGTGGATCTGGAGTCGGTCAAAAAGGAAGAGATCGAGCAGCTTGAAACAGTCAGGGATTTGGAGCGGTTCCTGCGGAACGAGGGTCTGTTTAACCAGGCAACAGCCAAAAGGCTGGTGGCAAAACTGCGCGAGCTGGTGTCAGGCGACGAAGAAGAAAAGGACAGCGCGGAAAAAGAGCGGTTTGAAAAAATCACCGGCAACATCTTCACGATATTTTCCCGGGCGAAGCCAGGCACCGAACCGCACTGAGGGATGGGGGGGTGAAAAGTCAGACGCGGTTGACTGGGAACCCGATTGCCAAGGCAGAAAAGTGTGAGCGCAGAATTGGCAAGGGGGGACTTACCTTGTTGTATTTAAACATATATTACACCTGAAAGAGCGCTTTTCAGGTGCAGCAATAGCCAGAACAGCTTGTGGGGGATCCACAAGCGATTTTGAGGACAGGAACGGGATGTTCCGATCCGCGCTGCTGGTGTTTCAGGAAAGTGCCACGGGATGTGGGCTGTTCGGCGAAACAGATGCGCACACCAACTGACATTTTTTTGAAAGGAACGGACATGAGTTATGAATCCATAAACGGAGCCCTTGTGGGCATTGAATCTGAATTGAAATCCTTTACCGACAGGGCGGAGAAGAGGATTGAGGCACTTTCACGAAAGCAGCGAGAGCTTTCCGATGAACTGCTGGAAGTCAGGCAGCGGCAGAGCGCGCCCGGGCCTGAGGCATCCGGGCTGAGCGGTCACAAATCCATCGGGGCGCAGGTATGGGCAGGCATGGAGTCCAACAGGGATTTGCTTGCAAAGACGAAGTCGCTGCGGCTGGAAATCAAGGCGGCTGCCGACCTGATCACGACTGACAATGTCGGAAAAGTCGTGTCGGGAGGCCTCGCCCTGCCGCTTGGAGCGGCGCTCGGCATCCAGACCGGCCTGCCTGCCCGTGAGGTCTCTGGCATAACCTCATTTGAGTATTCCCGCTATACCGGAGTACAGGGTGCCGCGGCTGTCCAGGCGGGGGAAGGTGGAGCCAAGGCTCCAATCCGGCCGGATTTCACCCCGGTGCAGCAGGCAGCGATCACTATCGCCGGCTTTACGAAAGTGTCCAAGCAATCGTTGAGCGACAGCGCAGAGCTGAAAACGGCGATTGATGTCACGCTGCAACGCAGCATCGCACAGGCGCTGGATGACACGCTGGTGAATGGCAGCGCAACACCGGCTTTCGAGGGATTCAACACGCTGGGTACAAGCTATACCAGTCTGCTTTATCCCAGTCTTGCGGATGCTGCCAGCGAAGCGGTGGCCACCATGCAGGAAGCAGGCTTTCAGCCTAACGTGGTGGCTTTCAGGCCGTCCGATTTTCTCGGCGTGCAACTGGCCAAGACAACGGAGGGAGAGTACCTGGCCGGGCCCTACCTTCAGCCATTGCCGGAATCACTGCGTGGGCTGAGGGTGGTTTTGTCGCCGAATGTACCCTCCGGGAAGGTGATGGTTGCAGATACCGCGTATCTGGAGCTTCTGGTCGTGGACAATTTCTCGGTTGAAGTCGGGTATGTCAACGATGACTTCACGAAAAACATCGCGACCATTCTGGGGGAAGTCAGGGTAATTCCTACTTTCCGTGCAGTGGGCGCAGCCCGGGTTATCACGCCTAAAGCTGCTGCTTAAACAAAAAGCCCCACCAAAAAGGTGGGGCTTGCTACCATCCTTTCCCGTCAACTCCCCCGACTGACAGCTCCATCATGACCATTGGCATTTGAAAGGAAGAAATGAAAAAACAAGATCAGGCCGAATTATTTAAGGCTGAAACTGCTTGGTTTCATGTATTCAAAGACATGATAGACAACGGTGACATGGCGAAGCTCGATGGCAGCACCATCAAGGTTTATCTAGTCATCAAGTCATACACGAATTTTGTAACTGGAATGGCTTTTCCGGGAATTGATCTCATCGCTGAGAAAGCTGGGTTGAGTGCAGGTCAAGTAAAGCGCTGCTTAAAGAGTCTGGAAGAGTCCGGTTACATCACAAAGGAAAAGTTCGGACGTAACAACGTCTACACCTTGAGGGAAAAAGTTGTCATCAACGACACACAGGGCAGGCCACAAGCCGTCGCGACATGGGACTATATTCCAAACAACGTTAAAACTGCGATGGCGGAACTGAAGCATGCAGTGGTTACGGGTGAAATGCTAGGCGGCAAGATAATCCACATCGAGAATCTCGTCCTCAATGTAGCGACTGGAGACCATGCCACGCAGGTAAATATCAATTCGGCAGACTTTGACAAACTATCACCAGAACTACAGGAAAAGTTGCTTTCTCTGCGCAAGTCCATCAACAAACCTAAGGCAAAGTTATCCACAGAAAAATAGGTATCACCCATGATACGTATCACCCATGATACCTATCACAGAGAAATAGGTATCACCCATGATACCTATCACAGAGAAATAGGTATCATGGGTGATACCCTAACTATATTCTTTTATATCTTAAAAAAGATAAGCTATTAGATGACTTAGGCTGTGGTAATGCTTGCCAAGCAATGAATGGATTCGAGAAACCAAAACCGGTCTATAGGAAAAGGGCTAGAAGGCTTTTAGAGCGATTTTCAATACTCGATACAGTGATACCTATCAACTCAGAGAGAAAAAACATCTGGACCGTTCTGACGTTATGGGCCGACGATCTGTCTTACAATGTCATTCCACGCAACTTTGACTGTTGCCGGGACTTTCCGCGTGTCAAGCAAAGCTAGAATTTCTTGGATAAAGATACCTCGACCTTTTGCTCCGATAGTGCCGAGGTTGTGAATAATCCAATCACCCACTTGCAAGAAATTGACCTCATGACCTTGCGAAAAATAAGTGCGAGCAGCTGCCTTGGCTTCCTCTGTCGGTAGCGAATTCGCGTAAATAAAAAGATAATCCGCAATAGCATGACGTACGATCTTGGTGTTAAAGGTTGATACTACACGGGCTTTTTCGATAGGACGCTCTGTGACCTCCACAGCAAGAATCATCACGTCACCTTGCATTACAGTCACGTCTCCACCTACGCCGGATGCTTTGTCAGCAACATTAATGTCCTGCCACTGCACATCCCATGTAAGACCAAAGTAAGATTTGATAGTACGCAGTATGGCGACAGTCAACAGCACAGGAAGTAAGCCGCCGCTCGGTACCTGCAAGAGTTTATCGAGAAGAATCCCGAACTGATCGAGACTGAGACGACTAATGCGCGACAAGGGAATCGTTGAAGCATCACGCAGCTTTACAAACCGGAATAGCAGATAGATGGCAAGAGATCGGGCAGTTGCTACATCCGCATTTTCCAGCGCTTCAAGGTAAGCCAGGAAGGCTGTATAGCCTTCTTTGTCGCGTAGTCCTCCTCCCGTTTCAGGGGTGAATTTCACGCTGCGCCGAAAGCTTGCGAGATAAGGCCCTTTTGATGATGGAATCAATCGGTCATGCAAAAAAGGGTTAACCACTTTCTCATCAAGCGTACGTCCATTAAATGCATACATCCCTTGATTCACATAGGGGTACCGGATATTGATAGACTGGTCTAACAGCCGAGCTAGGGCACAGCCTAATAGAGCTTCTCGATAAGACTGCGTAGAGGAAGCGAAAAGCGTATCGGCTATTTTTTCAATGCTAGGATCTATCTGCAGCGGTAACTGTGTTTGAAATGCGACCTCGGCCTCAGTAAAGAGATCATCCAGCAGTGCTGCAGCATCAGAGTAGTCAATCCCCACGATGTATCAGTAATTCATCCATAGGCTTTCTTGGCGTAGCTGCTTGATCGAATGGCATTGCTTCATAGGTGCATCGTAACGATTCCATCCTTTGTACCACTCATCCATCGTATCGCAACGATAACCCGATACTGCAACCTTACCTTTGCATTGCCTGAGCGTGTCCGCTAGCTCGGAATGCTGTACAGTATCCATCTCAAAGCCATAGGCTTTGCTGTCACCGCGTGTCTCGTGAAGATAAGGTGGATCGCAATAAAAGAGCGTTTCCGCACTGTCATAGAGACGAATCACTTCAACGGCGGGTCGATTCTCAATCTGAACGCGCAATAGTCTCAGAGCAATTTCTTCAAGCGCCTCAACTCCACCTAGCCATCGCGATACAACGCCTGACATCCCGGCGCGGCTAGTGTTTTTGCAATTAGCCCATCGACCCAGAGTAGCAGTTTGGGCAAGCCCAGTGCGAGCTTGGCGAGCCCGAATGTAAAAACGACGGGCTCGCTCAAGCTCGGGGATGCCTTGGATGCTGCCATTGATTGCGCGATGAAATTCTTCGCGTGAAAAGGGTGTAAGTGCGATGGCTCGTACCAAATCGTCTTGACGATCGCGCAATACGCGGAAGAAATTCACCACGTCACCGTCGATATCGTTATAGGTCTCAACTGGAGAGGGTTCCCGGTTGAGTAAAACCGCGGCAGAACCGGAAAATGGCTCGCAGTAGTGGTGGATTCTCGGTAAGCGAGGTAATAGCCAATCGAGATGACTGAACTTCCCACCGTACCAACCGAAGACAATGCGTCGTTTCCGCCTGGGTCGACTGAGAACGACAACATTATTAAGGGCATCCTCTTCATCCAGGTATATCGGCGAAAGGTTGCGCTTGTTGTCTAGCAGTAATGATTCTGATTGTTTTGAGGTGCGTGGCATGGATTTTCTCGTTTTAGTTGAGTTACTGTCCGGTATTTGTGAACAAGTCGAGCGTAGTACGGTTACTGGCTGCCGCCGGAATCTTGCGATAGAGAGTTGCAGTAGATATCCCCATGCTCTTGGCGACGTTGCGAGGGCTCTCACCAGCGTCGATTAATTTCTTTATATGGTCAATTTGGTCGGGAGAGAGTTTTGGTTTGCGCCCAACCTTCGCACCGCGCCGCTTAGCAGAAGCCATACCCGCACGAGTTCGTTCGGTAATCAGTGCACGCTCAAACTCGGCCAGAGCACCAATGATGTGAAAGAGCAAGCGGCCCGACGCGCTTGTTGTGTCAATGGACTCTGATAATGAGCGAAAGCCAATATCGCGTTCGCCTAGCTGCTTTGTGATCTGGATCAGGTGTGATAGTGATCGACCTAGACGGTCGAGTTTCCAGACGATCAACACGTCTCCGGACTTCAACGCAGCTAACGCCTTATCGAGAGCTGGCCGCTTGATCGCACCTCCGCTTATACCTTCGTCAGTGAAGATACGCTCGCATCCAGCAGACTTCAGCGCCTCAAGCTGAAGGGCCGGATTCTGGTCAGTGGTAGAGACGCGCGCGTAGCCAATAAACATACCACATTATGAGAATAAGTTTAGAGAATCACAAGTATTTGATTTGATAGAGCAAGAATTATTTCTCAAAAAGTACCCGTTTTGAGAAATAGCGAGATGGGATAATTTGCTTTTTACAGAAAGAAAGGCGCGATAAGAAATAAAAGATATAACTAGAGGAGTTTGAATCATGCTTAAAAAGCATTACTCACCTCTATAAGGTTCAGGAATCCCATACTTTGCGCAAAGATCATTGATTGCTTCTCCCAAAAGCTCCTTGGTTAGTTTTCCTTCGTTGTTCGGGTGTGCTTGCACCAGCAGTAATGCACGACGTACCTGGGGAGAAAAATGTGCCCCTATCATCACTGTTTTATTGGCGGCTTTTTTCTCTACGGCGCTGACTGGTTTTGTTTCAGGCTGAGGCGTCACCTTGTGAACGAGTTCAGACTGCTTTTGCACCTGTCCGGCAGCCATAGCTTTGAGTCCTGCAGCCAGAGGATTAGGTTTTTTCATAATTGACCTTCCTTATCTTCATATAGGGCTATATTTATATATTTATATAGCTCGGTAAGCTCAAGAGCAGCTTTACCGTTGGGATCATATTCGAGGGCAGTTTGACCTAGATTGGTAGCATCGCCATAAGCCGATCGCTGAAATATCACTACAGGACAAACCTTAAAGCCCATTCCTTCTATTGCTTCCTTTGTGTCTAAGTGACGTCTTCCTTGCACTGGAGCTGCATTTATTATGACCAAAGCAGGAGGATTACCTGCAAGGGTGAGGATGTCTTTAACATTTAGCAGGGTTTCGATATCGAAGAGCTGAGGCCGGATTGGTAGCAGAACTATGTCCGCAACCTTGGCTGCTTCTATAGTGGCTTCTGTACTTTTTCCTGCTGTGTCGATTACAACTAGCTCAGCTCCCTGCTCTTTTGCCTCTGTTAGCACATTACGTAGTCGGGAAACCTGGCACGAGACTACTGCGGGATGCTCCACCTCTCTCCGATCTCCCCAATTAGCCGCAGTGGTTTGGGGATCAAGATCGATTACGGCAACTGATTTGCCATCCAAAACACCCGCAACGGCAAGTCCTAATGCCGTCGTCGTTTTACCATTTCCACCCTTTTGTCCAATGATAGCCAAGGTCTTCATCGTATATTCCTATATTTATAAATTTATATATTTTTATATTTATATATTTCTATATAAATAAATTCATATAATATTATATTAATATAAGGATATGAATCTTTATTAGATTTGGCAAAAGCGGACACTTTGGCACATTGACTATGTAAGAATGGAGGCATATTATTAATTCGGTAGGCGTAAGTGC
>NZ_FOCT01000027.1 GCF_900110185.1 Nitrosospira multiformis
CATCGTGTGCTGGTCGTAGATCTGCTGGGCAATGACTGTCTGCGGCTCGGGCAGATTTAACTGGTAGGGGTCGGCTGCCGCCATCGCCAGTCCGGAATTCCATGCGACCGCCACAATCCCCGCTACACCTGCTGCTGCTTTACTGCTCATATTTCCCCCCACTTGATTACTGATTACAGTACGAGCCAATCTTCCAAAATCTCACAATGTTCGACCCATTACGCAATGCTTCCAGACAGAACATCTCCATGTGAGCGCGCTCAGATCACCGCGGTCGGCGACAAACTGGCGGATATCTGATCTGTCCGGCATAATATCCATATTGCGAATGTCGGTAATTGTGTTATTCTATGGCTTATGCGAATTCAAACATTAAGAACAACGGCATGTCGATAAGTTCAAAGTTTCGGTTCGAAGTCTCAGCTAAATCTTCCGCAGCCATATCGATCCGAAATCGCTTTCTTTCTGACTCACATTGATAACGCATCATGAAACCCAGAACGGCAGGAGCCGCGCGGCACCCTTACGCGCTTTAAGTTCATGTCATGATTCCCCAGACATTCCATTCATTCCGCTTATTCCATCCGACTTGATTCAAGCAGGATGAATGAGCGTAAAAATGACTAGAATGGCCGTTTCATGCGGATTTCGCCAGTCGCCTCTGTTCTGCTCATTTGAGTCGATCTGATTTCTTCCAAAATCCCGTGACACCCGCCCCATTATTCGCATTGCATATCTGCGAAAGAGCGGCTCCTGAAACGCGCAAATTCTACCACAGCAAAATGAGGCGTACAAGGAAGAAACATGATGCTGGCAAATAAAGTCAATAATGACCCTATACTAAAAATCGTTATTTTCCCCTCTTGCAATTGTGGTGATTTTACCCTATTGGAATTGTGGAAATGCTTCGCGGTGGAGGCCAAATATATTACTATGTCATCTATCCTGGTTTTTCTCTTTATGCTGATCGGGTAGAACCGGCAATCTGGGCGTAACCCTGACAAGTGGCCAAAAAGGCGAAAAACCCACCGATTTGCGAGACAGAGATTTGTGGGAAAACATGAAGGGGAAATATGGATCTCCCTTTCGGAGGGCTCCTTGGCGAACGTCGATAGGATTGTCTGTGGGACTTATGCCCCGGCTCCCTTATAATGCGTTATTTTCAATCCGCTATTTCGAGGTACAGAATGGCCGAGACAAGTACCAACATCAGGGCAAGCATGGCGCCCGAACTACAAACCTCCGGCTGGCTTAATACGCCGCACCCCCTGACGCTCGCTTCGCTCCGGGGTAAGGTGGTTGTACTCCACACCTTCCAGATTTTCTGTCCTGGTTGCGTGCAGATGGGCATACCGCAAGCGCAACGAATACATCAGGAGTTTGACCCGAACCGCGTTGCAGTGATAGGACTGCATACTGTTTTCGAGCATCACGAGGTGATGGGGCGCGAGGCGCTCGAAGTGTTTGCCTATGAATACCGGCTGCGCTTTCCAATCGGGATAGACAAATATGACGGAGCCGCGACGGGCGTTCCGATGACCATGCGCGCCTATCAGATGCAGGGTACACCTACTCTCATCCTGATCGATAAAACAGGGCACATTCGCTTGCATAAATTCGGCCATGTGAGCGATCTGACCGTAGGATTTTCGATTGGGGCGCTGCTGACCGAGGAATTCGATGAGTCTGCGGTGACGGAATCGTCGGCGAACGGTGGGGAAAATCCCACTTGCGATACGGAAGGATGCAAGATCTAAGCTCGTCCTGTATCTGAACTTGCGCCAGATCGCAGTCCCCGTGTCACCTCTGCGTGACGCGAACCACGAACTCATGGGAGAGGCGCCCCGTCCTGGAGAATACCGGAACGCCTGCCTGAAACCGACCCCTACCCGTGATGTCCTCTGGGTTTGTCGCTTGGCTTGACCCGCTCCGCAACCTCGGTAAGAACATTCGCGGCGGCTTGCCGCAGGGTATCCGTGATGGCTTGGGTGAGATGAATACCTGCTTCGAACTGGCTATAGGTGGTCGCTTTCAATTGATGGTTGAGCGCCTCGAGTGCGTCTTTCAACTGAGAGCCTACCGCAGTGCCGTTTCGCTTTGCATGGAGAATAATATCTCTCAAGGTAACCTCCACCAGGTCCTGCGCAGCCGAAGCCGACTCCTGCAAAGTTTCGAAAAAAAGATTCTCAATACTTTCAAGGTTGGCACGCAGACGCGTCAACTCTTCTTTTGAAAACGTTTGCGCACGGCCCGCGGCCTCTTCGAGTGTCAGTTTCGAGGCCGCCGCCAGTTGAGCCAACGCGGAATCCAGGCCGGCCACAGCATCTCTCACAGGGGATAAAGTCGTCTGCGACTGAATAGAGGAAGATTGCAACTTCTGCTGCGCTCCTTCACGTACACCTCTCAGTACTGCCCCCATGACATGACGCAGTGAATCCTGGTCATGTCCTTGCCTGCTCAAGGCTTTTACCGTCAGATCCCGCACTTCTTGTTCTATATTCTCTCCTTGCGTCATCCTGCTGCGTACTTCAGCTTCGAGAGTCGATGTATCCTCAATTGCCGCATGAACATTTTCACTGCCAGGTACATTTTGCATGGTTAGCGAGCCTCTCCAATGGTAACAATAGTAAAAAGATACGTCTGATTGCCTTATGCGTTGCGGGGGACAAGCCGCTCGGTTCCGCCCATATAGCCTTGCAAAACCTTGGGAATCGATACGCTGCCGTCTGCATTCTGGAAATTTTCCAGTATCGCCACCAGCGTCCGTCCCACCGCCAGACCCGACCCGTTGAGTGTATGCAACAGTTCAGGCTTACCTTTCTCATTGCGAAAGCGTGCCTGCATGCGCCTTGCCTGAAATGCCTCACAGTTACTGCATGAGGAAATTTCCCGATAAGTGCCTTGCTGCGGCAACCATACTTCGATGTCGTACGTCTTGGCTGCGGCAAACCCCATGTCGGCGGTGCACAACGCCATCACCCGGTAAGGCAGTTGCAGCTTCTGAAGAATTGCTTCGGCATGGCCTGTCAGCTCTTCCAGCGCTTTATAGGAGTGTGCAGGATGGACGATCTGCACCAGTTCCACCTTCTCGAACTGATGCTGCCGGATCATTCCGCGAGTATCCCTGCCGTAGCTCCCCGCTTCGGAGCGAAAGCAAGGGGTATGCGCAGTGAGCTTGATAGGCAGCAACTCAGGATCGACGATACGGTCACGTACGACGTTGCTCAGGGGAACCTCGGAAGTGGGAATCAGATATAAGTCATCATCGTCATGCCCCTCTTGCGGGCTATTGCTATTCGATGGCAACGTTGCAGCAGTCGGCTGGTTCTCCAGGAGAGGTTCGGCTGTTTTTCTTCGTGGAACCTCGAACAAATCTTCCTTGAACTTCGGCAGTTGGCCGGTACCCCGCAAACTTTCCGCATTGACCAGATAGGGCACGTAGGCCTCTGTATACCCATGCTCGCGGATATGAACGTCGAGCATGAATTGAGCCAGTGCGCGATGCAAGTGCGCAAGCGGGCCTGTCAGCAGGCTGAAGCGGGCGCCGCTGATCTTCGCCGCAGTGGGAAAATCCAGTAATCCCAGTCGCTCGCCTATGCTCACATGATCGGCCGGGCTGAAATCAAATGTGCGGGGAGTTCCCCAACGTCGAACTTCCCTGTTATCCGATTCGCTTCTGCCCTCCGGCACGCTGCTGTGCGGCAGGTTGGGTATTTGCAGCAAGATGTGCTGCAGCGCAGCCTGTGTCTGATCCAGCCGGGATTCCGCCTGCTTCAGCTCATCACCCAGATGAGCGACCTCTGCGAGAATCGCACTGGCATCTTCGCCCCTGCTCTTGGCATTGCCGATCTGCTTCGACGCGACATTGCGGCGCGCCTGCAATTCCTGGGTGCAGGTTTGAAGATTCTTTCGTTCCGCTTCCAGGGCAGTGAATTCAGCAAGAGGAAAAACGTAGTTACGCTCGGCAAGAAGCCTGGCAACGTGATCCAGTTGCGTACGTAACAGATGAATATCTAACATCTCGACTCCAAATCGACGCAGGTTCTATCTTATGATTCTTTTTTTGCCTGTTTGTCAAGCTCGCGCAGATACGCCAGTCTTTCGGATATTTTACTTTCGAATCCGCGGCTGGTTGGCCGGTAAAATTCAATTTCCGGCATTCCTTCCGGAAAATAATGTTCTCCCGCGGCATATGCATCGGGATCATCGTGCGCATAGCGGTAGTCGCGCCCGAATCCCATCTCCTTCATCAGTCGCGTGGGCGCATTGCGCAGGTGTTCCGGAACCCGTCGCGACTTGTCTTCACCGATAAAAGAGCGGGTTTTATTATACGCAAGGTAAGCAGCATTGCTCTTGGGAGCGCAGGCAAGATACAGGGCGGCCTGCGCCAGGGCCAGTTCACCTTCAGGGCTGCCCAGCCGTTCGTAAGTCTCCGAAGCATCGAGCGCGATACGCAGGGCGCGCGGATCGGCCAGGCCGATATCTTCCACGGAGGCACGAATGAGGCGCCGGGCGATATAGCGCGGGTCTGCGCCGGTATCCAGCATCCGGCACATCCAGTAAAGCGTGGCGTGCGGATTGGAGCCTCGCAGGGATTTATGCAGCGCTGAAATCTGGTCGTAAAATTCGTCGCCGCCCTTATCAAACCGGCGGGCGGCGCGAGATAACCTCTCGCGCGCGTAATCAACGTCTATTCTTGATATTCCTTCAGCCGCCGCCGCGGTTTTTAGCTGTTCCAGAAGATTGAGCAAACGCCGCGCGTCACCGTCGGCGTATTCGATCAACAATGATCGCGCATCAGCGGTGAAATCCAGCTCAGCCAATGCCAGCTTCCTTGCGCGGTCGAACAGGGTGCCCAGTTCGGTCGGGGACAAGGCAGTGAGCACATACACCTGGGCACGCGATAACAGCGCGCCGTTCACCTCGAATGAAGGGTTCTCGGTCGTGGCGCCGATAAATGTCACCAATCCTTGTTCGACGAAGGGCAGAAACGCATCCTGCTGCGACTTGTTGAAGCGATGAACCTCATCCACGAACAGGATGGTATGGCGGCCGGACTGGTGCAAAACTACACGTGCCCGTTCGATTGCGTCACGAATATCCCTGACCCCCGATAGCACGGCGGACAGCGCAATGAATTCAGCATCAAACGCCGAAGCCATGAGGCGAGCCAGCGTGGTCTTACCTGAGCCGGGCGGGCCCCACAGTATCATTGAATGAGGCTTGCCGGACTCGAATGCAAGACGCAGCGGTTTGCCGGGACCCAGCAAATGGGACTGCCCTACCACATCCTTCAATTCATGCGGACGCAACTGTTCCGCCAGCGGCGCGGCAGGTTGGGCCTGCTCGAACAGATCACTCACTGATCACGTCCACACCCGCCGGGGGATGGAATTTGAATAATTCCGGAGGAAGCTTGCGGTTTTGTTCCACACCCGAAAATTCGAATACGGTAGCCTGGCCGAAATTATCGTGCAATTCCATGACTCTTAGTATCCCCTCCAGGGTAAATCCGAGAAGCACCCGCTCAAATGTACTTTCCCGGGTTTTGGGGGTGGCTTCCACCCACTCGATGTTACCCTGCAGGCCGACTTCCAAAAGATGGAAATTCTTTTCGATATCATTGTTTCCGGCAAGCAGCGCGGCAGGGCTGCTGCCAATGGCGGCATCGAGTTTTCGCACGGTTACCTGAGCAAGATCGCGATCGTAAAACCAGATGCGCTCGCCATCCCCGACGATCAATTGTTCGTAAGGCTTCTCGTATATCCAGCGGAATTTTCCGGGACGCTCGAATTGCATGGCGCCGCTTGCGGTCTGCACTATACGGCGACTTTTGTCGAGAACGGTTTGCGAGAAATCTGCGCGGACAGTGTGTGCATTCCACATGAAGCTCTTGAGACTGCCGATTCCGGTTGCATGGGTTATGGAAGTAAATAAAAGGAGAAAAAGGAACACACAGAACTTTTCGGATAGCTTCATGATTTTGACTATGGATTGGAACCAGGCAAAGAACAGGATCACGGTAATTATAAATAAGCCGCTCCGCTTCGGCGGGCAATTTAAGGCGTCTCTCGAAGTTCCACAATCAATGTCAGGCAGCAAAAGCATGAATAACAGACCGTCACCGGGAACCAATGGTAAAGTAAAAAAGTCTATACATCGCTGGCGGCGGGGTTTTCAGTTCAAGTTTCCACTCCGCGCCAACGGAATGGTGTAATGTTATCTCCAATGTGTATTTGTAATAGGAGGAAACGACATGGCAACAACGATGGGAACGTCGAGCCAGGCCAAGACGAGCGGCCGGGACTACGACATGTCGCTGTGGTATGACTCGAAGTGGTACAAGTTTGG
>NZ_FOCT01000030.1 GCF_900110185.1 Nitrosospira multiformis
TTACTCCTCGTCTTCCTCTTCCTCGTCTTCCTCATCCTTTTTTTCGGGCTTGAGCACCATCTTGCCCTGCTTGATGCTCTCGTTCAGGTCGGTTTCTGCAACCTCCTTGTGTACCAGGTTCTGGTGACAGTCGATGCAGGTGGCGCCTTCCGTCTCCATCTTCTTGTGCGCAGCCTTGGCATCCGCTCCAGGAGGCTGCGGATTCCTGTGGCAGGCGCGGCAGGTGCGGCTGTCCCACTTCTTGAGATTCATGCGCGCATCGTGCGCCATGATCAAGCGACGCTCGTTGAATTTCTCCAGCGTGGAGTAGTCATTGACCATCTCAAGATAGAGTTCGCGCGCCCCGTCCACCACATGGGTCGCCACCGCCAGGTGGAAGTTCTGCAATCCCTGCGGGATGTGGCAGTCCTTGCAGCCGGGGTTGGCGCCCAGGGCGCCATAGTGCGAGGATTCCTTCAACTCCTCCGCAGGATAAGTCATGGAATGGCAACTGGTGCAGAATTCTGTGGTGGAGACGGCCGCTTCGCCGCCCAATACCACCGCCACCATCACCACGCCCAAGAGTGTGCCCACCAGGAGGGCACTACCTGTCTTCATCGCCATGTCAGTCGTCCGAACCTTTCTCGCCTACCTTGGCGCTGGACTGGAATTCATCGTGATACTTGAACTTGGGATCACCCGTGAAGACCCCATCGAGCTTGTAATGTTCGTGCATGGCCTTGGTGTCCTTGACGTACTTGTCAAAGTTGAAGGTGTATTTCTTGTCCACGTCCGGGGTGAAGGGGGTGTAGGGTTCCTTAGCACCCTTCCACGGGCTGCCCTTGTAGTTCATGTGGCAGGCATTGCAGCTTTCCTCGAAGCTGAAGTCCTGCTCGGCATCGGCCAGCACCTGGCGGGAGGTGGTCTTCTTCGATTTCTCGAAAGCAGCGCCGGATTTGCGGTGGATGCCGCGATACTTGGAGCCGGGTCCATGGCAGGATTCGCAGCCTACCCCGGTCAGGAACTTGCTCGGGTCGTCAATCGTGTAGCCGCCTTCCTTGCCCCAGCCATCCACATGACAGCCGACACAGTCCTTGTCCTTGGTGTAGTCCTTGGCAGGATCGAGCTTGGCCTTCTTCTTGGCTTCGGCCTTGTTGTTGGGCTTCAACGAGTCCATGGCCTTGGCGTGCGCCGTGCTGCCCCAGGATTCGGCCTGGCTCTTGTGACAGGAACTGCATTTCTTGCGGCCTTCAAACGATTGGGCAGACGCGCTGCCGGCCATGACCGCAAACAGTGCTGCTGCGGCCAAGGCGAGTGTCATGCGATGGTTCATCCTTCCTCCTTTTTTCTTTCGGCAAGTATATCCGTTGTTTCCGTTATATCCCTGGATTCTTGTATTTCTTCCAGCTCCATGCGACTACAACCTGATCCGCATCCTGTTTTTCATTGCTTCCTGTTCCTTGTTCTTTTTTACTGTATTTCCCTATTATTGTAATGCTCTTGCAATGATCGCAATGTCAGGACACACTTTTTATTGTGCCCATACTGTATCTCTGGTTCATACAGACGGGTAGCACCAGTACCATCACTCTTTCTGGTACCACTGGTACCGGTAGCACCTGAAGCTCAGCACGGGGGACTCACAAAGCGGGGTCGGGCAGCGGAGGGACGCCGCGACCGTGCTTTAATGTAGGTGTACTGAGTAAAGTGATGTATCAGCAACCGGAGCACTTTTTCCCGTGCACGGTCGCCTTGGAAGTTCAATCACGTAGAGGAGTACCGCGACCGTGCTCAATGCAGATGTGCCGAGCATCTTCGATCTTCGACAGGATTCAGGACGACCGCCTCCCCAACCCTCTCCCTCCCAGGGAGAGAGCCTTGTTCGGAGTTCGGATAAATGAAAGCATTCCCGGATAAGCCCAGGCTACCTTGCTACGTTTTGATGATGGATTCAGTCGGTGACTACAGATGCGGCTGCCGGCAGAAGTGGGTGGTCATTAACCTCTGCTACCGTCTGTCAGTCAACTGCGGATATCGGATTTACTCAGAGGCCGGAGGCAGGGTGGGCGCTGGAAAGGACGCGGCATCATCCGGGGTGGCGCCGGCAGATGCAGGTTCCCTGCCGCCCGGTATCTTGTACACCCAGTAGCCCCCCGTCTGGTAGATGAGATGCACCGCAGTCAGGTCAAGCGGCATCGACTGGGTGAAGGGCAGCATCTGCGCAATCAGGGTCTGGTCGCTTTTGTCATCCTTGAGGAAGTAGCCGCGCACCAGTCTGTCCGACAGGGATTGCAGGGTGTAGGTCTTGTAGTTGTTGTCCTGTACCCATCTCTTGAGATAGTCGACCATGCCATGCATGTTGCCTTCCATCGGGAAGTTGCGATAGGCAACGTCGAACTGGCCCGGACGCATGATGCCAAGCTTGTACAGGTCGGTGACATGAATGGCAAGATAGGCTTCGCGATCGCCCGCCAGTTCGCGCAGGATGGCAGCCCCCGCTTGAGGTTCGGCCATCAGGGCATCGGCAAAGCGCTCGAATTTCTGCGTCTCTTCCCGTCCTGCCTTGCCGCCCCAGAAGTCGTCTTCGTATTTGCGGATGGCGTCAGCCTGCTTCTGCCACGGTGTCGGTATGACGAGGTAATCGGAGAACTGCCCGCTGAACAGGGTGTCGCGCCTGGAGAGAAGCTTGAGCTGGCGCGAGGTGTCCCACCAGCCAAGCACCAGCGCGTCCTTGCCTGCGTACTTGTCGATGGCGGCAGCCAGAGTGGTCAGTTCATTGAGTTTGAGATCGGTGGTGAGCAGCAGCTCACTCGTGCGGTTTTCCCAGTCGAGCCTCACCGGGGTGCCATTGCCCTGCCTGCCCGCGTGCAGCACCGCCAGCGGCTGGGGAATGTCCTCGGCAAAGACTTCATACCGGGCAATGGAAAGATCCGGCCAGCGGCTCAGTCCAAGCTGCGGGAATTTGTCTGCGCTGCCTTCTTCCGCCAGCTGGTAGCGGTAGGGGGCAGGCCCGGGGTTGAACCACGCCCAGGCAAACCACAGGAGCAAAAGAATTCCTCCCGCCACCAGGAGGATGCCCAGTGAGGGGAGGAGTTTGGAGCCAGGCCGCGCCCCCGAGGTGGGGGCAGCGGCGCGGCTAGAGGATGAGGCTGTCAAACTTGTTATCTAACCTTCAGTGCTGATAGGGATTACTGGCGCTCGTTCTTCTCGCGCCGGCGCCAGCCTGCCAGGGCAAGCGTGCCAGCAAGCAGCATGCCGCCACCCAGACCGCCAAGCGAGAGCTTCTCGCTGCTGTCAAGGTCGAACAGGCTTGCCTTGCGCTTGGCATCGAGCTTCGCTACTTTCGCCTGCAACGCCGCCATTTCACGGATCTTGGTGTTCTCGTCCATGACTTCGACGTAGTCGCGGTTCATCGGGCCCCAGCCTTCGGTATAGGTCCAGCCACCCGGGTTGACGTGCGCTAACCCTACGTGCAGCTTGGGAAGGTTGTTCTCTCCCATTTCCAGCACCTTGAGCTCGATCGCAGCAGGGTTGTTGTCCTTGCTCCAGTAGAGCTGGGTGAAGCCTGCGAACATTTCCTTGTCAGGCGGCAGCGGGGTCGGACGATTGGTCTTCTGACCCGTCAGCATCCCTTCCTTGTAGAGCTTCTCAGCCACCGCGTGCGCTTCCTTGTACTTGGCTATGCCGTGCAGCGTGCCCTTGTCCATGAATTCGAGATAGGAGCGGGCAAAACGCTCGGAGTGGCATTGCGTGCAGGTCTTGACCCAGGAGTCAAGCCGCGCTTCCGACCATTCGCTGTTGATGTTCTCGGCAATGCCTGGAACTGCAGGGTAGTTGGCCCAGCGTATCTTCCTCACGACGTTGTGGCTGTACTTGCCTTCATATTCGAAGTGGCAGCCAGCACAGGTGGGCGCAGTCTGCCCTCCCTTGGTGTAGGCGTCCTTCAAGGGTGCGTTCCAGTTCCATTTGTCGCCCATGATCGCAACGGTCTTGCCGTGCTTGCTCATGGAGTAGGCTTCCCAGTTGTTGTGGTCTACCCCGCTGTGACAGGTGGCGCAGGCTTCCGGATGACGCGATTCGGCAGCAGAGAATTCGTGCCGCGTGTGGCAGGAGTCGCATTTGTTCTGGTTGGTGTGGCACATGCTGCAGCCTTCGGCAATCTCGCGCTGCGGCATGGAGGCAAATACCGCTACTTCCACATTCGCCTTCCAGTCCAGTGCGTGCGAGGGGCGTCCCTGCGGCCATTGCTTGTTCGGCCATACCAGGGTGTCCCGCTCGGATTCGCGTTCGGCAAATTCCTGCAGGTGGCAGGTGCCGCATACGTCCGCCGTCGGCATGCGCAGATCCTTCATGTGGTCTGCCTTGTCCTTCTTGTTGATGTCAACGTGGCAGTCAATACACCCTACTTCCTTGAGCTTGTCGTTGGCTCCAAGCTTGCCCATCGAGCGAAGATTCTTCTCCACATCTTCAAGCTTCGCCTTCTTGTAGTACGTCGGGTCTTCAGGCTTCAGATTCCGGATCTTGTCCAGGTTCGCGTGCGTGCTCCGCTTCCAGGCACTCACCCATACCGGCGATTCGTCCGTGTGGCATTTGACGCATTCCTCGCGCGCCGCTACTTCCTTCATCGAGGTCGGCGGCTTGTAGTACGAGGCAGGGTCAAAGTACATGCTCATCGGGATCGGCTCCCAGTACTTCGCCAGCGTGCCACGTCCCGCTCCCTGCGCAGGATCCTTGTAACGCTTCACCAACGCCGAATGCAGTTCCTTCGGCGAGGCCGACTGCTCCAGCTTCAGCGCCTTATACGTCTCTTTGGGAACGCTGGGAAAGTTAGCCCACGTGGCGCCCGCAAACAGCACCCCACACGCAAGCGTAACCAGCCTCAGCCAAGGCTTCATTAACATCTGCTTCTCTCCTTTACTCCGTAATGATGTTGTTGT
>NZ_FOCT01000035.1 GCF_900110185.1 Nitrosospira multiformis
TTCTTTTTCTATATTGGCCAGCGTTGAGTTGTTAATGTGAGAAAACGAACAGAAAGAGGTTAAGGAATGAATGATAAAATTATGCTAGTACTCATGTTTGTGCACCTCTGTCATGGATAATAAAAACCCGTCCCTTTGCGGGATCAAGGTGCTGGTCGTTGATGACAACGAAGACACACTAGCCCTCACCAAGCTCATGCTGGGCCTATGCGGTGCCGAAGTAATTGCCTCTCCTACTGCTGCAGAAGGATTGGAGCAAGTGCAGATGCAAAGACTCGACATCATCGTAAGCGACGTCAGCATGCCTTATATGGACGGATATCAGTTCATCCGGGCCGTACGGAACCTCCCCGCCCATAAAGGCAGAGACATTCCAGCCCTGGCCTTCACCGCCTTCCACGGCCCTGAGTATTCGGCAAGAGCGTTCGATGCCGGTTTCCAGGCGCATCTTTCCAAGCCCGCCCCATTGGAGATGTTAGTTGAGACGGTTGCGGGTATGATAAGTCTGCCCAGAAACTTTCTTAATTAGAAGACGTGATTTCCCTTTCCCCTTTCTTGTCTTTCGGTTCATTTCCCTTTCCGCTAAAGCGACCGATGCCCCCCTGCTTGGAAGTATAGGGCTACCGTGAGGATCACGAATAAACCTATTCTTCTGGTTGAGGACGACCAGGTGGACGTGATGAGGATCATCCGTGCATTCAAGGAAATTGGTGTTACAAATCCGGTTGTGCACCGGGAAAACGGGGAGGATGGGTTGAATTACCTTAAGGATGAAACCAACGATAAACCCTGCCTCATCTTGCTGGACTTGAACATGCCCATCATGAACGGCATCGAATTCCTGCAGGCAGTAAAAAAGGACAAGAGGATTAGACGTATTCCTGTCGTGATACTGACGACTTCCGATAATCATGAGGACAAGTTAAGCAGCTTCAACTCGAGTGCTGCAGGATATATTGAGAAGCCGGCTGGTTACAGGCAATTCGTGGAAATCGCGCGGTCAATCAATGCTTATTGGACTATCAGCGAGATGCCCTGACCAGCGGCAGAAATTCCATTAATATCAATAAGGAAGCGCAGTACGACAATCCCCTAAGGAGATATCAGTGATTAGAGCAACCTGGCTTTTACCAGGGATATTCGTGTTGGCCTGCGAACGGGAAGTGCCGCACGTTGATGATTCAAACAACATCGTAGTCAATGGCGAAAAGATGAGCCAGGATGCTTTCCTTGAAAAATACTGTATCGGGAAAGAAAAGAATCCGACTTGCTCCAAAGTATTGGACGCAGCGGCTCAGAATCTTATAGAGAGGGCCCGCAAACGCTGAAGAGCACAGTGCAGGATGAAAGCCCAGGCAGCAGAACCGCTGGTTCTGAACCACACCCATACGATTCCAGCTAACTCAGTTACGGCAAAGGCCTTTCGAGCTTTGGAAAAAGAATTTTTGGTGACTTATAACGCCCAGGACAATACGTATACTCTGCTTAAATACGTAATCGGGCCCACCATCATCACAATTATGACCTTGGAAACCTATCCCACGAGAAGCGCGAACAACTACTTGGTAAAGCGGCGGCTTGGAGTATGCATGACGTTCGATTCGACATCCGTTCTACCCACTTCGGCGGAGATTGGCCCATCAGTGGCACTTTCCGCCTAAGGAGTTTTCACTCCATTCTCAACTTCATTGGCCGTTCTGCCGATAGTGAACCCGAATATGATGTGGAAGGACCCTCGCACGCCACCTTTTATCCGGGGACCGATGCCCGCGCCAAGGGAACACCCGGTATCGGTTTAGGTCTTGCGCTTGCACAGACGATCGTTCACACGCACCGAGGACGGATCGTGGCTTCAAATCAGCCAGAAGGCGGAACCGAATTGATCATCGGATTACCGCTTGTTCGCTGATTAGCCGATAGGTAATGGCGGTTGGTGACCCGAGAGGCCGAGGGGTCGAATGGATGGAAACAGCCGAGGAACCTCGATCATCCCCGGTTCAGGTAACCGTACGCGGCAGGCGATGCCCGACAAGGAGGAGGCTAGTCGGGGCCGTCTATCGGCAATGATCATCATGGAGATATTTTCAATCACGAATCCTCTACGAGGCGCGCCTCTCAAAAGCCTCCAGGAAGGATAAAAATCGCCTATTCTGCTAACAACTTCTCCTTGGTAGTTACCAGGATGTAGATACCAGCGCATCGGCCAACAGCGAGATTGATTGGACCAGCAGGTCGGCTACACCCTCGACGAGGAACATCGCGGCATTGATGGCAAGCACCACCTACAGCACACGACAGTGATTTGCGCGCATGGCTGTTATTTCGCAGCTCTTGTCTTCACAGCAACTAGTCATGGTTCAATATCATGCCGTTCTGGTCTTCGTCTTCGGCATCCTGGCGCACCGCGGGCAGGTGCTCGAGCAACTCCGGCAGCGCCATTCGCACAGTGCCCCAAACCACATCGAGGTTGATGTCAAAGTAGCCGTGAGCGATGCGGTTACGCATACCGCGCATGCTGCGCCAGGGTACCTCGGAATGTGCTGTGTGAACTCAGCGTAGGCGTCCATTATCTTAGTCGCAGCTTCACCAATGATGATGAGACTCATGATGACGGCTTGCTGGGTGCGCTTGTCCTCAAGGAAATCATCTTTTCCCATACCTTCCACAAAGCTGCATGCATCCGTCGCGGCCTGCTGCATATGGTCAAGGTAGTCGGGCAGGCGATTCTCACTCATACCGGCTGAGCCTCCGCCAGCACCTTGGCCCGGAACTTTGGTGGCAGGTCAGCCGGGGTGAGCAAGTCGACGTGAACGCCAAGCAGCGATTCCAGCTCGTCCTGTAAACCGCCCAGATCGAACCGTGTTCCAGCAGGCAGCGCATCGACCAGCAGATCGAGGTCGCTGCCATCCTGGTCGGTACCATGCAGCACCGAGCCGAAAACACGCGGGTTCGCCGCACGAAAGCGATTTGTCGCTTCCCGTACTGCACTTCGCTTCATGTCAAGCGCAACGGACGGTCTCATAGGCATCCTTCTTTATCGAATTTGTTGAGATGACAGCAATCAAGAATAGATTTTCAAGAAAAGCATCTGCAACAAATCTGACCAATTTCATTAGATCAAGCTGAAACAGAGGCCTAAGAAACTTATCCACAATCCTATCCCCGGTCTATCCCCGGTAACAGG
>NZ_FOCT01000028.1 GCF_900110185.1 Nitrosospira multiformis
ACACTTACCGCCAATGGAACGAGGAGCAGGCGAACCACTACATTGACATGCTGACTGCGGCCTTTGTCGAGCTGGCAGGGGCGCCAATGATTGCTGGGGCCTGCGATCATGTCCGCTCAGGTTATCGCCGCTACAATGTTGGACGACACATGATTTATTTTCGCATCACACCTTACGGCATTGCCATCATTCGCATCCTGCACGACCGCATGGAAGCCTCGCGTCATTTGTAATTTCTTATTCCATTATTTCCTTGCAGTACTGTCAGTCCACTCAGGTTCTAACCACTCTCTAACCACCTGTTAACTGTGAAAATTAAGTTCGTAAACCCGGGATCGTGATCCCCTATACCCGATGAGCCGATTAATATTCGGCCTGGTTATTTATGCCTTATGCGCCTGCCTGGCCCAGGCAGAAATCCTGAGCGGCAAAGTCGTCAAGATCGCCGATGGCGATACCCTGACAGTCCTCGATAAGTCAAACCGGCAACACAAGATCAGACTTTTGGGAATTGATGCGCCTGAACATGCACAGCCGTTTGGCACCGTATCCGGCAAAACCTGGCGCATCTGGTGTTTGGGAAAACAGTTGCCGTGGAGTGGCACAAGCAAGACCGCTATCAGCGTGTTTTAGGAAAAGTGGTGCTGAATGGGCAGGACATCAACCTTGAGCAGATCAAGGCGGGCTGGCATGGCACTACAAACAGTATGACAAAGACCAGCAGTTGGCTGATCGGCGGCTTTATGCCGAGGCACAAGAGCGCGCAAGCCTCAAAGGCAATGGGCTATGGAGCGACCCGGCGCCTGTCGCCCCATGGGATTTCAGGCACAACAAGCGGAGAAGGACCAAATCTCGCTTGAGCACCCTGCCGATCTGGATTTGTCACGCTGGGATTTGCGCAAGATTACCGACGAAGCAATCACGCTATGGATGGAAGGAAAGTTCGAGCGTCATTAATGCCGCACGAGAATCTCTTCTATTTATATGTGGACGCTTTGAACAATCCAGATAGGATTACGCTCTACCTCAAGAGAAACAACCAGGGCGTTAACGTCCCTGGCTTTAAGCAGCTGAACGCGCAAGGCCCGGGACCACTGCCTCCAGCCCATCGATGACTCTAGTCAGGAAATCGTAGTTTACTTTGTCCGGTGTATCCTCTGGCGTATGGTAGTGCCGATAGCGCAGAGGCGCGGTATCGGTGAGCATTACTGCCGGATATCCCTCTTTCCAGAAGGACCAATGATCGGAACTCCACGCACCGGGAAAGTTGGTCGGAAGCGTCAGCGCTTCGCAGGGGAGATTCGGACACAAATCAAACAGACGATTGGTCTCCCGCAACAATTCCTTCGAACGGTTGTTGCCCACGAGCGCGATGAAATCTCCTCGCCTCGGCAGCAGCAGTCCCATGAATGACAGTCGCTGGCTTCCTTTCTGCCCAGAGCAGTAACCGATGGTCTCAAGACAGATCATTGCCCTGATCTTTTCCCCACGTTCACGGCATCGACGTGCGTACACCCGGCTCCCCATTGCGGCAGTACGGGTAAAGGGGTGTTCCTCGTTCGTGAAGGCGACCAGACGCACAGTACGCGAGAAGGTTTTTCCTGAAAATGCACGGGCAAGTTCAAGAAGCGCGGCGATGCCGGAACCATTGTCGTTCGCGCCCGGGGATCCGCGATGCGAACAATGGAATACCAAGCATGCCCTCACACCCCACGCCGGCACTTGCCGAGGATGAGCCATTTTCCAGGATGTGGTGAAGGGAAATGATGGCGGAAGTCGGAAAATAGGCATAAGCAGGAAGCGGTCGACCGGCTTTCCATAGGGCATCCCCAAGCGCCATGGGGACCAATTCCAGGTGGGGTATCAAGCCCTCAAGCTCAGGCAGAGCAGCGAGGAGGCGATTCTGGCTGGGATGGCTCTGGTTGAGATAGTTCTGATTCTGATTGGGTTGCTTCAAGCGGGAAATGGGCATTTATTCTAAAAACAGCGCTCAGCTTGAGCAAAAAGATAGCAAATACACTTAACATGCCATTTCCACACTCACACCTAACCGTTCTTACCTCGCTTATTTAGACGCTCTCACCGTAGATTTATCTCTGTTGGATATCTGTTCGATGACGAACAAATGCCAAAACATCTATACGGCAAGGTGGAAGAACGGCATATTTTCCGGCTAGTCCTCCTGTTGATGTCATTATCCCAGCCTAGCCCAGCTGTAACCTCCACCTAGAGTCCAGGGTCAGTTATAAATGGAGAAATTTTATTTTTAAATGGGTATTAGCTCACCGTGACAAAAACACTCATGGTGAAACCTATTGGAGTAGCAAGAAGCGAAGGTGTGGAAGCACATTCTGGGATAGAACTGCCGGTAACCGGAACGGCTGGTTTGCTCAAAGCCTGGGCGGGGGCTGAAATTGGATTTCCTGCTTGAGTAGGATTGTGGCCCTTTCGGGGGAAGAGGCCGGAGACTCAAACGTCAAGCAGCAGTGTTTTCGCGAGAATTTGCTATTAATTAGGGGCTTGGGATGTGGACTGAAGCCACATCCCAAGCCCCTACTGCAATTTAGTACCCGCCTGCTCCCCCTCCAGAGCCGCCTGTCCCGGATGTTCCACCGGAGCTACCTGAGCCGGATGTTCCGCCGGAGCTACCTGAGCCGGATGTTCCGCCGGAGCCCCCTGTCCCGGATGTTCCGCCGGAGCCGCCTGTCCCGGATGTTCCACCGGAACCACCTGTCCCGGATGTTCCGCCGGAGCCGCCTGTCCCGGATGTTCCACCGGAACCACCTGTCCCGGATGTTCCACCGGAGCCGCGTGTCCCCGATGTTCCGGAGCTTCCAGATCCTGACATTCCCGAACCACCTGATCCCATTGATGAGCCCGATCCTGCCCCGGTGCCTTGGCCGGACATTGCCCCTCCAGCTCCTGAGCCGCTAGTCTGGGCGTAAGCCAAGCTAGCTACTCCAGATATCAGGCCGGCAAGCAGGATGGAACGTGTAGTGTTTTTTAAAAGGAAGATAGGTTTCATGATTGCCCCTTCATCTCAAACCAGCGAAATTGCTGAATTGACATAGTAGGCCTATGCCCAACCCGTTCCGTACGGTGGCACGCATAGCTTTAGGCTGGCTAGCAGTCAAGCTCTAAACACATAAAACACGTACCAGGGTTAATGCAGGAAGAGCTTGAATGGGGTTTGCAGTAATGATGTTCTGTCCTGGAATCTTATGAAATCTATGTTACTAGGAGGAATTGGCTGCCCTGATTGCATCCCAAGGGCTGATTCACAATCTGGTCGTCACTTTGCAGTTGAAGAAGGGCAAGAAAACGGGTAAGTACGAGGTTGCTGCTGGTGGGCACAGGCTTGCTGCCCTGGACCTGCTGATCGCTGATAGGCGTCTACCAAAAGACCATGAAGTAGATTGCCGCGTGATCGGGAGGCGAGAAGCGCTGGAAATGACCCTGTCGGAGAACAGCGGACGGGAGCATATGGGGATATTCCTACCAATCCATCTATCGGACACTCACGCAATGGCCTGAATCCCCTTCTTCCTGATCACAGCTACTGGGTCGGCTCGTATACTCATACTCCAGCTCATCAGTACCCTGATAAAACACGGTCTCGGAGCCCACAGTTCTTGCACTTGTCATGGTTAGCATGTTAGGCATTTTTATGACTCGCCGGCATAAACAGACGTACATCAATCTTGAGCAGATCAAGGCAGGCCGGGCGGCGAGGCCAAGCTAGACAAATTTGGAAAGGTGAAATGGGCCAAATCAAGTTGGTGCATTTTATTTTAAGAAATCGGCTTAACGCTTACTTGCTAGAGCCCCATGCGTTGCGTCGGCGCGTCACTGCAATTCCCGCAAGACCAATCCCGAGCAGGCCTAATGTAAATGGCTCAGGTACGGCATTGATCGAGAATAACGAAGCGTCCCGTCCTACATAATAATCCCCCAAGGTTGAAGACAGATCATTGCCCAGATTGGCAAGTATGGGCATATCAACGTCCTCAGAGGTGGAGTTACTCTGCATATCATCTATGGTTTGAGCTGATTTCTTGTTTTTCTGTTTTTGAAAACCGAATATTTCTCCCTTTGCCTGTATTAATCCATCTCCAGTCAGGATATTTTGACTACCTTGCAATATTCCTCCGCCTGTTGCTATTAAGTAACTTCCTGTTCCCCCAGTTATATCGAAGATGGAGTTTGTTAAATTGAATATCGATGGATAAATCGTTGGAATAAATAGCCCGCTGTAATCAGCAAAGAGTTCATCTCCATTCAATGCGGTAAGCGTCAATTTACCCTCGAACGAAAAATAGTTTCCAATTGGAGTAATGCAATCGCTCCCTTCGATTGAGATCCTGCCAAGCAAGGAACTTACTCCCATCCCAGTAGTAATGCCACCAAACTGGGTAGAACATTCTGCTCTATATCCCACTTGTTCATGTGTGATTCCACTTATGACTAAAGCAGCCGCGCCTACCGAGGTGAGAGGTGCCAGAGGTGATGCGATTACCAGCATAATCATCAAGGCCTGCTTTTTTATTAGACTTGTGCGGATTACTTTCACGTTAGGCTCCTTTATTATTCACAGCAATAGCAAACCCATAGGAAAAAGCAATTTATGTGCCAGATTTTTTATTAAGAAAAATCAATTTGTTATGATGAGATCGACTGCTTTGATAGAGATTTTGTCCCCTACAAGTGACACTTAGTCACAAGCTTTCATCAAATAACTGAGCTATAAGAGTTTTTGGTGTCGTTACATCAGGACAGATTTCTCAAGTTCTGCAACCAAGTGATGTCCTTGAAAAGGATGGGGCTAGTCCATGTCCAGTGTTCACCCTTTGATCGGTTTTAATGATCTATACCTTTGCCGGACACGATTAAGGTAATTTTGAGTTCACCAGCATCCGATATCACGAGCGAATTGGTTGCTGCCCAAGCGGTAAATAGCACGAGCATGATTACCGTGGGCACCCTGCTGTTGCTCTGATTACGAAGGGGGATATGGAGATTCCAAAGCTTCGCCTTATTGCTGCTACGGATGCCTCAACTTCTACTGGGGGGTCGGAGCGCTGGTTGCTCTGCAGCTGCCAATAATGAAATATCCGTCGTACTCGGTGCAGATGCAGCAGCATATGCAGGTATTGATCTAGCTGGATCAATTCAGAGCTTGTTGCGTACTAGGAGCTTTTTGCAAGACCTTAGGTAGGCTGCCTTTGCTCAGAGGAGTGTCGCGAGATTACTCTAATTCATTCATTAGGTCGCGGGGCGCGAGCCCTATCTATAAGATTCTGAGTTGCTGCGTCCAATACTTTGGAGCAAGTCGGATTCTTTTCTTTCCCGATACAGTATTTTTCAAGGAAAGCATCCTGGCTCATCCTTTCGCCATTGACTACGATGTTATTTGGATCATCAACGTGCGGCACTTCCCGCTCGCAGGCTAACACGAATATCCCTGGTAAAAGCCACATTGCTCTAATCACTGATATCTCCTTAGGGCTATCGTACTCCGCTTCGTATTGATCTTAATGAATTTCTGCCGCTGATTACGGCATCTGGCTAATGGTCCAATAGGCGTCAATGGAGCGCATGACTTCCACGAATTGCCTGTAACCAGCCGGCTTCTCAATATATCCTGCAGCACCCGAGTTGAAGCTGCTTAACTTGTCCTCATGATTATCGGAAGTCGTCAGTATCACGACAGGAATACGTCTGAGCCTCTCGTCCTTTTTCACTGCTCGCAGAAATTCGATGCCATTCATGACGGGCATGTTCAAGTCGAGCAAGATAATGCAGGGCCTGCCGCTGTTCTCGTCCTGAAGGTAATTTAGCGCATCCTCCCCGTTTTCCCGGTGCACAACCGGATTCTCAACACCGATTTCCTTGAGGGCACGCGCAACCCTCATCATGTCCACCTGATCATCCTCGATGAGGAGAACCGGTTTATTTGGGATCCTCACGGTATCCCTATACTTCCAAGCAGGGGGGCATCGGTCGCTTTAGCGGAAAGGGAAATGAACTGAAAGACAAGAAAGGGGGAAGGGGAATCATGTCTTCTAATTAAGAAAGTTTCTGGGCAGACTTATCATACCCGCAACCGTCTCAACTAACATCTATGAGTACTAGCATAATTTTATCATTCATTCCTTAACCTCTTTCTGTTCGTTTTCTCACATTAACAACTCAACGCTGGCCAATATAGAAAAAGAA
>NZ_FOCT01000034.1 GCF_900110185.1 Nitrosospira multiformis
GGCGGTTATGGCGCGGCTTCCGGCACGTCGTTCTCAAGCCCGGTAACGGCTGGCGTGGTGGCGCTCATGATGGCGGCAAAGCCGACATTACCCAATACCCAGATCGAAAGTCTGCTGTATTCCACGGCGGTGGATCTTGGAACGCCAGGGCGCGATCCTTACTATGGCTATGGACGAGTGAACGCTGCGCGTGCTGTGCAGGCTGCCGCGGGCACCGCGCTGGCAGCGGATACGCAGGCACCGGCGGCTTCCATCACCTCCCCTGCCGGGGGATCAACCGTGACGGGCTTGGTCGGCGTAAACGTGGCTGCGAGCGATAACGTCGGAGTGGCCCGTGTCGAGTTGCGGGTCAACAACACCACGGTTGCGGTCGACACCACGGCGCCGTTCGCCTTCACCTGGGATTCGAGGGGTGTGGCCAATGGCATGGCGAGCCTGGTTGCTTATGCATTCGATGCAGCCGGCAACTCCAAGGCTTCGACCGCCGTCTCGGTGAATGTGGCAAACGCAACGACTACGGTGACCAGGGATACTACCGCACCGCAGGTGAAGATCGTAAACCCGGTCGCGGGCAATGTCTCGGGCAGCAATGTGGCAATCAGCGTGAATGCGAGCGACGACAGCGGTGCCTCGGGAATCACCCATATGCTCTACATCGACGGTGTGCTCAAGGCTACCGGAAAAGGAAGTACGTTAGGATATAGCTGGAACACCCGTCCAAACAATGTTCGCGCGGGAGCACACATCATCTGGGTGGTCGCCAGGGATGTGGCGGGCAATACGTCGTCTGCTGCGGTGAATGTGACAGTGATCAAGTAACCAGGTAGAAACATCAAGTAATCAGGTGGAAACTCTGAACGATGATGCGCTGTAAACTGGGCCAGGTATCCTGCCTGGTGCAGTTTTGCTTGATTTCACCAGTTCGGAATGAGTACGCAGGTCGTCCTTCCTCACGATCGATCTGATTTTGTCGACCTGCGGCCGATGAGGATGTACCTGGTCCAATGGTCAAAGCGCCGTAGTCAGAGGATATAACTGCTCCTGAAGATTGCCGGGGTGGAGACAACCCGGCAGGGAAGCTTACAGCAGTTTATTGATCTGGCCAGAAAATACTATGAATCTCGTCATTCGGGGCCTGACCCGGAATCCAGCAAACCCGAATCCAGTCCCAAACCAATAATGACGTTCGTACTGCTTGCTCGCTGAATTAATATGATACGTCGAGACGCTACCCGGGTTTCTTTGGGCGCATTTTTGTCGAATATTTTTACAGGAAGAGAAGGTCATCAACATTTATGGGAAAAGATCTAGTTATTTCTGCTAGAAGTGTCCCGAATCAGTATGGGCGCTTTTCCATAAAGCTTCGCAGAGCAGTTGGTTTTTACGTACCTTGCTTTTCATTCCTAGCCTGTCGCGACACACATCCTGCACTTCCTGAGTCGATGTCGATGAGGTGTACTTCAGTCCAATAGCCAAAGCGTCGAAAGTCAGTAAGATTGCAGCTATTTCCTGGATAGTTGATAGGACAGATAACAAAGACTCAAACCGCAACAGTACAAGTAATACGATCAAACTATATCGCCGAGAAGCCATCCGGGTTTCTTTGGGCACCCTTTTGTCGAAAATATTTACAGGATGAGAAGGTTTCAATGTAAAGGTAGATTAAACCCTTAATAGAATTAAGGGGTTGAAATAATATGACCTCCTTGGTATGCAAATTGCTCCAAATTTGATTGGAGCATACTTTTTGCTTACTAACAGGAGGTTATAGTGAAATATTCAAAAAAATACTTAAAATTATCCGTAGCGCTTGCGGGATTGCTTGTCAGCGCCCAAGCCTCCGCTCTAGTCATTGATATAAACACGTATCTAACTGGCAACCCAGTCACTGATGATGCTACGGTAGCCACACTGACACTAACTCAGAATGGGTCAAATGTAGACTTCACATTTGTTAATTCAGTAAATAATCTTGCTGGCAACATTGGAGATGATGCCTTTATTTCGTTACTCTTGTTCTCTTATGATGGTAATCCGGTACTCACAAGCAGTTCTTTCGGAAATTTTGGAGGAACGCAAACAGTAACATCAGGTGATTTTGGAATTAACCCACCAGGGTCGGATGCAGGCTACAATTTCTTTTTAGACTTGGACTATCCAACGGCATCGTCCTCAGACCGGTTTACTGATGGTGAAAACACCACATGGACAGTTTTTGGTGTTACTGTAACCGATTTTAGTGTTACCGTTCCTGGCAGCGGACCCGATTCACTCGCCATGGTGCATATCCAGCAGGTGGGAGCAGGACCAGGCGGAGTGGGATCACTGAAATTTGTAGGCAATGGTGGTGGACCGCCCTCCCAGGAGCTTCCCGAACCGGGGACACTCGCCCTTCTGGGCCTTGGTCTGCTGGGTTTCGGCGCTTCGCGCAGATACCAAAAGAAAAAGTAAGCATCAGCAGTGTTTTTATCCAATGGCAAACCCGCTTCGGCGGGTTTGCTGCTTTGGAGATGAATAGAATACGTGAAAGCATGGAGATGAATGGCTAGCATTGTCTTTTCCCCCGGAAATCTCCGAATCACTCCTCCCATCGTTGCAGTAAAAATCGCACTGGTTGCGAAATAAGCAAGAAGTTTGCTTTGCAAGAATTGCAAGTGTCGAAATTTCCTGGTGTTTAGATCAGCAGCATTTTTCACTCCCAAATAAAGCAGCGAACAGAATCATTTTTGTGCAGTTGCTTCACCCATAGACCCTATGGGTGGTTCAGATACGATAACACTGCAATTTTTAATCTGTAAAAGGCAAACCTCGCGAAAGCGGGGGACGCAAAGTCATCGGTCTACCGGGCAAAAGGTCCCAGGACGGCAGGACTGCCAGATAATGCCATTTTCTTGTCGGTTCTTTGAATGACGAGAAGCTATTAGAGCGTGTTGGGTGGATCTTAATGCTCCGGCTCAGTGCGTTTTTCGACCTCCGGCCTATCTAGGCGGTTCCGCCTCCCCCAAGAGGAGGAACTACGTGAACATCAATCATAAGGCACTTGCAGCTGGCTCAAGAGAACCAGGTTCGGAGCAGTTGGCTTCAGGCATTATTCAATCAGGTATTCGCAACTCGCAATCTATCCGCAAATCCTGGTACTCCGTTTTTGGGAGCGTACTGGCAGTTTTCCTGGGATTGGCTCCGGTCATTTCCAGTGCAGAGCCTCCGGAGGGCAGGGGACCTGGAGTGAACAAGCCGCTTGGCTGGGCGAAGGGCCGCA
>NZ_FOCT01000038.1 GCF_900110185.1 Nitrosospira multiformis
GCGACCGCCGCATCCTCCATCACCATCTGCTTGAACCACTGACGGATATGAGCAAGGTGCTCGTCTTCCTCGCGCAGCGCATGCTGGAAATCCCGCGCCATGTCATCCATGCCCATTTTTTCCGCAAGCATGATAAGTAGTTGCCAGGCATCATTATCCGCAAGCTCCGCAATAAGTATCGCTTCCAGGCAATGAGCCACCGACGTGCGTGGATCAGTCAGCACCTGGACCAATCCGATCGAAGCCATTCCGTCCACATCGGCGGAAGGGGTCTGCGCTGTCGGGTCGGCGCCAATCGAACGAATGGCTCTTTCCACGAGCTTGAAATGTTCCAGTTCCTCATTCCGGAATTCACGCAACCTTTCAATCGGAACAATGGAAGCGTCAGGTGAAGCCGCACATTTGGTGATGAGCGCATCGTACAAGCGAACACCGGCTCGCTCGAACGCAAGCCTGCAGCCGAGCTTATCGATGAACGCCTCTGGATTCTTGCCTGTCAGCTTTTCCATGGCAGTGCTGGCCATGCCTTTCAGAGTACCTGGCGGGGGAATCGAACCAATGACTTCAGCTTCGCGAATATACTGGCTCCGCATTTCCGCAATCGCCTGTTCATCGCCCGTTGAGGAAGACGGAGTAACTTTGGTGAGCGCCATCATTTCCTTGGCGTCGATGGGGGACATATCGATGCCGGTTCGATTTTTTCCTAAAACTGTCGTTTTTTCCATGACTCTGATCTCCTGATGTCTGTCTGCGGAAAATTACCGGATGGTCTCCGTATCGGCGGCATATTCCTCTTTAAAAGCCATTTCCTTGCCGCGAACAATCTCGGTACCCGGCCACCATTGATAGCCTGCGGAAACCGTATCGGTGGGCGAGCCTGACGAGTTGAGCTGGGCTCTGTATTGCTGCGAGGCTTCGCCTTCCTGCGATTTATCCACGAACTGCGTACCGAGCGCCCTCAAATCAACCTCCTGGTTGAGTACCTGTCGCACGAATTCGCGCTGACTTTCGTATTTGATGGGTTCGGGCAATTCCCCCGGCAATACCTCGGCCGGATCACGCCGCTCGTATTGCTTGAACATGTTCATCGCCACCTGTAAATGTCCCAGTTCATAGTCGAGGCAGCGCTCCCAGATGGCCTTGATGCGCGGATTCGATTCCTGCTGCACGCAGCCATAATAGTTGTAAACCTCGTTGGCTTCATGCAACAGCCATTTCTCGAGCCAGGTTTCATGCGGATCGATAATGGATTCGTACTGCGTCACGTGCTGTTCCTCGATGGATGCGATTTCCACATACAACTGCCGCACTACCGGGTCCGCATACATGGGCGCGACGTTGAGGTAGAAATTCTGCGTTTGCTGCTCGGCCGACATGATGGTCAGCGCGTTCAGTTTCGTGATCGGCGCTGCACGCACACGGTCGTAGTGCTCGCGCAGGTTGTCCTGCGGTGCGCGATGTTCCACTATGGTGGGACGGCCCGGAACAATATCCGTGTAGCATTGCGTGATGTTGTTTGCATCCTTGCCTTCCAGGCGATCCAGCATGGCGCTGTAGCGATACAGATGGTCGAAATCCTCCAGCATGCCAAACCGGTACACCTGCGCCAGATATGGATCAGGCTCATTCTGGGCAACCACCGCTGTAACTTCGATCGCGACCTGTTCATAGCCTATGGTTGTTTCAAGCGTCGAGTGATCTGCGCCTATCAGTCCATTTACCATCGTTGCCTGGTGCTGCTCCACGATGCGAAGCTGCGCAAGGGGGAGTTGCAATTCTCTATTCATCCGGGCACATCCATGCGAGAAGCGTATCGCTTCCATTTCAATGCCGTTCATCAGGATGACTCGCACACGGGTGAACGCGTCATCGTCGAGCTTGCTGATCGGTGGCTGCACCAGCTCCTTCCAGGTAAATCGCTGCTTTTCCAGCGGGCAACCTTTATCTTCAAACAGATTGAGTGCCATTTTGTTCTCCTCTGCGGAATTAGCGCGTAAGACAGCGTAAAGGCCGTTCAGGCCATCTGGCTAAGATTGATGGGAGTAAATCAGGAAATGATGAGCAAGGAAAATTTGCTCGCAATCACGCTAACCTGGTCCTGAGAGCCTCTGCTTCCGGCCCAAACCTCATGCGGTTGCTTCGTGATTGCTTATTCTCCTTCTCAAGAGCGGATAGCAAAGGCTACTCTGCTAAATTCCTACACTCTGTTCGGGACCATACATTGAGGAAATTCTAATACCTGAGCAAAAAG
>NZ_FOCT01000046.1 GCF_900110185.1 Nitrosospira multiformis
GATATCACTCAGCGCAAGGAATCCCAAGAACGTATCGAGTATCTCGCCCATTACGATTTGCTGACCGGGCTGCCCAACCGCGCGCTGTTCACCGACCGCATGAGGATCGCAATCGAGAATGCCAGCCGCTATTCCTTCCGGCTGGCATTACTATTCGTGGACCTCGATCGCTTCAAGCTGATCAACGATTCGCTTGGTCATGAGCTCGGCGACAAGCTGCTCAAGGCGGTTGCAGAGCGCATGCAGTCTACGGTTCGCCAAGCGGATACAGTCAGTCGGCTGGGAGGTGACGAGTTTGTTGTCCTGCTGGGCCGGATTCATGCAGCGACGGATGCAGCGCGAGTCGCCGAGAAGCTTATTGCAGTCTTGTCTCAGCCCTATCAAATAGAACAGCATGAACTCTTGCTGACCGCGAGCATCGGGATCAGCATTTATCCGGATAGCGGTAGGGACGCCAGCAGCTTGATGCGCAATGCTGACGTTTCGATGTATTCGGCCAAGGGGCACGGCAGAAACCGCTACCAGTTCTATTCCGAAGATTTGACTTCCGGCGCAGCCGAACGGCTCAGCCTTGAACATGACCTGCGCAGCGCTCTTGCGCGTGACGAAATTTTCCCGGTATACCAGCCACAGCTGGAGCTTGCTACCGGACGCGTTGTAGGCGTGGAGGCGCTCATGCGCTGGAAGCATCCAGAGCGAGGATTAGTCTCCCCTGCAAGCTTTATTCCCGTAGCCGAGGACAGCGGCTTGATTCTGTCTCTCGGGGAGCACATCCTGAGGGAATCCTGCCTGCAGGCACGCCAATGGCATGAGCAGCAGGAATTCGAGGGAACAATCGCAGTAAACGTTTCAGCAGTGCAATTCCGCCAGAATGATTTCACGGATGTTGTACTGCGCGCACTTGCAGACAGCGGCCTTTCGCCAGAGTGCCTGGAACTCGAATTGACCGAGAGCGTCGTGATGCATGGAGTGGAATCGGCTACACAGAAAATGTGCTTCCTGGAGTCCCAAGGTATAAAACTGGCTATTGACGATTTCGGTACCGGCTATTCCAGTTTGTCCTATTTGCGGCAATTTGCCATCGACCGGCTAAAAATAGATCAAAGCTTCGTTCGTGATCTCCCCGAGGACACTGATGCC
>NZ_FOCT01000033.1 GCF_900110185.1 Nitrosospira multiformis
CCTAAAACAGGGGAGCAATTGAAGATCGCCGCCTCCAAGGTGCCTGCATTCAAGCCAGGCTCCACGCTCAAGGCGGCAGTGAATGGGAAGAACGGAAAAGATTAACCCAAATCAGCGCTACCTCGCTCTTCTGTACTTCCTTTCCTCTACGTTATTCTGGACCTGGAAACCACGGAGGCATACGATCATTGTAATGCGGGCTAAGGGCTACACTGACTCATGATCCGATCACTCCTGGTCCGCCAGTTGAATCGCTTATCGCGCACAATGCCATATCTCCATAAAACGGTCGTTTTATGGAGATATATAACAGTGGGAAAAGGGAGACAAGGAAAGAAACGTTTTTATAAAGAGAATTCAGTTCTCCTCTGCTCTATCCTTAAAGAGCAACCTTCATCGTATTAGGGGCTATTCCGCCACCCATTTCCCGCTGAAGGCACAATAGCCCGACCAATAATAGGAGGATGAATTGATACGAAAACTTGTCTTTACTGCTCTCGCTGCATGGGTTGTACGCCGGATTTCCCGCGGTGGTCTAAGGGATCGCCGCGGTTAAGGGGTTCGCGTTGATCGGGATACCTTAGGTAGGTTTAACGGGACTGCTTCCTTGCTTCGAGCATGGCATCTGCAATGTCGTATGCCGCTTTTGCCAGGCCATCGTGGTCAAGGGGAAACTCCGTGTCCGCAATCAACCCTTGCATGGCTTGTCCCGCGAACCAGTCCCTGAGCGACATGCCGTGTAGTTGTACAGTTTCGCCGGGGGGGACGACAACGCCATTTGGCGCTGTCCTGTTCTGGTCGCCCGTGTTAGTCCATTCAGCAGGAAAAGCAGGCCCACCGTTGTTGCTCATTGTCGTTCTCCTGTAACTGCGGTTGGTTATTCTCTTTGTTCAATCCCAAAATTGTGGGAAATTTCCCATTCCCTTTTGTAAGGATAGTTCTTCTTCCAAAACCTGAACTAATTTTTCGGGAGCTTGAGGCTTACCGATAAAAGTTATATCGACAAATTCCAAGGATTAGGGAATAATGCGCGCCCTAATGCGAAGGACACATCGCGCAAACCATGCAAGAGATCAAGGAAATTTCGAGCCATTCCGCCTATCGTCCGTTTTCAGCTTTTTCCGCGCCATACCATCCTAGTACAACCGTAATAACCATTCTGTAATGGGGGTAGCCCAAGGGCCTTCTGTTTAAAGGGCATCGCGACTCCCTGCACGCCCCTTTTCCGAGGAAAAGTAACGTAATGAAGCGAAAAATTATCCTTGCTGTTGCTGCTATATTTGGTAATGTGGTTGTCATATTGGGTACTGCAGTTGTCATATTCGGTATTTCCGTGATCCTCTATCACGGCTTCTTTTAGCTTTCCAGGAATCTGCCAAACATAGGGGTAGAGTGCAGTTATATGCAAAAATGATTTTAAGTAAGGGATGATCTTGAACGCATCGATTTCTTAGGTACGGTAGCGAACATATTCCTCACCTAAGGATTGACAAAATACGGTCAGCCCTGACCTCTGACAACAAGGGTATTTTTTTAACTGATATGTATGGGGAATAAAAAATGGCAATTGGTACAGTAAAGTGGTTCAACGATGCAAAAGGCTTTGGCTTCATTACCCCTGCTGACGGCAGTGAGGATTTATTTGCGCACTTCTCGGCAATCACCATGGGCGGATTCAAGACGCTGAAAGAAGGTCAAAAAGTAACGTTTGAGGTTACACAAGGTCCTAAGGGCAAGCAGGCATCAAACATTCAAGCTGCGTAAGGTTTCATTTTCACGGCCGCAAAAATCTTCGGTTGTCGCCCCCCTTCAAAGGGGGGCCGCGACGATCAGAACTGCTGCTCTTCCTGCGGTTTAACTGCCTTGAAGTTATCCGGCACCCATCCCAAACCGGATAAAACCTGTTCCGCTTGCCGCGCCAGATCGACTTTCTTGAGCCCGTTCATGCTTTGCGCATGTGGGGGCGATACGCTTCAGCCACAATCGCAAGAATCCGGTCTTTCGGGACATGCGAGAGGTAATTCTCCACTGTTGCCTCCCACCAGTCAGCCATGTCGAGATTCAAGGCAGTGGTGAGTGCTGCAACCTCATCCGATGGAGCATTTTCCTTGCCGGAAACGGTATTGATCGAGGTCGCCGTGCAGTAGGCCAGCAACTCCAGAAGGTCTTGCTGCGGCTGTTCCAATTAGCCACTCGAACAGCGTCTTGCCACCCTGCTTTCCCGCTTCGATGCGCTCTTGCCAATATTGATGCTTCCGCGAGTACGATAGCTGCTCTGCCCTGCTCGATATTCTCCGCTTCAGTCTTTAGATAGACGCGCTCCACGCTGATTTTCACGAGCGTCTCCACATGCCTGCTTGAGAAAACCTTCAGAACCAGCTGGTGAACGAGTACTGCGAGTGCAACGTGCGGCTTGTTTGCCATTGCTGCCTGAATCGCGGCGGTGCGGTGCGCAGTCAGCATGTGCGTGAGTTTTTCAGAATGGACAGGCTTTTCTTCACTTCCCCTCCCCGTTCCTGCAATCCCCCCTCCTCTTTCTCCTTGTGGGGAAGGCAGTTTCTTCATGTCCTCCTTGCGGATAAGCCTCCGCTCAATTTTCAGTTCTCCACCATGGGTGATGGTAACGATGGCGCCGGCAATCGCAAGATCATCCGGAGAAAACTGTTCAAGCGATGCGCTAAGCCTATCCAGCTCCCACTGAATCCGCTCATGTTTTTCCTCCAAGCCAGCATAGACTTCGCCTGACTCGTCAGTGTCCTCGTCATACGCCTCATATCCTGCTTCAAGAGCTTCCATTTCAGCGCCCAGTGCATCCATTCTGGCCTGTTCCTCTTCCGTGAGCTCCCGCCTGACCGTCCTTGCACGCCCAAATTCAGCCCGATCGGAATAATCGAATTGAGTTCGAACCTGTACCCATGCAAACCCTTCCTCCTTGACGGATTCCACTGATCCATTGAGTTTTTCCAAGGCAAGCGATTCAAGCAATTCGGCATCCTGCATGTAGCCCTCATCCTCATCCCCAAAAAGGTCGCGTCGTATCAATCCGCCCGCCGCTTCATACGCCTCCACGCCAACAAATCGGGCAAGTGGATTCGTTCGGATGTTGATTTCATTACCAGTAATGAGCCGCCGGAGGTAGCACCATTGCGCTGCTATTCAGGGGTGTGTTCCCATAGCCGCTCCTGCAATTCGTGATCGTCGGTCAGCGCCAAAGCGGATATCTGCTCGAAGCTGATTCTGCCTTCCGCATACAGTGCGAAAATCTTCGGTGAAACATTCGCGAGCTTGAGATATCGCCTGATCGTCAGGGGCGATACGCCAAAACGCGGCGCTATCTCATCCGGCGAGAGTCCAGCATCGGTCAGATTGCGGTAGGCCATGACAAGATCGGCAGGACGCATATGCTCCCGTCCACTGTTCTCGGACAGGCTCATTTCCACTGCTTCCTGTCTCCCGACCATGCGGCAATCCACCTCATGGTCTTTTGGCAGCCGCCCATCGGCGATCAGCAGGTTCAGAGCGGCCAGCCTGCGCCCACCCGCCACGACTTCATACCTTCCGGTTTGCTTGGATTTCTTGAGTTGAGGGATGACGACAAGGTTGTGGATCAATCCTTGCGATGCGATCAGGGCGGCCAGTTCCTTGATGCCGGTTCCCCTGTTTCTTGTGGACGTTCAAGGGCGAGATGACAAGGTTTTTAACCGGAATGCGGGTAATAGTAGTTTCAACGGTCTGGATGGTT
>NZ_FOCT01000039.1 GCF_900110185.1 Nitrosospira multiformis
GCAGGTTCGTGACGAACTTGTGGGGAAGTTTGGCGGGCTAACCGCTTACACCCGCACACCTGCCAGCGGATTGTGGCAGGAGAAGGATGGCGCCACAGTTCACGATGACATCATCGTGTATGAAGTGATGGTAAAGGATCTGGACGAGGACTGGTGGAGCAGTTACCGCAAGAAGCTGGAACAGCGGTTTGGCCAGGATAAGCTTGTGATACGAGCGCAGAAAATTCGTCTCCTTTAATGCTGCGTTCCGATAGCAGCTCTTCGAACCACTTACACTTTCTCTGCTGGATGCGTTATTCCCAGCTCATGCTGATGCTCTGCAGTTCTTCTGCTCCCGAGTTATAATCCCGCACCGCTTGCGTACTGGCCGCAACCCCAAAACGTGAGGGAATGTGACGAGCAAGGCTGCAAAAGTGCCAGCGTTCAAAGCCGGCTCGACTCTCAAGACAGCAGTAAACCACGCCTGCGGACATTTTCGTACCCTGCGAAAATATCCCGATCAACTAATGTATAGCTATGTTGAAGAGCGTTTGACACAACACTAAATGCTGTCTCAAACGGCGCGGACGTCAATGTTCCAATGTCGAAATCGCGTGAAATAATAGACTCATTAGGTATGCCTGCTACTACGCTGCCTGGAAGCTCAACAAATCGAACCCAGACCCAATACTTTTTTAGCTTGCATGCTTGTCTCCCTTTGTTGATTGTTAAGAGTTTGAGACCAAATGCTATTAATACGCTCCTGCCGATTCCCCTGGAGGAAAAATTGTTTAAGTCAAGGCAGAAGTGCCAGGTCTCAAGGCATCGATTTCCCACCTGTTGAAGTGTCCACCTTCATTAGGCCACTACCTTCCTAATATCTTTCGCAACCAGGTGATGAGGGACGAATCTTTTTTTAATATTTTCCAATACAGGTCAGGTGGCATGGTTCTGGGGTAACCCACTCCTCTGCCATCCTCCGTACCGCTACCGCTAAGGTTTCCAAGGTCGTACCTTCGCTGGTACCTACTTTTCTTAATCCCTCTGCTGCTGACATAGCCCTCGCCGCCACATTCGCCTACTGTTCCCCTATGATCGCAGTAGCGGTTATCAAGGTGATGCCCATACCCGTAGCCGTAACCATAGCCTTCGTAATAGTCTTCTCTTGTTGTGGTCCTATCACTCTCTAAATCTGCATTGAAAGGTATGCCATGGTCGTCACCGCCACCCCCGCCGCCAAACCCGTTGCCGCGACCGTACCCTGTTTCCGGGATTTCATATTCGGCTAAATCTCGGCTGTAATTTCTGCCGTGGCCATCGCTTTCGCCTGAGCCTTCTCCTGTCCCATCGTCGAAGCCCTTGCCGCCGGCAGAGCCGCAGCCATAGGCCTTATCTTTTATTTCAACGCTTTCCATATCGGCACCGCAGCGATTGATTCTTTTGCTTTTTCTGTCACGTCCAGAATTTCGATTGCTTCCAGCAGTTGAACTCGATCAACTTCCGTTGGGAATTTGCAATCAAACGGCCTGTTAACACCATCCACTGCAAGTTGAGAAAGCGATGCTGCGCCTTCCCAATACCATAGCCGCCTCGCACTCCTAAGTACAACTTCTTGACCGCATCGACTTTCAAGATACCCGGCAAATACTCCCGCGCTAGTAGTCCTGACGATTACATATTTCATGACAATTTTCCTGAGATGATTATTTAGATCGACAGCTTGGCCGGGGTATTAAAATCCGCCCCCCCAGGGTTTTACGAATTTTGCGAAGTTGATTTTCAACGTTCCGTTCGTTCGTGTATCCACTCCAAAAACCACAGCTACCGAGGTAGAGCTATTGAAATCCACGATGAAACGGCAGACAACCACATAAATACGCAGAAGGAATACGTAGTTCTACATAGGTATTCCTTGCTCTCTCATGGTTATTTCTTGTATATGATCTGGGGTAACCTGCTTCTTGAAAATGAACGATTTCGAGAAGATATGCCGGGACGAGTCTCATCATCATTGGTGAGGTGGGGACGAAGATAATGAGACCTGCACCGAGTTCACGTGACCCTACCTCGATAAACCGTACCATTTAAAAGTAGAATTTCCGGCATGATTTTTACCTTTTTGGAAAGGAGTCATGACGTGAAGAAAAGCAAATTTACC
>NZ_FOCT01000043.1 GCF_900110185.1 Nitrosospira multiformis
CCGAACACCTCGGGGTGGATATCCTCTTCCGTCACGATATTCACCAACTGGGCTTCGTGCGAGCCATCGCCCAGCTTCAGGGAAAAGAGCGTGCGGGAGCGGCGCAGTCGCTTGTTGTGGATGGGATGGTGCTCCTTGATCAACCTCGACTCCAGCAGCAGCGCGCCCAGTTCCCCGGCTGTTTCCATCCATTCGACCCGCTCCACCTCCTGAGCAATGCGCATGTCGCTGAACGAGGCATGGTCGCCGCTGAAGTGGGACATGACCCGCGAGCGCAGCGTCACGCTCTTGCCGATATAGAGCGGAAGGGCGTTTTTGCCGTAGAAGAAATAGACACCCGGCCTGTCCGGAATCTGTTCCAGAATTGAAGCATCCAGGCCTGCGGGCAGGCTTGGGTCTTTCAGCAAGACAGTGGCGGCTTCTTGCACCTCTCGGGCGCCCAGTTCGCGCCTTGCCATCCCAAGATAGGCTGCGACGAGCTCCACGTCCCCCATCGCCCGGTGGCGTGCCTCGGTCTTTAGCCCATGACGCTGCACGATGGCGTCGAGCCCATGACCCTTATGCTGCGGATAGAGCTTGCGCGAGAGCCTGGCCGTGCACAATACCTTGTGCTGGAGCAGCGCCCCCATGCGCCGGTACTCATTCTTCAGGAATCCGTAGTCGAAGCGGACGTTATGCGCTGCCAGCACCGCTCCATCAAGAAAACTGTAGAGCCGGTGGGCGATGTCCCCAAAGGAAGGCGCATCCTTTACCATCCCATTGCTGATACCAGTCAGATGCGTGATGAAAGGCGGAATGGACATGCCTGGATTGACCAGCGTTTCCCAACGCTCGCTTTCCATTCCTTCCTCGAAGCGGATGAGCGCAATCTCGATAATGCGGTCATGCAGGGGCGTGCCACCTGTGGTTTCCAGGTCCAGGATGACGTAGGGGAAAGGAAGCAAGGTTGCGGCAGGAGCGAGGGTAGGTTTTTAAATTCCCGACAGCTTACACAGCTAATCAGCTTGGGCAAAGAATCAATTAAATGGGTTCACGAAAAATTTTCGCAATATTGGAAAATTTCCCATCCCCCGTTGGGGCTTGTCACAGGCCATGCCAGCCGTTCAAGACTTTCTTTTTGCTCAGGTATTAGAATTTCCTCAATGTATGGTCCCGAACAGAGTGTAGGAATTTAGCAGAGTAGCCTTTGCTATCCGCTCTTGAGAAGG
>NZ_FOCT01000003.1 GCF_900110185.1 Nitrosospira multiformis
TACTCCAACCTGACGGACGTCGTCTGGAACGGCCAGAGCAAAGTCATCCTCAACAACCGCATCGTACCGTACGACAAAGCGTTTTAGGACTGACTGGCTGAAACACGCATAGAGCAGCCCATAGCCGCATCGCCTCCGAACAGGAGAGCGATGCGGTCAGAGGTAACACAGCCGGGCAGGCTCAAGCAAAGCGAGGCGGCGGCACCTGGAGCAAAAGGGGAAGGGAGTCGCTGAATCCGGGAGCAACAAGGAAGCAACAAGGGATTTATACAGTCATGTAGACCCTTGTTGAATCAAGAGGTTCCCTGGAACTCGCGGCACTGTCATCAGGGACTGCAAGGATGACAGGATGTCAAAGAAGCAACAGCAGCAACGATTGATATGTTTTAGTCGCGTAACATTTGAGGGAGGGTGCGATGAGCAGAACAGATGAAATACTGAAGGCGGCGAAGATGCCGCCTGAAGCGGTAAAGATGTCCAGGATGATAGACGTGATTTACTTCCCGATTCTATGCATCCTGCTGGTTGGAACCTACCACATGCACTTCATGCTGCTGGCGGGTGACTGGGACTTCTGGCTTGACTGGAAGGACCGGCAATGGTGGCCGGTGGTAACCCCGATTGTAGGGATCACCTACTGCGCTGCCATCATGTACTACCTGTGGGTGAACTACCGCCTGCCGTTTGGAGCCACACTGTGCATCGTGTGTCTTCTGGTGGGTGAATGGCTGACCCGCTTCTGGGGTTTCTACTGGTGGTCGCACTACCCCATGAACTTCGTATTCCCCTCCACCATGATTCCTGGCGCGCTGGTGATGGACACCGTCATGCTTTTGACGCGCAACTGGATGATCACGGCTCTGGTTGGCGGCGGTGCCTTTGGTCTGTTGTTCTACCCTGGCAACTGGACCATCTTCGGCCCGACCCACCTGCCGCTGGTGGCAGAAGGCGTGCTGCTCTCGGTAGCCGACTACACGGGCTTCCTATATGTTCGTACCGGCACCCCTGAGTACGTGCGTCTGATCGAACAAGGGTCACTGCGCACCTTTGGCGGTCACACCACCGTTATTGCTGCCTTCTTCTCCGCGTTCGTCTCCATGCTCATGTTCACCGTCTGGTGGTACTTTGGCAAGGTCTACTGCACCGCCTTCTACTATGTGAAGGGTGCACGCGGCCGTGTCAGCATGAAGAACGACGTGACAGCATTTGGCGAAGAAGGCTTTGCCGAGGGGATCAAATAATGAACGCAAAGAACCTGTTCAAGAAGAGTATTGCCGGGGTATGCAGTATTGCCGCCCTGGGACTGGCCCTGACGCTTGACATTCAGCCGGCTGCAGCACACGGAGAGCGCTCGCAGGAACCGTTCCTGCGCATGCGTACCATCCAGTGGTATGACATGAAATGGGGTCCCGAGACCACCAAGGTCAACGATATCGCCACCATGACCGGCAAGTTCCACCTGGCCGAAGACTGGCCGCGCGCGGTGGGCAAGCCTGGACGCGCCTTCTTCAACGTAGGCAGCCCAAGCCCCGTGTTCGTGCGTCTTAGCACCAAGCTCAACGGCGAGCCGACCTACATCTCCGGACCGATGGAGATTGGCCGCGACTACGCCTTTGAAGTGAGGTTGAAGGCGCGTATTCCCGGACGCCACCACATGCACGCCATGGTCAACATCAAGGACGCAGGCCCGATTGCAGGTCCTGCCGCCTGGATGAACATCTCCGGCAGCTGGGACGACTTCACCAACCCGGTGAAGCTCTTGACGGGTGAGACCATCGACACCGAGACCTTCAACTTCAGCAACGGCATCTTCTGGCACATCCTGTGGTTGTCCCTTGGCGTCTTCTGGATCGGCTACTATGTAGCGCGGCCCATGTTCCTGCCAAGAAGCCGGGTGCTGCTGGCCTACGGGGACGAACTCCTGCTCGACCCCATGGACCGGAAAGTTGCCTGGGTGGTGCTGATACTGACCTTCGGCATCGTCTGGGGCGGCTATCGGTACACCGAGACCAAGCACCCGTACACGGTGCCGATCCAGGCGGGCGAATCCAAGGTTGAACCGCTGCCGGTGAAACCCAACCCGATCGCAATCAAGGTCACGCACGCCAACTACGACGTGCCGGGACGCGCCTTGCGGGTAACGATGTCTGTTACCAACAGCGGCGACAAGCCCTATCGCATCGGGGAATTCACCACTGCGGGCGTGCGCTTCATCAACAAGGTGGGTCTCAAGCACCTGGACCGCGGCTATCCGAAGGAACTCGTGGCCACCGGCCTGTCGTTTGACAACGAGACGCCGATCCAGCCTGGCGAGACGCGCGAAGTCAAGATGGAAGCGAAAGACGCGCTGTGGGAAGTGCAACGGCTGATGGCTCTCCTGGGTGACCCGGAAAGCCGCTTTGGCGGACTTCTCATGACCTGGAGCGATGATGGCGATCGCAACATCAACAGCATCGCAGGTGCGGTCATCCCGGTCTTCACCAAGCTGTAAGGACAAACCCCGGGGTCAAACCCTACAGGGTCAAACCCGGGTTCAACCTTAAAAGCCGCCCGCTCCTGCCTGATCAGGGCAGGAGCCGGGCAAAGACTGGAACAGGCAACACGCAAACACCGGTCCGCCACCGTTACAGACGGCAAGGTGGATCGGTGTTTTTTTAACGAATCTAGAGAAATGCAAGCGAAAGGCACTTCGAGCAGACAAGGCAGCCGGGCAGGTGCCCTGGCGCTGCTGCTGATTACCACCCTCTACAGCGGGTTTGTTAGCGCGCACGGCAAGGAATCGCTGGAAGAAGACAGCTGCGTGCGTCGTATCGGCGAGAACATGGTGCATTTGAGCGCCTACCAGCCGCAATTCGAACCCACTGCCCAATACTGCACCGAGATTCCCAAGGGAGGCGATACCTTCCTCGTGATAGACCTGGTCGACCCTGCCATGCGTGACATGCCCATTGGCATGAAAGTGGTACGTGGCACGAGTGAAGAGGACGAGACAGTCACGCAACTGCGTCCTGTCCACCATCCGGATGGCGTCATCCAGGGCCAGACCACCCTCGATCAGGGACTCTACACCGTATTCATCACCGCAGAAGGCGTGCCGCCCCTGCGCTACCAGTATCCCTTGCGGGTACAGATGATCAACTATGCCGAAATATTCCGCGCCGCAGTAGGCCCCCTGATCGGCCTGCTGCTGCTTGCCGTGCTGGGATACAAGCTCATGAAATCCCCGCGCGTGCAACGCTGGCGCTCCTCGCGCAACCCGTAATGCAGGAAAGATCACCGGATAAATCGGCTCTTGCCGCTGCAGAGGAGCACTGGACACCCAGCCTGGCAAAACAGCGGCGGATAAATGCAACCGCGACCCTTCAGGATCATTGATTCACTGACTCATCATACTTATATAGGCGAATTGATAATGTTCTCATCCTCACTCAAACCTGCCTTGATCGGACTGGTATTTGCCCTGGCCCTGCCTTTCTCCTCCCAAGTGGAAGCGCACGGCGGCCTGTCGCTTGCCGATGATATATGCAAGCTCACCATCGGCCCCTTCACCATGCACTTTACCGGCTACCAGCCGGACGCCACGCAGGAAAAGGAATTCTGCGAAGACATTCCCAATACCGGCCGCACCGTCGTCGCCCTGGACTACATTGAAGAAGCGCTGCGCCCCCTGCCCACCGAAGTGCGCATCATCCGCGACACCGGTTCAGGCGGACAACCCGCACCCGACGAACAGCAGAAGCTCGATGAAATCACCATCCTGCACATACCGCCCAAAGTCTATCCCAATGGCTCCATCAACTTTGAATACAACTTCACCCAGCCTGGCAAGTTCGTGGGGCTCGTGACCGTCACCGACAAGGAACCGTTGGTCTCGCGCTTCCCCTTCTCCGTGGGTGAACCCAAGGGCATGTCGCCCTACCTCATCATCGGCATTGCGGCAGTGATCATAGGGGCGGCCGTCTTCTTCCTGCGCGGGCGCAAATCCGCCGGTGCAAGCGCCTGACAGGGAAGGAAAAGAAGTAAGCGCTGACTTCACGTTGACTTGAGCTTGGCTGGCCGCAGCGCCTTTGTTCAAGTGACCCCATGCATGGGCCGCGGCCTGACTCTGCTCTGAACCATGAGCGCGGGAAAGAGTCCAAGGTGCAATAAGGAAGGAAGGCAGGAACAAAAAAGTCAACAATGAAACCGAGCGTAGATCAAACAAGAACAACCGGGGACAAATAAAAAAGACAAGGACCACAGTGGCTGCCCGAAGCCTGATCTTCGGGTGCAGAGCCCATATAAGAGGAGCAAAAATGCAACCATCGATGATATCTGCCGACAGGAGAGCAAGTCTTCACTTACTGGCAGGCAGCCTTTTGTCGTTCCTGCTGCTGGTAGCGGGGCTGCACAGCAGTCCGGTGCTGGCGCACGCCATGCTGGTCAAGGCAGAACCTGCGCGCCGCGCGCAACTGACCCAGGCCCCCACCCAGGTGCGGCTGTTCTTCAACGAAGAAGTCGAAAAGGACTATGCCGCGCTTTCCGTGCTCGACTCCTCCAAGACCCCTGTCACCGAAACCAAACCGCATATCGATGCGAGCGACCCCAAAGCCATCGTTCTGCCCCTGCCGGAGTTGAATCCGGGCAAGTACACGGTCAAGTTCCGGGTGCTGTCGGTGGACGGACATGTGGTTGACTCGTCCCACGACTTCACGATAAAGAACAAAGCTGCCGCGAAATGATCGAGGTCATCGCGACGCTCCTGCGCTGGTCGCAGCTTGCGTCCAACATGATCCTGGTCGGTGGCTGCGTGTTCCTGGCCATTGCCGGCTCCGTCCACTCGCCCTGGGTCACGCGGGTGGAGCGCGCGCTGCCGTGGCTTGCCCTCATCCTGCTCATCGGCCTGTTTGGCATCCTGGCAACCACCACGGCACAAGCCACCGGGATTGACGAGAACGCCTGGCATCCGGCCGCCTGGCTCTCCCTCATGGAAAATACGCGCATGGGGCATATCTGGCTCGCGCGCGCCGCCTGTGCGCTCGTCGTCTTTGCCATTGCCCTCTACATCCGCTTCTCCCCGCCTGCGCGCTGGCAATACATCCTGTGCGCAAGTGTGGCGGCCTTAACCTTAGGGGTAGGCTCGCTTGCCAGTCACGCCGCAGCCGAGGACCTCTCGGTCATCTCGCTTCTGCCCTACGCCCTGCACATCATCCTGGGCAGCGTCTGGTTTGGCGCCCTGCCGGCTTTCCTGGTGGTCTGCTTTGCCTGCAAGCCCGAGAGCGAATTGAAACAGGCACAAGCCAGAAGCAGCGGAACGCAGCCTGCCCTGCAGACGCAAGCACTCCAGCGCATCCACGCCGTATTCCAGTCGCGCGAGGAAGCCTTCCGGCATGATGCCCAGGCCCTGCGGCGCTTCTCCACCCTGGCGCTGCCCGTCATGCTGGCGGTGATTGCAACCGGCATCCTCATCACCTACCGCATGGTCGATACCAACTACAGCGGCCTGGTTGCCACCAAATATGGCTGGCTGCTCAATGGCAAGATCGCCCTGCTCATGATGGTGCTCATCATCGCCTCACGCGCTCGCTCGAGCTGGCTGCCGCTGTTCTACGAGGACGCAGGCGCAAAAGGAGCGGATAACGGCGGACGCAAGCTCAGGAAATGGGTGAGCCTGGAATTCGGGTTGGCCTTAGGCATCGTGCTGCTTGCCACCATCGTGGCCAACACGGTTCCTGCCAAGCACGCCCTGATCCAGGACTGGCCCTATTCCTTCCGTTTCTCCTTTGCCGCCACCTGGGGTGAGCCTGCCATCATGCCGCGCGTCTACGGTGGCATCGCCCTGCTCGTTTTAGCCGCGGCCGCAGTCTTCTTTGGGCGCAGGAAGCACTGGGACAAAAAGCTGCGCTTCGGGTTGCCTGTCCTCCTGGCAGTCATCGGATTGGGCGTGGGCCTGCCGCCTTTGACGGTGGATGCCTATCCCGAGACCTACCGCAAGACCCCGGTGCCGTTTGACACCATCTCCATTTCCAATGGCGCCGTCCACTTTGCCGAGAACTGTGTCGCCTGTCACGGGCTGCAGGGCAAGGGCGATGGCGTGATGGCCAAGAGCTTTGCCAAGCCGCCGGTGGACCTTTTGACCGAACCGCACACGGCCCGCCATACTGCAGGCGACTTCTTCCACTGGCTCTCCTTCGGCATCCCCGATACCGGCATGCCTTCCTTTGGCGACAAGCTCGATGAGGAAGACCGCTGGGACGTGGTGAACTTCCTGCACGCCATGTCGCGCGGCTACCAGGCGCGCCTGATGAGTCCCACTGTCAAGCCCGAGCAGCCGCAGCCCAACATGGGTCCGCCCAATTTCTCGTATGTGGCGCAGGATGGCTCAAGCGGCACCCTGAAGGACTTCCGCAACCAGAAGAACGTGCTGCTGGTATTATTCTCCTGGCCGCAATCCCGCGAGCGCCTGGCGCAACTGGAAGCGCTCCATGCAAAACTGCAGGCCGGCAATACGGTGCTTCTGGCCGTGCCCGAGCATGATTTGAGCCCAGCCGCTCTTGGCCAGCTCAAGGCGAGCGTTCACTTCCCCATCGTGACCGAAGGGGCGGAGGAGATCGTGCGCAGCTATGCCCTGTTCCGGCGCACGCTCTCCCATCCGGACCTCCTGGGTGGGGGCACGGTGCCTGACCACATGGAGTTTCTGGTGGACCGCTTCGGCTACCTGCGTGCGCGCTGGATACCCGAACTCGATGGCGCAGGCTGGTCCGGCTCCGACATGCTGATGCAGCAGATAGCGCAGCTCAACCGCGAAGAGGAGATCCTGCCGCCGCCGGGCGAGCATGTGCACTAGTCAACCGGCAAAAGAACGGATGCAAAGGTCAGGACGAAGAGAGCGACATCCTCCTTAAAGGCAGCGTCCGGGCAGGTTCAACTGCCCGATGACGCTCGGCATGTCCGCCTTGAAAGCGTGCGTTCTTTTATAGGGCGATCCCGGCGCCACTCCCCTTCGACAGGCATGGACCGTGCCCCTCTAGGTTCAGGGCGCATGGAAAACCGGGGCAATACAGCCGGAAAGCAAAAATACGTCGTGGGGACTTCACGACCAGAGGAGGGGATGGGAGAAAGGCGAAATGCAGCATTTCCGGAAGGAAGGCGCCTCAATTACCATTACAGTTGAGCCGTGGCTCCCCATGTTCAATCGGAATTGCCGGTTTGGGGCATGTTCTCTGGATCAGGCAGTTGTTCCACGCTTTCCTTCGGTTCAATCAGTGACCCCAGCTCTTCTAATGGTGGCAATTCCTCCAGGGAGCGAAGTCCAAGATCATTAAGAAATTCAACAGTTGTAGCATACAAGATGGGTCGGCCCGGTACCTCACGGTGACCGACAGCAGATATCCAGCTTCTTGATTCCAACGCCTTCAGCACTGAACTGGCGACCGCAACGCCCCGTATCTCCTCGATATCGCCGCGTGTCGCCGGCTGGCGATACGCGATGATGGCGAGCGTTTCCAATACCGCCCGCGAATAGCGGGGCGGCTTTTGCGGATTGAGGCGGTCGAGAAATTCCTGCATTTCCGCTTGAGCCTGAAAACGCCACCCGCCTGCAACCTGCACGAGTTCCACGCCTCTTCCTTCCCAGTCTCTGCTCAACTCGTCCAGCAGGCGCCGCAGGATTTCCGAGCCTAGTTCACCCGCGAACAGTTTTTTCAGTTCCGACAGAGGGAGAGGTTCTGGGCTGGTGAGTAATGCAGCTTCCAGAACCTTTTTAACCTGAGCAGGGGATGAAACAGAGAAACTAGACGGTGGTAAGGACGCTGATCGGTCGGACATAGATCATTCCAAAAGCGCACGGCTGACTGACCTCTACCTGACGTTCCTTCACAAGCTCCAATAACGCCAGAAACGTCACCACAAGTTCCGCTGCTCCGGCAGCGGCATTAAATAAATCACTGAATTCCACAAAATGGTGTCCCTGCACGTGCCGCAGGATACGGGTCATATGTTCGCGGACTGAAAGTTCTTCCCGCGTGATATTGTGCCTGCGATTTACATTCAGGCGCGCCATCAGGATAAGCCAGGCATTGCGAAGATCATCGGCATTGACTTCCGGCAGGCGTTCAATCACCTTTTGCTCGATCCATACGTTCGTCAGCGCGAAATCGCGTTCTGCCTGGGGCAACTTGTTGAGCTTCTGCGCAGCGACCTTCATCTGCTCGTATTCCAGCAGACGCCGCACCAGTTCTGCTCGCGGGTCAACCTCGTCCTCATCCCCCTTGGCAACGGGTTTAGGCAGCAACATCCGCGACTTGATTTCGATCAGCACAGCCGCCATCAAAAGGTATTCCGCAGCTAGTTCCAGTTTATTCGCACGCATCATTTCGATATAAGCCAAATATTGACGCGTGAGTTCCGCCATTGGTATATCGAGTACATCCAGATTGTGCTTGCGAATAAGATAAAGCAGCAGGTCCAGTGGCCCCTGAAACGTATCGAGAAATACTTCCAGCGCATCCGGTGGAATATATAAATCCGATGGGAGCTCTGTCACTGGCTCGCCATGTATGCGGGCAATGGGATTTGCCGCAGGATTTGTCACCGCCGGAGCAGGAGATTCCTCTATGGAAAGGCTTTGAAAGTCGTTCATTCTCGGGTAAGTCGAGCAATGTCTATGACAGATAGCGAGCGTCGATGCGGCCGGACGGACTGTCTATGTGCTCCGCGCGAAGTAAAAATCAGGAATAATCCAGTCCCATTGCCTCCCTGACCTCGCGCATGGTTTCCTGTGCCAGCTTATCGGCCTTCTCGCAACCATCAGCAATGATATTCCGCACCAGTGAAGGCTCTTCTTCGTACATGCGCGCACGTTGGTGCATTGGCCGCTGCTCGGTCAGTATTGCATCGATGACAGGCTGCTTGCAGTCCAGACAGCCGATACCCGCAGTGATGCAGCCCTCATGAGCCCACTTCTTTGTATCTTCGTCGGAGTATACGAGATGGAATTGCCATACCGGGCACTTCTCCGGGGTTCCGGGATCGATACGCCGGACACGCGCGGGATCGGTCGGCATCGTACGAATCTTTCTGGTGACGCTCTCCGGGTCTTCACGCAGGGTAATGGTGTTGTTATAGGACTTCGACATTTTCTGGCCGTCCAGCCCCGGCATTTTCGACGCTGTCGTCAGCATCGCTTCCGGCTCGGAAAGAATCATCTTTCCACCGCCTTCCAGGTACCCAAACAAGCGTTCCTGGTCACCCATGCTCAAATTTTGCTGCTCATCCAGCAATGACTTCGCCGCCGCAAGCGCTTCCTCGTCTCCCTGTTCCTGGTAGCGATTCCTCAAGTCCCGATAGAGGCGGGCTTTTCGGGAACCCAGTTTCTTGATCGCCGCTTCCGCCTTTTCCTGGAATCCAGGCTCCTTTCCGTAGACATGATTAAAGCGTCGCGCAATTTCCCGGGTGAACTCGATATGCGGCGTCTGATCCTCTCCCACCGGCACTCGGGTAGCCCGGTAAATAAGGATGTCTGCGCTTTGCAGCAAGGGGTATCCAAGAAAGCCATATGTGTTCAATTCTTTTTCAACCAGCTTTTCCTGCTGGTCCTTGTAGGACGGCACACGCTCCAGCCAGCCCAGCGGGGTGATCATGGAAAGCAGCACGTGCAACTCTGCGTGCGCGGGAACACGTGACTGTATGAACAACGTCGCCTGGGCCGGGTCGACACCGGCTGCAAGCCAGTCGATCACCATGTCCCAGACATGCTCTTCGATAATTTCCGGCGTATCGTAATGGGTTGTGAGAGCATGCCAGTCGGCGACAAAGAACAGGCATTCAAACTGGTGTTGCAGTTCTATCCAGTTTTTGAGCACCCCATGATAATGCCCCAGATGCAGGCCTCCCGTCGGCCGCATTCCCGATAAAACGCGATCAGCGAACATAGATCATTGCCTCGGTAACTCCAACCAGAATCCTTTAGTAGAGAAGCAGTTCAATAAGTATCGAAACCAAAAAACAACGCTATCAAATGGATCGTGATTCCAATCAGTGGTCCCATAACAGCCCCGAGTACACCCGTCGCCAGCAGAAACAAAAGGATCATGAAGCCGTAAGGCTCGATCTTCGAAAAATTATAGGCCAAGCGGGGCGGCAACAGGCTTACCGCAACCCGACCTCCATCGAGCGGCGGCAGAGGCAACAGGTTCAGCACCATCAGCACCACGTTGATTTTGATTCCCGCCTCACCCATCAATATCAGCGGCTCGGCCAGTCCGTCCTGTGGCAACCCGAGAGCAAACTTGATGACGAATCCCCAAAGCATCGCCATGAAGAGATTGGCGCCCGGACCGGCGAGTGCCACCCACATCATGTCCTGCTTGGGATTGCGCAATGCGGAGAAGTTGACTGGCACCGGCTTTGCCCAGCCGAACAGGATTCCTCCGAGCAGCATCGTTACGATCGGCAGAACGATGGTCCCCAGCGGGTCGATATGGCGTATGGGATTAAGGCTGACGCGCCCCTGCGTATAAGCGGTGAGATCGCCGAAATGCTTGGCTACATATCCGTGTGCAGCTTCATGCAGCGTGATGGCAAAAATGACCGGAAGCGCATAAATGGCAATGCTCTGGATAATGCTATCCATTCGGCATTCCAAAGGGTGCAAGGCTGCCCTTGCCTTGCCGGACTAGCACAGGCGTATCCCCGGTCAGATCGACCACCGTGCTCATCTCCAGGCCACAGGCGCCGCTATCCAGTATCAGTTCCACCCGATGCTCGAGACGTGCGCGGATTTCCAGAGGATCGTTAAGTGGAAGCTCCTCCCCGGGCAGCATCAGGGTAGAGCTCAGCAGGGGTTCATTCAGTTCCGCCAGCAGTGCCTGGACGACAGCATGGTCCGGAATTCTCACACCGATCGTATTGCGCTTGGGATGCAGCAGGCGCCGTGGCACTTCCCGGGTAGCCTGAAAGATAAACGTGTAGCAACCGGGGGTGCAGGCCTTGAGCAACCGGTATTCCGTGTTATCGAATTTGGCGTAGCGCGAGATTTCCGTAAAGTCCCGGCACATGAGGGTGAAATGGTGATCCTCATCCACTCCGCGCAGTGCGCGAATACGGCTCATGACGTTCTTGTCGCCCAACTGCCCCCCCAGCGCGTAGCAGGAATCAGTCGGGCATACGATCACGCCCCCCGCCCGCACGATGGCCGAAGTCTGCCGTATCAGCCGGGGCTGAGGGTTATCGGGGTGAATGGAAAAGAATTGAGCCACGTAGCAAACAGCAAATTGAATTTTTGGGAATGCCGCCCTCATAAAAAGCGGGCGCGATTTTCGCCTTACATCAGTCCGGGCCAGTCATGCCAGACGGGAGCACAGTTGGCAGGTAAAGGAGGCATTCCACCGAGGTCGAAATAGCTCTCGCCCGGCCCATGAAAATCGGAACCGCGCGACGCCAGCAAGCCCAGCCGCCGGCTATGGTTGGCGAAAAGCAGGGATTGCTCAGGTGTATGGCTTCCGGTAACCACTTCTATAGCCTCCCCGCCCAAGGTCTGAAACTCCAGCAGCAGTTCTTCCAGTGCATCCTTGCCCAATTTATAACGCCCCGGATGGGCGATCACAGCTCTGCCGCCACTGCTGCGGATCCAGTTTACTGCATCACTCAGCGAGACCCATTGATGGGGAGCATAGCCTGGTTTGCCTTTTACAAGATATTTCTTGAATACTGTCCGCACATCCTTCGCGTAACCCTGCTCAACCAGAAAACGCGCAAAGTGCATGCGTCCGATCAGCTGTCCATTGCCTGCATTCCTGCGGGCGCCCTCAAAACTACCGTGAATACCGAATTTGTCGAGTTGCGCTGCAATATTGCGTGCGCGCGCCGTCCTGCCCTGGCGGATGGTGCTCAGGCCTTCGACCAGTTGAGGGTCTGCGGGATCGATTCCCAGTCCCACAATATGCACGGTCTGTCCGCGCCAACTGACGGAGATTTCCACGCCATCGATAAACAAAACGCCGTTTTTATCTGCAGCCTCGCGCGCCTCTTGCAGGCCGCCAATATCATCGTGATCGGTCAGCGCCAGCACTTCCACGCCGCGCACAGCCGCATGCTCCACTAACTGGGTAGGAGTCAGTAAACCATCGGAAACCGTGGAATGGCAGTGCAGATCGATATTGAGCATGAAGAGGCGGTTCGCACGAAGCGAGAGAATGCATCATAGCAAATAAGGCGCGGTATGAAAAATTTACCTGGAAAAGAAGCCGAAATTCACAACCTCGACTGATGCAAGCGCCCATGCTGCAGCCATGTTCACGGCGCTCTAAACCGGAAGAGTATTTTCGGGTAAAGTATGGAAAAGACCCCTTCCTCATTCAAGCCAAAAAAGTGAATTTCCTGCCGATTTTTCTCGATATCCATGATCGCAACTGTGTGGTGGCAGGTGGGGGAGAAGTGGCCGCGCGCAAGGTCGCAATGCTGCTACGCGCGGGAGCGCGCGTTACCGTAGTCGCTCCGCGGCTTTGTTCCGAACTGCTGGAACAACTGAATGAACAATCACGGGAAGGAAAGCTGGTTTACCGTGCCGAAACTTTCCAGGACGATCATCTGGCAGATGCTGTTCTCGTCATCGCGGCCACGGATAATTTCGCCGTCAATCAAAGAATCTCGGAAGCAGCCAATCGGCTGCGCATTCCTGTCAATGTCGTCGATAACCCTGCCCTATGCTCCTTCATCATGCCGTCGATCGTGGATCGTACGCCGGTTGTTGTCGCGGTTTCGAGCGGGGGTACCTCACCTGTTCTGACAAGGCTGCTGCGAGCGCGTTTGGAAACCATGATACCGATGGCCTATGGGCGCTTGGCTGCATACGCTGGCGAGTTCCGTGACAGGGTAAAACACCGTTTCTCGCAGCCGGCGAAGCGTCGCCGGTTCTGGGAGCGGGTATTTCAGGGACCGTTTGCGGAAATGGTTTTCGCGGGTAAGGATCAGGCGGCAAAGGCCTGGCTCGAGCACGAACTCGAAAATGAAACCGAAGAACCGATCAAGGGAGAGGTGTATCTGGTAGGCGCTGGGCCCGGCGACCCTGAACTGTTGACTTTTAGAGCCATGCGACTCATGCAGCAGGCAGACGTGGTCGTGTACGATCGGCTCGTGTCACCGGAAATCCTGGATATGCTGCGGCGTGATACTCCCCGGATTTATGCCGGCAAGGAACGCAACCGGCACACGATGCCGCAGGAGTCGATCAATGATTTGCTGGTGCGTCTGGCCAGGGAAGGCAAACGCGTGTTGCGGCTGAAAGGTGGCGACCCGTTTATTTTTGGTCGCGGTGGCGAGGAAATCGAAACGCTTTCGGGAAACGGAATTCCCTTCGAAGTGGTGCCCGGCATTACCGCTGCAAATGGAGCTGCATCCTATGCGGGCATTCCGCTCACCCATCGGGATTACGCCCAGTCCTGCATATTCGTCACTGGACACCTGAAGGATGGCAGTGTGGACCTGGACTGGCCAATGCTGGCGCGCCCGAAGCAGACCATCGTTGTTTACATGGGGTTGCTTGGATTGACGGTGCTATGCAAACAACTGATCGCACACGGTCTACCCAATACCACTCCGGCCGCAATCGTGCAGCAGGGCACCACCCGCAAGCAGCGGGTGCTTGCCGCTACCCTCGAAACGCTTCCCGACCTGACCGCTGCCGCCCATCTCGTTCCCCCCACTCTTGTTATTGTGGGTGAGGTTGTGAAGCTGCACCGAAAACTCGCGTGGTTCCAGCCGGAGGGGAATCTACCCGGTGCAGAGTGAAATTATTGCGGGCGGGTATTCTGCAAGGAGCATTCAATATCAGATTGGACTTTGCCTGGATCGACCCCGGGCAGAGCCGGACTCCTGGTCTGCATACCGTAGGCCGAGCTCCACCTGATAATGGTAATGGTGTTTGGCGGCCAGCCAAATGCTACTATTGCTACTATTCGGGTCCTGGGTTTATTTATTCGGCTGGGGCGTGATGCGCAGATAGGGACGTGGAGCGGTATAGCCTTTCGGAAACTTCTGCTTGATCACTGCCTCATCCTGAATAGTCAGCGGAATAATCACATCACCGCCGTCATTCCAGTTGGCCGGGGTAGCGACGGTATAGTTATCGGTCAGTTGCAGCGCATCGATCACCCGCAGCACCTCATCGAAATTGCGTCCGGTGCTCATGGGGTAGGTGAGGATAAGCCGCACTTTCTTCTTCGGGTCAATCACAAAAAGCGAGCGCACCGTCATGGTTTCCGACTGATTCGGGTGAATCATGTCATATAGTGCCGCGACCTTTCTGTCCTCGTCCGCAATAATGGGAAAAGCGACGGTACAGCCTTGCGTTTCCTCGATATCCTTGATCCACCCGGTATGTTTTGCCGCAGGATCGACCGACAACCCGATCGCCTTCACATTACGCTTGTCGAATTCAGACTTGAGCTTGGCTGTCATTCCCAGCTCGGTTGTGCACACCGGCGTGTAATCTGCGGGATGTGAAAACAATACTGCCCAGGAATCATCTATCCATTCGTGAAATTTGATCCTGCCGATGGAGGATTCCTGTTCGAAATCGGGTGCGGTATCGCCTAAGCGTAAGGTCATGGCATTCTCCGTGAGTTAAAACATCGATGGGAATTTCATAGGAAATCGGCTCAATATAGCCTGCCTGCTGCAATCACTCAACAACTATTATTTGCTGTTCATTATGCTTGAGACGGTTATTGTTGCCCTCGAAAGAAGGCATCAGAACTCCTGCCACGAATCATCCTCCTTCCTGGCAACGATGGGAAAACCCCACGAATATGGAGGTTCGTATTTCTGCAGAATCTCATAATAGATCCGCACTGATTCTGCTAGTACGACTGCTTGACCTCCGCGCGCAAAGCCATGCTTGAGAGCACGGAAGTGTTCGCTTTGGCTCAGCAACGGCAGCGTTTTCTTCAGATCGACCCATGCATCAGGACTCAACCCCATCTTTTGCGCCAGTATGCGCGCATCCTCCAGGTGGCTCGGCCCCTGATTATAGGCAGCCAGTGCCATCCAGGTGCGATCCGGCTCCTTGATGCGTGTGGGCAGTTTATCCTTGAGTAATGCGAAGTAGCGCGCTCCGGCAAGTATGCTTTGGCGTGCATCCAGCCTATCCGTCACTTTCATCCGGTCTGCCGTGATTTCCGTCAACATCATGATGCCCCGCACGTTGGAGGGAGAAGTCGCCAGAGCGTCCCAGTGCGATTCCTGATAGGCGAGTGCGGCAATCAATCTCCAGTCGATGCCGCTCAACTCTTCGGCTTCATAAAAATGTTCGCGCAACTCAGGCAAAATGGTGCGGCGTTTCGCAAGAATGCCGTTTACATCCGTATGATGAAGACGTTCTATGTGTCCGTAGTATCGGTCGAGCAGGCGCGTCAACGTCCCATCCTGCTGGATGCGGGTGAAGAATTTTTGTGTCGCCTCCAGTAACGCCTGTTCGGCAAAGGGTGAAAATGCCCATGCTCGTCCTACCGAATCGCCCAAATTGAATGCTGCATTCAGATTAGGATAAAAATTCTTCGCGAGATTGATCTGGGTTGAATCCGCTACCACATAATCGACCTTGCCTTCCGCCAGCCTCGCCAGCAGTTCGTCGGGCGTGAGGTCCATCTCTTTCCATTTCAGCTCGGGCACCTCGTGCTTTGCCTTGTTCAGCTGCTCAGCATGGGTTACGCCTTTCGCAATGCGAATGGTTCTTCCACCGAGCTGATGAAGGTTTTTTGGCTTACTGTAGTCCGTGTTATAGGCGAGCTGAGGTTGTACGAGCTGGTAAATCGGGCCGAACTCGACATGCCGCGAATGCTTTGCGCTGATGTTCATGCCGGCGGCAAGATGTCCCTTATGCTTTTCAAGGAGAGACCATGCCTTATCCAGTCTCGGCACTGTCTTGAATCTCACTTTCATTCCCAGATCTTTCGCAAATTCAGTGGCGAGGTCGTAATCCAGTCCGGCATAACTACCTTCCGCATTCTCGTAATACGTATCCGGACTATTGACGGTGATCACCACCAGCTCATCCGTTTTGTCGAACGGCAATACCGATCTTTCAAACGAATCACAGGAAGCGAGCAGAGCGCCGCAACCGGAAATAGCAATTAAAAAACGAGAAAGAGATCGCATCGAGAAGAGATAACTAGAATCGGGAAACATTCTGCCATCGAGTCTTGTCCAAGCGCGAGAAAAACATAGGATAAGCTGATAAAATAGTATCAACGGAGAGGTACCGAAGTGGCCATAACGGCGCTGACTCGAAATCAGATGGTCAGGGTAACCTGGCACGTGGGTTCGAATCCCACCCTCTCCGCCAACATCTCCAAGTTATTAGTAATTCAATAACTTTCTGATTGGATGCGAGCTCTCATGCTTTACTGCATAAAATGCTGCAAGCATCCCCTACCGATCAATGTCTAGAAAAATCCTTTACTTGCAAAGACGCGGGGATAATTTCTCATTCCGCGTTGCCCATCCTGATGAGTTTCAGATGATGACTGGCAAGCGAGAGTTTACCAAAACTCTTGAAACAGCGGATAAAAGTGTTGCTATTCCGAGAATACTCATGCTTGCGGTTGAGCTATAGCAACCGGTTGGCAGTTGAAATCAGCCTGTTCAAAAACAAAAGCGAGATAAAAGCAGGTGGAGCTTCAGTGCTGGTAGCTTTAGCTTATTGATGTTTGTCGGCAGGCAGACTGCTTTTCTTTGCAGCGTGTTTCGACGCGTCGAAAAAGTCCTGCGACAGAACTTTGAAAGGGAGGTCAATCAATCGATCGTTCGCGGTGCTGCTCGCCGGCAGTTCCAGTCCAGGAGGTGTGAGTGGCATGAGGCGACGCGCTGCGATCCGCCCGCTGCTGTGCGGGGCCATTGATGCGGCGAAGGTTGTATGCCGTATTGATCAAACCGACGTGGGAAAACGCTTGGGGGAAATTTCCCAGCTCGCGCCGGTGACGGGGGTGGTATTCCTCGGCAAGAAACCCGAGGTCGTTGCGTAGAGACAGGAGGCGCTCGAAAAGAACTTCCGCGTCGTGACCGCGGCCGATCATTGTATAGGCATCGGCGAGCCAGAAACTGCAAACGAGAAAAGTTCCTTCCTCACCGGGGAGTCCGTCTTTGGTTTCGCCAACGCGATAGCGCAGCACGAGTCCATCTTCCATCAGGTCGCGTTCAATGGCTTCTACCGTTCCCCGAAAGCGGGGATCGTCCGGTGGCAGAAATCCTACCTCGGCCATCAGCAGCAGGGATGCGTCCAGTCCCGCGCCGTCGTAATGCTGCACGAATGTGTTCCGTTCCTTATCGTAGCCGCGCGCCAGCACTTCCCGATGAATCTCATCGCGGAGCGTGCGCCATTTCCCGACAGGACCGGGGAAGCCGAATTGCTCCACAGCCTTTATGGCTCGATCAAACGCGACCCAAGCCATCATTTTCGAATAGACGAAGTGCTTGGCCCCACCCCGCACCTCCCAGATGCCTTGGTCTGGCCCGCGCCAAAGGCTCTCCAGTCGGGAAAGAATTGCTTGCTGGAACCGCCAGGCTTCCTGATGCGGCCCGAGTTGCGACTTGCGGGCAGTATAAAGTGTGTCCATCAGCTCGCCGAACACGTCTACCTGAATCTGCTCGTGCGCGCCGTTCCCTATGCGCACGGGGAGGCTGTTTTCGTAACCTGGTAGCCAGTGAAGTTCGATTTCAGTTAGGCGACGTTCGCCCCCGATTCCGTACATGATCTGCATCTGATCAGGGGCGCCAGCGGCAGCTCGGAGCATCCATTCCCTGAATGCCCCGGCCTCGTCGAAGCGTCCTGCATTCATAAATGCATATAACGTGAGGGTGGCGTCGCGGATCCAGCAGTAGCGGTAATCCCAGTTCCGGACTCCTCCGAGTTCTTCGGGGAGGGAGGTCGTAAGCGCCGCGACGATGCCCCCACTTGGCTGGTAGGAGAGCGCCTTGAGTGTAACGAGCGAGCGCTCGACTGCCTCGTTCCATCCTGGTGCCTCGAACTCCGAGAGTTGGCAAATGCGGGTCCATTCCCGCCACCAGGCGAGCGTGTGCTCGAGTCTCTTCCTGGCATCGTCAATGAAGTGGGGCTCCCGATGTAGGGGATGATAGGCGAGCGTGAAGGGGATAAGATACGCCTTCTCCCACCTCGAACTCGGCAACGGTGCACATGTCCTCGCCGCGAAGGGTGACAGGAGTTGCCAATTCCACCGCATCCGGCCCGGCAACGGCATGGATGCCATAGTAGCGGCGGCGTACCCAGGGAATGGTCTTGCCGTAGCCGAAGCGCAGGGCCAGCTCCATCCGCATCGGCACCTTGCCTCACACCCCCTGTACAAGGCGAACGACGTCGACTCTCTCGGGGTCATTGGAAAGCGGCATGAAATCCACGAGCGTCACGATGCCACCCTTTGTCTCGAAGGTGGTTTCGAGGATCGGCGCATGGGGCAGATAGCGCCGGCTAGGGCGGTTACTCTCGCCAGTGGGGGAAATCCGCCAGTAACCATGCTTGGATGTCCCCAGCAGTGCGGCAAAGCATGCGTCGGAATCGAACCGTGGAAGGCAAAGCCAATCCATCGAGCCATCACGGGCGACGAGTGCTCCGCTCAGCATGTTGCCGATGAATCCGTATTCCTCGATCGGTTTGCTCATCCCGCGCCACGGAACGCCGGATAGGTGGACATTGCACCATCGACGAACATTGTCGCTCCATTCATGTAATCCGACAGATCCGAAGCAAGCCACAGCACAGCCTCCGCAATATCGTCAGGTTCATCGATACGCTTGTACGGAATAAGCTCGAGCAGGTTTTTCATCGCCTCTTCTGTCTCCCATGCAGAGCGATTGATGGGAGTACGGATGGTGCCGGGAGCCACCGCGTTGACACGAATTTTCTGAGGGGCAAACTCCTGGGCGAGCGACCGCATGAGCAGGTCCACGCCCCCTTTGGATGCCGCATAATTAGCCGAATGCCCAGGGAATCTCCTGATGCACGGAACTCATGCATATGATCTTGCCACTTGCCGGTGACACGTCGGGTTGCGCGCGTCGCAGGAATTCGCGGATAGCTTCGCGGGAGCACAGAAACATTCCGGTGAGATTGACATCGATCACCTTCTGCCACTGGGAGAGCGTCATCTCCTGGAATTTCGCACTGCTCTCGATTCCGGCGTTGTTCACCAGAATATGGAGGGTGCCGAAGCGCGCAACCGTTTCCGCGAACATTGCCGCGACCTGGTCCTCGTCGCTCACATCGGCGGCGTCCCCACCGACGTCTTCTATTTCTCGGCATACCTCGGCTGCCTCGTTGCTGGCCTCAGGAAGATGATTGATTACCACCTTCACGCCCACGCGCCTCAGTGCGAGGGCGCAAGAGCGGCCTATGCCTGAAGACGCACCGGTTAGCAGGGCAATCTGTCCGGAAAGGCCGAACGTATCCTTGCTGATCGCGCGCTGTTTTGTGTTCATTGGGATTCTTTTCCCTGATCCTCGATAGCTACCCTGTTGATCGAAGAATTGAACCGGTACAAAGCGCCTGTCTTGGATATGCTCCCGCCGCTTCCCGCTTTGAGGGGGGTCGGCGAGTCGAAGCACCGGGAGTGCCTCATGAACCAGCAAACAACTTATCCCGGACTCTCGAAGCAGCTTCGATTCCTAAAGCTTTCCGGGTATCTCAGACGACGATTACAGACAGAGGTCCTGTGAATCTTGTAATTCGCGGGGCTGATTTCAAAGTAGCATGCCTTCACAAGAGCGTAAAACTCGAACCCAGGCGAAGGAAGAAATTGAATTGGGCTTGTTTCTTTGAAGGAGGAGTTGGTTCACTCAGCAAAACTCGGTGATTCGACCCGTGCATCTTCTTTCGGGATTGACCTCATGGCAAATCCGGGCAACATAGGTATGATATATCCAGCCGCAATTCCGTTTCCTGTTTACAGGGTAACAGTCACCGAAACAGGCGTAACGCGCGTTGCGGTGAGAAACTGGCGAGTGCGAGTACATGAAATACTCCGCTTTTTAGCAATTACCATTTGCTCAGGAAAACAAATGACAAACCAGCTTACCCCGGAAAATATTCTTAAAACCGGTATGGCCTTCTGGCCGGCAAAGACCCTGCTTTCTGCGGTCGAGTTGGATGTGTTCACTCTACTGGCGCAAGGTTCACTGAGTTTGGATGCCCTTGCCGAACAGGTAGGGCTGCATCCACGCGGCGCGCGTGACTTCCTTGATGCCCTTGTAGCGCTAGGCTTTCTGAAACGTGAAGGTGAACGGTACAGCAATACGTCCGAAACCGATCTGTTTCTCGACCGCAACAAGCCATCGTACATTGGCGGCATTCTGGAAATGGCGAATCGCCGCCTCTATCCGATCTGGAGCAATCTTACCGAGGCGCTCCAGACTGGCAAACCACAGAACGAAATCAGGACGGGTGAGGCCGATCTCTTCGAGAAGCTTTATGCCGATGCTGCCGGATTGAAAGAATTTCTTGCCGCCATGACTGGAGTGAGCCGCGCGGCGAACATGACCATTGCACGCGCCTTTCCGTGGCAGCGCTATCATACGTTCGTTGATGTCGGCACGGCGCAGGGAGATCTCGCTGTGCAGATCGCCCTGGCCAATCCTCATTTGCGCGGGATGGGTTACGACCGCCCGGAGGTGGGTCCGATTTTCGAGCAGTACGCTCAAGCTGCGAACGTGGCTGATCGCGTTTCTTTCGTGCCTGGTAATTTCTTCGAGGAAGACCTGCCCAGGGCAGATGTGGTGCTCATGGGCCATATCCTGCATGACTGGGACCTCTCTACGAAAGAAATGCTCATCCAGAAGGCATTCGATTCGCTCCCGGCAGGGGGCGCCTTCGTCGTGTATGAGTCTCTCATAGACGATGACCGGTCACAGAACGCGTTCGGTCTGATGATGAGCCTGAACATGCTGATAGAAACACCGGGAGGTTTCGATTTCACCGGCGCGGATTGCATGGGATGGATGAAAGAGGCAGGTTTTTCCAATACTCGCGTGGAACCCCTTGTTGGTGCGGATTCCATGGTGATCGGCATCAAATAAACGTCCTTCCGCTCTCATTCCGCCAGCCTCGCTCTCTTGTATCATCAGCCTCGCCCATATTCGGAAAAATCATGAAAATCCAGGTCCTTACACTATTGGCCGTTCCGTTACTACATGCCTGTGCAGGCACGCCTGAATATACGCAAAGTTCGATGAAATTGAGGGATGGGACTACGCATTATTTAATTAAGACACGCATGGGACCCTGTGCCAACAGCCGGGATTGGGCAACCAGAACGTTGACGAAGGGCGCCAATGAAATTTGCAAGGATGGTTACGTGCTCATTGATCAGCAGACACCCATCATCCTCGATCCGATGCGTGCTCTAGATAAGGATGGGGAGCTTTTGTGGCAAATCAGGTGCAACGATACGGGAAAGTCTCAATCCTAACCCTCTTTTCTTACTCGGGACTCTCGTCGTCGCCCATCCAAGCTTTCGTCGGCACAAGCTTCCCATGGTTCGCGCGCAGCCCGCGAAAGAACTCCTCTACAAAGGGGATGATCTCGAACAGCAGCGCAACCGTCATGATGGAAATTATGTAAATTACCGGTAACTGCTCTTCCTTCCAGGAGAGGTCGAATCGCGGTGTTTCGGGTCCGAACCCGAAAAGTGCCTGGAATTGCCCCCAATGACGGGAGATCAAGAGCAGGATTGCCATGAGCGGAATCATCTCCTGGAAGCTGTGCACGTGCTGCTCAATGGGTGAGACCCTGCGTACCTTTACCGCGTAGCTCACATCCCAAAGCGCGGTGATCTCGTGAAGGAAAAAGGCGGCAATCATGAAGGCGATGATGCCGGCGTTTACCTGGAGGAAGATGGCGGCAAGCAACGGCAGGCCCATCTCGGCGAGCATGATGAGATGGAAGACAGACTCCTTTGCCCCGCTGGTTGTTTCGATATGAGACACACGATGGCACAGCCAATCCGCGAATCCGGCCGCCAGCCAAAGTGGCAGAATAAAGTACATCAGTATGAGAACAACAGGATCATTCAGCATGTACCCTCCCAAGGAACTACTTGCCCTTATTCTCCGATGCTTGCTGGAGCGGCCTTACGTAGTTTTTCATAAAAGTGCGTTTTTGACTGTCAGGGAAAAGGACTGTCACCATGTCGTAGTGGATGCTCAAGATCTTGCCTTTGCCCACTTTCTCGACCTCAACCTCAGCATCCACGGTTAACTCCTTCTCGGGGGGCGATTTATCGGTGCCAAGGATCGTCTGCCCCGTTTTATCCTGTCTTTGAACAGGGTGCGCTGAAAGCTCGTTTTCCGGCGGATTGATGCAATTATCGCAGTGGCCACAATGGTTCCACTCGACTTCCTCGTCAAAGTACTCCAGCAGCACCTTCCAGCGGCAAAAACCGCTCTGGGCATAAAATACCATGCGTTCCAGAGCCTCCCGCTCATGCTCCGCTTTCCTGTGCGCATCTTCCGCGAGTCTGGCCAGGTCTTCCGCTTTCACATCCTTTTTGTGCAGGCGATAGCCCAGTGTCTTGTCTCGCCTGAGTATGCCGTGTTCTTCCAACAGTCTAAGCATCACCTGCAGCCTGCGAACCGAAAATTTGTCGATTTTCTCTTGCAGCTGCTCGATCCTGATTGCCGGCGAGCCGGACGATAAGTCTTGCACCGCTTTGTACACTTCGCGCAAGTCCTCTTGGTCGGGGTGATGCCGCGCCAGAAAAAATTGCTGAATGCGCTTATCCTGCGCGTCGTAAAGCAGCGTGCATTCGGCCGTTTTACCGTCCCGGCCGGCACGGCCCGACTCCTGATAGTATGCTTCGAGCGTGCCAGGCATCTGGAAGTGCACCACGAAGCGGATATCGGGTTTGTCGATTCCCATGCCAAAAGCATTCGTCGCAACCATGATCCTGCTTTTGCCTTCCATGAAGGTTTCCTGGTTTTCTGTACGCGTTTTGCGCGGCAGGCGGCCGTGGTAGATCGCGATGTCGGCAATCGTTCCGGCGAATGCTGCAGCAAGCTCTTCCACTGCTTTCACCGTGGCTGTATAAATGATTCCGCTTCCCTGGCTTTTCTGAATCAAATCTTGCAGCTTCTCCAATTTTTCTTCCGGATTCGTAACCTGTACGACTGAATAATTCAGGTTAGGCCGGTAGATCCCGGTGTTGACCACATGCATGGAGCTACGCCCGAGTTGTTGCGCAATATCCTCGATGACCTCGGGTGTAGCAGTGGCTGTCAGCGCGAGGACCGTTGGCTTTCCCAATGCCTTGATCGCGTCTCCCAGTCCCAGATAAGCCGGACGGAAGTCGTGCCCCCATTGGGAAATACAGTGCGCCTCATCAATGACGAATAGATTTATCGGGATGGCCTGCAACTCGGCGATGAAATCCGGATGGGACACCCGTTCAGGCGTCACAAATACGACATCGCGATCTGCATTGCGAATATTCTCCAGCGCCTCCGACTCCTGTTCCGCATTCAGCATGCTGTTGACTTGTGCCGCGTCAACCCCGATCTCTTCAAGCTTCTCGGCCTGGTCTTTCATCAGTGAAATCAGGGGGGAAACGACAATCGCCGTGCCCGGCAGATTGAATGCAGGCAACTGGTAACACAGGGACTTGCCGCCCCCGGTGGGCATTACGGCAAGCGTGTCCCGCCCGTTCAGCACACTTTCGATGACCTCTCTCTGGCCGGGACGCAGGTGTGCCAGTCCAAATATCTGATGCAGGCTTTCCTCCAGATCATTCTGATCCGGTTCCTCCCTATCAGCATCAGGGTCCTCCATATCATGAATTTTGGCTGTCATTGCTCTGTTCGCATTTTCTTCTGGTTGAACTGAGTTGCTGCGCTTTATGCATCTGGCAGTAATGCCGTACCACATGATGATGAAGAAAAATGGTGAGGAGTTCCGTGCGGCGCCTAATATATAATCTCAACGATGTGCTTTTTTTTAGGTACGCCCGCTTCGCTTATTTACCGGAAGCTGGGCAGACAACTGTTTGATCCCCGGCTCCTTCCAGCTCTATTCAGGTTTATCGCGAGCCAAAACCCAAACCCAGCATTACGGGACTCTCGATATGAAACGCTATACCATTGAACAATTCATGGCCACGACCTCAATAATGGGCGCATCGTTCAGCGCGGATGAGGAGCGCATCCTGTTCAGCAGTAATGAATCGGGTATTTTCAATGCCTACACACTGCCAGTGACGGGTGGTATGGCAGAGCCGTTGACCTGCTCCGCCATCGATACGACGCTTTCGGTCAGCTTCTTTCCGCACGATGATCGGGTACTGATTACACGGGATTATCATGGCGATGAAAATTATCATTTGTTCCTGCTCGCCCCCGACGGCGAGGAGGAAGATCTGACACCGGGAGAAAAGCTCAAGGCACAATTCATGGGCTGGAGCCCCGATGGACATGCTTTTTACGTCGCTACCAACGAGCGTGATGCCAGGTTCTTCGATGTATACCGTTATGACGCCGAGACTTTTGCGCGAACCTTGCTGTACCAGAATCATCAGGGGTTCGATCTTGGTCCCATCAGCCGCGATGAGCGCTGGATTGCACTGAACCGGTCGCATACTGCATCCGACAGTGACATTTATCTGTTCGATGTCGAAAAACAGGAAGTAAGGCACCTCACGCCGCACGAAGGCTCCGTCAGTTTCCATGCTGAGACCTTCGATTCCGCTTCGCGCAAGCTCTTCTTTCTTACCACGGAGGGAAGCGAATTCAAGCATTTGCGCACCTATGATCTCACCTCAGGGGTCGTCTGCGACCACGAGAGCGCTGAGTGGGACGTGATGTACACCTTTTTTTCGTACGATGGCCGATTTCGGGTAACTGGCATCAACGCAGATGGAAGTATCGTCGTTCGTGTTGTCGAAATTGAAGATGGAGAGAGGGAGAAACCTGTAAAACTGCCAGCGCTGCCCCAAGGAGAAATCCGCGGTGTGGTCTTTTCGCAAAGCAGCACGCGCATGGCCTTCTACGTAAATGGCGATCGCTCTCCCGATAATCTGTTCGTGCACGATTTCAACACCGGGCAGTTCCGCCAGCTCACGCAGAGCCTGAACAAGGAGATCGATCCATCAGATCTGGTGGAGGCGGAAGTGGTGCGGTTCCGATCCTTCGATGGAATGATGATTCCCTCCATCTACTACAAGCCGCATGAAGCATCAGACACCAACAAGGTGCCTGCGATCGTATACGTTCATGGCGGACCCGGCGGACAGACCATGCGGGGTTATAGCGCCCAGATTCAGTACCTCGTGAACCACGGATATGCCGTGCTGGGCATCAATAACCGGGGCAGCTCCGGCTACGGTAAAACCTTCTTTACCGCGGCCAACCGCAAGCACGGACGGGAGCCCTTGTGGGATTGTGTAGAAGCGAAGACCTTTCTGGCCAGCCTCGGTTACATCGACCATGAGCGCATCGGCATCATGGGCGCGAGCTATGGCGGTTACATGACACTTGCAGCCCTCGCGTTCCGGCCTGAAGCTTTCAAGGTAGGAGTGGACATTTTCGGCGTCAGCAACTGGCTCCGTACCCTGGAGAGCATTCCTGTTTACTGGGAGTCCGTCCGCAAAGCCATTTATGATGAAATTGGAGACCCGGTGGCGGACATCGATTTTCTTGTTGCGACTTCCCCCCTGTTCCACGCCAGGGAAATACGAAAGCCTTTATTGGTCATTCAGGGAGCCAATGATCCACGTGTGGTCAAGGCCGAGAGTGATGAAATGGTGGAAGCGGTCAGGAAGCGTGGTATTCCGGTGGAGTATATTGTCTTCCCTAATGAAGGCCATAGTTTTACCAAGAAAAAGAACCAGATCGAGGCCAATCGGCGAATACTGGAGTTTCTGGACAAATATCTGAAAGGTGATGCGAACAAGACCGCAAGCGGAGTGGAAAAGTAGGACAACGTCCTTTCCCCAACCCTCCGGTGGAGGGCGCTCGGCCACCGCTTGCTTCCACCGTAATGGAATACATGGGATAGCGAATAACTTCGCCGTCAGGGCGACCTTCATCGCTGTCGCGGCGCAGCCTCCTCTCCAAAAAACTCGCGTATCAGGAAATCCTCCAGACCCTTGCTGTCTTCCGGCCGGGCGGAGAGGACGACCACACGGTCGAGGCGGTAGGATTCCCAGTTGAAATCCCCTTTGTGGTATTGCCGGATCAGCTCGATCATTTTTCGAACGATGGCCCGTTGAATATCGCCACCGGGTCCGGCATCGACTTCCACCAACTCCCGGCGGGGAACGCTGCTATCCTTCTTCCAGGCACGAAACAGAAACTGTGCCGTTCGCGGCCCCATCCTGATGATCTGGAATATCCCGCTTGCGCCAGGTTCCTTGAGGTTGCGCATCACGTTAGCCATGCGCAGTTCTTCTTCGGAAGGCTCGCGTTCGACCGCCTCAGGTTCAGCGGGTTCATCCTCGAAAATTCCGCCTGCCCGGCGCCGCTCCCGCGCCTCATTCATATATGCCAGCAGGTCTTTTGGGCGTTCAGTCTCTGGAGAAGCCTGTGGAACAGTTTTCTGAACCGGCGTGCGTTCCTTGCTGCCCTCACGGTTTTCCATTGCTTTTTCCCGTTTGGGTTTCAGCGGCTTGGTTCCTCCTTCTCCCAGCCGCGGTTGAGGCCGGGGCTTAGGGGGAGGTTTGGACGCAGGAGGTGCCTTGGGACTGGGTGGCGCAGCCGGCGCCACCTTCTGTTCGGGTGTTTCTTCAGCCAGTTCCACGAAGCTGGCCTCGATTGCTGGAGGCCCCTTGATCTCCACCTCAGGCGCGGTGAGAAAGAACCCGAACGCCCAGATGATAATCACCCAGAGGACAGAAGCCAGCGGCAGGGGCCACCAGATGCGGATTTCCCTCGATCCGGACTTGAGCATGTGTTCGGGATTACTCGTGTTTGACGGCGATCAGAAAGTGCTGCGCGCCCGCACCACGAGCACGCAGCATCGCCTGCACGACAATCCCTTGCGGTGCGTCGCTGTCTGCCGATACCACCACTTTCTGTTCGGAATCGCGCAGCAGTGGTTTGAGAGTGTCACCCAGCGTCTCCAGGGTCACGGGCGTGCGGTTGACAAAGATTTTGCTGTCACTCGTCAAGGTCAGTGTAACTGGCGTTTTGGCGCTGAGTTTTTCGGCCTCGCCTTGCGGCAGATTCACCTGCAGGGAATCGAGATTCTGCATCGATAATGACGAAAGCATGAATGTGGCAAGCAGGAAAAACATCACGTCGATCATCGGGATGATTTCGATGCGCCCCCTGCGGTATTCCCTGGGTTTACGCCGCTTCATGACCACTCTCCTCCTGATCCAGGCGAATATGATCGATGAGGCGGGTGCCCAGTCGTTCCATTTCATCCATCGTTTGGGATTGAAGGCGGGAGAAGTAATTGAAGCCGAAGAGTGCAATCAGCGCAATCAGGAGGCCAACGACGGTGGCGATAAGGGCTTCGGCTACTCCTCCCGTCACGGCCGTGGGGTTGACCACCCCTTCGCCGCCAATGACCTGGAAAGCGCGCATCATGCCGATAACCGTTCCGACAAGCCCGAGCAGAGGCGCTGCGGTGACGATCGTTTCCAGCACCCACAACCGGCGTCCCAGCGATGTCTCGATTAACTGGGCTTCGTCTGCCGCGCGCGACTCCGTCCACCAGGACGGATGGTGTCTGTTACTGATCACAACCTCGAAGAAGCGCTTGTAGTAGTGGCGATCATCCAATCCGGAGAGTATTTTTTCCAGATCGGCCCATGCAAAGCCGTAAGTCTCAACCAGATTCAGCAGGTCGTGAGACAGGCGCGCAAACTTCCAATAGATGAACGCCTTTTCAAGCATGATCGCCAATGCGATCACCGCCAGCAATGACAGCGGCAAAACGGTAAAGCCGCCGAGTTTCAGTGCGGTCCAGGTTGCATTCAGTTCCTGCATGTTTATCTCCGAGCGGGGACGATAAGTCCCATGTTGATTAAATTGTCGACAGCTGTCTCTTCAGGCCTTGCAATTTCCTGCAGCTGGGGAGGACGCTCTCCATCCACAGGTGCATGTTTATGATGCGGTGAGAGCGGTGGGGCGCGGCTCAAAAAGACGCGCTTCCCTTCTCCACGAATAGGGAAAGTTTACAGATCAGGCTGTTTTCATTCTGTTCCTTTCGGTCTGCGGAAAGTTTGGATCAAACACTCCAGCCTAATTTTCATCCTGCCACCCTGTAAAATCTTACAGCTATTCACCCGGCCCGTTTTAGGGTTTCATAGCTCTGTTTTTTCCGAGTTTTTCCGAGTCGAATCGTTCTTGCAAAAGAGCATCAGGTTTTTCCGTAATGATATCCCTAAACCAAAACTACACAGGGAGTGTTGCGTGCGCTTCTGAGAACGCTCGCGATACGACCTGTCTTGCCACTGTGGAGAATGTTCGTACCCCGATTGCAGAAATTCTCGATCAGAGTCTGAACGAAATTTATCTGCTGAATGCTCAGACACTGCATTTCGAGTACGCCAACCGGGGAGCCCGGCGCAATCTTGGCTACAGCATGGATTTGCTGCAAAAGATGACGCTGCTCGAAGTCGAACGCGAGTTCGACGAGACATCGTTCCGGGCTTTGATTGATCCACTCATGAAGGGTGAGAAAGAAATCCTGGTTTTCGAGGCGACCCATCTGCGTGCGGACGGCACGCATTACCCGGTCGAGGTTCACCTGGAATTGTCCACGCGGCCTGAGCAAGTGCAATTTCTTGCAATGGCGTTTGATCTCAGCGCCCGCCGCCGCGCAGAGGCCAAGTTGCGTGCAAATGAGGCGCGATTCCGAACAATGGTCAATACCATCCCCCAGCTTGCATGGATAGGGGAGACGGATGGATCCAGGTCCTGGTACAACCAGCGCTGGTACGACTATACCGGAACCACTCCCGAAGAGATGATGGGCTGGGGCTGGCAAAAGGTTCATGATCCCCAACTGCTGCCGGAGGTAATAAAACGTTGGAGCGAGGCTACTGCTGCTGAGCAGCCGCTCGATATGGAAATTCCACTGCGTGGTGCGGACGGGGAACTCCGGGTATTTCTGACCCGCGCCGAGCCGTTAAGAAACGAGGAAGGTCAGGTTGTGCAGTGGTTCGGGACCAATACCGACGTCCACGATCAGAGACTCCGGGAAGAGGCGCAGCGTGAGACAGAAAAGCGGCTTCAGGTGGTGATGGAGCATATAACCGAGGGGCTTATCATCTCCGATTTCAATCGTAATCTTCTCCACTGGAATCCCGCCGCTTTGCGAATGCATGAGATCGACAATGCGGAAGAAGTTTTTGGCAGTCTTCATAATTTTGCTCGCATCTATGAGTTATCGACAACCGAGGGCAACGTCGTGCCTATAGATCAATGGCCCTTGACGCGCATTCTCCGGGGCGAGCATCTGCATGATCTGGAACTGCGCATCAGGCGGCTGGATAAAGAGTGGTTGAGAATCTTCAGTTATTCCGGAACGGTTTTGCGCTACGAGAACAGTAAAGGACTGGCTTTTCTTACCATTAAGGATGTCACCGAGCGCAAACAGGCTGAGGAAGCCTTGCGTGACGCCAAGGTTAATCTTGAATACAAGGTGAATGAGCGTACTGCCCAGCTTCTTGCCAAGAGCAAGGAACTGGAAAATTTCTGTTATTCGGTATCGCATGATCTGAGAGCGCCCCTGCGCGGTATAGCCGGGTACAGCCGGCTGCTGCTGGAAAACTACTACGAACGCCTCGACGAGGAAGGTCGCAGTTTTCTGACAAATGTCCGTTCAGCCACCAAGCATATGACAGATTTAATCGAAGATCTGCTCTCCTACTCAAAACTTGAGCGGCGAAAACTGTCTTCGATGGTCATCAGGCTTCCCGCTTTCGTATCAAAGGTGTTGGCCCAGTTCGGGGATAATCTGCAAAACGTGCGCCTCACTGTCAGTGTGGATGATTTCCACGTTCGCGCTGATCCCGATGGTCTTGCAATCGCTCTACGCAACCTGATCGATAACGCCATCAAGTTCTCCATACATGCCCCGGAGGCTATCATCGAAATCCGCGCCTGGACTTCGGATAGCAATTGCATTCTTTGTGTGCGCGACAACGGCATCGGATTTGATATGCGTTTTTACGACAAAATTTTTGAGATATTCCAGCGCTTGCAACGAGCCGAGGAATATCCGGGAACGGGCATCGGGCTTGCAATGGTGCAAAAAGCGATGGAGCGTATGGGAGGACGGGTATGGGCGGAAAGCCAGGTAGGTGCCGGAGCTGTCTTTTACCTACAACTGCCACTGTCTGACCCTACGCCATTCGAGCAGTTGCAAGAACAGGACTTATAGGGGGGTGTTTTCATGAACACTGCGTTGCCGATTCTGCTTATTGAAGACAACCCGATGGATGTCGATCTCACGCGGCGTGCTTTTGTGCGGCACAACCTGACCAATCCACTCGAAGTGCTGCGGGATGGTCAGGAAGCGCTCGATTTTTTTTCGAACTGGAGAACAACTGACCTCCCGCCTTCGGTTGTACTGCTAGACCTCAAACTACCCAAAGTAAACGGACTGGAAGTCCTGCGAACCATACGGGAGCATTCCTTGCTTGGAACTGTTCCGGTCGTGGTGCTTACGTCTTCCTCCGAAGATGTCGACGTTCATGAAGCCTATCTGCTCGGTGCGAATTCCTACATCGTAAAGCCGGTGGACTTCGAAAAATTCATTGATGTGGCCCGGCAGATCGAGCTCTACTGGACTGTTCTTAATATCCATTGTTCTGCAAGGATTAGAGGTTTCTGAATGAGTTTCATGCAGGATGCGAGGTCGCGCAGAGCTCGGGCAATACCCCGGAGGGTGCGAGGATACGATAGGAAACTGAAGTCCTCGAGGGCCTTTTCCGGCCTTCGGGGAAATTATTCAAAGGTTTTCCGATGAGAGTGCTCTACCTTGAGGATAATGCGCTGGATGCCGATCTGGTGCGATTGGAACTGAAAAAACGTGCGCCCGACATTCAGCTCGATATCGTCAGTTCACTGGCAGAAGCTTTGCACCGAGTGGAAAGATTCCAAGATCTCTATGGAACCAGCCTCGGTATCCCAGCAATCGGCAGACCGGGAGCCTCTCCTCGCTACGATATCGTCCTGACGGACCTCAATCTTCCGGACGGGAGTGGTGAAACGTTGCTGGCTCAGATTCGCAGACGACATCTACCGCTTCCAGTCGTGGTTCTTACCGGTTCCAGCAGGGAAGAAGCCATCCTCTCGTTACTTCGAGCGGGAGCTGACGATTACGTCATAAAGCACGGGCGCTTTCTCGAAACTCTTGGGCTCGTGCTTCGTGCGACGCTCGACAAGTTCCAGACAGAAACTTACCGCCGCGCTACAGTACTGCAGGTTTTATACGTTGAGCCTAATCCGCATGACGCCGAAATGATGAAACAGGCACTGGCTTCCACTGCGCCACACCTTCGAATCGAATCTGTTCAGTCAGCTGAGGAGGTTTTTTCCTATCTTGCTGAACAGGATAGAAAGACCGAGGTTGACGTGTTGCTGCTCGATTACCGCTTGCCCGGCGCCTCCGCGACGGACGTTCTGAAGGAGCTTTGCCAGGTACGGGGACTTGATCTGCCCATCATTCTCTTTATCGGGAGCGAGGATGAGGAGATTGCCCGGCAGTCACTCAAACTGGGTGCTGCCGATTACGTGGTGAAGACCGCAGGCTACCTCCAGCGATTGCCGACTGTCATAGAAAATGTCTGGCTGCGGGCAGAATCGAACAGAAGGGAGCGCGTTTTGCTGGAAGAGAGGACACGACTTGCTCTTGCCACGGAAGCAGCCGCCATCGGTATCTGGGAGTGGAACACTGCGACCAATGAAATGATCTGGAATGACCGGATGTACGAGATCTACGGGATTGCTCCCGGGAGTCGCATCACGTATGACATATGGAAATCCTATACCCATCCGGACGATCTGCCCCAGCAGGAGACGCATCTGGAACGGGTCAGCGCCGAGGATGGACGCGTTCAACTCGATTTCCGGATTTTGCGCGAACACAAGGCAGTGCGCCATCTGCATATTGCGAAGGCATTGAAATGGAGCACCAATCCAGATGAACTGAGAATAGTGGGCACTGCCATCGACATTACCAAACGCAAGCAAACTGACTTTGCAATCCAGGAGCATGCCATGCAGCAGGGACTCATTGCCGCGTTCGGGCAACAGGCGCTGGCCAGCGGAAATCTTGCTTTGTTGTGGGGCCAAGCAGCGGTGATTGCTTCTCAAGGTCTCAGTGTCGAGTTCTGCAAGGCGCTCCAGCTTGCGCCGGATTTCCGTTCTTTTGTTCTTAAATCCGGGGTCGGCTGGCAGAAAGACTGGATTGGAAGGCAGATATCGTTTACATACGAGAACAGTCAAAATCGCTTTGTACTCGCGAGCCATCAGTCCGTCATTGTGGAGGACTTCCAGACGGAAACCCGTTTCAAGCCTTCCAGCATCCTGAGGAGCCATAATATACGCAGTTGCGCAGATGTGCTTATCTCGGGGGTGGGGGGACCTTATGGGATCCTTGGAGCCTATTCGCCCGAGCCGCAGCGCTTCACGTCCAGCAGTATCAATTTTCTTCAGAGTCTCGCGAATATTCTCGCAACTGCAATTGACCGCAAGACAACGGAGGAGCGTCTCACCTACCTGGCCCAGTTTGATCCCCTGACGGAACTGCCTAATCGAAGTCTTTTTCTTGATCGTCTCCGGCAGGCGATGGAACATGCCCATCGCAATCGTCGCCGCGTCGGCGTGGTATTTGCGGATCTGGACCGGTTCAAGATCGTCAACGACACAATGGGCCATTCTACTGGTGACGAGCTGCTGATCCATGTGGCAAAGAGACTGCAGCAGTGTGTGCGTTCATGCGACACGGTTGCCCGTCTTGGAGGAGATGAGTTTGCCTTGATTCTGTCTGATCTTGTACAAGCTGAAGATGCAACCTTAATTGCGGAGAAGGTTATTTCGGCGCTCCAGATACCCTTTGAACTGGAAACACAGGAGATCTATGTTTCTGCAAGCCTTGGAATCAGCATCTATCCCGGCGATGGTACCGATGCAGACAGCCTGCTCAGAAATGCGGATACCGCAATGTTCCAGGCAAAAGAGCAGGGGCCGGCGATTTATCAGTTTTACCTTCCGCAGATGAATGAGCGCGCGGTGGCTCGCCTGAAAATCGAGACGCAACTTCGCGGCGCTCTGGCAAGGCGCGAGTTCGTGCTTCACTACCAACCCAAAGCAAGTCTGATCAACGGAGAGATTACCGGTTTTGAGGCGCTGCTGCGTTGGCAGCACCCCGCGCATGGACTGGTGCCTCCGCTGCAGTTCATTTCCGTCCTCGAGGATACGGGGTTGATCGTATCGGTAGGCGAGTGGGTGGTGAAAACGGTTTGTGAGCAGATCAGGGAATGGCAGGGCCAGGGACTGGTGCTGCATCCCATCTCGATCAATCTGTCAGCCCGGCAGTTTCAGCAACAGGATCTGGATAGCATTATCGGGGAAACGTTGAAGGCTACGAACATCGATCCGCGTCTGCTGGAATTCGAGCTTACGGAGTCGGTATTGATGAAGGAGGCCGAGATGGCCGCCAACGCCTTGCAGAATCTGAAAGCCTTCGGTGTCCAGATATCGATGGACGATTTTGGTACCGGCTATTCCAGTCTTGCCTATCTCAAGCGCTTCCCTCTGGATGTACTCAAGATCGACCGTGCCTTCATCCGCGATGTCACGACGGATCCCGACGACGCAACCATTACCGTAGCCATGATCAAGCTCGCGCACAGCCTTGGGCTGAAAGTAGTGGCTGAGGGCGTTGAAACAAGGGCGCAACTGGATTTTCTGATAAGACACGGGTGCGATGAAATGCAGGGCTACTATTTTTCCCAGCCTTTGCCGCTCGAGGGTGCATCCAAAGTGCTTATGGATGGCTACCGCCTGTCAATGAGCAATGGCGCTTGCGCCGAGCAGTAAGTCCCAGTCACTCACCGATCCATTCTCACTCGCTTCCCTTCTAGAAAAATCCTTTCCGTGCGCGCGCCCCTGAACATAGCTCTTTCCCTAGCTCGTGATATTTGGTACTTTACGGCCGTAGGCCCAGTCCGCAGGGAGGGCGGACAACTCCATTGGATAATACAAATGAAGAACGCCATATTGGTGGTTTGCGCCACGCTTGCGTTTATGGGAGGCGCTTTTGCAAAACCGGCCGACTTGTCTCTCCGGTCCAACTCAGCGCTGGTTGTGGATCCACAGCGGGGACAGGTTCTTTTCCACAAGAACGCAGACACTGTCATGCCGATCGCTTCGATTACCAAACTCATGACCGCAATGGTTGTGCTCGATGCAAAACTGCCGCTGAACCAGGAAATAGTCATTGACTCGGCTGATGTTGATGTCATCAAGTATACTCGTTCCCGCCTGCGGGTAGGAGCGAAGTTCACCCGCGGAGAATTGTTGCGACTGGCCTTGATGTCTTCGGAGAATCGCGCTGCTGCGGCGCTGGGACGTACGTATCCCGGCGGCCTCAATGCGTTTGTTACAGCCATGAACCGCAAGGCATTCCAGTTGGGAATGGGCAGCACCTATTTTGTTGACTCGACCGGCTTGAACAGCGGCAATGTCTCCACCGCGCGCGATCTCGCAAAAATGGTCAAGGCGGCACACGGGTATCGCCTCATCCGCGTATTTTCCACGACCGCTGCGCACGAGGTGGCATCCATGGGGAAGGTACGCAGCCGCAACCTGAATTACGTCAACTCCAACAGGTTGGTAAGGAGCAGCAGTTGGGATATCGGGATATCCAAAACAGGATTTCTCAGCGAGGCCGGGCGCTGTCTGGTGATGCATGCAAATATCACAGGCAAGCCGACCATAATCGTGCTGCTCGATTCCTGGGGAAAGAATTCCCGGATTGGCGATGCCAATCGTATCAAGAAGTGGCTGGAAACCGGCTTCACTCGCAAAATACGCGGTTAGCGTGTGAAGTGGCCTGCTTGCCGCGAGGATAGCGCCACTTTTGTTCGGTTATCCTTTTGTTGATTCAAGTGTATGGAATCGCGTTCGGAGCAGCCTTCGGACGCTCTCTTTCCATCACTTTTTGCAACCGGAACCGGCAGGTATAGCCCGACAGGTCTTCCACGTTCGTATCTGGCACATCGTGCTTCTTGCTGAGGTGAAGCCGTTTTCCCCGATTCGGATACGGGTGTCCGGAAAGGAGTTGTTATGCAATTGCAATTGATTGCAGCGCTCGTCATCGTTTTCCTCATTGTCACGTTTGCGGTTCAGAACGCTGTCGAAGTAAGCGTCATATTCTTACTTTGGCGTGCCGATGCGTCGCTTGCCGTTGTGGTCGCAGTCTGCTTCGGTCTGGGAGCGCTCATAGGAGCGCTCGTTACACTGCCGACCATGTTGCGCGAACGCATGGCGATAGGAAGACTGCATAAGGAGGTCGAAGCGTTACGCGCCGAAAATGACAGCTTGCGCGCCTTGAAGCAGAACGAAGCATCTGTCCCGTAAGGTTATTGAAGATGCGGCCCGAAATCGGCCAGACTCGATTTTGCTGCAACCCGGAGGGGATGGAGCTTTGAGAGGGATTTGTTCAGCGGTTCCCTAGAGCAAGCGGAATGCCAGGAGAGCCACGATAGTCGGTGGTATTGCCGCTGTCAGCAGGCCTAACGGGTGAATGGTCCCATCCTCGAAATTGCCACGCAGAATAGCGACCCCGGCAGGATTGGGCGCATTCGCGATGATCGTGAGTCCGCCCCCTGTAACTGCGCCTGCAACCAGCGCATATTTGAAAGAACCTGATAGCCCCTCTACAAGCGAGCCAAGATAGGTAAGGGCCGCATTATCCGTTATTGCGGTCAGCAGCGTGGCGCCAAAGAATACTGCCTCGCTGCTCATTCCCAGCAATAGCGGCTGCAACCACCACTGCTGCTGTCCGCCCAGCACTACCAGACCGGCCAGGAAAAATGCCACCAGCAAACCCTCCCGCAGGATAAACCGGTTCTGATGTTTTTGATATGCATGGGCGATGCCAAGAAAAAACAGGAAAAGTCCCATAAAGACGGCAGGATGATGAGCAAATGTCACTATTCCGATCAGGAAGATGAGGTGCACAGCTACAAGAAGACCCGGCGCTTTCTCTTCACCATCAGACAAATTCTGCCCGAGCCCCCCTTGGGACAATTCGCGGCGAAACAGCAACGTGGCGCTCGCCGCATTCACTATCACGACGATAGCTGCTTTCCAACCGAAAGTGGATATCATGAACCAGATATCCCATCCCCATTTCCCCGCCACCATGAGCACGGGAGGTGCAGCGAAGGGTGTCAAGGTGCCGCCGATGGATACATTGACGAACAGAACCCCGAGGGTAGTGTATTTAAGCTTGAGCGAAATTCCGCGAGAGAAATAATTATCTCGAAGAATCAGGGCAGCGAGCGTCATGGCTGCCGGTTCGGTGATGAAGGAACCGAGCAGTGGAACGAGGGAAAGCGTCGTAAAGTAGAAAACGATCGCACGCGACAGCGGAATGAATTGCGCCACGGTGCGTACCGAGAGCATGGCAAGCTGGAGGATCGGCTTTGTTCCAGCAACGACCATGATCGCAAAGACGAACATGGGTTCCGTAAAGTTACGCGAATCCAGGTAACCGATTGCGCTGTCACGGCCTTCCACTGCAAACATGAACAGTATGAGAATCATGGCCCAGAAGCCGAACACGACTTCTACTTCACCCAATAAATGCCATATCCCTGCGTGGGCGGGACGCGCGTTTGCCAATCGCTCAAAAAATCTGGTGGAAAACGTATGCAGGAGTGCAACCACGAATAGCGCTGCACTGATTATCTGAATTGTTGAAGGTGTCACCAACTCCCTTTATGTAGTAAGGATTTGAGGGTGAGAGGATGGAATACAGTAACCTACCCTCGGATAGGCATCTCCTTATGTCCTTATGGAGTGAAACTCTGAAGGGCTATCGGAGGTTGACTGAATGCGCCGACATAATGACGAACAACGCACTCTTTGCGGTAACACAAGCGTAATACCGATACTTGCATTACGGAGATGCCCCGATTCTCGAAACCAACAGCGAAGCTCTTATTTCATTACATCCAGGTTTGCCTGCGCGTCGGCATTACCCTGGGCCGCCGCTTTCTTGAACCATTCTTTCGCCTTGGCTTCGTCTCTGGGCACACCTTCACCTGAGTAATACATCACACCCACGTTATTTTGCGCGTCTACATTACCCTGTTCGGCCGCTTTTTGAAATAGCCCGAACGCCTTGACTGAATCTTTAGGAACGCCCTCGCCGTTGGCATACAGCAACCCCAGGTTGAATTGCGCATCCGCATAGCCCTGCTCAGCTGCGCGATGAAACCAGGCGGCGGCGGTAGCGGGATCGTTACTCAGGATTTTGCCCGAAGCATCCTTGGATATCGCTTCACCCGTATAGTACATAACGCCGAGGCCAGTCTGTGCTTTGGGATCGCCAGCCTCCGCGTCTTTTTTCAACTGCAGGAATTTTTCCTCCGGTGTGGAATCGCTCTCAGGCCCGGCCGGCATGATTTCTTTCAATATTGCAGACTTCTCTTCCGGGCTCAGGCTTTCTTCCAGCACTGATGGCATTTGCTTTTCAGAAGTGAACTCATCTGGCAGTTGCGCCTGCTGCTCGCCGGGTTTTTCCGCGTCCTTCGCTGTTTTCTGACCACATCCGGCAAGCATGAGCATCGGCAGCGCGAGCAATGTAACAAAAAGAATTTTCATCGGATATTATGTCCTGATTAATGAAACAGCATGAGCGGTCCGAGCGTGAGAAACAGTGCTCACAAGCTGTAGTACATATCGAATTCGACCGGATGCGTCGTCATCCGGAAGCGCGTAACTTCTTCCATCTTGAGCTCGATGTAAGCATCTATCATATCATTCGAAAACACCCCGCCGCGAGTGAGGAAATTACGGTCCTTATCCAGGCTGTCCAGTGCTTCATCCAGGGAAGCGCAAGGATTGGGAATTCTGGCAGCTTCCTCGGGTGGAAGGTCGTAGAGATTCTTATCCATCGGATCGCCCGGGTGAATCTTGTTCTGGATTCCATCCAGCCCCGCCATCAGCATGGCAGTAAATGCAAGGTAAGGGTTCGCGGTAGGGTCAGGGAAGCGCACCTCGATCCGGCGGCCTTTGGGGTTGTTGGCATAAGGAATGCGGATGGCGGCCGAACGGTTACTTACGGAATATGCAAGATTGATGGGTGCTTCAAAACCTGGAACGAGGCGCTTGTACGAGTTGGTACCGGGGTTGGTGATGGCGTTCAAGGCCTTGGCATGCTTGATGATTCCGCCAATATAATACATTGCCATTTCCGAAAGTCCGGCATAACCGTTTCCGGAAAACAGGTTTCGTCCGCCTTTCCAGATCGACTGGTGCACGTGCATCCCGGAGCCATTGTCACCTACAATGGGCTTTGGCATGAAGGTTGCCGTCTTTCCATACGAGTGGGCAATGTTGTGCACCACGTATTTGAATACCTGCGTCCAGTCGGCACGCTGCACCAGGCTGCTGTACTTGGTGCCTATCTCACACTGTCCGGCAGTCGCCGTTTCGTGGTGGTGCACTTCAACTTCGATACCCATTTCCTCAAGCGCAAGACACATCGCCGACCGGATGTCATGCAAGGAGTCGATCGGGGGAACCGGGGAATAGCCCCCTTTGATACCAGGACGATGCCCGATATTGCCACCCTCATATTTTACTCCCGAGCTCCATGCTGCTTCTTCCGACTCGATTTTTACGGAACAGCCGGACATGTCGGCATGCCAAGTTACGGAATCAAAAATGAAGAATTCAGGCTCCGGGCCGAAAAACGCGGTATCACCGATGCCTGTCGACTTGAGGTAGGCTTCGCCGCGTTTTGCCAGGGAACGGGGATCCCGGTCGTAACCCTTCCCATCTGCGGGCTCCACCACATCGCAGGTGATGAACAGTGTAGCCTCGTCCATGAATGGATCCATCCGCGCAGTACCGGTATCCGGTATCAGGAGCATATCCGACGCCTGCACACCCTTCCAGCCGGCGATGGAAGAGCCATCGAATGTATGACCATCCTCCAGTTTATCCGCATCGACGACGTGAGCGGGCAGGGTTACATGCTGTTCTTTACCGCGGGTATCGGTAAATCGTAGATCAACGAATCTGACTTCGTTGTCCTGAATCATTTTCAGAACATCGGCTACCGCCATTTCAGTCTCCAAGCCATATCAAATATGCAAGCGTGCGAAAGCGCCTTCCTTTTAAAAAGTTGAGTGTCCTTATATAAAGGGAATTTGCAGAATTGATATTATATCCTAGGAGGGGAGCGGCCATTCCCTCAGCAATAAAATACCGCAAGTTGGAAGAGGTAGGGTTTGTTGCATCCTGTCCCTCGATTGAAATTTTCCAGGCATCCAGATGGCTGAAAATCGATTACCATTACATATTATTTCATTCGCCTCATGGTAAAACATATGGAAACCGAAACAATTACTGCAATACTCGAAAGGGCGCATAAGCGTGCCGAGGAAATGGATCTGCCCTATCAAGGGGCGCTGTTACCGACCGAGGCGCTTACCTTGCTTCAGGAAGCGCCGGAGGCGAAACTGGTGGATGTGCGTTCACGCGCGGAATGGGATTGGGTAGGAAGAATTCCGGGTGCAGTGGAAATCGAATGGCAGTCTTATCCGGGAATGCGTTCCAACCCTGATTTCATCAACTATCTTTCCAGCCAGGTAGATCAGGAATCGTTGGTCATGTTCATCTGCCGTACGGGAGGACGTTCGCATCAGGCCGCAGCTACCGCTTCCGAACTGGGTTATACGAATTGCTACAACGTTCTCGAAGGATTCGAAGGTGAGAAGGACGCAACCGGCCATCGCGGTAAGAAGGGTGGCTGGAAGGCGGCAGGACTACCCTGGGTGCAGAGTTGAGGGTCTTTCGTCTCCATCGCTCCGGGTTAAATTCCCCCTGTTCATCCTGGCTCTCGAGAGGCTCGGGGCATGCTTATCGCGGCGACAATAATCTGGAAAATAATGGAGCGTAAGTGCATGCGCAAAACTCATTGGACAGGAATCCTTCTTACGCTGACCACTGAACCATCCCGGAGTACGCCGTCAGCAGGACAATAATTCCGAATCCGATGCGATACCAGGCAAAAACGGAGAAATCATGGTGGCTGACAAAACGGATTAAGCCCCTCACCGCCAGGAGTGCGCTGATAAACGATGCCACAAAACCGATCGCGAACACGCTCACATCATCCAGATGAAGGATATCGCGATTCTTGTAAAGATCATAAAAAGTTGCTGCGAACATGATCGGAATCGCGAGGAAAAATGAAAATTCAGTAGCGGCCTTGCGCGACAGGCCGAAGAAGAGGCCCCCAATAATGGTGGCGCCAGAGCGCGAAGTGCCGGGTATGAGCGCCAGGCACTGCGCCAATCCCACCTTCAAGGCATGTTTCCAGTCCATGTCTTCGACCCGTTCCACGTCCACCACATGCGTCCTGCGCTCGGCCCAAAGAATCAGAAGGCCACCGACTATGAATGCCAGCGCGACCGGTACCGGATGAAACAGGTATTGCTTGATGGTTTTAATGAACAGCAAACCCAGAATTGCGGCTGGCAGAAACGCGATCAAGAGATTCAACACAAAGCGATTTGCGTCCTGACGGGAGCCGATGTCCGTCACTACATGCCGCAGCTTGACGCGATATTCCCAACATACCGCCAGAATCGCGCCAAGCTGAATGACGATGGTAAATACCTTGCCCTTTTCGTCATTGAAGTTGAGCAGATCGCTGACCAGAATCAGGTGACCGGTGGACGAAATCGGAAGAAATTCCGTCAGACCTTCGACTATGCCAAGGATGAGCCCCTTGAGGAGAAGAAACCAGTCCATTCCAGATTATCCGCCAGAAGCCGGGAGACCGCGGGTAACCGGGAACGAACGGGAAGGAACCATGGTGTTACCAGGGAATACAGACAATGGGTATCCAGTAGAGAAGTAACGCCGAGAGCGCGACTGTTTATTTTTTCGATATTATCGCATCAAACCGACTTCGGTTTGAGAATACTTGCGACGCTTTTGCGGGAGGCGTGCAGGAATGGATGTCTTGGCGCAATGTAACCGCCTGCATCCTCCTGTCGCCTTTTTTCAATGGCAAGCCGGCACAAGCCGGCTGTCATGCCGCTTACACCTTGCTGTAAATCTCTGTTCCCTTTGCTACAAATTCGCTCGCTTTTTCTTCCATGCCTTTTTCCAGGGCCTCTTGCTCGCTGACACCTTTGCTCGCCGCAAAGTCGCGTACATCCTGTGTGATTTTCATTGAGCAGAAATGCGGACCGCACATCGAACAGAAATGGGCGAGCTTTGCGCCTTCCTGCGGCAGAGTTTCATCATGGAACTGCCTTGCCTTGTCAGGATCGAGACCAAGGTTGAACTGATCTTCCCAGCGAAACTCGAAGCGTGCTTTGGAAAGAGCATTGTCGCGTAACTGTGCACCGGGATGTCCCTTTGCCAGATCTGCGGCATGCGCAGCAATTTTATACGTAATGATGCCGTCCTTGACGTCATCCTTGTCCGGCAGGCCGAGATGCTCCTTGGGCGTTACGTAACATAGCATCGCGGTACCGTACCAGCCGATCATGGCTGCGCCGATGGCAGAGGTAATATGATCATAGCCAGGGGCGATGTCGGTAGTGAGAGGCCCCAGCGTATAGAACGGGGCTTCGGCACAATATTTCAGTTGCATATCCATGTTCTCCTTGATGAGATGCATGGGAACATGGCCGGGGCCTTCGATCATTACCTGCACGTCATGCTTCCAGGCAATCTGTGTCAGCTCACCGAGCGTTTTCAGCTCCGCAAACTGGGCTTCATCATTCGCATCATATATGGAACCGGGGCGTAATCCGTCGCCGAGGGAGAAGCTTACATCGTAAGCCTTCATGATTTCACAGATTTCCTCGAACTGCGTATACAGGAAACTCTCCTTGTGATGTGCAAGACACCACTTCGCCATTATCGATCCGCCGCGGGAAACGATACCGGTGAGGCGTTTTGCCGTCATCGGAACATAGGCAAGTCGTACGCCGGCATGAATGGTGAAATAGTCCACACCCTGTTCAGCCTGCTCTATCAGCGTATCGCGAAAAATTTCCCAGGTCAGATCTTCTGCCTTGCCATTTACTTTTTCCAGGGCCTGGTAGATCGGCACCGTGCCGATGGGAACGGGACTGTTACGTATGATCCATTCGCGCGTCTCATGGATGTTTTTGCCAGTGGAGAGGTCCATCACCGTATCGCCCCCCCAGCGTATTGCCCATGTCATTTTCTCGACTTCTTGCTGAATGCTTGAGCTTAGTGCCGAATTGCCGATGTTTGCGTTGATCTTCACCAGAAAGTTGCGCCCGATGATCATTGGTTCGGATTCGGGATGGTTGATGTTGGCGGGAATGATGGCGCGCCCCCTGGCGACCTCGTCACGTACGAACTCAGGCGTGATGTGGCGGGGCAGAAACGCACCGAAATCATGACCCGGGTGCTGGCGCGCAAGCAGTTCCCGGTGTTGATCGGCCAAATGCTCGCAACGCTGATTCTCCCGTATGGCTATAAACTCCATTTCGGGTGTGACGATGCCACGTCGTGCATAATGCATCTGTGTCACGTTTGCTTCAGTCCTGGCGCGACGTGGATTGCGCTTCAGGTCGAAGCGCAATTCGGCCAGCCGCTGGTCGTTCAGACGTTGCCTGCCATAGATGGAAGCCGGACCCGAAAGAACTTCCGTATCGCCGCGTTCATCTATCCATTTTTCGCGCAGCGGCGCCAGACCGGAGCGAATGTCAATTTTGACCGCCGGATCGGTATAAGGGCCGGAAGTGTCATAGACATAAATCGGCGGGTTTTTTTCCGCTCCCATGCCGGCTGGCGTATCGGACTGGCTGATTTCTCGCATGGGAACCCGGATATCCGGGCGGGAACCGCTCAGGTAGATTTTTCTTGACCGGGGCAGAGGCTTGACCGCGCCTTCGTCAACCTGCGCGGTCTTGCCCGAAAAGGGTGATGGAATTTGTACCGCGCTTGAAACTGTTGCATTCATATTACGCTCCTTGAGTGCCATAAAGGAGCGGGACAACCGGACAACCGATTCCCAGCTTCCCTACGGCGGCATTATCCGTGTCAGGTAGAGGAACCGTCGAATAGGCGTGATATGCAATGTACTTATTCGCGGGTTCCATGAGGGACTCTCTCACCAGTTTCCGGCTGCTTGCGGAAACGGACCCCTAGCTGCTGCTGTGAAGCTAACGGAAATGTGGAATAATTGCAAGTTTGTTATGACATTTCATATAGGAGCAGATGGTTGGATATGGATCTCGAACAAAGTCGGTATAACATGGTGGAGCAGCAAATTCGTACGTGGGAGGTGCTGGACCAGGAGGTTCTCCAACTATTGTTCGAGCTGCGGCGCGAGGAATTTGTCCCGGCAGCTTACCGTTCACTTGCATTCGTCGATATGGAAATCCCGCTGGGATACGGGGAGGTAATGCTCGCCCCCAAGGTTGAAGCGCGGATTCTGCAGGAGTTGAGAATTAATAATACCGACAGAATTCTGGAAGTGGGGAGTGGCAGCGGTTACATGACTGCGCTGCTTGCCAAAAAAGGCGGATTTGTTCATAGCGTGGAAATCGTGCCGGAACTGGCAGCCATGGCCGAAAAGAACCTGCGGAACCACCAGATTGCCAACGTTCTGGTGGAAAATGGCGATGCTGCCCGCGGCTGGACCCAGCACGGTCCCTATGATGTTATCGTCCTGACCGGATCCACCCCGGTGCTGCCGGAGGGATTTCAGAAGAGCCTTAAAACTGGCGGGCGTCTCTTTGCTGTAGTGGGCGATCCACCGGTAATGCAGGCTCTTCTGGTTACTTGCGTGGCACAGGAGGAAAACGGGCGCGCGGGCGCGTATAGCACAGTCGGCCTGTTCGAAACCTGTATTGCGCCACTCAGAAATGCGAAGCAACCGGCGAGATTTACATTCTGATCTTTCGGCCCGAACTTCAGGAATTGCAGTCCACGCGACGTATCCATTGCTACCTTCCTATAGCTATCCGTCTATCTTTAACTGTAGTCAACAAAGATGTTCCTTCCACGCAGCGCAAGGCAATCCGGAATTAAATCCAAAATTGCGATGTACGTCCATGCGCTCCTGTTTATCGGAGCGCTGAGCACTCCGCTGCAGGCTGCGGACATGATGGACATCTATCATGAAGCGCTGGAAAATGACGCGCAGTTTCGCGCAGCCCGCTTCACGCACCAGGCCGCCCAGGAAAAACTGCCCCAGGGCCGGGCCGGCCTGCTGCCCACGGTTACGCTTGCGGGGGTGCGCCGGCGGCAGTGGATTGATATAGAAAGAATCGGGGGAACTGGAACGGCGACCGGAACGGGTGTGGCCGTCAGACCATCCGAAGTTGTCATCGATAACCAGAGCCTGACCATTACCGCAACCCAGCCGATTTATCGCAAGGAGAATTTCGCGATCTACGAACAATCGAAGCTTCAGGTTGCGCAGGCCGATTCGGAGTTCATCATGGCAGCGCAGGATCTGATCCTGCGTGTAGCGCAGGCTTATCTGGATATTCTGTTGGCAGAAGTAAACGTGGAGGTTGCAGAGGCACAGAAAAAAGCCATCAGCGAGCAACTGGCGCAGGCAAGGCGCAACTTCGAAGTCGGGACTGCTACCATCGTCGACACTCACGAAGCTCAGGCGCGTTTCGATCTGACGGCTGCGCTGGAAATAGGCGCGCTGAACGAACTTGAAGTGCGTAAACGAACACTCGAACAGATCATCGGGCGGATACCGGAAGATCTGGCCCATCCCACGGAGACACCCTCCGATCTGCTGACGCTGAAGTACCCCAGGATGCAGGATTGGATCAGCGTAGCTGAACAGAACAATCTCGCGCTGAAAGTCCAGGAGGCGGTGTACGAGATTGCAAAGAAGGACGTTGAACGGGCTCAGGCGGGACATTATCCGACACTCGATCTCGTTGCGATATACAGTGACCAGAAAGGGGTGGGGGGTACGATCACAGGGCGCCCCATTGACCTGACATCCAAAGAAATCGGGGTACAGCTCAGCTTTCCGCTGTTTCAGGGTTTTGCCGTGCAGTCGCGCGTGCGCGAAGCAGTGGCTATCCAGGAAAAGGTGTTGCAGGACCTGAACAATACCCGGCGCAACAGCGTACTGCAGGTAAGCCAGCAGTATCTCAATGTCACCAACGGCATTGCGCAGGTAACGGCGCTGAAGCAGGCGCTGGTATCCAGTCAGAGCCAGGTCGATTCCACCAAACTCGGCCAGGAAGTAGGGGTCCGAACCGAGGTGGACGTGCTGAACGCACAGCAACTGTATTATTCCGCGCGGCGAGACCTCGCGCAGGCGCGCTACAATTTTCTCATGTCACGATTGCGGTTGAAGGCAGAGGCGGGAGAACTGGACGAGGAGGATTTGAAGGAGGTGAACGATGTGTTGTTCCGGCCACAATTCCCAGGCCTCCTCCAGCCACCGCTTGCCGCGCATTGACGGGCGGCTGCCTAGGTGGTAGATTTTCAGGGGAAGATATCGCCTTTTCTCACTGAAACGTGAAAGGTGGCCATGCACCCCGATGGGCGCCCCGAAGCAGGCCTTTCACCAAAGGGATGCTACGCTGCCGTAACTGTTTTTCAGGCCACTGTCGTCTTCTCCTCCGGACATCCCTCATTTCAGGAAGGTTGCCAATCTTATCCCGGAAATTGATCAATCCAACATTCCTGATCATGAATTCGTCCTCTGCTCCCAATTCCTACTGGAATCAAAAACCTGTTCTCTCCAGCAGTCAGAAGCCCAGCGGTATTCGAGACACTCGGCCGAAGGAAGACGACTACGGCGTACTGGATGCGAAAACGTTCGATGCAATCGAAGCCGATGCATTATTCGATTCGGTCAATCACGCTATTACTCATGCGGGGCAATCGGTGCTCTATCGCTCGCTTGCGCGGCCAGAGACAGATGCGGCGCTGATTCAAAAGAAACAGGAAGCAGTACGGGAACTCTCGTCAAATTCAATGCTTCGTGAAGCGCTTCAGCACTTCGTCGATACGATGAAAGAGGGAGAGCAGTCTCTTTATCATTTACTCTACGGTACTTTTACCGGGGGAATTGCGGTAGACAATTCCAGGGGCGGTAAAGATGAAATGGAGTTTAGCGGATACGGTTACCATCAGTTCATCGATGGCACGGGGTTTGCGATCGACATGGTCGAGACGGTGGAAATTCTACCTCAGCCGCAAAGCGCTTATCTGCGGGAGCTATTCCAGGCTGTTCGCGACTTTGGCAAATCGAGGATCTATTCCCTGATGCGCGGACCTGTTTATGTCTCCGAAGGAAAATTCAAGACCCGGGAAGAAAAGCCGCGCTATCTGCCGCTCTCGCGCTTCACGCCCTCCATGTTCAAGCCGATTCCGGTATTTTTCGCTGTGGCTGCGCTCGGTGCGGCGCTTTATTTTTTTCAAGGATTGCTGGCGAGTTTCGGTATCGCTTATCTCGGCTATGGGATACTCGTGCTGGCAGTGCCGATTTTGCCCGTTGTTCTGATTGCAATTGCCGCCTCCGATCGCGATACTGTCATTTATCCACTGCGCAAGCTGTTCAAGCACAGTCCTGAACTGGCGCGATTGGTGGATGTGCTAGGAATGCTCGACGAGCTGCTATCCTTCCATCGCTATTCAGTAGCCTTCGGCGGCCAGATGACTTTGCCGGAAATATCGGAAAGCGAGCGGCACGCACTGGAAGTCACGGAAGCGCGGAATCCCGTACTCGCGAGGGCCAACTCCAATTATGTGCCGAATGATGTTTCGCTCGATGATGCCGGCCGCTTGCTGGTCATTACCGGGCCCAACAGCGGCGGTAAAACTGCGTATTGCAAGACAGTCGTCCAGATTCAACTGCTGGGACAGATAGGTTGCTATATTCCCGCTGCTGTCGGACGTCTGGTGCTGGCTGAGCATATTTTCTACCAGGTACCGGACCCCGGCCATCTGGATGAGGGTATGGGGCGCTTTGGCCATGAGTTGAAACGTACGCGCGAAATTTTCTTCAATTCCACGCCGCGCAGTCTCGTCGTGCTGGATGAGCTTTCTGAGGGAACGACGTTCGAAGAGAAGATGGAACTCTCAGAGTATGTTCTCGCTGGTTTTTACAAGCTTGGCGCAAGCACCTTGCTGGTTACCCATAACCATGAACTGTGCGAGCGCTTGCAGGACAAGGGGATAGGCCGCTATCTCCAGGGTGAGTTTTCGCCACAGGGTCCGACCTACCGACTGATTCCGGGTGTTTCCCGAGTGAGTCATGCAGATCGGGTTGCGGCTGCACTGGGTTTCAGTAAGGAAGATGTGGAAAAGCACTTGGCCAGCCGCAGCTAATTGAAGGGGATTAGCAGGTGGAGCGAAGAGAGATTTTATACTGTTGACCGCATTTTGTTCTTTGTAACGCTTCGTCTTGTTCTGATTCAGACATAATGAGCTATTGCTGAATTATCCAGAATTCCCGTATAAAGAACCTCACTTGGCTTCCTCAAATGGAAGGCTGTGTGAGTGCGCAACGCCTCGCGGCAACGCCTCTGCGGATTGGGTCCGCCGCCATCTGATCCTCGATCATTGCAAACTGTGGTGGGCTCTGACAGGAGCAGCATTCATAACTGAATGACAACAAAGCGAGTGATTGCTCGCAGGTTCGCACTGAATCCAGACGTCGAAAGGGTCAGATATGACTAAGTCTTTAATAACCGGAGCCAACGGATTTGTCGGCTCCGCAGTAACGCGCTGTTTACTTGAAGCGGGCCATGAGGTGCGCTGTCTTGTCCGGCCGGGAAGCGACCGGCGAAACCTTGATAAGTTGCCCGTTGAAATTTCGGAAGGTGATTTGCGTTCTGCTTCCTCGCTGAAACGGGCAGTCGCCGGGTGCGATAACTTGTTTCATGTGGCAGCAGACTACCGCCTGTGGGTACCCAATCCGGACACCATGTACGAAATCAATGTAAAGGGAACCCGGGCACTGGTTCTTGCAGCCGCCGAAGCTGGAATGAAACGCATGGTCTATACCAGCAGTGTGGCGACACTGGGCACGGCTGAAAATGGCGTTCCTGCCAACGAAGATACGCCGTCCAGCCTGGGATCGATGTGCGGACACTACAAGCGATCGAAATTTATGGCTGAAGAAATTGTTCAGCAGATGACCCGGGAACATGACCTGCCCATGGTCATCGTCAATCCTTCCACGCCGATAGGACCGCGTGATATCAAGCCAACCCCCACCGGCCGCCTCGTAGTGGATACATTGCGTAATCGAATGCCGGCATACGTGAATACCGGCTTGAATATCGTGCACGCTGACGATATCGCTGAAGGCCATCTGCTGGCATACAAGCATGGAAAACCTGGCGAGCGTTACATCCTCGGGGGGGAAAACATGACCTTGCTGCAGATTCTGCAGAAAATCGATGAGATAAGAGGCAAGCGGATCAGGCGGCTTGGCCTTCCCGTCAAGCTGGTGGTGCCCGCTGCCTGGTTGATGGAAAAAATGTCCGCCGTTACCAAGGTTGAGCCGCGCGCTACCGTGGACAGCGTCTCCATGGCAAAGAAAAAGATGTTCTACTCCAGTGACAAGGCCGTAAGAGAACTGGGTTATCGCTATCGCCCGGCTGCGGCTGCGCTCGAGGATGCAATGAACTGGTTCCAGGCAAACGGTTACTGTGGCTAGCCCGGATATTTCATCGACTCACGGATAATGGCGAGGGGGACCAGCCGGCACGTTCTACTGTGCGCCTTTTCGGCTTCTGTCCACCTGTTCCGGGGTAACGAGGCTTCCCCGGTTGCCCCATGAGTTACGAATATACGATAGTACCAGTGCAATCTCCTTGTCGGGCAGCACTTGCGCAAATGGCGGCATTCCGTAGGGACGCTGCTGGACCTCGGTGACAGGAGCATATCCGCCATTGAGAACGCTGCGGATCGCATTGGTCGGGGATGCCATTGTCACTCCACGGTTGCCGGCAAGTGCCGGATAGCTTCCCAGTGCGCCTTCCCCCAGATTTCCATGACAGTCCTGGCAATAGGTTTCGTAAATCTGTCCCCCTTTTTTAAGTTGCTTATCGACTTCTTCGGTAAGAGGAGGGGCGATTCCACGGGAGCGAGGCTCGGTTTCGGGCAAAGACTTCAGATATTTCGCCACGGCGCGTGCGTCGTCTTCTGTCAGGAACTGGAGACTCTGGCTGACAACATTCGCCATCGGGCCCGTAGTCACAGCCCGCGAAGCGGATCCGGTTTTTAGCAATCGCGTAATGTCTTCGATCGGCCAATCCGCGGTACTGGCTTCCTGCAGGGAAGTCAGTGATGGCGCATACCAGTTTGAACCCATGAGCTGACCTCCTCCCAGGATATCTCCTTTGCTTATTCCCAGTAGGTTGCGCCGGGTATGACATGCGTTGCAATGCCCGAGCCCCTGCACGAGGTAGGCCCCCCGGTTCCATTCGTCATCCTGCAGCGTGTCAGGAAGATATATGCCGGGAGAAAAATAAATAAGCTGCCAGACCTGCAGCAGTGGACGCCAGTTGAAAGGGAAATTGATGCGGTTGGGCGCATTGCGCTGCCTCACGGGTGGAAGCGATTGAAGGTAGGCAAAGATGGCATCGGAATCTTCGCGCGATACCCTGGTATATTCCGAATACGGAAATGCCGGGTAAAGGAGATTTCCATCGCGCCCCCTGCCGCTATGGAGAGCCCGCCAGAAATCTTCCTCGCTCCAGAGGCCGATACCCGTTTCTTTATCAGAAGTGATATTAGGCGTGATGAATATGCCGATCGAAGTATCGAGGAGGTGTCCTCCAGCGTATGGGAGTCCGCTATAGGCCGTGTGACAACCGAGACAGTTGCCAATGCGTGCCAGATAAGCACCGCGTGCTCGTTGCGCCTCGATTTCGGCAGTATCGCGTATCTCCGCTACCTCCGGCTTTTCAGCTGCGGGTGACAGCGTAACGGGGGGTGTCAGCAAAATGCTCAAGCCGGTAAACCCGGCAATCAGGATTGTGACGAAACCGTATCTCATTTGGGAGCGTTCGCTTGTGGAATGATGCTGGCGCAGCGTCTTGCCAGCCTTTTGGGTAGTTCTGCTCCCGCGCCAGCGTGCCTCTCGTCCGACTCCGGAACAGGTTGCGCAGCCAGCCACATGGCAACAGCGCTTACCTCTTCGGTGGTAAGCTTCTTTGCTATTTCCGACATGCAGTCGGGCGTCCGCCCGCGCATCAGCGCCCCATGCTGCCAGTTGCCGAACTGGGCCATGATATATACGCGTGGTAGACCAAGAAGGCCGGGAATGAATGGTGCTATCCCCATCAAATCCTTGCCGTGGCAACCGACGCAGGCCGGTATATTCCGGCCTGCGTCACCATGATCGATCAGTTTGCGCGCTATCTTGACTTTGGGCGATGAAGCCCGCATTGGTTCAGGTGGAGGAAAGGCTTGTTTTAGCGAGGCAAAATATTCGGCCATCTCCCACAGATAGGCGTCGGGCAGGCCTTCGAGCAGCAGGGCCATGGGGCGGTAGTGGCGGCGGCCATCCCGAAAATTCCGCAACTGATTGAAAAGATAGCCTTCCGGCTTGCCGGCGATGCGAGGGTAATATTCATCTCTACCCTTTTTATCTTCCGGGCCATGACAAATGATGCATGCCTTCACACGTTCTTCCGTTGTGTCTGGAATCTCGCGGGCTACAGCAGGCAACCCGATCAACAGCAAGGCGATCAGGGCTGATTTAACGAGGATAGGAGGACTCATTGTGAGAGGCTCTTCTTATAAGGGATTGCGACGGTTGCAATAAAAAATTATCCTCGATCGGGATTACGCTAGCGGGCAAATCTGCGCACCACTGTCATCAGCTCATCGATTGCTGTGTCTCCGTCTCCCGACTTGATCGCGCTCTGCATGCAGCCATGGGTATGATTTTCCAGCAGACGCATCGCGACAGCGTCGAGCGCGGACTGAAGCGCGGATACCTGGTTCAGAATGTCGACGCAATAACGGTCTTCCATGATCATTTTCGCCACGCCGCGCACCTGACCCTCAATGCGGTTGAGCCGTTTTATCAACGCTTCCTTATCCGGCTGTACCACCGCAGTTGGCGTGTGGCAAGGTTTCTTCTCAGTTTTCGACTTCAAAGCCCGCATCCTTGATTGCCTCCCTGAATTGATCGGTATGAGCCTTGGAAGCATCATACTCGATGGTCACCTGTTGCTGTTCCAGGGAGACATTTGCATTGCTCACGCCAGGTATCTTTTCCAGCACATTCTTCACACTATTGACACAGCCCATGCAGGTCATTCCTTTGATTTTTACGACTTCTGCTTGCATTTTCTGCCTCCTTTGGTTGGCTGAGGTTATTAGCCTCTCATCAGGTGATGAAGCTCAGGCATTCGCTCGCCAGCGCTTCAACAACAGCGAATTGCTTACCACCGACACCGAGCTCATTGCCATCGCCGCACCTGCAATGACAGGATTGAGCAGACCCATCGCTGCAAGCGGTATGCCCAGCACATTGTAGAAAAAGGCAAAGAAAAGGTTCTGCCGGATTTTTCCCAATGTCCTGCGTGAAAGCGAGATGGCGTCGACCACACTCATCAAATCATCGCGCATGAGGGTGATGTCGGCTGCCTCGATCGCAACGTCCGAACCCGCGCCGATGGCAAAACTTACGTCAGCCATTGCCAGTGCGGGCGCATCATTGATTCCATCGCCCACCATGCCGGTAACTTTGCCACTTTCCTTCAACTTACCCACCTCTGTGGCTTTGTCCTGTGGCAGCACTTCGGCCCGATACGCGGTTATCCTCGCCTGGCCTGCGATTGCAGCCGCGGTTGGCGCATTGTCGCCAGTGAGCATCACAACCTCGATACCCATCGCTTTTAATCGCTCCACCGCCCGTGCTGAAGTTGGCCGGAGCTGGTCGGCGATGGCGAGATAGCCCAGCACCTGGGCGGGTTCCTTGTCAGAAGGCGTATTCACGGCGGCAAGACCGATAACCGTCTTGCCTTCGGACTGGAGGGCGGATACCGCGTTCTCATCAACCCCCGCCCCGTGTTCCCGCAGGAATCCAGGTGAGCCGAGAATATACCCCATATCGCCAATATTGCCAGCGATGCCACTGCCGGTGATAGCCCGAAAATTCGTTACAGATTCGGGTTGAATACCCGTTTTACTGGCATATTCCATGACTGCTTTTGCCAGAGGGTGTTCCGAACCCTGTTCAAGGGTTGTCGCAATACGCATCAGTTCTCGTTCTGTAAAGGATCCGGCAGGAACGATATCTGTAAGCGCGGGTTTCCCTTCGGTGAGCGTCCCTGTCTTGTCCAGGATGAGCGTCTCGATTTTTCCGGCATGCTCGAGCGCTGCGGCATTCTTGACCAGCACGCCGCTCTGCGCGCCGCGGCCCACGCCTACCATGATGGCTGTCGGGGTCGCCAGTCCGAGGGCGCAGGGACAGGCGATCACCAGCACCGCCACCGCGCTGACCAGGGCCGGGACAAAGTTACCCGCCAGCCACCACGTCAGGATAAAAGTCAGGACACTGATGGCAGTCACGATTGGCACGAAGATACCGGATATGGTGTCCGCGAGGCGCTGGATAGGCGCTTTCGAGCCCTGGGCTTCCTCAACCAGGCGAATAATGGCGGCGAGTTGGGTATGTGCGCCGACGCCTGTAGCACGGCATTTCAGCATGCCCTGCTGGTTTACAGTAGCGGCGTATACCGTGGCGCCTGCCTGCTTCGCCACGGGGAGGCTTTCCCCCGTCAGCATCGCTTCGTTTACACTGGATGCGCCTTCGAGGACGACGCCGTCTACCGGCAGGCTCTCGCCCGGGCGAACCAGAAAAATATCGCCCACCTTGAGCGTACTCACGTCCACCTCGATGATCTCGCCGTTGCGTTCCACACGCGCTGTCTTGGGTTGCAGCTTGACGAGTTCCTCGATGGCAGCGGAAGTCCTGCTTTTCGCACGCGCTTCCATCAATTTGCCGAGCAGCACCAGAGTGATGATGGCCGTGCTCGCTTCGAAATAGACATGCTGATCCAACCCCAGCAACGTAACCACCGCGCTGAAAAGATAAGCCATGCTGGTGCCCAGCGCGACCAGGACATCCATATTCGCGCCCCCGCCTCGCAATGCGTGCCAGGCACCTACATAGAAGCGCTTGCCTATCCAGAACTGTACCGGCGTGGCCAGCAGCAGCTGGAGCCAGCGCGGCAGCAGTTCCATCTCACCGCCCCAGAACATCGGCCCCATCTGCATCAGCAGCGGCGCGCTGAATGCCATGGAAATCCAAAACATGCGAAGCTCCGCCTGATAGACAGCCAGCTTGCGGGCTTTTTCTTCGGCACGACTGGTATCGCTGAGTTCCCGGGCTCCATAACCGGTTTTGACGACAGCATTGATGATATCTTCCACTGTTTCCACGGCAGGGTTGTAATTGACCTGCGCTGTTTCAGTTGCCAGATTGACGGAGGCGGTAACACCCGAAAGCTTGCTCAATGCCTTCTCGATCCGGGCGCTGCATGCCGCACAGGTCATGCCAGTGATCTGCAACTGCACCGACTGAGGGGCGACATGGAAACCTGCTTTTTCGATCGAATGGATCAGGTCTTCCGGTTGAGTGGCCGAAGCGTCAAACTCGATCCGTGCTTTTTCGTTGGCGAAGTTTACTGCTGCCTGCACGCCGGGGAGCTTATTGAGGTTTTTTTCGATGCGGGTCGCACATGCCGCACAAGTCATGCCTTCGATGGGGAGTTCGATATGCCTGAGAGTAAGAGAGCTCATGATGGCGCCTCCAAAACGGTCAGCCAAACTTTATACCCTATAGGGGTATATGTCAAATCCCTTCGGTTGTCAAATTCCCTTAATTGTTACACCCCCTTAGCCGTCACATCCCTCGGGATGGCCTGCCTTTCGTACATTTGATCCCGCATACGACAGACCTGCAAGGGTTTGTGATGTGTTCCGGATTTTCTCAATGCGAATTCAATGAACCCTTCATTTTGCCCCACAGATTGCAAATACCCGGGCATGGTATCTAAACTTTGGCAGGGAATGGAGTAAAAGGTTCAGGCAGGCGATTTCATCTTTCGGCCTGAAAAAGATGGCGAAGGATGAAATGTGCTTTCCGATGCGGACAAGCTTGGGGAAAGCAAGTCCGGGAACGGTGAATCCAGCAGCGTTGAGCAAAGCTCAAGCTCCGCCAGATGAGGTCAGGAGCAGTTCAGCCCCTGAAGAGTATATTGAAGAGCGTATTTGTTACGCAGTTTTTCAAAAAACAGACCCTAGACAGCCGAAAACGAGCCGGATATTCAATCCTCCCGCCGTAATTGGGGGAACAGAATGACATCGCGGATACTCGGGCTATCGGTCAGGAGCATGACCAGCCGGTCGATGCCGATACCTTCTCCCGCGGTAGGAGGCAGGCCGTATTCGAGTGCGCGGATGTAGTCGGCGTCGTAGTGCATGGCTTCCGCATCGCCTGCTTCCTTGGCCCTGGCTTGCTCGAGGAAGCGCGCCGCCTGATCCTCCGGATCATTCAGCTCCGAGAATCCGTTTGCAATCTCACGCCCGGCTATATAAAGCTCAAACCGGTCGGTTATTGCCGGATTCCTGTCGTTGCGGCGCGCAAGCGGTGAGACTTCCGCCGGATAATCGACAATGAAAGTAGGGTCGAACAGCAAATGCTCGGTAGTTTCATCAAACAGGGTAAGCTGTAATCCGCCTACGCCGTCCTCGGGTTTATAAGGAATTCCGAGTTCCTGCAATTTGTCGATCAGGAATGCGCGATCGTCGAGCTGCGCCTCGGTATATTCGGGATGAAATTTCCGAATAGCTTCGGTGATGGTGAGCCGCTCGAAGGATTGGGCCAGATCCAGCTCGCGCTCCTGATACGTGAATCTGGTAGCGCCCAGCACCTTTAGCGTTACTTCCCGCAACAGGGCTTCGGTAAGATCCATCAGATATGCATAGTCCCGGTAGGCCTCGTAAAACTCCAGCATCGTGAATTCGGGGTTATGCCGTGTGGAAATCCCTTCGTTCCTGAAGCTGCGGTTTATTTCGAATACTTTTTCCAGTCCGCCTATTACCAGACGCTTGAGATAGAGCTCGGGTGCAATACGCAGATACAACTGCATGTCCAGCGCATTGTGATGCGTGATGAAAGGGCGTGCGGCCGCACCCCCGGGGATAGGGTGCATCATGGGCGTTTCGACTTCCAGATAGCCATGCCCGACCAGAAATTCGCGGATGGCCTGGATGATCCTAGAGCGCGCGATAAACACCTTACGGCTGCTTTCATTCGTGATGAGATCGAGATAGCGCTGCCGGTACTTCTGCTCCTGGTCGGTCAGACCGTGAAATTTTTCCGGCAGCGGTCGCAGCGATTTCGTGAGCAATCTCAGGTTCGTCACCCGTACCGACAATTCCCCGGTGCGGGTTCTGAACAGTGTGCCTTCTGCGCCCAATATGTCGCCAAGATCATAATGCCTGAATGCATCATAAGCGCTGTCGCCTGCTACATCCTTTGCAATGTAAAGCTGGATGCGACCACCCATATCCTGCAGGGTGGCAAAGCTTGCTTTGCCCATGACCCGCTTGAGGACCATGCGGCCAGCCACGCGCACGGGCATCGGTTCTGCCTCCAGCGTTTCGTTGGGATGTTCGCTATACGCGTTATGAAGGTCCGCCGAAAAATGTTCGCGGGGAAAGTCATTGGGAAAGGCATTGCCCGTTGCACGCAGCGCATCCAGTTTTGCTCGCCGCTCCTCGACGAGCCTGATCTCCGCCTGAAACCGATTCGTTTCCTCCGAATCTTTCTCTAAAGCCTCATCCATCTTCGATCGGTCCTCTTATACGCCTTGTTTCAAGCTTGCTTCGATAAAATCATCCAGATCCCCATCGAGGATAGCCTGGGTGTTACCGCTTTCCACCCCCGTCCGCAAGTCCTTGATGCGCGCCTGGTCCAACACGTAGGAGCGGATCTGATGTCCCCAGCCGATATCGGTTTTCGTATCTTCTATCGCCTGCTTTTCCTCATTGCGTTTGCGCAGCTCCGCTTCATAAAGACGCGATTTCAGCATCGCCATCGCATCCGCCCGATTACGATGCTGGGAACGACCGCTCTGACATTGAACGACGATACCGGTAGGGTTATGCGTAATCCGCACCGCCGAGTCAGTCTTGTTGATGTGCTGGCCACCCGCGCCGGAAGCACGAAAGGTATCAACCCGCAGGTCTGCCGGGTTGATATCGATTTCGATGGTTTCATCCACCTCTGGATAGACGAATACGCTTGCAAACGAGGTGTGACGGCGATTGCCGGAATCGAACGGCGATTTGCGCACCAGGCGATGGACGCCGGTTTCGGTTCGAAGGTAGCCATAGGCATATTCACCCGATATTTTGAGGCTCGCGCTCTTGATTCCCGCCACTTCGCCCGGTGATTCTTCCATTACTTCCACTCCGTAGCCGCGGCGCTCGCAATAACGCAAATACATGCGCTCCAACATGGCAGCCCAGTCCTGCGCTTCAGTGCCGCCCGAACCGGACTGGATATCCACGAAGCAGTTATTCGTATCCATGGGATTGGAAAACATACGTCGAAATTCCATGTCCGACACTGCTTTTTCCAAATGACTGATGTCGCGAGCCACGCTTTGAAGAGTGGCGTCGTCATCCTCTTCTTCCGCCATCTCGAACAGCTCCCGCGCATCCTGTAGCTGGCGGGAGATTGTTTCCAGGTTGATGACGACGCTTTCCAAGATTTTTTTTTCGCGCCCCAATTCCTGGGCACGCTTGTTGTCATCCCAGACAGCCGGGTCTTCCGTCAGCCGGTTAAGCTCGGTCAGGCGTGTTTTCTGGGTATCGAAGTCAAAGATACCTCCGTAGTTCTGCTGCCCGGCTATCCAGATCGCCGAGCTGGTAAGTGAGAGCGTTGACGTGTTCTGCTTCCATGAAAAAATGCTTTCAAAGTATGAAGGGAATAAAAGGGAATTATACAGGAAGCAGCGTGCTGCCTCAGGCTGGGAGGCGTATGATTTCCGACTGGACCAGATACAGATGTATTGATGACGGAAGTTTTTGTCGCCCAAAAATCGCTCTGCTAGAGCGTCGTGGTATGCCTATATTAATAACGGGAGTTGGCATCTTCGAGACATGCCCACATAAGAGTGAGTCTGACCGGATAAAAAATGAAATATTCTCGGCAAGTCTTGGCACGTCAAACGAGTGTCATCTCCATCGACGTTTTCGAGGAGACGGACGGCATACCTTTGCGGATCGCTTTACTACGACTATTAAATTCAATCAATCGAAAGGAGGTATGAAATGAGCATCATAAAAATGCCAGGCTTTACCGCGGAAGCATCGGTCTACACCGTGACTAACTATTCCTTAAAAGCCATAAATGATTCGCGAAATAGAGAGACCGTAAATTTGCAGTCATCAGGTGAATCCGAATTTAACCTTTGCACGTGGTATGCGTTCTGTTGCAGGGAATACAAGAATCCGCAGTGCTGCAGAGAAATGCGCTTATGCGCTCTAATGTAATACTGCTAATTCGCTTCCCTTTTATCCTTGATAACCTATTTTTTCATGAATAAACGTCATGGCTGCTTCCTTCTCCAGATTCAAAGAAGGTGCTTCCATCAGCAAAAGGAAAAACTCGATCAGAAAAAGAAAAGGGCTCGTGACACGTGGGGTGATGTGCGACGAGCCCAAATGTAGAAGGAAAATAATGCGTAAAACAAACACGGTACTACTGGCAACTTCAAGGAGAAGTCACAGGCAGAATAATGGATTTTTACCCCTCTGGGAATGTGGCAAATTGTCGCACCATTATCGCAGGGGTTGGGGACGGGAATATTCGGTTTACAGGTTCAGGGAATCTATTCAAGGATTATTGAGGGCGCCTGCGTGAAAACGCAGGTGCTCTCCAATAAATGTGCTGATAAAGAAATAGCTGTGATCGTAGCCTTCACGCATGTTGATTCGCACAGGGTAATTCGCCGTATTACATGCTGCGATAAAACGTTCGATTTTCAGTTGCTCGGCCAGAAACTCATCGGCAGAGCCCTGATCGATCAGCATGGGCAGATACTCCCTTGGACGTGCAGATTCTATAAGCAAAGAGGCGTCATAGTTCCACCAGTTCTTGACGTCATTTCCCAGATAGTGACTGAAAGCCTTTATGCCCCACGGACTGGTGGTGGGATTCACAATAGGTGCAAACGCGGATACTGACCGATATCGCTGCGGATTACGCAAGGCGATCATCAAAGCGCCATGCCCTCCCATCGAATGACCGCTGATCGATCGCCGGTCATCGAGTGGAAAGTGTTTCTCCATCAGGGCCGGCAACTCATCGACGATATAGTCATACATCCGGTAATGCCGGCTCCATGGCTCCTGCGTGGCATTCACGTAGAAACCCGCACCCAGGCCCAAATCGTAGGCATGATCGATTGCTCTCGCCACCTTTTCTCCTCGGGGACTGGTGTCGGGCATGATCAGCGCGATGCCAGATTCTGCTGCCACTCGCTGCGCCCCCGCCTTAATCGTGAAGTTCTCGTCCGTGCAGGTCAAGCCCGACAGCCAATAGACAGCAGGTACCTTTTCACCCTGGTCTGTCGCCGGTGGAAGATAGATGGAAAAATTCATTTCGCAGTTCAGCGATGGCGAAAAGTGTCTGTAGCGTTTTTGCCATCCATCGAACGAACGATGCGATGAGAGAAGTTGCAACTCCTCTGGATTCTGATTCATGGATACAACCCTTTGCGGTTAGCGGTAACCGCGCAGATCATTTGTCGAAATGTATCACCGTGCGGATGGACTTGCCCTCATGCATGAGGTCGAATGCCTTATTGATATTCTCCAATCCCATCGTGTGGGTAATGAAGGTATCGAGCTCGAATTCTCCATCAAGATAGCGCTGTACATAGCCGGGCAGTTCGCTGCGGCCCTTCACTCCCCCAAAAGCGGAGCCGCGCCAGACGCGGCCGGTAACGAGCTGAAAGGGGCGCGTGCAGATTTCTTCTCCCGCCCCGGCAACGCCGATAATCACCGACTCCCCCCAACCCTTATGACAGCATTCCAGCGCCGATCGCATGACCTTTACGTTGCCGATGCATTCGAAGGAAAAATCCACGCCTCCACCGGTCATCTCGATGATCACCTCCTGGATCGGCTTGTCGTGATCTTTGGGATTCACCACGTCAGTAGCGCCCAGTTGGCGCGCAATCTCAAACTTGTCGGAATTGATGTCGATAGCGATGATGCGTCCAGCCTTGGCCATCGCAGAGCCGATTATCACGGCAAGGCCTATGCCACCCAGACCGAATACCGCTACCGTATCGCCTGCCTTTACCTTTGCAGTATGAGTCACTGCACCTAAGCCGGTCGTAACGCCGCAGCCGAGCAGGCAGACCTTTTCCAGCGGCGCTTCCTTACTGATCCTGGCCAATGCAATCTCAGGGATTACCGTATATTCGGAAAAAGTCGAGGTGCCCATGTAATGATAAATGGGTTTTCCATCCTTCGAAAAACGGGTAGTCCCGTCCGGCATCAGTCCCTGTCCCTGAGTTGCTCTTATCGCTTGGCACAGGTTGGTTTTCCCCGATCTGCAGAACTTGCACTCGCGGCATTCGGGGGTATACAACGGAATAACATGATCGCCTACCGCCACGCTGGTTACCCCCTCGCCGATCGCCTCGACGATGCCGCCGCCTTCATGCCCCAGAATAGCTGGAAATTTGCCTTCGGGGTCTTTTCCGGACAAAGTATATGCGTCTGTATGACAGACTCCCGTAGCGACTATGCGCACCAGCACCTCACCTTTCCTTGGCGGCATCAAGTCCACTTCTTCGATCTTCAAAGGCTGGCTTGGCCCCCAAGCCACTGCCGCGCGGGTTTTTATCGTATCCATGTAATGTATGTCCCCTATTTTTGCATGATCTCGCGTTAGTATGCAGGAGGATGCGAGCGACTTACAAATGTGGTACGAGTAAATCAGTATCCATCATTTTCTGATTCCCCTACTCGGAGCGTCGGTTTGCTTTTTCGGTTGACCTGTCCTATGCTGAAATCAGCCGGTTTTGAATATTTTGAATATTCTGCACGCTGGTGATTTGCCTTGTTAACTACTATCAGGAGATCATGATGCGAAGAATATACTTTCTGGTTCCCGACATTTCGACGACCAAACGCATTGTCGATGAGCTGCTTCTATCCCGAATAGAGGAAAAACACATTCATGTGATCGCCAAGCGCGGTACCGAGCTCGAGGATCTGCCCGAGGCCAGCCTGTTGCAGAAGACCGACTTCATTCCCGCGGTGGAAAGGGGACTGGCGGTAGGCGGTACCGCCGGCGCTCTGGCCGGACTGGTTGCGGTCGTTCTGCCGCCGGCTTCCACAGTAATTGCGGGCGGTATCGTGCTGGGAAGCGCGCTTGCAGGAGCAGGTGTCGGCGCCTGGGCGGGAAGCCTGATTGGTGTGAGTACGGCAAGCTCGAGAATCAAGCAGTTTGAACAGGCGATCGAAGCAGGTCAGTTGCTCGTACTGGCTGATGTGCCAAAAGGTCGTGTCGAGGAGATCGAGGCGCGCATAAAAAATCATTTGCCGACTGTAGAGATTGAAGGAACCGAACCGAAACAGCCTGCCTTTCCGTGATCGGGCTGCGTCCCAGCGCTTTAAGATTGCTGCGAGGTGAATGGGAAAGGTAACCTCGCATAACGACGAGGAAGAGTGAGAATCGCATACGCTGCATAGGATCTTATCGGCAGATAATTTGCATTGATCCTCAGCGCGTGAACGGCAAAGGTGAGCACAGGCCGGTTCTCGTACCGACCGGAAGTCGATGGAATCTTGTTGGTCTATTTCCGAATGCCTCCCTTCTGCCCCTGGTTTTTCTGCTGGAAACCACATCCAATTTGCCGTCAAGGTTTTAGTTTGGCTCCTACTGGTTTATCATTCGCCATTCCCCACCGGGATCAAACTGGAGAAAGGCAATGGCTGGCTTGAGTAAAAACACGCCTGTTCCCGTTGAAATCAAGCTACACCGAAAATCACGACTGCTGGAAATCACTTTCAGTGATGGAAAGACGTTCCAGTACACCAGCGAGTTCCTGCGGGTGTATTCGCCATCGGCAGAAGTGCGAGGTCATGGTCCCGGCCAGGAAGTACTGCAGACCGGCAAGAAAGAGGTGAATATCAATCGTATCGATCCGGTAGGCAACTATGCGATTCAACTGACTTTTTCCGATCGCCATAATACCGGGCTTTATTCCTGGGATCTGCTCTACGAGTATGGTCTGCACCAGGATGAAATGTGGCAGCGCTATCTGCGCCGAATGGAAGAAGCGGGAGCCAGTCGGGAACGGCTCAGGTATTTATCGGACTGGAACCGGGAATCAGCAGCAAAAAGCTGAGGCTATCCGGAACCAGGCTTCTTCTCCCTCTACCCTTTATTTAAGTTTGAATATCGATGACGAGAACTACCCATTTCGGCTTTAAGACCGTGTCGGAAACGGAGAAAGCACGCGAGGTGGCAGGTGTATTTGATTCTGTCGCAGAACGTTACAACCTGATGAATGACCTGATGTCAGGGGGCATGCATCGGCTGTGGAAGCGATTTGCTATCGAAACGAGCGGAGTCCGGACAGGTGATCGTGTACTGGATATTGCCGGGGGAACGGCGGATCTGAGCTCCCTCTTCCTTGAGCAGGTGGGGAGCAGGGGAGAGGTCTGGCTGACCGACATCAACAATTCCATGCTGACCATTGGTCGCGACCGCCTGCTGGATGAAGGTACTGCGGTGCCGGTTGCGCAATGCGACGCGGAAAAACTGCCATTCCCTACCAATTACTTCGACTGTGTAAGCGTTGCTTTTGGTCTGAGGAACATGACGCACAAGGATGTTGCGCTGAAAGAAATGCTGCGCGTATTACGTCCCGGGGGCTGCGTTATCGTGCTCGAATTCTCCAGGATATGGAAACCTCTGCAATGGCTCTACGACCTCTACTCGTTCAAAGTACTTCCCGCAATGGGAAGTCTCGTTGCAAATGACCAGGACAGCTACCGATATCTTGCCGAATCCATCCGCGTGCATCCCGGGCAGGAGGAGTTGAAGCAATTGATGCAGAAAGCCGGGTTCGAGCGCGTGGAATATTTCAATCTTGCTGCAAACGCCGTAGCATTGCACCGCGGATATAAGTTTTAGGACCTGTTAGCATTTGTTTCGCGCTCGCGACGTATGTCTGCTATCGAACAGAAACCTTTCCGTAGCTGATAATATTGTTGCTTATTCCGTTTTCACAGGAGGATGGAAAAGAGGCAAAAGAAGTGGTAATCATTATAAATAAGAGCGGAGTGCTCTTCATTTTTCCCTGAATTTTCTCCTGATGCTTCCTTCTTCCTTTATTCGTAGCGAGGAGAGGAAGGTACTAAGCTTCTGAATTGGTGCGATAGGCACCCACTTTAAAAAAGCTTCGGGCAGGCGTTGCTGGAGGTGCTTGTATAGCAGGCAATGTTCCCCTTTTCCCATGGCTTCACACGGAAGTATAAGGAAGATCCGCTCATGTGCGTCGGCGAACTCGGAGTAGATTCGCGACCGATTTTTTTCGAGCCATCATGATGATCGAGGTTCGTCACTCAGTGCTTCTTTTTGGCGAAATACTGATAGACCGGTTCCCCGACCGGGACGTGCTCGGTGGCGCACCTCTTAATGTAGCCTGCCATTTGCGCGCTTTTGGCTGTGCGCCTATTCTCGTAAGTCGAATAGGCCAGGATGCGGAGGGGGCACGGCTGTTGCAGACGATGGAGAGTGCCGGATTGAGTACGCATGGCATACAGCTTGACTCGGTTTATCCTACAGGCGTGGTAGCGGTTCATCTGGGGGCGGAAGGGCATCGATTCAATATTGTCCCTAACCAGGCTTACGATCATATTCATCCACGTCTGGCACGGATGGCAGCGCTTGCGGTGAATCCGAAAATGGTTTATTTCGGAACGTTGGCTCAGCGCGCCGACTCGCATCGCGCTCTGCGTCATATGCTGCGCGCAACCAGCGGCCAACGTTTTTTTGATGTCAATCTGCGCGATCCCTGGATTTATGGCGAACGACTGCACTGGTCACTGCGGCATGCTGATATCGTTAAGGCGAACAACGATGAGCTGGATCGTATCGCTCAACTGATGAATATGGATGAGTCTGGTGCCGAGGCTCAGGCCAGAGCGCTGATTGAGCGATATCAGTTGCGCGGGATGCTCATTACTTGCGGCGGAGCCGGTGCCTGGTGGCTGGAGCGTGGGGGAGAAAAAATATCGATCGTGCCGGACAAGGCAGTGGATGTTGTCGACACGGTGGGAGCGGGTGACGCGTTCTCCGCAGTCTTCATGTTCGGCCTGTTGCGGGGATGGGATATGCCCGTCACCTTGATGCGGGCACAGCAATTTGCCAGTGCGGTTTGCGGAATACGGGGAGCCATTCCCGAACACGGCGATTTTTACGAACCGTTCATCAGACAGTGGTCAGTGGACGGTTAGGAGACGGATGAAAGAGTTATATGTACTGATGCTGAGCCTGCACGGCCTGATTCGGGGAAACGACATGGAGTTGGGGTGCGATGCGGATACCGGCGGCCAAGTGCTGTATGTAGTGGAGTTGGCGCGAGCAATCGCGCGTCAGCCGCAGGTGGGCAAAGTGGATCTGCTCACGCGAAGGATAGAAGATCCTTCGGTTTCCCCGGATTATGCCCGTCTTGAGGAAGCGCTGGGCAACAATGCGCGCATTATCCGCCTTCAGTGCGGTCCCCGTCGCTATCTGCGCAAGGAAAGCCTTTGGCCCTACCTGGATCAGTTGGTGGATCGCGCGCTGCTTTTTCTCCGCGGGCAGAAGCGCTTGCCGGATGTTATCCACAGTCATTATGCCGACGCCGGTTATGTCGGCATGCAGCTTTCCCAACTATTGGGCATCCCTCAGATTCATACCGGACACTCATTGGGACGCAGCAAGCAACAACGCCTGCTGGCACAAGGCCGGAAGCCACAGGCACTGGAGCGCCAATTCAGCTTTTACCGGCGAATAGCTACAGAGGAAGCGGTATTGCAACATGCTAGCCTGGTCATAACCAGCACGCCTCAGGAAAGCGTCGAGCAATACGGGTTATACGCCAACTATCACCCGGAACGCGCGGTTGTCATTCCGCCGGGGACTGATATATCGCGTTTTTCTCCTCCCAATCGTCAAAAACCAGTGGAAGCGGAGACTGCGGGTCTCATTGATCGCTTTCTCACCCACCCGCGCAAGCCCCTGGTATTGACTATTTGCCGTCCCGAAATTCGAAAAAATCTGGGGGCGCTGGTCGCCGCCTTCGGCAGTTCGCCCAAACTACATGAACACGCCAATCTCGCCATCGTGGCGGGCAACCGGGATGACATCCGTCAACTGGATGCTGCCCAGAACGAAGTGATGACCGATCTGCTGCTGGATATCGACCGCTACGATTTATGGGGCAAGGTGGCCCTACCCAAACACCACAAGCCTTCCGACATCGCCGGTTTCTACCGGCTCGCAGCCCAGCGGCGCGGCGTGTTCATCAATCCGGCGCTTACCGAACCCTTCGGCCTTACACTGATCGAAGCTGCCGCCAGCGGACTTCCCATTGTCGCGACAGAAGATGGAGGGCCGCGCGATATCGTGGCGAACTGCAAAAATGGGATACTGGTAAATCCATCGGACACCGGCGCGATTGCCGGGGCGATCGAGTATGCGCTTGCTGATCCTATGCGTTGGCGGCGCTGGGCGCGAAACGGCATTTCAGGTGTGAAAAACCACTACACGTGGGAGGCGCATGTCAGGAAATATCTGCATGTTCTGTCGCGTCTGTTGCATCACGAGCGTAAGCGCATCCGCCGAAACCTAGCGATATATCAAAGGCAGCCGCGCCCGCTGCCCTTGATATCGCATATGCTCATCACGGATATAGACAATACGCTGCTTGGCGACCGTGCTGCCCTGCGTCGCCTTCTCGCTATCCTGCGAGCGACGCCACCCAACCTGGGCTTTGGCGTCGCCACTGGCCGCACGCTGGAAAGCGCCGTGAAAATATTGAAGGAATGGGGCGTACCCTTGCCCGATGTGCTGATTACCGCAGTGGGCAGCGAAATCTACTATGGTCCCGAGCTTCGTCCGGATATCGGGTGGCAAAACCTGATCAAGTATCTATGGCGCCGGGATGCCATTGAAAACGTATTGCGGAGAGTGCCGGGACTCACGTTGCAGGCGGCCGAAAACCAGCGCGAATTCAAGCTCAGCTACAACGTGGATCCGGAAAAAATGCCGCCAGTAGCCAAAATCCGCACATTGTTGCGCGAGCAGAATCTGTCAGCACACCTGATCTACTCGCGAGGGACTTATCTCGACGTGTTGCCACTGAGGGCGTCCAAAGGGCGGGCAATACGTTATCTTGCCTACAAGTGGGGACTGCCGCTACGCGCATTTCTGGTCGCGGGGGATTCCGGCAATGATCATGAAATGCTGATCGGTGACACCCTTGGCGTTATAGTCGCCAACCATAGTCCCGAACTCGCAAGCCTGAAAGGGAATGAGCAAATCTATTTTGCCCGGTCCGCATATGCCGACGGCATTGCAGAGGGTATGGCGCATTATGAATTTGGTACTTCCATCATGGAGACTGCAAATGCTGCACAAATTTGAAGCCTGGGCTGCTGATCATCGTGGTGATATGTATACGCTTCTGCGCAGGTGGTTCGAACTGGAAAGGCCACTTTTGCTTCATTCCGATCTGGGAGCGGTTTTTGATGCGTTGAGCGCGGATCATGCGTCTCTGCTTGCTGATTCACAGATACGAGAGGTCGTAGACACTTTGCAGGAAGCGGTGTGCCGCCCGCCAATAGTTTATATGGCGGGCCGCGAGGACGCGGGGTGCTGGTGGTACGCACGCCTGCATCTGGATCGGCTAATCCCCGAGTCTGTCACCGTGTCGGAATATCTCGCTTTCAAGGAACTGCTGGTAAATCCGGAGGGGGCGAATGAGCCCGTGCTGGAAATTGATTTTGCACCTTTTAATCGCGCTTCTCCAAAGCTCAAGGAAATCCGGTCTATAGGGCAGGGGGTGATTTTCCTCAACAAGCAACTTGCCGGGGGGCTGTTTGGGCAACTGGGGTTGGGGTCGGACAAGCTGCTGCATTTCCTGACAGTACATTCCATGGACGGGAAGCAGTTGATGTTAGGCGGCAATTTCACCGATGTGCCCGCCCTGCGTTCCGGACTGCGCAGGGCTCTGAGCATGCTTGAGAAGTATCCCGACGATACCGAGTGGAAGGATGTTGCCGAGCCCCTCGGGGGTATCGGTTTTGCACCCGGCTGGGGAAATTGCGTGGGCCGTGTGAGCGAGACGATGAGTTTGCTGGTGGATATTCTGGAAGCCCCCTCTCCCCAGATCCTGGAGAGCTTCCTCGCCCGCATTCCGATGATCTCGAAACTGCTCATTCTGTCTCCCCATGGCTATTTTGGTCAGGATAACGTGTTGGGATTGCCGGATACAGGCGGGCAAGTGGTATACATCCTCGATCAGGTGCGGGCTCTGGAACGGGAAATGAGCGAGCGCCTGATATTGCAGGGAATAGATGCGTCGCCAAAAATCCTGATTGGTACGCGCCTCATTCCCGACGCGGGTGATACACTCTGCCACCAACCTCTGGAAAAAATCCACGGTACCCAGAATTCATGGATCGTGCGAGTGCCATTTCGAAAAGCGAGCGGTGAAATCGTTCGCCATTGGATTTCCCGGTTCGAGATATGGCCATACCTGGAAAATTTTGCGCATGACATTGAACGCGAAGCTCTGGCTCAACTCAGCGGTAGTCCCGACCTGATCATAGGCAACTATTCCGATGGAAATCTTGTCGCCTCGCTGATTTCCAAACGGATTGGTGTAACTCAGTGCAATATTGCGCATGCACTGGAGCAGAGCAAGTACCTGCACTCGGCGTTGTATTGGCGGGAGAACGAAGCTCAGTATCACTTCAACTGCCAATATACCGCCGATCTCATCGCGATGAACAGTGCTGATTTCATCATCACCAGCACCTTTCAGGAAATTGCCGGTACCGAGCAGACGGTAGGCCAATATGAAACGTACCAGAACTATACGATGCCCGGCCTATACCGCGTGGTGAACGGCATTGATCTTTTCGATCCCAAGTTCAATATCGTTTCGCCGGGTGCGGATGCAGAAGTCTATTTTTCTTATCTCGATCGCGAGCGGCGCCTGGACGCCCTGATTCCGGACATCGAGCGTCTTTTATATGGGGATGATCCGGGCGTGCCCTGCCGGGGCTACTTCGCAGATCCTGCGAAACCTTTGATTTTTACAATGGCGCGCCTGGACACGGTGAAGAATCTTACCGGCCTTGCCGCATGGTTCGGGCAGTGTGAGTCCTTATCGGCTGCCGCCAACCTTCTGGTAATCGGGGGGCATATCGATCCAGCAGCCTCCAGTGATGGCGAGGAGCGTGCCGAGATCGAGCACATGCATGCCCTCATGAACGAGTACAAACTGGAGGGACGCATGCGCTGGCTTGGCACCCGGCTGGAAAAGAATCTTGCCGGTGAGCTGTACCGGCACGTGGCGGACGGTCGTGGCATTTTTGTTCAGCCGGCGCGATTCGAGGCATTCGGGCTGACCATTATCGAGGCCATGGCCTCCGGCCTGCCTGTATTCGCCACCTGCTATGGTGGCCCGCGTGAAATCATTCAACATGGGGTTTCGGGCTATCATTTCGATCCCAATAATGGATTGGCGGGAGCTTCCGCCATGGCCGATTTTTTTGAACGAGCGGCGGCCGATCCAGGTTTTTGGGACAAGATTTCGCAGAGAGCCTTGCAAAGGGTGGAAGCGCGCTATACCTGGCGCCTCTATGCCGAAAGAATGATGACGCTATCGCGTATTTACGGTTTCTGGAAGTTCGTCAGTAAACTGGAGCACGAAGAAACCGCGCGTTACCTCAACATGTTCTATCACTTGCAGTTTCGGCCCATGGCACAGGCGCTTCCCCAATAAAAGGCGGTCATGCTGTCGTTTTTAAGGAATAAGACCGGTTCCAATGCGCACCGTACCGTCAATGGGAAAAGCTTATTTGTTGTTTGGCGATGTTTTCTCTGCTGTCGGCATCACTTGAGAACGGCCGGCAGCATGCAGTTTCTGGAATAGATCCAGCAGGCAGTTTTTTACCGTAAAAGTGCTGACTTCCAGTATCGCAGCCGTTTCAGAAACCGTTTTACCCATCCGGATCCACTCCATTATCGCGATTTCGCGAGGGCTGAATCCATCCTCCTCCAGATTTAACGGAATCGGAATGCGTCGATTGTTCCGGGGCGGTGGATCGATGCGGCCGAATGCCGCGTCGATGTATGGAAGCAGTATTCCGACGACATCCATCGAGGAAGGGGAGATATTCCTGCTCGAACTGAACATCACGTACAGACAATCATGCTGCCCGCGTTTGTCGCTGATGCCATGTACCAACATGGAATGCATACCTTGCAGCGCCCCTCCCAGAGGACATTGCAGGACGCGTTCTTCCATCAGGAAACCATATTCGCCGCTACCAAGAGCGTAAGGTGTCCTGTCGAGTTGGAGCCAGCGGCGGAACAGACCCTGGAGTAAGGGTAGCAGCGCCCTTGCATCGGAGTTTTCGCTCCTCACTTCGAGCAAGGCAGAGACAACGTCATGACACACAACATCTGCCTCGAAATCTCCCCATGCAGCGAGCATGATCTCGTGAGGCAGATAGTGTTGCATCTCGCCTTGCAGCCACAGCAATAGATCATAGTGACAGCTTACTTCCAGCCATTCCTGGATGATACGGTGGTACCGCTCCACGTGTTCCACAGAAAAAGAGGCCGGCAAGTTCATTTGGAATATTCGATTTGAGTTACAATGGATATCCATTCACACTATATGCAAGCAATCTTCATACCAAGAGGTAATTCGCGGATTTCAAAGGTCGAACAGACGTTTGATGGAAGAAATATGGGAAGAATGTAAAGATTTCTGACAGGCGATCAGGCCTATTTAAACTTGCAGCACCGAGGCTCCTGGGTTATTTCTACCCGCTGCGGCTTCGGAATACGGCGTTTCCGCAACTGGTATTTTCTTGTTGCCCCCTTTCTTTGTTGATAAAATAAATTGGATTTAGTCCTTGAGAGTTCTTGAACCAAAGCTATTTGTTCCAGAGCCAGGGGAACAGGGCAGGTTGAGAACAGAGCGAGCCACGATTCCTCCCTGAGGCAGAGAGGCGCGTTCTTTTTTTATTGCCGATTTTGACCAGTGCGGAGAAGTTCCGTAAAGGAGTATCATGAACAAGAGAATAAAGGACAAGAGAGTAATAGCGATTGCATTCTCTATTATTCTGTCATGGCCCGTCTCTGCCTTCTCGTTGCAGCAACCGGAATCACAGTCACAATCACAATCTCAATCTCAATCTCAATCTCAATCCGCTTCATCCCAGGAATTGCCTCATGGAGACGGTTGGCGCCTCGTCCGCTCAATTCAGCTTGGCAACTCAAAAAACTATATCCATATGGTCCTGATCGATGGCAAGCGGGATATGGATAAGGCGGTTTATGGCGCTGCGCTCAGCAAGATATGCCGATCGGAACCCGATTTCTGCAGGGTCAGATTCTGGAATGAAGAACGTTACGTAGCTGACTCGATTTCGTTTACGGATGCTCAATTTAAAGCGCTGCGAGCTGAATACATATTCAATCGTGCCGGACACGTGCAGCAAATGAAATATGCATGCACGGTCGTATCCGACAAGAATCAGTGTTTCTCTCACTGAGGAACACGATCGGCTACATCCGGAAAAGCGGTGGGGGTTCGTCCGCCTGCTGGCCAAAAAAACAGGAAGCTCAAATGACACGCAGATTGATCAGTTCAGGATCCACCTTCGAACAGGAGATCGGTTACTCCAGGGCTGTGGTTGAGGGTGACTGGGTCTTCGTCTCAGGCACGACAGGTTTTGACTACAGCAAAATGACGATTTCGGATGATCTTCTTGAGCAGGCTGAGCAATGTTTCAGAAATATCGGTGCCGCTCTGGATGAGGCCGGGGCAAGCATGAGAGATATTGTGCGAGTCACCTATATATTGCCTGATGCTGCCGACTTCCCCAAGTGCTGGCCCATATTCCGGAAATATCTCGGGGATGTAAGGCCAGCGGCAATGATGCTGGCTGCGGGCCTGTCGGATCCGCGTATGCGCATCGAGATACAGGTAACCGCAAGGCGCGACTTAGGAGCGTGAGATATTTGAACGATCAAGGGAGAGGCCTGCGACTGCTGGCGGAGAGGATGGTTGGGACTTGGGATTCTGCGCTAATAATAAATGAGGGGGTAATTGATGGCTGAAAAAACAAACAAGATCTTTATCAGTTTTGCACTCAGGGACAGGAACGCTCACGATCAGCTTCTGGAGCAATTGAACAAGGAGCAAACAACATTTTCCTTTGTGGAGATGCCCGTCAAGCAGTCCTGGGAGCCTTCCTGGAAAGACGAGTGCCGGGAGACGGTGAGGGGATGTGATGGCGTGATTGGCCTGATTACCAAAAACTATGTCAGAGCCGACGGCCAGCAATGGGAACTGCGCTGCGCCTACGATGCGAGAATGCCTGTACTGCTTATTCACGGAGATTCTGACAAACTCCCCTCCAAACTGCCTGAACCCGTTGGAGACCGCGAGATCGATGCGTGGACCTGGCCGACGATTTCATCGTTCCTCAATAGACTATAAGCATTTTTTCCTGAGCACTCCGGGCGGCAAAAAACTGCATATTGCCGGCCGGAGCATGTCAGTTTTTCATATACCATCTTCCATAACCGGGGAAACCTGTCAGAAGGCGCTCGCAGCCTGAGCCAAGTTCGATCGCTGCCTTTGTTGGAAGTGAAAAGTGGGGCCGCCCGTTAAGAGTATTGCTGAAGAGTATCGATGCTCCCGATGGACCGCTCGGTGAGTCGAGAAAACTCTTATTGCAACACGCCCAGATCCGCTACCCGTTGCTCGATAGTCCGCATCATTTCTTCATAGGCTGGCTTTCCGGTTCCTCCGAAACGTCTTTTGAACTCGGCCTCGGGCATGAATTCCGGCAGATCGGACCAGAAGGGCATCAAATCCGTGTCCCCAATGCCGGAGAGGACGCGATATTGAAGTTGTTGGGCTGATGTCTCGCTTGCTACCGCTTTTTCTCCAAATTTTGTGCCTGCGTGATCTGCAGCAAGATCGTTAAAGGAGAAGCCGCTGCCATGGCGGGAGTCCTCGAATTCCTTGTATAACCCGATTGCATCCGCGAGTGCGGTGTCGGCATAGGCAGCGATGGCGGCGGAAACCATGAAGTGCTTGGCAAAATCATCACGGCCATCCAGTGTTACAACCTGGGGCTGGGCTCGGGGCCAGGTTGTTTTTCCTGGAAGAATCCGTTTCAGGGAGATGCCCAGCACATGTGCCGTGGCCACCAGAATAAGGGCGCGGTTCTCAGCACGCGGGTCAGCCTCCGTCGATTGCTCAGCTGCTGCGCGCATGAGCGGTAAAAGAACATCCGACAGCGGTAATTCTTTTTCGCCAGTTCTGCTGCTTTCCACCAGCAGACGTTGATAACGAAGCAAACGTTCGCGCTCCTCTTCGCCGATGATCGAGGCCTTCATTCCGTGGGAGAGGCCGCCGCGCCAACGATAAACAATGGTCAATTCATCCGGGGAAACCTTTACCATCCGGAGTGAGTCCAAACTGGCCTTATATTCGGGGCTCTCTCTTAACCACTCCAGTATCCGGGGCATGAGCATGTCCGCAAGCGCGTCGGGCAACGAAAGTTTGCCGATCTGGATCGATCTGAGGTGTGGCAGGCGATCGGTCTCGACTAAGGATGCTTGAACGTTGAGATACCTGTCCGAGTAGTGCCTGAGTGGAGTTTCGGAAAGGGGGATGCTGAGGCGGATCACTGCGCTTCGATGGGCAAGGATGAGGTGAGCGCTGCCTTTCAGGAGCCTGCGCGCCAGATAATTTATGGCCAGATCCGCATCCGCCGGCATTATTCTTGCAGCAGCGAACATTCCCGGACGTACCCAGTAACGATGCTTATCTACAATGCGCTTTGCGCGTTCTATATGATCCGGTGTCAGGACGACCTGACGGTTGACGCGTGGGCGATCTTCAATAGCGAACGAGATTACGACGACCAGGATCAGGGAAAAACTCAATAGCAATCCAGCCGAGACAATCAGAAGTTTGCGCATGAAATTTTATTGAAGTGTCCGCTCAGGACAGGAGGCGCACGATGCCGTATTCCGGACCATGGCATCTGCGTCCTTGGAGATTTGCCGGGAGAAGATAAAGAAAAACGACGTTTTGACCGATACTCAAATCGCTTTCTCAAAAAAGGCGGAACAGATCACAACGGTCCCAATGGCATGCAAACCGCGCCATGCAGGCGGCGCATGCCGCATTCCGGTGATGATTATCCCGGCTTTACCGAGAATGCTCAAGGAGGACTTATCAAACGGTTTCTAATACCACCAGTAGTAGGGGCGGTAGAATCCTCCCCAATAGGGCCCGCCATAATAATACCCATATCCGAAGTATGGACTGAAGCCGTAGCCGGGCCCACCATAAGTGTAAGGCTGATATTGGTACACCGGCCATAAATAAATACCTTTGGAAGAAAGCAGAGGCAGACGTACGTGTTTTTTTCCTATTGTACGCTCGATATCACCTTCGATTGTTCCCGCAACTGTGATTTCTCTATCCTTTGCATAAACGGCGGGATCCAGAAATTCGGAACTCTTGATCACGAAACGTCCCTCGCTCTGCTTGTTCAGTTGCGGCCGTCCGGAATAATTGAGGGGATAGGACAGCACCTGCACCAGGGTGAAGTTTTCTTCATTTTCAACATCAATCACCACGCCTCCCCAACGGACGGACGTATCCTTATAGCTGTCCGGGTTCTGGCTCACTTCGCCATAACCGACTTTTGCCACCGGTACGTCTCGCACTGCTGCCGGCAGTCCGACGCACGCGCTCAAGAAGATACAGACGAATAACAAGTATGGTCTCATCTTTTTTTCCTTTCATGAAAACACGGCCCATGGATTGTTTATTTGCCATCTTCGCCTAGAATTGGAATTTCTTAATAGAGCCACTACAAGCATAGTTTAATCTGGATTAAAAATACGACGTTATTAATAGGGCGCCTTTGAATCTTTCTCACGACTGGGCAAGCTGTCGGGGGGGCCTTCGGGTGTTATGCCGTCCGTGTCGTGAGGAGGAAGATGCTTTCCTGAAGCCGGCTTATGCCTCGTTGTTGAAAGCGGGGATTCTCCGCCAGCACGTTGAATTTTGCGAGCAGACGAATGTCCGTGCGTTTTCCGTAAAGCGCCTCTACCTCGGCTGTGGAAACCGCAAAAGGCGGACCGGACATTTCAGATTGGGGATAATCAAAAGTAATGAGCAGTATCCGGATCGCGGGCGGCAAGATACACAGCAAATGGTCTGTGTATGCACCGCGAGTTTCCGGGGGCAAGGCGACGAGAGAGGCGCGGTCGTACACCGCGTCCACCTGTGCCAGATGGTCTTTTTTTAGGTCGAAAAAATCTCCGCACAGAAGGCGGATGCCGCCAGCATCCCACTGATCGAATTTCTCGCCGGTCGTGTGGCGAGGGGAATATTCGTTTTCCTTGAAGAATGCCTCTACTGCCAGAGGGCTTAATTCCACGCCCAGCACGGAAAGATTCTGCTCGCGAAGCCATATCATGTCACAACTTTTACCGCAGAGGGGAACGAATACCTGTTTTCCAGACTTTCCAGACACAACCTGTAATTCCGACCAATATCGGCTTAAATATGGATTGATCTCGTTCTGGTGAAAACCGATTTCTTCCTGCCTCCAGCGTTCCAGCCAGTATTCTTTCTTCATTTTCCTGTGTTCTCCCGGCATTATTTAAGATAAATTTATCCTGTCGCCATCCACTTGAGCTCGTAAAAGACTAGGCCGACAATGATTCGCCGATATAAAAATCCGCCAAATTATCTCGCTGACAATTACGAAATGTTTCAAAAACTTGCTGCACTTTTCAAGGAATTCGGATTTTTTGCTGGTCTGCTGTATCTGTCAGATCGTTTTCTTGCCAGCATTTCTCCCAGTCTGCGACTGTATTTCTACGACATTATGGTCCAGCCGATTCACAAAGAGCCGCTTATTCCAGAGCGGTTAAGCAGGAACCTTGAAATTCGCGAGATCAAGCGAGGTGATCCGGAAGTGGAGCTTATGCCGACGCGACTGGACATAAAGGAGGCCCGTTTCGAGCAGAATGCGGTTTGTCTTGGTGCTTTTCAAAAGGGGAAATTTATCGGGTATATGTGGTTTTGTCCCCATACCTATATAGAAGACGAAGTTCGCTGCATCTTCCTGGTGTCACCCGCAGGCGAAGCGGTCTTCGATTTCGATTTCTACCTTTTTCCCGAATATCGCATGGGTCGAGGATTTATCGGCATGTGGAGCGGAGCCAATCGATATCTCAACGAGCGAGGGATAAAATATACGTTCAGCCGTGTCACCCGGACGAATATTGCCTCGCGCCGGGCGCACAGCCATCTGGGATGGAAATGTGTAGGACGCACACTATTCCTGCAGGCCGGGCAGCTGCAGTTCATGGCTGCTACTATTTTTCCCTTCCTTCACTTGTCGTTTGGGAAGTCCGGACGTGTTCAGCTAAAATTACGTCCCGATGCTCTGCTGGTCCAATAATCCCTCCCTGAAACAAATGTGGAACTCGGGCTTGCCAGGACAATCGAAGGCACCAGAATAAACCAGAATAATCAAGTGCCCGAAGTTGCGAAGGGTTGAAGTAACCTCAGGTCTTTTTACACAGCACCGCGGTATGAAGCATCAGGCGGGAGAGCGTCAGCAATTCGGGTGAAACTCCTTTTCACTGTGCTGTCATGTTTTTCAGTGCAGAGTTCTCTGATCCATGTTCTTGGCAATAGTGAGGCAAGGTATCCGGGTGTACACTTCGTTTATTTTATATTGAGAGGCTATCCATAACCGAGGGTGAACATGAATTTGAATGCAAAGAAAACAACCACAGCTGTTCAATCTGCTTCCGAAAACCCCAAGTTGCGTGTAATGCCCAAACAACTCTTTTCCCGAACTCCTGTTCTTGTCGGAGGTAATGCTGCGGCAAAGCGTGAGGAAATACGCGAATACTTTCATTCCACGCTGGACCGTTATGAGCAGCTCTTCGAAACGTTGCGGGGAGATGCGGCCTACTTCAAAAAGCCCATTTCTTTGCGTCACCCGCTCATATTCTATCTCGGCCATACCGCAACCTTCTTTACCAATAAACTGCTGCTCGCGGGTCTGATCACTGAACGTATCAACCCAAAAATGGAATCGATGTTCGCAGTGGGTGTCGATGAAATGAGTTGGGACGATCTGGATACGACGCATTACGATTGGCCTTCTGTCGAAGAGGTGCGAGCCTATCGCAGAAGGATGCGGGAAACTGTCGATCGACTCATCCGTGAAACGCCTCTGACCCTGCCCATTGAATGGGACAGCCCCTGGTGGACGATCATGATGGGTATCGAACACGAACGCATTCATCTCGAAACTTCGTCCGTCCTTATCCGGCAGCATGCGCTGGAACACGTTGCTCCCCATCCTGCGTGGGAGCCCTACCGTAAATCTGGAGCGGCGCCCGACAATCAGTTGGTGAAAGTACCGGAAGGTACCGTGCAGCTTGGCAAGAAAAAAGATGATCCTTTCTATGGATGGGATAACGAATACGGTACGCACATCGCAAACGTCGCAGCGTTCGAGGCCGGCAAGTACCTGGTGAGTAACCAGGAATTCCTGGAGTTTGTCGAAGCCAATGGGTATGGAACCGAAAGTGAAAGTTACTGGGAAGAGGAAGGACGCGCATGGCTGAAGCATGCCGACGCGAAGCATCCCACCTTCTGGATCCGGCGAGGCGGGGAGTGGGAGTTGCGCCTAATGACCAAGGAAATTCCCATGCCTTGGGATTGGCCTGTGGAGGTGAATTATCACGAAGCCAAGGCCTTCTGTAACTGGAAAGCGGCTGTAAGTGGCCAGCCCTACCGCCTCCCGACCGAAGATGAATGGTACCGGCTCTATGAGGTAGCGGGATTATCCGAGGTTCCGGCTGCTACACCAGCCGGGGCCAATATTCATCTCGACCATGGTGCGTCCAGCCACCCTGTCAACGAATTTGTCCAGGGCGATTTTTATGATGTAGTGGGGAATGTGTGGCAGTGGACTGAAACGCCTATTTATCCTTTCGATGGCTTTGATGTTCATCCCCACTATGATGATTTCACAACACCGACTTTCGACGGCAGGCACAATCTCATCAAGGGAGGCTCCTGGATTTCCTGCGGCAATGAATCGTTGAAGAACTCACGTTACGCGTTTCGCCGCCATTTCTTTCAGCACGCGGGTTTTCGCTACGTGGTCGGCACTGCCCCGGCGATACAGCATGGCTCGCACTATGAAACCGACAAGCTGCTCTCCGAATATGCGGAATTCCATTATGGAGACACCTATTTCGGCGTGCCAAATTTTCCGAAAGCGCTGGCCGAACTCGCTATTGCCGCCATGGGAGATAAGCCTGCGCACAAGGCGCTCGACCTGGGCTGTGCCTCGGGGCGGGCTGCTTTTGAACTGGCGCGGCATTTCGATGAGGTGACAGGAGTGGATTTCTCCGCCCGCTTCATCGGACAAGGAGTTCAGCTGGCATCGCAAGGGGTGTTACGCTATACCCTGGCCGATGAAGGCGATCTGGTCTTTTACCGGGAGCGGACGCTGGCTGGACTGGACCTGGATACGGTCCGGCATAAGGTGGCGTTTTATCAAGGTGACGCTTGTAATCTCAAACCTATATATACGGGTTACGACCTGATCCTCGCGGCGAATCTCATAGACCGTCTTTATGATCCGGCCAAACTGCTTACATCCATACACACCCGCCTCAATTCCGGCGGTATTTTGCTGATTGCTTCTCCCTATACCTGGCTGGAGGAACATACCAAGCGGGAAGCCTGGATCGGCGGATTCAAGCGGGATGGTGAAAGTTTCGGAACGCTCGATGGCCTGAAAGAAATTCTGGGGGCCCATTTTAAGCTGATTCAGGGGCCTACGGAAGTTCCATTTGTCATTCGCGAAACACGCCGTAAATTCCAGCACACGCTCTCGGAAGTAACAATCTGGGAGAAAATTGCTTGAACAGAAGCGCTTCCATCGGGAACCAGGATTTTGATAAGGAAATCGACCGGACCGGGACAGCCAGTCTGAAATACGACAGGCGCCAAAGCATGTTCGGCGCAGCGGAAGTGGTTCCCCTATGGGTTGCGGATATGGATTTTGCCGCTCCAGCCGCGGTCACCGAGGCGCTTTCTCGACGCGCTGCCCATCCGGTGTATGGGTACACTGTCTTTCCCGACAGTTTGTATGAGTCGCTGATGGATTGGCTGAGGCGTCGTCATGGCTGGGAGATCGAGCGGGACTGGATCATGATGTGTCCCGGCGTAGTTCCGTCGTTGCATGCCGCCATCATGACCTTTGCGCAGCCCGGAGAATCGGTTATCGTGCAGCCGCCGGTATATTTCCCCTTTTTTTCTGCTGTCACCAGTACCGGCAGGCAACTCGTACAGAATCCGCTGCGGTTGCGGAATGGCCATTATGAGATCGATTACGATCATCTCGAGCAATGCGCGCAAGGCGCGCGTCTCCTGCTGTTATGCTCGCCACATAATCCCGTCGGCAGGGTATGGAGCAGGGGAGAGCTCGAACGCATCCTGCGGATAGCGGATAAACACAATCTCGTGGTATTTTCCGACGAAATCCACGCTGATCTAGTTTATCCCGAAGCCAGGCATCATATACTCTCCCGGCTGGCGAAAGCATGGGTCGGAAGCAAGGCGAATGTCATAACAGCTGTCGCCCCCAGCAAGACATTCAACATTCCCGGATTGAATCTTTCCGCACTCGTCGTGCCGGATCCCAGGCATCGGGAAGAGCTTGCACGGACGTTCGATATCCTGCATGTCAGCGCATCCAATCCTTTCAGCATTGCTGCTTTCGAGGCAGCCTATCGGGAAGGTGAAGTCTGGCTGGATGAATTGCTGGTTTATCTACAGAAAACCCGTGATTTTGTCTCAGAGTATCTGGCGACCCATCTCCCGGAAATCCACCTCATCGAGCCCGAAGGCACGTATCTGCTCTGGTTTGATTGCCACGAACTGATGAACGCATTGGGGATGACGGATATCCAGCTCAGGCATTTTTTTGTGCATGAAGCGGGTATCGGCATGAGTCCGGGCACTTTGTTTGGCGAAGAAGGCAGCGGTTTCATGCGCATGAACATCGGCACGCCCCGCAGCATCATTGAAGCAGCACTTGAAAGCATCAGAAAAGTTGTGCACAAAGCGAAGCAGGGGAGCACCTGAGCGTATGGAGCTTCCGTCAGTCCTGTTTTCCCAGGAAGGAAAGCTCCGCTCGTACTCATGAAACAGCCGCAACAAAGAACAACCAGACAATAACGAGCGCTGTTTCAACCTAGAAACCGCAGTTGGACGGAGTATGAGCGAAGCACTCAAATCCTGGAGCGGCTGGATAGCGGTCTTCTTTTCCATATGCATCTGGACCGGTTTCATTCTTGTCAGCCGATACGGAGGAATGGGGACGTTGACAAGCTGGGACATTGCCCTGCTGCGATTCGGAGTAGGCGCTTCGATCGCCGTCTTTTTTTTGCCGCGCATCCTGTTGCCCCCGCTCAAGGTGATATCCCTGTTCTCGCTGTTCGGCGGCATCGGTTACGCCACGGTGGTATACGCTGCCTTTCGCTGGGCGCCGGCAGCTCATGCTTCCGTGCTGTTGCCCGGCACACTGCCTTTTCTGACTGCGATCATTGCGTGGCTGTGGTTCGGCGAAAGATTTACAGGGACGCGCCAAGTGGCGCTGCTTATTGTTTTTGCCGGTATCCTGCTGACCGCCGCTGACTCGCTCTCACTCGGAACACATGTATCTCCCACGCAGATTCTCGGTGATGTGCTATTTCTTTGCGGCTCCTCATTATGGGCGATATTCACGCTGCTGCTTGCACGCTATCCGATGCCGCCCCTTGCTGCCACTGTAACGACCACGCTGGGCAGCGCCGCAGTTTACCTGCCCGTTTGGCTGTTATTTCTGCCCAGCAATCTCGCACAGGCACCTGTCCACGAAATCATCCTCCAGGCAGCGTATCAGGGCGTGCTGGTCGTCTTTATCGCGATGCTGCTCTATACGTTCGCGGTGCGTCGCCTCGGGTCACAGACGGTCGCCCTGCTGATGGCGTTCGTGCCCGTCATATCCGCATTGGCGGCTGTGCCTGTTCTGGGGGAACCTCTGCCTCTGCTCACTTTGGCGGGATTGGGCGCGGTTACCGTGGGCGCCGTGCTCGGAGCGCGGCGGGTGTGAATATTCGGGGGAAGCAAATGCGGAGACACAGTATCCCCGATAAGGGCATAATGAGCATTATCTGATACTCTAGCCGACCATACTCGGTTTCGGGTGGAGATAGGTCATCGTGCTCGTGTGCATGTGAATCTCGCTCTGCGAATTGCTCTTGAACGATGACGCCTCAAAGCGGGGCGAAGATGCCTGCCGCGAACTGGGGCGGACGAAGAGACAGAACTGCTCTATTCGCTATTTTTGAATATCTGATATTGATTTCCCCTATATAGAGTAATGCCGGAATCCGGGCTTTCGCCGATTTCTCCCAATGACATGCTGTCAGCCGCAGTGACGCCTGCTCTGCCGGCTGCCTGGATTGCGGCTGTTGAATCCCGACTTTCCAAGGAAGAAAAGGTGGCGGCATGGCTCGAAACTGACCTCAATGGCCGACTGCATTTTGATCCTGGACTAGTAGTCGTCACCAATAAACGTCTGCTCGTCAAGGCGGAGGGGGGGACGGAGGCGGGGCCAACCTTACAGGAGTGGAGTTACCGGCCCGGACTGACGCTTGTGCGCAGTGATCACGCAGGCGTCGGCAGCCTTGAACTCTTCGATGAGAACGCGCTGCTCGCACGCTGGCGCTACACGTTGGGGAGGGAGGCTGCGGCCACGCGGCTCATCGATAATTTCCGGGAACAACTTCATTATCACTTGACAGGGGAGTTTCGCCCTTTACCTGTACAGATTCTCTGTCCCAAGTGTCACAGGGTACTGGATGTCCCACTGGCTCCGGGGCAGGAGGAGTGCGAAGCGTGCCGCAAGCAAGTGCACGCACCTCCGTCTACCTGGACCCTGTTACGTTTGTGGCGTTTCGCCAGACCCTACAAGTGGAGGCTTTTTGCCGGTTTTCTCCTGACGCTTGGCAGCACGGGAGCGGCGATGATACCTCCGTACCTGACCATGCCCCTGATGGACAACGTACTGATTCCCTACCAGAACGGTAAGCCGATTGACGTTGAACTGGTTGAGTTTTATCTGACCGGACTGCTCGGGGCCGCGATTGTGGCCTGGGGATTGGGATGGGCGCGCACTTACGTGCTCGCACTGGTTTCCGAGCGTATTGGCGCTGATTTGCGCACAGCCACTTTTGAGCATCTGCTCAAACTCTCGCACGCCTATTTTGGCGGCAAGCGCACCGGGGATCTCATGGCGCGCATCGGATCGGAAACAGATCGCCTCAACATTTTCCTGTCGCTTCATCTGCTCGATTTCGCGACCGACGTGCTGATGATCGGCATGACGACCATTATCCTGGTTTCGATCGAACCGTGGCTTGCGCTGGTGACCCTGACGCCATTACCGATTATTGCGTGGTTGATCCATCTCGTTCGCGATAAGTTGCGGACCGGGTTCGAAAAGGTCGATCGCGTTTGGGCTGAGTTGACCAGCGTGCTTGCCGATACCATTCCCGGGGTGAGGGTGGTAAAGGCGTTTGCGCAGGAGAAGCGTGAAGCAACCCGCTTTCGTGGCGCCAATGAACGCAATCGGGAAGTCAATGACCGGGTCAATAAAGTCTGGTCGATGTTCACGCCAACGGTCGTGCTGCTGACCGAGGTCGGTTTGCTGGTGGTGTGGGTTTTCGGTATCTGGCAGGTATCAAAAGATGAGATCACGGTAGGGGTGCTGACGGCTTTTCTCACCTACATCAGCCGTTTCTATGTACGATTGGATTCGATGAGCCGCATCGTCTCGTTTACGCAAAAGGCCGCTGCCGGCACCAAGCGGATCTTCGAAATTCTCGATCACGTTTCCAGCGTTCCAGAACCTGCCCACCCCGTGCACCTGCCCGTTGTAGACGGGCGCATCGAGCTACGAAATGTCGAGTTCCGCTACGGTACCCGCACAGTCACGCACGGCATCAATATAACCATCGAGCCAGGTGAAATGGTGGGTCTGGTAGGGCATAGCGGCTCAGGCAAGAGCACGCTCGTCAATCTGATCTGCCGTTTCTACGACGTGACGGAAGGCGCAATCCTGCTGGATGGCGTGGATATACGCGCGCTTCCGGTCGCAGAATACCGCAAGCATATCGGGCTTGTTCTTCAGGAACCCTTTTTGTTTTTCGGCACCATTGCCGAGAATATTGCCTACGGCAAACCGAACGCGACGCAGGAGGAAATTGTCGCGGCCGCGCGAGCCGCGCATGCGCATGAGTTTATTCTCCGCCTGCCGCACGGCTATGATTCTCTGGTCGGCGAACGGGGCCAGGCGCTCTCGGGCGGAGAGCGGCAGCGCATATCGATTGCAAGGGCGCTGCTAATCGATCCGCGTATTCTGATCCTGGATGAGGCAACATCCTCCGTGGATACGACCACGGAGAAAGAGATCCAGAAAGCGCTCGAAAACCTGGTGCGAGGCCGGACTACCATCGCGATTGCCCATCGGCTCTCCACCTTGCGCGATGCCAGCCGGCTTATCGTGCTTGACCGCGGGAGCGTTATCGAAATAGGCAATCATGATGAACTCATGGCGCGTGAAGGGCATTATCACCGGCTTTACCAGGCGCAAGTGCGTAATGTGGACACAGAGGACGATCTACGTAGGCTGAGCCCGGAGCCAAGGGCCGAAGGGGGCCGGGAATGACGGAAAAAACGCCCTTATACTACTCCCTGCACCGTAATGCCTTTGGACGACTGGTATTTACCGGGGCGAACGGGGAAGTGCGAGAGGGCGTGGTTCCGGTGCGGGCTTTTCCCATTACCGCTCCCAGCCGCGGTATCTCGCTGGTCGATGCGGATGGCCATGAGCTGGCGTGGATCGATGCGTTGAGCGACCTTCCCGATGAAACGCGCAAGCATGTTGAAACGGATCTTGCCAACCGGGAGTTCATGCCGGAAATCAAACGCATCGAGGCAGTTTCAAGTTTTGCTACCCCCAGCACTTGGCGGGTTGAAACCGACCGCGGCAGTACGTCGTTCGTTCTCAAGGGCGAAGAATACATTCGCCGCCTGACTCCAATCGCTTTGCTGATCACCGACAGCCAGAACATCAACTTCCTGATACGCGACCGTACGGCGCTCGATCATCACAGCCGAAAGCTTCTCGACCGCTTCCTCTGATTCAAAGTACAACGACAAGGGTACTGCTTCTGCGCTGGCAGTGGGAGCATCGTTTCGCAGTTCCCTGCTTCCAGCACTCCTCTGCAAAGCCTGTCGCTGGCAGGAGACATATAACATCGCGTGATATCAACGGCATAATTTCACCGGGAAACCGATTGTCGGCAAATGGCGACAGAATTATCTCCTTTCCTGCTCCAAACAACTGTTTTGCAAAGACTATTTTAGCTGGCATAATCCATGCTTGATTTCTTACGGATGGGGACTGTGTATTGAAAGTGAGACTCTCGTGAGAAAAATCATTTGCTTTTCATATTAATTTATCTGGTTGTAAACCTATTGTAGTCAGCCGCGTTAGTTCAACCTTAACTTATTTCTTGTGAGAATCTCACTTTATGCTGGCTTACGCAGATACCAAACCTGACTACATAGCGGTAAATCGAGATATCAAGTTTATTGAAATACGCCACCTCAACGGACCCAATATCTGGAGTGTTCGTCCCGTACTTGAAGCCATTGTCGATATCGGGGAACTCGAAGACTTTCCCTCCGACACAATTCCCGGTTTCTATGAATGCCTGTCTTCCTGGCTTCCTTCGCTCATCGAGCACCGCTGCAGCTATGGAGAGCGGGGCGGATTTCTGCGCCGTTTAAAGGAAGGTACCTGGACCGGTCATATTCTCGAGCACGTTACGCTTGAACTGCAAAATCTGGCAGGAATGCCCGGCGGCTTCGGCCGGGCCCGCGAAACATCCCTGCGCGGTGTCTACAAGGTGGCCGTGAGCGCCTGGCATGAGGATGTCGCGCGCAATGCTCTCGCAGCGGCAAGGGAATTGCTGCTTGCGGCAATGGATTATTCACCGGGGGATGAACCTTACGATGTGAGAGGCACTGTCGCGCGTTTGCGCAGCATGGTCGATTCGCTGTGGCTCGGGCCATCCACTGCCTGCATTGTTGAAGCTGCCGCCAGCCGCAACATTCCGGCGATTCGCCTTCTTGCCAGGGGCAATCTGGTACAGTTGGGTTATGGCATCCGAAGCCAGCGCATCTGGACAGCCGAAACGGACCGCACCCCCGCGATTGCAGAAAGCATCTCGCGCGACAAGGATCTGACCAAGGCGTTGCTGCAATCATGCGGTGTCGCCATCCCTGAAGGACGCATCGTTCACAGCGCTGAGGATGCATGGGAAGCGGCACAGGAAATCGGTCTGCCGGTGGTGATCAAACCGTGTGATGGAAATCATGGACGCGGCGTTTTTATCGAGCTGAGCAAGCGTGAAGAAATCGAGTCCGCCTATAGGGTAGCTCTGGAAGAGGGCAGCGGTGTCCTGGTCGAGGGTTATATTCCCGGTACGGAACACCGCCTGCTGGTGGTCGGGGGCCGTCTCGTCGCCGCAAGCCGGGGGGATTCCGTTTTGGTTACTGGCGATGGGATTTCCACCATAAACGAACTGATCCAGCAGCAGATCAACTCTGATCCCCGGCGGGGAGAAAGTGAAGAGCATCCGCTGAATCCGGTGAGTGTGGATGGGGTAACGATAATGGAACTCCAGCGGCAAGGTTTCACCACGGATTCAATACCGCTTGCGGGACAGGAAGTCATCATTCAGCGTAACGGTAACCATGCTTTCGATGTTACCGATGAGGTGCACCCTAGTACGGCGGCAGCAGCCTCGCTGGCGGCGCGTGTTGTCGGGCTGGATATTGCGGGCATCGATCTTGTCGCCACAGATATTGCGCGACCGCTTGCAGAACAGGGTGGCGCCATTGTCGAAGTCAATGCCGGACCCGGTTTGCTGATGCACATCAAGCCCGCTATCGGTACCCCGCGGCCGGTCGGTGAAGCGATCGTCGAGCACCTTTTTCCGAGCCACGAGGACGGCCGCATTCCGATTGTAGGTATTACCGGCAGTTATGGTACAACCAACCTGGCTCATCTCATTGCCCAACTGCTCGCGCTATCCGGAAAGCAGACGGGTCTGGCATGCAGCGACGGCTTCTATCTTGACCGCAGACAAGTGAAAAAAGGCGACCAGGCCAACTGGAAGACAGCGCGCAACATCCTCATGAACCGGTCAATCGAGGCGGCAGTTTTTGAAAACGGCAGTGACAGCATGCTGCGCGAGGGATTGGCCTACGATGGCTGTCATGTCGGCATCGTTACCAATGTAGAGTTGACCCGTCATTATGGAAAATATATCGAAACCCCTAAACAGGTCTTCGACGTGTTGCGTACCCAAGTGGATGTAGTCGTGCCCGCAGGGGCGGCAGTGCTCAACGCCAGGGAGCCGATGCTGGTGGAAATGGCTGCGCTGTGTAATGGGGAAATCATTTACTTCAGCCTGGATTCCGATCTTCCGGTAATAAAAGAGCATTGTTTACACGGTACCGCAGGTATAAACGGCGTTCAAGGCAAACGGGCGGTAACAGTTCGAGACGGAGAAATTTTCCTTGTTAACGGATCCAGTGAACTGCCATTGAGTAAATTGAACGATGTTCCGGTTACATGTAACGGGCAGGCGGCTTTAGAAGTGGAAAATATACTTGCGGCAGTAGCCGCGGCATGGTCGCTCGGCATCGACCCGACCGTCATACGGGCGGGAATTGAAAGCTTCCATGCGTTTAGCAAGGTGTAAAAACATATCACTAAGGCGCGTGAATAAGAAACGCTAGGAGAACTGTCGATGCAAGTATCATGTTTCCGCGCTTTGCGCGGGCCCAATTTGTGGAGCCGTCAGACAGCCATAGAGGCAGTCGTTTCCTGCGACACTCCTGAATCCCTGCCGGGTGGCATACCGGGTTTTCTGGATCGTCTGTACGCACGATTCCCGCAAATCGATTTGCTTCGAGCCGCATCTTGCCCTGAAGCGGAAATGCTTGCACATGCGCTCGAGCGCGCTGCACTCGGACTGGAAATACAGGCGGGTTGTCCGGTGGCTTTCAGCAAGATCGCCCCGACGCTTGAAGCCGGCGTCTACAGGGTCGTCGTGGAATACAGCGAAGAGGCGGTTGGCAGGCTCGCCTTTGATCTTGCACAAGCCCTGTGCAGCGCGGCTATAGAAGATACTCCTTTCAATCTGGCCGATGCCCTGCAGCGTCTGCGTGAGCTCTTCGAGGACATACGCCTGGGGCCGAGCACCGGTTCAGTAGTACGGGCAGCGGTTGCCCGCGGCATTCCCTTCCACCGCCTGACTGATGGCAGCATGGTGCAATTCGGCTGGGGTAGCAGACAGCGGCGTATTCAGGCTGCAGAAACCTGTCTCACCAGCCTCGTGGCCGAGTCGGTTGCGCAGGACAAGGAGCTTACCCGCTTCTTGCTGGATGCAGCCGGCGTACCTGTCACACCCGGAAGGCCGGTCACAAGTGCGGAGGATGCATGGGTGGCGACCTGTGAAATCGGCAGCCCTGTCGTCGTCAAGCCGCAGGACGGCAATCAGGGAAGGGGAGTCCGCGTGAACCTCGTGAGCCGCGAACAGGTGGAAGCAGCGTACGCCGTTGCAGTTGAAGTCACTGGAAAAGTAATGGTTGAGCGCTACATTCCCGGTCACGACTATCGCATGCTGGTAGTCGGCAACAAGCTGGTCGCCGCAGCACGACGTGAGCCACCCCAGGTTGCAGGGGACGGGATTCATACGGTTGAAGAATTGGTGGAGCAGATCAACCGTGACCCGCGGCGCGGTGAGGGCCATGCCAACGCGCTTACAAAAATCCATTTGGATGAAATCGCTCTTGCCCACCTTGCAACCCAGGGCTTGACGTCCGAGTCCGTACCGCCCGCGGGCACGCGAGTAGTTCTCAGGAATAATGCGAATCTTTCGACCGGGGGAACGGCGACAGATGTTACCGACGAAGTTCATTCGGAATTTGCGGCGCGAATGGTCGAAGCTGCGCAGATGATTGGCCTTGATATCTGTGGAGTAGATGTTGTCTGCCAAAGCGTATCCAGACCTTTGGAGGGACAAGGCGCTATTATCGAAATCAATGCAGCGCCGGGTTTGCGCATGCATTTGCAGCCTTCCTTCGGCAAAGGGCGTGCGGTGGGAGAGGCGATCATTGCGAACATGTTCAAGAAGGGTGATGACGCTCGCATCGCGGTAGTGGCGGTAACAGGCACCAACGGCAAAACGACTACCGTCAGACTGATTGCCAATATTCTTGATTGCCAGGGTCTGCGCGTCGGCATGACAAGCACGGACGGAGTCTATATTGAGGGGCAGCGTATCGACACCGGCGATTGCAGCGGTCCCAAGAGTGCAAGAAAAGTGCTTCTTCATCCGGATGTGGACGCGGCAGTGCTTGAAACTGCCAGAGGGGGTCTGCTGCGTGAAGGACTGGCTTTCGATCGTTGCGATGTCGCAGTGGTTACCAACATCGGGGTCGGTGATCACCTCGGTCTTTCCTACATCAATACCGTGGAAGACCTGACCGCCGTCAAACGCATCATCGTGCAGAATGTGAAGCCCGGTACGGGTGTAGCAGTGCTGAACGCCGCCGATCCATTTGTCGCAGGCATGGCTGCTCATTGCCCTGGCAAGGTCACTTTTTTTGCGCGTGATCCGGATAATCCCGTGATCGCGAAGCATCGCGCCCAACGTAAACGTGTCGTTTATGTCGACGGCGATGCAATCGTCGCTGCGGAAGGCAATTTCGAATATCGCCTTCCGTTCGCAGGCATTCCCGTGACACAGAATGGCGCGATCGCATTCCAGATTGAAAACGCCATGGCAGCCGTAGCTGCAGGTTGGGCGCTGGGTCTTGACTGGCAGATCATTCGCGGCGGTCTCGCGAATTTTGTCAGCGACATGCAAACTGCCCCTGGCCGTTTCAATTTCTTCACTCATCGGGGCGCTACACTTATTGCTGACTACGGCCATAATGTCGATGCGATTCGCGCACTTGTAAATGCGATCGACAAAATTCCGGCGAAACGTCGGTCCGTGGTTATCAGCGGTGCTGGCGATCGACGCGATGAGGATATTCGGCGGCAGACGGAAATATTGGGCGATGCTTTTGATGAAGTGGTGCTTTATCAGGATCAATGCCAGCGGGGACGTGCGAATGGGGAAGTACTGAGCCTGCTGCGGCAGGGGCTGGAAAAGGCGAAACGCACCCGGAACGTCAAGGAAATCTACGGGGAGTTCGGAGCCATTGATGCCGCGTTTGACAATCTGAAAGAGGGAGAATTGTGCCTTATTCTCATCGATCAGGTGGATGAAGCGCTCGGATACATCACCAAGCGGGTGGTAGCTGGCTGATAGGGGCGTTCTGGATTCCCCGAAGTTCGCGGAACACCTCTTGACCCGGGCGTTTCAAGGATTTCTTACCCCGGTTTTACGCAACATTGAGTCTTTCTTCTCCGTTCGCCCTGATTCTGAATTTGAAGAAGGATCGAAAGTGTGACCACAGTTCAGGACAGGCTTGCCCAAGGTCGAACGAACGCAGCCTTGTCGAAGAATTGGGGGCTGAATTAGAGGCGTCGCCATTTCCCCTCCATCATTCCCGAAATCCGCATTCTTCCCAGGAGAGCCGGGGAGGGTGTGCAGTTTAAACTCTCGGCAGGTTGCAATCCGCAAAAGTTATCCTAAACTGAAATCACATCATTAGAGGTGCTGGGCTTGTCAGCGCCAAGTTTTTGTTGCTCACCCGTCCGAGGAGAAATGTCATGGCAGGAGATAGCGTTTACAAAATAACGGAGATAATCGGAACCAGCACGACTTCCTGGGAAGACGCCGCCAAGAACGCCGTGGAAACAGCATCAAAGACATTGAGAGACTTACGCGTTGCTGAAATAGTGAAGCTGGATCTGGTGGTTGAAGACGGCAAGGTGGTTGCTTATCGTGCGAGGGTAAATCTGTCTTTTAAATACCAGCCCGGCAAATAGCCGGCTTCCGGTACTCATGAGGTATAAGGAGTTCGTAGGGAGTCCATAAAGGTTAGGGTGGAGGCCCGGATGCCTGATGATCCGGTGAAATCAGCGTGAGGAATAATCGGGATAACAGCCGAGGCAAAGTAAAAAGAGTAAAAAAGACAAACAAAGAAGGCGCGGAAATTCGCGCCTTCTTTGTTTTCCAACCTGAGAACCGAGTTTATATCGCTGCCGCTGCCTCTTCCTCAAACTGAAGCTTTACCTTGTTATCGGAATCGATATCCACAGTTACTCTGCCGCCATTGGCCAGACGTCCGAACAGTAATTCATCCGCCAGGGCACTGCGTATGGTGTCTTGAATGAGACGCGCCATCGGCCGTGCGCCCATGAGGGGATCCGCACCATTAATGGCAAGATACTCTCTCAGTGCATCGGTGAATATCGCATCCACTTTCTTCTCCTGCAACTGTGCTTCAAGCTGCATCAGGAATTTATCCACTACGCGCAGGATCACTTCTCTGTCTAGCGGCGCAAAGGAAATGATCGCATCCAGCCGATTGCGGAACTCAGGTGTAAACATCCGCTTGATATCAGCCATCTCGTCACCTGCCTGGGCGGCCTTGGTGAAGCCCATGGTAGCCTTGCTCAAGGCTTCCGCTCCGGCATTGGTCGTCATGATGATGACGACATTACGGAAATCCGCCTTGCGGCCGTTATTGTCCGTCAATGTGCCGTGATCCATCACCTGCAGCAGGATATTGAAAATATCGGGATGCGCCTTTTCAATTTCGTCCAGCAGCAGCACGGAATAGGGTTGCTTGATGATAGCCTCGGTGAGCAAGCCACCCTGATCAAACCCGACATACCCCGGCGGCGCGCCGATCAGACGCGAAACGGCGTGCCGTTCCATATATTCCGACATGTCGAAACGGTGCAAGTGAATGCCAAGGGCATAGGCCAGCTGCCGCGCAACCTCGGTTTTGCCAACTCCGGTCGGCCCGGAAAAAAGGAAAGAGCCAACCGGCTTTTGTGGATTGCCGAGACCGCTTCTCGCCATCTTGATCGAGGCTGCCAGCGCGTTGATGGCCTTGTCCTGCCCGAACACAACTGCTTTCAGGTCACGGTCAAGCGTCTTCAAGGTATTGCGGTCATCACTGGAAACATTCTGCGCCGGAATGCGTGCAATCTTGGCAATGATGGCCTCTATCTCATGCCTGCTGATTACCTTGCGCTGCTTCGATTTGGGTAAAACACGCTGTGCTGCGCCGGCTTCGTCGATCACATCGATCGCTTTGTCAGGCAAGTGCCGGTCGTTGATAAAGCGTGCCGACAACTCCGCGGCGGTCGTAAGCGCGGTGGCGGTATATTTGACACCATGATGGGCCTCATAACGCGCTTTCAAGCCACGCAGTATGGAAACCGTTTCATCCACGCTCGGTTCGAGCACATCAATTTTCTGGAAGCGCCGCGAAAGCGCATGATCCTTTTCGAAGATTCCGCGATATTCGCTGTAGGTCGTGGCACCAATGCATTTCAGCTGTCCGGTATTCAGTATTGGTTTCAATAGATTGGAGGCGTCCAGCGTGCCTCCGGAAGCCGCACCGGCTCCGATGAGGGTGTGAATTTCGTCGATGAACAGTATGGCATTCGAGCTCTCGAGCAACTGTTTGAGCACTGCCTTCAGGCGTTGCTCAAAATCACCCCGGTATTTGGTACCTGCCAGCAATGCGCCCATATCGAGGGCATAGACCTGATGATGGGCAAGGATCTCGGGAACGTCGTTCTCGATAATTCGCCGCGCCAGACCTTCAGCGATAGCCGTTTTGCCTACCCCTGCTTCCCCCACCAATAACGGATTATTCTTGCGCCGGCGGCACAGCGTCTGTATCAGGCGCTCCAGTTCGCGCTCCCGTCCGATCAACGGATCGATCTTGCCTGCCAGCGCCTGGGCGTTGAGGTTGACCGCATAACTTTCCAGCGCGCCCCCCGCATTCATTTCCTGCTCGGTATCACCTTCGCTTTCGGTTTTGGCGTTGGTTCCCTGCGGAACTTTGCTGATGCCGTGAGAAATATAGTTCACGACATCGAGTCGGGTTACCCCCTTTTGATGAAGAAAATAAACTGCGTGGGAATCCTTTTCGCCAAATATCGCTACCAGTACGTTTGCGCCCGTAACCTCTTTTTTCCCCGAGGACTGTACATGCAGAATCGCGCGCTGGATAACGCGCTGAAAACCAAGAGTAGGCTGCGTATCTACCTCTCCACTCCCTCCCACGGTCGGCGTGTTTTCGGTGACATGCTCAGTCAGCAGCCGGCGTAGATCGTCCATATCAACCGAGCAGGCGCGCAATACCTCTGCGGCAGTCGGATTATCGAGCAGGGCGAGTAACAGATGCTCGACCGTAATGAACTCGTGGCGCTTCTGACGCGATTCCACGAATGCCATATGTAGACTTACCTCTAATTCTTGAGCAATCATTTCAGTTCTCCTCCATCACGCACTGTAGCGGATGCTGATGCTGCCTTGCAAATGCAACCACCTGCTCGACTTTTGTGGAAGCCACATCATTGGGATAAACTCCACATACTCCAGCTCCGTCCATATGGACTTTGAGCATGATTTGTGTCGCCTGTTCTCGGTTCATGGAAAAAAAAGTCTGTAATACAGTCACCACGAAATCCATCGGCGTGAAGTCATCATTCAGCAAAATAACCTTGAACATTGGCGGCGGCTTGAGTTTACTCTTTTTAGCCTCAAGTACAACCTCACCATGATTTCCTGCAGCCATGATTCTGTATTCTTGCCTTCAATTAAAACGGAAATATAACCACTTCCAATCTTTATATTTGATGATTGCGCTGAAATATTCAAGTACCTTTTAGAAAATTTTCTGCTGCATTTCTACCAAATAACGGGGCGGACTACTTGACTTGAACAATGGATTTGCGTAAAACAGTTCTTGGCGTTTGGCTTCAAGTTCTCTGCAGCACCGGTTACAGCCGTTTTGCGGTCTTGAAACTCAAACAGTGTTCGGGTTTCCGGCCCGGTTTTATTTATAGGAAGCAATAATGGCAACTGGTACAGTAAAATGGTTCAACGATTCAAAGGGTTTTGGCTTCATTACACCCGATGATGGAAGCGAGGATTTATTCGCACACTTTTCCGCAATCAATATGTCCGGGTTCAAAACCCTCAAAGAAGGTCAAAAAGTAACGTTTGAGGTTACCCAAGGTCCGAAGGGCAAGCAAGCATCAAATATTCAGTCTGCTTAAAGATTTCATGCCGGGGCGTGCGAGCGCGCTGAGCAGCATGTGATCCATCACAGAATTATACAAAGCCCCTTGCTGTAAATCAGCAAGGGGCTTTTTCTTTTCGAGGATAAGCTCAAGCAGCATCACGCTTTCTTGCACTTTCGTCCCCTTCCGTCCCTCAGGCTGCCATGTTTTCAACCAGTGCCTGCCCGAATGCCGAACAGGAGACTTTTTGCGCACCAGCCATCAGGCGAGCGAAGTCATAAGTTACGGTTTTATCCTGAATGGTTTTTTCCATTGACCGCGTGATGAGATCAGCGGCTTCCGCCCAGCCCATATGCCTCAGCATCATCTCCGCGGACAGAATGATGGAGCCTGGATTAACCTGATCCTTGCCGGCATACTTGGGGGCGGTTCCATGAGTCGCCTCGAAAATGGCTATCGAGTCACTCATGTTTGCGCCGGGAGCGATCCCGATGCCGCCCACCTGCGCGGCCAAAGCATCGGAAACATAATCGCCGTTCAGATTCAACGTGGCGATGACATCGTATTCCTCCGGCCGCAGCAGAATCTGCTGAAGAAAAGCGTCGGCGATCACATCCTTGATCACTATACCGCCTTTATCCTCGGGCAGCTTCATCCACGGTCCGCCGTCGAGCAGGCTTGCCCCAAACTCTTTTGCTGCAAGCTGATAGCCCCAGTTCTTGAACGCACCCTCGGTAAATTTCATGATGTTGCCTTTGTGCACCAGTGTTACCGAGCGCCGTCCGTTATCTATCGCATATTGAATTGCCTTGCGTACCAGCCTCTCGGTACCTTCGCGGGATACCGGCTTCACGCCGATCCCTGCGGTTTGGGGAAAGCGTATCTTGGTGACACCCATGTCGTTCATTAGAAAATCGATAACTTTTTTCGCATCCTCCGACCCGGCTTCCCATTCAATACCGGCATAAATGTCCTCCGAATTCTCGCGAAAAATGACCATGTCGGTTTTTTCCGGGTTTTTCAAGGGACTAGGTACTCCCTGAAAATAGCGAACAGGGCGAAGGCATACATACAAATCCAGTTCCTGGCGCAAAGCGACATTGATGGAGCGGATTCCGCCTCCCACCGGTGTGGTCAACGGGCCCTTGATCGAAACTACATACTCTTTCGCCGCTTGCAGGGTTTCCTCGGGTAGCCAGACATTTTCGCCGTAAATACGCGTCGATTTCTCTCCGGCATAGATTTCCATCCAGGAAACCCGGCGTTCGCCTTCATAAGCCTTTACTACAGCGGAATCCACCACCTTCCTCATTACCGGCGTAATGTCCACCCCGATTCCGTCGCCTTCTATATAGGGTATGACCGGATTGTCCGGCACATTCAGGGAATAATCCGCATTTACGCTGATTTTTGAGCCTTCCGCTGGTATGCTGATGTGCTGATACATGCTATCTCCATTTGTTGAGCTGGGCTTGGTTCCATAATCCGGAACAAGCCGGAACCGGATCGGCAAAATTCCTATATTTTAACCGCGTTTCGGATAGAAGCGCTTGCTTTTGCCCGCCGGTTTTCCCGATATATCCTGAAAGCGTTACAGACGGCAGCAGCGGGACGGCTTACCTTATAATAGGAGGATGACATTTCGCGCCCGTATCCGGTTGTATCCGTTCCGCTATTTGATAATTAAAACGCTTGAAATAACGAAATCATGATCTGGAAACCCAATGTGACAGTGGCAGCAGTGGTGGAGAAAGACGGGCAATATCTTCTGGTGGAAGAGCAAACCAGTAGCGGCTTGTTGTTTAATCAACCGGCGGGTCATCTGGAGCCGGGGGAGTCAATCATCCATGGCGCGATACGGGAAACTCTGGAAGAGACGGGCTACATGTTTGTCCCCCAATCCGTACTCGGCATTTACCACTGGCATTCCCCGGCGGAAGATACGACATTCATACGCTTTGCTTTTTCCGGTTCAGTGAGCGACCACGATCCCGGCCGTGACCTGGATGCAGGCATCGTACGCGCTGACTGGTTTGATATCAATGAAATCCGCAGCATGACCTATTGCCACCGTAGCCCACTCGTCATGAAATGCATCGAAGACCATCTGGCGGGGAAGGGGTGTCCGCTCGACATCCTTACTCATCTGGCTTGAAATGAGCAAAGCACGGGTAGTTGTCGGAATGTCCGGCGGCGTGGATTCCTCTGTCGCTGCCTTGTTGCTGAAACAGCAGGGGTATGAAGTAATCGGCCTCTTCATGAAGAACTGGGAAGATGACGACACGGATGAATACTGCTCATCCCGCCAGGATTTGATAGATGCAGCATCAGTGGCGGATGTTATTGGAATTCCCCTTGAAGCGGTAAATTTCTCCGCCGAATATAAGGAGCGGGTATTCAGCCATTTTCTTGCCGAATACAAGGCAGGCCGGACACCCAATCCGGACGTGCTATGCAACGCGGAGATAAAGTTCAAGGCGTTTCTGGATCATGCGGCGGGGCTGGGTGCGGATTATATTGCGACAGGCCATTATGCCCAGGTGCGCAATACGGATGGCGTATTCCAGTTGCTCAAGGGTGAGGATGGAACGAAGGACCAGAGTTATTTTCTCTACCGGCTCAACCAAGCGCAGTTGTCCAGGACACTGTTTCCCATCGGGCATCTATATAAGCGCGATGTGCGAAGCATCGCGAAAGACCACGGGCTGCCCAATTTCTCCAAGAAGGACAGCACCGGCATCTGTTTTATCGGCGAACGGCCTTTTCGGGAATTTCTCAACCGCTATTTGCCGAACGATCCAGGCGAAATCCGGACGCCTTCCGGGGATGTCATGGGCAGGCATGCCGGTCTTATGTATTACACCATTGGGCAACGGCAGGGATTGGGCATAGGCGGAACAAGGGGGGGTGACGGCGAGCCGTGGTTTGTTTCGGAAAAGGACGTGAAGCGGAACATCCTGACGGTAGTACAGGGCCACGATCATCCCGACCTGCTCAGGCCCGCGCTTACCGCAACCGACCTGACATGGGTGAGCGGCAAGATGCCTCGCTGCAACTGGGTGTACGCGGCCAAAATCCGTTATCGCCAATCGGACGCTCCCTGTTCGATCACTTACCTTGATCGTAATAAATGCGAAATCGAGTTCGCCCAACCGCAGTGGGCCGTGGCGCCAGGGCAGTCAGTGGTGGTGTACGAAAGCAAGGTGTGCCTGGGGGGAGGTGTAATTGCCGCTACGCAGGATGATTGAGAGGGAAAGCAGCTAAAACGGCCAATGGACGGACACACATGCTGACTTTCTGGAATCTGCGCGTTATCTCCCTGTCACCTTTCGTTTGCACAGAGGCAGGATAGGTGGAGCAGAGGTGGTAGGGGTAGGATGAATGAAGCAGCCTAATCCATCGAATTCTGATGGATTGCGACTTCCCGTTTCCACCCGTCAGGCTACTACCTATACCTATACCTATACCTATACCTATACCTATACCTATACCTATACCTATATAGCTATGGAATCTGTGGCGCAAAACAAGTGTTAGCAGACCCTATATCATTTTCCATGGGTATGGGCCATCATGGCAATATCGCTGTCAATCCTGTGGGGCAGTTTCCATGAACGCAGACCGTTTTTCCAGACGGTCGGAAAGATCCGCAAGATTGGGAAAATTCTCCCGCCACTTGATCTCCGGAAACCGGAAGGCAAGATAGCCCAGCGCGCAACCCAACGCGATGTCAGCCAGTGAATAGGCATTTCCATCGCACCATTTTCTGTCACCAAGCTCCCTTGCCGCCGCTTCGAGGCCTCCCTCAACCTTTTTCTGCTGGCGGGAAATCCACTGTCCGCTTTGCTGCGTCTTGCTGCGCTTGCGCTCCAGGAAAATTGCGGCGGCGGCGTCACAGATACCGTCCGCCAGCGCTTCCCAGCGTTTTACCGCGATGCGCCGCCGATTGCCGTCCGGGATCAGGCGCGATACGGGATTGACACTGTCGAGATACTCGACGATCACGCGTGAATCGAACACACTCGTCCCGTCATCCATGATCAGCACTGGCACCTTGCCGAGCGGATTGTAGTCGGGTACCTGGCTATCATCGTTCCACGGGACATCCAGTTCGAAGGTATAACCAACGTGCTTTTCGGCGAGGACAATACGTGCCTTGCGTACGTAGGGGCTGGTAAGCGATCCAATAAGCTTCATGGCAAATCTTGAAGAGAGTGGTCAGCGCGCATTATATCGGCTTTCCGCACTGCATGGCATAACGGGACCGAAGCCCACCTGTGTTAAAATTTCGCCGGAAACCAAGCTATGAATTCATCCTTTCTCACCGCACTCTCTCCTCTTGATGGCCGCTATCACGGCAAAGTCGATGCGCTGAGGGCCTATTTCAGCGAATTCGCGCTGATCCGTTACCGCGTCCAGCTTGAGATCGAATGGCTCAAGGCACTGAGCCGGGCCTCCGCGATTGTTGAAGCACTGCCGCTATCCGCAGATACGCTTGCGCAGCTCGATGCTCTGATAACGGATTTTTCCGAAAGGGATGGCGAAGCGGTCAAACTCATCGAGGCGCGCACCAATCATGACGTGAAAGCCGTGGAATACTGGCTTCGCAAGCAGTTAACGGGAAATGCCGAGATTGGCAGAATCGAGCAATTCATTCATTTTGCCTGCACTTCAGAGGACATCAACAATCTTTCCCATGGATTGATGCTGATGCACAGCCGCGATGACATCATGTTGCCGGCGCTGGATAACATCATTGGCAGGCTGGTCCGGCTTGCGCGCGAGCTGGCCGAAGTGCCCATGCTTGCGCGCACTCACGGGCAGGCTGCCACGCCGACGACGGTGGGCAAGGAGTTCGCCAACTTCGCTTATCGTCTGCAACGGGGACGCCGGCAGCTAGCGCAGGTGGCTATTCTCGGAAAAATCAATGGCGCCGTGGGTAATTACAACGCCCATCTGGCAGCCTATCCCGACTTTGAATGGGAGAAATTCGCGCAGGATTTTGTGGAAAAGCTCGGCCTGGAATTCAATCCTTATACCACCCAGATAGAACCGCACGACACCGTAGCTGAGCTGTTCGACGCCTATGCCAGGATCAACACGATCCTGCTGGATTTCAACCGTGATATGTGGGGATACATTTCGCTAGCCTACTTCAAGCAAAAAACCCGGAAAGATGAAGTCGGTTCCTCAACCATGCCGCACAAGGTCAATCCGATAGATTTTGAAAATTCCGAAGGCAATCTCGGGATTGCCAACACGCTCCTGCGGCACTTGAGCGAGAAACTGCCAATATCACGCTGGCAGCGAGATCTTACAGACTCCACTGCGCTGCGTAACATGGGTGTGGCACTAGGGCACACTTTACTGGCATATGATTCCTGCAGCAGGGGCCTGGACAAACTGGAAATCAACCCAGGCCGTCTCGAGGAGGATTTGAGAACTGCCTGGGAAGTGCTGGCCGAGCCCATTCAGACGGTGATGCGTCGCCACGGCATGCCGGATTCATACGAGCGGTTGAAAGAACTGACCCGCGGCAAAGGCGGCATCACCCAGGCCGCGCTCCATCAGTTTATTGACAGTCTCGCCCTTCCGGATGCAGAAAAAAAACGATTGCTTGAAATGAGACCCGAAACATACCTGGGGAATGCTGCTGCATTAGCGAGAAAAATCAGCACGGAATACTGATTCTTGCGTCCTTTCCTTTTCTATCAAGCTGTCCCCTGCACACATCATAGAGCCCTGAAAATTTTGGGCTTGAAATTCGAGAAACCATCCCGATATGTTTAGGGATAGAAAATCAGGAGAAAGCCATGACAGAAGAAAACCGACCTCAACCAGACCAGCCCGAACTGACCGTAACAAGCGAAAGCGGTGTACAGGAAACCGGGGAAAACAAGGCCAAGATGCCCGAGCAGGAGGGCGAAGCCATGCCCAGCCTGGAGCAGTTACTGAAAAAAGCCGAACTCGATGCAGCGGAACATTATGATGCATGGCTTCGCGCCAAGGCTGAGGGCGAGAACATAAGAAAGCGCGCCCAGATGGACGTCACCAACGCGCACAAATACGCTATTGAAAATTTTTCCACTGAATTGCTCTCGGTCATGGACAGCCTGGAAGCTGCATTGGCGGTGGAGAATGCAACAGTCGAGAATTTTAAAAGCGGCATGGAATTGACGCTCAAGCAGCTCACTGCGACTTTCGCCAAGTTCAATATCAAGCAGCTCAGTCCCCAGGGTGAAAAATTCGATCCGCATTTGCACCAGGCCATGTGCATGGTGGAGTCCGAGCTTCCGCACAACACCGTAGTGCAGGTTATGCAGAAAGGGTATGTGCTGAATGACCGTGTTATCCGGCCGGCGCTGGTTTCGGTTTCGAAGGGAAAAGAGTCTTGAAATCACGATCTTTATCCCCATTTCAGCGGTAACAAGCGAATTATTCAACGGACATCAAGAATTAATTAATACAAGGATCAATTATGGGAAAAATTATCGGAATCGACCTTGGAACCACTAACTCATGTGTCGCCGTCATGGAAAGCGGCAAACCCAAGGTGATAGAAAACTCCGAGGGGGCGCGCACCACGCCTTCCATTGTGGCCTACACGGAAGATGGCGAGATTCTAGTGGGCGCGTCTGCCAAACGTCAGGCGGTTACCAATCCGAAAAATACCTTGTTCGCGGTGAAACGCCTGATCGGTCGGCGCTTTAACGAGGAGATGGTGCAAAAGGACATCAAAATGGTGCCTTACACCATCATCAAAGCCGACAACAACGATGCATGGATTGAGGTGCGCGGCAAGAAAGTCGCGCCGCCCGAGGTGTCGGCACAAGTGCTCATGAAGATGAAAAAGACGGCGGAGGATTATCTGGGTGAACCCGTGACCGAAGCCGTCATTACCGTTCCGGCTTATTTCAACGATTCCCAGCGGCAGGCCACAAAAGACGCAGGCCGCATCGCGGGACTCGAAGTCAAGCGTATCATCAACGAGCCGACCGCAGCCGCGCTTGCTTTCGGAATGGATAAAAAGGAAGGAGATCGCAAGATTGCCGTGTACGATCTGGGGGGCGGAACATTCGATATTTCCATTATCGAAATTGCAGAAGTCGAAGGCGAGCATCAGTTTGAAGTGCTGGCGACCAATGGCGACACCTTCCTGGGCGGCGAGGATTTCGACGCTCGCATCATCGAGTATCTGGTGGATGAGTTCAAAAAGGAAAACGGTATCGATCTTAAGAAGGATATGCTTGCTTTGCAGCGGTTAAAGGATTCCGCGGAAAAAGCCAAGATCGAACTCTCTTCCAGCCAGCAAACCGAGGTCAATCTGCCATACATCACGGCGGACGCCAGCGGCCCGAAGCATCTCGCGGTAAGAATCACGCGCGCCAAGCTGGAAAGCCTGGTGGAAGATTTGATCACGCGCACAGTGGAGCCCTGCCGTATCGCCATCAAGGATGCGGGTATAAAAGTTTCCGATATCGACGACGTTATCCTGGTGGGGGGGCAGACCCGCATGCCCAAGGTACAGGAAAAGGTCAAGGAAATTTTCGCCAAAGAGCCTCGCAAGGATGTGAACCCTGACGAGGCGGTAGCCGTGGGCGCAGCGATCCAGGGCGGCGTGCTGCAGGGCGCGGTGAAGGATGTGCTGCTGCTGGATGTGACGCCGTTGTCGCTGGGTATCGAAACGCTGGGCGGCGTGATGACCAAGCTGATCCAGAAGAACACGACTATCCCGACAAAGGCGCAACAGGTTTTTTCCACCGCGGATGACAATCAGACTGCCGTAACCATTCACGTGCTGCAAGGCGAGCGCGAGATGGCATCCGGCAACAAGAGCCTGGGCCAATTCAACCTGGCCGATATCCCGCCGGCTCCGCGCGGCATGCCGCAAATCGAGGTGACATTCGATATCGACTCGAACGGCATACTGCATGTGTCAGCCAAGGACAAGGCCACAGGCAAGGAAAGCAAGATCAAGATTCAGGCGAGTTCCGGCCTGTCGGAAGAGGAAGTGCAGCGCATGGTCAAGGATGCCGAAGCCCATGCCGAGGAAGACCATAAGGCGATGGAATTGGTCACAGCCCGCAACCAGTGTGATGCGATGATCCACTCTGTGCAGAAAACCATGAAGGAGCATGGGGATAAACTGGCCGATGAGGAAAAATCCAAGATAGAGGCAGCACTGAAAGAGGCGGAAGATGCTTTGAAGTCCGGCGACAAGGAAACCATCGAAGCCAAAACCCAGGCATTGGCCGAGGCTTCGCATAAATTGGCGGAAAAGATGTATTCACAGGGGCAGGGCCCACAGGCCGGACCCGGTGAGGAACCTTCCGGCCAGAGCGGCGGGACCGAAAAACCTGTCGAAGGAGAAGTTGTCGATGCAGAGTTCGAGGAAGTAAAAAACAAGAAGTAAGTCTGCAAGCAGTAAAAAGCACAGCCAAAAAAGCATCAAGACATTCTAAGCGCAGCGGTGCGGGAAAGGTTCATCATTTCTTTCCGCATCCTGCGTTTTGGCGTCCCGGAGAGGAAGCTGGCTTAAGCTGGTCCGCTACTCTCCGTGCTGCCAAATTTTCAAGAAGACTATATGAGCAAACGCGACTACTACGAAGTGCTGGGCATTAATCGCGACAGCAGCGAGGATGAAATAAAAAAAGCATATCGCAGGCTGGCGATGAAATATCATCCGGATCGTAATCCGGATAGCCCGAAAGCAGAGGAACACTTCAAGGAAGCAAAAGAGGCCTACGAGATACTTTCCGACCCCCGGAAGCGGGCAGCGTACGACCAGCATGGCCATGCCGGAGTGGATGCCAGCATGGGGGGCGGCGGAGCCCAGGGGTTTGCTGACGCATTCGGCGATATATTCGGTGATCTTTTCGGGGGCCGTAGCGCCCAAGCCAACGTCTACCGGGGGGCAGACCTACGCTATAACCTGGAAATTTCACTGGAACAGGCGGCGCGCGGAACCGAAACGAAGATTCGCATTCCTACCATGGATGCCTGCGGCACCTGCCATGGCAGCGGGGCAAAACCTGGCACCTCACCCACCACCTGTCCTACCTGCAATGGCCACGGACAGGTGAGGATGCAACAGGGGTTCTTCTCGATCCAGCAGACGTGCCCCAAGTGTCATGGCAGCGGCAAATTCATTTCCAGCCCATGCAATACCTGTGGCGGTTCCGGTCGCGTCAAACACCATAAGACGTTATCCGTAAAAATTCCGGCGGGTGTGGATGAAGGCGATCGCATCCGTTTATCAGGGGAAGGCGAAGCGGGGGTCAACAGCGGTCCTCCAGGGGATTTGTATGTTGTCATTCACCTGACGCCTCATTCAGTCTTTCAGCGCGACCACAACGACCTGCACTGTGAAATGCCCATCAGTTTCACGACCGCAGCACTGGGGGGCGAGATCGAGATTCCCACGCTGGAAGGGCATGCCAAAATCCGGATACCGGCGGAAACACAAAGCGGAAAAATCTTCCGACTGCGCGGCAAAGGTATCAAGGGTGTGCGCAGCAATAACCCGGGCGACCTGTTGTGTCATGTCGTGGTGGAGACGCCGGTCAAGCTTACCCCTCGACAGAAAGAGCTGTTGCAGGAGTTGGAAACGATCAACCAGGAAGACGGCTCTCGTCACAGCCCGCGTGCAAAATCCTGGATGGACAAGGTCCGGGAGTTTTTTGCGGAGTGAGTTCTGTTCCAGTAGTTACAATTAGTGGCAACTTAGGGTTAATTCGGAAGATGCGTCACTTCATATTGGCTACGATGCCAGGAGCGTAGATACGGCATTAATGAAAACCCCAAAAAGAATTGAACCGCTAATCCAGGATGGCCTTATCGACGAGGTCATGGGACAGTTGATGAGCGGCAAGGAAGCCACAGTCTACGTGGTGCGCTGCGGAGAAGAGATACGTTGCGCCAAAGTTTACAAAGAAGCCAATAAGCGCAGTTTCCGCCAGAGTGTGAATTATACCGAAGGTCGCAAAGTAAAAAACAGCCGTCGTGCGCGAGCCATGGAAAAAGGTACTAGCTATGGACGCAAAGCGCAGGAAGAAGCTTGGCAAAATGCCGAAGTGGATGCCTTGTACCGTCTCGCCGCTGCGGGTGTGCGCGTGCCCAAGCCCTATAATTTCCATGAGGGCGTACTGCTGATGGAACTGTTGACCGACAGCGAGGGCAATGCGGCTCCAAGGCTCAATGATCTCGTACTCACCCCTGAGATGTCACGCGAATATCACCTCACGTTGATCACGCAGGTGGTGCGCATGCTTTGCGCCGGAATTATTCATGGCGATCTGTCTGAATACAACGTGCTGGTCGACAGCATGGGGCCTGTCATCATCGATTTGCCTCAAGCCATCGATGCTGCGGCCAACACTCAGGCTTTGGAAATGCTTTTGCGAGATGTCGAAAATCTGGCTACTTACTTCGGTCGCTTTGCGCCTGAGTTGCGGGCCACCAATTATGGCAGGGAAATATGGTCCCTCTACCAAAGCAGCAAGCTGCACCCGGAAAGTGTTCTGACTGGCTACTTCGAGCACATTGAGAACCCGGTTGACATGAAGAGTGTCATGCGCGAAATCAACGACACACTCAAGGAAGAAGAGGCACGGCAACTTTATCGTTCATTACGTTTAACGCAGTGACAGAGCTGCGCATTGCAGCTTACCACTCTCCTCTCAATATCTTCTCCGCCCAGAACAAACCTGAAACCGATTTGTTGTCGGTAATTTTTCCTTCTTTTACCCATTCCAGTGCTTCTGCCGGAGGCAGGGTAAATACTTCCAGGTGTTCTCCGTCATCGAGGCTCGCGCCCTCGAAGGTGAGTTCCTGCGCGAGATAGTAGATCAGCTTCTCGTTTGAGTAACCGATGCAGGGATGCAGGGTGGTGAGATAACGCCAGCTTTTCGCTGTATAACCGGTTTCTTCCAGTAGTTCCCGTTGTGCGCACACGAGTGGGTCCTCCCCGGAGTCGATTTTTCCAGCGGGCAATTCGTAAAAATCCCGATGCAGCGGGTAGCGGAACTGACGTTCCAGTACCAGTTCGCCATTGTCGAGCAATGGAATAATGACCACCGCCCCAGGGTGCGCGATGTATTCGCGTATTTTAACCTTGCCGTCGGGGAGGCGTGCATGGTCCTGGTAGACATGCAGCAGGTCGCCTTCAAAAACCTTCTGACTGCTGACAGTGGTTTCGGTAAGGTCGGGATGTTCAGGCCGGGTTTTGGACATAGGAACGGTACGTCTCTTCATGCGATGACTAGTGATATCTTGTCCGCAGTGGATCTGTTTATTCTACTGCTCGTTGTGTCCGATATCCGCTTTCCGGGGAAATGGTATGCAGCCGATTATACCGCGCGCAGCAGGCTACTATTCACTCACTTTACTGTATCAGAAGCCGGGTAGCCGGAAACACTGCGCTGAAGCGACTACCTTTGCCCGGTTCGCTGGTAATTTCCAGCTTCGCCTGGTGGCCGCTGAGCACGTGCTTGACAATGGCAAGACCCAGGCCGGTGCCCCCTGTTTCACGCGATCGGCCACGATCCACGCGATAAAAACGCTCCGTCAGGCGCGAGATATGTTCGGGTTCGATTCCTATCCCGGTGTCCTGCACCGAAAATACACCTCGCCCGTCCTGAATTGCCCAGCGCAGCGTTATATTCCCCCCATCCGGAGTATAGCGTATAGCATTGCTGATCAGATTGATGAAGGCGCTGCGCAGGTCAAACAGGTTGCCCAGGAGTTTTGTGGTTGTATCGAGCTTGAGCGTGATGCGATGGTGTCCTGCACTCAGCGATTTTGCTTCCTCATACAGCGTTCGCAACATTTCCGGTATATTGACGTGCTCCTCGCGCACCTGGTTTTCCGTATCCTCGAGGCGCGACAGAGTCAAAAGATCTTCCACCAGGCTCTGCATGCGTCGCGTCTGCTCGCTCATCAATTCCAATGCCCATCTGCGCATATCAGGATCGGATTGATTATCGTCCGACAGTGTTTCGAGAAACCCACCGATGACGGTCAAAGGCGTGCGCAGTTCATGCGAGACGTTGGCCACAAAATCGCGGCGCATGGTCTGGATTCTTTCAAGCTTGGTTATATCACGGCTGAGGAGCAGTTTCTGCTTGTCGCCATAAGGAACGAACTGCAGTGAGAGCGTCAACTCGTGCTGCCGCGGCTGTTTGATCACCAGGGGTTCCTTGTAATTCCGCGAAGCGAGATATTCGGCGAACTGGGTTTGACGCATCAGATGCGTAATATGCTGTCCGGTATCGAGATTGGCATTGATGCCCAGATGTTTTTCGGCCACTGGATTGCACCATTCGATGCGGTCCATTTCATCGAGGATGACTACCCCCTCGGGCATGGCTGAGGTGGCGCGCCGCAGACGCTCCAAAGCGGAGCTGAGGTTTTGGTGGTTTTGTTTTTGATCGCGCATGAGCCGGGCCAGGCGCGCGAATACATCTCCCCATCTGCCGGAGCTGTCGGGTAGCCCAGCTTCTTCGCTATGGAGCCATCGGTCCAGTCGCTTCAGATTATGCGAGTGGCGCAGGACCAGCAGGAACAGAACGATGACATAAAATGTCAGTGCCCCGGCTGCGCCAGACACAGTCATCAGTACTCCGCTTACAACGGCAATCAGTACGAGAGTGGCAAAATGCCCCCAGAAACCGGACACGAACGTCAGTTGGAACGATTACAACAGATCATTCCAGCTTTCATCCCGCGTTCACCGCTTGCCCTGCCGAGAGGCGATAGCCGGCGCCTCGTACTGTCTGCACCAATCCATCCTTGTCGACGTTTTCGAGGGCCTTGCGCAGACGGCGGATATGCACATCCACGGTACGATCCTCGACAAATACATGATCGCCCCATACCTGATCGAGCAATTGGGAACGGCTATGCACCCGTTCGGAATGAGTCATGAGATAGTGCAGCAAGCGGAATTCGGTGGGCCCGAGCGCGACTTCAATCTCATTCGCAGTGACGCGATGGGTTGCCGAATCCAGTCGCAGTCCACCGATCTCCACAACATCGTCGGCGGCTTCGGGAGCGCGCCGCCGTAGCACCGCCTTGATTCTCGCCAGCAGTTCCCGGGGTGAAAAAGGCTTGGTAATGTAATCGTCGGCACCACTTTCCAGGCCGGTCACCTTGTCGCTCTCGTCCGCGCGAGCGGTGAGCATAATAATGGGAATATCTTTGGTGCGGGCGGCTCGCCGCAGCATGCGGGCAAAATCCGCGCCACTCATCCCGGGTAGCATCCAATCCAGGAGCACCAGGTCAGGCAGCGTATCATTGATGATTTTCATGGCTTCCTCTGCGTTTTTCGTCGAGGAAACCGTATGCTTGGCCTGCCGGAGACTATACGAGATCAGTTCCTGGATCGCGGGTTCATCTTCCACCACCAGTATCGTTGCTGCCATTAGATCATTCCTTCTATCGTCAGAATCTTCTCCGTTTTTGATTTTTTCTTATATTTCGATGATATGTAAACAGTATTGCGGTTTTGTGACATTTGCAAGCAGCGAGAGATTCCGCAACAGGTATCGTCAAGCCGAGAGGGGTTTCCGGCGGCATCGAGGGATTCGAACCTCTGTCGAAGATTCACAAAATCAGAATGACGCGGTAGTCGTTGACGTTGGTTCGGGTCGGACCGGTCGTGACTAGATCGCCCAGCGCTTCAAAGAAGGCATAGGCATTATTACAGGTTAGCAAGGATGAAGGGTTCATGCCCCACTCGGTGGCACGCCTGAGGGAGTCCGGCGTGATGAGTGCGCCTGCATTGTTTTCAGTGCCGTCTATGCCGTCGGTATCGCATGCGAGCGCGTAGACGTTTGCTGCACCGTTCAGCTCAATGGCGAGTGACAGCAGGAACTCAGTATTGCGACCGCCCCGTCCGCCCTTCTTATATCCTTGTTCATTTTTCCGTAATGTGACCGTCGTCTCGCCTCCTGAGATCAGGGCTATCGGCAGCTTCCACGGCTGCCCATGTTGCCGCACTTCCTTCGCCAGTGCGGCGAAGACCTTTGCCACCTCGCGCGCTTCCCCGGTAACGGAGTCCCCCAGCACTACAGCTGGAATTCCTTGGGCATAAAAATATTCCGCTGCTGCCACGAGTGAAGCATGCGCCGTTGCAATCACCCGGTTTTCCACCCGATCGAAAACGGCATCTCCGGGTTTGGGTGTCTCCCTGAGCCTACCTTCCACTCCTGCACGCAACGTTTCCGTCACGGCTGCCGAGGCATCGATTTTATAGTGTTCGAGTATGGTGAGCGCATCGGAGAACGTCGTGGGATCAGATGCGCAGGGGCCGGAAGCAATATAGGTCGGATCGTCTCCTGTCACATCGGAAATGATCAGTGCCAGCACCGGAGCACGGCTCGAAGCCGCCAGTCGCCCGCCCGCTGTCGCAGAGAGATGCTTTCGTACAGTATTGATTTCCTGGATGGCTGCACCGCTGCGTAGCAGTTGGGTAGTGACATCGCGGAGATCATCGAGCGATATGCCGGCTACCGGTACCGACAGAAGACTGGAGCCGCCTCCACTCAGCAGGCACAGTAGGAAATCGCCAGCTCCCAGTTTTTCTATTTCCGCCAGAATGGTGCGGGCCCCTTGCTCCCCCCTTTCGTCGGGTAGCGGATGGCCTGCTTCTATCAACTGGATTCGCTCGAGGGGCAGGCCGTGACCATAGCGGGTGAGTATGATTCCGCTCAAAGGCATCTCTTGGGGCCAATGGGTTTCCACAGCCTGCGCCATTGCCGCCGCAGCCTTGCCTGCGCCTACCACCAGGGTCCGTCCCCCGACATGGTCCCTGATACGGTCCCGAATGCAGCCTTCATGCTGTTTGACTGCAAACGCGCGAGATGACACGGAAGCAAGATGCGGGGATACGACACGCAGCGGATCGGCTGCGGCGAGTGCGGCATCGAAGCTGTTGAGCAGGAGTGCCCGAGGGTTCATGACGCGCCTTTACCTCTCAACAGTGCATTCAGATGGTCGCGTGAAAATTCTCCAGCATGCCCTTGAGGTGATGCCCGGTAAAGCTTCTTTCATTTGCTGCTATTTCCTCCGGCGAGCCCTGTGCGATGATTTCACCGCCACCTTCGCCGCCTTCGGGGCCGAGATCGATAATCCAGTCTGCAGTCTTGATCACATCCAGGTTGTGTTCGATCACCACCACTGTATTGCCATGGTCGCGCAATCGATGCAATACTTTGAGCAGGAGGTCGATATCCTGGAAGTGAAGTCCGGTGGTGGGTTCATCCAGAATGTAGAGCGTACGCCCGGTATCCCGTTTGGAGAGCTCCAGCGACAGTTTCACCCGTTGCGCTTCGCCGCCTGAAAGCGTCGTTGCCGATTGACCCAGACTGATATAACCCAGGCCGACATCCAGCAAGGTCTGGAGCTTGCGTGCCACCACGGGTACGGGACTGAAAAATTCGTGCGCCTGCTCTACCGTCATCTGCAGGATTTCATGAATGTTTTTTCCCTTGTATTGAATCTCCAGCGTTTCGCGGTTATAGCGCTTGCCGTGGCAGACATCGCATGATACGTAGATATCGGGGAGAAAGTGCATTTCCACCTTGATCATGCCGTCACCCTGGCAGGCTTCGCAACGGCCCCCCTTCACATTGAACGAGAACCGCCCCGGTCCATAGCCGCGTTCCCGCGCCTGTGGCACACCCGCAAATAACTCCCGGATCGGAGTGAACAACCCGGTATAAGTAGCTGGATTCGAGCGTGGCGTGCGTCCAATGGGGCTTTGGTCCACGCTGATTACTTTGTCAAAAAACGCCAGTCCTTCCAGATTCTGATAGGGGGCGGGTTCTATTGCGCTGCCATAAAGATGCCGGGCAGCAGCCTGGTAGAGCGTTTCGTTGATGAGCGTGGATTTACCCGAGCCGGATACACCGGTAACGCAAACGAACAATCCCACCGGCAGGTTCAGGGTGACGTTTTTCAGATTGTTTCCCGATGCGCCTTCAATCCGCAGCCAGCGGTCATTTTTCGGTTCGGTGCGTTTTTCGGGGGTGCTTATGGTCAATTCGCCCGAGAGATATTTTCCGGTAAGTGAGCCGGCGTCGCGCTGGATAGCTTCCGGCGTACCCTGAGCGATAATGGCGCCCCCATGCTCACCAGCCCCGGGGCCCATGTCTATCACGTGATCCGCAGTCAGTATTGCATCCTGGTCGTGTTCCACCACGATCACGCTGTTGCCGAGATCGCGCAGGTTCTTGAGGGTTTTCAGCAGGCGGCTGTTGTCCCGCTGGTGCAGGCCGATGGAAGGCTCATCGAGCACATACATCACGCCGGTGAGACCTGATCCAATCTGGCTGGCAAGCCGAATGCGCTGGGATTCCCCTCCGGACAAGGTATCGGCGGACCGATCCAGCGACAGGTAGTCCAGTCCGACATTGTTGAGAAATGATATACGGCTCGAGATTTCCTTGATGATCTTCTCTGCAATGGCAAGTTTATGACCGGTCAGCGTCACCTGGTCGAAAAAAACCTTTGCTTCTTTCAGCGGCAAGGCATTGATTTCATATATTGCCATGCCGCTTACATGCACATGGCGTGCTTCCCGCCGCAAGCGCGTTCCCGCGCAGTCAGGGCAGAGTTGGGAATTCAGATATTTCGCCAGTTCCTCGCGTACGGTAACTGAATCGGTTTCCTTGTAGCGCCGTTCCAGGTTGGGAATGATTCCCTCGAACGTATGCTTGCGATAATTTCTCGATCCGTTTTCGTTCAGATACGAAAACATGATTTTTTCATTGCCGGATCCATTCAGGATGAGGTCCTGAATATGGCTGTTCAGTTGCTCGAAAGGCACTTCCAGATCAAAATCGTAATGGCTGGCCAGGCTTGCTAGCAACTGATGATAAAACTGGTTGCGCCTGTCCCATCCCTTGATGGCGCCGGCCGCCAATGACAGATGCGGAAACGCGACGATCCGTTTGGGATCGAAGAAGGTGATTCTGCCCAGTCCATCGCATTTGGGGCAGGCGCCCATCGGGTTGTTGAACGAAAACAGACGGGGTTCGAGTTCGGGCAGCGAATAGCTGCATATCGGGCAACTGAACCTGGCTGAAAAAAGATGTTCCGCGCCGGAATCCATCTCTACCGCCAGCGCGCGCCCCTCGGCATGGCGTAGCGCTGTTTCGAATGATTCCGCCAGCCGTTGCTTCGAATCCGGCGAAACCTTGAGCCTGTCGATTACCACCTCGATCGTATGCTTCTGGTTTTTTTGCAGCTTGGGCAGGGCATCGATTTCGTATACGTTTCCGTCGACCCGCAGCCGGATGAAACCTTGCGCGCGCAGTTCATCGATCAAGTCCACCTGCTCGCCCTTGCGCCCCACTACCAGTGGCGCAAGAATCATCAGCCGGGTATCCGGCGGCAGGCACAGCACATGATCGACCATCTGGGAAACGCTCTGCACAGTCAGCGTGATGCCATGATCGGGACACTGCGGATCTCCTACCCGCGCAAAAAGCAGGCGCAGGTAATCGTGTATTTCAGTGACAGTGCCGACAGTCGAACGCGGGTTATGGGAAGTCGCTTTCTGCTCTATGGCGATGGCGGGCGATAATCCTTCAATCAGATCGACATCTGGTTTTTCCATCAATTGCAGGAACTGGCGGGCGTATGCCGAAAGCGATTCCACATAACGCCGCTGGCCTTCCGCATAGAGCGTGTCGAACGCCAGCGAAGACTTGCCCGATCCGGACAGACCCGTAATGACGACAAGCTTGTTGCGCGGCAGATCGAGGTTGATGTTTTTGAGATTGTGCGTGCGTGCACCGCGGATCTTGATGAGTTCCATTGACTCCTTTCGCTGACGGTCCGGCGCCTGCTCCTCCACCGAGGCAAGGCTACCTGAGAACCGGCCAAACCTGTTAATATACTCAAGTTTCCGCGTTTTCCCAATCTGATTCATGTCCCCCTCATCGTCTCCCGAGAAACTGTCACCCACAGAGGTACGCGCGATCGCGGGCCTGGCGAGTATTTACGGCCTACGCATGCTGGGAATGTTCATCATTCTCCCGGTATTCGCGTTTTATGCCGAACATCTGCCGGGAGGCGACAACTACACGCTGGTCGGGATTGCATTGGGGGCATACGGATTGACGCAGGCGATATTGCAGGTCCCGTTCGGCTGGCTGTCTGATCGCTTCGGTCGCAAACCGGTGATTTACGGTGGACTGCTCTTGTTCGCCCTGGGCAGTTTTGTCGCAGCCGCGGCAACGGATATTTACTGGGTAATCGCCGGCCGCGTCATCCAGGGAGCAGGGGCGATTTCGGCAGCCGTGATGGCGCTTGCCGCGGATCTCACACGCGAAGAGCATCGCACCAAGGCAATGGCAGCGATCGGCACGACGATAGGGACTACCTTCGCGCTGTCGCTGGTCATTGCGCCATCTCTCAACCGCATGATTGGCGTGCCCGGAATTTTTTTTATGACAGGCGTGCTGGTGCTGCTGGCGATGATCGTGGTTTCGCGAGTGGTTCCCAACCCGACAGACAGCCGGTTTCATTCGGATACGGAAGCATCCGCTGGGCGATTTTCCAATGTTTTAAGAAATCCGGAACTGTTGCGGCTCGATTTTGGTGTCTTCGCACTGCACGCCGTGCTGATGGCGCTGTGGCTGGTGGTGCCGCTATCGCTGCGGCAGGCAGGGCTCGCAGCGGATGATCACTGGCAAATCTATTTTCCCGCGCTGGTCATTTCCATGCTGCTGATCATTCCAGTGATCATCTACAGCGAAAAGAAGGCAAAGCTTAAGCAAGTGTTTGTCATATCCGTTGCTGTACTGCTGGTAAGCCAGATCCTGCTGGCTTTTACATTCGATTCGATATGGGGCACCGCAGGAGCCCTGCTGGTATTCTTTACCGCCTTCAACCTGCTGGAAGCGACCCTGCCTTCGCTCATTTCCAAGATCGCTCCCGTAGGGGCAAAAGGCACCGCCATCGGTGTCTATAGCAGTGTCCAGTTCCTGGGTACGTTTATTGGTGCCAGCGCCGGTGGCTATCTCTATCAACATTACGGGAGTGCCGCATTGTTTGCATTCTGTGCCGTGCTTCTCATGTTGTGGCTGATATTTGCCGTTACCATGAAGGCGCCCGCGGCTGTTCGTACCAGGATGTACCACGTGCAGGTAATGGATACCGGCACCGCCCACGGACTTTCACGGCAACTAGCGGCGCTGCCGGGAGTACACGAGGCGCTCGTACTTGCGAGCGAAGGGGTGGCTTACCTGAAAGTAGATATGCGCGGTTTTGATGAGCAAGGCGTTGCTCAATTACTTGGAGGGGAAGCATAAATGGCATCAGTCAACAAAGTCATACTCATCGGCAACCTCGGCAAGGACCCTGAGACGCGCTATATGCCGAACGGTGACGCGGTAACGAACATCACCGTGGCAACAACCGAGACCTGGAAAGACAAGAACGGCGAAAAGCAGGAAAAAACCGAGTGGCATCGCGTCACCTTCTACCGCAAGCTGGCTGAGATCGCAGGCGAATACCTCAAGAAAGGACGCTCCGTCTATGTCGAAGGACGGCTGGAGACGCGCAAGTGGACCGACAAGTCCGGTGTCGAACGCTACACCACCGATGTCATCGCCACCGATATGAAAATGCTCGGCGGCAAGCCCGGTGGAACCAGCTATGAAGCTCCGGAGAGGGAAGAAGGCGGATTCGCGCCGAGTTCATCCAGCGGCAGGGCGCCTGCGAGAAGCAGCACCGGGTTTGATGATATGGATGATGATATTCCGTTCTGATGCGACTTTCCGACATGGCTGCAAGATGCTGCATGACCGAATCTGCTAGAAATATGACCAAACTGTTTCTTCTCCTTATTACGCTGTTCGTATTTAGCGGAGCGACATTCGCGGCTGTCAATATCAATACCGCTAGTCAGGCCGAACTGGAAAGTCTTCAGGGAATCGGTCCGGCCAAAGCCAAGGCGATCCTCGACTATCGCAAGAAGAAGGGGTCTTTCAAGTCGGTGGACGATTTGCAGAACGTAAGCGGCATTGGTCCCGCCACGGTTCAGAAGCTGCGCAAGGATATCACTGTCGGCGGTGGCGCGGCAGCCAGGAAGGAGCACAAGCCTGCTGCCAGAGAATAATCCTCGCATACCGGTTGGTGCCGCAGATTGCGGAATGGGTGAAGGCTTGACCGCATCCATCTACTATCGAAGTTACGCTTTTACCCCATCTCCTACGATCACTACGCGCCACTCCGGCTACTGCGGGAATTCGTTGTGACGTTTCACAAGTCGGACAGGTCATGTTCAAAACCATAGAAGATTTTGTCGGCAATACGCCTCTGGTCAAGCTCAAACGCCTGCCCGGAAACACTACCAATGCCATTCTCCTGAAGCTGGAAGGGAACAATCCGGCGGGTTCGGTAAAAGACCGTCCCGCTTTGTCGATGATTACGCGCGCGCAGGAGCGCGGGGAAATCAAGCCCGGCGATACGTTGATAGAGGCCACCAGCGGTAACACCGGCATCGCGCTCGCCATGGCGGCTGCAATCATGGGTTACCGCATGGTGCTGGTGATGCCCGAGCATCTCAGTGTGGAGCGCCGGCAATCGATGAAGGCGTACGGAGCGGAAATCATACTCACTTCCAGAGAGGGTAGCATGGAAGAAGCGCGCGACGTGGCCGAGCGCATGCGCGACGAGGGGCGGGGAATTATCCTCGACCAGTTTTCCAGTCCCGATAACCCACGCGCCCATTATGAAGGTACTGCTCCCGAAATCTGGCGCGATACCGAAGGAAAAGTTACTCATCTGGTGAGCAGCATGGGCACGACCGGAACGATCATGGGTTGCTCCCGCTATTTTAAGGAGAAGAAATCCGGGGTCCGGATCATCGGTGTGCAGCCGGAAGAGGGTGCCCAGATTCCCGGTATCCGCAAATGGCCTGAAGCCTATTTGCCAAAAATCTATGATTCGAGTCAGGTAGACCGCATCATGCTGGTTTCCCAGAAGGAAGCCGAAGAAATGACGCGGCGGCTTGCGTCAGAAGAGGGAATCTTTGCAGGGATTTCGTCAGGTGGCGCGCTCGCCGCGGCGCTCAAGGTTTCTGCGGAAACAGAAAATGCAACGATCGTCTCGATCGTTTGCGACCGAGGGGACCGTTACCTTTCCACCGGTGTTTTCCCTGCGTGATTATTGGTTTCAGGGGGTAGACGGGTCGGAGAGCCGTAGCAGGGGAGCAGCAATAGGTTGGGGTTAGGCACGCATCCCAGCATGGCCAATGGCACGGGGACATATCGGCTTCCCTCGTCATACCCCTATGATAGAAGGGTGCAGGCTGAAGCCGCAACCCATCGTGTAATTCGATGGGTTACGCTTCCCTCCATCCATCCTGCAATCCCAACCAGCACAACTTGTGCCTGGTCTGCAAATGACAAAATTCCTCATCAGGATACTGGCAGCGTTCTTCCCCGCAGTGGTATCCGCGCAGGCTGCGTCTCTTACCTTTTCTGCAGAGGATATTCGCGGCCCCTTTTCCAATATCAAGGGGATGCAGATCACCCTCGCTGGTGCTCCTCCGGCGTCTTCGCTGGGGATGAAGCTGTCCGAGGTGGCGATACAGGGAAAGATCTGGCATAACCTGCATTTTTCTTGTGATCGATTTCGCACCAGCAGGGAGGAGATCAACTGTGATAGCGGTGCGCTGAGGTTGGCGGAGTCCGCGCCACTGCCTGTGTCATTTCGTTTGTCTGTTCCAGACAGAACTCCCGACGTAAAAATCCTGGATGTGAGAATCAGAAACAGCGCAGGCAAGATGGGCGACGGGTGGAAGCTGTCGCTTCGCACGGGAAGAGCAGGTTGGGAAGGTACGCTTGCCGCAGCTAACGGAGAGGTCGCGCAGATCGTACAATTGCTGCCGGTCAGTGAGAATGCCATCCTGCCTTCATCCACGAAAGGGAAAATCAATGGTGCAGCGAAACTGCGGGCTGACCTCGACGGACCTGCTGACATCGATGCCCATTTGGCGGTGGAGGGCGTGGCCTTTAGTGATGTCAGCGGTTTGCATGCGGGCGAGAATATCAGTGTTACCGTCGACGCAAGGGCCAAACGCAAGCCTGCACAGATTCCCTCGCAGAACACCCGGTTATGGGAGTGGCAGGCGGATACCCAGTGGCAGCAAGGAGAAGTGTTCTGGCAACCGCTCTATTTCGCTGCCCAGGGTCATCGTTTCAGCGGGCGTGGCGAACTCGATGACGGCATCCTTCGTCTCCATACGGGAAAACTTTCCCTGGCGAAGATCGGGGAGATCGATCTGTCCGGCAGCATGGGCTGGGGCGCCGGCACGCTGCACAATTTCGACCTCGACGCGCCTGATCTCGAAATGGGGGGGTTGTACAGCCAGATCGTAAAACCTTTTCTGGTCAATACTTCTTTTTCCACATTGAAGACCGCTGGACAGGCGGGAGTAAAGTGGCGATTCCGGAATGGTGTGAGCGAAATGCTCGATGTCGATCTGCGTGACGTATCGCTGGAGGACGAGGGCGGGCGTTTTGCGCTGCGCGATATCAATACGCACATCCCCCTGCGCGCAGATGCACCGACGCATGCGGCCATTACGGTAGGGGGCGGTCACGTAAGCCGATTACCCGTGGGTCCGGTTCATATCCCCCTGGAGATAACCGGATTAAATGAACCGGATTTTCGCATACCCCGAATGGAAGTCCCCTTGCTTGACGGCAAACTGACCCTGGAGGACTTCAGCGCCATCAGGCAAGCGCAGGGGTCGCTTCCAGGCTGGCATTGGCAGTTCAGCAGCGACCTCTCGTCCATATCCATGGAGCAACTCACCCGCGCGCTCGGGATTCAGCCGATGCGCGGCACCCTTTCTGGAAAAATCCCCAAGGTAACATTCGACGGCTCCGCTATTGAAGTGCAGGGTGCACTGCTTTTCAATGTGTTTGATGGCACGGTGCTGGTGTGGAATCTGAAAGCGCTGGAGCCATTCGGCTCCGCACCCTCCCTTATGGCGGATGTCGACATGCGCAATCTCGATCTTGACCTGCTCACCGGCGCATTCTCATTTGGCAATATGGAAGGCCGCATAGATGTGGCGGTGCGTGATCTCGAGCTTTTCGACTGGAAGCCAGTGAAATTCGATGCTCGCCTCATGAGCAGCCCGGGCGATTACAGCCGTCGCATCAGCCAGCGGGCGGTGCAAAGCATTTCATCACTGGGTGGATTGGGCGCTGCCGCCGCAATCCAGCGCAGTTTCCTGCATGTCTTCGATGAATTCGGCTATTCGCAAATCGCGTGGAGCTGTACATTGCGCAATGGCGTCTGCAATATGGGGGGGATAGAATCGGAACCCTTGCCGCACGGATATCTGATCGTCAAGGGGGGCGGAATCCCGGCGATCACCGTGATAGGTTATAATCGCAGGGTGGACTGGCGGGAATTGGTAAGTCGTCTTCAACGGATTACGGACGGCAATGCCAAGCCTGTCCTTCAACAGGATAAACAATGAAGAATCTTTTGTTCCAGGCAGCTTCGCTGACCCTGGTCAGCGCGGTGTCAACCGCCTGCGTCACCATCAATATTTATTTCCCTGCCGCTGCAGCCGAAAAAGCAGCAGACAAGATAATAGAAGAAGTATGGCAACTCAAGAAACCAGAAGGGGGTGAGAAGACGGAGCCCGTTTCACCTCCTCCTTCTTCTTCTCAACCTGCGGTAGAGTAGCAGCCATAACAGTAAAGGCAGATATCATGGTCAGTTCGATTTTCCGGGCAGTGCTGCTGATGTTGCTGTCATTGGCGCCGCTTGCCGGGCATACACAGGTCAATATCGAAATCGATACTCCTGCGATAGCAAGCATCAAGCGGAGCATGCAGCAACGCCATAGCCAGCTGGAGTCGTATTATTCAAGTGGAGCAATAGGTCTCACGCGTGACGGCCTCATTGTCATGCGGGACGCCAACGCGGTGCCGCTGGCGGCACGGCAGTCGGTGAACGGATTGATCGCAGCGGAAAATCAGGACAGAAACGCGCTTTATCGCGAGATTGCCCGCGCCAATAGTCACCCGGAATGGGAAACGGATATTCATTCCACGTTCGGCCAACGCTGGATCGAACTGGCGCGGAGCGGTTGGTGGTATCAGGGTGTGGACGGCGGATGGGTCAAGAAATAAAGTCTGATTGCCGGATACACTCAAAAACAGATGCGCAGGATTTATTTGAACGTCTAGCGTGACTCCCGTACTGGTTTTCGACATCGAGACTGTTCCCGATACAGAGGGATTGCGCAGGCTCTACAATCTTCCCCACGAGCTTCCAGCCGTCGATATCGCCGAGATGGCGTTTCAGTCGCGCCGCCTAGCGGTCGGAAGCGATTTTCTTCCCCTGCACCTGCAAAGAGTAGCGGCAATTTCCTGCGCGCTGCGCGACAAGGATGAATTCCGCATATGGTCTTTGGGGAGCGCCGCGGATTCCGAAGCCGAACTCATACAGCGCTTCTTTGACGGCATAGAGAAATATAGTCCGCAGCTGGTCTCATGGAACGGAGGCGGTTTCGACTTGCCCGTGCTCCACTACCGCAGCCTCATCCACGGCCTGAAGGCTCGGCGCTACTGGGACATGGGCGATGACGACCGCGATTTCAAATGGAACAACTATCTCAGCCGCTACCATACGCGCCATCTCGATTTGATGGATATCCTGGCGCTGTATCAGCCACGGGCGAATGTTCCGCTGGACGAGCTGGCGAAGCTGATGGGTTTTCCAGGGAAGTCGGGGATGGATGGCTCCCAGGTCTGGAGTGCTTTCCAGAAAGGCGAGGTTGTCGCCATTCGTAACTATTGCGAAACGGATGTGGTGAATACCTACCTTGTGTTCCTGCGCTTTCAGCTTATGCGCGGAACCTTCAACAACGAACAGTATCAACGTGAATGCGAGCTGGTTCGCTTCACCCTGAGCAAGTCTTCCGAGCTGCATTGGCAGGAATTTCTCGAACAGTGGTTCTGTTTGAGCGAAGCTTCTTCATTTCTGGATTGATCGACAGCTGCTGCGGCTGCTCATTCTCCTGCATGGAGGTGCGGCAGATTCCGGAAAGCATCCGAGGGTAGAATATCCAATCCTTCTGAACCCGTTCCCGATTTCGAACCTGCCAGCTTGAATATGACTGCTCCCGTTCTTATCGAATCCCTGGATCAGGAAGGCCGGGGTGTTGCGCATGCTGAAGGCAAGGTCATTTTCATTGAAGGCGCCCTGCCGGGAGAGGTTGTCACCTATAACGCCTATCGCAGAAAACCGAGCTTCGAGCTTGCCCAGGTCGATCAGATTCTCAAGCCTGCGTTTTCGCGGGTAACGCCGGAATGCCGCCATTTCGGCATCTGCGGCGGTTGCAGCATGCAGCATATGGACGTTCGCACCCAGGTGGCGGCAAAACAGCGCGTGCTCGAAGATAATCTCAAGCACATCGGCAAGGTCGCACCCGAACTGATATTGCCGGCGGTTTATGGATCACCCTGGGGTTACCGCTACCGGGCACGGTTATCCGTCCGCTATGTGGCAAAAAAAGGCGGCGTACTGGTCGGTTTTCATGAAAAGCGCAGCAGCTTCATTGCCGACATGCAGGCCTGCAGGATCATGCCGCCGCGTATTTCCGCGCTCATCATGCCATTACGAAAGCTGGTGGAAAACTTGTCCATCCGCGAGCGTCTGCCGCAGATTGAAGTTTCACTGGGCGAGGACGTGGATGTACTGGTCCTGCGCATTCTCGAACCCCTGACCGCGCAGGATGAAACCTTGCTCAAGGCTTTTGCCGATCAGCATCATGTTCAGCTTTTTCTGCAAACCGGTGGTCCTCAAACAGCTTATCCTTTCTATCCCGAAGACGCGCCGGAACTGAGTTATACGCTGCCGGAATTCGATGTAACCATTCCGTTTCATCCGACTGAGTTCACCCAGGTGAATCCGATGGTCAATCGCATACTGGTGCGGCGAGCGCTCAACCTGCTCGATCCCCGGACGGGAGAACGCATCGCGGACCTGTTTTGCGGCTTGGGTAATTTCACCCTTCCCATTGCTCGCCGGGGCGCGCAGGTAGTGGGCTATGAAGGCAGCGCGGCGCTCGTCTCCCGCGCCCGTCAAAATTCAGAACGCAATGGGCTGGCGGGGAGTACGCGATTCATGGAAGCCAACCTGTTTGAAATCGATGAAAACTGGATGCATGAGCAGGGGGATTTCGACAAGATGCTGATCGATCCGCCGCGGGAGGGCGCTATTGCCGTGGTGACCGCCCTCGAAGAGAAACAGCTCAAGCCGTGGCGCATCGTTTACGTCTCCTGCAATCCCGCCACACTCGCTCGCGATGCAGGCGTGCTGGTGCACAGGAATGGGTATGCGTTAAAGGCGACAGGTGTCATCAACATGTTTCCGCATACCGCACATGTCGAGTCTATCGCGCTGTTCGAGAAAGCCAGCGAGCAAACATAAAAAAGGTATGAAAAAGGGCGACTGTTTCCAGCCGCCCCGGAGGTGTTCCCGGATTCCCCTGGCTTGCTCGCCGGGTTTACCCTGTAGATTTATCCTATGGCGCTCTTCGCGCGTCAGTCTTTCTCACCGGACAAAGCCAGCAGCAGGTGCAGCAGGCTGGTGAAGAGGTTGTACAGGCTGAGGTAGATACCCATGGTCGCCATCACGTAGTTGGTTTCTCCACCGTTCACGATGCGGCTTACATCAAACAGAATGAAGCCGGAGAACAGCAGTACTGCAACTGCCGAAATGGCGAGGGAAGCTGCCGGTACGGCAAAGAACAGGTTGGCGATCGACGCGATCATCAGGAGTATCAGCCCCACGAACAGGAAATTCTGCATGAAGCCGAAATCCTTCTTCGTCACCGTGGCGATGGTGGCCAGCGTGAAGAAGATCGCTCCTGTTCCCGCGGCGGCGGTTGTGATGATTTGCGCGCCATTCTTGAAATGAAGCGCATATTGGAGCATCGGGCCTAGCCACCATCCGGCCACAAAAGTAAACAGGAACAGCAATCCGATTCCCACCACGCTGTTACGGGTGGCGCTCACGCCAAACAGCAATCCCATCATGATGGCCAGCATCACCAGCGGTCCCATGATAGGCGCTTGCGCGAGGAACGCGAAGTTGGTGCTCATTCCGATCATCGCGCCGATCACCGTTGGAATCATGGTCAGGCCAAGCATCCAATAGGTATTGCGCAGTACCTTGTTGCGCTCGACTGCAAGTCCGGTTTGCACAGTCGGGCTGGAATATCGAAGTTCAGGTTGCATGACGTCTCCTTGGTTGACGAAACTTTACACGCATAAGACTACTCATCTTTATGGAAAGTTGCAATCCTGTCGTTATTGCGGGCGCATTGCTGGAAAAACAGGCCCCAAACGAGTATGATTCGCAAGCAGTTTCGGAGGCGTGGCCGAGCGGTTTAAGGCAGCAGTCCGAGAGTCAATGGAAGAGTGGCCGAGCGGTTGAAGGCACCGGTCTTGAAAACCGGCAATGGGCAACCATTCGTGGGTTCGAATCCCACCTCTTCCGCCATCCATCGCGTAAATACGCGGTTTTAAGGTAAGGTGGAATTTATACCCCCCATTAAAACCACAAGTTTTAGCCGGTTAATCAACGCGTTTGATTTAACTCAGGCCATTTCTCACGTTCTCATGTGGTTTCCGTAGTTTCCCGGTTTTTTCGAAGCTAACTGCTCCACACCTAGCTAATTTACCGGTGAGAACACAACGTCCATGAATGCGGGTTTATTCTCACCGGAGAGGACGGGGTTAATCAAAGAGGAGTGATTTACAAGGTAGGTGTTATCTGCTGGGCCGAACGGAAAGAATGAGAAGAAAGAAGGCAGGCTTGTGTTGATGGATTTATGGATTAACAGTATTCAATTCATATAATCTGATTACATCTATATTGTTGCTAAGACATTGAATTGTTAATATTTTAACTGTTAAGTGAAACGGTTCAGTTCTTTTTGATTCTTGTGAATTGTGTAATTTTCGCTGCGCAATTACACAGATATATGTCATCTCCGATGAGAGTAGTTTGTTGTGGCACACACAACGCTCCCCCTAACGAATGGCGGCGCGTGCACGTTGGGAAGCGGCACAGCGTTGGTATGAGGTTGAGCCTGTTTGTGATTTGTTAGGTGACTGGGTCCTTATGCTAACGGCTTGCAATGGAAAACGATTGTGCTCGCATTTAACGCCGTTTTCGGCTCAGAATAACTGCAACTGGCAGAGCCTGCCGGCTCGCATATGAATTGAGCCAAATCCGATACCGTTAGAAACACCGGCAATAATCGATGCACAGCATCGATGGCTGTCGATAAATAATGAGATTATTATTTGTTATAAATAGATGCTTACAATCTAAATAAATAAAATTAGGCCAAGTGTTCAAACAGTCGCGCGACCGCCTCAGCACCTGGATCAGCGTGACCGACCAAATGCTTGGCATTGATATAGGAAGCGCGGCCCGCATTCGCCTTGCTCATGTGGGCAGTGCGATCGGCACCCGAACGCGCGGCTTTCGCCGCCTCGGGCAGGCTCTCTTCCAGGGCATCAAGGGCTGGCGCAAGGGCATCGACCATGGTGCGGTCACCCGGACGTGCCCCGCCGATCTCCTGCATTCTCCGCAACCCGGCCTGCAACGCTTCGCGCATTGGCAAGCCGCTTGAGGCGGCATCGCCCGCTGCGGCGAAGAAGATCGCGAGGAGCACACCGCACGAGCCTCCCATGGTTTGGGAAAGCTCCAAGCTAATGGCTCGATAGAGCTGGGTATGGTCGGCAAGCGGCAATCGGTCCACCGCGCTGATCAGGGCGCGTGCCGCGCCGGCTAGCGTGCTGCCGGTGTCGCCATCGCCTGACTTGGCGTCGAGCGCGTTGAGGTCGTTCTCGGCGGCGATCAGAACCTCGCAGCAACTGGTCAGGAACTCCCTGGTCGGCTTGTGCATCGAGGGCATCGGAACGACAGCCGTCAGGCCGTCCGGAAGCGCCTGAATCGCGATCTGGCCTAGCCGGGAGACCCGTGGCCATGCCGCCAGCGGCGTGTGCTGCTTGAGCAGGGCGATCTCGGCATCGTCGGCAGGATAGGCCGAAATCGAGAAGCCATGCATGTCGAGCGATGTCATCATGGCCGCCGGCCCGATGACGTGGGTTATCCGCTCGCCAATCGCTGACCGCCGGATTTCGTTGAGGATGATCGACATCTCGATGACCGACGTGCCGCCGAGATTGTTGATCATAGCGACATGCGGCTTTTCTTCCATTGCAGCTGCCAAGCGCTCGACCATGGCAGCGACAGCTTCGCTCGCGTCCTTGAACTCGACCTGTTCAACCCCGGCTTCACCGTGGATGCCAAGCCCAAGCTCGGCCATGCCGGGCGGGATGCGATCCTCCTTTGGCGAACCTGGGATGGTGCAGGTGTTTAGCGACATGCCGATGCTTTTTGTCTTTGACACGACCTTGCGCGCGGCCGCGGCGACGTGCGCCAAGTCGGTACCATTCTCGGCCAACGCCCCGGCTATCTTGTGCACGAAAAGCGTGCCGGCGACACCGCGGGCTTGGGGCAAGTCGGGCAACGCCACATCATCATCGACGATGACTATCTCGACATTCAAGCCAAACTGGCGAGCGCGTTCGGCCGCCAGCCCGAAATTCAATCGGTCACCGGTATAATTTTTGACGATGAGCAGGCAGCCGGACGATCCCGTCACGGCAAGGATGCCTGCCAGTACCGCGTCGACTGTCGGCGAGGCGAAGATGTCGCCGCACACCGCAGCCGTCAGCATCCCTTCCCCGACGAAACCCGCATGTGCCGGTTCGTGGCCCGATCCGCCTCCCGAGATCAAAGCGACCTTGGACTTGTCCCAGTCATTGCGTACGACCACCCGTATATGTGGATAGCCGTCGAGCCGGGCCAGCTTACCGCCAGACGCCGCGACCAGACCATCGACGGCTTCGGTGACGATGCTTTCTTTGGTGTTGATGAACTGGGGCATGTTTTCGGACTCTGTTGCAAAAAATGATTTTTGATAAAAAGTGAATTTAAAAGTTATTAAAAAATATTTAGTTAAAAATTAAAATATAGCTGTTTCTTATTTTTTGCAACAGAGCCGGATTTTTGGCCACAGGTCTTGTCCATGCCCGCTGAGAAACGGCGCAGCGTTGGTATGAAGTTGAGCTTGTTCTTGATCTATTGGGCGACGGGTTCTTATGCACCGATGGGGCAGTAAAACTTCCAGGCAACACGGAGAACTGTCCCATGTGGTAGCGGGAGAGGCCGAGGGAAGGCAATTTATTGGACGAATCCATTTAGTGAGGCTACGGCGCAAGCCAGCGTACTGGCGGGTCTATTAACCGCTTTCCCTTTTGCCTTGTGGAAAGCTGTGGACTGCCCGAGTAGCGGATTGCGTGCCGGGAGGGGCATTCCCCAACCTAAGTATTTGGCTACTGCGCGACAACTCGAGATACATTGAAAGCGATCCCGTTGAAAGAGGAAATATTGAAAAAATTGAAAGGGCAGGATGTAAAAGTGTAGCGAAAGGAAGTCTTTCTGCTACTCATAAACGCGACCAATCCCAAATCTGCAGGCAGCAGGGCTGATCAGAAGCATCCAGAAGGGTCCTTTCTATGTCCCTCCTGAGGAGATGCTTAAAGAAACTCAGGCGCGAACCACTGATGAGTAATCCCTCTATATGCCGGCAGGTGTACCAGGAGCCACAACTCGATGGATGTAGCTGAGAACGATAATGATGCATTACGCCGCTTGCGGCGAACAATGCGGGATTTAGTAGCTCTCTCGACCCTGTCGGAGGCGTGGGCTGGTTTAGAACCGGAGGATATTGCCAAGAGACTCGCTAAAGTTCTCTCGAGTACTCTTGATCTTGACTTGGTCTACATCCGCCTTGCCCAGCCCAACAGCTCTGGCTTTACGGAGGCTATATGCAGCAAGCATCGTCCTGATGCAGACCGCTGCATTTACGAAGTGCGGGACTGGCTCACTTCGCTCTTGACCGATGCTGCTTCAATCCCCGTGGCTATAGTGCCTGATCCGTTTGGTACGGACACTCTGCGAATGGCTCTCACTCGGTTCGGCTTGGAAGAGCGTGATGTGTTAGTCACTGGTTCGCAGCGAGCAGGCTTTCCAACTGAGGATGATCGGCTGCTGCTGGAACTCGCTTCCAACCAAGTGACTGTCGTTGCCCAGCAGCAGCGGGCCGAGCAAGCCCTCCAGGAAAGCGAAGAGCGGTTTCGTGGTTTTGCCAACGCCGCTCCGGCCATGCTCTGGGTGACCGAGCCGGACGGTTTCTGCTCTTTCCTCTCTCAAGGGTGGTACGAGTTCACTGGCCAAGACGAGGACGAAGGGCTGGGCTTCGGGTGGCTCAATGCCGTGCATCCGGAAGATCGGGAGGAAGCAAGCAAAAATTTCCTTTTCGCAAACGAGCGGAGAGAAGAATTCTTCCTCGAGTATCGCCTGCGGCGGGCCGAGGGTGTATATCGGTGGATCATCGACGCCGGCCGCCCTCGCTTCTCCCCCGAAGGCCAATTTCTCGGATATGTCGGAAACCTGCTCGATATCACGGACCGCAAGCAGGTCGAGAAGGATCTTCAGGAAAGCCGAGAGTACTTGCGGGCTATCTTTGAATCCGTCGGTGATGGTCTTTACGTAATGGGGCCAGATTTCCGCTGCACCTACCTGAATCCAGCTGGGGCAGCGATGCTTGGCTACCAGGCCCGAGAACTCGTTGGTCGGCACCTGCACGATATCATTCACCACACACATCCGGGCGGCGGTCATCGCGCTGTCAGTGAGTCCCCTGTCGCCTTAGCTGTGCGCGAGGGTGTGCCAGCGCGTGTGGACGACGATGTCTTCTGGAGGAAGGATGGGAGTCGATTACCAGTCACCTACTCTGTTTCCCCGATAATGGTCGATGGGCGACCCGCCGGAGCAGTCGTCGCATACCGGGATGTCACGGAGCGGAAGCAATCCGAAGAAGAGATGGCCGTTCTCCTGGGAACGGAGAAGTGCCGTGCTGCACTTCTGGCACGGGTAGCCAATGCAAGCAAGTCGATGAACTTGGAGTGGTCGGTGGACAGCATTGCCCGGATTTTGACTGAAGAAGCCCGCTCCATGCTTGGAGCTCACCAAGCGGTCACTTCCGTGACTATTTCAGAAAACTGGGCACAGGCGATTAGAGCGGTATCCCTGTCGGACAAGTATGCCCACTACCATGCCTATTCAGAGAAGCCGGACGGGTCGGGCATTTACATGGAAGTATGCCGTACCAATCGTCCGATGCGGATGACTCAACAAGAGCTGGAAGCCCATCCAGCGTGGAAAGGGTTTGGAAAGCATGCCAAAGATCATCCACCCATGAGAGGCTGGCTTGCCGTACCGCTGATCGGCCACGGGGGGAAAAACCTCGGCTTGGTCCAGCTCACGGACAAGGCTCAAGGCGAATTCACCGAAGAGGACGAGGCGATTCTGGTGCAGCTTGCTGCGATTGCCTCTACTGGGATCGAAAACGCCTATCTTTATGAGCAAGTGCGGAAGCAGGATCGACGCAAGGATGAATTCCTCGCCACGCTGGCTCATGAACTGAGAAATCCTCTTGCCCCCGTTCGTAACGGACTTGCCGTGCTCAAGCTGGCACCTTCAATGGAGGCCACGGTGCGGACTCGGGAGATCATGGAGCGACAGGTGGAACATATGGTCCACCTAATCGACGATCTGCTTGACGTTTCCCGCATTACCAGCGGAAAGATCCAACTCAAGAAGGAGTGGGTAGATATTCGCACGGTACTGGATGCAGCTCTTGAACTGAGTCGGCCCCTTATTAAGGAAAACCAGCACAGGCTGTTCATTTCGAATCCTAAAGAGTTGCTCCTGCTTGACGCCGATCCAACGCGTATGACCCAGGTAGTGAGTAACCTCCTGAATAACGCGGCGAAGTACACTTCCAAAGGAGGACAAATCGAGTTGTCTGCCGAGAGAGATGGCAGCGAAGTAATCATCAGGGTGCGGGATAACGGAGTCGGCCTTACGTCAGAGGCTCTGCCAGAGGTATTTGAATTATTTAGTCAGGTCGGGAAAACCCTGGATCGCTCACAGGGAGGATTAGGCATCGGGTTAGCCCTCGTCAAGCGACTTGTAGAAATGCACAACGGATCCATCACAGCGGAAAGCCAAGGCCTTGGGCAAGGCAGCACGTTCGTTGTCCGTCTTCCCCTCCCCCCAACGCAAATAATCAAGAGGCAAGTTGCTGGGGCAGGTGACTTCTGTACCCTATCTGTTCCCCGTCGCATCCTTGTGGTGGACGACAATGTGGATGGGGCTGAAACACTCACTATGCTCCTCATGATGTCTGGACATACGGTAGAGACGGTTCACACTGGCCCGGACGCCCTCAAGGCCGCTCAGACCTTTCAACCTGACGTAATATTCCTCGACATTGGCCTTCCTGTTCTGAGCGGGTATGAAGTTGCACAACAACTCCGTTCTGATTCGAACATAAATGGCTTGATCCTGGTAGCTTTGACCGGATGGGGATCCGAAGAGGACCGCCGACGAGCGCGAACTGCTGGATTCGATTATCACCTTACCAAGCCAGTCGAGATAGAAAAGCTGCAGCGGTTACTCAGCGAAATAGATCAGGAATTAACCACCAAGAGTTGAGGAATCCGTTCGTAGTGCAGGTAATTGTTTGGGACCTACTGATCATCTCAAATCAGATCATCTCAAATCAGGAAGGATGAGGCCCTTCTATCCTTGCTTAAACCCTTCTACGTCCGAACCTCTTTTCACGATGGAGCAATTTATCGATAGCTCGCCCCGGTTGACAATCGCTTTTGATGCAGAAAAGGGTGGAAGGATGCACCCCAGGAGGGGATAAAAGGAGATAAAGTAGAGGTTGTGATACTTTTTCCGAGGGAATATATGCAGAACCTGAATTTGAAGTTATTGGCAGTTGTTTTTTTCCTGCTTCCGCTTTCATTTCTCTCCGGTTGCGCGGCGGTGGCGGTAACGGGGGCGGCTGCGGGCAGTGGATATGCGGTAGCTGAGGACAGGCGTACAAGCGGCACCATGATGCAGGATGAGAGCATCGAATTCAAGAGCAACGGGAGAATCAAGGACAAATTTGGCCGCAAGGTTCACGTGGAGGTCACGAGCTTCAATGGTAGGGTACTGCTGACCGGCCAGGCAGCATCCGCGAAGGTTAAAAATGAGATTGGAGACATCGTGCAGGCCGTGGAAGGCGTGCGTGAGGTCACCAATGAAATTGCCGTAGGAGAGATCAAGCCGCTTACCGCGCGCAGTTATGATGCCTGGATTACATCCAAGGTCAAGGCGAAGTTCGTGAATGAGGGACTATTCCAGGCCAACCACGTCAAAGTCGTGACCGAGGATGGGGTGGTTTATCTGATGGGAATGGTGGATCGGGAGGAAGCACAAAGCGCGGTGAAGATTGCGAGATCCACGGATGACGTCCGCAAAGTTGTCGAAGTGTTCGAGTATCTGGATTGACGCTTGAATTTTTTAATCGACTTGGAATACTGTCCGGCACGATCCCTTTGAGCGGGCGCTCAATGCATCATGACGATGGATTCGTAGCTTCCGTACGGGAAGGCGAAAAGACTAACCGGGCTTCTTGTCGATCTTCTCTGTCCCGGCTTCCGGTTTGCGTGACCGACGTGCGGCTGGCTTTTTCCTTCCCTTGATTCCTGGTTTTTCTGACACTGTTTGATCTGCCGGATTACCGGCAGTGTGTGCGGTTTCTGTCCCGGGCACAGGAGTTGCTGGCAGTAAATCTGCTTTCTTTTCCCCGGTCTTTCGACGGCTTTTTCTCTGCTCATGCGTTTCATCCAGGGAGGTGATGCCTTCGAGGGGCAGTGATGGGGCCGCAATCTCAGGCGAAGCAGGAACAGGCGGCGATGCTTCCATTGCTGTGCCATTATCGGCCGCCGCACTGCTGCTGCGATAAACGTACGTGCCCGATTTCTCGTCACGCCCCAATTCAAGCAGGCCTCTGGCTTGCGCCTCTTCAAGCAAATTACCGAAAGCACGAAAGCCATAATAAGACTCGTTAAAACCAGGTTTACGGCGCTTGATCGCTTGTTTGAGCGTCGATGCCCAGATTTTTCCGCTGTCGCCCCGCTCGGATACCAGGGCGTCGAAAGTCTCTACTGCCATGTTGATTGCCTGGCCCTTGCGTGCCTCGAGTTCCTCTCCTGGGCGTTTTTCCTCCGCAGGCCCACGTTTCACCACAGGGGGTGCTTCCGCTGTATCGTGTTTCGCGGCAGTACGCTGGATTTCCCGTACCAGATCGTCATAAAAAATGAATTCATCGCAGTTGGCTATCAGCAGGTCTGAAGTTGATTTCTTGACTCCAACACCGATCACTTGTTTCGCGTTCTCGCGCAACTTGGAGACGAGTGGCGAGAAATCGGAATCGCCACTGATAATGACGAACGTGTTCACATGCGATTTCGTATAACAAAGATCGAGCGCATCCACGACTAGGCGGATGTCGGCTGAGTTTTTACCGGACTGACGAATGTGCGGAATTTCGATCAGCTCGAAATTTGCCTCGTGCAACGCAGTTTTAAAGGTTTTATAACGATCCCAGTCGCAATAAGCCTTTTTTATGACAATGCTGCCCTTCAGCAACAATCGCTCCAGCACCGGCTTGATATCGAACTTCTCGTATTTCGCATCACGCACGCCAAGAGCGACATTTTCAAAGTCACAAAATACCGCCATGCTGACATTTTCCTGAAGTGTAGCCATAAGGTTTATTCCTATCAATAATGGAGATCAGGGTGATTTCCCTTTCCTGTGTTCGACGTGTTCGAAATCCTGTATCAGTTCCCCGATATGACTTACCGCTTCGGGAGGCAGAGCGGGGTAGATAGGCAGCGCCAGCACTTGATCGGCAAGACGTTCGGCCAGCGGCAGTGAGACACCGGCGTGCGATTCCGAGAAGGCTGGCTGGCGATGGCAGGGGACAGGATAGAAAACGGCAGTTGAAATATTATGCTCTGCCAGAAACAGCTGCAGCGCGTCGCGCTGCGGATGGGTAATTACGAACTGGTTGTGGACGGGAACAGTGTCTTCAAGGACTGCCGGCCAGTTGCATTCCGTATTTTGCAGTGCTTGCTGGTAGAGCGCGGCGAGCTGGCGGCGCTGCGTGTTCCAGTTATCCAGATAGGCAAGCTTGACTCTCAATATTGCTGCCTGGAGTTCGTCGAGACGGCTGTTGAAGCCGATCTCGGCATGCTGGTAGCGATCCTGCCGCCCATGATTTCGAAGGCGTCGCAATCGCGACGCGAGATCGGGATCGCTACAGGCAATCGCTCCACCGTCGCCATAAGCGCCCAGGTTTTTTGTGGGGTAGAAGCTGAAGGCGCCGGTGATACCGAAGGATCCGATACCACGGTCGTGATAGCGCGCGCCGATTGCTTGCGCTGCATCTTCGATCAGCCACAAGTTATGGTTCGCGCAGAATTCCTGTAACGGCTTTAGATCGACTGGCTGCCCGAAAAGATGGACAGCGATGACAGCTCTTGTCCGCGGCGTCAACGCCTGCCCCACGCTGTTCGCATCGATATTATATTGACCGGGCGCGCAATCGGCAAAACAGGGGCGTGCTCCCGCGAGGCTTACCGCCTCTGCCGTTGCGAAAAATGTGAAGGCGGGCACGATTACGTCATCTCCCGCACCTATTCCCAATGCCCTGAGGGAGAGTAACAGCGCGTCGGTACCGGAATTGACACAGATGACTTCAGCAGCGCCGATGTATTCCGCAAGCCTACGTTCCAGTGCCGTGTTTTCTGCGCCGTCGATAAATGCGCCTTTCAAAAACACCTGCTGCACAGCAGCGTCGATTTCCGCACGCAGTAGCTGATACTCCTGAGCTAGATCGAGTTGCGTGACGATCACGGGCAGGACTTGAGTATCTGCTGGCGGATGTGGTGCGCCAGCTCCAGAGCAGCATTGCCTTCCGCCGGTGTAACCTGGGGTAATGAACGGTTGCGGCAGGCATCGAGGAAGGCAGCGAGTTGCAGGTTCAAAGTATCTTCCTGTATCCGTTGGGTGAGAAACGGAAGCGTGTGGCCGTCCGCAGGCAAAGGACCCGTGGAGCTGTTGGGTGCCTTGCGATAGGTTATCCGGCGCCTGAAATCGATGACCCAGGTTTCATCATTTTCCAGTTCCGCAACCATGCGACGCTCTTCCTGCTCCGCACCTCGCCCCCAGTGCGCGCTCAGGTATGCCCGGCACCCATTGGAGAAAGTCAGTTCAACTTCTGCTTCATCTATGGCTGTTAAACCGCAGCTTCTACCGGAGGCACGCAGTTCCACCACGGAGGAATCCAGGCTATGCAGAACCAGGTCAAGATCATGGATCATCAGGTCGATGACCACGTCCAGTGCGCTTAGTCGCGGGGAATGTCGTGTGGTCCGCACCGATCGGATGGTACGGGCTAACGGGAGGAGTGTTCTGCCAGCGGTAAAGGCCGGATTGAAGCGTTCGATATATCCGATTTGCAGGATGCATTGGTTTGCCTCCGCTACCATTCGCAGTTCCGTCGCCTGTGCCGGGGTTTCCGCAATCGGCTTTTCCAGCAGCACGTCCAGCCCTTGCTGGAGCAGGGATCTGGTCAGCCCGAAATGCGTGGCAACCGGTGTGGCAACCGATACCGCCCGGACTGTGGGCGGAAGTTCTGCAACACATGTAAACCAGGGAACGTTCAGATGCTCAGCCAGGAATTGCGTAATCGGATCGGGGTCGACCAATGCCTGGAGCCGACTCCCCGGCAGGCGGGAGTAGCACAACGCATGCAAGCTGCCGAAATATCCGACGCCGACGACAGCGGTATCAACAGGCAACGCTGGTTCGAGGTTAAGGGATAGCGGCATGGGTGCATTCATGAGATTCAACAGGAGAGGCGCACCTCTGCCAGCATCCATATGCCCAGTATCTTTCCGGTTTGCGGATTTTCGACGATACGGTCCAATGGAGGGGGAAGGTTGAAAGGCGCCAGCGTCAGGTTCACGGAACGCCATCCGCCCGTGGCGATGTCTGTGTTGATGCTGGTCGTTTCATGGCTGGTTGCCAACAGGTATTTTGCCCTGGAGCGGCGGATATTGGAAAGCGCCCGTAGAATATCCGCCAGTGACAGGTGGATCAGGACATCGCGGCAGAGCACTGCGTCACCGCGCGGCAGGTCATCTTCTACCAGATCGGCAACCTCGAATCTCCAGTTGGGATGGGGAAAGCGCCGCCGGTTTTCCTCTATCAGCGCAGGAACGATATCGACACCGATGTATGCATCGAGATCGATTGCAGTATGCTGCCGCCAGTTGCAATCCCCGCAGGGTGCATCCACCAGTGTGCGAACGCCGAGGCGTGTCAGCAGAGGGGGAAGTTCGCGCCGCAGTATTCCGGTTCGTTCCAGCATGGAGCCGGGCCCCGAACGGGATTCAGGACTCTGCCAGGCGTTGCGGGCATAGATTTGCTCGAATACGCTCACACGATCGCCCGGATGGCTGTTTTCCCCAGTCTTGCTCTCGTCCTGGTCATTTCGATTCTCCCGGTGTCGATTTTCTCGACGTGCCCGAAGGATGGCAATGGGGCCATTCCATAATCTATACTTGAGCCGATAGAGCGACATGACGAGTGGCCAGAGACGCGAATTGTGGATTTTCGCCAGTTCGAACTCGGCCTGCTCAGCCCGTGTGCGCTCCGCTGCGGCTTCGGCCACAGCAAGATGTTTCTCCTGCTCCACCTGATGGCGCCTTTTGGTGAAATCGGCGATCTCGCGGAGATATCTGCTTGCCGACTGAAGGAGGGAGTCGGCGTGGCTTTCCTCCTTCGGCTTCCTATCCTTGGATTCGCAGACGTGCGCTTCGATTGCCTCCTGGTAAACCTGGAGAATCCGCTCGATCGCCGGATCGATACCCGCTTCTGATCGCATGCGCTGGGTAACCTCACGCGCCCCGGCCGCATCGTATCGGTCGAGTTCCCGTGTGATGGTATCCAGAGTAATGGGATTACGCAGACTTCGTATACCGAAATTAAGCGCGCGAAAGGTTTCATAGTTGTCCGGCGTGACCATGCCCCCGAGGCCGGCAGTGTCGCAGGCTATTACAGCTGTTCCGCTGGCAAGGGCTTCAAGCGCGCAACGTGCTTTCGCAAAGACAATATCATAGCGGCCAAGAATCTGTTCAGGCCGGGCTTCACTGTGCCCGACAGAAAGGCCGGTGGCATCGAGTTCGATGCCGCGGCCGGCACAGGCTTGGCGCAGGATTCCCAGGCAACCGTCCTCACCGATGTAATTACTGAAAACCAGGGCTTTGCGCGGTATGGCAGGTAAATCCGTGCGCAGGCCGAATCGCTGCAGATCGACAAAATTGCGTATTACACAAATGCGCCCGGGGGGGATGCCATGGAGGCATTGCAGGCGTTCCTGGCAGAGATCGTCCAAAGCAACATAGCGCTGGATCGTGGGGAAGCGTGGTGCCATTTCTTCCCATGGCAGCCAGCCATGGCAGAAGTAGACAGCAGGCGTATCGGGAAAATGCAACATGGCCGTCATCGCCTCGAGATGATGCTGGCCATGAATAATGTCGGGTGGAACCGTCAGCAGATTGAGATCGTCGATGACGGGAATGGTCGACGAACGCAACTCTTCGGCAACTACCCCAAGTCGGGTGCTATAGGCTACAGGATTATGGCCGTATCGCAACAGTGCCAGGGCCAGGTCGCGGACATACAGTTCCGATCCGGCGCGGGTGTCAAGCGTGTTATTGGTTATGAGTACCCTCATGGCGCTTTTCTGTCTTTCCCTGCTCTATCCGTCCCAGCCGATATCTTTGTATTCAGCCGATTCATGATTGGCAGAACATGCTCATGAAACCGGATGACGTCTCGGTAGCGCCCGTCCGCCACACGCTGTTCCCCGCGGATTTCATAAAAAGGTTTCTGTTGCCGGAAATTTCGTTCCGGCTCTTTCCCCGGTACGACAGCCGCATACAGGTATTCACGGCCAAAAGCGTCTTCACCATACGAGTGGAACGCATCCTCCACCTCCTGGTGGAGGATTCCCCCCGCTCGACTGGCATACTCGCGCATGGTTTCCAGCTTGTGCGCCAACTCACGTTCGTTCAATTCGATAATGCACTGCTCGCTCTCCTGCTGGATGGCAGGATTCGCGGTTTCTGCGCGACATGCAGTTGGCTGCGCAGTGGGTCGCGGATCCCCCATGAGGGGGATAGTGTAATGCCGGACAAGGTATTCTTTTCCATCCGCAACTCTGGCGATGTGAGTGACGTTGTTGGTAATAACCACCGCAGTCCGGACAAGTACCTCGCATAAATCATGTGTCGGGTTGTAGCCCTCAATGCCGTCGCTTACCACCGTGCGAATATCCCGGGCAGCGATAAGTGCAGCCAACCGCTCGCAGAGGTCATCGAACATATCGTATTCGCCATACAGCATCTTCCAGTAGATTTGCCGGTCGGTGAGTTCACCGCACACGGGGCCGATTTCGGCCCCCAGCCCCTTCAGGATGTTCAAGGTGGCCGCCAGCCGGGGCTTATCATCGCTTCCCGAACCATCGGTAAGAATGCAAACCAGCGGTTTCGTCTGCGCGATCCAGCCGTAGAGGCGCAGTTCATGCCCCGGATGGGCGATGACGAGCAAATTGCCTCTCCCGGAAAGATTGTTTCGCCGGGCGTCGCTCATTCCAGAACCCTTACGTCGAGCGTATTCGGCAGATAAACCTGTGTCCAGAACTTTGCAGTCGGATTGGGCAGCACCTCGAATACATGGGCGATCTCCACGATATCGAAGAACAGTGCCTGTTGATGGGCGTTGACGGGGTGTGTGAGTGAAATTCTCAAGCTGTATCTGCCATCGGTCAGCGGGAGCGATGTCCGGTAAAGCACCTCGGCCTGCTGCGATGGCTCCAGGGTCAGCAGCGTCTGTCTTTGCATGAGGAAGTCCGCTCCTATTACCGGCGTCCGGTTTTTATCGCAAATTTTGTAGTTGACTGAAAAAGTACAGATGCGGGCGGCTTCAACGATGATCCGTATGAGGACTGATTGTCCGAATTCTGCCGAGCGTATCGGCAGTCCTTTATCATCTGTCATTTCCGCATAAATTACACGCACATCGCCGGTTCCCGAGCGACTGTGGTTTGCATTTTCAGCAAAGCGCGCAAGATGTTCCTTCTCCACGCTCTGGAACGGGCTTGCCGCCGTAAAGGATCCAGACGCGGCTCCAGACGCTGCCTCCGGGCTGGTGGGGGAAGCAGTACGGTGGGGGGGAATGATCCCGGTCTCAGAAGCGTTGGGTGTGCTCGCGGTTCTCGAATCGTTGTTTCCAGAAACGGTTACGTTTATTTTCCGGTTGTTTGCTTCCTGCACCTCACGAATATAGCGTGCAACGACGTCAGGAGTAGGACCGATTTCCAGTGCCCGGCCCTGCTTGAGGTAAAGGGTGCGCTCACATAAGGCGCTCACCGCTCCCACATCATGACTGACAAACAGAATGGTGGTACTGCGTTCCTGCATCTTCTTCAATATCACCATGCACTTCGCCTGGAACTCCATGTCTCCCACCGCCAGTGCTTCATCTATGATCAGTACCTCCGGCTCAACCGAGATGGCGACGGCGAATGCAAGGCGTACGTACATGCCGCTTGAGTACGTCTTTACCGGTTGGTCGAGGAAATCGCCAATGTCGGCATAAGCGGCGATGCGCTCGTAGCGCTGTCTGATCTCACCAGGATTCAATCCCGCAATCGATGCCGCCATATGGATATTCTCGCGGCCGGTAAATTCTCCGTTGAAGCCGGCTCCCAGCTCAAGCAAAGCCGAGACCTTGCCTTTGATATATATTTCACCCTGGGTGGGTGTCAGCGTTCCCGCGATCAGTTGCAGCAGCGTGCTTTTCCCGGATCCGTTCGGACCGATGATCCCAAAGGTTTCTCCACGACGAATCTCAAAGGAAATGCTGTCCAGCGCCCGGAATTCCCGATACAGTTGCTTCCGGTTACCCCACAAGCCTTGCAGCAGCCGGTCCTGCGAACGGCCATAAATGCGATAGGTCTTTGACAGGCCCGATACGCGAAGCGCAATATCTGCGCTATTGATATCATCGGTTGCCGTTGGCGGAGAGGAGGCCATGGAGGAGTCGCCTCTTGTTTCGGCTGTGAGTTCTCTCGGGACTGTCATTACAAAGTCCCGTTGAGGTTTCGTTCTGGCACGATCAGACGCTTTGGATGGAATGGGGAAGTATGGCATGTATGTAATGTATGCCGAGAATTATCTTAGTCGAGAACCGGGGTTCCTGCTACTGGTGCCTGAAGTATCCGGAGTATCAGGAATTGCCCAGGTTCAAGTTTGTCAATGCAGAGCTGACTCATGAGGGAAGCGAGTATCCACCCGACAGCCGTTGTCCATCCCGGTGCACAACTTGGCGCGGATGTCACCATCGGGGCTTATTCCATCGTGGAAGAGCATGTTGCGATTGGCGACGATACCTGGATCGGGCCGCACGTTGTCATAAAGGGGCATACGCGCATCGGAGGCAATAACCGGATTTTCCAGTTCTGCTCGCTAGGGGATGAGCCGCAGGACAAGAAATACAAGGGTGAACCAACCCGATTGGAAATAGGCGAGCGAAATACGATTCGCGAGTTTTGCACTTTCAACCGGGGTACCGCTCAAGGCGCGGGTGTTACTCGCCTCGGGAATGACAATTTCGTGATGGCTTACGTCCATCTGGCGCATGATTGCCACGTGGGTAACTTCACGACCTTTACCAATAACGCTTCCCTGGCCGGCCATGTCCAGGTGGGCGATTACGCGGGACTCGGAGGATTCACCTCCGTCCATCAGTTCGTTCGCGTGGGCGCCTACAGCTTTACCGGTTTAGGCACTGTGCTGACTCAGGACCTGCCGCCTTATCTCCTGGCGGCAGGAAATCCCGCCATGCCTTACGGTCTGAACTGGAGAGAACTCAAGCGCCGGGGATTTTCCGAATCCACCATTCGCGCACTGAAAAGTGCTTACAAGCTGGTATACCGCTCCGGCCTCGCATTGAAAGAAGCGGAAGCGCAGCTCATGCAGCTTGCTGGCGATACACCGTCTGTCCAACGCTTTCTTGATTTTATTTCTGTGCGAGGACGTGGAATTATCCGATGATTGGTTAGCAGGGCGGATCTTTTCAGCACGGTAAGCATTTGGGAAGTTGCAATCAAGAATTCGCTTGGTAAAATAAGCTCTCAGTACTCAGCGGAAAGGATTGCACAAGCAGCTTTGGAATCGGGTTTTATCGAATTACTTGTTACTTCAAAGCATGCAACCCGGGCTATAACCTGCCTTTCACCCCCACGATCCTTTCGATCGACTGCTGATTGCGCAGATGCTTGCGCGGCTTATAAGCGCCGACTCCGCGTTGATGCCCGTTGCGTTATTCGTTTTTTTGCTGAGGTAGGACGTGGGTTTACTGAATCACAATCTGAGCGGGAGAATCGTCATATGAAGAATCAAAAACAGAAAGCGATTGCACAGGCAACGCGGGCGGTAGTTAACGGAGGATTGTTTGCAAGTTGCCTGTCGTTCAGTCTCATTGCAAATGCGAGCATCAATTTCCAGTTCGTATACAAGGATGCGCCAGGTACGGGATTTCTCGATCCCGTAAACGGCGCCAGTCGACAAGCTGCGCTCAATACTGCTGCCACGGAATTCTCCAGAATGTTTGGCAGCCACTTCGCCAACTCAGGAACCATTGTGCTGGAAGCGACGGCCACGAATGATCCCCAGAGCGATACCCTGGCAGGGGCCGGCAGTGAATATGTCATTCCCAACGTAGCGGGATTCAATCTCAACGAGGTCGTGCGCGAGAAACTCCAGACAGGGATTGATCCCAACGGAAGCAGACCCGATGGCTCTCTCGACATTAACTTTGGGAGCAAATGGGAGCTTGGCTTCAACACGCCCGTTTCGAGTGAGCGCTACGACTTCTACTCCACGATGTTCCACGAATTTACGCATACGCTTGGTTTTTCTTCATCCGTAGGACAATTTGGTGATCCGCTCGGGGGTACAAAGGATGCGGGAAGCTGGAGCACCTTCGACAGCTATCTAGCAGACAAGAGCGGTAATCCGATCATTGATCCCACGACTTTCGCGCTCAATCAGACTGTCTGGAATGCAGGCAGCGTGGGAGGCACCAGTCCCTCGGGAGGCCTGTTCTTCGATGGACCTCACGCCATGGCAGCAAATGGAGGCAATCCGGTGGGTCTGTACACACCGTTTCCATGGGTGGAGGGGAGCAGTGTTTCCCATCTGGATGATAATAATAGCGCTTATGCGGGAATGATGATGCTGGCCGCCTCTGAGACGGGACCTTATGCCCGGGACTACAGCGCAGTCGAGATCGGCATGCTCCAGGATATTGGATATACGGTAACGGCTGTTCCAGAGCCGGAGGGCTACGCCATGATGCTGGCCGGCTTGGGCTTGCTGGGGTGGGGAACACGGCGCAAAAAGCGCCATGACCAGTAATGCTGGGGAGATAATCTTTCTTGCCGCCGCCTTATCCTTATGGCGGCGGCGCAGTCTGACCTCTTGGGCACTGTTACCGCGATATCGAACTTCTCTTGCCAGGCTGCTCCCTGTTTTCATATTGTTTTTTGCCGGGTCAACGCCCATGGCAGCCGAGCGCACTTTGGGGCCTGATGGTCCTCCACTCGCTTATCCGATCCAGGAGGTCAATCTCCATCTGATCCGACAGGCAGGCAATGCGGCCTTTCCTGTACAGCGGATCAGCCTGTCAGGCAAGGGAAGCGCTACTTTCGAACGGGGTAATGAACTTCTGCAAGTTGCTTACCCAACCGCCGAACTGATTGACCTCCTGAACGAGCTTTACAAGATTCGTTTCTTTGAACTTCCCTCGCAATACACCACGCGTTATTCTGTCTTTCTCAAGGAAGATGGGATGATTGCGACTTCTGCATTGCGCATGATGGATACAGGGAGCACGCGCATCTGTTTTGCGGTGACCGGTTATGAAAAATGTATTACGTATGGGCGTGATGGCCCCCACGACCTGGAGAATATCGTCAATCGCGTTTTTGACGATATTGAGAAGCAGGTGAAGCGGAAATAGCGCGGAAAGCATTAGTTGGGGCTCAATGCTCTGTCCCTGTATTAGAGAAGCCCGTGGGCTTGTAGAACTCACTCAATAAGGTTGGGTTCGTTGGTCATGTCTATTTTATGGATTCGTTGCGAGAAGAAGAGCGCCCTGCATCCTTTCAGAATCGTGCTCAATCGTCTCGCACAGGTCTTTTGCTTGGTAAACAATAAGAAGTTGATCCTGACATTCTCTTGAAAGAGGAGGTAGCATGGCAAATGAGGGTTACCACGAACCCATTGAGGAGCTCTCCGACGAAACACGGGATATGCACAAGGCGATTGTTTCGCTGATGGAAGAATTGGAGGCTATAGACTGGTATAACCAGCGCGTGGATTCCTGCAAGGACGAGGAACTCAAGGCAATCCTTGCGCATAACCGCGATGAGGAAAAGGAACATGCGGCAATGGTGCTCGAATGGATTCGCCGTAAGGACCCGGTCTTTTCGATGGAAATGAGAGATTACCTGTTCACCGACAAGCCCATCGCCCACAAATCATGATCAGTGGGTGACCATTGATTTATCCGGGCAAGCTTTTCAGCCAGCGTTCCCTTGCACTGCGCGCCTTAGCGAAAAGCCTTTCGAGTGCATCGCCATCGCCCTGCGCCAGTATTTTGCGCACGGCTGTCAATTCCTTCTGGTACGCATCGATCTGGTTGAGCAGCGCCTCCCGATTGCCAAGGCATATGTCGCGCCACATCTCGGGAGAGCTGCCAGCGATACGTGTGGAATCGCGGAAGCCGCTGCCGGCAAAGCTCAGCAGATCATTGTCTTGTGTTATATCGTTTGCGTCATCCCCGCCAGAGGCGACGTGATTCATCAGCGCGAAAGCAAGAACGTGGGGGAGATGGCTGACAGCGGCCAGTATCTCGTCGTGCCGGTTCGCACTCATTTGAGAAACCCGCGCGCCGCAAGCATCCCATAATTCCGTTACTTTTTGCGTTGCCTCTCGACTGGTTTCCTCAAGTGGGGTCAGTACAACATTTTTACCGCGAAATAGATCTGCATTGGCTGCGCCTGCTCCACTCCTTTCCGCACCGGCAACGGGGTGTCCGGGAACAAAATTTTTCAGATGAGGAGCGAGATGGGAGCGTGCCGCCGCTACCACATCCTGCTTAGTACTGCCCGCATCTGTCACGATGGTGGAGGGCGCAAGGTATGCGGATATCTGCGCCATGATTTCGCTGGTTTGTCCGACAGGTACGGCAAGGAACACCAGTTCCGCATCCTTCAAGGCGGACTCAACGTCGTCGGCAATCTCATCTATCTCACCCAGCGCAAGGGCTCGCTGCATGTTTTCCCTGCTGCGACCAACGCCGGTAATATGCTGCACCCTCCCAGCCTCGCGCAACGCAAGCGCGAATGAACCGCCGATCAAGCCTACCCCGAAAACCACCAGTTTGTGGATCACAGTAGTAGTCATTGTCGGCATCGGTTTATATGGGGGGTTTATATGAGCGGTTGATATCAAGGCTCGCATGGCTATCAGGTGCAGCGGCTATTCATCACAAACTCCGTCCGATTACTGCCGCTATTCCTTGCAGCGATCCCATCAGATCGCGGAATTCCTCGGGATTCAATGCCTGATCTGCGTCGCACCAGGCTTCGCATGGGTTAGGATGCGTCTCCACCAGCAGGCCATCCGCTCCCGCTGCAACTGCCGCGCGCGCAAGGGCGGGCACCATCCATGCCTTCCCTCCCGCATGGGAGGGATCGACGATCACCGGCAAGTGAGTTTCTTTTTTCAGCACGGGGATGCAGGTTACATCCATTACGTTGCGATAAGCAGTTTCAAAGGTGCGTATGCCGCGTTCGCAGAAAATGATGTTATGGTTGCCTCCGGCGGCGATGTATTCTGCCGCCATAAGCCACTCGGAAACGGTTGCTGACATGCCGCGCTTGAGTATCACCGGCTTGTTGATGCGCCCCACTTCTTTCAAAAGTTCGAAGTTCTGCATGCTGCGTGTACCGATCTGGATCACATCCACGTCATACTCAAGGAAAGTGTCCAGCATGCGCGCATCCATCAATTCCGTGACGATTCGGAGGTTGTGCTTATCCGCAGCCTTGCGGAACATTTTCAATCCTTCTTCGCCATTGCCTTGGAAGGTATAGGGACTGGTACGGGGCTTGAAGGCGCCGCCCCGCATCAGCCGGCAGCCGGCATCCGAAACATGTTGCGCTGCCGAATCCATTTGCTCTTGCGTTTCCACCGAACAGGGGCCTCCGATCACCTGCACCTGATCGCCGCCAATCGCCACACCTCCCACATTGATTATCGAATTATCCTTGTGCCATTCGCGCGACACGATCTTGTACTGCTTGACGATATGCATGGAATATTCGACGCCGCTCAGGGTATCGAACATTTCGGGACTGAGCTTGCGCTCATCGCCAACTGCACCGATTACGGTGCGCTCGGTGCCGCGCGAAACGTTCGCGTCGAGGTCGAAGCTTCTAATTTTTGCAACCACCGTTTCGATCTGCTCTTCGGTGGCGCCGTTATTCATGACTATGATCACGCTGATCCTCCCGATGCAACTTTGGGGATGCTCACCGTCATCTCCGGTATTGTGTCTGCTGTTACCCCTCCCGTCGTCTCCAGGGCTATCGCCAGCGATTTCAGGAATTTCTCATTTTCAGATTCGAGCCCGACAGTTACCCGGAGATGTTCCGGCATTTCATAGATGCTGATGGGGCGGACAATCACACCCTGCTTCAGCAAACTCTCGTTTATTGCCTTGACATTGCCTGGCACCCGGAAGCTCAGGAAGTTTCCGTAGGATGGAATGTACTCGATTCCCATCTGACGCAGTCCGGTGACAATCTGTAGCATGCCCGCCTGATTGAGCGCATAAGAACGCTTTACGAACTCCTCATCCTGCAGCGCCGCCACCGCGCCGGCGAGACCGATATTGTTGACGTTGAATGGCTGGCGCACGCGGTTCATCAGACCGGCGACGTCAGGATGCGCAAGGCCGAAACCGACGCGCACGCCTGCCATACCGTAAGCTTTGGAGAAAGTGCGGGTAATGAGGAGATTGGGGAACTGCTTCAGCCAGGCAATGCTATCTCCCTTGAGGGCGGGTGGCAGATACTCGTTGTATGCTTCATCGAGTACAACCAGCACGTCCGGGGACACACGCTCGAGAAAGCGCAGCACATCATCGGCAGGCAGCAGCGTGCCGGTGGGATTGTTGGGATTGGCAATAAACACAACCCGTGTTTCAGGCGCGACAGCATCCAGCATGGCGTCAAGGTCATGGCCATAGTTCCTGGCGGGAACGGAAATGCCGATTCCACCCACCGCTTTCGTGACCAGTGGATAAACCGCAAAGGCATGCTGCGAATAAACGGTTGAGGCCCCCGGCTTCAGGAATACGCGGGCGGCCAACTCCAGAACGTCGTTGGAACCATTGCCCAGCACAATCTGATCGCTGGTCACCTCATGGCGCTCGGACAGAGCTGCTTTCAGCTCAAACCCACTTCCGTCCGGATACAACGAAACCTCGTCGAGTGCCTTGCTCATTGCGCTCAGAGCCATTGGACTGGTTCCCAGAGGGTTTTCATTGGACGCAAGCTTAATGATGGACTGTTCATCCATCCCCATCTCCCGGGCCAGTTCAGAAATAGGCTTGCCGGGTTGATAGGGACTGATGGCACGGATATACGCAGGAGCGAGATCGCAAATATTCATAAGATGGTATCGTGAATTGCAGAGGGAAGAAAAAGCAGAAAATAATAACCGTCAACAAGACAGGCAATCGCACAAAAAGCATGGATTCGTGCTTGCAATAGCCCGTTTCCCGGCCGTAGGCAAAATCTTCATCATGGCCGCGCCATCGGGGATTCTGGGGTGCGGAGCCGCAATGATATGACGCTGAATTTTTCGCAGGCAGGGTAACAGGATCATCGCACGGATTCACTTTACGGCATTTCGTGGCAGTGCATGGAGGTTTGTGAGAAAACAGAGGAGGAGGGTCAGGCTGCGGGATATGAACCGAGCACTTTGAGAAATGCCGCTTTTTCCACCAGCTCGCGCAGCGCCTGAGAAACTCTCGGCTCCTGCTGGTGGCCTTCGACATCCACGAAAAACACGTATTCCCATAAACCCGCACGGGACGGGCGCGATTCAAGCCGGGTCATGCTGACTCCATAATGGGCGAACGGGGCCAGTAACTCATGTATGGCGCCCGGCCGATTCCTGACCGATGTTACCAGCGACGTCTTATCCCTGCCGGAAGGTGCAACTTCCTGCTCGCCTATTACCAGGAAGCGCGTCGTATTGCTGGGATCATCCTCGATGTTCTCGGCACAGACAGTGAGACCATATACTTCTCCTGCCTTTTTTCCCGCCACTGCGGCGGCGCTTTCATCTTCCGCTGCCAGTCTCGCGGCATCCGCATTGCTTGCGGCGTTGATTCTTGCCGACGCGGGTAAATGGGGCAGATGGGCATTGAGCCACTCGTGACATTGAGAAAACGATTGAGGATGAGAGTAAATCCTGCGAATGCGTGCAAGGTCGGTATGATGCGCCAGCAGAAGCTGATGTATGGCCAGCGCCACTTCGCCGCATACCTTCAACCGGGTTTGCAGCAACAGATCGAGCGATCTGCCCACTGCGCCTTCGGTCGAATTCTCTACCGGTACAACCCCATAGTTTGCCTTGCCGGCTTCCACCTTGCTAAATACGTCATCTATCGAATTGCACGGCAGTGCAGTCACCACACTACCGAAGCGCTTGAGCGCAGCCTCTTCGGAAAATGTGCCTCTCGGCCCAAGGTATGCGACTGTCAGAGGTTCTTCCATGGATCGGCAGAGAGACATGATCTCCGTAAATAACCGTGCAACCTGTTCATTCTCCAGGGGTCCCGGGTTCAGTTCGCGCATCCGCGCCAGCACCTGAGCTTCACGTTCGGGCCGATACGCAGTGCCATTCTTGATTTCTCCGATTTCGCGTGCGAGATCTGCGCGCGCGCTCACCAGTTTCAGGAGTTCGCTGTCGATTGCATCTATCTTGTCACGAAGCTGTTTGAGTTGAGCGGTCATCGCGGGATAATTTCTGCTTTGAACCGTACCTGTCAAAGCCAAGCCAAAGCTAGCATAAAATGGCAGCTATTTGGCCGGTATGGGCAGGTAGCGCACATTCAGCACACCCTTTATCGCCGCAATCTCGTCGATCGTTTCTTGGGGTACCGGACTATCGACATCCACGAGGGTGTAGGCCATTTCGCCGCGGGACTTGTTACCCATGGTGTGGATATTGAGACCGGCTTTCGCCATGGCAGTGGAAATTTGTCCCACCATATTCGGTACGTTGGCATTCGCGACGGCCAGTCGATAAGGGGATTCCCGCTCCATTGTTATATTGGGGAAGTTGACTGCATTGGTAATACCGCCGTTCTCCAGATAATCGATTACCTGCTTCGTCACCATCACCGCGCAATTCTCTTCCGCTTCCTGGGTGGATGCGCCCAGGTGCGGCAGGGTGATCACCCTTGCATGATGTTGAAGCTTTTCGCTGGGGAAATCGCTTACGTAATATTTTATCTTCCCCATCTCGATTCCTTCGAGCACGGCATTTTCATCCACGATGCCGTCGCGCGAAAAGTTGAGCAGAATTGTACTGTTTCTCATGCTTTGCACAACCTGCCGGTTGACGAGGTGCCGGGTCGAATCCAGCAGGGGTACGTGCAATGTTACAAACTCGCTGTTGCGCAACAAATCTTCAATGCTTTCCGCGCGTTTGACCTCTGAGGACAGGTTCCAGGCTGCATCCACGGTGATATTGGGGTCATATCCCATCACCTTCATGCCAAGCCGAAGCGCTGCATCAGCCACCAGGCGTCCTATTGCGCCCAGGCCAATAATGCCCAGCGTACGTCTTGGCAACTCGATGCCCGCAAACTGTTTTTTGCCACCCTCAGCCAGCCTGTTCAGGGTCTCGTTATCGCCTTCCAGTTTCTCGGTGAAATGAATCGCCGGAATCAGGTTACGGGAAGCGATCAGCAGGCCTGCCAGCACCAATTCCTTGACTGCGTTGGCATTGGCTCCCGGCGCATTGAAAACGGGCACCCCCCGCAGGTTCATGGCGCTGACCGGTACGTTGTTCGTGCCTGCCCCAGCCCGGCCTATTGCTTTCACACTGGAAGGAATATCCATATCCAGCATATTGTGGGAGCGCACCAGAATCGCATCGGGCTCGGTTGTATCGCTGCCCACCTTGTAATGGCCGGAATTGAAAAGCTTGAGGCCCAGCGGCGAGATCTGGTTGAGCGTCAGTATCCGGAAAATTTTATGTGCACGTTCAGGCATGATTGCTCGCAAATTCCTTCATGAATTCCACCAGGACCTTTACGCCTTCAAGCGGCATTGCGTTGTATATCGAAGCGCGCATTCCGCCGACAGAACGATGGCCTTTCAACTGGATGAGGCCGTGGGTTCGCGCCTGTTTCAGAAACTCTTCATCGAGCGCCGGATCTTTTAAAGTAAACGGCACATTCATGCGCGACCGGTCGGGTTTCGCCACGGGGCAATGATAAAAATCAGTAGTGTCCAGGAAGTCGTACAGCAGACGCGCCTTGGTAATGTTGATTTTCTCCATTGCCTGAAGCCCGCCCTTCTGTTTCAGCCATTCCACCACCAGCCCCGTAATATACATCGCATAAGTCGGCGGTGTGTTGTACATGGAGTCGTTGTCGGCGTGAATCTTGTAATCGAACATGGTCGGTGTGCCCGATACGGTTGTTCCTATCAAGTCCTCACGCACGATGACAATACACAGACCTGCGGGACCTACATTTTTCTGAGTACCTGCATAAATCAGCCCAAACCGGCTTACATCCAGGGGGCGTGACATAAAGGCGGAAGAAATGTCCGCCACCAGGGGCATATCGGTACCCGACAAGTCCGGAATCCAGTTGAACTCCACTCCACCAATCGTCTCATTGGGCGTGTAATGCAGATAAGCTCCCTCCAGATCGATGTTCCATTTATCCTGGGTGGGAGCGTACGTAAAATTTGCATCTTCCGAGGAAGCTGCAACGTGAACGGCGCAATATTTTTTCGCTTCCTTGATCGCTTTCGTGGACCACTGGCCAGTATTGATGTAATTGGCACTTTTCTTTCCGCGCACCAGGTTCATCGGCACCATTGCGAACTGGCTGGAGGCACCGCCGGACAAAAAAAGCACCTTGTAGTTGGCAGGGATGCCGGCCAATTCACGCAAATCCGCCTCGAGCCTGGCCGCGATGGACATGAATTCCTTGCCGCGGTGGCTCATCTCCATCACCGACATACCGCTGCCGTGCCAGTCGAGCATTTCATCGCGCGCCTGCTGCAAAACTTCCTTCGGTAATACCGCTGGACCTGCGCTGAAGTTATAGATGGGTTCCATCGGGGTTCCTTATGAATTCCTCATGAGTTCCTTACTCTGGCTGTTTCACGGCAAATCCGTGGCTAAGCCTTCCCCTAATCCTGGCGCTTCGTCAGTTTCCACGACTCTTTCCAGCCCGGCAAGTTTCTCACCCTCATCCAGGTTGATCAGTATCACGCCCTGTGTTGCCCGGCTCATCTCGCGAACCTCTTTCACGCGTGTGCGGATCAACACGCCACCGGTCGTGATGAGCATGATTTCGTCATCCTCGCGCACAAGCCGCGCCCCCACCACCTTGCCGTTGCGCTGAGTCGTCTTGATCGCAATCATGCCCTGCGAACCGCGGCCGTGACGAGTGTATTCGCTGATGGGAGTACGTTTGCCATAGCCATTCTCGGTTGCGGTCAGCACCGCCTGCTCCTCGCTCTCGGCCACCAGCAGCGAAATCACCTTTTGCCCCTTGCCCAGCGTCATCCCGCGCACACCACGCGCGCCCCGTCCCATCGGGCGTACGTCATTCTCGTCGAAACGCACGGCTTTCCCTCCATCGGAGAAGAGCATCACATCATGCTTGCCCTCGGTCAGCGCTACACCGATCAGAAAATCATCCTCGTCGAGTCCTACCGCTATGATGCCACTCGCGCGCGGTCGCGAAAACTCCGACAGGGGTGTTTTTTTCACCGTGCCCAGGGAAGTTGCCATGAATACATACCGGTTGTCATCGAATGTCTTTACTGGAAGAACCGCATTGATCTTCTCGCCATATTCCAGCTGCATCAGGTTGACGATAGGCCTGCCGCGGGAAGTGCGCCCTCCCTGCGGCACGGAGTACACCTTGATCCAGTAGACTCTCCCCCGGCTGGAAAAGCACAGGATATAGTCGTGCGTATTGGCGATAAACAGGTTATCGATGAAATCATCATCTTTGGTGCCCGTTGCCTGCTTCCCGCGGCCGCCCCGTTTCTGCGCGCGGTAGTCGTCGAGCGGCTGGGATTTGATGTACCCATTGTGCGATAGCGTCACGACCACATCCTCGGATGCGATCAGGTCCTCCATGCTCAGATCCTGCGTATTGATGACAATCTCGCTGCGGCGTTTATCACCAAACTGTTGCTTCATCGCAACAAGCTCCTCGGTGATGATGGCCGTGATGCGCTCCGGGCGGGCAAGAATGTCGAGAAGGTCGGCTATTCTTTCCATTACATCCTTATACTCGCTGACAATCTTGTCCTGCTCGAGCCCTGTCAGGCGTTGCAGGCGCAATTCCAGTATAGCTTGCGCCTGCGCATCGGAAAGATGATAACCGTCATCAAATAACCCGTATGCGGGCGCCAGGCCCCCGGGACGGAATTGTTTCGCATCCACTGCAGCGCGCGCCAGCATTTGCTCCACCAGTTGCGAGCGCCATACCCGCGACATCAATGCTTCCTTGGCTGCTGCAGGCGTCTGTGCCGCCTTGATCAGGGCAATCACTTCATCCACATTGGATAATGCGACAGCGAGCCCCTCCAGCACGTGGCCGCGTTCACGCGCCTTTTTCAACTCGAACACGCTGCGCCGCGTAACAACCTCGCGCCGGTGGCGCAAGAACGCCTCCAGCATCTGCTTCAAATTCAGCAGGCGCGGCTGCCCGTCAAGCAGGGCCACCATGTTCATGCCGAAGGTGTCCTGCATTTGCGTTTCTTTATAGAGATTGTTCAGCACCACCTCGGGTACTTCGTTGCGGCGCAGTTCGATAACCACACGCATCCCCGATTTATCCGATTCGTCGCGCAAATCGGAAATGCCTTCGATTTTCTTGTCCCGCACCAACTCGCCGATACGGACAAGCAGATTGGCCTTGTTTACCTGATAGGGCAGTTCGTCGATAACGATGCTCTGGCGGCCCCCCCCTTTTTCCATATCCTCGAAGTGAGTGCGCGCGCGCATGACCACGCGCCCGCGGCCCGTGCGGTAGCCTTCTTTTACGCCAGTCACGCCATAGATCAGGGCGGCGGTGGGAAAATCCGGGCCCGGTATCAGTTCGATCAGATCCTCGATAGCGATTTCGGGATCTTTCAGCAGGGCGAGGCAGGCATCCGTCACTTCATTCAGGTTATGCGGCGGAATATTGGTTGCCATGCCCACTGCAATGCCGGACGAACCATTGATAAGCAGGTTCGGGATTTTGGTCGGCAGGATCAGCGGTTCTTTCTCGGTTCCGTCGTAGTTAGGTCCGAAATCAACCGTTTCCTTATCCAGATCGGCCAGCATTTCATGCGCGATGCGCGACATGCGGATTTCGGTATAACGCATTGCCGCCGGGTTGTCGCCATCCACGGAGCCGAAGTTGCCCTGTCCATCCACGAGCATGTAGCGCAGTGAGAAATTCTGCGCCATCCGTACTATAGTGTCATATACGGCGGTATCACCATGCGGGTGGTATTTACCGATGACATCACCGACGATGCGCGCCGATTTTTTGTAGGGGCGGTTCCAGTCGTTGGAGAGTTCATGCATAGCGAATAGAACCCGGCGGTGCACCGGTTTCAGGCCGTCGCGCACGTCAGGTAATGCGCGTCCTACGATGACGCTCATGGCGTAGTCGAGATAGGAGCGGCGCATTTCCTCTTCGAGGCTGATCTGCAGGGTTTCTTTCGCGAATTGATCCATTACTTTTGAAGGGGGACAAGAACTAGCGGGAACGGGAACATATCGAGGATATATTTCTTTCCTGATATCGGCACATAAAGCCCCCCATTTTAGCATGCCACCCGTATGGGAGTCACCCGGAAAGGCCAGTTTTCATGCCGATTGCAACACCCCTATTTGACAAGGACAAATATATGAATACATAATCAAAGCGCGATTATGCGATGATGAGCCATGTTACAATGAGGTGGCTTAGTCTTTCATTTGCATGACTTATAGGGATGATCTGATCTTGAATCTTAGTTTTTCTAAAAAGGGGCATAGCATGAAAAATACAGTAACGAAAAAACTCTTGCTTGGAGCAGCTGTTTTGCCAGTGCTGTTTTCAGGCGTCGCTATGGCTCAGGAGGTACCTGAGGCCTACGCGGTCGATAGCGTTGGCGAAGTAGTCAGAGATTCTTCCGGAGACTGTTGGCGCACCGGTTATTGGACACCTGCAATGGCAACCTACGAGTGCGATCCTGACCTGCTGCCAAAACCCGAGAAAAAAGTCGAAGCGCCCGCTCCAGAACCCATTCCTGCCCCTGCTCCTGCTCCTGCTTATACCGAACCTGAGAAAATCTCCCTCTCCGCCGATCAACTGTTCGATTTCGACAAGGCCAACCTGAGGCCCGAAGGCAAACAGACCCTGGATGATCTCGTGGCCAAGCTCGGTGGCGTCAAATACGATACCGTGGTTGCCATCGGTTACGCCGACCGTCTCGGCAGCGACGCGTATAACAAGAAACTCTCCCTGCGTCGTGCTGAAGCCGTCAAGGCTTATCTCGTCAACGAAAAAGGCATTCCGGCTGATCGCATCTTTGTCGACGGCAAGGGCGAAGCCGACCCCGTAACGGGCGATACCTGCAAGGGTAACAAGAAGACGAAGGCCCTGATCGCGTGTCTGCAACCCGACCGCCGCGTCGAAGTTGAAGTCGCCGGTACGAAGGAAACAGTACAATAATTCGATTCACATACAAAAAACACAAAAAAATCAAACCCTGCCATCGCGGCAGGGTTTTTTTTTGCTAAGCTTTGGCGATGATGATGGATGCGGTAAAAATCGATACGCTGCTGGAAGCGCGCTGGGTAATCCCGGTTGAGCCCGCGGGTGCAGTGCTTCATGATCATGCCATTGCAATTGACCAGGGCATGATTCGCGCAATCCTGCCCCGTGACGAGGCACGCGTGCAATTTGAGCCGCGCGAACGCGTCGTGATGAACAGGCACGCGCTCATTCCCGGCCTGATAAATCTCCACACGCATGCGGCTATGTCGCTGATGCGAGGAATGGCAGATGATCTGCCTTTGATGGAGTGGCTAACCCATCATATCTGGCCGGCGGAAGCGAAGCACGTGGACCAGGGTTTTGTTTTCGATGGCACCCGCTTGGCATGCGCCGAGATGCTGCAGGGCGGAGTCACCTGTTTCAATGACATGTACCTGTTTCCGGAAGCAACTGCGCGTGCTGCCTTGGCCTCGGGCATGCGCGCCAGCATTGGTATGATCGCAATCGACTTTCCCACCGCCTACGCCAGCGATCCTGACGACTATCTGACGAAGGGCTTGGCGCTCCGGGACGATTACAATCCGCATCCCCTCCTGTCATTCTGTTTTGCCCCGCATGCGCCTTACACGGTAGGTGACAAGAATTTGTCCCGGGTTCTCACTTATGCAGAGCAGCTGGATGTCCCCATTCACATTCATCTGCACGAAACCGAGGATGAAATCAACAACAGCCTGAAAAGCTACGGGATGCGCCCGCTTGAGCGCATTCACAAGCTCGGGCTGCTCGGTCCCAATCTGATTGCGGTACACATGGTGCATCTTACCGAGGGGGAAATCGAACTGCTTGCGCAGCAAGGCTGTTCCGCAGCCCATTGCCCTTCTTCCAACCTGAAACATGCCAGCGGACTCGCGCCCGTTGCCGCTCTTATAGAAGCAGGCGTCAACGTGGGATTAGGAACGGATAGCGCCGCAAGTAACAGTCGCCTCAAGATGTTCGAGGAAATGCGGCTTGCGGCACTCCTGGCAAAAGGACAAAGCGGCAGGGCAGAAGTACTGCCTGCGTGGCAGGTGCTGCAAATGGCCACACTCAACGGAGCCAGGGCTTTAGGATTGGGAGATCGTATCGGCTCCCTTGTTCCAGGCAAAGCTGCGGATATTGCCGCAGTGGATTTCTCCAGTCTTGATCTGGCGCCCTGCTATGACCCTGTTTCCCATCTTGTCTATGCTGCCGGACGTGAACATGTGAGTCATGTGTGGGTAAATGGTAAAATGCTGCTGCGTGACGGGGAATTGACTACGCTGGACCGGGAAGAATTGGTGCACAGGGCTGAATTCTGGCGGGAACAAATGACAACGGGCGTGATAGCAGTTCACGAAAAATGATGGATAAAGAAATCGAAAATAGCAGTGTCAACGTTGATCTGCTGGAACTGGAAAAATTCAGCCAGCTTGCCCATCGCTGGTGGGATCCCAACAGCGAGTTCAAGCCGCTGCATGAGATCAACCCGCTGCGGCTGGGTTACATAGACCGTCATGCCCGCCTGGCGGGTAAAGCGGTCCTGGATGTCGGCTGTGGCGGAGGTATCCTGTCTGAAAGCATGGCGGAGAGTGGCGCGCAGGTTACCGGTATCGATCTGGGCGACAAGGCGCTGAAGGTGGCAAAGCTGCACCTGCTGGAAAGCGGGAATAAAGTCAATTACCGTAAGATCTCAGTGGAAGCGCTCGCCGCGGAGCAGCCCCATCATTATGATGTGGTTACCTGCATGGAAATGCTGGAGCATGTGCCGGATCCTGTCAGCACCGTAAGAGCCTGCGCGGAGCTCGCCAAGCCCGGTGGCTGGGTGTTCTTCTCGACCATCAATCGCAACCCCAAATCGTACCTGTTTGCCGTGATCGGCGCGGAATACGTGTTGAACCTGCTGCCGCGCGGGACACACGACTATGCCAAATTCATCAAACCTTCGGAGCTTGGGCGCATGGCGCGCGAAGCAGGGCTGGATGTGCAGGAAGTAATCGGCATGAGCTACAATCCCATCACCAAAGTGTACTCCCTCGGACAGGATACCGATGTGAATTACATTATGGCATTGCGCGCCTGAAACCTTACTTTCCAAGGCCAGACTCAAGCGATCATTTCAGCTATCATTTCCTTCCTGCTGCCCGATCACCGGTGACATCATCAATCTGGATTGGCGTCTCTCTTTATTCCTCCAGTTCGTATCCATGCTTCTTTCATGATTAACGCCGTTCTCTTCGATCTCGACGGAACGCTTGCCGATACCGCACCCGATCTCGGGTACGCCCTGAATCGGCAGCGCATTGCCCGCGGGCTGCTGCCCCTACCATTGGAGCTCATCCGTACCGAGGCTTCGGCGGGTGCGCGCGGCCTGTTGGGCCTGGGATTCAACATCAAGCCGGGAGATGCCGGATATGACGCCATGCGCGCCGAATTCCTCGACTTCTATGCGGAACACCTCTGCCGTGAGACATTCTTGTTCGCAGGTGTCGCGGATCTCCTCGATCAGCTCGATGACCGGGGCCTGATCTGGGGCATCGTCACCAACAAACCGGCCCGTTTTTCCGTACCGCTCATGGAGGCGCTGGGTTTGGGCAACCGTGCTTCCTGCCTTATCAGCGGGGGCGATACCACGCATTCCAAACCCCATCCCGAGCCCCTGCTCACGGCGAGCGGAGCAATAGCCGTTCCGCCAGAAGAATGCATTTACCTGGGCGACGACCTGCGCGACGTCCAGGCCAGCCTTGCCGCCGGCATGGAACCCATCATCGCCAGATACGGCTATCTCGGCAATGTAGGCGCCCCCGAAACCTGGGGCGCAAGATACCTCATAGACCGCCCGGAAGAACTGCTCGGCTATTTGTAAAAACCGTTCGTACGATCCTTTCGTACTCGTTCGTCTGGAAAACCCCCTCTCCCTGCAGGGAGAGGAACGGGGAGAGGGCAGTGCTGGCCTTTCGCCCGACGTTCGTCCAAAAAGACTCCCTCTCCCTGCCAGGGAGGGGCAGGGAGAGGGTGGCTTCAATCTCTCGACCGCTGCTCGCCCTGAGCTTGCCGAAGGGGAACGGTGCCAAGACCTGGGCCAAATTTCTTCCTCGAAGACATGGCTATTGGTAACGTCAAAATCAGGGAATGGGTTTGAGTTCTCTCCCCGGACAATAATGGGTATAATCCCAGCCAGTATTGCTGCAATCAAGGGAATCTTTGGGTAGGCGTGCTGAGGGATTAATGCGTAGCACTCTCCATTGAACTCTTTCGGTTCGCAGTCATCTAACTAGCCGTAATACAGAATGCCGGGGGCGACCTGGCTTCGACGTGGGTTGCAAAGCAGAGCAGGGCATACCGAGGACCAGTTACCTCGTAAATACATCTGGAAACCAATAGTCGCAAACGACGAAAACTACGCTTTAGCCGCTTAAATCCGGCTAGACTCCGCACCGGTGGGCCTCAACGCCGGGTCTGGCAACAGGCAGCGGAGCCATTAACGAGGATCGCGCTCAGTAGGGTTACTTTACAGGGCGTTAAACAATAGGTAACTCGCCTGCCATCAGTCTGCCGGTTGACGGATGCCAGGTTAAATCAAAAAACATGGCTAAGTATGTAGAACTGCCTGTAGAGGACTTGCGGACGCGGGTTCAATTCCCGCCGCCTCCACCAATTGAAAGTCCAAAATAATCCAAAGAAATCCATAAAACCCGCATGAATAAAGGCTTGCGGGTTTTTTGTTGTCCAAACAAATCCAAACTCATCTATTGTAATCCGACGGTAACTGACGGTAAACTTGACGGTAATAGAGTTACCGCCAACTGGAGTTACCGTCATGGCACTTACCGACACCGCTATTCGCAATACCAAACCTGCTGACAAACCTCTCAAGCTAACAGATGAGCGCGGGCTTTACCTGCTGCTCAAGCCCAATGGCTCCCGCTGGTGGCGATTTGATTATCGGTATGGCGGCAAACGCAAAACCCTCTCCATGGGCGTCTACCCCGACGTGAGCCTAAAGGAAGCTCGCAATCGCCGTGATGAAGCCCGCAAGCTGCTTGCTTCCGATGTCGATCCTGGCGAAAACCGTAAAGCGGTAAAAGCCGCCAAGCTGGAAAAGGCTGCAAACAGCTTCGAAGTCGTCACCAGGGAGTGGTATAGCAAGTATTCTCCGAGCTGGAATGAAAGCCATGGCGAGCGCATCATTCGCCGCTTTGAGCGTGACATATTCCCTTGGATAGGCAGCAAGCCCATTACCGAGATAGCCGCACCTGAACTGCTGACAACAGTGCGGCGCATCGAAGACAGGGGCGCAGTGGAAACCGCGCATAGGGCATTGGGTAACTGTGGACAAGTGTTTCGCTATGCCATAGCAACCGGACGTGCTACCCGAGATATTTCCGCTGATTTGAGAGGCGCCCTTCCTCCGGTTAAGGGAGAACATTTTGCCGCTATTACTGAACCTAAGCAGGTAGGAGCGTTGCTGCGGGCAATCGATGGCTATACAGGTTCTCACGTTGTACGTTGTGCCTTGCGTCTTGCTCCGCTGGTATTCGTGCGTCCTGGCGAGCTACGTAAAGCTGAGTGGAAAGATATAGACCTGGATGTGGCAGAATGGCGTTATATCGTCACTAAGACCAATACTCCGCACATCGTTCCCCTCTCAACACAAGCAGTGGAAATACTCAAGGAACTGCAAGCTTTGACGGGCAGAAGTCCCTTTGTTTTCCCTGGTGCACGTACCAATGGCCGCCCCATGAGTGATAACGCGATACTGGCTGCGCTTCGGCGGATGGGCATAGACAAGGAAGAAATGAGTGGGCATGGCTTCAGAGCTATGGCACGAACCATTCTTGATGAAGTGCTAGGCGTTCGCCCTGACTTCATCGAACACCAGTTAGCCCATTCGGTAAGAGACCCCAATGGCCGTGCCTATAACCGTACAGCGCATTTACCCGAACGCCGCAAGATGATGCAGCAATGGGCTGATTACCTGGACAAGCTCAAAGCCGGGGCCGAAATCATTCCCCTGCATGGCGTGGCCTAAGGCAATAATGACTGAAGGCAATGCTTGGCCTTGGGGACTTCGCAAGCCAAATTGGGATAACTGGAAATCGATTAAACAGGCAAGGCTTTGGCAAGCTATCGCGTTGGCGTGCGATCTTGATCCAGCCAACTTCCAACTATTCGATAAGCCTCAACTCGCACGGCTGCTCAAGGAGCCACCCCGGCAATTTGAGGATTTACTTGACATGGCCAAGGCCAGTATTGGCGCTAATAGTGTCTTGAAACTGCTTTCACGCAGTGAGGAAGGACTGGAAGAAAGCGAAGTAAAGCTTACAAACTTCGCCACATGGGTTAAAAGCATACAATATCCCATTCCCGCGCAATTCCCCTGGCAGTCTGAACCCATCACTCTCAGTAATCTCGATTGGCCCTGGGGTAGGCACGAAACGCATTTGTTGCGAAAGCTTGCTGGTGCCGCTCAGCGTTTCTGGAGTAACTACGACCCGGCAGACCCGACCACCGCACCTACCAATCAACAAGTCATCGACTGGCTAAAAGGGGAAGGCGTGTCTGAACGTGCCGCCGAAATCATGGCTACTATCCTTCGCGCTGACGGTCTTCCGACCGGCCCGCGCAAATAATTCACCGCGCCCTCCAAAAGCCACTACTGGCGCCAGTTTCCACGTAATTCGCAGCGAATACCCGCGACCCACCGCGCGTATTATCGTATTCGCTTGTGCTATTTAATTGCCAACCATGTTCAACCACACCTAAAGAGGTACAAACATGGTTCAAGCAATCCTAAGACTTCCTGCTGTTAAAGCCGAGTCCGGCGCATCCCGTTCAACCATTTATCTTCGCATTCAGCAAGGGCTTTGGCCTAAGCCTGTAAGACTTGGCCCGCGTTCTGTAGGTGGGCCCGCTGGCGAAGTGGCTGCCATTAATGCTGCCCGCATTGCTGGCAAGAGCGACGATGAAATACGGGAACTGGTAGTCAAGCTGGAAGCTGCCCGTAAAACAGCGGGCAAGGCGCTGTAAGGGGATGGCGATGCAAAATATACGTACACCAATCGCTTCCCTCACGGCAACCCAAAACTCAACATCTGCCTCTATAACTTCATGCTCATACGGGAGCGGGCGCTTCGAACTTGCAGAAACAGGCGTCTATTTCCACGGTAGAGATAAAGACGGAAATGAGCAACAACCTCAATGGATTTGTGCACCTTTATATGTAATAGCAAAAACAAGGGATGAGAAAAGCGGCGAATGGGGGCGATTATTGGAATGGCAAGATGATGATGGACATATCCATCAATGGGCGATGCCGCTGGAACTACTGGAAAGCGATGGCTCGGATGTAAGGCGTGAGCTTGCCCGCCTTGGCTTGCACATCTCGCCAAATCAATTGGCACGTGGCTTGTTGAGTGCCTACATCAAGGTATGGCCAGTAGAAGCCCGAGCGCGGTGTGTGGATCGGCTGGGCTGGCACGGCAATACCTTTGTTACACCCAGTGGTGCAATTGGGGAAGCTGAAGAGCCTGTTGTGTTTCAAAACTCACATGCGATTGAACCGGCTTATGCCGAATCAGGCACGGTAGAGGAATGGCAGGAATCAGTAGCAGCGCTGGCGTCGGGCAATACACGCCTTGTGTTCGCATTATCCATTGCTTTTGCAGGCGCTTTAGCTGAAATAGCCGGGGAAGATTCTGGCGGCTTTCATTTGCGTGGCGCTTCATCGTCCGGTAAATCCACTGCATTAAAGCTTGCCGCTTCAGTATGGGGCAATCCTTCAGCTTATGTGCGGCTTTGGCGTGGCACAGTCAATGGCTTGGAAGGATTGGCAACACTGCACAATGACGGCTTGCTGATTCTGGATGAAATTGGGCAGATCGAACCAAAGGATGCGGGAGAAGCTGCTTATCTTTTAACGAATGGGCAAGGCAAAGTCAGAGCGTCACGCAATGGCTTTGTCCGCTCAAGCCAACGCTGGCGGCTGCTGTTCTTAAGCGCGGGTGAAACGTCCCTTTCCGCGATCATGGCACAAGCAGGCAAGCAATCGACTGCGGGGCAAGAAATCAGACTGGCGGATATAGAAGCTGATGCAGGCTCAGGCATGGGCATATTTGAGACATTGAATGGATATCCCAATGCCGCTTCCCTGGCGATAGCGGTAAAGGAAGCATCTAGCAAATATCATGGCGGTGTTGGTAAGGAATGGTTGCGCTATCTCGTCGCGAACAGGATTTCCCTCAAAGACTTTATCCCTGAGCAAATCAAGCAATTTGTAACGGGAGTAATACCGGCAAGGGCGGCAGGGCAAGTTGAGCGGGTAGCGCGTCGCTTTGCATTGGTTGCCGTTGCCGGTGAACTTGCCACTCATTGCCAATTAACAGGCTGGCGGGAAGGTGAAGCGACTCATGCTGCTCGCACCTGCTTTGCCGCTTGGCTGGAAGCCTTTGGCGGGAGTGGCAACCGCGAAGAACGAGCAATATTGGCACAGGTACGTGCTTTCTTTGAAACCCATGGTGCAAGCAGGTTTGAAGATATCAGCGCAACAATTGACCAGCGCATTCCAAAAAGGGCGGGTTTCTACCGGAGTGGAATAAAAGATGGACGGGAATTTCTGGTATTGCCGGAAGCATTCCGTATGGAAGTATGCCAAGGTTTTGACGAAAAAACCGTTAAGAAGGTCTTGATGGAAGCGGGAGTATTGCTTCCCGGCAATGACGGCAAACCGTCGCAAGTTGTCCGACTTCAAGGATTGGGTTCATCGAGGGTCTACGTTATTCGATATCGGGATGAGGAAGAGTAAACGCAATTGCCGCTGTTACAGCGGTAACGCGGTAACAGCCAATAGGAGCGAAATTTTCGACGTAACCCTGATGTTACCGCGCCAAACCAGTCGGTAACATGTATTCCGTTTCCGGAAATCTCGTTACAGGAATTCCCGTTACAGAAATCTTTGCTGAATTTATTCCTGTTACCGTTACAGGATTTATTGATATGTTCGATTCTCTGTTACGGATACCGTTACCGTAACTGTAACCATTACTGATACTGTTACGGTTTATATCTTCCCTTTGTTCCTGGTACGGCAAGCGAGTTAAACAAGCGCCCTTCTCAAATTATTCTGACTCAAGCTGAAACCTGTTACCGCCGTTACCCCATATACTCGAACGGGTGACGTTTCACGATAACACGGAAAGCTTCATGAATTGGACGTTTCCAGCAGCTTATCCCAATTGTTACCGGTGTTACCGCTGGTTTTATTAAAATACGCTCGCCGGATGACCGGCACAATACGCACCTTAAATACGCAAACTATAATCGCCCGTCATGTTTAATGAAACAAGGCAACGGGAAAATGAGAATATCTAATGCCACTTCTTCATTGGCTAACCCGAGACGCTGATTTAAAGCTATCGAGCAAAGCCCCTTATCGGTTGCTGGAGCACGTCCCAGAATTATCGTTTGGTGATTCTGATTCTGAAAACATGCTCATTCAGGGCGACAACTTAGACGCGCTGAAGTCGCTGCTGCCGTCCTACTCGGGCTGTGTGAAGTGCATCTATATTGACCCGCCTTATAACACGCAGAGCGCCTTCGAGCACTATGATGACAACCTTGAACATGCCAAATGGCTTTCAATGATGTATCCGCGCCTGGAGTTGCTACGGGACTTATTGCATGAAAATGGCAGCATATGGGTTTCTATCGATGATAACGAGGGACACTACCTTAAGATAGTGATGGATGAGGTTTTTGGGAGGAATAATTTTGTAGCAAACGTGGTTTGGCAAAAGAAAGTGTCTCCGGCGAATGATGCTCTCTGGTTAAGCGGAGATCATGAACATCTATTGCTGTATGCAAAACGAAAGACCAAATGGAAACCTAATCGATTGGAGCGAGATGAAGCGCAAAAGTCTTATTATAAGAATCCAGACAATGATCCTAGAGGTTCTTGGAACTCAGCGGCTTATACCTGCGCAAAAACAATTGATGAGCGTCCTAATCTCTATTACCCGATAACAAATCCGAATACCGGGGAAGAAATATGGCCGAGAAAGACACGTGTCTGGGCATTCTCACGTGATAAGCATGAAGAGCATGTGGTCAACAAGCTGATCTATTGGGGTAAAGATGGTAAGGCATTGATGCCCAGATTTAAGAAATTTCTCGAAGGTAGTCGAAATGTCGTACCGAGAAGTATTTGGTTTTATAACGATGCGGGTCATACCCAGCAAGCAATGCTTGAGAGTCTTAATTTGTTTTCCGAAGATAAGTTTGGTACTCCAAAGCCTGAGCGACTGCAAAAAAAAATCATGATGATCTCGACGAAACCTGGCGACCTTATTCTTGATTCATTCCTTGGTTCTGGCACAACCGCCGCCGTTGCACAGAAAATGGGCCGCCGCTATATCGGTATTGAGATTGGCAAGCACGCTGAAACCCATTGCGCGCCTCGCCTAAAAAAAGTTATTGAAGGTGAACAAGGTGGCATTTCAGAAGCTGTTGATTGGAAAGGGGGAGGGGGCTTCCGCTTCTATCGCCTTGGTGCTCCCGTGTTTGATGCTGATGGTCGTATCAATCCCGATATTAGCTTCGCTCATTTGGCGGCTCATGTGTGGTTTAGCGAAACCCGAACGCCCTTGACCACACCGCCGGGTTCGCCATTCTTAGGTATTCATAATGGAACCGCTTATTACCTGCTGTTTAACGGAATATTGGGCGATAGGCGTCCCGATGGGGGAAACGTGCTGACATCCAAAGTGCTTGCTGCATTGCCACCATTTGACGGCCCTAAGGTGATTTATGGCGAATCTTCCCGCTTTGGTTCCGAACGCTTGCAACTGGAGCGGATTACCTTCAAGCAAACTCCCTACGACATCAAGGCAAGGTAAACGTGTTCCAGCTCAAAACATATCAATCCAGAACCCTTAACGTGCTTAAAACATTTCTTGATAGCGCTCGCGTTACAGGCGTGGAAACGGCGTTCGCCAAACATGCTATGTCACTTGATGGCCGCATTCCTCGATACCGTAAAATCCCCGGCCTTCAAGAAGTGCCTTACATTTGTTTGCGCTTGCCAACAGGCGGGGGAAAAACCCTGCTAGCAGCTTATAGCATCAGCATTGCTGCCCGCGCTTACCTTGAGGAAGATAATCCCATCGTGTTATGGCTGGTGCCCTCAAACACCATTCGCATACAAACGCTGGAAACTTTGAGAAATTCCACTCACCTGTATCGGCAAGTAATCGATGAGGCTTTCGAGGGAAAGGTGTCAGTTTTCGACATTACCGAACTTGAGCTTATACGCCCTAAGGATTTGCAAGAACGGGTTTGTGTAGTGGTGGCCACGTTGCAAACCCTGCGCGTAGACAGCACAGATGGACGGGACGTTTACGCGCACAAGGAAGCGCTGGAATCTCATTTTGCGAAGGTGAGCAAAGACTATCCTGGGCTTGAAAGGCTGAATGGCGGCGAGCAAATCAAGTTTTCTTTTGCCAATCTGCTGAATCTGCATCGGCCCCTGGTGATTATGGATGAGGCTCATAATGCGCGAACCAAGCTGACATTTGAGGTATTAAGTCGAGTTGCGCCCGCGTGCATTATCGAGTTGACCGCGACCCCTGACACAGACAAGAAGACGGGAAGCAATGTGTTGCATCGTGTGTCCGCTTCCGAATTGAAAGCGGAAGACATGATCAAGCTGCCCATAGTGTTAACTGAACATAACAACTGGCAAGAGGCCGTGCATGCGGCTCTTGAAACACGCGCGAGGCTGGCAGCAGCGGCGGCAAAGTTCGATGGAGCGATTCGACCGATATTGCTGCTTCAAGCAGAGAACAAGGACAAGGAAGTCAACGTTGAGGTTTTAAAGGTGCACCTCGTCGAAAATGAAGGTATCGACGAAAACAGAATTGCCATTGCCACTGGAGCACAAAGGGGACTAGACGGAATTGATCTGTTTGACCCGGCTTGCATCATTGAAATCATCATTACCGTCCAAGCGTTGAAGGAAGGATGGGACTGTTCTTTTGCCTACGTTTTTTGCTCGGTGGCGAATATCCGTTCTTCCAAGGATGTAGAGCAATTACTTGGACGGGTATTACGAATGCCTTACGCTCGCCGCCGTGCGGTTGAAGAATTGAATCGGGCTTATGCACACGTTTCCAGCCCATCCTTTGCTCAAGCAGCCAATGATTTGAAAGATGCGTTGGTTTCCATGGGGTTCGAGCGAGAGGAAGTAGAAACGGTAATCCAGCCACAGCAGGATTTGCTGGAAGGTTCGACTCCCAGCCTTCCGCTTGTTATGCCACTGCTTACGCTCCTGACGTCTGAAAAGCCCGACCTGAGTAACCTCTCCGAAGCCGAGCAATCTCACGTGGAAGTAATAGAAGCTTCCTCTGGCAATATTGAAATTCATGTTAAGGGTGAATTAAGCCAAGATCTTGCGGCAAAGCTGGTAAACGCCTTACCCAAAGAGGAGCGCGCAGAAGCACAGAAAACCATTGACACTCATCGGCATTACCAAAAATTCAAGCCCTCCCCATCTGAGCAAAAGCGAGCTTTCAAAGTGCCGCGCCTCTGTGTTTGGGTGCAAGGTGAACTGGAGATTGCCGAGCGGGAATTATTTTTGGATGAAAACGGTTGGAACCTTCTGGATTTTCCCCCTACGCTGCCTGAGTTCCGTTACGACGATTCTGCTAAACGCTTTATTTTCGATGTGGATGGCGACAAAGTTGTTTGGAATATGCTTGACCCGCAAGCAAAAATGACATTCGGGGAAGGTTTCTTAGGACTCACCCTAAATGATTTGGTGCGTTGGCTGGATAAACAGGTCAGGCAGCCAGATATAAGCCAGATAACAATGCTGGAGTTCTTGCGGCGTGTAGTGACTTCACTATGTGATAAACAAGGTTTTGACTTGACCACATTACTCCGTGCGAAATTTATTCTTGCAAAGGTTCTAATCGAAAAAATCAAACGGCATCGGGAAGAAGCATACGCCAAGGGTTATCAAGAAACACTGTTTGGCCCGACTGCTGCCGTGGAGACCTCTTTCACTTACACTTTCTCGTTTGATCCTGTCAGCTATCCTGCAAACTGGCTTTACTCCGGCAGCTACCGTTTCCAGAAACATTACTACGCGCTTCCTGGTGAGCTTGAGGGCAAAGGCGAAGAGTTTGAATGTGCTTTTGCGCTAGATTCGATTAAACATGTCAAATATTGGGTACGGAACCTATCCGGCCAGCCTAGGGCTGCCTTCTGGCTACCAACTTCATCTGATCGTTTTTACCCTGATTTTGTAGCGCTACTAGAAGATAATCGCTTGCTCGTTGTTGAATATAAAGGTGCAGCCTATGCAAGCAATGACGACAGCAAGGAAAAACGGCAGATGGGTGAACTATGGGAGAAGAAAAGCAACGGCAAAGGCCTGTTCCTAATGGCTGAGAAAAAAGACGAAATGGGGCGCGGTGTGTATGACCAACTTTCTGCCAAGATAAGGTGATTTTTAGTCTCAGAAATTATCAGACAGCGTATTTGCAGCCGCTTGTGTTACATCATTTGGTTTAAGCATCAAATAAACGGAATTATCATCAACTATGGCTCAGGGAATAGAACAATCCGAACTTAGTTATTCTGAAGAATATGAATATCGTGAGCAGCCCCCGCCTGATATTGTTGTTTTCAATGAGCTACGATCTTGCGCCGACCTCTATCGCTTATATGAAAAAAAGCAGTTAGATGTTGACCCGTACTTTCAGCGAGGTGTTGTTTGGGACGGACCAGATCAAACTCGCTTTATTGACTCGTTGATAAAGCAATTGCCAATTCCCAGCATGTGTTTCGGCTTTGACTACAAGAAAAGCAAGTGGATGGTAATTGATGGACTCCAGCGCATGTCATCTATCATTCGCTTTTTTGATAAAACTAAAAATTGGAAGTTTTCAAAGCTTAAAGACATTGACCCCAGGCTTGCCGGTGCTGACGTACGGCTTTTTCGTGATGACACCTCGGAGTTACATGTTTATTACGAGCGTGTCGAAAATCTTACCCTGCCGATTACCGTATTGAGATGCGATTTTAGCGAATTACGTCATTTGGATTACCTGTTTAAAATATTTCACAGGTTAAATGCTGGAGGGATGAGGTTAAACAATCAGGAAATACGAAATTGTATCTACTCGGGTCCATTCAATATATTGCTAATCGAACTCGACCGGTCAGCAGAGTGGCAAACGTTTTTGTCGATTGTGCACGGTAAGAAAGAAAGATTCCGTTCTGTTGAGCTTGTGTTGCGCTTCTTTGCATTTTATGAAGATCGGGAATCATATAAAGGGAATCTTCCGCGATTCTTGAACGATTTTATGGCTACTAGACGGTGGACTAGCGACACGTTACTTTTAGAAATGCGTTTAAAATTTAAAAAAACTTTAGATGTGATTGTTAATAAGCTAATTGTTCTCATTGATGGGAAGAAGTTCGGTTTTTCCCAGGCGGAGGCGCTGCTGGTTGCAATTGCTAGCAATATCAGCTCGGTCAGTAACTTCACTAGCGAGGAGCTTCAACAGCGCTATCAAAAGTTTTTGAACATTCCTTTACTTTCCACTACTGCATTAAGCGCCGATATTTCACGTACGGATAGCGTAAAGCAACGCATTAAGCAAGCAATCGAAAGCTTCTCCTAGAGACTGATGTTCAGCAATTCCGACCTGTTAGTTTCGCTCGCGGAGCTTGACCGTAAGTACGAAGAAAAAAGAGACCCTCGATACGCGAAATACGCTCTGCTGGAGCTGTGTGGATGGATTGAGGAGGCACAAGATCACGTTATGCGAGCGTGTGCTAGCAAACTAACACTTGATTCTTTTAAAAAATATGTCGAAGAGGAAATCAAAAGAAATAGTGGCTTTGACATAAACAGAAATTTTTATCCGTTGCTTTCACTCATTATTGGGATGCGGCATTTCGAGCAAATTCTGGTTAAACTTAGAAGTTCGGGAATGTACTTTCTTCCGTTTGAATCAGCCGTCAAGTCATTGAAACCTCACCGTCATACCCACGCACATACCCATTATGTTGAGAACAACAGCGAGAAAATGCTGTACATCAGTACAGCATCTCCAAGTGTTATAACACAGCAAGCAAGACAAATATTTTTCGGCCTTGAAGAGCTTGAAGCGGAGTTAAAGATTGTTGACTTTCTATAAATAACGGGCGGTGGGTAAGGGGCGCGAAGAATAACCCGCATTTATTACGAATTGCTTCGGTAATGCCGAGAGCGTGACGGTAACTCTGACGGTAACAATGCTTTCTCGAACTGGAATAATCGTGTATTCATAGGCGTTATGAAGATTATTCAATTGACGCCGCCTTAAGCCGCTGATTCTAAGCGGCTTAATCGTTTCTACACATTCGATCTGGCTTGGAACTCCAACCAAGCACTCCAAACAGATCGAAATGCCATGGAACAAAAGACGATTTTTTCGCATTTTACCTGACTACCCAAACGGCAAAGATCAAGGCTGGCTAAGGCGCGTTGAGGCGTCTAGCCTAAAGGAAAGGATTAAAATGTACCAGCTCCATCAACCTGGAGCATCGGAAACGCTGAATATCAATCCCGGTTCATGTAAAGGAGTAAGCCGTGGAAATCGATGAACAACATAATGCCGCTCTGGCTAAAGTGGCGGAAATGGTTGGCGATGCCAAATTTGCGATGTTGACGACCAAGGAAAAAGACGGGACCTTGCGTAGCCGTCCCATGGCTACGATGCAACTGGACAGCGAAGGCAACCTCTGGTTTTTTACTTCCCTGTCATCCCCAAAAATCGAGGAAGCGCAACCGGACCAGCAAGTCAATCTCTCTTACGCTCGTACCGATAAGTACGACTATCTTTCCATATCCGGGCCAGCGGAGCTGGTGCACGACAAGGAGAAGATGCAGACTTTATGGTCTCCGTGGCTCAAGCCCTGGTTCCCAAAGGGCTTGGATGATCCGGATCTCGCTTTGCTCAAAGTCAGCATCATAGCAGTCGAATATTGGGATGCGCCTGACAATGCTACTGCGCGGGCATACGGACTTGTGAAAGCGCTGGTGACAGGTGATACCGATGCATTGGGGGAACATCGCAAACTGGATGTAAACGAGGAATAATCGGGGCAGCTGTTGAAAACTCCTGGCCTCCTGTGAAACTAAACGCTACAGGATTCATTCGCTCCTTTTTCAACTCTTCGGCTGTCCCCATAGCACGCGAAATTCATAGCTGGCACGGCAGCAGAATCCAAGTACGCCAAGAGCTGGACTGGGGTTTGCCAAATCTGTTTATCATCCCGATATTAGTATATCCGCCTGTCTGTCTCGAGACTCGCACTGCTTGCGGGGGGAATATAGCGGTATAGCGTGGTAACACCGTAACGCATTCCCGTATCAACTTCACTGGGCACCCATTCGTTCAAGGCTTGCGGCACACAGCCAATCTTGGGCGCAATCGATTCAATGGTGGCCCACAACGATGGATACTCGCCGCGGTGCTCCAGCACCATGCGCATAGCGCACTCACGCACCTCGGGGGAAAAGTTGTTTTGTTTCTTCATGGCTCCATTTTCTCAGATGTTGGAGCCTCCTCAAAACCCGGGGCGGTTCATGTCACTGTGTTAGCTTTACCTATACTTTGCTTCGGTACATGGGCATGGATAAGCGGTGTTCGATTGTGTTTTTCTTGACAACCACCTCCCTTTTCGCGCGGCGCAGCACGTCTGCATCAATGTCGGTGGCTAGAATGGACAGATTTAGCGCTGGCCATCGGTCCGCAGGGCGAAGCTCCATAGGAGGCTCATACTGTAAGGTTCCTCGCCGCTTGCGCAGCCCGCGCTCCATACGCGTAAAGTCTTTTCACCCTTTTTAAGGGCCAGTTCGGCCAAGGCGGGGAGGATGGATTGTATTAGGGCATGGAACGTGCCCCGGCCCGGGAAAAACGGGAGACGGTTACCCTGAGAGTGGCGCGTAGCGCTGTCCACTCTGCCGGATCCTCTTCCACCCGTCTGCGATAAGCCGGCATATCGGCGAGACCCAGTGCATCAATGCGTGCAGCGAGACGCCTGCAGATCTGCCGTCGTACCCTGCGGTAGCCCTCCCAGCGATGGCTGAGCTGAGGCAGCGCCCATTGAGCAGGGCAGTGCAGTCCCGGTCGCTCATGCCAGACAGTCCACCCCTGCGGCAAGTTCGGCCCAAGGCATTTTGACGAACTCCATGCCCACATTCCCTGTGATGATAATCAGTTTATGTAAAGAGAATGCCGCCGAGTTCATCCCCATTGCCATTTTGCGTTGGGGTTCCCTCATCGGCGCAGGATCGCCAACCAACGGGCCATGTTGAGGAGAGTCATCAGGGAAGCTGCGACATAAGTCCATGCCGCAGCGCCAAGCAAGCGCCGGGCGTGCGGCATATCACCATTGATCAGGTAGCGTTCTCGCTCCAAAAGGGGCAGGGCCCGGTTGAAACTGGCATTCAACTCCATTGGTAAGGTTACCGCGTGCACGAGCACAGTGCTTCCCAGGGTCAAAATGCCACTGACAAGCAAAAGCAACCCAGCTGCAGGGGAGCGGAATACCGTCATCATTACTGGAGCCAACATCAGGATACCGGCACCCAGTTTCTCCACACCCGCAGTCCATTGCATCAGCCTAGTACGCATGGCAAGGGGTGGATAGTTATCGTGATCCTGGATGGCATGGCCAACTTCGTGCGCTGCAACTGTTATAGCTGTCAGTGAACGGCCGTTGAATTTATCCGGTGTGAGACGGACTGTTTTTTTCAACGGGTCATAATGGTCGCCCGATTCGGTTACCTCCACGCCTACATGTGGCAGCTTCGCGCTGTTCAGCAGGTTGCGAGCCAATTCCGCTCCGGTAAATGAATAGCGATTCGCGGGTTCGCTATATTTTTCCATTGTATGTTTGACCCAATAGGAAGGCCCGACGATCAGGAGAGCGATGAAACAGATCAATATCAGATAGAGCATGCGGAAATTTAATAAAAAACTACTTTAATCGACTGTCCAGATGGCGCTTATCTATAACTCAGCTTCGAAGCGCGCTATATCTGTACGTTTGATCAATAATGTTCAAAATAATTTCTTGAGCCCAACCAGATAAAGCCTAAATAGAAGCGTTTACGTCAGATACCGGCCCGCCAAACTTGGGGCTCTAGGTGTAGAAGAGGCATCAGAAAAGCCATGTTGACGGCACAATTCCCGACTGGAATGCCTTCATCTGCCTGCTTCAGAAATCCAATAATTTGCTCATCCGTAAAACCGTTCTTCACGTCCACTCTCCTCGAAAAACGAACTTTACTAGATTCCAAATGGCGCGTTTTAACGGGAGCACATCAGGGCTTCTAAAAGCGTTAAAGTTTTGCCGAATAAATCATCATTTAATTTAGTGTGGCGAAGCTTTATCCTTATGCCATCGCGCCCATTAGGTATCTGCATGGACAGGCGATATCACAGGACGTAATAGCCATTTGACAAAGTGTATTTTATCTAGGGGAGAGGGGGGAAATATGGCGGATAACAAGCAAAAACATGCACTTGTTCCAGTACAACCGCGAGAAACCAAACCGCGAGAAACCATGACGCGAGTTTATGAGATAGATGGCGTCAGATACGTGGAGACTCAAGAATTCGGTTGCCAGCTGGTTAGTCGGGAGAAGAAGAGGCCCCAAGTCACTATTGATAACGGAAGGCAAATCCTGGGGGAGAAGTTTGTTCCTTTGCACTCCGAAAGGTCGGGGTTATTTGAATACAAAGTCTTCTGGAGCCTCCAATCCGTTAAAGATGATCAGGGACGAAGGATCAGCAAAACACAACTATTTAGAAATTTATTCTTAAGTTAAGGAATTCATGAATGTCTTAAAGTTTGGTTGGCAGTTATAAAGCGTGAATTTTTAGGAATTCGGCAGGCGCGGCGACATGGGTTAGGCATCGGGAGCGTCACCACGGCGAGCCGCTTCGATCACAGCTATGTCGATCTTTCCCATTCCCATCATGGCTTCGAACGCGCGCTTGGCCGCTGCTCGATCAGGATCGCTGATCGCAGCCGTCAGGGCACGTGGCGTGATCTGCCATGACACTCCCCACTTGTCCTTGCACCAGCCGCATACGCTTTCCTGGCCGCCGTTTCCGACAATCGCGTTCCACAAACGGTCTGTTTCGGCCTGGTCGTCGGTCGCAACCTGGAACGAGAATGCTTCGTTGTGCTTGAACGCTGAGCCCCCGTTCAAGCCGAGACAAGGGATGCCCATTACCGTGAACTCGACCGTTAAGACATCGCCCTGCTTGCCTGCAGGAAAGTCGCCAGGCGCGCGATGGACTGCCTCCACCGCGCTGTCCGGGAACGTCTCGGCGTAGAACCTCGCGGCATCCAGCGCGGTGCCGTCATACCAAAGGCAAATCGTGTTCTTGCTGACCATATTGGTTCTCCTGAGTTGGAACAGGTACGTACATTCAAGCTGCGCAGGCAGGGCGATTGCTTCATCAGCCATGCCCACCGCATGTTCAAGTCATAGCGGCCCAGTACGCTAGTCGCTCTTGTTGGGCGGAAGTGTCAACAGGTATTTCCGCTTCAGGTACGCAACGAAGGGTTTCGACGATAAGTCGTGACCGGTCACACGGCGGATCAGTTCTTGCGGGAAAAGACTTGAGCCGTACTGATAAATGTTTTCCTTCAGCCATGAATGAAGGGTGCTGAAATTTCCCTGCATCATGCCCTGCGGAATTTCCGGATGGACTTCAAGAGCAGCCTCGAAGCACTGTGCGCTAAAGAGATTTCCAATCGTATAGCCTTGGAACATTCCACCAACGCCCCCGTAATACCAATGGACATCCTGAAGGCAGCCCTGAACATCGGACGACGGACGTACGCCAAGGTCAGCCTCATACCGGTCATTCCAGGCCGTGGGCAGATCCTTCACTTGGAGTGAGCCGTCCAGAAGCTGCGATTCGATGTCGAAGCGGATCATGACGTGGAGGTTGTAGGTCACTTCATCAGCCTCGGTTCGAATCAACGACGGTTCCACGCAATTAATGCCGCAATAGAATTCTTCCACCGAAACATCCCCAAGAGCCTCTGAAAAGTTGGCCTGCAGGTGGGGATAAAAATATGTCCAGAATTCCCGGGACCGGCCAACCTGGTTTTCCCACAGCCGGCTTTGGCTCTCGTGAATTCCGGCGGAAGTGCCGTGACCCAGGATAGTTCCATCCAGGCCTGGCGAAAGCCCCAGTTCGTAAAAGGCATGCCCGCACTCATGAATGGTGCTGAAAATGCCATCACAGAGATTCGTCTCATTGATTCGAGTGGTGATGCGTACATCCCCGGCGCCAAGCTTTGTCATGAACGGGTGGTGAGTGAGATCCTGCCGCCCCCGATTGAAGTCATAACCGATATTCCTGGCAAGCCAGTTCAAAAACCCCACCTGCTGGGACTTGGGGCAGGCCCGTGACAAAAAATCGGTTCGTGGCTTGCTTCGAGACGACAACTCCTGGACCAAGGGTACGAGATCATGTCGAAGGTCAGCAAAAAGCGTCTTGAGAGCTGTCGTGGTCATGCCCGGGTCAGCGTCTTCGATGTGCGGGTCCATCGGATGCATCCACGCGGTTTCTCCCATATTGAAGAAATCCGAGAGGGCTCGTGAGTATGCGACCGTCTTTTCCAGAAAGGGCGCGACGACGTTGAAGTCATTCAATTTTCGTGCGTGGACCCAAACTTCGTAGGTCTCGGCCATGTGCTGAAAAAATTCGGCCTTGAAACCGGAAGGGATTTTCGACGCGCGGACAAACTGCCGGCGGGCCAGACGTAGGAACGCGCGATCGTCTGCAGACAGCGTTGCATCGGGTAATGCCTCTGTTTCTTCCAGAAGCCCGGCCAGATGGGGGTCGATGAGTTTTTCGTGAGCGGCCTTTTCGACCGTGGCTATCATGCGGCCCCGGGAGGCTGTTCCGTCCTGAGGCATGTAGGTGGACATATCCCAATGGAGCACGGAAACGGCCCGCCGTAGGTCATCGATTTCTGCAAACCGGGCCTTCAAAGACTGGAGGGCTGGATACATGGCAGCATTGTCCTTTCTAAGTAAGAAGCGCTCAGGAGAAATAAAAGCTTTTTTTCATAGAAATGAAATTACATGGAAATGGTTAAAGGCGCAATCGGGTGAAACAGGACAAGCAAAGTAGGGTGTGCGGTACTGACTTATTCTTAAAATGGCAGCAAGGCGAGAGCAGGGTATGCGCAATACTCTGCCCACCTGTTAGCAGCGACCTTCAAGCAGGCTTTTAAGTGGATTCGACAAGACATCCGTTGCAGTATGAGCCGTAAGGGCAATTGCTGGGATAATAGAGTAATAGAGCGCTTCTTTCTGAACTTGAAAATGGAATGTGTTTGGCAGCAGGATTATGCCGATCATGCCGAGCTCAACGCGATATTGCCGATACATCATCAGCTTCTACAACGGTATTCGGCCGTACTCGAATTGGGCTACCTGTTCCCCACCGCCTATGAACGGATAATGACAGCAACACCCCCTATCTCACTGTCTGAAATTACTTGACCACTACATGAATTTAAATATTTCATCCATAAACTGCCTTGTTGTTATGGATCCCCGCACTCCTGTTCATACCTTCTGTCCTCCTCCCTTCTTTCTGCCTCCTTTCGCTGTACCTCATAAAAAGCTTCTTGCTGAATACGTTCCAACTCTCTACCAGTATTATCCGCTAGTACTTGAATGGTTTGCCCAATGTTTTTCTCAAGAGACTTAAATTTGGCTAACGGGCTCGCAGGATCGTTATCCTTAATTACTTCCTCACCAAGTTCTTGCAAACGAACTTTTGCTAATGCATTGCCCTGGCCTGCAGAAAGCCGAAAATATTTTTTCGCTTCCTCGATACTTTTTGGTACACCGATCCCTGATTCATATCTAACCCCAAGTAAATAATTCTCGGCTCCCTGTACCGTCTCAGTTTTTTTATCGTGCTGGGTTTTATCAACATAGGCAGGACTAACATTTTGCAATTTAGGGCTGGCAGCTGGCTTATTCTGCGTTACTTCACCCTGGACTTGCACTTGATCAAGCCGGGCTAGGCCAATTTTTGCCGAAGGGTTCCCAAGCTGGGCAGATATCTGATACCACCTTCGAGCCTCCTCGATATTTTTGGGAGCACACGTTCCTGTTTCATATTTAAAGCCCCGCTGATAGTATTTTTGCGCTAGAGATTGCACTTGGGCTTGCCCCTGAGCTTGCGCTTTAACTATTCCTTGAGCGTATGCTTGATCTTGAGCTATCGCTTGAGCTCGCGCTTGATCTAGAGTCTGCGCTTGAGTTTGAAGCGAATGCCGTGGAATAGGAGTGGCGCATCCCGTTAAAGAGAGCAATGCAATTGTTAGTGAAACAAATAGGCTGTGAGAAGCTCTTGCTCGCTTCGCTATAATCCGATGATTAAGCATATTGCTCCCTATTTTGGCTGCTTATTAACGATGTTATGGCCTCTTGATTTTCGTGGGAGCCATCAATTGGTATTGCGGAATGTATGGTATCCCTTTGAGATGAAGGGGAACGATAGATGTACCCGGCGCTTACGGAAGCGGCATCCAGAAAACTGTTGAGGTCGGTCGCAGCTGTGCCATTCCACAATGTGTAGCGTGATGATCAGTATTGTTCCAGGTAGTGCCTACCACTAGACCAGCATGGTTGATATCTAAAGCCTGAGTGGAAGTAGCTCTGCTCAGCGTATCGAGAGCAGTCATTGTAGTGCCATTTCACGAGGCAGGGTGGAGATCAGCATCCCCTACTGCTTAGCCCATATTATTGATGACAAAAGCTGAACTGCTACTTTTGCTCTTCGCCATAAGTCCATTGTTTCTGATTCGATCTGCATTTCGATTGCGGGTTACGGATCGAATTTATTTAGTGCTAGTAGCCTTACAAGAAAATCACTTCCTTGATGCTCAACACCAGAAAATTTTTGCCCTCCTAAAAAGTTACTCTCTTATACTCTTGCATGGAGAAGCGCGATACCGCAGGACGTAACAAGCCGTTTGAACAAAGTTTATTTTTATCTAAGGGAGAGGAAAGAGATATATGGCTGATAAAGAACAGAAACATGAAGTTGTTCCAGCGCAACCGCAAGAAACCAAACCGCAGGAAACCGTAACACGAGTTTATGAGATAGGCGATGTCAGATACGTTGAGACTCAAGAATTCGGGTGCCAGTTGGCTAGTTGGGAGAGGAAGAGGCCCCAAGTCACCATTAATAACGGAAGAGAAATCCTGGGAGAGAAGTTTGTTCCTTTGCACTCCGAAAAGGCTGGGTTATTTGAATACAAAGTCTTCTGGTGCCTCGAATCCATTAGAAATGATCAGGGGACAAAGGACCAGCAAAACAAGGCTGTTCAGAAGTTTATTCATAAGCTAAGGAATTCATAAATGTCTTAAAGTTTGGCTGGCAGTTATAAAGCATGAATATTGCAGGAATTCGCACCGAAGTTCCAAAGCAGGAATCGAACAGACTGAATGAGTTTGCTTGGGCTTGCTCCTCATCATCTTATGTTGCCCCCAACCTGGAACTCCAAGTGAACTCCAAAACCCAAGCTGATTGGATTTAAAAGCTCTATAAATCAGAGGGAAAAACGTTGAATGGTGGAGGTTATAGATTTCCCCCGCTTCCACCATTTCCCCAAAGCCCAACTGTTCTCGTTGGGCTTTTTGTTGCCTGGAATGCCGGTGCTTCGCCCAGATTCCCTGAGGAACACTATCTGCGACAACATGGCTCAAGCCCATCAGGAGTGTTCACTTCGGTAGCATGCCAGGCGCGATTTCCGCTTTCGAAGTTTAGATAAAAAATACAGGTCGTTTCTCAGCCGCCGTCGCACCCGCCACAGCCACAACCGCTGCCCTCGCCAGAGGCGCCTTCTCCGCCTTCGCTTGCCTGATTGCCATCCACCGCGTAGTCATTATCGAGAGAATGTCGGAATCCGTCCGGAATGAGCAATCTTGCGTCTATTTCAAACAAGAACGGTAGCCGCTCCGGTTTCCTGGGGTCGATCCTTTCCCATTTGCAGGCGAGCCGCCAAGCTGTCTTCATTCCTGCATCGGCTCCACTGGTTGACGCCGTCGCTGCCGGTGCTCCGCTGGCCGGCACATGATGCAGGAAGCGGTTCAGGCCCTTGTTGCAGAATTCCGCATATTCGCGTGTGAACAGAATGAACTCGTGCCAGGCTGCATCCACCGCGTGCGAAGGCATCGATACCCTGCCGCCTCTCGCGGCATTGCACAATATGAAATATTGCCGCAACCCCAGCATGACCAGGGACAGTTGCTCCTCCGACAGGTGGGGATAGCGTTTCCTGACTCGCTCCGGGACGGGAGCCGGAAATTCATACGCACGGAGGTATTTTGTTCGCTCTGCGTCCTTGCTCCTCTGGATGCACCAGTAAACAAAGAAACCCAAGGCAACCAGCAGAAGCCACGAGTCCCGTATTAGGGACAGGAGAAAGCCGCCGCCGACGATCAGCCAGAACAGGTTTAGTTCCTGTTGGGGGCTGTCCAGTGGCGGCGCTGCCAGAATGTCTCTGTTCGAACATGAATTTCCCTGAGTATCCATGATTCACCTCCAATGCCGTGAAATGCCATGCTTGAGCCAGGCAAATCTCATCCAGCCTGATTTTTTGGGAACGGAATCAAGTATTCGCCGGGTGATAGCCGGTGGCAAGCACAGGGCTGCGTAGTTTCCTTATGCAGGGGTGTGCAGAGGGAAGATGGGGATGCCGGGGGTGCGGTAAGGGCAAGGGTCAGGGAGAAATCGGGCTTTACCCGATGAAGAGCCGTTGTAGGCCTGGTCAAGATGTTTCTCGAGATCCGAACCGGGCTGTGAGAGCCATCGGGCACCATTCGCGGGCAGTATCCTAATCGGAAGACCGCTTGTCCTGCAGAGGGAAGCGTTGCAAAAAGGGCCGGGGAATGATGGCGGTTACTTTGTGGGGGCGAGGTTCATTCCCTCGGGTACTCCGGGCATCTCTGTCGGTATTCCACCCCCCAGAATGACGAGCAGATTGGGATTGTTCGTTTCTTCTTCCGGGAGGATCGCTTTCAGTTTCTGCCAGATATTATGCCCATGGGTGAGCACGGGGACCTCGCTCATCCCCATTCTGGATGCAATCCTGGCGGTATCATATTCACGGTGGCCGCTGAGCCACAACACTCGCTTTTCGCTTGGGGTAAGCAGCGCTAGCAGCGCTTCGAGCCAGGTCTTGCCTGGAAAGACCTTTTCGCCGTTCCCAACCCTGTGGATCGTTTTAAAGATCTCGGCCAGGTCAGCGGTCTTCATCAGATATCCATCCGCCCCGGCCTCCATTGCGCGGCGGACATACTGGCCCTCATCATGCATCGCGAGCATGAGTATGAAAAGTTTTCTATTCGGATAACGGGCCCAAAACCGGGAGGCCAGTTCGATGCCATCCATGTCCGGCATGTGGGTGTCCAGCAGCACGAGGTCGATATCCGTTTTCTCCAGATAGTCCAGCGCTTCCTTTGCGCTCCCGGCTTCCGCCACTACCTTGAAGCAGGTCTGGGTTTCGAGCACGGCCCTGATGCCATAACGGAATGTGGAGTGATCGTCAACAATCAGTATCTTGATGGGGAGGTTGAGCATGATGTGGATATCAGTCGTTGTAAAAAGGGTCGGGGAAGGGTGGCGGTCACCTTCGTGCTGCCCCGCGTGGAGGTAGTGATAGGCCGCTCGCCTGCCTCTTCCACGCGGGCTTTCATATTGCGCAGATCTGCTCTGCGTGAGCGACCGTCGACCTGATCCGTGAAGCGGCGCCAGGGTCAGCAGGATGAGTTTTTGCCGGAGTCGATGGTTCCATTATGCATCAGGCAGACGCATTGGCATCCATAGCGTTACGTAGATGGGCTGCATACATTTACGCTTTTCTTTCTTTTTTCGTTATCTGCGTTATCTGTTTCCCGGAAAAAGCGATTTCCCTCTCATCGGCAGCACCAACTCGCACCCGTAAACGTCTACGCAATTCTGCATAGCTGGCGTACGTATTCCTGCACTTTTCCAGGCATTCGTTCAGGCGTGTAATACCTCAATTCGAGCCATGGTTCAAAGAATACAAGATCAACTTAAAAAATAAGGGGAAAAGCAATGATCTCAAGAAAATGGACAACCTTTGTTTGCGTGCTGGCATTGGTTTTTAGCTCCGGGTGTTCAGTCTTCATGGCTGCCAAGCAGCCAGACAAGAAGAATGTTGATTTATTCCGTATGGGTACTCCTCGGACCATGCTTCTGGGAGAGTTTGGCCCCCCTGTAACAAGCGAGATAAGAAACGGCAGGAAATATGAAGTTTTCAAGTTCGTCCAAGGGTACAGCACTGGGGTAAAAGCTGGCAGGGCGCTTTTCCATGGAGCTGCCGATGTGATGACCCTGGGCTTATGGGAGGTCGTTGGCACCCCGGCCGAAGCTGTCTTTAGTGGCGATGAAATGGCATTTGAGGTTTCGTATGACCGGAATAATCGGATCAACCAGGTAACGACAATAAAGTAATAGCTGAAATCTTTAATAGCCATCCATCATTCAGCTTTGAAGTTTTTTCTCATATAAAAAGTGATGTTCCTGAGGCATTTTCCGAAAAAATTTGAATTCAGCTTTTAATTGTTCCACATTGAAAATCATGCCAAATAAATACTTTTTTACTTCCGTTCTCATTGCCGCTGCTTTGATTCTCACTGGTTGTGCTACGCCTCAGCGGCCTCTTTCTCTTTCTGAAAGCACATTAGCCTCAAAAACCCATCGGATTGGTGTCGCCATGACGCCCCTGCCAAAGGTGGACATGCAGTTACCGGGAGCCAGCTGTCTACTCTGTATCGCTGCCGCGACCTTGGCAAATTCCTCGCTTATCGATCACACACGCACATTGCCGCATGAGGATCTACCGAAACTCAAGAACAGTCTGGCTGAACTGCTTCGCAAAAAGGGTTCCAATGTAATCGTGATCTCCGAAGACCTGGATATCAGCAAGCTGCCGGATTACAACGGCAAAGGCACTGACATCGCCGAGAAAGATTTTTCGCCACTGAAGCAAAAATACAGCATCGACAAAGTTGTTCTGATCCAGATCACAGACCTGGGGATGCTGCGGCCTTATTCCACCTATTTTCCCACGAGCGAGCCTCAAGCAATATTGAAAGGAGTGGGATCGATGGTCAGTCTTAACAACAACGCTTACGAATGGTACATGCCGGTGGAGCTGGCGAAGGGTTCAGAGGGTCCATGGGACGAGTCTCCGAATTTTCCGGGTTTAAGCAACGCCTACTTCCAGGTATTGGAAATGGGCAAAGACGCCTTTCTCAAGCCATTCAATAATTGATGGCATGCTTATTCGAGGAGACTTTTCATTCATGAGACCTGCACTGGCACGACAAATGATACAAACGGCATTAGCTGCCGCAAGTGTCCTCACACTCGTTATCGTAATGTCTCCAGCAGAGGCTGATAGTGATGCACAATCCGGGGAGAGAACAGCCCCTGTAAGGTTGGGCCCAGAACAGAATTGGTCTGTCCGTCTACCGGAAGTCGACAAGGTGGTCTACAAGGGCGAGCTCATTCAAGACAACAAGAACGTTGAGACAAACGGGATCCATTCCATCGATGTTCTTTACTCTCTGGCGTTTGTCACCGGGAAGTACATCAAGGAATATGGAAAAGATGAGGAGCTTCAGACTGAAGCTGACAAGGTACTCCTCCCATACCGAACTGCACTGGGCAATTTCACATATAGGGAATTGGTGCAGCGAGGATTGAATAAGACAGCGGTGGGCGGCAGCAAGAAATGGGTTGAGTTCAATGCCCCATCCGTAGCTGAATGGGTAGTTGAAGTAACGCCATCCTTCATCCTTACTCAAGACCAGAGTGCCATCGTTCTGAATAACCACATTTCCATCTATGCTCCCGGTTCACCTTCAGAGCCCCTTTATAAAAATCTCATCAGGATTGTTTCCGATCCAAGAGATGAACCGGACCCTGCTGGTTTCTGGATGATGGGCGGGAGTGAAAGACTGAAAGAGGAGAGCGCTAATCTCTTCGCACGATCTTTAGAAATCGCCTGGGGGCAAATAGATAATGCTTCCCCCAAGGATGACCCAGCCCATCCAAAGACGATACGGTATCGTCAAGGAAAATCCGAAAAGATGGAACGGGCAGGGGTAATTGATATGAGATGCAATCGCGCGGTGGTCAGGACCTTGAGGGGCTGGCTCATGTCTGTTCCTCTGGCAAGGGGGGACGCAACTGGGAACGAATGTGACAATAAACTCAGCAAAAACCTTTATTGAAGGCTGAATTTACTGGAATAGCTTTCTTCCTTGAGCAGTCCGAGGCGCTGTAGGCAAAACAATGTAAGCTTTATGCTGCCTGAAAACCACTTGAGAAAGTAAGTGGCTAAACAGATGACTCAACTTGCAGCCGATCCCTCCATTCCTGGAGGAGTTTCTTCGGTTCTTGGAGCGGCCCCTTTCGTTTGAAGAGGTTCACTGTTCCAGGCGCAGGTTTTCACGTTGATAGCCCTTTGTCCATTTTTCGCACTCCATCGACATCCGGGTTCCCATATCGCCTTATAGCTTCCCTGAGAAATTCAGTATTACCGTTCAGCTCCAGCTTCCAACCAATGTTATTGCAGTGGCAATTAACTGTTGCTAGCTTTATTCCAAGCTCTTGGGCGATCTGTTCTCTCGTCATCCATTTTCCGAACAAACGCAGGACTTGCTCTTCCTTAGGAGTCAGAGCTACTCCACTAGGCCGTTTTGGTACTTCCGGCAAATCTTGATCCATATAAATTCCCCCCGCCATGACAATATCAATTGCTTCCTTGATAACTGGAATGTCTGATGTTTTCAATACATACCCGCGTGCCCCAGCCTCCTTTGATAGTCTCACGACCTCTATATTCTCATCTGCCGTATACACAAGGATAGCTAAATCGGGATAGAGGTCACTAAATTCAGCAGTCAGGGCTATGCCGCCATCATTAGTTTTCACTCCTTTTTCATCCGGTAAACGAATATCCATGATCACAAGGTCGACCTCGTTGCTTCCCATAACGACCCTTGCTTCTTCAATGTTCTTGGCTGTGCCTACCACCTTGAATTGGGGTACTGTATTTAGATAATCACGCAAGGCGTGAACTATTGGCGGATGATCTTCAACAATGACAATCTTGATGGATTGTGTATTAGTCATGATTTATTAGTGATTAGTGATTATTGAAGGGATGGTTAGAAAGGGGAATAGTGACAATCACGCAGGTGGCACTGGGCGAGGAAATGATTTCAAATTTCCCACCCACTGATTCAACACGTTCTTTCATATTGCGTAACCCGGTGCTCTGGCCAGGATTTTTTGAAACAAGGGCAACGTCAAAACCTACACCGTCATCACAGATCTCAAGCCTTACAAAGCCTGCCGTACCTTCAAGTTTTACCGAGACATGCTTTGCGGCGGCGTAGGAAACCACGTTGGTTAATGCTTCTTTAGCCACCAGGAACAGGACTTGCTCCGCATCACTTGTTAAGCCATGGGTCTCGCCCTGTGCATTAAATTCGATTGCCAGAGCAGGGTGAGTCATGTCAAGGGTGAGCTTCTTTAGCATTTGAGCCAAACTGAGAGATCCACTAGGTCGAATACCGCGAATGATGTTTGTCAGTTCGAGCAAGCTTTCTTTCAAGAGCACCGAGGCTGACTGAAAAGTATTTTCTGCAACGGTTGTTTCTTCTGGGGATTTTGGTAACTGGATGAGACCTGTCTGTATTTTGAGTTTGACGGCGACGAGGGAAGGTTTTACCCCATCATGTAAATCTTTCTCTATCCTCTTCCGCTCTTCATCCCGTGCATTTATCACACGCTGTGCTAGTGCCCTAAGCTCGAGATTCGCCTGGTGGAGCATGTCATCCAGGGCCGTTCGCTCTCTGATATTGCGCATGAGGCCCAGAAATATGGCAATGGCACTGAACACTGCAATGGCTGCAATCCAGAGCATTGTATGGTCAATGTTGCGAGCTACCTTCAACTCGATGGCTGTTAGCGCATCGTCTACATCATCCAGATAAACGCCTGTACCAAGCATCCACCCCCACTTGGGCAGGTCAATCACATAGGCCCGTTTAGGCTTGGGATCAGAACTTCCAGCCGTGCCCGAATATTTCTGCCAAAAATAGTCCCTATACCCTCCATCGCTATTTTGCGAAAGACGGATCAAATCCTTGATAAGCGGTCCAACTATGGGATCGGATCCCATGTTCTTGCCCACCGATTCTGGCATTCGCGGATGCACTACTAGCATCGTTGATTGAAGGTCATATACAAAGAAATAGCCATCCTTCCCGTATTCGAGCCTCTCCAGGATTGCCTTGGCTTCACGCTTGATTGCTTCGTCTGTTCTGCCTGAATCATAAAGATGAGCAATCGCGCGCTTGGCAATTGCTACGTAGCTCTTCAGTTCCACATCCTTCGTGGCAAGATATGCTGGCTTAATAATGGATTGCTGCTGCTGCGCGAGCGATAGTGCGTGGTGCCGTACTGTGATGGCGATCATCCCAAGCGCTATCGCTAAGGGCAAAACAGCAAACAGCAAAATTTTCAATCGTAGTTCCATCTTTTATCCTGATTGGTCAATTTGTTTTCATGCCCATGATCTTGTTGAGGCGGTTTAACATCGAAAGAAATAGCAGTGTTATTCCTTCTTCAGTATTGTTTCCTGTTGTCCTCTACCTCTGTTTCCTGTTGTCCTCTACCTCTCCCGCATTCGCTCCACCTGACATCAGCTTAATCGCGACTTCGAGCATTCACATCAACTTTTTGTTGAGTCCCTGCCCATTTTTGCGTCATAGCGATTCATATAATGCCCACCGCTTCTATAGCCAATTCATAGGGAGGCGCGTTCCAAGACTGGACCGCACTCGGATACCCCCGCGCACGATGAATTTTCCTGAATATCCATCATCCACCTCCCTGGCGCGAATGTGATGATCGGCCCAGGCCAGTCTCAGTCTGATTTTGCAGGGCCGAATCAAGCATTCGCCGGGTCGTGCCGCTGGCAAGCACAAGACTGTGTAGCTTCCTTACACAGTTTTGTGCAGAAGCAACATCGGATGCCAGAGATGCTGTAAATGGTAAGGATCAGGGAGAGAGCGGGCTTTATCCAGAGCTAGCTGTGAAGTTGGGTCCGGCGAAGATGCTTCTCAAAGCCCGAACTAAGCTGGACGATCATCGAGTAACTATTCGCGACCAGTATCCTAATTGGGAGATCGCTTGTCCCGCATGAGCAGGAAGCGTTGCAAAAAGGGCCGGGGAATGGTGGCGGTCACCTTCGTGCTGCCCGGCTTCGAGGTGATGGTCAGCCGTCCGCCTGCTTCTTCTACGCGCGCTTTCATGTTGCGCAGACCTGCTCCGCGTGAGCGATGGCCAGTCATGCAATTCGGATCGAATCCGATGCCGTTGTCCCATACGGTGAGACGCACAGCGCGCCTGGTCCCTGCAAGGCGCAGCACGGCCTCGCTGGCGCGCGAATGCCGTTTGACGTTGGACAGGCATTCCTGGGCGAGACGATAGAAGACGAGGTTGGCGTCACCAGGAAGCCTTTCGACCGGGCCGCGGCTGCGGAGGCGGATTGAGGTCGCGTCATTTTCCATGTCATGCGCAAGCCTCCGCAGCACTGTCGGCAGTCCAAGTTCCTTCAGATTCACTGGATGCAGTCCGCGCCCGGTCTCTCGAACCTCGTTCAGGATTTCAGCCAATTCCGTGCTGATCCGCTTGAACGGAGCTTCCGCGAGGGCGAAGTGAGCGGATGTTCCGAGTAGCCTAATTGCCATTGCTTCGACCTGCAATTTAAGGGAAACCAGCCGCTGGCAGATGCCGTCATGCAGTTCGCGCGACAGCCAGGCGCGCTCTTCTTCCTGTCCCGCCCGGTGCTCCCTGATATTGAGCATCAGGCCGGAAAAAATGATAGTCGCCATTCCCAGAAAGGCAATGCTCCCGATCCAGCGCATGGTGTCGCGGTTGTTGTCGGTCACCTGCGTGTCTATCCTCTTCAGCACGTATTCCACATCTTCGAGATAGATGCCGGTGCAGAGAATCCATCCCCATTTTGGCAACGGTGTAACGTAGGTGAGCTTGAGTGCGGGCTTTCCGGTAGATGGCTTTTCGATGACATATCTGACAAAACCGCCGCCCTCGCGCCCGCGAGCGATGAGGTGCTGGACATGAGGAAATCCATTCAGGTCGCGATAGTCGAGCCGGTTCGTTCCGACCCGCTCGGGTGTGCGGGGATGCACAAGCAAGATTCCCTGCTGATCGTATACAAAAAAATAGCCATCGTCCCCGTAATCCATGCGGGAGAGAATGGCTTTTGCTTCCGCTTTCCCCATCTCGTCCGTGCGGTCTGAGTCATAAAGAGGAGCAATGGCATGCTGCGCCAGCTTGAGATAGCTCCTGAGTTCGGCTTTCTTGCTGGCGAGATACGCCGGTTCGATGACCTCACGTTGCTCTTTCGCCAGTTCGACTGACTGGTGATTGACCATGAAGGCGACCGTGCAGAGCACCAGTACAAGCAAGGCGAGGGTCAGCAGGATGATTTTTTTGCGCAGCTTCACGTCCGTTCCGCCAATAGGCAAAGGATCAGGTCATCGGGAGCAAGGATGAGGAGTGCTGCGGGGATGAAACGTCCAGCCTGTCTTTCATGGCGAAGCTCATTCCATCGGGTACTCCGGACAGCGCTGCCGGTATTCCACGCCAAGGATGACAAGCAAATTAGGATTGCTGGTTTCTACTTCCGGAAGGATCGACTTCAGTTTCTGCCAGATATTGTGCCGATGAGTGTTCACCGTGGCATCGACTATCCCCATGTGGGATGCAATCCTCGCAGTATCGTATTCGCGGTGGCCGGTGAGCCACAATACCCGCTTTTCACTTAGGGTGAGCAGCGCTTCGGGCCAAGCTTTGTCTGGAAAGAACTTTCCCCCCTTCGCAACCTTGTGGATCGCTTTAAAGATATCCTCCCATTCAGCGTCTTTTATCACGTAACCCTTTGCCCCGGCTGCCATTGCCCTGCGGATGTACGCGTCCTCCTTATGCATTGTGAGCATGAGTATGGCGAGGTCTGGATAACGGCCCCGAAGCTCGGAGGCCAGTTCAATCCCGTCCGTGTCCGACATGCTGATATCCAGCAGCACGAGGTCGATATCCGTTTTCTCCAGATGACGCCACGCCTCCTTTGCGTTGCCGGCTTCCGCCACCACCCTGAAGGAGGGCTGGGTTTCGAGCAGATCTCGTATGCCGTGACGGAATGTGGGGTGATCGTCCACGATCAGTATCTTAATGGGGAGGTTAGGCATGATTTCCAGTTATCAGTCGTTGTAAAAAGGAATGGGGAAGTGTGGCGGTCACTTTCGTGCTGCCCGGCTTCGAGGTAATGGTCAATCGCCCGCCCGCTTCTTCCACGCGAGCATTCATGCTGCCCAGACCAAGGCCGCGCATCCGGCCGCATTTCGGGCTGCCGGCATCGAATCCGATACCGTTGTCCCATACGGTGAGCCGCACGGCATGCCTGTTCCCGGCCAGGCACAGCGTCGCCCTGCTGGCTTGGGAATGCTGCCTGAGGTTCCTCAGGCATTCCTGGGCGAGACGATAGAAGACAAGGCTGGTGCCGTCGGGAAGTCTTTCGACCGACCCGCGGCTGCGGAAGCGGATGACGATGGTGTCGTTTTCCATGTCATGCACAAGCTGCCGCAGCGCTGCCAACAGTCCAAAGTCCTTCAGGATCATCGGATGCAGCCCCTGGGAGATTTCCCGCGTCTCCCACAGGACATTCTTCAAATCCTTCTCCAGATTCCGGAACGCGGCTTGCGCCTGCATATAAGGCGCCGGCACACCTGTCAGATGGATGAGGCCGGTACTTGCCTGCATCCTGGCAGCCGCGAGCCGCTGGCAGATGCCGTCATGCAACTCCCGCGACAGCCAGGCGCGCTCCTTTTCCTGTGCCTCGTACCGCCCCCTGATGTTCAGCATCAGGCCGCAGAGGATGATGGCTGTCATGCCCAGCGATGCCGCCAAGCCGATCCACAGCAGGGTGTCGTAGTTGTTGGCTGCCACCTGTTCGTCCACCTTCGCCAGTACGCCGTGGACATCGTCCAGGTAAATACCCGTGCCCAGCACCCATCCCCAGTTGGGGAGAAGAACGGAATAGGTAAGCTTGGTGGCGGGTTTGCCGGTGGAAGGTTTTTCCGTCGCATACTGGACAAATCCCCCGCCCTCGCGCGCCTTTCTGATCAGCATCTCGACGGTGGGGTACCCATTGATGTCGCGATAATTCCAGCGATTTACTCCGATCAGTTCCGGCTTGCGGGAATGCACCAGAAGTGTCCCATGTAGGTCGTACACGAAAAAATAACCGTCATTTCCATAATCGAGCCGATGCAGGATGCCTTTTGCTTCCGATAATGCGGCCTCGTCCGTGCGGCCTGATTCATGAAGCGGGGCAATGGCATGCTGTGCCAGCGTCAGGTAGCTCCTGAGCTCGTCCTGCTTGCTGGCAAGATAAGCCGGTTCGATCACGTCGCGCTGCTCTTTCGCCAGTTCGACTGACTGGTGATTGACCATGACGGCAATCGTGCAGAGCACCAGTACAAGCGGCGCCAGGGCGAGCAGGATGAGTTTTCGCCGAAGTTTCATGGTTCCATTATGCGGGAGCCCGGCACATGCACATCCATAGCGCTGCGTAGATGGGCTACATACATTTACGTTTTTCCTTATTTTTCGTTATCTGCTTTGCCGGAAAACCAGTTTCCCTCTCATTGGTGGCCCAGTTGGATGCTCGTCAAGCGAATACGTAATTCTGCGTAGCTGGCTTACGTATTCCTGCGCTTTCCCGGGCATTCGTTCCCATGGTACTTTTTGTCGAAACTGACGACCCAAGTCGGATGAGACAACCCTCAATTCTAAAGGAGAACTCTATGGCTCAGCCACAAGAGGGAAGCATCCTCCGATCTCTATCGAAGAACTGAATCTGGAACTCACTGTTGCGCTCATACAATGTTTGAAAATCTATCAAGAACCGCGTCGATTAAGGAACTGACAATATCAGGCAGTTGCCGTGCCGCCCGCAGCGGCGGCGCACTCAACGGTTCAAAAAAGCAAGAGTTGGGAATGGCCGCGGTAAATACATCAGTTGAACGAGGTGGCGCGTCACTTGCAGGTATTAAAGAACTTCAAAATCTGTCAGTTGCGGAGTTGGAAGCAGTGACTGACTGCTGCCGCACGCACAGATATGCGGCGGGGGAAGCCATTATCAGGCATCAGGATGATACAAATAGTATTTTTTTTATTGTGGAAGGCATGGTGCGGGTTACCTATAATTCCTGCAAAGGTCATGAAGTTATTTTGTGCGACTTATCGAGCGGAGACATATTTGGAGAGCTGGCGGCAATCGACGGCCATACTCGCTCGGCAACTGTGATTGCTAAAAAAGATTCAGTGGTGGCCTCCCTGCCGACACAATCTTTCCTGGACCTCATTTATTCCAACAAGGAAATATATTTAGCTGTTCTGAAGCGATTGACAAGTCAGGTAAGGCATCTTATAGACCGGGTTTATGGCCTTAGCACATTGAAAGTTCCGAACCGTATTCGTGCCGAGCTTCTGCGCCTTGCGAAAACGCATTCAGCAGCACCAAATCGGGGCCTAATCTCCCCGGTACCCACTCACGCGGAGATAGCCATCCGTCTCAACACCCATCGGGAGACCGTAACTCGCGAATTGAATGCATTAGCCAGACAAAAGGTGATAGCCCGGACAAGACGTGATCTGCACATTCTTGATATGACCCGCCTGGGACAAATGGTAAATGGTAATGATTGAAGCGATATGCGGTTCTTTCCGCTAGATCGCCTCCCGCCTTCCACCTTCCTTTACCTGGAAGTGTATGTAATCGAGCTATTAGCCGTTTCCATTTTGTTTCCCGTGGTTAACGCCACATCTATTGATACCGGGGAGGTATCGCTGGAGGTGAAATAGGTCGCGATATCATGCAAATCGCCGATCCCGACTATTCCTGCCGCCTTCCGTAACCGAAGATAGGCAAGTAGATAGCCATAACGCGCCTCAGCGAGATCCCGCTTTGCTTCAAATAACCGCTGTTGGGCATTAAGGAAATCGAGATTTGTTCGTACCCCGCCCTTGATGCTTTTCATAGTGGCTTCCATCAGAAAGCTTGCTGAATTGACAGATTTTACTAGAGCGGCAATACGAGAAGTGCTTGTCAAAGCAAGATTGAACTGTTTACGCAATTCCACGGTTATTTGATTCGTTTTCGTCTCCAGATCAGCTTTCGCTTTTTCGTAGTTGGATTTTGCCTGGCTCGTCATGGCGCTTACATTGCCGCCGGAATACAAAGGCAAGCTTACTTGCACGCCTATGCTTTGTGTAAGCGCATCGATGCCAACCAGGATCGGGTTATCGGATTTGTTGCGCGCGATCGCTGCGACAGCTTCCACCCGCGGGAAGTGGCCCGCCTGCTGCTTGTTAATCTCCTCCCGCGCCACGTCTACCGCGTGACGCCGAGTGGCAATCTCGGGATTATTTTCCAGGGCAATTTCCTTCCAGTCGTCAAATCGTCCTGGTTGCAGGGGTTTGACCCGAAAATCATCCGATAATGGATCAAGTTCCGTGACTTCCTCGCCCATGATGGAAGCCAGCACATCCCGTGCGTTCGCGAGACTGTCCTGTGCTTCGAGTACCTGGGCTTCCGCGAGATCATGTCTTGCCTGTGTTTCCAGGGCATCAGTTTTTGTACCCTCACCTTTTTCCAGCATGCGTTCGTTTGCCCGGCGCTGCTCCTCCAATGCTGTCCGTTGTGCAGTCATTAGCGCCAACTGATCTTCGGCGTACTTCACATTAATATAGGCGCCTACAAGACGCAGGATAAGCTCTTGACCCTGGTTGGAGAATTCGGCGTTGCTCTGGTTCGTTTTTGAAACCCCTTGTTTATAGCCTGCGAACGCTCCCAGGTTGATAAGAGGCTGTCTTAGCTGAATCGTAGCCGTTTGACTTTCATAGCTTCGTTGGAGGCTGATGGCTTGACGGGTAAAATCCTGTTGGTTCTGGTTTATCGCAAAACTTGCGGAGAGGGAGGGGAGCAAGGCGGATCGTCCAATCGCCGCAAATTCCTGGCCCGCCCTGTTTTCGTGAATCGCCGCTTGGTAAGCGGAGTCGTTCGCCAAAGCTGTTTCGTAGACCTGAACCAATCCTACTGCCAATGCCTGCTTTGGTGGAAACAGCGCTAGCAGGCCCAGGGCTGGAATAATCAGACGGTGCGCGCGAATAGGCATCCTAATCCTCCGTCATGGCCATTTTTAAATGATCCAGTATCGGTTTTAGGATGTAGTTCATCATCGTACGCTCACCCGTCTTCACGAACAGATCAACTGGCATTCCCGGCTTGATCTGCAAGTCGACGATCATTTTTATCCCTTCAGGTGCCACCCGGGCTTGCAGTTTGTAGTAGGGCTCTCCCGTGTTTTCATCAACAAAGCGATCCGCAGACACCTGAGTCACTATTCCTGGTATATGAGGCGTCAGATTGCGGTTGAATGCGGTAAATATAAGTTCCACAGGAAGATCGGAATGGACTTTATCGATCAGATGCACTGGCAGGCGACCTTCAACCATCAATGGATCATCTCGGGGAACAATGTCCATCATCTTAAAACCAGGGGCGATTACACCGCCTCGGGTGAAGACGTTCAAGCCGACTACTGTGCCGTCAACCGGCGCTTTGACCAGCACGTTTGCGAGGTCATGATCCAGACCGCTTAGCTTGTGAGCAAGCGCCTCTGCTTCTTTTTGCACATCCGACAACTGAGAGCGCACTTCCTTCTGGTATTCCTGCTGACGTTGGATACGGCGCAGCTTCAATTCGGCAATTTGCCGCTGTCCTCGGCCGATGTTGCCAATGTCTTCAGAAATTGCCCCCCTGATCTGCACATACATTCGCTCCAGTTCCAGCAATCGATTGCGAGCTACGTAACCTTCCGAGGCCAGATCACGCATCCCACCCAACTGCTCTTGTAAAAATTCCAGTTGCTGTTTTTTACTATCCCGTGATTCCTCCAGACCACTGGTTTGCAACTTCAGACCGGAAATACTCTCATCCATTGCGGACAACTCACTCTGTATTCCCAATAGTCGGGAACTGAATAGATGCTGCTGCAGGGCGATATAGTTGGCAACAATCGGGTCGCTTTTCATCTTTTCCAGCTCTATGGGAAAAACAATGGCCTTTTTCCCATCACGCTCAGCAATCAAACGAGCTTCTGCTGCACGCGCAGCAAAATATTGGACCCGCATCGTCTCGGCGTTAGCTTTGACTTGCACGCTATTCATGCGAACCAGTACAGTCCCCGCTTCAACCACATCTCCTTCTCTCACGAGGATGTCTTCAATCGTTCCGCCCGCTTGATGCTGTATTGCTTTCCTGTTGTTCGCCACCGTAACAGTGCCGCTAAGTGGCACCCCTTTATCGAGCGGAGCCAGTGAACCCCACAATAAAAAACCTCCAATACCCGCGATGACGATTCCCCAGCCGAGGCGGATATACTGGAGAGCATCGCCGTCTACTCCTGAAAGGGTCGATTCGTGGGGGCCCCCATAGGTACTGCCGCTGCTCTGCAACTTCATTTGCATTTCATCACTCCTACGATCTCATACTCGTCAGCAGACTTTGAATTCTCTGATAGACATTTCCTCTTTACTTCCGACCAATTTTTATCTTGACTGCGCCTGCTACGCCTGCTACGCCTGCTACGCCTGCTGCACTGGCTGTGGACGGGAGTTCCTCAACCTGTCCAGGACTTGAGCAGTCGGGCCAAACAATTGCGCTTTTCCATCCACTAACAGCAGCAGCTTGGTTGTGGCAGCCAGTACCCTGTTCTTGTGGCTGATTATTACAATGGTTTTACCCTGCTTGCGCAGATCCTCGATTGCCTCAATCAATGCCTGCTCACCCATCTCGTCAAGATTTGAGTTGGGTTCATCCAGCATAATCAGGGAGGGCTCACCGTACATTGCCCGCGCCAGGCCGAGACGCTGCTTTTGACCACCCGATAATCCTGCTCCGCCGTCTCCAAGAGGGGTGTCGTAACCTTGGGGGAGGCGCAAGACCATTTCATGAATTCCCGCGCGCTTGGCTGTCATTACCACGTTTTCTGAATTGACCTCTCCAAACCGGGCGATATTCTCCGCAACCGTTCCCGCAAACAGCTCGATACCCTGCGGAAGGTAACCGATGTGCGGGCCGAGCTCATCCTTGTTCCAGTAATAGACATCTGCTCCATCTAGACGTACTTTACCCATTGCCACTGGCCAGACCCCCACCAGCAAACGCGCTAGTGTCGATTTTCCCGAACCACTGGGGCCGATGACTCCCAATACATCACCGGGCACAATCTTAAAACTCAAGTTTTTAAGAACGCTGACTGTAGAACCCGGGGGGGCGCTGGTCACCGCTTCCACCGACACTTCCCCAAGCGGTTTTGGCAGCGGCATTCCTGTTTCACGCACGGGATTCGCCACCAAAAGTTCGTTCAGACGCTGGTAAGCACTCCGCGTGCTACTCCAGCTTCTCCACACACTTATCAACTGCTCCACCGGGCTCAATGCCCTGCCCAGCAGAATCATGGCAACGATCATCATTCCGGGCGTAACTTTCCCTTCCAGGACAAGCAGGGCTCCCAGACCCAATATGAGCGACTGCATCGAAACCCGGACGAACTTTGTAATTGAACTGATCTTTCCCGCCTTTTGGCTGGCTTCCGCTTGCAGTTGCAGAACCCTGTCATTGAGTCTTAACCAGCGTGCCATCAGGTCGGGCAGCATACCCATTGCGGCAATGACTTCCGCATTCCGCAAATTGTTGGTTGCGAGATTGCTTGATGTAATCGCTACCGCATTTGCTTCCTCGAGTGGTTTTTTGGATAAGGCTTGGTTGGCAAAGGCCAAAGCAATGAGCACCGCAGCTCCAGTCAAGGCAAACAAGCCTAGCAGCGGACTAAACAGGAAAATGACAGCCAGATATATTGGGAACCATGGAACATCAAAAAAAGCAAACAGGCCTTGACTTGTTAAAAACTGACGGATGGTGGTGAAATCCTGCAGCGCCTGCCCCGCGCTACCCCCTGCGCGCTTCAGATTTTGTTCAAACGCAGCTGTATAAATGCGTTTGTTCATCTTCATATCAAGCTGTGCCCCGATCCGGATCAGAACAAAGCTTCGTACAAGCTCCAGGGCGCCCATGAACAGAAAGGCTCCGAGCGCCATCAAAGTCAGCATCAGCAAAGTCGTTTCGTTCCGGCTTGCCAGAACTCTGTCATACACTTGCAGCATGTACAGGGATGGAACCAGCATCAACAAGTTGATAATGGCGCTGAAGATTCCTACCGTTCTGAATGCCCCCTTGAAGCTTAGAAGGATTTGCGCAATTTCTGTCTTGGGAAATTTCAATTTGTAAGTCACCTTAGAGCCAGGTCCAAGCGCAACTGTATGAGTGGGGACGAACCCTTTGCGGGACCTGAATGATTACGGTCTGGGGAAGAGGAATCGCTTCCCCCCCAAAATCTACCAGGTCACGCTGCGTGACCCAGTAGAAGATGAGTTATCAGCGGTTAAGCGATAACATCCAGGCTTGGATCGAATCCTGAGGCACCGATCAGGGCGATCTGAAGGTCCGCGCCTCCGTACACATCGGCAGTCAATATGCCTGAGGAGGGGTTATACGATAACTGGCTGGAACTGAAACTTTGATTGCCAGTCGCCCACCAGTTCACGTCTGCATCGATTGCGGAAAGATCAATCGCATCCCCTTCCCACCATTTGAAGTCGGAGATGGTATCGATTGCTCCCCAGGCTGGGCTCTCAGTTACCGAATTGAAGACGAACGTGTCCGCTCCAGCGCCGCCCGTGAGAAAATCCTTTCCGGCTCCACCGATGAGCGTATCGTTACCGGCTCCACCGTCGAGGCTATCGTTACCACCCAGGCCGTACAGCTGGTCGTTGCCGCCATATCCGTAGAGAGAATTGGCGTAACCATTGCCGGAGATAAAATTACTGAGGTCGTTGCCGTCCCCAAAATAGGCAGTACCAGTAAGGGTCAGGTTCTCGACATTGGCGGGCAACCATTTGTAACTGGTGCTGGCCGAGCTGTAGACATGGTCAATGCCCTGGTTGTAGTACTCGATTACTTTGTCTGTCGTCGTATCCACGTAGTACACGTCGTTGCCAGTCCCACCGTACATCGAATCCGTACCTGTCCCACCATTTAGCGTATCGTTACCAGAGTATGCATAGATGGTGTCATTTCCCCCATAACCATAGATGTAGTCGCTGCTGCTTGTGCCTATCAATGACGGAAAGAATTTATATTCGGAAAACCATCCGTTCCATGCCCACTGCGACGTGCCGTTATCATGAAATTGGGTTCCATATATTGCTGCCATGACATTCTCCTTAGTAGAAGTTAAAGACAAGCGTGTAGTTACCACGCAAGTAGAGAGTAATTGTGTCAAGTGGAATAATCTGTGAGAAAAATCACATGATGGTCATGGCTTCAACGCAGACTCTCTCTCACTGCTCTTTGCACAGGAATGCCCCAATCTTTCGATTACCAAGCTTCAAACCGGGAGGATTCTGGAAGGTATTAACGGAGGCTTTTTGTACGTTGGGCCGGGAATGGGGCTTTACCTACGTCGATAAGGAAGTGGAAAACCGGCTATGCCGCATACGGAGCGATCTTCCAGGCTGAGGGGTCTGAAAGGAATTCAAGGAAGCGATCGGCGGCTCAGGGATTCCTCGTCACTATTTGAAGCGGCTGCCACTGGATTGGGTAAAAATTGATCGTCATTTATGAATGACGTGTTGACGGAAAGTAATAACCCTACCATCGGGCGCGCTGCTCTGCTTCTGGCTCGGGAATAGAATCACCCTCAGGCAATCGCTTCAAGCAAATTTTGACAGGATTTGTGCCTGCCAGAAGCTTATCTTCAATGTTTCCCCCAGCTTGACAACCGTCATTTGTTAACATATTCTTCACAAAAACATAACAAAAAGATCACAAAGCTGAGGAGGCAACGGAATCAATCCGTTACGTTATATGGCTAGGTTGCTTCGCTACAAAGCGAGTTTTGTCGTTTCCAGGACGGAATAACTGAATACCTTCTTTGAGGAAAAAAATGATTGAATTGATTGAATTTTTGAAGCCGGCTCTTTTTGGAGCCCCGTTGATGACCGTGCTTTACGGAATCATGCAGATATGGGAGGAAGCCCCGGATCAGTCTACCTGAGTAGATATTCGAGAAGATTTACACGTACCTCACAGGGGCATATTCCTGGTGATGCGAGTCGGGTATGCCTGTCCGCATGCATCTATCGCTTTATGCTGTCCCCGAGGGTGGAGTTCAAGTCTCCGCCAAATCCGGGTTCCTCTGATTTGCAATCCCTGAAAACAGGGAAAACGATACCTGGATAGAAATCTGTTCAATTTCCTCTGCATTTTGCAACAGTCGATCGACAGTCACCATTGGAATATCGGATCTGACCCGCTGATTACCTGCTGATTGAGGGGAAGGGCTTCAACAGAAGCCCTTCAAGCTGAAAACCGGAGTTCAGACTGCTGCTTCGGCTGGTGGAGTGCCGGGGGCGATTTTCCCGGTCGGCTCTGTAATATCGGCAACGATGGCGGTTGGCGCGTTTTTCTTGACTGATTCTATTCCGCCATCCCGTGCTTTTTCAGTCTCGTAGGATTCACTGGTACCAATCACCTGATTGTTGCCTGATTTGAGATTGAACCTGTATTTGCCGCTTTCCGTAGTTTTCCGTTCATACCGGGCGTCATCAGGCGCATTTTTTCGGACAGACTCCACTCCATTCATACATCCCGCTCTGGCTTTGTAGCCTTCACTGGCAAGAATGGTTTGCCCATTGGTGGCTTTCAATCTGAATCGAAACTCACTTGCCTTATCCTTGTAGATTTCGAATTTTGCGGCCATGAAATTTCCTTTCGTATTATGTTAAGTCGTATCAGCCTCTTGGTCCTTTCGATTCTTTCACGAGCGGCAGCGTCCATACAGCTTGCAAGCTGCCGCATTGTTTAACGCAGAGAAAGAGCTCGCGTTGACCTGCTATCATTCAGGAGCAACCTGCCATTCAAGAGAGATTGAAAAGAACATCCGTGCGAGTAGCAGGATGATAATCAGTGACAAAGCAATTTAGGATGTGGCCTATCGGTTGTTATTGCTTGAATGGAGGGGTTTGTTTTGTTTGGTTTATTGCATTGAGGTGATGCATAAGTTGAATTGACGCTAGCGAGTCCCTCATTAATCTTCCACCTGGATAGACGATGGCGCATAACAAAACAGTTCCACAGGTCAAGGGCGATTTTCTGCTGGGTAATTTAAGGCAGATGATTGCAGACCCCCTTCAAGCCTTTTATGACTGGCAGCAGGATTATGGGGATTTGGTCAGCTTCAGATTGGCTACCCGCCAATTTTATTTATTCAGTCACCCAAAGCTGATTGAACAAGCCCTGATCAGGCAAAGCGATGTTTTTGTAAAGATCTACAACCCTGAAAAACCAACAGGTCTGGCATTGATTTTAGGTCAGGGATTAGTAACAAGTCAGGGCGATTTATGGCAAAGACAACGGCGCTTGATGCAGCCCGTTTTTCAGAGAAGTAATGTAATTACGCTGCTGCCGCAAATGGTGACTGCTGGTAACAATATGCTGGATCGATGGCGGCAGCTAGGTGAAGGGGCGCAGATCAATCTGTCTAGTGAAATGATGCGGCTTACATTGGAAATCATTACCCAAACGATGTTCAGCACCAGCGTTCTCGACAAGATAGAACAGATCGGCCCATCTCTGGAAACTTTACTTCGGTATGCCGCTAAAACCATTGCGAATCCCTTGACTCTCCCGTTATATGTGCCCACTCCAGCGAATCGAAAATTCAAACAGGCGTTGGGAGTAATCGATGATGTCATTTACGGGATCATCGATCAACGCCGTGCCATGCCGTCAGAGCAGAATGACCTGCTGGATATGCTGTTAAAAGCGCGTGATGACAACAGCGGTGAGAAGATGACCGACAGGCAGATTCGTGATGAAGTTATTACCATTTTTAGCGCGGGCCATGAAACAACCGCGAATTTACTAAGCTGGACTTTATATTTACTCGTCCGCCATCCAGCCGCGCTCGCGCAGCTGCGTGAGGAATTTGATCGATTGTTGCAAGGAAAAATACCGAACGCCGAAGACTTGCAGCAGCTTGTTTATACCAGGGCCGTCCTCAGTGAATCGATGCGCCTCCGTCCACCTGCCAGCTTTTTGCTGCGGAAAGTTAGTAAAGATACCGAGGTTGACGGCTATTTTTTTAAAGCCGGCAGGCTTGCGATATTCAGTATTTTCAATCTTCATCATCATGCCGACTTTTGGCCCCAACCGGAGCAGTTTGACCCCGAACGATTTTTGGTATCCCAAAACCGGAGATATTCGTTCATACCTTTCGGGACAGGTGAGCGCATCTGTATCGGCAGTCATTTTGCATTGATGGAGAGCCAGCTTTTGCTATGCATGATAATTCAGCACTGTGATTTACAGTTGCTTGATCCAGAGGAAGTCGAGATTGAGATGGCAATAACCCTGCGACCCAAAGGTGGAATTCCGGTCCGCATAAAGTGGCGATAGAATCAATCTTCGGTTCTGTGGCTCGGCATCGGCCAGGGTTTCCAGACGGAGGGCATTAATGATTGGCGGATGGCAGTTGGCATTCGATTCCGTTCTCTACACTCTTCATGAAGGCACTGGCTGCATGGCCAGTAATGTCAATTCTCTGTGCCCGCTCTTGCAGGGTCAGGCCGAAACCGCCGCGTTCCTTTTCCGTTTCGTCGTCGGTGCATTGCAGTTCGAGCAAGTAGGTAAGCCCCTTGCAGATACGGTGTCGATAGCATTCGGTCCGCTTATCGTCTAAGTTGCACACTATCGCATAAGCCTCGTTGAGGCCCTCGAGGGCGCAGGCCACTTCCACTGAAACCTGCTGAGCCGGGTGGTGCTCGACGTTCTCATAGAAGTCCCGCTCCATGATCTGGTCGTGCATCCGGCAGAGGTAGTGGGCGACATCCTTCTTGATCTCCGTACTCTGCGTGCACTCGAACAAGAGGCGGCACGCCTGTGATTGCCAGTTGGCGAAGAAGACAAGGATGTTTCCCGCAACCTGATCGCATCGGAAGTACTGCGCATCATAATAGGAGAAGGCGAGTTCCACGCTTTGGAGGCAGCCGGCGTCCTGCAACTGACGATAGGTTTCCAGAAGAGCGAGCATTGCCTCGCCAGCGTACAGTTCTTCTCCGTGGTCGGGTAGATCATGGAAATACACCTTGTACGAGCCATCCGGCCTCTGCTGATGGAGTATCCCCTCGGCGAGAGCAGTGATCTCCTCCATCCGGCGGGGCGATGGGGCATGCAGCAGGGCGAGAATCATAAAGGCACTGTGGGCGATCGATGAAGGCTCCTCCAACCGCTCCGGGTCGAGGATCAGGTAACTGTCGCGCTCCACGAGGTAATTCCCGTAATGCCGCAGCGACTTCCGGATCAGTGACCGAAGCTCATGCTTGTTCAGAAAATCGCTGAGCATTTCCACGTCCCATATAGAGGCAATATCCCGGATGGGAGATTTTTCGCGCACGAATGTGTCAGTCTCGGGGATGTAGAGGTACTCAAGCATTCCTGTATCCCGATTGACCATGCCCTGGTACCACTGGTAGACGAGTTTCAAGCGTTGCTTAAGTAATTCTGCTGTTTCCATGGTTTGTCTCTCCCAGTGATTTAACCGGAGTGTTTGCATACAAAAGTATGACAATCAATAGGTCACCCCTGATCGAGCTATCCCTTGTAGGGGAGAGAACGGACTCGGTATCAGCAGGCATTTTGACAAAAAGCATTTCGAGTTCTACCCTTGATTGATGCCATAATCCCTGCGGAATCCGCAATGCCTGACAGCAATACGGATATGGAACGGGTATGGGTATGGGGTGTTGGGATATTAAACAAAAGGATGCCTGTTAAATTTCAATTCTGCGATTCAACCCCATTAAAGTCGGGCCACAATCAATGACAGCAAGACTTCATGCCATTCGTGGTGATATTACAAAACTGGAAACCGATGCAATCGTGAATGCCGCCAATTCATCATTGCTGGGCGGCGGTGGTGTTGATGGCGCTATCCATCGGGCTGCTGGTCCAGAGCTACTGGAGGAATGCAGGTTGCTGGGCGGTTGTAAAACCGGTGACGCAAAGATCACAAAAGGCTACCGTTTAAAGGCAAAGCATATCATTCATACCGTTGGTCCGGTTTGGCATGGGGGAAAAAGCAATGAACCGGAAAAACTTGCTTCCTGTTATCGGCGGAGTCTGGAAATTGCCGTTGCCAATGGTTTGAGTTCGATTGCGTTTCCATGTATCAGCACAGGTGCATATGGTTATCCGCATGAAGCAGCCGCTGAAATAGCGGCCAACACTGTGCGGCAGTTTGTTGAAACTGAGACTTCGCTCAGAGAAGTGATATTTTGCTGTTTCTCGGAGCAAGACCTTCAGTTATATCAACGAGCACTGGATTAATAGGTGTCTCGATTGATCTTTCGGGTCGAGATGGAGTGAGATGGGGCACTGCACTCCTGGATTGGCTCTCAGCGGCGATATTTTCAAAAACCCTTGCTTCTCAAGCTGTCGGCAACTTGAGTGGGTCCTTCAGGAGCAAGATGTGGTGTTCTTCCGCAGTATCCACCACCTCGATGCTGTAGAGACCTTCGACATCCTGTTCGACGTAAATCTGCTTCGGATGTCGGATATTGTGTTCAATACCCTCAACTATCACCGCCAGAACGTCTCCCTTGGGATCGTAGCTCAGTCCAATCAGTGGCAGCCAGTCCACCTCAACCTGGTCCCCGAGTTCAAGCCCCGTGACCTCTATTTCCACCAGCTTCGCGCCCAGCACCTTGGAAACGTCGTCGAAGTAATCCTGCCACTCGGATTTTGCAAGTTGTGTCAATGCCATGTCTTAGCTCCTTCGATGCTATAAAATCGAGCAGAATATCGCCCGGGTGTACCGTCTTCATGATTGACTTCAGCACTGGCATGCATGAAATGGGGGTTGACGTTAATTCATCCAATCATGATTATTCAACATAGCAGCAGTTTCTGGTTCAATCCAGTGATGTGTCACCGGTATTTTTAGAGAATTGAAGATTCACTGCCGTGTGAGCCTCGTATCACCGTTAACGGAAAAAGTACCACTCGGATTCTCAATGATTCCCCAACGAATTACGATGTTCGCCTTCTGTCTTTCTTACTCTTGGATCTGTTTAGATGACGATACACATGCGCGGAAATACTGGGAATGATTCCCAGATCCGACTCGTGATTCACGGGGGTGCTGGAGCGGTGAAACTCGGCAAACAGCGGCGGGAACGCGAGCAGGCTTACACGGAGGTGCTCGCACAATCGCTGGTCGCTGGCCACGCGGTGCTTGAAGCAGAGGGCAGCAGCATCGATGCCGTGATTGCGGCCATTGCGGTGATGGAGGATTGCCCCTTGTTCAATGCTGGCAAGGGCTCTGTGTTCACCCATGATGGTCGCAACGAATTGGAAGCTTCGATTATGGAAGGCTCCACTCGCGCGGCAGGGGCCGTTGCGGGAGTGATGACGATTCGCAATCCGATTCGCGCCGCACATGCGGTAATGACGAAAAGCCCCCACGTGATGCTCATCGGTCAAGGTGCGGAAATCTTCGCTGCAAAGCAGGGTCTGGAAATCGTGGATTCGTCCTATTTCTATACCCAGCACCGGTGGAATCAACTGCAGAAAGCTATCGTTAAAGAAAGTATTCTGCTCGACCATGATGCGGGTCTGGATACGTTGCCGGGTGAGGATGAAAAGCATGGAACCGTCGGCGCTGTCGCGCTGGACCGCCGGGGCAATCTGGCGGCCGGCACGTCGACCGGTGGGCTCACGAACAAGCACTCCGGGCGAGTGGGGGATTCCTCCATTATTAGCGCGGGAACCTACGCGGACAATCGCTCAGTTGCGGTATCCACGACAGGCACAGGCGAAATGTTCATTCGTACCGCTGCCGCTTTCAACACCGCAGCACAGGTGCGATTTCTGCATACCCCGATTACCGAGGCAGCCGATAATACGCTGGCGGAAATCGCTGCGATTGGTGGGGATGGCGGCCTGATCGTCCTGGATGCGGACGGCAATTATGCGATGCGTTTCAATACTGGCGCCATGTTTCGCGGCACGATCGCGGAAGATGGCATAGCACAGGTAGGTATTTTTTCCGGGCCTGAAACAGCCGTTGTGTCAATTTAATAGACTGCCGACCTTTGGCGTCCAGCGCATACAGGTTCTCGAGAAGGAAATCACAGGATTCAATTTTTATCTTCCGGGCGCATAACGAAACCTTCTCTTCGTGTCCCTTCTTTGGGGGTCCCGCGTATTTCTTTCTCATGTAACCGGCGGTCTTTTTGAAATCTGCCACGTGCCCTCCGTATTTCCCCAAGTCGGAATGCAAGAAAATGGTTGAGATCGGCCTGGACGTCCCAGCGGCCTGGGAGCGTTCAGCCAAGCGTATTCTAAGCAGGAACTGGCGTCGGATTATGGTCTTGGGCGCGACTGACCTTGGCAAGAGCAGCTACTGCAGGTTTCTGATCAATAGGCTTTTGCGAGAGGGGAACACAGTCTCTTTCGTAGACGCGGACATCGGCCAGAAGGACATAGGTCCGCCGGCTACCGTCACACTTGCCGAACTCGAAACCGATATGGATTTCGCCAATGCTGCCTGCCGGCACATGTACTTCGTCGGTCACATTAACCCCGTGGCACATTTCCTCCCCTTGGTGCTCGGCACCCGGCAACTGGTTGAAGCGGCCCAGGGAGAATGCGTGGTAGTTGACACGCCAGGCTTGCTCGGGGGCAGGGGGCGAGTGCTGGTCAGTTTCCAGATCGAGTCCCTGCATCCAGATGTCCTGGTATGCCTGGAGCGCGACGACGAACTTGCCCCCATCCGCTGTGCGGCGCGTCATTGCAACATTTTGCGTCTGCAGCCCTCCCACCTTGCAGCACACAAATCGCGGCGGAAGCGCCGTCGTGCGCGAGAGGAAGCGTTTCGCGCCTACTTTCAGGACGCACGCGAGGTGGGGTTCTGGCTGGAAGAGATTACTGTGCAGCGAAGCAGTCTCTTCAACGGCAAGCCTGTTGAAGACCCGCGTTTTGTCTATGCCGAACTCCTACCTGAGGGCCTGATTGCAGTGGCGGCTGAAGTAGCTTCCCCCGCTTGGGAAGGGGTTGCGGTACTGCCCCGAAATTTTGCAGACCAACTACTCTGCGGTGTCGCGGATGAGGCGGGAAGGTGCCTGGGGCTGGCCATCATCAGTGGCATCGATTTCAGCCGCAAAAGTCTCACGCTCTATACTCCAGTGCCGAAAGCCCGTATCCGTCTTGTTCTGTTTGGCGACCTGTACCTTGATCAGGACGGGCACGAGTTGCATCTCGGGCGGCTGGGGCATTTCTAGGCTAATGTGGTAGCGTCCTCTTGAATGGTCCTGATCGCTTTCTTCGCACACAGGCGCTTTAGTGCGGCAGCACGAAGGGAAAGCGTTCCCTGAATGCGCGGTCGAACAGGGCGCTGCCGCATTCGGTGCCTACTGTTTCCGCTGCCACAATATAGTCTGCATTGGCGAACGATACCTGCAATTGTTTACCCGCAGCTTCTGCCGCGATCTTGAGGTGCTCGCCTACCTTACGTTCCACCTCTTGGCTCATGACTTGGCCGAGCAGGCCACGCCGCTCCAGTCGCACATGAAACGTACCTTCCGACATGCGCTCCACGAACGGTGTTACTTCTTGTTTAAGCTGTTCGGCCAGGGTTTCGGGAGTGAAGGAAAAGGTTTGCTCAACCGGGATGACGCGCCCCAGATCGGAAAACCACGGCTTGCCGTTTCTGCGAGCCGCTTCCAGCGTCTCGAGGAATTGAGCTGTATTCTCGACATGTCCGATGCAGACGTTTTTAAATTCGGTGCGATCAAAATAGCCCAAGCGGCGCAAATGCCCTAGCAGTCGGGACTGACGGCCTGGGCCTGTTGCCACGGTTACGATTACGTTCCAATTTCTCATCTTTCCTCGCGCGCAATAGGCCAGTGATGTCGCTATTTCACGTTACGGATACCCTTTTCCTCCCGACATGCCATACACCTGTCCAGTCGCATAGCTCGACTCCTGTGAAGCAAGCAAAACGTAAAGAGGGCCGAGTTCCGCAGGCTGACCGGGACGTCCCAGCGGAGTTTCTTCGCCAAAAGTGCCCAGTTCCTCCGGTGCTTGCACACTGCTTGGTTGCAGTGGGGTCCAGAATGGCCCCGGTGCAACAGCGTTCACCCTTATTCCCTGTTTGGCGACCTGCTTGGCAAGTGATTTGGTGAACGAAACAATGCAAGCTTTGGTCTGCGCATAGTCGAGTAGCGAGGGGGATGGATTATAAGCCTGGACGGAAGACGTGTTGATAATGGTTGCCCCCGGTTTAAGGTGCGGCATAGCGGCTTTTGTGATCCAGAACATCGCATAGACGTTAGTCTTGAAAGTAGAATCGAACTGCTCGGTTGTGAGGTCCATGATCGAATGCTGTCCGACTTGTGCTGCCGCATTGTTGACCAGAATATCAAGGCCGTCCAACTCGTGCACAGCGTCCGCGACCAGCTTGCGGCAAAAATTTTCGTCGCGGATATCACCGGGAATTGCAACTGCCTTCCGGCCTTCGGCTTGGATGAACTCGATGACTTCTTGGGCATCCGGTTCCTCGACGGGCAAATAGTTGATTGCAACGTCTGCACCTTCCCGGGCAAAGGCAATAGCCGCAGCACGTCCGATACCGGAGTCCCCTCCTGTAATGAGCGCCTTCCTACCGACAAGCCGGCCAGAGCCCCGGTAGCTCGTTTCTCCGTGATCCGGACGTGGGGTCATCTTGCTTGTAAGACCAGGAGGCTCCTGCCGCTGAGGCGGAAAAGGAGGTTGGGGATATTGAGTCGTCGGATCCTGTTTGCTGGATTGCCGAACTCCGCTTGAGTAATCGGCTACGGTTCCCTGGTGCGCAAGGGCCGGAGCAGTAAGCGCCGCGGTAAGACCTGAGGTTACCCCCCCAACGTTTCTCATGTTACCCATGTCGATAATCTCCTTTAGTCCGGTTACCAACAATTTGAGCCAACTATTCTCTTAACTCACCCCTTCGGTTATTTTTTATTAAGGCAATTCGCGCTCGGTACAAAGGTGAAAAAAATTCTTTGACCTACTATAGTAAAGTTTTTATGGCGCTGCTCTATTAACAACGCATTTTCAGGCTGAGCTTTGGCAAATTTTCGCCTTGGAAACAAGCAGATTGATAATCAGTTCCACGAGCATGAAAGCGAGCAACCCGATACTTTTATTTTTTGTCTTGGCTATATTGGTTGTGATGCTTCCAAAAGCCCAAGCTACTGCCGGTGCGGTTCGCTGCGGCAAGTTTCTCGACGTTCGCACTGGACACCTGCTCGACAATCAACTCATCCTCTGGGACAAGGATGGCGTCATCACCTTCATCGGCCCTGCGGACGCCACACCGTTCGGCATCGTGCCCATCGATCTTCTTGATGCTACTTGCCTGCCCGGTTTGATCGATGTCCACACCCATATCACCTTCGATCCGCAGAACTCCGGTTACAAGTCGCTCGGCATCTCGGTTCCTCGCGAAACGGTAATAGGGGTAAAGAATGCGCGGCTCCTGCTGCTCGCCGGGTTCACCTCTATCCGCGATGTCGGCGCATCCCACTACACGGATGTAGCGGTGCGTGACGGGGTCAAAGCGGGTGATATTCTAGGTCCACGCATGATCGTTTCCGGTCCGCCGCTTACGATAACCGGTGGACATTGCGACAAAAACCTTCTCCCAAGCGAATTCAACTTCAAAGCTGAAGGTGTGGCAGATGGTCCATGGGCGGCGCGGCAGAAGGTTCGCGAAGTGATCAAATTCGGTGCCGATGTCATCAAAATTTGCGCCTCTGGTGGAGTCATGAGCAGGATCGGCCATCCGGATGTCCCGCAATATACCCTGGAAGAAATGCAGGCCATCACCTCGGAAGCTCATAGACTCGGGCGCAAAGTCGCTGCACATGCCCATGGTACGGAATCGATCAAGAATGCCATCCGCGCCGGGGTCGACTCCATCGAGCACTCCAGCCTCATTGACGAAGAAGGGATTCGCCTTGCCAAGGAGCGCCGGACGTATCTCGTCTTCGACATCTACAATGATGACTACATCCTTGCAAGTGGTGAAAAGAATGATGTCCTTCCCGAATCTCTCGATAAAGAACGCCAGATTGGTCGTCTGCAGCGCGAGAATTTCCGCAAGGCATTACAGGCTGGGGCCAGGATGGCCTTCGGGACTGACTCCGGTATCTACCCGCACGGCGACAACGCAAAACAATTTGGCAAGATGGTCGAGTGGGGTATGAAGCCTATTGATGCCATTCAGTCCGCGACCATCAACGCTGCGGACCTCCTTGGCCAACCCGACAAAGTCGGTACGGTTGAAAAAGGTTGTTATGCAGACATCATTGCCGTTCGCGGCAATCCTCTCGACGACGTCACCATCCTCGAGCATGTCTCCTTCGTCTTGAAAGGCGGCACCGTCTACCGCAACGACATCACAAAGTAAAAAAGCTGAATGTACGCTACCGGCGCGCAATACCGTCCCCGTGTTTTCTTTATCCGCCCCAACCCCTGGGCCATGCGTCGGGAAGCCATGTTGCCCTGTTACACTGCGAACTGGAGCGATGCGCCGCTGGGCATGTCTCCTGATCAACTAAATGCGGTAACTCTCCTCCCCCGAAACCAGAGCGGGCGAGACCGCTGTTATGAGCAATTGCAAAAGGGATTGTGATCGCCAGGCCGGGACCTTAAGCCTGGGGTGCGCAGAGCGCCTAGAGCGGGTCCACTGCCAGTATGATGGCGGATTTGCCAGGCTCGCGATTATCCATGCGCGAGTGTAGACGCGAGTTACATATGACTCAGTTTTGTTGCTACATCAAGATAGGTGGTCACTATAAGGCGAGTTGCGAAAAGAACTATCGGAGAGGATAAAGGTGACCTATACTCCTAGAGGTAGCCTCGGGGTAATGTAGGCCGGAGTACTACCAGCTGCGCTGCGTGCTCTGCTGCTGTCAGTGGAATTTATTTCAATAGACTTTGTGGAGGTTATGTCATGAGATATATACCAGCAACTTTTGCCATCGGTGTTTTGGGCATTCTTCTGGCGGCTCCGGCGATTGCCGATCATCACGCTGCCCAGGCGATCGAACATGCCGCAATGGCAAAGGCACATGGCGAGGACGGTCACGCAAAAGTGCTGCTCAAGCATGCGGAAGAGAGTCTGACCCATGCTCAGGCGTCGGAGAAACAGCACGCCGAACAACATAAGCATATGACGGACTCCATCAAGGAACTGAAGCAGGCAATCGAGCATGCCAAAGCAGGACATGCCGATGTTGCCACCAAGCATGTTGACGAAGCCCTGATGCACATGCGTAAGTCAACAAGCGACTAGACCCGGGGTCAGGCTTGATTGATTCTATCCCTGGCAGAAGGATCTCAATCTGGAGGGATCGGATTCAATCGAGTCTGACATGATGCAGGACCGTGGTCTTTTGAATACCATGGGGGCACCGAATGAGTAGGAGCGGTTTTGTACACGCCGATATTCTCCTGTCCCCACTACCGCTCAGAACGCCCAGACTGTTTCTCAAAATAAGCAGCAGCATCGAGAACCGGCTTCGGGTCGCAGCCTTGCTCCACGATCATCTTTGCAGTCTCCCTATAGCCCTTTGCCAGCGATTTCGCCTGTTCCGGAAATAACGACTCGTGCCCCCTCAGTTTGAAATCGTTCGCCTGCAGTATCTTTTTCCGAGTCTCATCTTCCATTTGCCTGGACGTTTTGGCTGTCTCGTCAGTCTTTTCCGCAGCCGCATTTGTCAAATCCGCAGCGCCACCAGTACCTGGAAAGGAAAACACAAGCAACAGGGAGAGGAGAATGGCGCTCAAGCGAATGCCGTTTATTCCCGGAATTCCTCCTGGTTCCTCCTGACTGCTTACAAAACTCTGGATCTCGCCAACGTTCATCGAGTCAACCCTCTGTCGACCTCGTACGTGGTGGCCTTCGTATTCACCCTGATGTTTCCAATGAGCTGCCCGCCGTAAATCTCCCCGCCGGAAAGACCGGTGACACGAAGGTGAGGCACCGCTTTGTTTGCCGATAAAGTAACCCGGTTGGTTGTTCGGTCCCATATTGCATCGATCTTTGCGGACCTGGCATTGAGGCTTTCCGCAGTGCGGTCGCCGATTTCATAGTAAGGAAGATTTTTGACCGGCAGGCTGAACAACCGCTCATATTCAGTGAAGACTGCGTCGAGCCAGTCAAATTGAAGCGTACTGCCGTTTTCATCATACCGAGCGAGATTCGACTGATGAAAAAAATGCGGCCACCGGTTAAAACTCAACATATGCCGCACTGCGGTATCCGCATCGAGCGCAAGAATTTCCCGATAACTGCGGGGAGAGCAAACCATCTCTCTACTTCTGCATGGATTTTGTCCCGTGTCGATGAACCGTTGATAGTACATGTGGTTGTACTCGTCCTCCAGTTGGGAAGGATTTGTCACGTTATAATAGATGTTGGTCCACCACCGTGGGAGCATCAGCCGATCCGTTTGGCTGCCATCCTCGTACTGATCGATATACTGCTCAACGTTTTGCGCCCTTTGTGCCATATCGGCAGCAACATACTCGACACCCTCAGTGGCAGCAGCCTGAAGAAACAGCGGGTTGGCGCCGTCGGCGTCAAATGCTATGTCGTCAGCCTGTACGTCGAACATTTCCGGATGCAACCCCTGCATAACCGTGCATTTCGGGTCTTCCAGACCGGAATGCATGCCGCTTATGAGCACGCGGTTGTTCTCGTTTCTTTCAGGAAGATCCAGGAGCTCCCACACATTCTGATTCCGGGTGATTTCAGTCCTTATCGCCTCGATACTCGTAAAGGTTGTGTAATCGCAAGGGGCATCGGCTGGAACGGGCGGTTTGTCCATAGACGCATGGGTGAAGGTGTGGTTGATAAAGCGGAAATGCGTTTTGTTAGCCGTCACTGCAGCTACCAGGTCATCCTTCCAATTTGCAGCGAGCGATATCGCTTCCCGATTCACTACCGCTCCCGCACCGTTGAAGGCGAAATCAAGTTTGAAATTACCCGCCGTCGGATGCGCAGTCCGGAGGGCCGCCTGTTTGCTTACCGCATTGATTATGTCAGCGCCGGTGAGGCGATAGGTATCGGCAGCGTTATCCTGATGGAGGGCAGGATTCCATTGAGTGCTAGAAAGAAACAAATCATCCACATGCGCAGCCAGATGGATGAAGCGTGCACCGATGAAAACTCCCTGGGTTGCCCAATTGACGAATTCATAAGCCAGGACTTTGGAATGCGTGAAGAACGACGCATTCGTGATCGTCGAAATCAGCACTTCGCGCACCGGTGCGGGTTGATCAGGTGTCATGTACCGCACGATGGATAGCAGCGCTTCACCCTGACCGGTTTGCAAAAGAGGTTCGACGTAGGGTATGGAACCATCCCTCAGGCGTTTCATATCGTTTCGGGGATGGGTCGCAAAGGCAAGGGATGTAATTGGAAGCGGATTATTCCTGTTTACGTATTCAAAGACTTCCTTGCTGTACCTCCCCGGTATTGTCCAGCGCGCATCATAATTGCGTCCGCTTGAGGAGTAGACGAGACCATAATCCAGATAGATCTCGTGAGGCGGCTTCGAATTCGCATACGTGGCCGGCCACCCTGACAATACCGCTTCCCGGATCCGGAAATTCTTCTCGTAATCGTGCAGTATGTCCCATTCGGCTGGGGTGAAGCCTGGAATCAGGTCCGCGTCGGTGAGGATGACTCCATTGTAGTTACCAACACACCCTGTCGCCTCGGCCTTGCAGGCCGTTCCCTGGGAAGAAGCAGCCAGGAACGCGGGCGTCAGATTCTGCACCCTGGTATTCAGCACGACATATGGAACGCCCATTTCATCGAGGACAGGCTTGATATAGGCCAATCCCAGGTCTTCCGTCACCTCTCCTGTGGAAACAACCAGTATTCTCAATTTGACGGCATTATCAGCGTGCACCGGGGCCACGGCAATTATAGTAAGCAGCATGGCTATTGCTGCAAGAAGAAGCTTGCGCTTCACGCCATGATTGCGCTTCATGAATGAAGTCTCCTTATCGCAAAACAAAAGTGTAACGATTTGACAAATCCTCTTGTTGTTTAAGTTCTCTTTGCAAGTCATCTTCATACACATCACTGCGCTAATCAACCATAAGATATCGCCTAATACATGCGGACATATGCAAAGCATCCGAAGGATTGCCACGTGTTTGTGGTTTGATAATCAAGTCGAAGAGGCAGCAGAATTTTATGCGTGTATCTTCAAAAATTCCAGAATTGTCAAAATGAGCCGCTACGGTGAAGCCGGGCACGAGGTTCATGGACAAGCGGCGGGAACGGTAATGACTGTAGCATTTGAGCTCGATGGGCAGGGATTTGTCGCTTTCAATGGCGGTCCCACGTTCAAATTCAATGAGGCCATCTCGTTTCAGGTCAATTGCGAAACCCAGGAAGAAGTGGACTACTACTGGAAGAAGCTTTCCGAAGCCAGAGATGAAAAGGCGCAGCAGTGCGGCTGGCTCAAGGACAAATATGGCGTTTCCTGGCAAATTGTTCCCCGGATTTTATTCGAGATGATCAGTGATCCCGATTCTGAAAAATCCGGGAGAGCGATGGACGCAATGCTTGAAATGAAGAAAATCGACATCGATAAACTCAAGCGCTCATTCAATGGATGACCCTTTGAACTCCACGTGGCGAGAGAAGGAACGGACATCTATTGGGCATCGCCTACATTGATTGACTGACGGATTCCAGATATGGAAATATGAAAGAGGTAACCGGAAACCAAGGTCAGCACTATTACGTTCCGTTTCGTGCGCTGCTGATAGTTCTGTTCAGGCGTCTCCTGCAAGACGTAACAGTCTGGAATTACCCCATCTTCGACGCGCTGCCCGACTGGGCAGCATCCCCCGTGCGGGATATGATAAGCAAGGGCCCAGTCCAACGCCGTGCGATCCACGCCTGTTTGTCCACCCGAAACGATTTTTTGAATCACGGACTTCAGCCTGTTTTGAGCTTGACCGAAAAATCCGCTATGCCGATTTTGAAGAGCAATTTGGCTGCGGCGTCGAGTGTCTTGAATCCGCGCGTTTCGCGTTTGGAGGTCTCAAGGGGCTGGCCGTCGATCACGACCATGTATCCTGCCGACATCACCGCGTAATGCACCTGTACACGCTTTATCGCATTAGCATTAAGCAGAAGCTTCACTTCGCGCTCTATCATGCTTTCTTTCCTTTTGCCAAAGCATCGGTAAGATCCGGTGCAGCCTGTGTTTCAAACAGGTCCGGCTGATCGATCATCACAAGCAAATCGCCCGGCTTCACCTGCAGAAATTTGCAAAGTTTTTCCAATACGACACGATCGAAACTGTTCACACGGTCGTAGTAGTAGCGATCCAATGTAGCGCGAGCGATACCCGTTCCACGGCACACATCCGCGACCTTGATGCGCTTGGCGCCGAGGATGACAGAAAGTCGACAACTGATCATTTAGTAGTATTATTTGCTCTAAATCGAGCAAATAATACCATTATAGAAGTAAGATGCCCTAACGACTTATTCAAACATCACAATGCTACAGCCACTCATTGCTGGAGAGGAACCATGATCAGAGCTACTACCTGAATCTTGGCAATCTGGGGTGGAAAGCAGTGCGTGGGCACCCTTCGTTACGCACAGATATTGCAATTTGAGCAGCGGCGCTGGCGCCTGCTGATCCCAACAGTGATTGCGCTCCGCTACGACCCCAATGGCGCGACTGCAGGGTGCAGCCCACCAGACATGTGTCCACGATCTGCTGGCTGAACCAGGAAGCGGTTTAGCCGTGGCAATAAAAAACAACTAACCAGAATCTACAGTCCCTAGAGGGAGGTATATCGTGAAATTCATCATCCTTGCCCTACTTGCCGTATTCATTTCCCCCATAGCCCAGGCTGATCCACCACACCTCAGAGACGGGCAAACCGGAAAATATCTAGGTAACCTCAGCGCGAATCCCTACGATTCCAACTCGGTCAATAACCCCTTCGGGCAATACGGAAGTCCATACAGTGCGGATTCCATTAACAATCCCTACGGGCAATACGGCAGTCGCTACAGCAACGACAGCTCCAACAACCCCTATGCGACCAATGCGCCGGGAATATATGGGGGTAGTGGAGATGACCGCGGCTATTAGCAATGGAAAATGCTACTCCGCCTGGACAAGACAAGTTATCAGTAGAACTGGATTTAATATGTTCTAGGAATCGTGGCGAGACACTCCCATCCGGATAAGGCCTACATGCCGGCACCATCACGCTACTAATTGCCACGGTGCTTTGAAGCGATCGTGACTACGAGTTTTTTCCATACGCCGCCATTGCGACCTGGCGGAAGGGTGCCCTTGACAGGATTTGTTCCGAGCCCGTTCACACCTTCGCAAGCTCAGGGCAAACGGAGACGAAAGGGTTCAAGGCAAACGGGATGGTTCGATCAAGAACGGCTATCCTCTTCATCATTGATCGTCCGTCTATGCCAGATCAATTCGCCGTTCCTGTACACTTCCCTGATCCGGTGAAGGGGGACTTCGCGAGTACGTCCTTCCTGATCGGTAAAATGGAAAAAGAAATGATCATTGGCTATGAGTTGCATCTGCTGTAGCGGAACCTGGATAATTTCCCCAGTCTTGCGATCGTAGTATCCGATCACGAAATTACCTTTTCCGAATGACTCATCCCAGCGAATTTGGCTGAGCAGGTCTTGTATGGGGGTCATGAAGCTTCCTTTTCAGGCAGATAGCCAGCTGCGTCAGCTTCCCGAAAGAATTGCGTTCATTCCGGTCATGCGATTCTTGATGCTACATTGAATTGTAGGTCGAAAAACCTATTGTTCCCGGCTATATCAACCAAAGAGGTCAGAATGCGGGAGATCGATGGTTCCTATGGAGAAGGTGGCGGCCAGTTGCTCCGCACGTCGGTTGCGCTTGCGGCGATAACGGGACAATCGGTTCGTGTGTACAACATTCGTGCAAAACGTTCCAACCCTGGTCTTGCGCCTCAACACCTGACCGCTGTAAAGGCGGTGGCAGCGCTTTGCAGGGCGCAGACGGAAGGGGTGGAAGTCAAATCGCAGGAAGTCATTTTTCGCCCTGGCCCGTTGCGCGGGGGCGAATATGATTTTCCGGTAGGCACGGCAGGCAGTGTTACTCTGGTGCTCCAGGCAGCGCTTCCGGTTGCCATGGCATGCGGAGAAAAGCTGCGGATGAGCATTTCCGGTGGTACCGATGTTCGCGCTGCGCCGCCCCTGGATTACTTCCGCTACGTATTGCTGCCGCTGGTTTATAGCATGGGCGCCAAGGCGAAGACCGAAGTGTTGCTGCGAGGGTATTATCCCCGCGGGGGAGGAAAGGTGGTGGTGGATGTAGAACCTTGCCTGCCTTTGCGCCCACTGGTCCTGAACGCATCGGAAGGACTGGAGGGTATAACCGGTTTTATACACATTTCAAACCTGCCCAGGCACATCATCCACCGCATGGCTAATGCGGCACTGGCGGAACTTTCGACTTTTCCCACACCAGCCATTGGTCTGGAGATATTCGGGAAGGATGAAGCAATGGGTGAGGGCGGGGCAGTGCTTCTCACCGCGCATAAGGAGCATAGCCGTCTGGGGGCATCTGCCGTGGCAGAAAGAGGTGTGCCAGCTGAACGCCTCGGTGCTGAGGCGGGGCGGTGCTTGCGCGAGGAAATCCTGTCCGGTGCAACGCTGGATATTCATGCGGCAGATCAGGTATTGATCTACCTTGCGCTGGCGAGTGGGGTATCTTGCTTTCTCACCAGGGAGCTCTCCTCCCACGCCGCAACAACCATTTGGCTGCTGGAACAGTTTCTGCCGGTACGCTTCCAGGTCACACAGGAAGCGCATTTGATTCGCGTCCGCGCAAAGCCGGAATTTAATAACATGTCAAGCTTTTTATGGCGATAAGAGGATTTATCAGGCGGAGCCCGCCCTACTACTGTTATTCGGGCCGTGCCTGCCTGGTTCCCTTGCCCTAAGACCCAAGCCAGGTGGGGCCGGCTTAAATAGGGCCGGCTTCAATGGCGGCTCCGGTAGAAGTCTGACGACAGAACTGAGGATCTGACGCATGCGACATTCTACATCCGGCTTGTTGACGTTCATGCTTTACGTGTTGGTTGCGTCCGCGCTTGGCTCTTCTGGCATTTTTGATGAAAACACCTATATTGAAAACATCAGCTCATCGAGCGGCCAGCTTTTAGCTTGGAACAATACATGTGCGGGGGGAAAAATGGCGGAGCAGCGTGAAACTTATAAAGGTCGGGAGATTGTTGTTCGAACAGGGGAAGACGTACCAGCAGAAGGCGCTGCGGGATTGGAGGCTGCGGGAGCGGGAAGGGCAGGTGGAGAGGAGGCAGTAGACGTGAGGATTGATGGAAAGAACGTTTTCGTTATAAAGAATTCATCCGGCTCATATATCGCATCCGGCTTCGCTTTCGATCCGCAACCTTCACCTATCGACCTGGCGCGGAAAATTATCGATTACCGTGAGGCGGGGAGATAAAAATGGGAACCCGAAAGAATCAATCCACATTGACAGCCGCGGAGAAGGCGGCCTTTGTTGCGGCGGTAAAAGCACTCAAGGCAAATGGCTCCTATGATGTATTTGTGGCTCAGCACCGTACCGCCTTTCTTGCCGGTGTGAACGATCCGGCACACGGCGGCCCTGCCTTTCTGCCTTGGCACAGGGAGTATCTCCGCCGGTTCGAGCGTGCCCTTCAGCAGATCGATCCCAGTGTTTCCATTCCGTATTGGGACTGGACAGTTGACCGCACGACGAACGCCTCCATCTGGAATGCGAATTTCATGGGTGGAAATGGAACGGGCCCTGGCGGACGTGTGATGACGGGTCCGTTCGCCTTTTCTACAGGAGAGTGGACGCTTACTGTTCTGGACCCCGGTGACACAGATAATTTTCTCACCCGTGCCTTCGGCGCCATGGGGGCGCTACCCACCCAGCAGGGAGTGAATAACGCCATCAATATCGTGCCCTATGATTCAGCGCCCTGGAATCGTAACAGCAGCATGAACACGAGTTTTCGAAACCATCTCGAGGGGATTATCCACAATCCCGGCCATATGTGGGTAGGCGGCTCGATGATGGCAATGTCATCCCCCAACGATCCGGTGTTCTGGCTGCATCATTGCAATATCGATCGGTTGTGGGCAGTATGGCAGCGGGAAAATCCGGGGCAGAATTATCGTCCACCGAGCGGCACAGCGGGCGTGGTGAACGGCCATGGACTGGATGACCCGATGCCGCCATGGAACAACGAAGCTTCGCCGCCTACGCCCCGGGATGTTCTTGATCACCATGCGCTTGGCTACACCTACGATGACGAGGAAGAAGAGCCTCCGCAGATCGTACCCCTGACCGTTGATGCGGCTCCGTTTGCCGCTTCCATAGGCCAGGCGGGAGAAGTGGACGCATACAGCTTCGTTGCCTCAACCCAGGGGAGTTATGTCATCGAAACCGAGGGTTCCACCGATGTGGTGGCAGCCTTGTATGGTCCGAATGATGCCAACGCACTCATTGCCGAGGATGACGACAGCGGCGCCGGGCGGAATTCGCGCATTGCACGAGACCTGGCGCCGGGAACATATTATGTTCGCATAAGGCACTATAGCGGCTCATCCACTGGAAGCTACCGTATTTCAGTGCGAGGGTCAGGAGGGCCGCAGCCGGGTATTCAGACCATTCAGATAAATGGCCCGGCAGTGCAGGGAACACTCTCCGCCAACGAGAGGGACCTGTACACCTTTACTGTCGGAACGGCTGGATCGCATACCATGGAAACCGCGGGTAGCACTGATTGCTTCCTCACGTTATTCGGCCCCGACAGTCAGACCACTGTCATTGCCCAGGATGACGACAGCGGTCCGGGAACCAATTCGCGGATCGTGCAAAACCTGGGGGCCGGTGTCTATTATGTTCAGGTCAGGCACTACAGCCCGACCGGTACGGGAGCGTATAGCGTTTCCGTCAGAACATGAGAGAAAACGCGGCCGGGATTCTTTCGATTTCCTGACGGCGACTTCGGGTGAAAGGCGTTCTGGCGCTCATCGTTCCTCTTCTTGGCGGCTGCGGCTCGATAATCGCACCCACACCCGGCGGAAACGGTGACAGTCCAGGCGTTTATACCATCACAAATTTATATGATGGCAGTCAGCCATCAAAAGAGCGACTTGCGGGGTGGATGGATACCGAAGCGCAAAAGGTATGTCATTCCCCCTATTCACTGATTTCGGAAGAGTCGGTTCCGACCATCAACCGCCTGGGCGAAGCGTCGTTTTCACGCCTTGTCTGGAAAATCAGGTGCCGGGGACAGATGAGCGAATGAGGTGGAAATTGTTTTCAGGGGCTGTCTTCTCGTGCCTGATTTGAGGCAGCCCGATTTATTTCAGATATTCAAAGCACCTGTCAGCAGCCTTCATCCGCTTTCTGAACCGTTTACAAAATTGCTTCCCGCCCAGTCAGGCGTCATTCCGCCTGCCTCTATGCTGTCTGATGTATGATGCCATGCTTCGCCTCACCCACACAGCGATGCCAGGCAAACTCCAGAAAACTCTCCCGATAAAAAATCTCCCGCTGATACATCAAATATTGCCCGTATTCGTGCTGACTGCTTTCGCCGTGCTTGCGTCCTTTCTGTGGCAGGGGCACAAGGGATTCAATCTGTGGGATGAAGGTTACCTATGGTACGGGGCTCAGCGGGTATTGCTGGGGGAGGTGCCTCTGCGCGATTTTGTATCCTACGATCCTGGCCGTTATTATTGGTCGGCAGCCCTGATGAGCTTGTGGGGCGACAGTGGCATCATGGCTTTGCGTGGCGCGGTGGCGGTGTTCCAGGCCATAGGTTTGTTCACGGGTCTGCTGCTGATTGCACAAAAAAGCCCCCTGCGCTTCAAGTTCCCGGGTTTTCTCTATCTGTTGCTTTCGGCAATCACTCTCATGGTGTGGATGTATCCGCGCCATAAGCTGTTCGATATTTCCCTGTCCATTCTTCTCGTTGGCGTCTTGAGTTTTCTGGTTCAACATCCGGCGAGGCTACGCTACTTCGTGTGCGGTCTGTGCATCGGTCTGGTGGCTATTTTTGGCCGCAATCACGGCGTGTATGGAGCGGTGGGCAGCGCCGGAGTGATGGGTTGGTTAGCGATCAAACCCGACAGTCGAAAGGATCAGCCCGGGTTCGGGGAGGGATTATTGCTCTGGGCAGCAGGAGTGGTGGCTGGCTTCACGCCGCTGCTTGCGATGATGCTGCTTGTGCCTGGTTTCGCTAGCGCATTCTGGGAAAGCATCCGCTTTCTGTTTGAAGTGAAGGCGACCAATCTTCCTCTGCCTGTTCCGTGGCCGTGGAAAGTATCCTTGGACTCGATACCGAGCGAGGAAGCAATTCGCGGCGTGCTGATCGGCGTACTCTTCATCGGAATACTGAGCTTCAGCCTGGTCGGAATTGCATGGATCCTTTTCCAAAAATTTTATAACAAAGCTGTGTCACCCGTGCTGGTCGCGTCGGTGTTCCTCGGGTTACCCTATGCGCATTATGCATATTCCCGTGCCGATGTCGGGCACCTTGCGCAGAGCATCTTTCCGTTATTGATCGGCTGCCTCGTACTGCTGGCCGCGCAGCCTGCGAAAATCAAATGGCCTTTCGCAGTGGCTTTATGCACCATGAGTTTGTGGGTGATGCATGCTTTTCATCCGGGTTGGCAATGTCATGCCAGCCAATGCAAGGCCATTGAAATTTCGGGTAACCACCTCATGGTTTCGCCGGAGGTGGAAAGCGATGTTCGTTTGCTCAGGAAATTGGCCAAGGAATATGCGCCAGATGGCGGAAGCTTCGTCGTGACTCCATTCTGGCCAGGCGCCTATCCACTGCTGAATACCAAGTCTCCGATGTGGGGGATATATGCTCTTTTTCCCCGAAATGAGGATTTTCAGCAAGAGGAAATCAAGCGCATTGCAGCGGCCAGCCCGGGCTTTGTTCTGATATACGATCTGCCCCTTGATGGACGGGAGGAATTACGCTTTCGTAATACCCATCCTCTTATTTACCGCTACATCATCGAACACTTCGACCGAGTGTTTGATTCACCCAATCCTGTTTACCAGATCTACACGGGCAAAAAGCTGGCAGAGTAGTGGGCAGTCGAGTCCAAGCCTGTTTCTCCCGATCTGTGCAATGGCGTACATACCAATTGAATCGTTTCACCTATTGTAATTCATGGTGTTATTTCGGCTCTATGGATGAATTCCCGCTTTCCGACTCGCATTTCTGTCTTAACGCCCCCCTGAACAGGAGCGCAGAGGACAGAAAGGGAAGGAAGGGGGAAGAGAGGAGGACAGCATGAATATCAGGGAGGTATGGAATCTCGTCAAAGCTTCTTTTTCGTCGTGGGTGGATGACTATGCGCCGAGCATGGGCGCGGCGTTGGCCTACTATACCCTGTTTTCGATCGCTCCGCTTTTGCTGATCGTTATTTCAACTGCGGGACTTGTTTTCGGCGAAGAAGCAGTGCGTGGCGAAATCTTTGGACAATTACGCGACTTGATGGGTGATCAAGGGGCAGCTGCAGTGGAAGGCTTGCTGGCAAGTGTCAGCGAGCCGGAAAAGGGCGCAGCAGGCGCCGTGGTCGGAACAGTTTTGCTCCTGATTGGTGCAACCACTGTATTTGGTGAGCTGCAGAACGCATTCGACCGTATCTGGCGCGCACCCGGCAAAGACAAGAACGGCGGGATATGGGAACTCATCAGGACCAGATTGCTGTCGTTTGGAATAATACTGGGAATAGGCTTCCTAATGATGGTATCCCTTGTTTTCAATGCCGCTGTATCCGCATTGGGAAAGTGGTGGGGCGGATTTTTCTCAGGGCTTGAAATTCTGGTAACGAGCTTGAATTTCATATTCAGCTTTGTTTTTACCACCGCTGTTTTCGCGATGCTTTATAAATTTATGCCGAAGGTGAAAATCCAGTGGAAGGACGTGTGGGCGGGAGCAATTGTTACCGCGTTACTTTTTACCATTGGCAAAACTCTGATCGGGCTCTACATTGGAAAAAGCGCGATCAGTTCCGGATTCGGTGCAGCAGGGTCGCTGGTTGTCGTGTTGGTATGGGTTTACTACTCGGCCCAGATTTTTTTACTGGGTGCCGAGTTTACCTGGGTATATTCCCATGCTCGGGGATCGCGAAAAAACCAGGAGATTCCGTCCAAAACCACCTCTACTATCCCATCAGAGGCAGGCAAGGTTGGAGCAATGGAAAGCTCTCTCCCGGAGAACCATCAGGAACGCGCTTTTCGATAGCTTTTTGTCGTATCTGCATCGCTTCCTTTGATACCGCCTTGGGTAAGAGACCGCAATAATTGCGCGGTTTGAGCGACGATATCACTCAGGTCGAATTTTTCTTCGGCCCGTTTTCGGGCTGCTGCTCCCATCTGAATACGGGTCGAATTGTTCGTCATCAGAGTGAGGACATCATTCGCCAGTCCTTCCGTATCTCCGGGGCCTTTCAGCAATCCGGTCCCACCTACCTCGACAATATCGACCACGCCCCCGACATTGGTAGCCACCACCGGGAGGCCTGATGCCATCGCTTCCACGATCACGAGGGGCATGGCTTCGGAATACGAAGTCGACACGACGAGATCAAGGCAGGGATAGATTTTTGTGATGTCTCTCTGCAACCCGACTATATGGATGTGACCCGTCAGGCCATACTCGTCGATTTCATTCTGGAGTTCCCGCCGCATCGGTCCTTCGCCTACCAGTACGAAATGGCAATTCTTCAATTTCCTTTGTGCTATCCGCGCCACCTGAACAAACACTTCCGGTCCCTTTTCTGGCGAGAGGCGTCCGATGAAGCCTACGAGAGGCGTTTCTGGCGAGATCTTGATCAAGGAATGAAGGTAATTGGACTTGGGGGCTGGTTGGAAGACCTTTGTGTCGATTCCATTCGGAATAAAACGTAGTTTTGTGCTCGGTACGCCCAGGGTCAAAGCATGAAAGTAGGCGGTTTTTGCAACCACGTTGATATGAGTATTCATGAGCTTGTGCACTTCAAAATCGCGCATGCTCAGGTAGCGTCCGTGAATAGTGGACACAGCCGGCGTGTCGGTCAACCTGCTCAGAATACCTGCAAGCGAATGTGCATTTGGAAGGTGTGCATGAATGACGTCGATCGCATCAGTCCGGATTAGGCTGGAGCCCAGCAGGACAGCTTGCCAGTCGGGCTCATCGGTGATGGGGGTGATGTGAACGCTGCAACCGATGTTGCGTAATTGGGATGTGAGTTTGCCTTCCGCCACACAGAGGCAGGTGACACGAAAAGAGTCTTGCGGGAGCCGCTCGAGCAACCTCAAGACGTAAGTTTCCATTCCACCGACGATGGAGGCCCCTATGATCTCAAGAAGATTGATAGGTCGTTCGGCGGTTGAAATGATTTTCACGTCAGTTTATCCCCAACCAGGCTGCGGCTGTCCCTCCCATGATCCGGTCGCGACTGGACTTGTCCACTTCGAGACGTTCCAGCAGCGTCAACACATCATCAATTCGGCTTTTTATCAAATCTGCGCTACAGGGCAAGAACACATCGCTACCGAATTGCAATAAATCGGGTGTGAGGACGTCGATTGCTTTTCTGAGAACTTCAAGGCGGTAAACAGGGGGCGCCCCAAAGGAAATGTCGAAGCGAAACTGGCTGTCATCGGGCGGCACTCCGTTGATGAGGTCTATGAGACCTACCGCATTTGCCTCATCGGACCATGGCCACCCGAGGTGAGCAAGGGTAACGCGCAAGTCAGGATAATCGCGTATCGCTTCGTAAAAGCTGGGGCGGCAGAAACGCCCCGATTTTCCATCGATGAAAATACCGCTGTGGAACAGAATTGGAATTTTGAGGCGGTCTGCTGTTTCATAAACATCCCGTGCACATTCGTCATAAGGGTACCATCCGGCTGGCACCATTTTGAGTCCATGGAGTCCCAGTTCATGCGCACTGACAAGATCCTGGCACGCACCCTCTAACGAAGGGTTGATTACCGCAAACCCGATCAGCCGATCGGTGTGATGGCCTATCAACCGGGAAAGATACTGGTTGGCCGATCTTAACGACGCACTGTCGTGCATCGAATACGTGCCGCTCAAAAACGGCGCAAGCACAACAGCCTTGTCCACTTGCGCCTGATCCAATGCCTGTAGAACGTCATCTACTTTTTCGTCTCCTGAACAATGAATATGAGCGTCTATTATCATGCTTGATCACACTGCGGTTTTGTCGGCAATACGTTCTTCGCCGTCAATGAGTTGACTGATGGCTTCCGCTGCCTTTTTTCCTGCCAGGAAAGCATGATCGGAGTTGTAATATTCCCACTCGCTGTAGCGTCCGGCCAGGATAATATCGCGCTCCGAAAGCCATTGCCGGATGGTTTCAACGCTCTGCTTTCTCGCATGGTCATATACCACATAGGCATATGGCATATCGACCAGATTGGCCGTAATCAATTGATCGTCCTGCGTAAACAAACCCACCTTGATGCAGTCTTCCACGCATCGGTCGATTAACTCCTGGCCGTCGAGTGGGAGAGGTTTGGCCGGCGAGTAGGATATCTCGCAGGTGAGCCCAAATCCGCCCGGAGGATTGCAGGCAGGGCTTGCATTTCCCTGGAGAAAAACCCGATGGAAGATGGTGTCTTCCGGATAATAGATCCAGTGCTTGTCTGAAATGTTTTCCCTCCCAATACCCAGGTTGACGCAGCGCACCGAAACGTGGCGCAACGCAGCTGCCGCTTTTTTGATTGACGGAGGTGCTTCGTCGCCCATCCTGCGGATCAGCTCGGGTAGCGGCATGGTGCTGACTAGGTGCTGGTACCGGTAGCGCCTTCCATCCGCCAGTGTAACCAAGTGTTGGTCCGGTGAAATGCGGGCAACATCTGCGTTGACCTCAATGGTGCCTTTGATGTGGGGAACAAAGCCAGACATCATTGCCTGAAATCCCCCCCGAAGAGGGTAACCAAAGCGCGCATTGGGACCCATCGGTTTGGCAACAGGCCGCAGGGCGCCTTCTATGATTTCCTCCAGATCAGGCAGGGGTACGCGGCCCCCAAGCCAGGAAGTCTCCATTTCCGTCAGTGGAACTGTCCAAAGCTTCCTGTTGTATGGTATTGCAAAATGTTTGGCGATGCCTGGCCCCCACACCCGGTAGATGAAATTTTCGAAGTTTTCCACTTTGCTTCTTTCAACCACGCCTTCGGTGGACCGTACTTTGCCCGACTCCGGCGCAATACTCCCGGTCCCATCCGCGCAGCAGTCGGACACGGCGGCAGCGGCGCCATCTGTACCCTGGCAAGTTCCTTCCATTGATTTTGCTTGTGGAGTCTTTAACGCGCCATAACGCGCTTCCATCGCTCCGACAATGCATTCCTTGATGACATCCGCCGGCAGCCCATAGAGGGCCCCCTGAAATGGATAGCGAGTATGAACACCTTTGCTGTAAACCCAGGCTTCACGGTTTTGCCAATGAACGTTATCGCCAAGCAGAATCTTGTAGAGCTGATGAACATAGGGGTCGTTTGAAAACATGATGTGACCGGCATGATCAAAGGTGAAACCTTTGTCTTCAATCGAGCGGCACCACCCGCCGACAATCGAATTCTTGTCCAGCAGCAGCGTTTCTTCGTCAAGGTGATAAGCGGCACTCAATCCGGTCGGCCCCGCTCCGATAATGACACACTTTCTGTTTTCGACAGGGGCAGGCTCGATGTTCTGATGGATGAGGGACTCAGGTTCCGTGAACCGGCGTACGCCCCTCGTTGATCCTTCGGTTTGCAAGGCGGCAGTCTGCATGAGCTCATGCATTTTTTCAGCAGTTGTATTCCACGAGGTTGCCGATACCAATTTTCGCATTCTCATAATCGTTTGCGTATTATCTTCGGGCGTGGTCAGCAACGCGTTCTCGCAGGCCCGTATGAAAGCCTGCGGGGTATCTGCAATCGACACGACTTCCCCATACAGTTCCACTACATCGGCAACGGGTGTGCTGACTATGGGCAATTCGGCAGCCATGTACTCCAGCGTCTTGGTCGGGCTGATGAAGCGTGTGGATTCGTTCAGTGCAAAAGGCAGCAAACATACGTTCCAGCCAGCCAGAAAATGTGGAAGGGCCTTATAGGGCTGCTGACCTAGGTAGTGGATGTTATGCCGCCGCGGCAATGCGCTTCGGCTGATCTTCGCGACGGGCCCAACCAGGACGATCTGCCACTGCGGGTGCGCCTCCGCCAGACGATCGATGAGTTCCAGGTCAATCCGCTCGTCTATCACGCCATAATAGCCGAGCCGGGGGCCGGGTATGTTCTCGTGAGCCGGATGGCGATTGCTGCGATCTCTTGCTTGTTCAAAATGTACGATATCTACACTGCTGGGAAAGCAGTGTACGTTCGGGTGGCGCGACCTCTTTGCCCGGTAGAGACTTGGTCCGCCGGTAAAAACGAGGTCCGCAGTTCTCAGCAACGCATTTTCCCGTTGAAGCATTTGCTTGGGCGGATTCTTGAAAGAAGCCAGTTCGTCCATGCAATCATAAATAACCAGGGAGGGTTGCAGTTCCCGCAGCAACGGCAACGCCATTGGAGTATAAAACCAGGCAATGTGTTCTTCTTCCAGAACAATGAATTGCCTCATCAATTTGATCAGATGCGGCAGTTGTTCGTCATGAAAACCCGATGCGGCGACCGGAGTGTGAGGCTTGACTACGGTAATGTTCGGCAAGGGTTGAGAGTATTCGAGGAAGCTGTCGTGCTGGTGCAGAATCGGCTCTTCAATGAAAACAATTTTGTAGTTTTCAGCAAGCCGGGAGAGAAGATGTTGGGGGCGTTGATATACAAAGTCCCAGCGCAGATGGGAAAAAACAATAATTGTCGTCATTGGGACTCCTGGAGTGTTGGGTGGGGTTTGAATTGAAAGGCAATGTGAAAAAAGATTATGAGTCAGTCGTTGAGCATCTCTTAAGCCAGCGGCATATATCTGCGATAAAACCCGCTGGTATCGTGTTTCTTCTTTTTCCCCCTCGATATTTACTTCCCATAGGCCGCTTTTATGCCAATGTTCCGGGTTATCCCAATCTGGCCGATCCACGATGGGGTACAGACAGATTCCATGCAGATCCACCCCAGACTGTTGAGCTATTACCGCGTGCTGCGCCACTTCCTTGATCCACGCACCCCTGCCGCTTCCGACATGGCTGGTTTCCGAGATTAGAAGGGGGCGGTGATAGCGGTGATAAACCTCGTTTAGAAGGTCATACAATGGAACCCGGCGGGGGTGATCGAGGTGCCAGAAGAGAGGGAGGCTTGCCTCCCATTTGTCGCCGCTAGATTCCCATTGGTTGCTGTGGTAGTAGTTGACCCCGACCAGATCCAGAAAGTGGGGCGCGCCCCCTAGCTCAGGCTCTATGCGTCCGCAGAGCATGTCCCAGGCTTCGAATTGGGATTGCCTGTACATCTTTGCGTGATCCTCGAGATCAGGCCGGTCATCAGGGGCAACGACGTGTATCAGCGGGTCGCAATGAAGAATGCGAGCGGAAGAATTGATTTTCCAGATTTCCTCGCAACCTTTCAGCGTTGCTCGCACCAACTGCCGCTTTAACTCCGCTCCGTCGTCACCATGGGGATTGGCGCACATGAAGCGATTTCGCGCAGATACCCAGCTGGTGAAGGAGATTTCGTTGATCGGCGTGTAAATGGAAACAACGTCGTTGGTCGAAAATGATTCAAGATATTCCACCGTCCGAGAACAAAACAGCGAAAACCGATCAATGAAATCAGCCGAACAGGGATCGATCTCATCTGGCCAACCGTAATGACATAACGTCCATATGACCTGTAAGCCAAGGTCTCGAGCCGCATGCGCACGTAATTCGACAGACGAAAAATCGAAGCGTCCCTCTTTTTCCACTGACCGCCAACCCACGCTTTCACGGACCGTTCCGATTCCGAAATCCCGTAGTAGCGAATAATCGTGATATGCCAGATCAGCATGCTGCGTGGCGTGATTCATGGATAAAGGTACCCCCTCACCATTGATGTGGTCCGAACCTTCATAGCCTGCCTGCCAGAAAGAAAGGAATATTTTGTTATTGATAGCGTTCATCGAACAATGGGTCTGGAGCAAACTGTCGGGAGGCAGCGCGAACCGATAATGATGCTTTTCGCATTCTTGTTACTCGGCCAGCACAGGTGATTGTCGCTATGATCGGGGTTTTTAGGGCAAGCTACTGTGCGATAACGAACAGTTCGTGCGCTACTCGTACAACATCTTCGGTTCTATTGTGAGATCATCTACCACTTGCGACTACTCAGGGCAAACGGACAGGAAGGGCTCGACGAATGGAAGACGAAAGCTCAAGACGGGAGCTTGGGGATTCTTCGACGTGTGTGGGGGTGTTAGGGCGTCAGGACAACCTTGCGGCAGTCGTCTTCCTTTTTTTCGAAGATTTTATATGCGGTAGCTGCTTCAGCAAGGGACATCCGGTGACTGATGATGACATTCGGTTGCAGCTTTCCGGATTCGATATGTTCCAGCAGTTCGGGAAGGAAGCGCTGGACATGAGTTTGCCCCATTCTGAAGGTAAGGCCTTTCTCGAAAGCATCACCGAAAAGGAAGGCATGGATAAAACCCGCATACACTCCTGGCACGCTGATCGTGCCACCGCGCCTTACTGCTGCGATGCATTGGCGCAAGGCTACGCCGCTACTGCCTTCCAGTTTCAGGTTGGTCATGACAGTCTCGAGTGCGCTGCCTTTGGCTTCGAATCCTATTGCATCGATGGCCGCATCGACACCTCTGTAAGAAGTTTTTTCGACAATGACCTCGGCAGGATCGACTTCATCAAAATTGATGGGAAGTATGTCATACGTTTGGCGGGCGAATTCGAGTCGATACGGATGATGGTCGACCATGAAAATCATTTCTGCTCCAAGAAGCCGCGCGCAAGCCGCCGACATCAATCCCACCGGGCCGGCGCCAAAAATCACAACGCTGGAACCTGGGCCTATCTCTGCATTCAGTACAGCCTGGTAACCGGTAGGCAAAATATCACTCAGAAACAGGACTTTCTCATCCGGAAGCGTTTCGGGGATCTTGATGGGGCCCACGTTTGCCTTCGGCACTCGTACATATTCAGCCTGGCCGCCCGGCACCCCCCCATACAGATGCGTATAGCCAAAAAACGCTGCGCCTGAACGCACGTTTTTTTTATTCACGATTGCGCCACGATCCGGGTTGGTCGTTTCACAAGCGGCATACAATTGCCTCTCGCAGAAGAAGCATTGTCCGCAGGCGATGACGAAAGGGACCACCACCCGGTCGCCTTTTTGCAACGCTGTAACCCCCGAGCCCGCATCGACGACTGTTCCCATAAACTCATGACCGAGTATGTCGCCATTCTTGAGTTCGGGCATTTTGCCCCGATACAGGTGCAAGTCCGAGCCACAGATCGCAGTAGCGGTAATTTTTAGAACAATATCGTCCGGTTCCTGAAGTATCGGGTCGGGTACGGTATCCACGCGAACGTCGTAGCTTCCATGATAAGTGACTGCGTGCATTGGCTTCTCCTTTGAAGGGCGAGTGGCGGTGTACCGGACGTGCGAGACAGCGTTGGCTCGAGGACGCTAATCCTCGAGTCAGATTTACCTCGCTATTTCGGCTAAGGGGAACTTTGCGGTATCCTGCTAGCTTCTTCCGGACTTATTATTCCGTTTCGATCCAGGTCCGCCCCTTCCCGATTTGCGCGATTGAGTCTTTCCTTCATCGGGTCGCGTCCGCTCATCAAGCCGCTCGGTGGAGGACCGGACTGAACCGGACCGACCTGTCCGGGGGCGAGCGGTGGCGGCGTGGAATCGTTTTGCCTCATCGAGGGTTTCGGCGGCATAGTAGGTGGGGGAGGGGGCTGCCCGATAATGTAGCGGCCCCCCTGGGTGTAGTCGCCCCCTTGGGGGTAGCCGCCTCCTTGGGGGTAGCCGCCCTGGCTAGGGGGTTGCCCTACGATGGAACCTCCCGGCCCCGGCGCAGTCTGCGCATGAATTGCCACTGGCGCAAGGAAAACCGTGCCCGCCAGAAGCAAGGATTGAGCCGCAAATTTTGAAGGCTTCATGGCTGCTCTCATAATGGTTTTAGAAAATAAACGACCGATCGAAAACAGGATTCTATTTGGGGAAGATATGATTTTCAGTGCGGAATCGCACTAACAGCACGAGAGAACTACCGGGTGATTGAATCTGCCGAGAGCGAGCTGTGAAGCACCTCTATTGCCGCGTTTAGCAGGCGTTCAGTGGAAGCGGCAATGACTCGTCCATTCGAATTCAAGGTGAGGGGTTTTCCTGTCCAGTCTGTAATCTGTCCGCCCGCGCCGTTAATTATCGGCACAAGTGGCAAATAGTCGCAAGGCTCCAGATTGTCCTCGACTACCAGGTCACAATAGCCGGAAGCGAGTAAGCCATATGCATAGCAGTCGCAAACAGGACGAGTGATGGCGGCGACGCGGTACAATGTCTCGATCCCTGCATATTTCTCATCAGAATCAGAATCGGCTTCTCGCGGGGCTGCGATATAAAGCCGGGCTGCGTCAATGGAGCGACAGCCACTGACATTCGCCTGGCCATTGCTGATCCCGTCCGTGAATGTTGTCCTTTTGCCCATTCCACCCCATCGCTCTCCCATTGCGGGAAGATCGACCAGTCCGGCGATAGGTTGGCCGTCATCCAGTAGTCCAATGAGTGTCCCGAACAGCGGGTTTCCCATTGTAAAGCTCTTCGTCCCATCAATCGGGTCCAGGATCCAGCTATAGCGTTCCCCGGGAGTGCAGCCATATTCTTCCCCGATAATGCCATGGTCCGGATATCGATCACGTATTACACGATGCAGCGTGCTTTCGATCTTGCAATCCGCAATCGTCACGGGACTAGAGTCTTCCTTCCAGCAGATATCCAGTGAAGTACGGAAATATCGTAGCGCGATGGACCGGGACACATCAGCCAGGTGTTGGGCAAACTCTAACGCTTCCTCTTCATCCATCAGGCTTTCCTACTAAATAGTCTTTTTACTCTTTGACTTGCCCGACGATTTCTCCAGCTCCCTGCCATCGTGCCGCAACACGCTGATTTCCCCGTCTTCTTCAAGATGCGCGATTTTTACCTCGCTCAAATCCTCGATGCCCTGTTCCCGCAATCTGGATTTTAATTCTTCGGTAGTAATCAGTTCCTTGCGCATGGCTTTACGGAGCATTTTGCCGTTTTCTATCAGAGCCAGTGGGGGTGGCTGAACCAGACGCCTGATAGCCAGGAAATGGAAGCTCAACAAGTCCAGCAGATAATTCCAGCCCGCAAGGGTGGCAATAAGAAGACAACCATCCGTGATGGAATCGTAATCTCCGGACATGCCGTTGCTGGCTGCATCGGCTATCAGCACAAGCAGCATCACATCCGCAATGGCGATAGCACCTACATCACGGCGAAGTACCAGCCTGAACAGCAAAAAGATGAACCAGTAGATGACTGTTCCTCGCAGGATTATTTCGGCGGGATTTACGGAAAAACCAAAAAGACGAGACCAATCAATCATGCCTTTACTTTGATCAGGGAACTTTTGTTGTGGGTAGAGCTGAGAAATATGGCAGGGAGACGGGTCCATGCCGTACTCCGATCGCGACAGGACAGAGAGGAAACCTGTAGTGACTATAGGGGGTTGCTTCAGCCACCTCAGTGCGATAACGCACATTCCGAGCCTCTGCCATTGAGGTAGAGTGGCAACAGTAGGGCGTGAAACGCTGCTGCCCCGGAATCGCATTCAGGGTTTCCTGAATGCGATGCCTGACTTTCTTCGGGCAGAATCTATTGGCGGTGCGACCCTGTTTGCGGTATACCTTCGGGGAGGATGCTTCCGTGCGAGGAGGGCAGTACCGGCCAACCCGAGTGCGAAGGTTGCATAGACGATTAGCAGGGAAGGCTGGGAGAGTCGATGCTCAAACCCGGGCGTAAGCCGGGGGGTGAGTTGTTTAGGCGTAAAGTGAAAATCGACGGCATAAGCGGCGGCGGCTGTTGCGATAGCCGGAGCAAGTACTGCTGCAGTGCTTTCGGCAGGAGGCAATTGCTGACGAAGCTTTTCATACCAGATTGCCCAGAATACAGACGCGGCGTGGTGTATCGCGTAGCCGATAAGAGTGTATCGAAGGCTGAAGTGGTCCTGATAGGGCGCATGTCTTCCCCATATCCATTGACTGGGCCCGTTGACAGGGGCGGCAAACTTATCCAGTTCAACCTTGCCCAGGATCGAAAGCGCAATGGTCGACACAACGCTCGCTACGGCACCGGAAACGAGGCTGTTGCGAATTGCGCCGCTCCATGTTTTTTCAGGGTGCATCATGGCTGAAACTATACTTTATTTCGATCTTAAAGATATGTATCCCGCACGAAAATTCGGTTGATCTGTCTGTGCGGGTTTTAATTCCAGTGTACACGATATGTCAACCATCTTGATTACCGGCGCTTCGGGCTTTATCGGCAGCCATCTGGTTATGGCATTGTCTGCTGCGGGACACAGAATCGTATGTGCCACCCGGCGCGGCCAACCGGAGGATATAAGTAATATAAAGGATTTGAAGGGAACTCAGGATTTGAAGGGAACTCGGCTCACTTATATCGCGGCAGATTTTACGCGCGATTTCGATATGGAGGTCTGGAAAAAACGCCTTGCCGGCATCGATGTGGTGATAAATGCGGTTGGAATATTGCGGGAGCACGGAAGGCAAACATTCCAGGCACTGCATGACCGTGCCCCAAGGGCGCTATTTGCGGCTTGCGAAGCAGCAAATGTGAAGGTCGTGCAGATATCCGCGCTCGGTGCGGACGAAAATGCGCGCAGCCGGTATCACCTGAGCAAGAAAGCCGCAGATGATGCATTGCTTGCCCCTCCGAACAAGGGGAACAAGAGCAACAGGAGCATGGTCGTACAGCCATCGCTCGTATACGGGCCGGGTGGGACAAGCGCGCAATTGTTCAACCTCATTGCGAGCCTCCCGGTTATCCCGCTGCCCGGAGCAGGAGATCAACGGATACAACCGATTCATATTGACGACCTGACGCAAGCGGTGGTGGAGCTTCTCGAAACCGATCGATATCTTGGACAACGTATCCCTCTGGTGGGGCCGGAACCAATCACTTTTCGAGACTATCTGGGTGAGTTGCGGCATCTGATGGGATTGGGTCCTGCTACGTTTTTGCCGGTCCCTGTCGGATTTGTCGAGTTCAGCGCGCGCTTGGGCCAGCGGCTCGGGAAGGGTTTGCTGGACCTGGAAACGTGGCAGATGCTTCAGCGGGGGAATATCGCCGACCCAGCCATAACGTGCGCGCTGCTCGGTCGCAATCCCCGGCCTGTACGGGAATTTGCCTCAAAGTGGGAGGTGCAGGCCCTCCGCCTGTCGGCGCTCCTTGGCTGGTTGCAGATCGTGCTGCGTGTTTCATTGGCAGCAGTGTGGTTTGTGGCAGGTGCGGTTTCGATGGGGATTTATCCGGTAGAAGAGAGCTATGTTTTGCTTGCCCGCGTGGGAATTACTGGCGGCCTTGCCCCAATAGCACTTTACGGTGCCGCAGCAATGGATATTGCTTTTGGGTTCGGAACCCTTTTTCTCCGTGACCGTCGGTTACTCTGGATAGCTCAGGTCACCCTGATTGGCGTCTATATGGTTGCCATCACTCTTTTTCTCCCTGAGTTCTGGCTGCATCCCTTCGGTCCGTTGATAAAAAATCTGCCCATCCTTGCAGTCATCCTGTTGCTGTATGAGTTGGAGAAACGATGATCGAGTTGGAGGAGCAGTGAACGAGTACATCGTTGTAAAGTGGCTGCACATCCTTTCATCGACATTGCTGTTCGGTACGGGCATAGGGACAGCCTTTTATATGTTTTCGGCGAGCTTGACGCGTGACTCCGCCATTGCTGCTGCGGTTACCAGAAATGTCGTTACCGCTGACTGGATATTCACGGCGACGACCATCGTCATCCAGCCGCTTACAGGTTTTTATCTCGTCTACCTGGCAGAAATTCCCGTGACCAGCAGGTGGGTAATGTGGTCGACAGTTTTATACCTGATCGCGGGAGCTTGCTGGCTTCCGGTTGTGTGGCTCCAGATACGGATGCACCAGCTCGCTGCCGATGCGAGCAACAGAAAGGACGAGTTGCCGCCCTTGTACTGGCAGTACTTCCGGTTCTGGATCGGGTTGGGTATTCCCGCGTTTATTGCACTGGTTATTGTGTTTTATCTGATGGTGGCCAAACCGATATGACGGTGGTTCTGAGCGATGAACGATAGCTGCGTGCTTCATGAATGCTCCGTTGCGCTTCTTTTAATCGATGTCATCAATGATCTGGAATTCGAGAGTGGACAACAGCTCATTGAATATGCCGCGCCGATGGCGCGAAACATTTCGTCCCTTAAAACCGAGGCCAAGAAACTCGGCATTCCCTGTCTGTACGTGAACGACAACTTTGGACAATGGCAGTCCGACTTCAAACATCTCGTGTCATGTTGTGTAAAAGACGGTATCTGCGGCGCGTCGCTTGCCCGTGAGCTTGTTCCTCAGCAGGACGATTATTTTGTTCTCAAGCCAAGGCATTCGGGCTTTTTCCAGACGCCCCTGGATCTTCTGCTCCAGAGTTTGCATGCGAAAAAGCTCATCCTTTGCGGCCTTACCACGGATTCCTGCGTGCTGTTTACCGCCAACGATGCATATTTGCGCGGCTTTGAGATCCACATTCCTTCCGACTGCTGTGCAGCGATAAACAAAAGCCGACATGCTGACGCTCTGGGCCAGATGCGACGAACGTTAAAGGCTAACACGGCGGAATCAGTCCGTGTCGATCTGGAACAATTACTGGGCGATAAATAAGCCGGTATTGTCTCCGGGAAGAACCCATTTCTTGCCGTCCACGCTCTTCCGCGTCGCTGCAATCCGGTGCTTCCCGTCCCCGTTTTTTCGGGCTCCTTCGAGCCTCCGGAAAGCACATAATTTCTTGACTAACCGTTCATTTAGCTATAAATTTCCGTATCCCTTCTTTCTGGCAATTACCGCTTCTCCCCGTACTTACTCTAAATCTAAAGGTCGCAAACAATGACTCTCGGTCTTATAGACTTGCCATGGTGGGGTTATATCGCCGTTACCCTCGGCCTTACTCACATAACCATAGCCAGTATCACAATCTTTCTGCATCGTCATCAAGCTCATCGTTCACTGGATCTTCATCCCTTGCCGAGTCATTTTTTCCGCTTCTGGCTATGGCTCACGACCGGGATGGTCACCAAGGAGTGGACCGCCATACACCGGAAGCATCACGCCAAGTGTGAAACGGTCGATGATCCCCACAGTCCCCAAATAGTCGGGATCGCGAAAGTGCTGAGGGAGGGATCGGAGCTCTATCGCGCAGAAGCCAAAAACATGGAAACCATGGAAAGATACGGCCATGGTACGCCGGATGACTGGCTGGAGCGGAATGTCTATGACAAGCACAGCCGTAGGGGTGTGGCCCTGATGCTGATCATCGATGTCATCCTGTTCGGGCCGATCGGCCTTACCATCTGGGCCATCCAGATGGCATGGGCACCCATCATGGCTGCGGGCGTGATCAACGGGATAGGGCATTACTGGGGCTACCGTAATTTCCAGGCCGAAGACGCCAGCACCAATATCGTTCCCTGGGGAATTCTCATTGGCGGAGAGGAGTTGCACAATAATCACCACGCTTATGCCACTTCCGCGCGGTTATCCAACAAGTGGTATGAATTCGACATCGGCTGGATGTATATTTGCATTCTCCAGTGGATGGGGCTGGCGCAGGTGAAGAAGGTGGCACCGAAACTGCGCCTCGATGCCGCAAAGACAGAATGCGATGCAGATACGCTGCAAGCTGTCATTTCCCATCGCTACGAAGTACTGGCAAAATACGCCCAGTCTCTCAAGCAGACGCTGGCAAAGGAAGTTGATCATCTGAAAGAAGCGGCGACAAATCTTGGCGTTGATCGTTCCACACTCAAGCGTTGGGTGCTTGCGGACTCCAAGACCCTGCAGGAAGACGAGCGGGCAAAGCTCAATCTGGTGCTGAGCAAGACAAGCACGCTGGATAAAGTTTACAAAATGCGTGAGGAATTGATGACGGTATGGCAACGCTCCACTTCATCCAAGGATGAATTGGTCAAACAGCTGGAAGACTGGTGTCACCGTGCCGAGGAAAGCGGCATCGAGGTACTGCAAAATTTCTCCCGCAGGCTGCGCTGCTACGCTTAAGAATTTCTTAAGTTTAAGAAAAATTACATAGGACTCAAAAACAGGAAACCCGCCATTTGGCGGGTTTCCTGTTTTTGAGTCCATATTTTCTGAGCTTATATTTTTACAATACTTATTCCACGGCTTTCCTGATCCCGGTGAAGAAATCTATTTGAGCTTGATTTCCTTGTACTTGACGTGCTTGCGCGCAACCGGATCGAATTTGGTAATTTCGATTTTTTCCGGAGTGGTGCGCTTGTTCTTGGTTGTGGTGTAGAAATGGCCCGTTCCCGCGGAGGATTCGAGCTTTATTTTTTCTCTCATGGTAATGTCCTTATCCTTACTTAGATTACCTTTTCGTTACCTTATCGATACGGCCAAGTTGCCGACTGACTGCGCTTTACGCTTTAAACTCTTAGATGCTGTCGCGGCGTGCGCGCATTTCAGCCAGTACTGCATCGATGCCATTCTTGTCAATTGTACGGAGCGCTTCATTGGACACGCGCAGACTAATCCAGCGACGCTCACTCTCAACCCAGAAGCGGCGGCGTTGCAGATTGGGCAAAAAACGCCGCTTTGTTTTATTGTTCGCGTGGGAAACGTGGTGGCCGGTCATGGGCTTCTTCCCGGTAACTTCACATACTCGTGCCATGATTGATCCTGTCCGAAAGCGGAAAAACGAATATTATATCCCGATTTTCGGGATTTCCTCAAATCAAATCAATCCCTGTTCGGCAAACGATAGGGTCGCGCCCCTTCCAACAATAAAATGATCCAGTACTCTCACACCGATGAGCAGAAGTGCCTGCTTCAGGGATTGTGTGAGAACCTCATCTGCGTGGCTTGGCTCAGCCGCCCCCGAAGGATGATTATGTGCAAAAATCACAGCCGCGGCATTATGATGAAGCGCCCGTTTCACTACTTCACGCGGGTAAACGCTGGTCTGTGTAAGGGTGCCGCGGAACAGTTCTTCAGTTGCAATGACCCGATTCCGTGCATCAAGAAAGATGCTCACGAAGACCTCGTGCTCCTTCCCTTCGAGGCTCAGGCGCAAAAAGGCCCGGACAGGTCCCGGTGAATCCATCGCATCGCTGCTTTTCAATTCTTCTTCCAGCGCGCGGCGCGCCATTTCCAGCACTGCCTGCAACTGCGCGAACTTCGCCGGACCCATTCCTGGCACCTCGCAGAATGCGCTTTGGTCTGTGGCAAAGAGCCCGGTCAAACCCTTGAAACGTTTGAGCAGTTCTCTTGCCAGATCCACAGCGCTCTTGCCGGCGATGCCCGTACGCAGGAATATCGCCAGCAGCTCCGCATCGGAAAGGTATGCGGGCCCGTTCTTCAGGAGTTTTTCCCGCGGGCGCTCGGCTTCGGGCCAGTCTGAAATCGGCATAGTAAATGTAGCAATGTAGCGAGGAATTATTCAGAGATTCCTTTGCTTAAACGTCAGTTTGTGAAAAAACTGTAGTTGAAGAATATATCGCTCCGTAAAGCGGTGCGCGTTTTGGGAGTATTGAGTTAGACTCCTCTTTTTTGGGGAGTAATTCGGTTGGAGACGACTGGCAGGACGTCTGAGGCAAGGCGTGTGCTTTTGGGACTCACGGGGGGAGTTGCGGCATACAAGGCGGCAGAACTGGCGCGCCTTTTGATAAGCGGTGGCGTGGAGGTGCAGGCAGTCATGACGGCGTCAGCCTGTCGTTTTGTCGGTACGGCAACGCTACAGGCCTTGACCGGTAAGCCCGTATTTACCGAGCTGTGGGATGCCAGCGTAGCCAACAACATGGCTCATATCGACCTTTCACGCAACATCGATGCCGTTGTCATTGCGCCTGCCAGTGCTGACTTTATTGCCAAGGTTGCCCATGGCCTTGCGGATGACCTGCTCTCCACATTATGCCTTGCGCGTGCGTGCCCCTTGCTGATTGCTCCCGCAATGAATCGGCAGATGTGGGAAAATTCCGCCACCCGTCGCAATCTCGACACGTTGCGCAGGGATGGTGTGACAGTGCTGGGTCCTGCCAGCGGCGCGCAGGCGTGTGGCGAAACCGGCATGGGACGCATGCTCGAAGCGCATGAACTCGCGGAAGCCGTACACGCTTTTTTTCAACCCAAACTGCTGCAGACCAGGCGCGTACTCATCACTGCCGGACCTACCTTCGAAGCAATCGATGCAGTTCGAGGGATAACCAATTCAAGTTCCGGCAAAATGGGGTATGCGGTGGCGCGTGCCGCAGCCGAGGCAGGAGCGGAAGTAATCCTCGTATCCGGCCCGGTTTGCCTGGAAGCGCCACCGAGCGCCCGCCTCATCAAGGTGACAAGCGCGCAGGATATGCTGGTAGCCGTAAAAAGCGAAGTTCCACATGTCGATTTTTTTATAAGCGTCGCTGCCGTGGCTGACTATCGTCCCAAAAGTGCCAGCGAACACAAAACGAAAAAGAACGACAGGAATATCATCCTGGAGCTTATTCCCAATCCTGATATTCTTGAATACGTGGCAAATCTGCCCGATCCGCCATTTTGTATTGGTTTTGCTGCGGAGACTCAAAATCTGGAAGAGAATGCCGAAGCCAAGCGCCATCGGAAAAAACTTCCACTTCTTGCTGCCAATCTCGCCCAAGAGGCGATAGGTGCGGAGGAAGTTGCGTTGACGCTCTTCGATGATTCCGGCAAGCATTCCTTGCCAAAATCGTCGAAAATCGAACAGGCGCGCCACCTCATCGCTCATGCAGCATTGCTTTATGAAAAATGGCGGAATTTTAATTCATGAAAAAAATAGATATAAAAATTCTCGATTCGCGCCTTAAAGACCAGTTGCCCACCTACGCGACCTCCGGCTCCGCCGGCCTCGACTTGCGCGCCTGCATCGAGCATGTGATGACGATTCAGCCTGGAGAAGCCCACCTTATCCCCACCGGAATCGCAATCCATCTGTCTGACCCCGGACTCGCCGCACTGGTACTCCCTCGCTCCGGCCTCGGCCACAAGTACGGTATCGTGATGGGAAATCTGGTTGGGTTGATCGACTCGGATTACCAGGGGCAGATATTCGTATCATGCTGGAATCGGGGGCAAGCACCTTTCCTGTTGAACCCGATGGAGCGCATTGCGCAACTCGTAGTGGTACCCGTCGTACAGGTTGGTTTTAACGTGGTGGACGACTTCGAGCAAAGCGAGCGAGGAGCGAATGGTTTTGGCAGTACCGGGAAGCACTGATGCGCATCTTCGCCTTTATTCTCGTTTTTCTTTTATCGGCGCCAGGCAAGGCAGAAATGCCGGTACGTCAGCTCAGCATATCCCGGCACACTTTTTCGGTTGAAGTGGCGCATACGGAACCTGCCCGGATCCAGGGATTGATGTTTCGCCAATCCCTGGCTGAAAACGCCGGAATGCTGTTCGTGTTTTCTCACCCTGAACACTACAGCATGTGGATGATGAACACGGATATTCCCTTGAGTGTTGCTTTCCTGGATGAAAAAGGGGTTATTCTTAATATCGCCGACATGATGCCTCGCACGAGCACAGCGCATAGCTCAGCCGGCGCGGCAAAATATGCGCTCGAGATGAATCTCGGCTGGTTTGCCGCAAGAAACATCAAGCCGGGCCAACGAATCGACGGTCTCGAAAAAGTGCCGGCGGCGGAATGATCTAAGGAACCGCTGAACAAATCTCTCGCAGCCCTCGCACTTGTTAAGCGGCTCCTTTAGCGCATGCCGGGCAGCATGCCCTTCATGCTTCGCAGCATTTTTGTCATGCCCCCCTTATTCATCATTTTCATCATTTTTTGCGCCTGCTCGAACTGCGCCAGCAGGCGATTCACCTCCTGTACCGTGACACCTGCGCCTGCAGCAATACGACGCTTGCGCGAGGCCTTGAGGATTTCCGGCTTGAGACGTTCCTGCGGAGTCATGGAATTGATGATGCCTTCGGTGCGGGCGATAACCTTATCATCGACTTTGACATTCTGGGCAGCCTGGCTCAACTGAGCCGGCAGCTTATCCATCAGCGCCCCCATGCCGCCCATGTTTCTCATTTGCTCAAACTGCATCTTGAAATCGTTCAGGTCGAAGCTCTTGCCCGATTTCATCTTCTTGGCGAGCTTTTCGGCCTCCTGCTGATCCACCCCCCGCTGGGCTTCCTCGATCAGTCCTAGTACATCGCCCATTCCCAGAATCCGTGAGGCCATACGGTCAGGATGGAATGGTTCCAAGCCGGTCAGCTTTTCAGCGACACCGGCGAATTTGATTGGTTTCCCCGTTACGTGAAGCACGGAAAGCGCTGCCCCGCCTCGCGCATCTCCATCCAGCTTTGTCAGTACTACGCCGGTCAGGGGCAGCGCTTCGGAAAATGCCTTGGCGGTGTTGACGGCATCCTGTCCTTGCATGGCATCCACCACAAACAAGGTTTCGATGGGCTTCAGCAATGTTTCCAGCTCGCTGATTTCTGTCATCATTGCTTCGTCGATGGCGAGGCGTCCGGCCGTATCCACGATCATCACATCATGGAAGTGCCGGCGCGCGAAGTTGAGGGCAGCGGCCGCAATTTCTTTCGGCTGCTGTCCAGCTTGAACCGGAAAGAACTCGGCGCCCGTTTGTCGCGCCAGCAGTTCCAGTTGCTGAATGGCCGCTGGCCGATAGGTATCGCAGGAGACAAGCAATACTTTTTTCTTTTTTTGTTCCATCAGCCACTTCGCCAGCTTTCCGCTGCTCGTGGTTTTTCCGGCGCCCTGCAATCCCGCCATGAGAATCACTGCGGGGGGGACAGTGGCAAGGTTGACATCTGCTTTCTGGCCTCCCATGAGGGCGATCAGTTCCTGGTGGACTACGCCCACCAATGCTTGTCCTGGCGTAAGGCTGCCGATTACTTCCTGACCGACTGCTTTTTCCTTTACTCGGGCAATAAATTCCTTGACCACCGGCAGGGCGACGTCAGCTTCCAGCAGCGCCATGCGCACTTCCCGCAACGCTTCCTGTATATTGGTTTCGGTCAGCCGTGCTTCACCCCGCAAAGTCTTGATGACACCCGAAAGCCGATTGGTAAGATTGTCAAACATGCAAAATGCCTCTCCGGAAAAATTGGTGTAGACTAAATGAGAGTTTCATTTAATCTGCAATATCAATGTCCGATATTTTAGCCTATCTCGCTGCCTTCCTGCTCTATGCACTGATCGGCTGGCACTTCTGGCGCACCCGGTGGAATGCTCCTGCAAGGTCAGCGGGACGTGAGGTTGCCACTGCGGGATGGGAACGGTATGTCATTGTCGCGCCCCTGGTATTGCACGGCTATACGTTGTATGAAGCGGTGTTTGCAGGGGTAGGATTGAATTTCGGCGTGGGCAGCGCGGTTTCTTCCATCGTATGGCTCACCGCCATGATTTACTGGCTATCCGGATTTTTTTATCGGCTGGAGGGGTTGCAAACACTGGTCGCCCCGGTTGCGGCCGTAGCGGTACTGCTGCCGCTGGCATTTCCTTCTCTGCGCCCCTTGGCCAATACCGAGCTCCCTGCTTTCAAGGCGCATATCTCGATTGCCATGCTGGCTTACAGCCTGCTAACCATTGCCGCACTGCATGCGTTGCTCATGGCAGTGGTGGAGCGGCGGTTGCATCACCACCCGACCTTGCCCTCGGTACTTACCAACATGCCGCCACTACTGACCATGGAAAACCTGCTGTTTCGCGTCATCTGGGTGGGGTTCATACTACTCACGCTCACGCTCATCAGCGGTATCGTCTTTTCGGAAGAGGTCTTCGGGCAACCCCTCAAATTCACGCACAAAACCCTGTTCGGTATCATTTCATGGTGCGTGTTCGCAGCGCTGCTGGTGGGCAGGCAGCTATACGGTTGGCGCGGCCGCATTGCCATTCGCTGGACACTGAGTGGATTCATCATTCTCCTACTGGCTTATCTTGGCAGCAAGTTTGTACTGGAAGTGATCCTGCAGCGCTAGCAGCACCTGTGCATAAAACAGTTGGGGTGGAAAAAGTGCAAGGAAATCCGGGGATGGAATCTCCAGTTATTTTGCCTTCTTTCCGCCCTGAATTTTTGTCTACTTGCAGAAAGGCTTTTTCTTGGAAGACATGCCGTGGTATGTGCTGCTGGCAGCACTGGCTGTTCTGTTGATTTTATCCGCATTTTTTTCTCTTTCCGAAACCAGCATGATGGCGATCAACCGTTACCGGTTGAAGTATCTTGCAAAAGAAGGCCATCGTGGCGCCCGTCTCACCAGCCAGTTGTTGCTGAATACAGACCGCCTTCTGGGGGTGATTCTGCTCGGCAATAATTTACTGAATGCGGCGGCGGCCACCCTGGTCGCGGTGATTGTGTCCATTTTCTTCGGCCACAGCGATGCGGCTCTTTTTATTGGAACGGTAGGCGTGACCTTCGCCATTCTGGTATTCAGTGAAATTACCCCGAAAGTTGTCGCCGCTGCCTATCCCGAGCGTATCGCCCTGGCATCAAGCTATGTGTTGACGCCACTACTGAAAATCTTCTCGCCTGTGGTATGGTTCATCAATCTGTTTGTAAAGGCGCTGCTTATCCTCCTGCGCCTGAAACCGCAGAGCGAGGATCTGACCCAGAAAATCAGCCTTGAGGAACTCAAAACACTCGTGCTGGAAGCAGGCCACTTCATCCGGCAAAAACACCAGAGCATGCTGCTCAATCTGTTCGATCTCGAGAACGTCACGGTTGACGACGTCATGGTGCCACGCGGCCAGATCGAGGCAATAGACCTCGAAGACGACGATGAGAGCATCCGGGATCAACTGCTCACGTGTTATCACACACGTCTGCCGGTATACCGCGGTACGATGGATAACGTTACCGGAATAATTCATGTACGCAAGGTGCTCAACCAGATGAGAAGCGAGGAAATCACGGCCGCTACACTCGAGAAAATCATGCGCGAGCCTTACTTCATTCCCTCTGGAACACCATTGTTCTCGCAACTGCAATTATTCCAGGAAAACCGCGAGCGCGTCGGCCTGATCGTGGACGAGTATGGGGAGTGGATGGGGCTGGTGACGCTGGAGGATATAGTCGAAGAAATCATCGGAGAATTCACCACACATGCACCTTCGCAGGCTGGGAACTTCCTGAAACAGGAAGACGGCAGTGTAATCGTGGAAGGCAGCAGCCTGCTGCGCGACCTCAACCGCAAGCTTGGCTGGAACCTGCCTCTGGGTGGCCCCAAGACGTTGAACGGACTCATTCTCGAACATTTCCAGGACATTCCTGAAGCCGGCACCAGCGTGAAAATCGCCGGTTATCCCATGGAAATCATCCAGACGCAGGATCGCGTGGTAAAAGTGGTACGAATCTTTCCCCCATTAGTGCCGATCGAGGAGAAGGTTCCCGACTTCGACGTGCAACCGTAATTCCCGGGGATGTCTTTTAGATGTCTTTTATTTTCGTGCTGCAACACTCTCCGGCGTTCTTTGTCTCGTTCTGCGCTCTCATTGGCCTGATCGTCGGCAGTTTTTTGAATGTGGTTATCTACCGCCTGCCGAGAATGCTGGAGCGGGAATGGCAGCAACAGTGCGCCGAACTGCACGCGGAACTGTCCTCAGGAACAAACGGGACAGAGCCAGCACACGAACCGCATGAAGCCTTTGCAGCGGGGCCGGCTTTCAATCTCATTACGCCGCCTTCCAATTGTCCCAATTGTGGGCATAGGATTACGGCGCTCGAAAATATTCCACTCATCAGTTACATCGCGCTCAGAGGGCGCTGCTCGCAGTGCCGCGCCGCCATTTCCATGCGCTATCCCGTTGTGGAAGGGTTAACCGCAGCTCTGAGCGGCCTAGTCGCTTGGCATTTTGGTTATGGGGTTATTGCTTTTGCGGCGCTTGCGCTTGTATGGGCCATGATTGCGCTTGCTTTCATCGACCTGGATACTCAACTGCTGCCCAATGACATCACTATGCCCTTGTTATGGGGAGGGTTACTGATTAACTTGGGAGGGGGGTTTGCAGATATCCATTCTGCTGTGATTGGCGGCGTGGTGGGATATCTTGCCCTGTGGTCGGTGTATTGGGGCTATAAACTCCTGACCGGCAGAGAGGGAATGGGTTATGGGGACTTCAAGTTGCTGGCTGCCATTGGCGCCTGGCTGGGATGGCAAATGCTGCCTCTGGTGATTCTGTTTTCATCCCTCGTGGGAAGCATGGCAGGGCTTGGCCTGATGCTGACAGCAAAGCACGGGCGTCATGTCCCTATTCCATTCGGACCTTATCTGGTGTCTGGGGGAATCGTGGCCCTGTTTTGGGGAAACGAGATCAATAGAGCTTACCTGGGGTCATTTTAGCGCCATGCTGGTAATCGGCCTGACCGGGGGCATTGGCAGCGGTAAAACCAGCGCTGCCAATATTTTTTTCGCGCTCGGCGCCGGTGTGATCGATACCGACGAGATTGCGCATGAACTTACTCAGCCGGGAGGGGGTAGCCTGCTTGCCATCCGGCGAGCGTTCGGGGAGAAATACATCACGCCGGAGGGGGCCCTGAACCGCAAGGAAATGCGTAACCTCGTGTTCAATGACACGGATGCGCGTCGCAAACTGGAGGCTATTCTTCACCCGCTCATCCGGAACGAAGTGTCGCAGAGAGTAGAACTTGCTCAGGCGCCTTACCTGATAGTCGTGGTTCCGCTGCTGCTTGAGACCGGCCACTACCGGGGAATAGTCCAGCGCGTTCTGGTGGTGGATTGCAGCGAAGGTGTGCAGATCAGCCGCGCCACTGCGCGCAGTGGAATGGATGAACAGGCAGTGCGGGCCATCATGGCTGCACAGGTTTCGCGTGACGAACGGTTGGGGCAGGCGGATGATGTGATTGTCAACGATGCCGACCTTCTCAACCTCGAGCGGCAGGTACGGGCTTTGCACGAGAAATATATGACGCTGGCCCAGGGAAGTTGATTTCAACGCGCCAAGCTGGTTCCCTGCAGGGCTTCACATTTGTTGCCCACGGATTTGGCTGCTAAAATAAGAATTTGGAACAACACCCATCTGCAGTTGCGGTTCTCTGCTCTGGGCCTCTATCGTGATCCGTTACGAACATCCTCTCAATGAACGCGTTCGCACGCTCCTGCGCCTTGAGGACTTGTTTGACAAGATAGCGTTCTTTTCTGCGCAGGAAGAGCCCTATGATCACCACGCTGCACTTGTCACCCTGTTCGAGATTCTCGACGTGACAGGCCGCGCAGACATGAAGTCGGAACTGCTGCAGGAATTGGATCGGCAGAAGCAGGCGCTGGAATTGTTGCGTAAAAGCCTGGAGAATCCGGAAGGCGAACTGGACGAGATGCTGGATGACATTCAGATCTCCTCCCAGGATCTGCGGGCTGTTGCTGGAAAAATCGGAGAACACATGCGCGACAACGAGTGGCTGATGGGCATCAAGCAGCGTGTCGGCATACCCGGAGGGGCATGCGAATTTGATTTGCCTTCATATCGCTACTGGTTGCATCTCGACCCGGAAGTGCGACGAAGCGACCTGAATGAATGGATCGCGCCGCTGCTGCCAATCGAGAAAAGTTTCCGTATCCTTTTGCGTCTGCTGCGGGACAGCGGAAAAACCGATAACTACACCGCGAATAAGGGCATGTTCCAGCAGATGGGAGCGGGGAGGACGGTGCACCTGCTATCCCTCGAGCTGGACGAAAGCCTGCCCTGCGTTCCTGAGATCAGTGCGCACAAATTTGCTCTGACCATTCGCTTCGTTGTTTCCAGCTCTATACAGAAAACCAGGCTATACGAAGAAGATGTGGAGTTTGAATTGACTTCCTGCACTCTTTAGGAGAAATGGATTCTCTATCCATTTCTTTGTTTTTCAGGCGCGTTATTGTTCACGCTGCTTTTCTGCCAGGGCGCACGTCCTTCTAGGCGAGTCTTCCGGTGTTCTGCTCGCGCTGGCAATCAATACAGCGTTTGGCGGTCGGATAAGCCGGCAACCGCTCATATCAGATATCGCTCCGGCAGTTTGTGACTCACCGTATGTTCCTGCCCTGATTCGATCCCAACCCGCGACAATATCGCAAATGTCCTGTAGGTTCTGCCGAATGAGTGCCTCGTTGACGGCAGACAGGGAATCGAGTGCTGGCGCGAAAATTTGGAGAGGGAATCTGGAGACGGGAGAATCAGTGTTCCAGAAAGAGCTTGTTCTTGCTCATGCTATGCTTTTTCAGCAACTTCCCGAACGCGCGGCGATCTTTTCCGACAAGGCTCGCAGCTCTTGTCACGTTACCGTGCGCTCTGATCATGGCTTCGGCAAGGTAATATTGTTCAAAAGCTGCTATGGCGCGGTTTTTAGCCTCAGTAAAACTCAAGCCGTTCAACTCGGGGAGGCGGCGGTCAAACCCGGATCGCCGTTCGACCAGTGTGGGCGCGAGCGATGCGATATTTATGACAGGTTCGTCGGCGAGAAGATACTCGCGATAGATCAGATTTTCCAGTTCCCGTATATTTCCGGGCCAACTGTATTTGTCGAACCATGCGACTGTATTCGGATGTAAGGTTTTGTTGCCACGGTTAAAACGCGCGGAGCATTCGCGCAGGAAGTAATCTGCTAACAGAGCCGCGTCACCTTGGCGCTCACGGAGTGGCGGCAGGGTGAGATACATGATTTTAAGGCGAAACAGAAGATCAAGCCGGAATTCGCCTTTCTCGGCCAAATACCCCAAATTTCTGTTACTGGCAATAATTATTCTCACCTTTGCAGAGCGCGCTGTGCCGCCTCCCAGCGGAAGGTATTCCTGATCCTGGAAGAATCGCAGCAGAGTAACCTGCGCCTTGGGAGATAACGCATCTACTTCATCCAGGAAGAGTGTGCCGGACCGCGCGTGGGCAATCAGATTCGGGCATTTCGACTGAGCCCCGCTACAGGAGTCCCTTTCGTGTCCGAACAGTTCGTTTTCAATCAGGGTATCCGGGATAGCGCGGCAATTTATCGGCACAAACGGCCTGTCTCGCCTCGCGCCGCTTTCGTGAATTGCCCGTGCGGCCAGTTCTTTTCCTGTGCCTGTTTCGCCTTCGATAAGAACAGGTGCGTCGCAACCTGCAATTTTCTCAATGAACTGGGTAACCTTTACGAAGGCAGGAGATTGTCCAATCATGTTCTCTGCACCTGGAGGCGGGAAAATTAATCGATTCTTACTTAAGAGACTCAAAAAAGCTGTGTGGAACTCATCTTTCTGCATGGCTCCGTGGTATAACTATTAAAGGACAAGATTAAATACGTCGGTAGCTGTAAAATCTTACAGGTTAAGGGTACCCAGGGGTACCCAGGCAGCCCGGTGTTTCCTCGCATGTTTCCGTCGTATTTCCATTGCCAATTTTCACGGTCTAACAAATATTCACGTGCCTGCCTTCGTTTGGCCCATCAATTCAGCTACTTCCCGTAATACCAATGCAAAATTTCTTCGCACTTATTCCGGCGGCAGGTTCAGGCTCGCGCATGGGCGATCAGATGCCCAAGCAATACTTGACCCTGGCAGGAAAACCCATGATCTGTCATGCGCTAGCAACGTTATGCAACTCGCCGCGGCTTTCCCAGGTCTTTGTTGTGCTGTCCCCGGGAGATGGAGAGTGGGCGCGGCATGACTGGTCAGAATTCTCAAACAAGCTATCGATGCTCGAATGCGGGGGAGCTACGCGGGCCGAGACCGTGCTGAATGGTTTAAAAGCAGCACAGGAAGGGGCGGCGATCGAGGATGATGACTGGGTGCTGGTCCATGATGCTGCACGGCCCTGTTTAGGAGGGAAGCTTCTGGATAAACTGATGGATGAACTGGAAGAGGATGAAGTGGGTGGATTACTCGCGGTTCCGGTCGCAGACACCTTGAAGCGAAGCGATCCCACTTGCCGGGTTGAACGTACAGAACCGAGGGAAGGTCTTTGGCAGGCCCAAACACCGCAGATGTTCCGGTACCGAACGCTGGTGGACGCCCTGAGCAGGGCTGGAGGTGTAACCATGACGGACGATGCAGGCGCGATCGAAGCACTGGGTCTGCGCCCAAAACTGGTTGTGAGCGATGCCCGCAACCTGAAAGTTACTTATCCTCAGGATCTCGCGTTGGCGGAGTTGATACTGAAAAATCTATAAGTAGTGTAATGAGGGTAGGCGGTTTATTAGCCAGTTGAAAGCAGTTGTAGATCCAGGTGTCGGGTGAACAAGATGTCGGGCAAAGCCTGAGAGTCGCGCAAAGCCTGAGAGTCGCGCAAAGCACCGATTACTAGCGGCTACTGTTTTCTCATGTTTTTCCCGGAATTAAACAAGAAGAGGTGATAGTGGGCGGGTTCAGAATCGGGCAGGGTTTTGATGTACACCAGTTAGTCGAGGGCCGCAAGCTTGTTATCGGCGGAGTGACTATTCCCTACGAGAAAGGTTTGCTGGGACATTCCGATGCGGATGTGCTGCTGCATGCAATATGCGACGCGGTACTGGGAGCTGCGGCACTGGGGGATATCGGCCGGCATTTTTCTGACACTGATCCGCGTTACAGGAATATCGACAGCCGCGTACTACTGCAGAATGTGGGCAGCCTCCTTGCGGAGCGCGGCTATAGGGTGGTGAATGTCGATGCCACCATCATTGCGCAGGCACCCAGGATGGCGTCCCATATCCCCTCAATGATCGCAAATATTGCGCAGGACCTGCGAATGCAGTCCGGAGATGTCAACGTCAAGGCCAAGACGGCCGAACGTCTTGGCCCGGTGGGGCGGGGTGAGGGAATAGAGGCGGAAGCGGTATGCCTGATTACCCGCATGAATCAAACGACTGACTGAGGATGGAAACGGAGCGGAAAGCAATCGGCGAAGGGCGGTAGATGACTGGGGGATGAGCGGAAACCCGGATGGCTGAAGAGACCAGGCAAAAAGCAGTACGCCTGTTTTTTGCGATATGGCCCGACAAGGAAACCCGCACGCAGCTGGGACGGCTGACCGGGCGATTGGCATCCGTTTGCGAGGGTCGGAAAACAAAAGCGGAGAATATTCACCTTACATTGGTGTTTGTAGGGGAGGTGAATGCAAGCCAGGTAGATGCCCTGTGTCGGGCGGCGGATGAAATTGAAGGTCATGGCGTGAAAGCCTTCGACCTCGTTATCGAAAGAATCTGCGTGTGGAAACGCAAGAATATCGTTTATGCGGAAATCAACGAAATTCCCCAGCCGCTCATCGCTCTGGTCGAAGCTTTGCAGAGCAGCCTTTCATTGGCAGGGTTTTCATTGGAGGAGCGGCCTTATAAGCCCCATATCACGCTCATGAGGAATGCATCCTGTAAAACGCTGCCTGAGCGGGCGGAACCAATGGTGTGGCGGGCGCGGGAGTGGGTACTGGTTAAATCGGACCAGACCAGCGACGGTCCGGTTTATACGCCGATCGGTCGCTGGTTCCTGAAAGGATGATCAAAGGATGATCAACTCTTTAAATCATCAAAGATAAATGCAGCTCTCCAGTTGCTTTACCAGGTTTCTTTCATTGGCCCTGGTGTAATCCTTTTCAAAAGTATCGCTTACGAGGTTGCGCACCTGGCTTCCCAGATTGCTGTTAATGAGACCGATGAATGGGGCCGATACAACCAGGATCAGGCGTTGATAGCTGTTGGTTTTGCGCCCATTCTCCAGTTCCCGGGCTAGCTGCGAGGCGAAAGTCCATGCTTCATGCTGTTTTGGATCGGTGGCGGGTATATAGGAGCCACGCCCATTCCCGTTACTTCTGTTATGTCCCGGACGATCGGTAACCAGGTCCACCCGTTTTTCCCTGCTGGCGTCATGCCGGAATTCCCTGAGCTTCTGTAATCCTTTTCTCGGTCCGTAGTTTGCGTAAAGATATGCTGCGCTTGCATTTGCAACCAGAATCCACGTGATGCTCATGACTCCTCCGTGCGATTAGTGATAAAGTTAAACGAACTGGAGTGTTGCTCAACAATAGACAATGATTTTTCTGCCGAAGTTTCCATACGGCAGTTGTCATTGTACTGACATTATGCTCGATATTTATTCGACTTTGCCTTGAAAATTCTTGCTTTCGATACATCCAGCGAATACTGTTCCATTGCGTTGGTGCTGGAGCGTGACATCCTCGGTGAGGAGGTTCTTGCGGAACAGCGCCACTCCGAGCTGGTTTTGCCGATGGTGAGTCGAATGCTGGATGAAGCCGGGCTGACGCTGGCGCAACTGGATGGCATCGCTTTCGGCTCGGGTCCCGGATCCTTCACCGGGTTGCGTATCGCATGCGGAATAGCGCAGGGACTGGCTTTTGGGGCGGAGCTGCCAGTGATCGGAATAAGTACATTGGAAGCATTGGCACAGCAAGCCGGCGGAACACAGGTCGTTGCAGCGCTGGATGCGCGCATGCATGAGATCTATCATGCCGCGTACAGGAAAGTGCTGGATGAATGGCAAGTCGTGAGCGAGCCTACACTCTGCCTGCCGCAAAATGCGCCTCTGGTCCCGGAGCAGGACTGGACAGGGTGTGGCAGCGGGTTCGATATGTACCCCGAAGTGTTGCGCGCACGTTATGAAGGCTACCTCAATCACATCATCAGCGGCGTGCGCCCGGAGGCGCGCGCAATGGCGCAACTGGCGGTTCCTAGATTCGCGAGAGGGCAGGGTGTCGATCCGGCGGATGCCGCTCCGCTCTATATTCGAAACAAGGTGGCCCTGAAGGAAAAGGAGCGATGAGCGCCCAACTGCAGGAATCGCCCCGAATAAGGCGAATGGTCCCGTCGGACCTCGACGCGGTGGTGACGATTGAAAGGGAAGTTTTTCTTTTCCCATGGACTCGGGGCAATTTCAGCGATTCGCTCGACGCAGGCTATCATTGCCTGGTATTGGAGCAGGACGGATATATCTTTGGATATGGCGTAATGACAATCGGGGCAGAAGAAGCCCATTTATTGACGCTCAGTATTGCGCCGGAATCGCAAGGGAAGGGCTGGGGTGAAAAATTGCTGCGCCACTTCATCGAAATTGCAAGGGAGCAGCTGGCGCTCACCATGTTTCTGGATGTGCGCGTATCCAATCATGTTGCCGCCCGGCTGTATGAACGGCTTGGATTCAGGCAGATCGGGAAACGCAAGGATTATTATCCCGCGATGGGCGGGCGTGAAGACTCGTTGGTAATGGAACTGGTGCTGTGATCAACAACGATAGAAAACGGGTCAGACGTGGCGAGATACTCAAAGAGTTGGGATTGACGCCGATATGGCGCGTCAGGGAGTGTACCGAAGACGAAAGCCCATTCAGGACGCCGGAATCGGATCAGGTGATGGCAGCGCCGGTTGGTGCGCCTCCCGAATTCGAAGAACAGGTAGAACAGGTTTGCGTGCCTTCTGACGCGACAGAGGACGTAGCAGAGAAGCGCCGGGCGATGATTCTGCGGATGGACTGGGATCAGCTTAAAGAGAGTGTGGAAGGCTGTGTGGCCTGCCGGCTATGCAGCTCGCGTACGCGCACTGTGTTTGGCGTGGGTGACCCGAATGCGGACTGGCTTTACGTGGGTGAAGGACCGGGCGCGCAGGAGGACGCCCTTGGTGAACCCTTCGTGGGGCAGGCAGGCAAGCTGCTGGATAACATGCTGATGGCCATTGGTTTGAAGCGCGGCCGCGATGTTTTTATAGCCAACATCGTAAAATGTCGCCCGCCTGGCAATCGCGAGCCTTCCGATGATGAAGCGCAATGTTGCGAACCGTACCTCGCGCGGCAAATCGAGCTAATCAAGCCGAGGCTGATTGTCGCGCTTGGAAAAACCGCCGCCAAGAATCTGCTCAATACTGACGCAAGCATAGGCAGCCTTCGGGGCAAACTCCATCAGCACGAAGGTATTCCGGTGATCGTCACCTATCACCCGGCTTATCTGTTACGCACGCTGGTTGCCAAAGCGAAGGCATGGGAGGATCTCTGCTTCGCCCAAAGCACCATGCAGGCCTTGAAGGCTTCTGAATAAATCGCAGGTTTTTGGAACAGGAAGTTGGAGTGGATGCAAATCATGGATTACATCCTCGACTCTTCATCCACGAGTGGTAAAGTGATGAATTCTGGAGCGCAGCCATCAGGACATCGTCATGCCTGCGAAAGCAGATCTTCATTTTTTTATGCAATGAAATTATAAATTATGGGACTTGCGTTCGCGAAAATGAATTTTGGCCGAGAATGATAAGGTTTCCAGGCGCTGAACCTCATTCGGCCAGCCTCTCTTGAAATCCGCCCGCTCGTCCTTATTTTTATCCTTGTTCAGCAGTTCACCTATACTTATTCATATATCGGCAATTTTTCTTGGGAAGATTTTCATGAACAACCTGCTGCGTTCTCTGATATTGCTTCTGGCAATGAGTTTGGGTGGCTGTGGATACAATACCTTGCAGTCTACGGATGAGCAGATCAAGGCTAGCTGGGGTGAAGTGCTGAACCAGTATCAGCGCCGCGCTGACCTCATCCCCAATCTGGTAAACGTTGTAAAAGGTTTTGCTGCCCAGGAGAAAGAGGTACTGTTGGGTGTAACCAATGCGCGCTCCAGGGTGGGCAGCATCCAGGCCACACCGGAGCTTTTCAATGACCCGGAGGCATTTGCGAAGTTTCAAAGTGCTCAGGGGGAATTGTCGAACGCTCTGTCACGTTTGCTGGTCGTGGTGGAGAAGTATCCGGAACTGAAATCAAATGCCAACTTCCGGGAATTGCAGGCGCAACTGGAAGGCACGGAGAATCGTATTGCCGTGGCCCGCAACCGTTACATCAAGGCGGTTCAGGAATACAACATCGTAGTACGTTCCTTTCCCACCAATCTTACCGCGATGCTATTTGGCTACAAGGTGAAGCCCAGCCTCACGGTCGATGACGAGAAAGCGATTTCAACTGCGCCCAAGGTGGATTTCGGCAAGCCTTAACCGGTAGAGATGTTTGCTGATCCGGGAATTTGAAATTGGCTTCAATTTTCATTTGCATGTATTTTGGTTGGCATTTATCAGCTTGAATTCTTCATTCCATTTGTTCTGAGTCCTTGGGGCTTGTTCGCCTCTTCGACAAGCTGGGCGAGTGGAGCTTGGGACCGGCCTGTCGAAAGGGTGAAGGGGATCAGGGTAAGTTTGTGAGGAATGAACGAGGAAAAATAAGGGAGCGCAAGGATCATATCCTTCTGGGATTATCCCAGACAGTCCAACAGGAAATGTGAAATGACAAAGGGCTTACATATGATTCATGCCTGGGGAAAAATCCTCGTATTCATTGCTCTGCTTGTTTCTGCCTCCCTGGCGATGGCGGATGTCGCGATTCCGCCCCTCAAAGCGCACGTTACCGATCTCACCGGGACACTTTCTGCAAACGAAGCTACCCAGCTGGAGCAGAAGCTCGCCGCATTTGAAACCAGGAAAGGCAGTCAGATCGCGGTACTGATCGTCTCCACCACCCAGCCTGAAACCATCGAGCAATACTCGATTCGGGTAGTGGACGCCTGGAAGCTGGGACGCAAGGGTATTGATGACGGCGTTCTGCTGTTGGTTGCAAAGCAGGATAGAACCGTGCGTGTGGAAGTGGGATATGGTCTGGAGGGTGTGCTTCCGGATGCCGTGGCGAAGCGCATAACCGACGAGATCATCGTGCCGGAATTCAGACAGGGACGATTTGCGGCAGGCATAAATGCCGGTGTCGACCGAATAATAGGGGTAATCGAAGGAGAGCCCTTGCCGCCACCTCCCGCTCGTTCCGCACGTGGCGGCGATTCTTCCGCTGCCGCCGATATCCTGGTGAATAATATTATTTTTGTCTTTATCCTGCTCTTCATTGCCGCCAAGGTATTTCAGTCCATTTTCGGCCGCTTTCTCGGTGCGACCCTGTTGAGCACAGGGGCAGCCATTATTGTCTGGCTGGTATTCGCTTCGATATTCCTGGCCTTGATCGCTGCTGCCTTTGCGTTTTTCATCAGCCTGTTCGGTCACGCCGGCAGTGGAATTTACAGAGGAGGGCGCGGCTGGCCCGGTGGCTTTGGTGGTTATGGAGGATGGGGTGGCAGGGGCGGTCCCGGCGGCTTCGGGGGCGGCGGGGGTTTCGGCGGAGGTGGGGGCGGCTTCGGTGGCGGCGGCGCCTCAGGGAGATGGTAGATGGATTTTACGCGAGTACTGCGGCATCTTTTTACGGGGCCCTTGACGGTACGCAAGGCATTTCCCGCTACGACCCTTACCGCGATCGAATATGCGATCGCACAATCGGAATTCAGTCATCGGGGAGAAATTCGCTTTGCAGTGGAGGCAGCACTGGATATGCTGCCACTGGTGAGAGCAATATCGGCACGAGAGCGGGCTGTCGAAGTATTTTCGCAGCTGCGGGTGTGGGATACCGAGCATAACAACGGCGTCCTGATTTACCTGCTTCTGGCCGATCACAATGTCGAAATCGTTGCTGATCGCGGCATCGACGCGAAAGTCGGCCATGAAAAATGGGAAGCCATCTGCCGCGAAATGGAAACCCATTTCAGGCAGGGGCAGTTTGAATCCGGGGTCGTCAGTGGAATCCGGTCAGTAGGCGGTCATTTGCAGGAACATTTCCCAGCCGGTCGGGAAGGTGGGAAAAATGAATTGCCGGATCGGCCGGTTATCATGTGACATTACGATCGGCAATTCCCCAATAATCCTCGATACCCCTAAATCCCCCTAAATCCCCCTAAATCCCCTCAGTGCCCCTTATGCGCCCCGATGAGATGAAGAGAATCCTCGATGCTCTGGTTGTGCAGGTGCCACTGGCGTATCACTGCCATGATCACGGCTACGAACAGGCCGAACAGAATAATCACCGTATACACGTGCACGTCAAAGCTCACCAGTAACGCGTACAGCCCCAGCATGGTGAGAATACTCAGATTCTCGTTGAAATTCTGTACAGCAATAGAGTGGCCGGCACCCATCAGGATGTGGCCGCGGTGTTGCAGCAGCGCATTCATTGGCACGACAAAAAATCCGGCAAGCCCGCCAATCAGCATGAGAAGCGGAATCGCAATCCACAATTCGCGGGCAAAAATCATTGCCATTACCACAATGCCCATGGCAATGCCCAGAGGAATCACCTTCACTGATTGCCGGAGTGACACTATTCGGGCTGCAATGACTGCCCCTATGGCAATGCCGACGGCGACTACGCCCTGGAGTTGCGCGGCCTTGCTCAAGGGATAGCCGAGGGCGGCATCTGCCCATTTCAGCACGATGAATTGCAGCGTTGCCCCCGCGCCCCAGAAAAGGGTCGTCACTGCCAGTGAAATCTGTCCCAGCTTGTCTGCCCACAGCAGTCTCATGCAATGGCTGAACTCATGCACGAGAAACATTGGATTTTTCCTGAGAATGCGATGATCGACCCCCGTGTTGGGGATATAAAGATTGAAGATGGCAGCAGCAGTATAAAATATGGCGATGAGCAGTATGCTTGCCTCCGGTACAGTGTCCACGCCGGTATTGATCAGCGGGAAATCGAACGACAGCAGGGTGGCGGAGATGGCTGGTGAGATCAGCAAGCCTCCCAGCACTGTACCCAGTATGATGGAGGCCACAGTCAGGCCTTCGATCCAGCCATTGGCGATGACGAGTTTTTCGGGTGGCAGCAGCTCAGTCAGTATCCCGTATTTTGCAGGGGAATAGGCAGCTGCGCCAAGCCCGACTACCGCATAGGCAGCGAGTGCGAAGTACTGGTGCGTTGCCAGGAAAAGCAGACTGCAGCCCAAAATCTTGATCGCATTGCTGATGAACATGACGCGGCCCTTGGCCATGGAATCCGCGAAGGCTCCGACGAAAGGCGCGAGGATCACGTAAAAGAGAACAAACACAAACTTGAGCATCGGGGTGAGATAAGCGGGCGCGTGCAGTTCCACCAAAAGGGCAATGGCAACGACCAATAGCGCATTGTCGGCTAGCGAAGAAAAAAACTGGGCCGCCATAATGGTATAAAATCCGCGTTTCAAGCGTTTTCTCCTAGAACTTGACCTTCTTTTTTAACGATGAGGCGTGGCATTATACAACGGTCGTCGGCACCTCTCCCGATGGAAAATTTCAAGCCTTTGAGGCGGCCTGCAAAACGACTTGATCCGGGGCATTCATAAGAACTCTCGATCCCGCAAAATCCCTTCAAAGAAAATCTTCAAAAAAACTTCCGGATATCCTGAATTACCATGTCGCGTCCCATTCAGGCGTTGATTGATCCCGCCGCGCTCGAGCACAACCTTGCTATCGTTCGCCGCCATGCGCCCCATTCACGGGTCATGGCCGTCATCAAGGCGGATGCATACGGTCACGGATTGCTACGTGCTGCCGAGGCCTTAGCGGAGGCAGAGGGATTTGCCCTGCTCGAACTGGATGCTGCCGTGCGTTTAAGAGAGGCGGGCTATCGCCAGACGATCCTGTTGCTTGAAGGTTTTTTTGACGTAGATGAACTGCGCTGGATCGAGCAATACCGTTTAAGTACCGTGGTGCATCACCCTGAGCAGCTTGCCATGCTGGAGGCGGTTCGACGACGGGCAACACTGGATGTATTTCTGAAACTCAATAGCGGCATGAACCGGCTCGGATTTACGCCCAAGGAATTTCCCGCTGCGCTAGAGCGCCTCAAGGCGAATCCCGGAGTGCGGCAGATAACCCTCATGACTCATTTTGCATGTGCCGATGAACCGGACAGAAACGACAGCATTGCAGCGCAACTGCAATGTTTCAACCTGGCGGCGGGCGGGAGGTATATGCCCCGTTCGCTCGCGAATTCTGCCGCCATCCTTCGTTTTCCCGAAGCACATGCTGACTGGGTGCGTCCCGGCATCATGCTTTATGGTTCCTCGCCGCTTGCTCACACAACCGCAGAGCAATTGGGTTTGCAACCTGCCATGACTGTATCGAGCAGGATTATCTCCGTGCAAACGCTCGGGCCAAGCGACGGAGTGGGTTACGGGCATGCTTTTCGGGCTGATCGATCTATGCGAGTGGGCATTGTTGCAGGCGGCTATGCTGACGGCTATCCTCGCCATGCTCCTACTGGTACCCCAGTGCTTGTAAAGGGAAGACGAACGCGGGTCGTGGGACGCATCTCCATGGACATGCTGCATGTGGACCTGAGCGAGATCGAAGATGCAGGTGTAGGCAGTCCGGTAACGCTATGGGGAAGGGGCATGCCGGTTGATGAGGTTGCGCGGGCCGCTGGCACACTGGGCTATGAACTGTTGTGCGCGATCGCGCCGAGAATGCAAAGGGTAACGTAAGCTTCTTCTCTTTCATTGCAGAACAGAACAAAAAAAGGCAGCCAAGGCTGCCTTTTTTGCCTCGGAATTGCGCTTCCGAGTAGAGGGAATAAGGAAATAAAGCTTGCCGAAGAAAGCTTACTCGACTTTCGCTTTCGAGCGGAGATCGTTGACCGAGGCCGCAAATTGACGTTGCAACACGCGCTGGGCCAAGTTTTGTTTTATTTCCTCGAACGGGGGAATTTTCAGGGGTCGCACATCATCCAGGCGGATCACATGCCAGCCGAACGGGGTTTTTACCGGCTGGTCGGTGAGCTGGCCCTTGTGCAGCTTGGTCAAGGCCTCGGCAAAAGGTTGAACATAGCTTGCGGCCGGACTCCAGTCCAGTTCGCCACCCTTGCTCTTGCTGCCCGTGTCCAGGGATTTCTCCCCGGCAAGTTTGTCAAACTTTGCGCCTTTTTTTAACTTGGCGATAATGTCTTTGGCCTCCTCTTCTGTAGCCACCAGAATATGGTGCGCCTTGTATTCCTTATCCCCCATCTGCGTCTTTACCGTTTCATATTCCTTATGCAGCTCTTCGTCGCTTACCGGGTGGTTCTTTATGTAATCGATCTGGTACGCCCTGACCATCGCTGTCTGGCGAGCCATGTCGAGCTGGGTGATAAAGTCCGGATCCCTGTCCAGCCCCTTCTTCTTCGCTTCCTGGGCGATTACTTCTTCAGTGATGAGATCCTCGCGCAAAGCTTTCCTCGCCTCCGGCGTATCCGGCTGGCCCTGGCTTGCACGCGCCTTCATTATGAATTCGAGGCGCGATTGGGGAATCGGCGTACCATTCACTTTTGCCATGGTTGAGCCGGTTTGGGCCTGAACGGCCGTCGCGGCGATCAGCCCGGAGATACCCAGTGCCGCAAGTCGAGTAAATTTCATAAAATGCATGAAGTTTCCTTCTCAGTGGATCGAATCAAATTCCTCGGGAGTATACGCTTTTACACCTAAGGCGTGAATATTCTTGTGCATCATCTCGCGCAGGGTATCGTAAACCAGCCGGTGCCGCGCCAGCGCCGACTTACTGATGAATTGATGTGAGACAATGGTAAGTAAATAGTGGCCACCCCCTGCTTTGGCGCCTTCATGTCCCGCATGACGCGCGCTTTCATCCACAATCCGGATTACCACAGGCTCCAGAGCAGCGAGCTTTTCCTTCATCAATTCTATAGTGTTCATCCGACCTCTGGTCAGGTTATGCCGGTAAAACCTTTTTGAACGGCTTCACCGTCACTTTTGCATAGACGCCCGAAGTGGCGTAGGGATCCGCTTCCGCCCAGGCCTGGGCTGCTTCGAGCGACTCGAATTCGGCTACGATCAGACTTCCGGAAAATCCCGCCGGTCCGGGATCGGGACTGTCAATCGCGGGATATGGACCGGCTAAAACAAGGCGTCCGTCTTCCTGCAACGCTTTGATGCGTTCCAGGTGCGCAGGACGTACCGCCATTCTTTTGTCAAGGCTGTCAGGCACATCCTCGCCACTTATAGCATATAGCATCATGCCTCTTTATCCTCGTCGGTTGCCATGTATTTGCCCAGCATCAATCCTTGTAATACGACAAAAACCAGCATCAAGCCCATAAAGCCGAACAGCTTGAAGTTAACCCAGGTTTCAGTAGAGAAATTGAAGGCGACATAGAGGTTAGCGGCGCCCATAAACGCAAAAAAAGCTGCCCAGCTCGCATTCACCCGGGCCCAAACCGGTTCCGGCAGGGTGAGCTGTTCTTTCATCATCGTCCGGATAAAATTTTTCTTGAAAACTGCCTGGGCTATCAACAGCGCGGCTGCGAACAGCCAGTAGAGCACCGACGGCTTCCATTTGATGAATGTTTCATCCTGCAGAATGAGTGTTGCGCTGCCGAAGACGACTATGAGAACCAGACTGACCCACAGCATGGTGTCGACTTTGCCATGGCGGAACCATACCCAGCCGATCTGCACAAAAGTAGCGCCAATCGCTACAGCAGTGGCGGCATAGATGCCATAAATCTTGAAAGTTATGAAAAACAGGATTACTGGAAAGAGATCAAAAAGAAATTTCATCTGTGCAGTATATTGCCGGTTGCTAGAGTTGATGGGCTAATCATTGCGTCTACCCCCGAAAAATCTGATGAATTTTCCAGGGAGTTTGAGCGAGCACAGCTATTTGGGAGGGCAAGGCGCAATTGGCAAAACGCATTGCGTCCCATTTAATTTCCCTTGCTGCCCGTTTATTCAGTCTTCGAAGAATCCCGATCGAGCTTGAGGGAAGCGGAATTGATGCAGTAGCGCAGCCCCGTTGGAGCAGGGCCGTCCTCGAATACGTGACCGAGGTGCGCGTCGCAACGGGCGCACAACACTTCTACCCGACGCATGAAATGGCTGTTATCTTCCTGATTGACGACATTTTCCGATCGTGTAGGCTGCCAGAAAGAAGGCCATCCCGTACCGGAATCGAATTTGGTATCCGAGTCAAACAAGGCGGCGCCGCAGCAAGCGCAACGATACACCCCCTGATCGTGGCAGTTCCAGTATTCCCCTGTGAACGCCCGTTCCGTCCCTTTTTCGCGACATACATGATACTGCTGCGGGGTCAGCTGGTTTTTCCATTCCTGGTCGGATTTAACAAGCTTGCCGTTCATGATTCCTCTTCCGGAAAAAATTGATGCTCCTGAATAAGATGATGAACACTATCAATGCAGGTGTATAGGAGCTACTTCACCTTCTTCCGGGAATTCTGCATGCACGATTTCACCGGCCGCGTTGGGAAACAGGGGTCCTCCGCATTCTTCGCAGTACTCCAGAAGAAAATGCTCTTGCAGCAGGATGGTTTGTGTCACTCCGCATTCCCGCAGCGCTGCCTCGATCTGAGCGACACTATCTGTATTTTCATCCTCATCCCCTACCAGTCCCCAGACGATGCCATAGAGCACGTTGTCCCGATCCTTGAGGGTGAAACCAATGCGGTATTCCTCCAGCCACTGATCATAGAAAGGCGCGATCACTGCACGCAATCTGTCTGGGGAAATGCCCAGAGCGGTTTCCAGAAAATCAACCGTGGCACGCACCGAATAGGGGCGGGCCAGGCGGTCCGCCGCGCGCCATGCTGAAAAAAAGCCATCCGGCATCAGCAGTTCAAACGCACAGCCCTGGAATAGCGGCAGCAGCACCGCAGTACCGTGAGTCTGCCATGCATGCAGTATCTGCTCTTTGGAGAACTGGAGAGCGGAAACGTTGCTGCCCTTGTGTTCGCCCGCGCTGCCTTGCTGCCAGCGGAACATGGGTTTTCCCTGAGGTACCGCGATCCCACCGAGGAGATAACGGGTATCAGAAAGAAATCGCCCCGTTTCAGCAAGCTGCCGTGGATTCATATGCAAATTGCGTTGTCCTGTCACCGCTGTCGACCAGAGTTTGCGAGCCAGTTCATGTGTAAGATGATAGCCTCTTGGCAATTGATCGGGGCTGAAAAGACAATCCGCAAGCGCAAGCTGGGCATCGTTCGCCAGCACCTGCACCTGCAATTGCCCCCGAAGTTCGGAAAGCACGGATTCTGCTATTGGTCCCGAGGGAATCGAAAAACGTGACCAGGTGAGCATCGGTACAGCAAACATTAAAACGTCGTAAGTGTGATCCCCTCGCGTGAATATGCTGCATTCTATCGCGGCTTCGATGGCATACATGAACTCACTGTAGCCTCCAGGATCAGTATCATAAAGCTGATCGAGCGCAGATTCGAGATTCTGATCGTCCCCCGTACGCAGTTGGGCATGTATTTTTGCCGCAAGGCGATTCTCCCAGAAGGCGTCTTCTACGCGGCTGCCAGAGGCGGCAAGTCCCGCAGCCAGGCGAACCAGCTCCTGAACCACGCGTGCAGACTTGGTGCGATGAGGGACGCGAAGTTTTTTCATCAAATTGGCGTCCTGGATGGTTAAAGGATTATTTTAACCTAAATCCTGAATTCCCTGATATTTTGAAGCACTTAGGATGAAAACATTTCATCCGTTATGGCACGGTGGGGAAGAAATTCTCTCGGCTCAAGCGGATCGGATGGTCCGGCAGGCAGCAAAGCAAGGCGTACAAGGGACTGCGGAGCATAGCCGGAGGCAGGCGGGCTCCTGCTATGCCTTCTGCAATCAACTCCGCCCAATTCAAAATTGAAAAACCAGCAAGCCTCGCTCAAGCCTCACCTGGTTTTCAGTTTTTTCATCCCCCCTGATAAGTGTCGTATCGACTCCTGCATCGCCGGATATAACAGGGCGCCCCCACGCCGGGCGGCGGACAGCAGAATTGCTGGCCCCGTACGCATCGACTGCAACGAAAAAAAGATCGAGAGACAGAAGTTGTCCCCTGCTGTGGGGTTATTGCCTGTCGGCTTGTACTCCCAATCGGGCTTGTAATCGAACGGTATTGCGGTAGTCCGAGGGAGCGCATCCCCCGCAGTAAATCCTGGCATACTCATTTCCTGCCTCCCTGGATCAATAGGTTCTAATAGGGGCGACAGGCGAGTACAGCATTCCTTCCCCGGCAGGGAATCGCCTCCTGTACCCTCCTGCGCCCTTTTCGAGCACCTCCACACGGCTGCGGAGGTGATCCCTCATCACATCAGTTCTGATAGTTTCCTCAAAACCTTTCACGGACAGGTCCCCATGGAAGGAAGGGGCACAAGGTCGCGTCACAGCTACAAGCCCCGGATGCAGGATTGCAATCGCAAAACAGCGTACATCCGGGTCCCAGATCTATCGTTCGCATCATTTGCGGAATCACCGCGGTGTTATTCACGGAGCCCTGCTTACTCTTGAAATAATTCCCGGTTGTTTTGTAAACCGATGACTCCGCGTTAAATCCTGGTATGTTCATGATGTATCTCCTTTCAATGAGTGCAGCGATACTTCCCTAAAGCTCACCCAATACCGCATGAATTGCCCGTATGGCGCCATGTTCCGATGTACAGATGCAGATGTCGGTTGCAGCATCACAGTCGCATGTCCACTCCTGCAGCTTTATACGTTGAGGGATAACTGATCCCTCTGCCCGATGCATTGGCCCGAGCAACCGGCGAGCGATAGTATTTGTGCGATGAAGCGAGGCTTCAGCAGTAAATCCTGGCATATTCATTTTCACACCTCCTTCTTTAAGAAATCAACGTTCGTAATACGGAGAGATCTTGGTGACGAGGAAAGGAAACTCCTCGGTCATATCCACGCGCACGAAGTATTTCTCGGTAAAATCGGTATTGCGATTGGTATAGGAGAAAATGACCTCGACGATGTTGCGCCCGCTGCTCAGGGCCGAGGGACGCACCTCCACGCCCGTCAGGGAATGATCTTCCGCGAACTCTTCCGCCGCCTTGGCATAAATGGCGGGATAGCGCATGGCAAGGTAGTTCAACGCCCGATGTTCATCCGTGGCGCCTGCGTTATCGGTCATGTGCATGATCCGGTCAAACAACTCCTCGGCGGCGGAGCCAAATCGCTCCTTGGCCATTTTCTCCGGTTTCGGAATTGCCCTGATCAATTCATCTCGTCCAAAGGAATAGATCTGGTCGAATACCACTACCGGCACCATCAGCCCGTTACACATCTCCGGCGGAGCAATGGGACCGCGCATTCCGATGACTACATCGATATCCTGGGGAGCAGGTGCAGGCCGGATGGCATCGATCAACATATCGACGTCGGCAGGATCGCGTGGAACCAGAAGGTAGGTTTCCAGTCCCTGTACCGTCAGCACCCAGCACAGTTGCCGTACCAGATACCGGTTCTGCCGCTGGGACAGGACTTCATGGAAGGCCTGCTGATCGGTTTTGCCAGCGGTTTCCGCACGCCCGGTCGCCTGCGCAAATTCTTTTTCCACACTCAGATTGGGAAAGCGCGCCTCCACTCGTCCTATGGCATAAACAAAGGCATTCATGCCGCCATTCGCACTCATGCCTTCGGTTCCGCCCGGACTTTGACTCATGCGAGTTCCGTTACAACCGCAGCCTCCTCCCATCTGGGGAGAGATCATTGCGTTCGAGGCCGAATCAGGCCTTACCTGGATCGGGTGGCCTGTTGTGCTTTCGACTGGCTCTGCCATCATAGTTTGTTCGCTCATATTGCTTCTCCCTTAACTTGATAGTGCCAACAGCGTTAAAAAGCTGAAAATCTCTCTAAAATCACCTTCTACTTCTCTTGTCATGCTTTTACTTCCGGCTGCGGGGTGTAAAAGCGAGCCAACGGTTGAGCGCAGCCCCCCGCCGTTCGCAGCCTCCGCAGGGTTTCATTCGAAAATAAGTGGCGGCGTGCTTGATCGCATCACCAGCCCGATCTCCTCATCGGTAATGAAACCGGGCAGGCGCACGCGGTGAGCGGCTTGCTTGCTTGTATCTGCAACGCTTTCACGTTCAACCGGGTTTTTATCGCTTCCGCCATTTGCATTCCTTTCGCTTGCGTTCCCGCGACCCGGATTTACGTTGATATCATTTCCAGTCACGCTGTTTGCCTCCTTGTATTTACTGTGGACAGTATCTGCCAGGCCGACTCGGCATCCAGCAGGGGTGGAACCACCGAACCCCGACGTGGGAGATGGAACTGCACGCGGCCGCCTCCGGTTTGCCTCGTGGTTACTTGCTGAAAGTTTTGAGGTTGGGACATGAGGGCGAGCTTGATCTGGGCCGCCGTGGCATCAGGAAACTGCGACCACAACAGCGCAATGGCGCCGGTGACAAAAGGCACAGCCACACTTGTACCGCCCATAGTGAGGATTTGTCCCTCAGCGCCGAGACCGGTGATGTTGTCGCCTGGCGCGCTCAAGCCGCGTGTTCCAATCGTGCTGCCGAGATTGGACTCGTTGATCGGATAGCCGCGCAAATCGCAAGCCACGACCGGAATAACCCATGGATGGCGAGTAATGACGGAACTGCCCAGCATGCCCTGATTGCCTGCTGCAGCAGCAATCAATACACCGCGGCTGAGCGCCCGATTGAATGCTTCATCCAGCAGCTTCTCTTCCCTCGTCGAGGGCTGTGCCAGGGCCAGACTCAGGTTGATAACGCGCGCTCCCGCATTGATGCAATCAAAGATTGCCCCTGCCAACTCCTGCGGAGTGGCACTGGGCATGTGCTCGCGTCCCGAGGTGCTTTCGCTGAAAATCGGGCGGATAAGGAGCGTACAGTCGGGACAAATGGCAGGCGCAGGCGAAGTGCGCCTGGCCGCGAGGACACCGGCTATGAAGGTTCCGTGCAGGCAGGCATTGCTATTGTTCCTGGTACAGCTCGCCCCGTTATTTCCGGATATCTCCTGGAGATGTCCGTTTGTCAGATCTGTATGACTGGTGGCGACAGGTCCGTCGATGAGCCCGATCCTGATATCGGAACTGCCTTGGGTACGCTGCATCAATCTGGTGAGCTTGACGAGTTCGGTAGGGTGCAACACTTTCTCCTGAATCTAAAGTTATAACCTTCCATGCAGCCCGAAGCAGCTTGAGCCAGGAAAGTACTCACCAACTCTCGCCTTTTTTATGTTTAGCACACCCCATGCCGCAAGCAAGCTCAACCAAATCCTTGAATATGGGCAGGTTTAGCGGGAACAGAGATCCGGAAAATTGTTATCCGGAAGTGGAAGCGGGAAAGACTGCCGCCCTAAAAACAGCGACAACAAACAAGGCTCGATAGGTGAGGTAACTGGATGTTACCCGCACCGGATACAATTTGACCCCTACCAAAATGGGTCAGGGAAATTGATAAAGAGAAGAAAGGGGCGGGGGTAGAGCCGATGATCCTGACCGTTAACCCGGATATTTCACCAGATCACGGGATAATGGCGAGGTGTTTTGGGAATAGATTTGTGTATCCCGCGCCCAGCCAATAGGCGCGTCTATTGGTGCAGAGCGGGAGCGCGAAGATGCTGTAAAACACCCCAGTGCCCGTGAAGGCGATGGTACAGACTGGACTCAGCCTTGATTGATCAAATACTCATGTTCATGCGGCTTTCTACAATTCTCAGGCCGGTTTGGTGAAATATCCCGCTCAATGCTCACTCACATGATTGAATCCGTTTGAAACCACGAGACGCGTTGTAGATCATTTTCAGGAATGGGGTCGCCGAAGGTCGGACCGAAAATAGAGAAACCGACCTTATTTCAACCTCTCCCGGCGGGATAGAGCGTGTCTCTTCCATGGACGAGATGGTACAGCACCGGTAGTACCAGCAGTGTCAGCGCCGTGGATGACAGAATTCCTCCAATGACCACCGTTGCCAGCGGCCGCTGCACTTCTGCCCCGATACTTGTAGCCAGGGCCATGGGAACAAACCCGAGGGCAGCCACCAGGGCTGTCATCAACACGGGCCGCAATCTCGCGAGTGCTCCTTCCTTGATGGCATCTTCCAGCGAGCAGCCTTGCGCACGCAAATCCCGTATGAACGACAGCATCACGAGGCCGTTCAGCACCGCGACACCAGACAGAGCAATGAACCCGACCGCGGCGGAAATGGACAAGGGGATGTCCCGCAACCACAATGCCACCAAACCGCCACTGAGGGCAAAGGGAACACCGGTGAACATCAACAGCCCGTCCCGAAAATTGCCGAACATGGTGTAAAGCAGCATCAGGATCAGCCCAAGCGCCAGGGGAATTGCTATTTGTAACCGCGTCGCCGCGGAAACCAGTTGCTCGAACTGTCCACCCCACGTGAGCCAGTATCCGGAAGGAATCGGCACTTGCTCCACCACCAATGCTTCCGCTTCTTCGACAAAGGAACCAAGATCCCTCCCTCGTACATTTGCTGTAACGACAGCCCGGCGCTTGCCGTTTTCCCGGCTCACCTGGTTGGGTCCCTGGAGAACTTCGATAGTGGCGACTTCGCCGAGGGTAACGTAGGTGGTCATGCCGATGGATGCTTGGCTTTGCAGGCCCCCGGTTGATGCCTGACTTTGCGGACCTCCAGTTGATGTCTGGCTCTGCGGATTTCCGGTCGACGGTCCTTGCATGGGAATACCGATGGGCAATCGCCTGAGTGCATCAGGATCGGCCCGCAACTGTTCCGGGAGCCGCACCTGCAACTCGAAGCGGCGGTCGCCCTCGAAAATCGTTCCGGCGTTTTTTCCACCAACGGCAACCGCTACTGCATCCTGTATATCCGCGACATTCAATCCGTAACGGGCAAGCTTTACACGGTCAGGCTGAACGGTCAGCACCGGCAAGCCGGTAAGCTGTTCGGTTTTTACATCCGCCGCGCCGGGAACAGTTTCGAGCAGATGCTCGATCTGGTCTGCCACCCTGAACAGCGTGTCCATGTCGTCACCGAATACCTTTACCGCGACGTCCGCTCGCACACCGGACAGCAACTCGTTGAATCGCATCTGGATGGGCTGGGTAAATTCATAATTGTTGCCCGGTACCTGGCCTACCGCCTGCTCCAGTGCAACAATAAGATCTGCCTTCGTGGAATATTGTTTCCGCCATTGCGACTGGGGTTTCAGTATGACGAAGATGTCCGCCACGTTCGGTGGCATGGGGTCGGTTGCGATCTCGGGAGTCCCGATCTTGGTGAAAACACGCTCCACCTCGGGAAATGCCTTGATCGTCTCCTCCACTTCATGCTGCATCTCGATTGCCGTGGTCAGGCTGGTACCGGGAATGCGGATTGCGTGCAGCGCGATATCTCCCTCATTGAGATTGGGTACGAACTCCGTACCCATTTTTGTGGTCAGCAGGCCGCTCAATGCAACAATCACAACGGCGGTGGTGACAGTGAGGCCCCGGTTTCTCATTACAGCGTCGAGAACCGGCAGATAGACTTTCTTCGCCCACGCAACCACCGCGCTTTCCTTTTCTGTCACCTTTCCAGTCAGAAAGAGTGCAATCGCCGCCGGGATAAACGTTATGGAAAGAATCATTGCTCCCAGCAGGGCGGTTAGTACCGTAGAGGCCATTGGGTGGAACATCTTCCCTTCCACCCCCGAAAGCGTGAAGACGGGAAGATAAACCACCATGATGATGAGCTCGCCATAAATGAGCACACGCCGCGCTTCCCTGGTCGCCTCGAATACCACCGCGAGACGCTCGTTCAATGAGAGTTCCCGTCTCAGCCGCGTCTGCTCATGAGCCAGCCGGCGCATGCTGTTTTCCACGATGACAATGGCGCCGTCCACGATGAGACCGAAATCGAGTGCCCCCAGGCTCATCAGATTGGCGCTGACCTCATTGGCTACCATTCCGGTAAAGGTGAACAGCATCGAGAGGGGAATCACGAGCGAAGTGATGACGGCCGCACGCAGGTTCCCAAGGAAAAGGAACAGCACGACGATGACCAGTATCGCGCCTTCGAGCAGGTTGGTGGCAACGGTCCTGATCGTCTTGTCCACAAGCGTCGTCCGATCATAGACGGCGATCGCTTCGACACCTTTCGGCAGATTCCGGTTGATTTCGGCAAGTTTTTTTGCGACGGCCTGGGAAACGACACGACTGTTTTCCCCGATCAGCATGTGGGCTGTGCCGAGCACAGTCTCCTGTCCATTCTGGGTCGCGGCACCCGTGCGCAATTCCCGTCCTATCAGCACATCGGCCACGTCCTTGATGCGTATGGGTATCCCCAAGCGGGAGCCCAGGGTGATATTGGCGATCTCTTCCAGGTTTGCCACCTGTCCCGGCACTCGCACCAGGTACTGTTCGCCGCTTTTCTCGATATATCCGGCGCCGACATTGAGGTTATTGAGGCGCAGTGCGACGATGACGTCATTCAGTGTCAATCCGAAGGAGATCAGCTTTTCGGGGTAGGGTGCGACATGGAATTGCTTGATGAAACCTCCGACAGCGTTTATTTCCGTAACACCCGGTACCATGCGCAGCTGCGGCCGGATGATCCAATCCTGGATTTCCCGCAGGTCGATGATGCTGTATGGCGACCCGTCAGGCTTTCGCGCACCCTCTTTAGCATTGACAGACCACATGAAAATCTCGCCCAAGCCGGTCGAGATCGGCCCCATGGTCGTTTCCACATCGAGCGGCAAACGCTCTTTTGCTTCCTGCAACCTCTGGTCGATCAACTGGCGGGCGAGGTAGATATCCGTGCCATCCTCAAAAATAACCGTAACCTGTGAGAGACCGTACCGGGAAAGCGAGCGGGTGTATGCGATGTTGGGGAGTCCCGCCATGATCATCTCGATCGGGAAAGTGACGCGTTGTTCAACCTCGATCGGTGTATATCCCGTTGCCCGTGTATTGATCTGTACCTGCACGTTGGTTATATCGGGGACGGCGTCGATGGGGAGCTTCTGGTAGCTATGGATTCCCACGGCGCCCATCGTCAGCACGGCCATCAGAACCAGCACGCGCCGCTGAATGGAGAGTTCGAGGATGCGCTCAATCATGATGCCGGTGAAACTGATCTATTTGATCAAGAGGGATGGAGCCCTTACTTGACCTGCCTGACCCGGATCTAGTGTTCATGGGTAGCCCCCGATTTACCCAGCTCGGCTTTGATTGCAAAGCTGTTGCCTGCCGCGTATTGTTCTCCTGCCTTCAAGCCATCGAGAACCTCGATCGTCTTGCTGTCGCTACGTCCCAGCTCCAGCGGCCGCGCTTCGAAATATTCACCATAACGCCCGAATACCACAGTCGAGTCATGGAGTGTCTGGAGCGCGTCGGCAGATACGGCAACCGGTACGGGAATTTCTGCGGCCACCATTTCGGCAGTTACAAACATCCCGGGACGCCATTTTCCCTCCTTGTTTTGCAGGGCGAGCCGCGCCGTGGCCGTACGGGTCTGGCCGCCGATCAGAGTGGTGATGTAGATAACAACGCCTTCCCCCTCCAGATCCGACGCCGTTGCCCTGACGGTCGCTTTTTGCCCGACCTTGACTACATCCAGGTCTTTTGGATAAACCGTGATGCCAGCCCACACTGTCGAAACATCGGCAATAACAAAAATATGTTCATCTTCCTTCAGCGTCTGGCCGAGGGCGACAGTCTTGTCAATGATGAGCCCGGATATCGGGGCACGGACTTCATAGCTGGCCAGATTGCCGGAAGAAGGCGCCGCTTCCGGCTGCACTCCAAGCGACTGCAGCTTGACTGCAGCCAGGTCCAATGCAATCTCGGCCTCATTCAGCAGTTCCTGGGCCACGAGGTAGTCCTGCTTGGCGGAGATTTTTTCTTCCCACAGCTGCCGTTCGCGCTCATAGGTCGTTTGTGCCAGACCGAGCCGCTTCTTGGCTACCCGGTACTGGCTACGCAGTTCAGCCAGCATCTGACTCTCTATCACCACAAGAATCTCTCCTTTCTGCACCTGCTGGCCGTGGTGACGCTTCACCGCGGTGACTATTCCCGGGAGGCGGGGTACCACTTGCACGATGGTATGCTCATTGAAGATGATCTCCCCAGGCAGCTTGAGCAGGGGTTTGATGATTGCCGGGCCAGCCGTGCGTATTTCGATACCGGCGCCTTTCAGCATCTCGTCCGGCATTTCCACCCTGGCCTCGACCTGGCTATACTCCCAATGCATCGTTCTGCCTTTCCATTCGACAGCAATCGCGGCATTAAACGAATGAGGTTCTTTCACTATCTGATCGCTTACCAGATAATCAGCCTCTGGCGTGAACCTGAATATCTGCGCAGGTGCCCCAAGGCGGGACAACGTCATGGTGACTTTGGCAGCGGCGGGCGGAAGGGGCTTGCTCTTTTCATATAGATAGAGCCTGAAGCGCGGCGGTACGTTGGTCTCAAAAATAGTCACCTCCAGGCCAAAGCCGTCTGTTCCACCTTCGGTAAAAAGCTTTCCGCCTTTGGGCCCCTCCCGATAGTTCGATGATGCCTTGCCCTCGACCGCAGGTGCTTCATGAGCGGGATGAGCTGCGGAATCCCCGGAGATGGATTGCGAAGTCTTGTCGGAGCTGAGTATCAACCCGCCGAGTGCAATACCTACGGCGATTACGGAAAGGATCGAAATCAGTTTCTTCCTGTTATTCACTTCTACTCCTTATCATCCGTAAAATCGGAAGAGGCTGGTTCATCGGTGTCCTGTCTGGCAACACCATCGAGGGGCGCTGCAATCAAACGTTCGATTTCATTGACAAGGCGATGGTAGTTGGCGAGCGCACGCACATACAGAATCTGGTTCTGAAACAAGGTGCGCTGGGCGTCGAGCACTTCAAGAAAGCCGAATTTGCCGAACTCATAACCCTTGTTCGTCACATCGAAAGCACTTCGGGCCGCAGGCAATATCTCCCCGCGCAATATCGATATCTCGTTTTCGACTGCTGCCAACGATTCGTAGGCTTGTACCAGCTCTGCCTTGAGGCGCAGGTCTGTCGCGGCTTGCTCATCCTGTGCCTTATCCAGGCGTTGATAGGCTTCCCGCAGGTTTCCCTGATTCCGGTCGAATAATTGCAGCGGCATGGAGACACCTACGATTGCAGTCGTTCCCCCTGATTCCCAATGTTTGATCATGCCGCCCGCAAGGGTGATATCGGGAATGCGGCGGGATTGCTCCACTTCGAGCAGCGCCTTGCGATGTTCTATGCCTTTTCTGGCGCGATCCGCCATGGGGTTCGATAAGACTCGCTCGGTCAATGCGGCTAAATCGGGCAGGACGACCATCGATTCCAGAACTCCTAGCGCTTCCCCAAACTGAGGCGAACTGTCACCCCATAGCAGCGCAAGGCGTTTGCGCGCGGCGGCCAGTTCGCGTTGTGCCTGTCCCAGAGCAATTCGCGTCGTGGAAAATGCTACTCCCACTTTAGTCTCTTCTATCGGCGGCACTTTTCCCGCCTGCACCCGGCGCCTGACAGTATCCACCACCCGCTGAGCCAGCCGCTGGCTCTCCTCGGCCAGCCGCAACTGCTCCTGTCCCGCCAGCACCTCTGTAAATACGTTCGCTACCCGTGCGACGAGTTCGAGCCGTTTGGTTTCGAAGTCCTTGCCCGCAAGTGCTTGCCCGAGCGACGCAGCATTTACCCGCGCCGCACGTTTTCCTCCCAACTCGATCAATTGGCTGATGCGAATGATCAAATCCTGCTGCTCGACATTTTGCTTGATGGCTCTTTGTCCGTTTTCGTTCCCCATGTTTCCGGCATTGTCGACGTCCACCGACAACTGAGGGTTGCGCAACAATCCGGCCTGCAACGTAACACCCTCCAAGGCGCGCATCTCCTTATCGAAGGAGGCCAGTTCGGGGTTGTGCTGAAGTGTGAGCCGCACCGCATCCCGCAGGGTGAGATTGCTCTTGACTTCAGGACCAGCAGCATTGGGAAAGCGCGTGCCCTCAACCGCACGCATGCCCCTAAAAGAGCTGTCAGCACCTGCCGACGGCAAGCAAGTCATCGCAAGGACAAGCATGACTCCCACACGCGCATACTGCCTGATGATGAACAACACATGAAAATTCATGGAGATTTCTCCGCGAGTAATCAAGGGAAACGCATAACCTGTAGTTGATTACATAAATAGTGGTTTCGCCCCGAGTCCTTAGCCTCCTGTTCACCCTGAGCCCTGAGCCCTTCGGCAGGCTCAGGACATCCTGGCCAAGATAGAAAGGTCGAATTTGTTCAGGACTCGCTCCAAGGGTCGAGCAGGGACTGAACAGGGGCCAAACGGATGCAACGGATGCTCAAGACAGCCTTATGGGGGGTCGACCGTTCTCAAGGTAAAAGGGGTACCCGGAACAGGTATGCCCGAGGGTTCAGGGTGCAATATAGAAACTATTTACCCTGCGAAAACCTTGCCGGATAAACCAGAAGGCGCTTGCGTTAATTCAGGGCTAACAGGTTTCGAGTTTGGACCAATGAGACGCTCGGGCTGCCCGGCGACCTGGCTTAAGAGATTCTGCGGGGAGGGTGAAGAGGTGAATCGGGGATGGATTCGGGGATAGTGACGGTGATGAATCCTGTTATGACTTCCTCAGCAGTAGAAGCTGCCACCATGAGGGGTGCTGTCAGGAAAAAAGGCTGATATTGCCCGGCTGCGTGCAGGCACAAATGTGTCGCGGCATCCAGATGACCTTTGTCGTCACGCAGGGCATGCTGATGGGCTTCGAGGTGAGCCGCCGGATCCAGAGACAGAACGTGATGCGCATGGTCAAGCTCATGCGCAAAGACTTCCCCATTAAATGCCCAGCTCAAGGCATTTGTCATCATGCTGACGAACAGCATGAGCATGACGAAATGGGTATGATGGCTGTGCATGATTTTGTTCATGGCATAAGAAAAAGGGGAAAAGGAATTCTATACCCTTGAAGCCGGTAGTGCCAATATTTGTTTTCTATCTGCAGAAATGACGCTGGTAAGCGAATGGCATTGCACCGCGCGGGCTTCTGATGATGATTCAGAGCCTGCATGATCAAAATTGTTTAGCGCAGGATGTTTACGGTAGGATGCGGTGAAGGCGGTAACCGTAATCCATCAATCGCTAGTTACGCTTTGTTTCCGCCTACCCTGTCTCTGCCAACAATGTACGTCATCCCAGGATCCGCCTCGAATCAAACCTTCACGCGCTTCGCCAGAAGCGGCCGTAGTTGGAGGGGACGCTTAGCCAGCGCTCTTCTCCTTCCGTTGCGACAAAATTATCCTGCCCATGCAGTTGCTCCCTGTAGCTGCCTGTTCGAGAGAACCGTAAGGGAACGGCCTGCTCTGCATCCGTGAAATTCAACGCAATGAGACTCATTGCATCGTCAGTCTTCCGGTGGAAAAGCAGTATCCCGCGCGACAGATAGCGCTCGTAATCGCTATAAAAGTAATGAGAGCCATGGCGCAATTCAGGGCAATTCTTTCGCAGGCTTACCAGATTACGTGTCAGTGTCACCAGGTTTTTCCCCGGCGTGTCATAGAAATAATCCCAGCGCAACGGCCGCAACAGCAACACGCGCCCCAAGCCACCCTCCGGAATGAAATAGTTCTCTCCGAATTCCTGGCCCTGCCATAACATGGGAAGGCCCTTGGCAGTAAGCAACGCGATAAGATAGGGCTGGAGACGGTACCAGTTGGCGCGGCTCCCCTCCATGAATAGGGGATTCCAATCGCGTTGATCCAGGCCAAACTCACATAAAAAACGGCTATGGTCATGATTCTCGATGTACTGGAGCGGTGCTTTGGGCAAGGCTTCTCCGTTCTGGCTGGCGTATTCGATATAGCCGAGCGCTCCAAGTCGATGTCCGAAATTTTCTATTGCACCGGCAGCGCCGTGAACACAGGCTGTGGCTGCGCCAAAGGTGTTGTTCTGCCAGGTGGCATTGCTGTAGGTTTTTTCCAGAATTTCTTCGGGTGCCTCCAGTTGCTCCGCGATTTGAACGAGTCTGACGCTATCCGACGCATGGAACCGGGTAAGACTGATCGTGGTTTTTACATACTCATAGGTATTGAACACCAGGTTGGCATAGCCAACCCCCATAGCGCCGTCCCAGTAGTTTGGCACGCAGTCATAGCGGAAGCCGTCAATATGATAGGTATTCAGCCAGTGTGTGTTCACGCTATAGAAAAAGTCGCGGGTCAAGGCGCGGTTGAAATCGGTGCTGATGCCGAAATAGTCCTTGGCGAACGGGCCCATGAAAGGATTTTCGTCATACTGGAGCCTGTGGTAGAGATCGGCGTAAGGGAAATCAGCCGAGGCATGTCCATATACGACGTCAGCAATGACCGCCAGTCCATGCTGATGCGCTGCATCGACGAAACGCTGGAAATCGTCCCTGCGGCCAAAACGTTCATCCACTCCGAAATAGCCGATGGGCAGGTAGCCCCAATCAACATCGAGCGAGACATTGCTGACAGGCATGACAGATATAGCATTTACGCCCAGGTCAGCCAGATAGGCCAGCCGATCGATCGCTCCTTGCAGGCTGCCGCCGAATTCCGCCAGATTCAGTTCATACAGAATCAGGTCTTGCACCGCAGGCGTTTTCCAGGCGTTCTCCTCGGTACTCCAGACGTAAGGAACAAAGCCAAGCGTAAAAGCCGATAACTTCCCCGTAGCGTATTCGCGGGCAAAAGGATCGATGATCCAGTCGAGTACGCCCACATTCGGATTGTGCAGCTCAAAGCGATAGACGTATCGGCCGGTAAACCGAAATGCGAACTTGGCTGCACATCCCGGATAGTGTTGAAATCAACCTTGCCTGACCACATGTCGCCGTACTCGCCATTTACGCCATGCCCCAGTTCGAAGGCCAGCGGTTGAATTCCCTGAATGAACTGGTCGCGCTCATGAATGAGCTTTATCCACAGGCGGTTCCCGTTGGCGGCCGAGACCCAGGGCAGCAGTATTCCAAAATCTACGATGCCCGGTGTAAGTTCATGCGGGCCGAGTTGATTCATGGGAAGATTTTTCATGATTTGATACTCCCACTGTATCGGTGTAGTCGGTCAAACGTTGGCGAGACGTTCGGTCAGGAAAGTTCTTCAGGGGAGGTCAACACCTTTCTCTCCTCCTTTGGGTCCCCAGAATACCACCCAGGTTCCGAAATCGCTCGAGAAATTCTCGAACCGGTGCTCAACTTTGGCGGGTACAAAAAGACAGTCACCCTCTTTGAATGGATAACGCTCCCCTTCAATCATCAGATCACCCGTTCCTCGATGGACGAAATAGACTTCATCCTGCTCGTGCGGCGTTTGCGGATCATGCCCGATGGGAGCGTAATACTCGACGGACATGGTCCCATGCGCCAGCGCAACGGCAAAACGTTCTCCCATTGGCCATTCCACGGTTACCGGACCGGGAATGCGGGACAATACTTCTTCAACGGTGGCTTTGATTTTCAATGAAGACTCCTATCGGAAAAGATCGTATGGGTAAGGTTCATCCCTTGGCGCTGCGAAAGGCAGAACGCAGGCGAGGAATGTTGTAAACGCTATTTGTCAGGAAGAGATTCCTCCGGAGTTTCGTCCGATATTTCCTGAAATCTGCCTGACAAAGCAGCCAGAAACTCGCTACGGGAGGTCAGAAACCGGTAAAGCGGATATGCAAGAATACCAAAGACTGCACCCAGAAGCAGGCCGGCGAACGGAGCTAAAAAGAGAGCGAGCAGCGCTCTACCGATCCCACTGCTTTCGAAAGTGAAAAGTGCGTTGAAAGGAGAAAAGAGCGTATTGGCGCAACAGAACGACAACGAGTTGAATTTTATAAAGGAGATGAAGTCGAGCTGGACTAAGTATCTGTTCATTTGATTGTCCCAGCAGCAATATGGGTTATCGGTTGGGAAAAGGCAATACATCGGAACATCTCCCGATGCTCCTGCGGTGATTCTATCTTGCCATGTGTTCTTCCCGTCAATGTTTGAGTGATCTGGTCCAGCATATTTGCCTCCTGAAAGCCACTTACAATTTCCCCCGCTTTTTCCCCCACTTGGCAGGAAACATGCCGGGTGAAGATACCGACGGCAGTTCACCAACGGGCATAAGAAGTTGACCCTCGGCCGTCCGATGCTAGACTAAAGAGAATAAATGTCTTTGCTGTGGTACTGTAGCCAAATCGCCAAAGCTATTGACCGCGTCTGAGCCGGAGAACTACACGGATTGCTCAGCCGATTCCTCGAACGTTTCTACAGAGAGACCGCCATGGGAGAGCTTATCGTAGCCAAGCCGGAATTGCCTCAGGACGTAATTGCCCTCATACCCATGCGCAATGTAGTGCTATTTCCGCATGTTCTGACTGCAATTACTGTAGGTCGCGCCAGATCCATTGCCGCGCTGGAGCATGCGCTCGATCCTAAACGACCGCTGGGCATCATCCTGCAGAAAGATCCTGCCGTGGATGAGCCGGGGCAGGATGCGCTGTTTAATGTAGGCACCGTGGTGAACGTTGTCCGGCATCTTGCCTCATCTGACGGGTTACGGCATGCCGTCTGCCAGGGGTTGGGCCGTTTTTCCATCGAAGAAATGATCGAGGACTATCCATTTCTCGCCGCTCGTGTGCGGCTTATTACGGAACCCGACGAGGTATCGACGGAAGCTGAGGCTCTTGCGATGCAGTTGCGGGAGCGTACAGTGGAGATACTCTCTCTGCTGCCGGGCGTACCGGCCGAACTGGCGCATGCGTTACAAGCTACCCGCGCACCCTCGCATCTGGCTGATATCGCCGCGAGTCTGCTCGATACCGAAGTTGCGGAGAAGCAGATGCTGCTAGAAACGGTCAGTACGGAGGAGCGGCTACGCAAGGTACTTCAGATTTTGTCGCGCCGCATCGAGGTGCTGAGACTATCCCAGGAGATTGGTGAGCGTACGAAAGAGCACCTGGAAGACCGTGAGCGCAAGTTTCTATTGCGTGAGCAATTGAAGACAATCCAGAAAGAACTCGGTGAGACGGAGGGGGACGACGAGGAAATAGAGAAGCTGGATGAAGCGATCGCCGAGGCCGGCATGCCGGAAGAGATCGAGGCCCAGGCCAGAAAGGAATTGCAGCGCTTAAAGCGCATGCCTGCAGCTTCCAGTGAATATTCAATGCTGCACACTTACCTTGAATGGATGACGGAACTGCCCTGGAAGCTCCCGGAGGAGGCGCCCATCGACCTCGATGCCGCACGGCAGATTCTAGAGGACGATCATTTTGGGCTCGAGCGCGTCAAGCAGCGTATTATTGAATTCCTGGCCGTTCAGAAGTTGAAGCCGCAGGGGCGTGCACCTATCTTGTGCTTTGTCGGACCACCGGGAGTGGGCAAGACCTCCCTCGGCCAGAGCATCGCGCGGGCATTGCAACGCCCGTTCGTGCGCGTGTCGTTGGGAGGCGTGCATGACGAGGCGGAAATGCGAGGTCATCGTCGCACCTACATTGGCGCCATGCCGGGCAACATTGTGCAGAGCCTGCGCAAGGCTGGCGCACGAAACTGCGTGATGATGCTCGATGAGGTGGATAAGATGTCAGCCAGCCTCCATGGCGACCCATCGGCAGCTCTGCTTGAGGTGTTGGATCCCGAGCAGAATTCCACGTTCCGGGACAACTACTTGGGAGTGCCCTTCGATTTAAGTCGTGTTGTTTTCATCGCCACGGCGAATGTTATTGACAACGTGCCGCCTCCGGTGCGCGACCGGATGGAGATTATTGACCTCCCCGGCTACACCCGGGAGGAGAAGCTTCAGATCGCACAGCGTTATCTCGTAAGCCGTCAACGTGAGGCCAATGGCCTGAACGAGGATCAGTGCGAGATAACGGTGGAAGCGCTCGATGGCATCATCGCCAATTACACCCGTGAGGCGGGAGTACGGCAACTCGAACGGGAGATCGGGCGGGTCATGCGGCATGCAGCCATGCGGGTTGCCTCGGATGCCCAGGTCAAGGTGCGCGTGGATGCCGCAGACCTGGATGCTATTCTCGGATCTGCCAAATTCGAGCACGAGACCGGGCTGCTCACCAGTCTGCCGGGGGTTGCGACTGGCCTTGCCTGGACACCCGTAGGCGGTGACATTCTTTTTATCGAGGCAACGCGGGTGAGCGGGCGTGGACAGCTTATTTTGACCGGGCAGCTTGGCGGTGTGATGAAGGAAAGTGCCCAGGCGGCGCTTACGTTGTTGAAAGGCCGGGCAGACAGTCTTCACATCCCCGCATCCTTGTTTGAAGGCATCGACGTGCACGTGCACGTGCCGGCAGGCGCTATCCCTAAAGATGGTCCCAGTGCGGGCGTGGCGATGTTTATAGCGCTGGCTTCGCTTTTTACCAGCCGCCCAGTACATCGCGACGTGGCGATGACGGGAGAGATCAGTCTGCGAGGGATGGTGCTGCCGGTGGGGGGTATCAAGGAGAAGGTGCTTGCCGCCCAGCGCGCGGGCCTGCACAGGGTGCTGCTGCCTGCGCGCAACGAGAAAGACCTGCGCGAGGTGCCTGAAACAACGCGTTCCACATTGGAGTTCGTTTTTCTGGAAACAGTGGATGATGCGATCCAGACATCGCTGGGTCAGCGGGCGCGACGTCAGGAGTCGGAGTTCAAGCTGGTCTGAGCGTATGATTCCCTTTCCAACAAGGGTATAGGGTCCTGACCCATCCGTGGCTTCTTCAATCTCTTTTCTCCGCTTCCAGCCCCACATCGAATGCAGTCGCATAGCCCATTTCTGCTTCGGTAAGCTTGAGCATCAACTGCCTTCCACCCTTGAGATAGATGCTGTCATCTTCATTCCGGGTCCTCTGCTGGTATGAACCCTTTCTCGCATACCCGGCATAGGGGGGTTGTGCGTGCACCTTATCGGTAATCGCATCATCGAAGTAGAGTTGCGATGTAAATTCGCGGCCGCGCGCATAACCGGGATCGGTACGTATCTTGAAATGAATATGAACAGTTCTGCCAGGGTACCACCCTGGATAAATGCTGATAAAACGCACGCTGCCGTTCCTGTCCGTTACCTGATAGCCGCGCAGGAACTTCTTTCCTACTGTATTGAAATTCCTGTCCTCGACATCAGAATAGATTCCCTGCGCATCGCAATGCCAGATGTCGACTATGGCCTTGGCAAGCGGCAGGCACCTGTCCGTACCCTCGTTGCCCACTGTGAAAACGCGCATTTCGAGTGCAAGCGGAAGGCCGTCCTTTACCGAGCCATCGGAAGGATCGGATCGAATGTCTGAACGGTGCAGGCGCTCATCGACGAAATAAGGACCTTCCGTTTGCTGGGGTGTTACCACGCACGAAATCATTTTACGGGCGACCTCCTCACTTCCGGCATGGATGGATGAATATCGTCCTGCCATGCCGATTCCGGTTATCCCAAGCAATCCTAGCAGTTTTCGTCGATTCATGCCGCTCCCCATTTTGTATTCCTCGATGGCGATGGCGACTGATATGCGATTGGGCCGCCCTAAGCTTGGAGGGCTTGCCCGCTTTTGAAGTTCCTACTGGAAGACCGGAGCCTGCGATATATCTAATAATAATGCAATATATTATTCGGGCGCGACATTCCCCTGGCTGGACGAGAGTTTGTTCAGCAGGTTGTTCTTCACTGACGGCCATTCATGCTGGAGGATTGAATAAACGACGGTATCGCGAATGGAACCATCGCGCATGATCTGGTGGTTGCGCAATATCCCATCTTGTTTCGCACCCAGGCGTTCAATGGCGCTCCTCGAAACCTGGTTGAAAAAATGTGTTCTGAACTCTACCGCTATCGCTTTCTTTTTCTCAAAGACATGCTGGAGCAATAACAGCTTGCTTTCCGTGTTCACCCCTGTTTTACAGACTGATTTCGCATACCAGGTGTAGCCGAGCATTGGACGCCTGTTCGCTTCATCCACGTTATAGAAACGGGTCGTGCCCACTATTCCATCTGTCGCATTCAGTCTTACTGCAAATGCGATGTTTCCTTTTTCAGCATTTTCGATGGCAGTGATCACATAGTTTTCCATCTGCTCGGGCGAGGGCACGTTTGCAAACCAGAGCTTCCAGAACTCTCCATCCCTGACCGCACATCGCAAAGGCTCGACGTGATCAGGTATAAGCGGTTCCAGGGTGACAATCTCACCCTTCAATACGATACGTTCGAGCCAACTCATTTTTTCATGCAGCCCGCTGTTTGCCGGTGCGCGGCCAAGCTTTGAAACATTGACATTGGCCTTTAAAACATTGGCTTTTTCGCAGCCGCGTTATAGCGGTTCACTCCGCTCGTAATTTCCACTGCGGCTTCCGTTACCCCTGCCCATCCGGTTATCTTCACCCATTTGCCGGGTTCCAGGTCCTTGTAGTGTTCGAAAAAATGGGCAATCTGTGAGCGTGTCAGTTCAGACAAGTCGGCGTGAGATTTCACCGCACGATAGAGGGCGCACAGCTTGTCGATTGGCACCGCCAGAACCTTCGCATCTCCGCCCGCCTCATCGGTCATTTGAAGCATACCCAGGGGCCGACACCGTACCACCACTCCCGAGATGAGTGGAACCGGTGAAATCACCAGAACATCCACCGGATCCCCATCTTCCGAGAGGGTGTGCGGGATATAACCGTAATTACAGGGATAGTGCATGCATGTCGACATGAAGCGATCAACGAACATTGCACCTGTTTCCTTATCCACCTCGTATTTGATGGGGTCGGCGTTCATGGGTATTTCTATGATGACATTGAAATCGTTCGGCACGTCGCGGCCGGAGCTGACTCTGTCAAGATTCATTCTTGTTCCTGTTACTGTTGACTGAAAAATCGCTATTATAGCTGTCGGCTTCGGTGATTAACTGCGGATTAAATGATCCATGCGCATGCTGCTCAGCTTGGCCATCATGGCTGCACTCATCTATGTCGTTTTCGCGGCGGTGATATTCTTCGCCCAGCCCAGCCTTGTTTACTATCCTGAAATCGGACGTGGCATCACCGGGACTCCAGCTGACTCAGGCCTCGCGTATGAGTCTGTCGAACTGGAGACTGCGGATGGCGAAAGGCTGCATGGGTGGTTTGTCCCGGCATCTCATGCGAAAGCGACTATCCTGTTTTTTCACGGGAATGCCGGGAACATTTCCCAACGGATCGACTATTTGTCGATGTTTCACCGCCTTGGATATAACACCTTCATTTTCGATTATCGCGGCTACGGCGAAAGTAGCGGCAAACCGACAGAGCAGGGGACGTACCGGGATGCTGTTGCTGCATGGCGGTACATAACCGAAAAAAAGGCAATCCCGCCTGCCGATGTTGTGTTGTTCGGGGAATCTTTAGGCGGTGCAATCGCTTCCTGGCTGGCGGCCCGCGAAATTCCCGGCGTCCTGGTTCTGGCTTCCGTGTTTACCTCGGTGCCTGACATGGGAGCGCAACTGTATCCCTATCTTCCCATCCGGCGGCTTTCCCGTTTCAAATACAACACTCTCGAGCATTTGAAGGATGTCAGTTGTCCCGTATTCGTCGCGCACAGTCCTCAGGATGAAATTGTGCCGTTCAAGCAAGGGCAGGCCCTGTACGAGGCAGCACGCAATCCGAAGCGATTCATCGAGCTGCAGGGCGGTCACAATGAGGGCTTCATTTACACGAGGGAAGACTGGGCCAAGGCTTTGGGTAAATTCATAGATGCGAGCCTGGGAAGACATTGAATATGCTGATACTGGCGCATCGTGGTTATCACGCGACAGCTCCGGAAAATACGCTCGAGGCTTTTGAAGCAGCGATAATGGCAGGGGTAAATGGTATCGAGACGGATGTGCGCATGAGCCGGGATGGTGTGCCGGTGCTGGTTCATGATCGGGTAATGGCAACCGGACAGGCAGTGTCTGATCTTGTCCATCGCGAAATCGAAGGTGTGTTGGGGCACAAAATACCTACCCTGGATGAGGCGCTCGCGCATTTTCCCGACATACTCTGGAATGTCGAACTCAAAACCCCACATCAATTGTCAACGGTATTCGGTGTTCTGGAAAAGTATCAAGCCGGCCATCGTATTATCGTCAGCTCCTTCCGGCATGATCTGATTGCAACCTGCGCGTCATCATTAAAGCTCGATTGCGGCCTGTTGGTCGCGCACCGGCCACAAACTCTGGATTCCCTGTTGGCTGATTTCGATTGTGATGGCAACGCCAGGATCAACCATCTGGTTTGGGATTACAACGTGCTGGATGGTGTTTTGTTGAAACAGGCGGCATTGAAAGGGTTCCGCAATTTTGTTTACGGTCCGATAACGCGAAAGGAGCATGATGAATGCCGGCAACTGGAAGTAGATGGCATTATTACCGATTATCCACGAATTATGCAAGGTGTATAAGTAGTCGCACCAACGCCCAGTTCTTCTCTTGTCACACGAAAATCGAGTGATGCGCCGACGTTTTCTGCAAACCCTCACGGTCGGAGCCGCAGCGATGGCATTGAGTAGAACGATTTCAGCGAAGAACAAAGTATTCACTGTTTTCACATTTGGGGATTCGATTCTCGACTGCGGACGTTACAACGAATATGGTGTCCATCCGGGGCAGTTGATCCTCTGCAACAATGATTTCCTGTTTCCAGAGTTCAAGGGCCGCGATCTTATGTCTCAGTCATCCTCGATGACTGCACTGTTGGATCACCGTGCGCGTGATGGCAGCGTGGTTGACAATCTCTCCTGGCAGGCACGAGGTATCAAGGCAACTGGTGCTGCTGTCGCCCTGGTTACAGTAGGTGGCAACGATCTTCTCACTGGTCTTGCTGCGGACCGAGGGGAGGGCAGCGCGTGCTTCCAACAGCAATTGGATGCTTTTCTGCAAGCGCTTCCGGTACGGCCAGTTCTACTGAGCACAATTTACGATCCGACTTTCGGCGATGACTCCCGCAATTTTCTCGCCACTGATGCGCGCATTGCCCGGCCCAACTTCAATCGCATCAATGCCATTATTCGGCAGCTTGCTCCACGTTATGGAGAGCTCGTCGATGTGCACCGCCATTTCCTCGCGGGTGACCCGTCCTGGTTTACAGGGACTATCGAGCCAAGCTTGCGCGGAGCATCAGAGGTGCGTGCTGTGTTTTTGCCTGCAGTGCTAAGAGCATTCCATGTCGCGCAAAATGCTTAGGCTGGAAGGGGATATCAAAAACGATACAACGTGGCATGAAAAAGCAAAAAGAAAATGATAGGCCTAAAATAGACAAGACAAGTAACGATTCCTGCAGCAGAACGTGTATCCATCAGGAGGAAACAGATGGGCGAGAAGACAAAACCGCACATGGTCGGCATCAATCATGTCGCGCTGGAGGTCGGTGATATCGAAGAAGCGCTGGCTTTTTATGGCCGCATCTTCACCTTTAAATTACGAGGGCGAGGTCAGGGCACTGCCTTTATCGATATGGGAGACCAGTTCATTGCATTGATGGAAGGGCGATCGCAAAGCCCGGACGATGAGAGGCATTTCGGCCTTGTGGTCGATGACCGCTCACATGTACGCGAACTCGCTGAAGCGGCGGGAGCGACATTGCTCCAAGGAGGCTTCCTCGACTTCCTCGATCCTTGGGGTAATCGCGTTCAGGTAGTCGAGTATCGCGATATACAGTTTACGAAAATCCCCGGAGTGTTGAAGTACATGGAACTGGATCTGGAGAAGAGCCAGAATGCAAAGGCGGAGCTGCAAAAAAAGGGAATTGAGACGTAAGCTTGGATAGCATAGGAGTTCATAGGCGGATGTGCAGATTCAGTTTATTCCACAGTTCCTCATGAAGATCCTCGAAAAGGGCCGGGAAAAAGCGCGAGCTAGAGGATGAAGACGATAAGCTGCCAGCGGGGCGGTCCGAGTTCAAAACCGTGGATATGTTCTTCGTATTTCGGCAGTAACTGTCCTTTCTTTACAACAATTTCCTGGCCGCAGCCTATGCACCGATAGATACCACTTACCGATGCGCTGGTACCAGGTGCACGCTTAACGTTAAAATCAAAATGGTCGCAGTGGATAAGATAGCTGCTGTCCTGGTAAACGGCCATAGTGAAATCCGTTAAAGAGTAATAATATCCGGCACATAGTGGCTGAACTTTCAACTCTACATTAATTTTATTACTTGTCGCTCACTTAATTCTGTTCGCTTTAGCACAAATACGCTTAACACAGCATAAAGTATCAAAAGTTCGAGTTTCGTTGAGGCGGTCTCTGCCAATAAACAAAACCTGCCGAAGCGGGACGAACAGTTCAGGGGAGGGAATAGGGGAAGGCGCGGCTTGAAGGCATATTGCCCTAAAAATAGGCGATGATCGACGTAGTGAAAAAAGTGGTGCTATCTCTGGAAGTACCGTTTTTACCAGCAAAAATATCGTTATTACTGAGCAGCGTTCTGGCCTCAAGCCTCCATAGCAGGTTGTCAGTGATGTTGTAATCGAAATTGGCTGAAAAACCGCATGCCCGGAAACCATGGGGCGTTGCGGATGTAATGAATACGCCTTGTTTGTCATTGTAATATTCTGCTCTCACCGCAACGGCTGTTCTGGGCGTTTGCACATACCTCAGAATGACTGTAGGGTGAACCACATATTCAGGCTACCCGAGTGCTTGCTTTTTTGTTCGACGCCGATATCGAATCCAACAGTCGCTGCAAGCACCTCATTCAGTTTGAAAATTCCATAGAAGTTATGGAAGTAACGCATTTGCCGGCGGCTGTCGGGCTTGTCGCTGCCAGCAAAGGTGCTGCTATTGAGCGTTATTTCAGGAGAAGGTCTATAGGTAATCTGTGTGCCGAAGGCGGGAAGCGTGTTTCCGTCCACCGGTTTTATATGTTGCCAGCCGTTCAGCGCCAATCCGCTTAAAAACCATTTATCATCGGCTGAAGTGAAGTTGATCCTGGCGCCTGACTCGAAATAGGGTGTGTTCTCCGCCGCCATGCTTCTTGTCAGGGTCCAATTGTTTTTCCCTGTGACGCTTTCAAAGCCGATATGCGAAGGGAAAACGCCAGCTTCCAGCCAGAATTTATTTTCGGTGGACAGCCTCAAGGCGATGTGCTTTCGTATAAATGACCCAAAATGCCAGGTTCTGCGGTAGTTCGCGTTCATGTAGGTGCCTGCCGCCAGCGCAAAGTTTGCTCTGATACCGGGCGTTGCGTACGATGCCTTTATGAAGGCGAGATTTACTGCGGGTTGGTTGCTTTTGCTGAAGCTGCTGAGAAAGGGAGGTTTAGTGTTATTTACCGGTTCGTTGAAATCGTGACTGTAGTAACCTTCAACATAGGCAGCGAGCGTCAATGGCGAGCGCAGCGTATTGTCAAGGTCACTATCTGCTCCTGCGGAGGCGCTTGCATTTAGAAAAAAGGCTGCCAATACCATCCTTTTCATTTTTGCTGCAAGTTGCCCTTGGTAGAGTCCGATCCGTACAAACGAATAAATCAAGAGACGGAAAATAAAAAGAACTATTGTGAGCGCTATCCGCGTCATGAACAGGGAAGTGCTCCATCTCAATCCCGTCGCAGCAAAAAGCGATCCCAGACTCAAAGTTCCGTAAGCCAGTCAAGCGACTTCTGTGACGCATGAATGCAGATTTCAGCGGCCACCTGCTTATTTTGCGAGTAGAGAATCCTTACTCGTGTCCGTCAGTTCATCCTGCTTACGAGGGGCGGCAAAAATTCGCTTACTTGATGATCTTTATGATTGTTCTGCTACGGGCGCGCTTTCAGGTATTACTGAGCAGGCGCAGGTAGCTTTCGGCGTCGGTAGTGAGTGGTGAGTTTCGCGCCAGATCGACATGCGTAAACCTTAGATTGCCTTGATGGTTGGAATCTCAAGTGGGCACAAGGACTTTTTTCTCCGCAGTAAATGGTCGGAAGCTTTCAATCGCACGGGAAAATTCAGGTCAGTAACGGGCGAATGCGGCAGGCGAGCCGGAGCTGCCGGCCAAAAAGTAAGCTTGCCATCAGGATAAGTCACCCGTAGGGTATAGTTATCCTGTCGCAAGCAGGTACAGTCGAGCACGGCAGCAAATTTAAAAATGAGCCTCATAAAGCTCATTTAATCCACGGGAAATAAAAAAGGCAGCCAAGGGGCTGCCTTTTTCAAAGTCAAAGTTCAGTAACCGGTTATCAAGCCGCCGGTTGCTTTTCCACTTTTTTGCCGTATTTCTGACGGAACTTCTCGACACGCCCAGCAGTATCGACGATTTTTTGTTTACCTGTATAGAACGGATGACAAACCGAGCAAACCTCGATATGCAGGGGTTTGCCCATGGTGGAACGGGTTTGAAAAGTGCTGCCGCAACTGCAGGTCACGGTTATTTCCTGGTAATCTGGATGAATGTCTGGTTTCATGAAATGATCCTCAGCTTGCAAATGCTCCCCGCACGATATCTGCCTGATTTCGGGGAAAGCCGCGTATTATCCTCCACTCGCAAACGGGATGCAACAAGGTATTCCGGGGGCGGAGAGGCATTCAATGTTTAGGCTGAGTAATATTAGACGCGCCGCATTGAATCGAAGAAATCCGCGTTGTTCTTCGTTGCCTTGATCTTGTCTAACAGAAATTCCATTGCCTCCATGTCGTCCATCGGATAGAGCAGCTTGCGCAGTACCCAGATTTTCTGCAATACATCGGGCTTGATCAGGAGTTCTTCCCGGCGGGTGCCGGAACGGTTGACGTTGATGGCGGGATAAATGCGTTTTTCCGCCATGCGCCGGTCAAGATGGATTTCCATGTTGCCGGTGCCCTTGAATTCCTCATAAATCACATCGTCCATGCGTGAGCCGGTGTCGACCAGCGCGGTGGCAATAATGGTGAGAGAACCCCCCTCCTCGATATTGCGCGCCGCCCCAAAAAAACGCTTCGGCCGTTGCAGCGCGTTGGCATCCACACCGCCCGTCAGCACCTTGCCGGAAGCAGGTACCACTGTATTATAGGCGCGCGCGAGCCGGGTGATCGAATCCAGCAGGATTACCACGTCCTTCTTGTGTTCCACCAAGCGTTTGGCTTTTTCGATGACCATATCCGCCACCTGCACGTGACGTACAGCCGGCTCATCGAAAGTGGAGGAAATCACTTCGCCTCTTACTGACCGGATCATTTCGGTCACTTCTTCGGGGCGCTCGTCTATCAGCAGCACCATCAGCATCACATCCGGGTAATTGGCGGCAATGGCGTGGGCGATGTGCTGAAGCATAACGGTCTTGCCCGATTTGGGACTGGCTACCAGAAGGCCCCGTTGTCCTTTGCCGATGGGGGCAATCAAATCGATGATGCGGCTGGTAACGTTTTCTTCGGCTTTGATCTCGCGTTCGAGCTGCAGCCGCTCGGTGGGAAAGAGCGGGGTGAGATTTTCAAACAGTATCTTGTGTTTGGAGTTTTCAGGGGGTTCTCCATTGACCTTATCGACCTTGACCAGCGCGAAATAACGCTCCCCGTCCTTGGGCGTCCTTATTTCACCCTCTATCGAGTCCCCTGTATGAAGGTTGAAGCGCCGTATCTGGCTGGGTGAGACATAAATGTCATCTGGACCGGCGAGATATGAGGTGTCGGGAGAACGCAAGAAGCCGAAACCATCCTGCAGCACTTCCAAGGTGCCTTCGCCGAAAATGCTTTCGCCTTTCCGTGCCTGATTCTTCAATAAAGCGAAAATCAGATCCTGTTTCCGTAGCCGATTGGCGCCGTCAATTTCATTGGCAATTGCCATCTCCACCAGTTCGGTGACGTGGAAGTTTTTGAGGTCGGATAGATGCATGAACGGAATCCGTGGGTGAAGAAGAGGGACGTAAAGAAAGCGTCAGGAAGCGTTGGGAAAACCGATGGAGCCGAACGAGAATTCGAAGCGGCGAACGTAATCGAACCGGAAACTACCGGAGGGCTTGCGGAATGCGTTAATTATAACTTAGCAGTTTTAGATGTGACTGTCAATAAAAGCAGTGAGCTGGGATTTCGATAACGCCCCTACTTTGGTGGCTTCAATATTTCCGTTTTTGAAGAGCATGAGGGTAGGGATACCGCGAATACCATATTTGGGCGGGGTACCCTGGTTTTCGTCGATATTGAGCTTGGCAACCTTGAGACGGTCGCCATATTCTTTGGCTACCTCGTCCAGGATGGGCGCTATCATCTTGCACGGTCCACACCATTCTGCCCAATAGTCAACCAGTACAGGGACTGTCGACTGCAATACTTCGGTCTCAAAATTTCCGTCAGAAATATGGTGGGTATGACTCATGTGCTTTTCCAAATCGCTCAAATGAAATATGTACGACTGACATTCAGTTAATTCTGCAAGGGCAGGGATATATTACCTGCCAATTGATACCAGAAGTGGCAGTGACAGAGACAAGAATATCAGGAATTATATTTTTTGTTGCTTCGCAGGCCAGTAATTTTCGCCAGCCTGTCATTTTTCAGTATCCTAGCGAAAAAAAACAAGAAAGGGAAGTACCATTTTAATGGTATCTCGATACAAGCAGCCCATTCAACCGGTGGCGGGAGCAAAGCCGTACAAATTGGCACTATCTGCTCGCAGCGGAGCCAGCATATTTGTCAGGAATCAACCCGGTTTTCCCCACGAGTCGCGCAAGGTGACCGCGCGGTTGAATACCGGTCTTCCCGGTTCTGTTTCCTTCAGATCCGCGACAAAATAGCCATGACGCTCAAATTGAAAACGTTCTTCCGGTTGTGCTGTCATGAGTACGGGCTCGACATAGGCTGCAAGGACCTTCTTTGAATCCGGATTCAGAAATGCTTTATAGTCCCGACCGCCTGTGTCAGGGTGAGCCTGACTGAACAAGCGATCATAAAGCCGTACTTCCGCTTGTTGCGCATGGGCGGCTGAAAGCCAGTGAATATTGCCCTTGACCTTGCGTTTATCGGCTCCGGGGGTGCCGCTCTTGCTGTCCGGATCATAGGTGCAATGGATTTCCAAGATTTCGCCATTGACCCCTTTCACAACATCCACGCATTTTACGATGTAGGCGTACCGCAACCTTACTTCGCCTCCAGGTGACAGGCGGAAATACCCCTTGGGAGGATTCTCCATGAAGTCACTGCGTTCGATGTAGATCTTTTTCGTCAGGTGTACGATACGGCTTCCCCATTCCGGTTTTTGCGGATGATTGGGGGCAAGGCACTCTTCCTCGGCATTCTCCGGATAGTTATCGATAACGACCTTGAGCGGGTCGAGGATAGCCAGGCGCCGCTGGGTACGCTCATTCATGTCTTCGCGCAGGCATTCTTCCAGGATGCCCATGTCTATCCATGAATCGGCCTTGCTGACGCCGATGCGTTCCGCAAACAGACGGATGGATTCCGGTGTATAACCGCGTCGTCTCACTCCGGCAAGCGTATTCATCCGCGGGTCATCCCATCCATCCACAAAACTCCCGCTAACCAGCTCGATCAGCTTGCGCTTGCTCATGACCGTATAGGTAAGATTCAAACGCGCAAATTCGATCTGTTGCGGATGACATGGAACAACATCTGCCAATTGATCCAGTACCCAGTCATAGAGGGGACGGTGATCCTCGAATTCCAGCGTGCACAGCGAGTGCGTGATCCTTTCCAGCGCGTCGGATATACAGTGGGTGTAGTCATACATCGGATAAATACACCATTTGTCACCCGTCCGGTGATGGCGGACATGGCGAATCCGGTAAATCACGGGATCGCGCAGATTGATATTGGAGGAAGTCATATCGATTTTGGCGCGCAGAACATGAGCACCATCAGGAAACTCACCCGCCTTCATGCGGCGAAACAGGTCAAGATTTTCCTCGATGGAGCGGTCGCGGTAGGGGCTGTTTTCACCCGCTTCGGTAAGCGTGCCTCGCAGCGCGCGGATTTCCTCGGCAGTAAGGCTGTCCACGTATGCTTTACCCTGCTTGATGAGATGTTCGCCAAACTCGTAGAGCTTGTCAAAATAGTCCGATGCATAGTGCAGGTGCTCGCCCCATTCAAAGCCGAGCCATCTTACTGCATCCATTATTGAATCGACATACTCCTGCTCTTCTTTTTCGGGGTTGGTGTCATCGAAGCGCAGATGACATATTCCGTTATAGTCCCGCGCCAGACCGAAATTGAGGCAAATGCTTTTGGCGTGACCGATGTGCAGGTAGCCGTTGGGTTCGGGCGGAAAGCGCGTTTCAACCCGTCCGTTCCACTTGCCGGTGCGATTGTCTTCTTCGATGATATTGCGTATGAAATTAGACGCGGACGGTGTTACATCGCCAGGGGTAGCTTTTTCGTTCAAACTGGACCTCTCGAAAGGGAATTCCTGCTCGTCTTTTCCGGGAATTCATGGGCAAACGGAACGCCGGTTCTGCTCTCTCCTGTTCGTTTGTACTTGCCCGGCCGCTCATTATAGTTGAATAACGTATCGAGCCAAATTCGACCAGGTACCCCTCCTGACTTTCTTCCTGCATTTCTTTTGCTGTGAGCGAGAATGCACGTAGCAAAGTCCCATTTATTTACACTACACTGATTACATGAATCCACTCACCTTTTCCATTCTCCGGCTGCTGAGCGATAACGAATTTCATTCAGGTCCGGCTATCGCCGAAGCTCTGGGAGTTTCCCGCGCCAGTGTATCAAACGCCCTCCGCGACGCGGATGAAACTGGATTGACCATTCATAAAATCAAGGGGCGCGGCTATCGCCTGCTCGACCAGGTGCAATGGCTGGAACGAAGTGCCATTCTTGAACACCTCGGTCATCAGGCGGACAAGTTCAATCTGGAAATACTCGATACGATCGATTCCACAAACAGCCTTTTACTGCATGAGGCGGACAACCGGTTGAGTCTGGGTGACAGGCTCATTCATGTGATAGCGGCCGAGCTGCAAACGAAGGGGCGTGGACGGCGAGGACGGCAATGGCACTCTGGCCTGGGAGTCGGTCTCGCGTTTTCCGTGCTATGGCGGTTTCAGCAAAGTGCAAGCTTTCTTTCGGGTTTGAGTCTCGCCATAGGCGTTGCAATAGTACGCGCGCTCGAATCTTCGGGGATACGAGGGGCTGTACTCAAATGGCCAAACGATGTCATGTTCAATTTCTGTAAACTGGCAGGTATATTGATAGAACTGCATGGCGATATGCTCGGTCCCACCGTCGCTGTAATCGGTGTAGGCATGAACCTGAAATTGTCAGACAGCGTCCAGGCGCGGATAGACCAGGGGGCAACGGATATTTTTTCCATCAGTGGAGAAATACCGGATCGCAATAAATTGCTGGCTGAATTGTTGCTGAATATTGCTCGAGTATTGAGAGAATTTGAGCAATCGGGTTTTACGCCATTCAAGGAGGAATGGGTGGATCGTCATGTATGTGAAGGCAAAGCCGTCACCCTCAAGCTACCTGATGGGTCGGGCCAGGAGGGACGGGTGCACGGGGTATCGGATAACGGGTCATTGTTGCTGCAAACGTCACTGGGTCTTCGCAGTTTCAGCGGCGGCGAGATATCGCTGCGCAGGACAGCATAAATGAACCCCCTTCTGCTGGCGGTGGATTCCGGCAACACGCGCGTGAAATGGGGACTGCACGATGGTCGCAACTGGCTCATGCAAGGGGTCGCAGCGCAGGGCGACACAGTGCAGCTCGAGCGGGAATGGAGGAATTTACGTGAACCTTCCCGTGTAGTGATATCCAATGTCGCCAATGCCGGGATCAAGGCCAGTCTGTCAGAGCTATTGGCGCGGTGGAAAGCAGAGCCGCAATGGGTTACTGCCGTTCCCTATCAATGCGGTGTCCGCAACTATTACTCCAACCCTGCCCAGCTTGGCAGCGACCGCTGGGCGGCGCTCGTGGCAGCGTGGGTGCTAGAGCGACAGGGGTGCCTGGTAGTCGATGCGGGAACCGCCATGACGGTGGATGCGCTTTCCGACACAGGTGAATTTCTCGGAGGAATCATAACCCCCGGGATCGATCTGATGCAGAAGATACTGGTGGAGGACCTTGGATCACTGGAGTCGGGGGACGGAAAATTTTGCGATTATCCTGACAGTACCGCAGATGCGCTCTATAGCGGCGCGGTGCACGCGATGGCGGGGGCAATCGAACGTATGGCGGCGTTGCTTGCCGGTACCCTCGGTCGCATGCCCGAGTGCATTCTTAGCGGCGGTGCAGCGCAGCAGTTGCAGCCCCAGCTTAACGTGAATGTGAAAGTGATGGATAATCTCGTTTTGCAAGGTTTGCTGGCCATTGCCCGGGAGACTTCAGAAACAGCTTCGGGAGGGGTCGTGGCTTCCCCGGAAGATTCCATCGGAAATTGATCTGCTTTTGCGTCCTGCGGACGTAGACTGGATATGTCCGTTTTTCAGAACGCAACCTTTTACACTACCGTCAACGAGCTGCGCGACCTGCCCCCGCCGGTTGGGGTCGAGATAGCTTTTGCCGGCCGCTCGAACGCGGGCAAGTCCAGTGCGATCAACACCCTGGCAAACCGTAACCGCCTCGCTTTCGTCAGTAAAACACCGGGACGCACCCAGCATCTGAATTTTTTCCGGTTGGGGAACGACAGATTTCTGGTGGATCTGCCTGGCTACGGCTACGCAAAAGTGCCGGCGGAAGTTCGTCAGCATTGGGAGCGCCTGCTTGGCACCTACCTTCAGACAAGGCAATCGCTTCACGGCATGGTTCTTATCATGGATGCACGGCATCCTTTAACCCCGCTGGATCGGCAAATGCTTGCCTGGTTTGCGCCAACGAAGAAAGCGGTGCATGTGCTGCTTACCAAATCGGACAAACTCACCCGACAGCAGGGGCAGAAAGTTCTCAAAACCGTGCTGGGTTTTTTACGTGAATCTTATCCACAATGCAGCGTACAATTGTTTTCCAGCACAAACAGAGAAGGTGTTGAGGAGGCGGCTGCCTTGCTTGATGCATGGTTCGGGTCAGGAATCGACTCGGATAGCGGTATGATCAGGGAAGCGGGTGCGTCGGGGAGCAACAAGGAAAATGCGTCGGACCCACCGAACGCCAGAAATAAAAAACCCCCGGTTAAAGGGGAATAAAACCGGGGGCAAACTACCTTAATAGGGATTAAGGTACCCGCTCAGGGAGGAAAAGCGGGAGACAAATAAACAACGTCTGTCAGTAAGATATAAAATCCAGCCACAAGTTCCCGGATTTTTTATTTTTTATCAGATTTTTCTTTTTTTGCAGAATCATCATGCCAGCCATTAGTCAATTCCCCCAAAAAAGAATGCGGCGCATGCGCCGCGATGAATTTTCCCGCCGCCTGATGCGCGAGAATCAGTTACATGCGGATGACCTGATTTATCCGGTATTCGTGCTGGATGGCGAAAAACGTGAGGAAAAAGTTCCGTCCATGCCCGGCGTTGTACGGCAAAGCCTGGACGTTCTGCTATCCCGTGCCGAAAAATGCCTCGAACTGGGAATTCCGGCGCTGGCTATTTTTCCGGTCATCGACGCGGGCCTGAAAAATGAAACCGCTTCCGAAGCGCTCAACCCCTCGGGTCTGGTACCGCGGGTAGTAAGTGCGTTGAAAGCACGTTTTCCCGAACTGGGTATTATTACCGACATTGCTCTCGATCCTTACACGAGCCATGGGCAGGATGGATTGATCGATAACAGCGGTTATGTGATGAACGAGGAAACGGTAAACGTTTTGACCCAGCAGGCCTTGGTGCATGCACAAGCAGGCGCTGACGTGGTTGCACCGTCGGATATGATGGATGGCCGTATAGGCGCAATTCGCGCTGCATTGGAGAACCAGGGCCTCATCCATACCCGTATCCTTGCTTATTCCGCAAAATATGCTTCCAGTTTTTATGGGCCGTTTCGCGATGCGGTGGGATCGTCGGCCAATCTGGGTACCGGAAACAAATACACTTACCAGATGGATCCCGCCAACTCGGATGAAGCATTATGGGAAGTGGCGCTGGATCTGGAGGAGGGTGCCGATATGGTCATGATCAAGCCGGGACTGCCTTATCTCGACATTGTCCGGCGGGTCAAGGAGCGCTTCGGAGCGCCCACCTTCGTTTATCAGGTGAGCGGCGAGTATGCGATGCTGAAAGCGGCCGGGCAAAACGGCTGGCTGGATGAAAGGGCCTGTGTGCTTGAAGCCCTGCTTGCCTGCAAGCGCGCAGGCGCCGATGGCATTCTGACGTACTACGCCACCGACGTCGCTGAGTGGCTGAGACAGCGCTGAGCCGAAATAAGGACTGGAGGAGGACTGAAACAGGGCGAACAGGCAGGAAGCGAGAATCGCGCCCTTTCTAGTTCGACAGAAAGTCGTTTATGATGTCCTCCACCGATCTGATCGTGATATCTATCGGATCCTCTTCTTCAGGAGGAAGTTGCTCTTCCATGAAGTATTCCTCCAGCGTCGCGCCGTTGCCTCTCAGGCCGGTTTCCGGATTAATCCTGGCGGTTGTGATCCCCCTTGGAGGGGAATAGGAGGCGACCGGTACACCTTTCAACGCCTTGTCCATATAATTCATCCAGATGGGGAGTGCCGCCCGACCGCCGGTTTCATTGTCTCCCAACGATTTCGGATTATCGAAACCGATCCAGGCAATGGCCACCAGATCGGGCTGATATCCGCAGAACCAGGCGTCAACATAATTACTGGTAGTGCCGGTTTTACCAGCCAGGTCGTTACGGCCCAACTGTTTCGCTCTGGTTGCGGTGCCGCGCTGCACCACATCCCGCATCATGCTGGACATGAGAAAGGCATTGCGTGGATCGATAATCTGCTTGGCGTTTTCACCCGCCAGCGGGGGGTTCGATTGCTCCACGATATTGCCGTTGACATCCTCTACGCGTTGTATGAGATAGGGGGATATCAGAAATCCACCATTGGCAAATACAGCGTAACCTACCGCCATTTGCATCGGGGTGACTGAACCGGCGCCAAGCGCCATCGCGAGGTAGGCGGGGTGCTGCTTGGGATCAAAACCGAAGCGTGTCACGTAATCCTGCGCGTACTGCACGTCGATTGCCTGCAGAATGCGAATGGATACCAGATTCTTTGATCTCGCCAGCGCTTCACGCATTCGCACCGGGCCATCATAGCTGTCCCCGAAGTTTCGGGGATCCCATTGATCGCTCCCGGTCTCTTCGGCCGTAAACGAAAGCGGAGCATCATTGATGACAGTCGCCGGTGTGAAGCCTTTTTCCAGAGAAGCGGAATAAATGAATGGCTTGAAGCTGGAGCCAGGTTGGCGCCATGCCTGGGTAACGTGGTTGAACTGGCTGCGGTTGAAATCAAAGCCTCCCACCATGGCGCGGATCGCCCCGTCGTGGGGATTAAGGGCGACCAGCGAGGCCTCCACCTGCGGCAGTTGCGTAATCTCCCAGGCGCCCTTATCGTTTTTATGGACACGGATCAGGGAGCCCGGTCGAATGACCTGCTGGTTGGCGGCAGGTTTGGCAGTCAGATATTTCTGCGCGAATTTGAGCCCGTCACCCTTGATTTCGATGATCTCGCCGCCTTTGCGGTATGCCTTGACCCGCTTCGGGTTTGCCTCCAGGGCGACCGCGGCAAGAATGCCATCGCTGTCAGTCACTTCCTGCAAGGCTTCCTCGAGTATTTCTTCCCGCTTCAAGTCCCCCGCCGACAGCTTTATGACCGCTTCCGGACCGCGATAACCATGCCGGTCGTCATAGTCCAGCACGCCTTGGCGTACCGCATTATAGGCGGCTTCCTGGTCGAGAAAACGGATAGTGGTGTAGACCTTGTAACCTCTCGTGTATGCATCCTCGTGGTAGCGCTGATACATGGCCTGGCGCGCCATTTCCGCGACGTAATCCGCCCGCAGAGCGTATTCCTGTGATTCCCGCCTGATGATCTGCATCGGTTGTTTTTCGGCTTGTTCGAACTCCTCGTTCGAGATATAGCCCAGGTCACGCATGCGCCGAAGCACATATACTTGCCGCGCCCTCGCGCGTTGCGGATTGACGACCGGATTGAAGCGCGAAGGCGCTTTGGGGAGTCCTGCGAGCATTGCGGCTTCCGCCAGATTGATCCTGTTCAGGCTTTTACCGAAGTAAACTTGGGCGGCAGCGGCAAAACCGTACGAACGCTGACCGAGATAAATCTGATTGAAGTAGAGTTCGAGAATCTGGTCCTTGCTTAAACTGTGTTCGATCTTGAATGCAAGCAAGGCTTCGCTGAATTTACGGTTCAGTGTTTTTTCCTTTGTCAGGAAAAAATTTCGTGCCACCTGCATCGTGATAGTGCTGGCACCCTGGCGCAGACCGCCGGAGGTGAAATTGGAATAAGCAGCACGCAATATGCCAGTGTAGTCTACCCCGCCATGCTGATAAAACCGGTCATCTTCGGCGGCTAGAATTGCCTGTTTCAGTCGGAGCGGAACGGAATCGATTTTGACAACCTGGCGTCGTTCTTCTCCAAACTCGCCGATCAGGATGCCCTCTGCGCTATACACGCGTAACGGTACCTTGGGCCGATAGTCTGTCAAAGACTCGAGCGAGGGTAAGGCACGGATGGTCACCAATGCTGCGAAACCGAAAACCAGAGCCCCGATGACACCCAATGCAAAAAGCGCGGCCAAAGGGTAAGCCCACCAACGCCAACGCACTAGCATGTGAGTAGGTTCTTGCAGAGGAAGATTAAGACAAGCATGGACGTTCTATAAAAATAATACTACGTTTTATGTAAGACACAGCAATCGCTCCGGGAGCATTGGCAGGGCATTTTGAAAGATTTTCCGGAAAATGCAAGGTCCGCGATCCAGTTTCTTACGAGATGGGGGAAAAAACTGCGGGATTTTTTGTCAGGGCAACCAGTACGATATAAATAAATACGAATTGGGCTGCGACACATGCGAATATTTTTGCTTTGCGCGTTTTTCCAAATCTTAGCGCTGTCATGCCCAGGCCGATATACAGCAGCAATCCGACGACCTTGGCGCTGAGCCAGGAGTTATGTACCGGATCCTGTTGAATACGGATAGCCAGCGCAACAGCACTCGCAAGCAGTACGGTATCCACCACATGCGGCGTAATTTTTACCCAGCGCCGTTTCAAGTCGGCAGATCCTTGGATCATCCAGATGCTGCGCAATGAAAACAAAAGATAGCTTATTATAACGCTGCCGACATGAATCATTTTTATTGCTGCATAACTCATGTCTATCCTCCCTGCATCATCCAGCCGTGGCTGCCGGCCACTGCCCCGGCAATGGTAACGAGACTTAAACTCAGCAATATCCTATGCATCCGCTGCGCCAGCGCGAAAGTCCTTGCGGGATCGCGTTGAGACATTTTTGCCTTCTGCCTTCGGAATACCAGGGGTTCCACTATAAACAGCATCAAGGTGAAGATCAGCCACACCGCAACCATGGCATGCATCCACCAGAAGCGGGGTTCAGTAAAACGGTTCCAGGCGTCGAGAACATGCGCCATGTAGAAGCCGCTCAGACCCACGATCAGTGTTGTCCAGCGCGCCTGGGGAGCAAAGCGGTTTTCGATGTGGCTGAAAAATTCCGTCCGCTCGGTTGCGGATTTCATTTTCGCCATAATGGGAAACAGGACGACTGTCACCATGGCGACACCCCCGATCCACAGCACAACTCCCAGCACATGCAGCACTCTGGCAAATGCGAATTCATTCATCAGGCTTTCCCTTCCGCTATTCCCGAGCTAAGACTTCCTTTGTAAATATTAAGTTCTGGCACTGACTGCATTTGTGCGCTTTTGGTATCCTCGAACTTCATGCCGGAGTCCGGCCATATGCTGATGAAGTATCCAAATCTGCGGCGTAACGTCTGTGTTGCATCAATCCAGCGCCTGTGCACCGAACGCCTCACAGCCTGCAAGATCGGATTCGCGACAGCGGGGAAGTTGTTTCGAGAGCTCGCGTAATGCAGTCCGCAGACCTTCTTCCAGGACGGGATGATAAAAGGGCATGCGCAGCATGTCATGCACGGTGAGTGAGCGGTCGATCGCCAGTGCCAGCAGGTGTGCCATATGCTCCGCATCGGGACTGCACATTTCAGCTCCAAGCAACTTGCCGCTGACCGGCTCGGCGTAAATGCGCAGAAGGCCGTCGTTACGTTGCGCCATGCGAGCCCGGCTCTGGCGTTCGAAACGAACCTCTCCGGTCAATGTTCCGCGGGGGAGAGAGACATGTTTTTTACCGACGGTGGCTATGCCGGGATCGGTAAACACAATCGCAAGCGGCGTGCGACGCTCAAAGCGAATGGGGGCGGGATGGGTGGCATTGATTCCTGCAATGTGGCCCTCGTCCGCTGCCTCGTGCAACAGAGGTCTCATGCCGTTCGCATCACCTGCCATGAAAACCGGCAGGTCTGCTATCTGCATGGTATGGGGATCAACAGGAGGCAGCCCTCTTTCATTCAACTGGATGCCTAGCGTCTCCAGCCCCAGATTCTCGATATTAGGCCTGCGACCCAGACTGGCAAGAACAGCATCGACCGCGGTTTCCTCCGTCCCGGCAGACACCCGCATACCCCCACCAGCTACCCGGAGATCTGCCTGCTTGCCCAGATGTACCCTGAACTCGTCTGCAAGAATCTCTGCCGCAACCGCATTCACTTTCGGATCGCTCAGACCGGCGATGGTATCGCTTTCACTGAATGCCGTTACCTCGATTCCCAGCCGGCCGAGTGCTTGAGCCATTTCCACGCCCACTGCTCCCAGGCCTATGATTGCTACCCGATCGGGAAGGGTTTTTTGTTCGAATAATGTATCAGTCGTCAGGATCTGCCTGTCGAGTGCAACCCAGGGAGAAGGTACAACCGGTCGGGAGCCAATGGCAATGATAATGTTTCGAGCACGCAATTCCCGCCCGTTTACCTCAAGCCTTCCTGCTTCAAGGAGGCGCGCACGACCGGAAATAGCTCGTTCTCCCAGCACTTCCGTCGCCTTCAGCGTGCTGGCCACAAAGTCATCCCGCAGCCGGCGCACACGTCGCAGGACAGTTGCAATATCCGGCGTGAGGCACTCCGCCCCCTGGATTCCGAATTCCTCAAAGGAGGTGCGGCGATGGAATGCCTTTGCGGCCTCTATCAGTGCCTTGGAGGGCATGCAACCGACACGCGCGCAGACTGTCCCCCAGGGACCATCGTTGATAACGGCGAAATTGTCAGTTCGCTTCTTTACTTCCCTGAGAGCGGCCAATCCTGCGGTGCCGGCGCCGATGATAATAACGTCGAAGGTTTCACTCACGAGGATTTCCTCTTCATCAGAAATGTTGCACGAATTTATATGAAATGAGGTGCTTCCACCTTGATCTGCCAATTGAACTGCGAGAATCATTTATCGCAGGATAGCTCCCCTGGCAGTCAGTTGTTCTGGTGAAGGGAAGGACGTGTTATTCAGCGGCGCGTTGTTTGGCAGTTATGGTTTACGCCGATAAGGTGCTGATTCAACTCGGTCAGCTTCTTTTCCGCTTTCCGGTCCGGTTCGTCCCGCCAGCCACTCGCGGGAAATCTTCTGTGCCTGCGCCAGTTGCTTGCTGCTTAGCGCGCGCATGACTTCATCCCTGGCTGCCATGGCCTGCTGGACGCCGGCGGCGGCCGCAAGATTCAACCATACGTAGCTTTGCACATGGTCCGTGGGGAGGCCGTATCCATTCCGATAGATGAGGCCCAGCTCATATTGCGCGGGTCCGTAGCCTTGCTCTGCGGCCAATTGGAGCCATTTTGCAGCTTCGGCAAAGTCCTGGAGTGCGCCGTTCCCCGTCAGATACAGCAGCCCGAGCTTATACTGTGAATCCACATCTCCGTTAATCGCTGTCTCCTGATAGAGTCGAACGGTAAAACGATGATCCTCCAGGGGATTTCGCGCGGGAGTGGAAGGAGGGATGCTCCCGGACGACTGGGTGACGTCATGAGTTCCGCGCGTCCTCGGTGCCGGACCGGGAAGCGCTTCCTGGCCGTTCTGCGGTTTGCTGGACTGGGGGGCAACAGGATCAGCAGGGTCTTCTGTTCCAATTTTCGCGGCGGGTCCCGCATAGGGATCGGCCATGTTGTGCTCTATGATCAGCCAGACCGTTGTAATCAGCAATGCGCCGATGAACAGCACTCCCCCCAATGCAAGAAAGGCATTCGGATTTTTCACCCAGAAGCGCTCCTTGCATTGCCGGCAACGTATAGGTCGAAGGAACAGCATACCCAATGTTCGCTCGCCAGGACGCACGCGAGAATGGTGCGTTCTTTCGCTCCCGCACTTGATGCATTTTGGGCACATGATATCGGGTAGGGTGACTGTCCTGCTTGAGGAACTCATTGCGATGTTTGTATCTGTTTTTTTTCCACAAGTCTAAATATTGCCTGTGCGAGCGTCAACCACCGAAACCGTGTTATGGCGGAACTGACTCCGCGGAGTTGTTTTTCCGGGATAGGAAAGCTGGGCAGGACCGAAGTGCTTCGGCATTTGCAATTCGACAGCTTTCCGACAGCTTTCCGCAACGAAGCCTGGGCCCGGATATTTCACGCCTCCCGGGATAATGACGAGGTGTTTTGGGAGCAGATTTGCGTAGCCCGCAGGCGGGACTAGATGCCGGCGCCGCCATCAAACACTTCGTTGCGTGTCTGCGCCTGGGAAATGACGCTGCCAGGAGGCACGCTGCGGGTGAGCCATACATTCCCGCCAATGGTTGAGCCTCGGCCAATGGTAATGCGTCCCAGGATCGTCGCGCCAGCGTAGATGACGACATCATCCTCGACGATGGGATGACGCAAATTGCCTTTTACCAACGCCCCATGCTCATCCACGGGAAAGCGCTTGGCGCCAAGGGTGACAGCTTGGTACAGGCGCACATGTTCCCCGATGACGGCGGTCTCGCCGATGACCACACCTGTACCATGGTCTATGAAGAAGAATCCGCCGATTTGCGCACCGGGATGGATTTCAATGCCGGTGGAAGAATGAGCAATTTCAGAAATCATTCTGGCGATCAATGGCGCACCCAGCCGGTGCAGCTCATGCGCCAGCCTGTAATAGGTAATGGCGGTAATTCCGGGATAGCATACCAGAACCTCATCCACGCTTCGGGCAGCCGGGTCTCCTTCATAGGCTGCCTGAATGTCACTTTCAAGCAAACTGCGTATACGCGGCAGCCTTTGGGCAAAGGCTTGCGTAATTCCCGCTGCCCGCTCCCTTTCAGAATTGCCTGTCGCGTCCGCATCGCTAGCAAAGCGCAACTCACGGCGCACCTGCACCATCAATTCCCGCAGCGTTACATCGAGCGTGTGGCCCACATAATAATCGACACTTTCATTGGTGAGATCGGGCATTCCCAGACGGTTAGGAAACAGTACGGCTCTCAGTCCATCCGCAATGCCGACCAGCACCTTGCGGGAAGGAAGCTTGGGTGGCCTGTCGCGTCTCTGCCGGTTTTCCAGGGATTTGAGGCGCAGTGCGCGCAATTCGGATACCACATCGCCAATTTTCAGCGCTGTTCGTTTCAATGAAAAATACTCCTCCATTTATTATTATCGGGTCCGGCTATTCCTGAGCCTTCTACATGTCCTCAAAAAGGTTGGAGCTCAAATAGCGTTCTCCTGAATCCGGCAGAACGACAACAACAGTTTTTCCGGCATTCTCCGTTCGCCTCGCATAATTTAACGCGGCTGCAACCGCTGCTCCGCATGAAATCCCCGAGATAATGCCTTCTTCGCGTGCAAGACGACGTGCATAGTGAATTGCATCTTCATTGCTGATCTGCTGTACATCATCCACGAGGGAGAGGTCCAGATTGGCAGGAATAAACCCTGCGCCAATTCCCGGAATTCGGTGAGGTCCGGGTTTCAGGGGTTCGCCAGCCCGATGTTGCGTGATCACCGGGCTGGCAGCGGGCTCAACGGCGACCGAGATGATGGACTTTTTCTTCGTCCCCTTTATATATCGCGAAACACCGGTAATGGTGCCTCCCGTACCCACGCCGGCAACAAAAATATCGACTGCCCCGTCGGTATCGTTCCAGATCTCCGGCCCCGTGGTGCGCTCGTGAATAGCAGGGTTGGCCGGGTTGGAGAATTGCTGAAGCAGGAGGTATCGGCCTGGATTGGAAGCAACGATTTCCTCTGCCTTCGCTACCGCACCTTTCATGCCCCGTGCGCCCTCGGTCAGAACCAGTTTTGCCCCGTAGGCGAGAAGCAGCTTGCGGCGTTCCAGCCCCATGGTTTCGGGCATGGTCAATGTCAAGGGTAGGCCGCGCGCGGCGGCAACAGAGGCGAGGGCGATACCGGTATTGCCGCTGGTAGGTTCCACCAGTTCTATTCCGGCACAAAGCAGCCCGCGATGTTCCGCATCTTCGATCATTGCCGCGCCGATACGGCATTTTACAGAATAAGCGGGATTACGCCCTTCGATCTTGGCCAGTACCATTGCCGGAGCGCCGTCCGTGATGCGATTAAGCCGGACCAGCGGCGTAACGCCGGTGGTCTGGGAATTATCTTTGAACCAGTGCGGCATTTTCGATGCATCCTTCCATATGCGAATCGCCCGGAAATATCGGGGATTCGAGCGCGATCTGCTTCCCGGGAGGCAATTGTGCTTATTATTTATTCGGAATTGGAGGTCAATTATAATAGCCGGTTTTATCGTCGAACTGGCTGTTTATCGATGAAGACAATCCCTAAGGCAGTGTGTGAAATTTATTGACTTGCCGGTAGTCGGGCGTGCTCAGGGTATCGTTCGCTTGCCTGGCTCAAAGAGTATTTCCAATCGAATTTTGTTACTTGCCGCGTTGTCGGAGGGGGTAACCGATATCTGCGACCTACTGGCTTCCGATGATACTGCCCGTATGCTCGATGCCCTCTCCACTCTGGGTGTATCCATCCTTCAGATTGGTAAAGACCATTATCGCTTGCAGGGAGTGGGGGGCCAGTTTCCTCTTCGTTTCCCTATAAAGGAAGCAGATCTGTTTTTAGGGAACGCAGGGACCGTTTTCCGTCCATTGACGGCCGTGCTGGCGCTTGCTCAAGGGTACTACCACCTGTCCGGCGTGCCGCGAATGCATGAACGCCCCATTGGCGATCTGGTCGATGCTCTGCGTCAAGTAGGCGCGGATATTACCTATCTTGGGAAGGAAGGTTTCCCGCCGCTCCAGATCAAACCCGGGCGGATCCATCCTGGGGAAATAACGGTAAGGGGCGACGTATCGAGCCAATTCCTCACTGCCCTGTTGATGGTGCTGCCTTTCCTGCGAACAGAAATGGATGAATTACCGGCCATCACCGTGGCAGGGGAACTGATTTCGCGACCCTACATCGATCTTACCATCGCCTTGATGGCGCGTTTTGGGGTGCAGGTGGAGCGGGAGGAGTGGCGACGCTTTACTGTACCCGCAGACCAGCGCTATCGGAGTCCGGGTCAGGTATTCGTCGAGGGCGATGCGTCCTCCGCCTCCTATTTTCTTGCGGCCGGCGCAATCGGGAGAGGGCCCGTACGCGTCGAAGGCATAGGGCGTGCCAGTGTCCAGGGAGACATTCGCTTTGCCGAGGCGCTCCAGCAGATGGGAGCGGATATCAGCTTTGGCGATAACTGGATCGAAGCAAGCGCTCCCGGACCTGGTGGCTTGCGAGCAATCGATCTGGATTGCAACCATATTCCGGATGCAGCGATGACGCTTGCAGTGACAGCCTTGTTCGCGAGGGGAAGCACCGTTCTCAGGAATATCGCGAGCTGGCGGGTAAAGGAAACCGATCGTATTGCAGCCATGGCGCAGGAATTGCGCAAACTCGGCGCAGAAGTGGAGGAAGGGCACGATTTTTTGCAAATTACCCCGCCTGGCGGCGAACTGGTGGCGAATGCGGTTATTGATACCTATGACGATCATCGCATGGCAATGTGCTTTTCTCTCGTGTCTTTTGGCGCGCCCGTTCGAATTAATGATCCTCGGTGTGTCTCAAAGACGTTTCCTGATTATTTCGAAAAATTTGCGGCCATCGCCCATGCCGATCCAGCGCAGGGTGAATTCGCTGCCCGGGGCGATTCTTTTGATATTTTATGAACGATAAGACTATTCAGGATATTCCCGTCATCGCGATTGATGGTCCTTCTGCTTCCGGCAAGGGCACCGTAGCGCAGCGGGTCGCCGCAAAACTCGGCTTTCACTATCTGGACAGCGGCGCGCTGTACCGTCTGGCGGCGCTGGCGGCAATGCGATCGGGAATCGAGCTGGGGGATGAGCATGCGCTGAGTGAAGTCGCTGCACATCTGAATGTCGTTTTTGCAGATGCGGAGATTCGCCTGGACAATGAAAACGTCACGGATGCAATACGTTCGGAAGAATGCGGCAATGCGGCTTCCAGAGTAGCCGCTTATCCTCTCGTTCGCACGGCGCTGCTGGAACGGCAGCGCGCATTCTGCCAGATTCCGGGTCTGGTAGCCGATGGTCGCGACATGGGATCGGTTGTGTTTCCCGCTGCCATCCTCAAAGTATTTCTCACAGCGACTGCTGAAACACGTGCTCAGCGGCGTTATAAGCAGTTGATGGAAAAAGGGATGGATGCTAATATTGCCACCCTTTTGCAGGACATACGGGAGCGTGATGCGCGGGATAGCAATCGCAGCATTGCGCCATTGCAACTGGGCGCAGATACACATTTGCTGGATACCACTTCACTCGACATCAACCAGGCGGTAGGTCGCGTATTGAGTTTGTACGCTGAAATTTCTGCAAAAGGACCGATTTGAGTATGTTGTGTAGAGAGGTTTTATCCATCAAGAGGTTCCATCCGTCAAATCCTGTAAGCTCGCCCTCGCTTGGCTTCAAGCGCTCCTGAGTGACAGGAACACGTAAAAAAGTCCATTCCCCGGATCATTTGTGTTTTTTCGCATTCAATCGCGTCGAATGCCGGGCAACCGGATTCAGGATGAACCAGAGCAGGAAGTGTAGTTGAAGCTGGATATTTCGAATGTCCGAGCAGTTGAAACATCGGTAATACGAGCGCTGCCATATCATTATGGCTCTCAGAAAGAAGAGAACCATCAGGGCAGCTATTATTAACCCTAACCCCATGAAAACCTATAGGTTTTGATGGGACACATTCAGGTGTTCTTACAATGGCCACTGTTTCCCCCGCTGTCGATTCTTCCGAAAGTTTTGCAGCGTTATTTGAAGAAAGCCTTTCCCGTCAGGAAATGCGTATCGGTGAAGTCATCACCGCGCAGGTCGTCCGGGTCGATTACAACATCGTAGTCGTAAACGCCGGACTCAAATCAGAGAGTTTCATCCCCGTCGACGAATTCAAGAACGACAAGGGCGAAGTTGAAGCCAAGCCCGGCGATTTCGTCAGCGTCGCCATCGAGGCGCTGGAAGATGGCTATGGCGAAACCCGCCTGTCACGGGACAAAGCAAAGCGCCTTACCGCCTGGCATGATCTGGAGGCTGCAATGGAAAGCGGCGCCATCGTATCGGGTGTCGTGAGCGGCAAGGTCAAAGGTGGGTTGACTGCCATGATCAATGGCATTCGCGCCTTTCTGCCCGGCTCGCTGGTGGATATCCGGCCGGTCAAGGATACGACTCCTTACGAAAACAAGGAGATGGAATTCAAGGTTATCAAACTTGACCGGAAGCGAAACAACGTGGTGGTGTCTCGCCGCGCAGTGCTGGAAGAAACCCAGGGCGCCGACCGCCAGACATTGCTCGCCAATCTGACCGAAGGCGCCATCGTCAAGGGTATTGTCAAGAATATTACCGATTACGGCGCATTCGTGGATCTGGGGGGCATAGACGGCTTGCTGCACATTACCGATCTTGCGTGGCGCCGGGTAAAGCATCCCTCCGAAGTCATCAGTGTCGGTGATGAAGTAACCGCAAAAGTCCTCAAATTCGATCAGGAAAAAAACCGCGTTTCGCTGGGTATGAAGCAATTGACGGAAGATCCGTGGGTAGGATTGTCACGACGTTATCCGCCCCATACTCGGTTGTTCGGCAAAGTCAGCAATCTTACCGATTACGGCGCGTTTGTTGAAATCGAGCAAGGCATTGAAGGCCTCGTGCATGTCTCCGAAATGGATTGGACCAACAAGAACGTGTACCCGTCCAAAGTGGTGCAATTGGGCGATGAAGTGGAAGTGATGATTCTTGAGATCGATGAGGAGCGGCGGCGCATCTCGCTTGGCATGAAGCAGTGCAAAGTGAATCCGTGGGAAGATTTCGCCATGAATCATCAAAAAGGCGACAAGGTGCGGGGTCAGATCAAATCCATTACGGATTTCGGCGTCTTTATCGGGTTGCAAGGCGGGATAGACGGGCTGGTACATCTTTCCGATCTTTCCTGGAATCAGCCGGGGGAAGAAGCCGTGCGCAATTACAAGAAGGGTGACGAGGTCGAGGCAGTCGTGTTGTCCATCGATGTGGAGCGCGAGCGTATCTCGCTTGGCATCAAGCAACTGGAAGGTGATCCCTTTAACAGCTTTGTCTCGGTTCATGACAAGAACAGTGTTGTCAAAGGTACGGTAAAGTCGATTGATGCGAAGGGTGCCGTGATTTCACTCGAGAATGATGTCGAAGGTTATCTGCGCGCCTCAGAGGTGTCGCGCGACCGGGTTGAGGACATTCGTTCCCATTTGAAGGAAGGTGATGTGGTTGAGGCGATGATCATTAACGTCGATCGCAAAAATCGCGGCATTAATCTTTCGATCAAGGCGAAGGATATGGCGGAGGAATCCGACGCGATGCAGAAGGTGGCAGGTGACGCATCCGCCAGCGCGGGAACCACCAGTCTGGGTGCTTTGCTCAAAGCCAAGATGGATGTTAAGAATACGGAACAATAAAGGGCATCATGACAAAGTCTGAACTGATCGCGAGGCTTGCAGCTCGCCATCCTCAACTGGGAACAAAAGATGCCGAGCTGGCAGTCAAGGTTATACTTGACGCGATGGCGAAGAGTTTGTCACAAGGGCAGCGTATTGAAATTCGCGGATTTGGCAGTTTCGATCTGAACTATCGTCCCCCGCGTGTCGGGCGCAACCCGAAATCGGGAGAAAAAGTTCGGGTACCGGAAAAATATGTCCCTCATTTCAAGGCAGGAAAGGAGATGAGGGAGCGGGTGGATCAGAAAAACTGAAAAACGCGAATTGAACGGATGGATATAATGGCGGCATGATTGAAAGATCATGCCGCTTTTTTATGCACGTGGACACGCTCCAGGCTGATTACCTGCGCGGCGTCGTCCTGGTCTGAGCAATGCTCCCGCTGTCAACGCGAGTTCTTCCGGAAAAACTGATGATGCGTTATCTGATATGGTTCCTGCGGATTGTACTGTTTCTCCTCCTGTTGGGCTTTGCCGTGAGAAATGTCGAACCGGTAACGCTTTATTATTACTTCGGTTATGAATGGACGGCACCGCTGGTACTGGTAATATTGTTTTTCTTTGCGCTGGGGGTGATGTTTGGCGCTGCGTCCTGTCTCGCCATCGTATTCAGGCAAAGACGGCAACTCGCCTCATACCGGAGAAAATATGACGTCACGGACGTTCATTTGTAAATCAACTGTACCTTCCTGTATTTCCATTTCCGATAAATTGCATATGAATGATCCTCGTATTATCGTCGCCCTGGATTTTCCGAACTCAACATCCGCACTCGATCTTGTAGCCCGTCTGGATCCCTCGCTATGCCGGCTTAAAGTCGGCAAAGAGCTTTTTACCGCTGCCGGACCGCAGTTGGTGGAAAAGATGATGGGTAAAGGTTTCGAGATCTTCCTCGATCTGAAATTCCACGATATTCCCACTACCGTGGCAAATGCGTGCAGGACAGCCGCAGCTTTGGGAGTGTGGATGATGAACGTGCATGCGCTGGGCGGAAGAAGAATGCTGGCAGCAGCTCGTGAGGCTGTGCCGCCGGGCTCGGTCAGGCTCATCGCAGTGACGCTGCTGACCAGCATGGATCAGAGCGATCTCGATGAAGTGGGTCTGAAGGGCGAACCCCAGGACGTGGTGCAGCGCCTTGCAGCGCTCACTCGGGATTGCGGCCTGGATGGGGTCGTATGTTCCCCGCTCGAAACGTCCAGACTGAGGAATGCGATAGGCGCGGACTTTTGTCTGGTCACCCCGGGAATACGGCCAGCCGATAGTTTCCCGGACGAACAGCGGAGGATATCAACCCCTCGCCAGGCGATTGAGAACGGATCGGACTATCTTGTTATTGGCAGACCTATTACCCAGGCGATTGAACCGGTGGCGATGCTGAGCCGGCTGAACAAGGATATCGAAGATATCAGGGATGTCAGTCACTTCGACAATTTCTGAGGGAGATGAAGCCTGCGCCCAGAAATCTGTCGAAGGGCTTGTTGATTTAAGAAAAAAATCGCTCTCTATTTCGCCCACAAGTCGGCTCTAGCGTCGCGCTTTTTCTTTCGGTTTATCCGGCTACCTTCGAAGTCACCCCAGAGTTTGTTTTTATTTGATTTTGCATGCTTTGTCATCCGGGTAGTGGCAGGTTCAAGCCAATTATCAAATTCGGCAGTATTGAGATCGAAGCCCCTGTATGCGTTTTTCATATACGTTCTCCACGAAAGAAACTGTCAGATAGAGTAGCTATTACTGAATGTTCTAATCGAGCCTGCCGCAAACCGCAAACTGGACAGATTAATCGGAACCATCTCTGCGATAAGCGTGAGAGCAATCTTCTACAGTTTGGCTACGCGCCTCTGTTCGTTTTCCCACATAAGGTTGGATCAAGCACACGCTGACGGTTTTGCGTCCGCAACAGATTTTTTCTGCCGGGAAGCACGGGTAGCTTTGTACTCCGAATGCATGGATGAAAGGATGGGCTAAGCAGCGTACCTGATAGAGAGGCTCTTTTTGCGGTTTGCTATATTCCGGCGTTACAAAAAGTCGCATTGACCCTTTGTGAAGGTGGGCGTAGAGTTAGATTTGGGGGAATGCTTGAATTCGATTTCACTGATTTCAAGCGTATTCCCTCCCTAACGTGGAGGATATCGCTATGTCCGACTATCATCTCCTCCCGGCGCAGCGTCTCACGGGCGCTGTACGGGTCGCAACGCCAGCCCAGCCTGAACCGGTAACTCTCACATCACCCGCACTCGCTGTAATGACCGACTTACGGCATATTCCGGCTGCTGTAATCGAGCCGGATGTGACCATGGAGTCGGCTAATGCCTATATGATGCTGCGCGGAATACGATCTCTGCTTGTTTTGAATCGGGACAAGCTTCTCGCAGGCATCATCACCGCGACCGATATCCTGGGGGAAAAACCGCTGCGTTTCATTCAGGAAAGGTGCGTCAAGCACAATGAAATTCTCGTTTCCGACATCATGACCCCTTTGGATCGGCTGGAAGCCATTCACATGTCAGAAATCCAGCATGCAAGAGTCGGGAATATCATCGCCAGTCTGTGTGACACCGGACGGCAGCATACCTTGGTAATAGAGAATGGCGTGGATGGCCAGCCCACCGTTTGCGGGATGTTTTCCTTGACGCAAATCGAAAAGCAGCTTGGCACTACCATTCCTTCAATGGAAATTGCCAGGACCTTTACCGAAATAGAGGCGGCGCTCGCAGCAGGCTAGCCTGGATATTTCATCGAATCACGGGATAATGGCGACGTGTTTTGAGAGTAGATTTGCCTATTCCGCGCCGACTCAGTAGCTGGGTTCCTATTGGCGCGAAGCGGGAGGCAAAAATGCCACAAAACACCCGTCAATGCCCGTGAAGGCCGATGATACAAACCGGATTTCAGCCCGGGTTGATCGAACTCATGTTCATACTGCTTTCTACAATTCCCAGGCTGGTTGGTGAAATATCCGCGCTGAGTACCTGGAGCGGCAGCATGCCAGGCACCTCAGGCATGCGCTCGTTCACGTTCGGAAGCCTTGTCTTCTCTTGGCCGCGTTGGAGAAAGGGAAGTGCGGGTCAACTCCTGGAACCAATATCGATGGCGGAAAGAGTATCGTAATAGAAGTGCTTCACCTGCGTGAGGTAAGCGCTTACCGAGATGCTTCCAGGGGCCTTAATTGCCGCATGATGTGCGTTCGATGCGCACACCTACTTTTTTTACACCGCGAATTGCGCTCAGTTTCGCCACGCTTACCTTGATCCACGGTGATTTGAATTCGAGCAGGATGGTCTGCGCGATGTGCTCGGCCAAGGCTTCAAGCAGGGAAAAATGTCTTTCGGAAAGGACCTGATGAATGCGCTGCACGATAAAGGCATAATCCAGCGCGTCCTCGAAATTGTCGGTCTGACAGGCCCGGCTCGTAGGCAATGCGATCTCCAGATCGAGCTGGATCGTCTGCGCAACTTTGAGTTCCCACGGGTAAATTCCAATCAGCGTTTTAACTTTGAGTTCGTGCAGGAAGATGATATCCATTGTTAAGCATTAAAGCATCGGCGAGCAACATTACCGAAGCTGTTTTTCAAGTAGAATCAGTAGGGGATTTTATTCTATTTACGAGGGATTTGTTCAGCGGTTCCTAAGGGCGCTAACGACATGACGCTGATAGCTTTGATTCTACCAGCATATTTGCTGGGTTCGATTTCCTTTGGCGTGCTGGCGAGCCGATTCTTTCAGCTGCCTGACCCGCGCACGTACGGCTCAGGCAACCCCGGTGCCACGAATGTCCTTCGCTCCGGGAAAAAATCCGCAGCGATATTTACATTGCTGGGGGACGCAGGCAAAGGCTGGCTTGCGGTCGCGTTGGCGGAGTATTTTGCACCTCTTCTGGAGTTGGGTAACGAGGCAGTTGCGGCAGCAGCCCTGGCGGTTTTTCTAGGTCACCTGTTTCCCGTGTTTCTGCATTTCAGGGGTGGAAAGGGAGTGGCAACCGCGCTGGGAATACTGCTGGGATTCAATCCCTGGATGGGATTGCTGGCGGTCACAATCTGGCTCGCAGTAGCGGTGATCTGGCGTTTTTCATCGCTGGCGGCAATAGCGGCAGCAAGCCTGGCGCCATTCTATGCCTTATTTTTTCTCGGCTTCGAAGCGCGCACCCTTGTAGTTTTCATCATGTCCCTGCTGCTCATCTGGCGGCATAAGTCAAATATCGCCGGCCTGATCGCTGGCAGGGAATCGCGCATTGGCAAGCGCAGTACCTCTTGAGGGCTGGGCAATCCGCCTTCCCGGCTATCGTCCGGCGAGCAGAACAAGTGCGGAAGCCGATGGCATCTATGCTTCCCGCCCGATTTCCTGCATTTCCAGATCCCAGCGGGCGTTTATCGTAAACTTGCCAAGCCTTGAACTTTCAGATTCTCCAGATTCCAGGCGCATTGCTCCCGCAAATGCGATCATCGCCCCGTTGTCAGTGCAGAATTCGAGTTTCGGATAATATACCGTAGCGCCAATCGTTCCTGTCCTGGAGTCGAGATTGCTCCTCAGCCGGCGATTGGCTCCCACCCCGCCAGCCACCACCAGTTGGGTAAGTCCCGTTTTTGCAAGTGCCGCAAGCGATTTCTCGGTCAGCACTTCGACTGCCGCCTCCTGGAAAGCCTGTGCGATCGCACCGCGAGTCTGGGGTGTCATCTCGTGTTTGTTCACCAGCGTCAGCACGGCTGTTTTGAGGCCACTGAAGCTGAAATTGAAATCGCCGCTGTGGAGCATGGGGCGTGGAAGCTCGAAGCGCACGGATTGGCCTGACCGGGAAAATTCATCCGCCAGCCGGGAAAGCGCGGGCCCTCCTGGATAACCCAGACCGAGCAGCTTGGCCGTCTTGTCGAAGGCTTCTCCTGCCGCATCGTCTACAGTTTCGCCAAGCAATCGGTACTGCCCCAGGCCGGTCACTTCCATCAGTTGCGTATGGCCCCCCGATACAAGCAGCGCTACGAACGGAAAAGCAGGGGCGGGGTCGGAGAGCAGAGGAGATAAAAGATGGCCTTCGAGGTGGTGAATCCCCAGCACGGGAACTTTGAGCGCAAAACCAAGCGCGGCTGCCACGCTTGCACCTACGAGCAAGGCGCCGGCAAGTCCTGGGCCTCGGGTGTATGCGATGGCATCCAGATCTCGCAGTGTGAGGCCGGCTTCCGCAAATATCTGCCGGATGAGGGGCAGCAACCGCCTGATGTGGTCGCGGGAGGCGAGTTCGGGAACTACCCCGCCATATTCCCCGTGCATTTCGGTTTGTGAATATAGCGCATGGCTGAGTAAGCCCTGCCGGGTGTGATAAAGCGCGACACCCGTTTCATCGCAGGAGGTTTCAATTCCGAGTACGAGCAATTGAGGCAGGGAGAATCAGATTCTTTACAGGAGTTTTTTAGGAATTGTTACTTGTTATATAATAGTGGGCTGTCTATATTTAGACGAAGACCCAGTTGTCACTTTTTTATTGATCAACATTTTCAGGAAAGGAACCCCCTCTTCATGACCACTATTAAAGTCAAGGAAAACGAGCCCTTTGAAGTTGCAATGCGCCGCTTTAAGCGCACGATAGAGAAAACAGGCCTGCTAACCGAATTGCGTGCCAGGGAATTTTACGAAAAACCGACCGCCGAGCGCAAGCGCAAACTGGCGGCAGCAGTAAAACGGACCTACAAGCGCCTGCGCAGCCAGTTGCTTCCACCGAAACTTTACTAGTTCAAGTCAGTCGAAAAATAAGCAGTTATCAGTTATCCGTAAATCTCTGTAAATTTCCGTTCGGCCGCCGTGAGTCTGAAACAGCAAATAACCGAAGATATGAAAGCCGCGATGCGAGCGGGTGATGCGCGGCGGCGTGATGCGATCCGGCTGTTGCAGGCCGCGATAAAGCAGCGTGAGGTGGATGAGCGCAAAGAGCTGGACGATGCGGCCGTCGTTGCTGTTATCGAAAAAATGCTCAAGCAGCGCAGGGACTCCATTGTCCAATATGAAGCAGCTCACCGGCAGGATCTCGCGGATGCAGAGAAGTATGAAATGGAGGTGCTGCAGTCCTACATGCCCCAGGCATTGAGCGATAACGAGGTGGAATGTGCTGTCGCTGAAGCGATTTCCGCTGTCGGCGCCAGGGGACAACAGGATATGGGGCGGGTAATGGCGCTGCTCAAGCCCAGGCTTTCGGGGCGGGCGGATATGAGCAAAGTATCTGCTCTGGTCAAGATCAGACTCGCCATCTGACACATCGCTTGCGGCCTCATTGAGGTAGCGGACTTCAATTGCAAGTACTGCATGTATCAAAAAAAGTGGAGTGCTCTTTTCTCGCGCAAGTGAATTTTCTGTCGGCGCTCCACTCTCCACATGCTTGCCTGATCTGTCATAAATGATTTCACAATCATTCATTCAGGAACTGCTCGACCGGACAGACATTGTCGACGTCATCGAGCGCGATGTGCCTCTCAGGAGAGCAGGTGCGAACTACAGCGCCTGCTGCCCATTTCATAGTGAAAAAACCCCCTCCTTCACGGTAAGTCCCACCAAGCAGTTTTATCATTGTTTCGGTTGCGGCGCCCACGGTAATGCCATTGGTTTCGTGATGGAGTACGGGGGCATGCACTTCGTGGAGGCTGTGAATGAACTTGCGGCCCGAGTCGGGCTCCAGGTCCCTGTGCAAGCTGAAACGGGATCAGGTCAATCAGATTCTGCACGGGCAAAGCTACAAAGAACAGAGGGAATAGAAGGAACAGAGCACTCCCCGGGTGCGTTGCTTGAAGTAATGAAGGTTGCCGCGCGTTTTTACCGGGAGCAGCTCAAGCTTTCGAAAAATGCGATCGACTATCTGAAGCAGCGCGGCTTGACGGGTGCAACCGCTGCGCGTTTTGGCATCGGATATGCGCCCGCGGGCTGGCAGAACCTGCACACTCCATTCCCCGGGCAGCCGGAGAATGTCAGGAAACGCCTGCTGATACAGGCCGGATTGATGGTCGAGGGTGACGGAGGCAAGTGTTATGACCGGTTTCGCGATCGCATCATGTTTCCCATCGTCAACCTCAAAGGGATGATTGTCGGATTTGGTGGCAGAGTGCTGGAGAAAGGGGAGCCCAAGTATCTCAATTCCCCGGAAACGCCCCTATTCCAGAAAGGGCGCGAGCTCTACAATCTCTTTGGCGCCCGGCGGGCGATCCGGGAAGCGGGAAAGGTTATCGTAGTGGAGGGCTACATGGATGTAGTGGCTCTTTCCCAGCATGGAATCGAATACGCGGTGGCTACCCTGGGCACTGCCACCACGCCTTACCATATCCAGAAGCTGCTGCGCCAGACCGATAATATTGTCTTTTGCTTTGATGCAGACAGCGCTGGAAAAAAAGCGGCCTGGCGCGCGCTGGAGGACAGCCTCGCACAGCTTGCCGACGGCAAGAGCATCAGTTTTCTTTTTCTGCCAGAGGGTGAGGATCCTGACAGTTACATCCGCAACCATGGCAGGAGCGCCTTCGAAAAGCTGCTTGAGCAAACATTGCCTCTATCTGTTTTTCTTTTCAGGGAACTGTCGGCGCGAACCGACCTCAAAAGTAGCGAGGGGCGTGCCAAGCTGGTGCAGGATGCCAAACCCCTGCTGGCGCGAATTGCCGCACCCGGGCTTGCATTGATGCTGGGGAAGCGATTGACGGAGCTCAGTGGTCTGAGTGAGGCCGAGTTGGAGGGTATTTTGAAGATCAGACGGGTTACCGCTTTTCCGGTGCGCGAAAAGCCTTCTCGTCCCAAGCCTGTTTCTCCCTACGAATGGCTGCTCCAGATATTGTTGTACCACCCTGCCTATATCCAGAAGCTCGACAGGGAACTGCTTGCATATGACCAGGAATATGAGAAAGAAGTAGCAGCGTTGGTGGCGCTCGTTGAATTTATCGACGCCCACCCCCATATGGGAGAAGGCACATCGATACCTTTGATGACTATTCATTTCCGCGATAGTCCCTATCGGGCGCTCCTTGAACAGGCGGCAAGCAAAACACTTGGCTGGGACGGCGAGATCGACCTGGAAGCGGAATTTGCCGGAGCGATGGCGCGATTACATGAGATGAAACGCAAGCAACGCATGGCAGTGCTGCACAATAAATCCCTGAGCACCCTTACCCCCGAGGAAAGGCAGGAGCTTCAGCGAATGGCGATGCCGTGAAGCAGAATTGTTAGCTGTGGTACGAATACAAGCATGTTCTGATATAATGGAAAAATTTTACTTTTCAACGGAAAGAACGCAGTCAAACCCGGACACAAGTCCAAACAGCGGTAAAAGCAAAGATGGCTGTGTCTGCCGAAGTTTCGGGTCAACCTGAGGGCGAGGTTCGGATGGCAATCAAGGAATCTGAAGATATGAAGAAGCTGTTGAGAGCGCAGGCGAAAGAAGCAGCAGCAAAAGAACTGACGAGGGTGGATGAAGAAATGTTCGAAAATGACAGTGAAACGGAAACAGATTCAATGGCTAAAGCTCCGGAGCAGGTGACCGAGATTGCGAAGGCAGTGATGGCGGCGAAAGAGCCTGTTCTCGCCAATGGCAAGATCGCAAGATCAAGAGCGCCCCGGGAAGGAAAAAACTCGCACGCCAAGGATCCGGAAAAAGCCGCCGCCTCCCAGGAGCTCGAGGCGCGCCGCATGCGTCTCAAGAATCTGATCGTGCAGGGGAAGGAGCGCGGCTATCTCACTTACGCCGAAATCAATGATCATCTCCCCGACGATATGCTCGACGCGGAGCAGATCGAGAACATCATCAGCATGATCAACGACGTCGGGATTTCAGTTTATGACGAAGCGCCCGACGCGGAAACGCTGCTCATGTCTGAAACTGCCCCTACCGTAGCCGATGAGGATGTGGTGGAGGAAGCGGAAGCCGCGCTTTCCACTGTGGATTCGGAGTTCGGACGCACAACCGACCCTGTCCGGATGTATATGCGCGAAATGGGTTCCGTGGAACTGCTGACGCGTGAGAGCGAAATCGAAATCGCAAAACGTATCGAGGACGGCCTGAAGCACATGATACAGGCGATTTCCGCCTGTCCGACAACCATAGCCGGAATTCTCGAATTTGCCGACAGAGTGTCGAAAGACGAGATGCGCGTGGATGAGCTGGTGGATGGGTTGCTCGATCCCAGCACAGAGGAGATTATTAGCGAAGAGATTTCCGATGAATCCCTGGAACAGGAATTGAACTCGGATGCAGGAGAAGACGAGGATGTCACCGCAGTTGCAAATGCCAACCTCCTCAAGCTGAAAAATGACGCGCTAGAGCGTTTTGCAGTGGTTCAAAAGGCTTATGACGAGATGCAGAAGGTGCTCGAAAAGAAAGGATCAGGCAACAAAGCTTATAAAGACATCCAGGAGCAGATTTCATCCGAGCTGATGGCTATCCGTTTCTCTGCCAAAATGGTTGAACGGCTGTGTGATACACAACGTGCACTGGTAGATGAAATGCGCGGTTACGAACGAAAAATAATGGAGCTTTGCGTAAGCAAGGTGGGAATGTCGCGTAACCACTTCATCAAGACCTTCCCCGGTAACGAGAGCAACCTGAACTGGGTGGATGAGGAGATTGCGCTTGGCAAACCCTACAGCGCAGCCCTGGAACGTTATCGTCCCGAGATTGTGGAACAGCAACAGAATCTGCTGGCACTGCAAAAGCAGGTAGGCATTCCCTTGAAGGAACTCAAGGAAATCAACCGCCGCATGTCCACGGGTGAGGCGAAGGCGCGCCGGGCCAAACGTGAAATGACCGAAGCAAACTTGCGACTGGTGATTTCCATCGCCAAAAAATATACCAACCGGGGATTGCAGTTCCTCGATCTCATTCAGGAAGGCAACATCGGCCTGATGAAGGCAGTGGACAAATTCGAATACCGGCGGGGATACAAGTTTTCCACCTACGCAACCTGGTGGATTCGTCAGGCCATCACACGTTCCATCGCGGATCAGGCGCGTACCATCCGTATCCCGGTGCATATGATCGAAACGATCAACAAGATGAACCGCATTTCCCGCCAGATCCTGCAGGAAACCGGACAGGAGCCGGAGCCCGCCGTCCTCGCCCAGAAAATGGAAATGCCGGAAGAGAAGATTCGTAAAATCCTCAAGATTTCCAAGGAACCGATTTCCATGGAGACCCCGATCGGGGATGACGAAGATTCTCATCTCGGAGATTTCATCGAAGATTCAGCTACCATGGCACCCGCGGATGCGGCGGTTTACGCCAGCCTGCGCGATGTTACAAAAGATATACTGGATTCGCTGACTCCGCGCGAAGCAAAAGTACTGCGCATGCGTTTCGGCATCGAAATGAATACAGACCATACGCTGGAGGAAGTCGGCAAGCAGTTCGACGTGACGCGTGAGCGCATCCGTCAGATTGAGGCCAAGGCACTGCGCAAGCTACGCCATCCGTCCCGTTCCGAGCGCCTGCGCAGCTTCCTGGATACTGAAGGCTGATCAGCCTTCAGTGGCTAGTTCAATACAGTTCCAAGATAAGAGTTTTAAAGTTGTAAGAGGGTCTGTAGCTCAGTCGGTTAGAGCAGGGGACTCATAATCCCTTGGTCGTTGGTTCGAGTCCAACCAGACCCACCAGTAAATATGCGGCCTTCAGAGATGAAGGCCGTTTTCTTTTTGATAGTTGGCACAATTTTGGCACACCAAGCAATGGCTATCCTTTCCTTAAGACGCGCGTTCCAATAAGCTAGACGACAAAAGGTGTGGGTAAGATTGGGTAACTTGATGAAGCTACTCAGAGCTAATGTGTTCGTACTGGGGTGAAAAGCCTGTCCGTTGGCTGATGCAAGACAGGTAGCAGAAGGGATTTGACAGCGGGTAACGTTCTATCTGAGAGCACCTGTCCGGTGATTCCCTAAACGTTACTCAACGCCAAGCAGCGGTGTCGCTGTAATAATCTGACTTTCAACAGGTGCAAAGTGGCGACCGAATTACGGTGCTACGGCTTGCAAATCTAATGATGAGTTTGCGGGCAAAATGGAGATGATGATTTTGACTGAAAATTCCTTATCCCTCCTAGTCTTATTAAGAAGACACGCATCAAAAGAGCTACCTTAAGCTAGCACCTGGATGAATGTTACATAGTAGGTAGAGGTTGTTGCAGTAATAGGGTTGCCATTTCATCCTTATAGGGCATGATGGGTTCGTAGAGTTGGTGGTAAGCTCGACCAATTACTCCAGAAAACAAAATTACATCAGGCGGATTTTTACCTGCTCCGAAGATGTGCGACGCAGAAATTCCGGGATAAGGATCAATATAATAGACTCGGCTAATCCCTAACTGATAAGCTTTTTTTGCACACAGTTCACAAGGACTGGCAGTGGAGAAAAGAAATCCTGCCGAGATACCTTGGCCGCCAGATTTCGAAATCTGCAAAAACGCGTTCTCTTCTGCATGAAGCGATCGAGTATGGACTTGGTTCTTCTCCCCTACCAATTCGTTATATACAGACTTAAAGCAATAGGTTATATGACGACCATGAATCTCTTCGCGCTTTGACGCTACCGCTGGAATCGCGCCTAGTCCTTTCTCTCTGAACTCCTTATCAGTCAATTCGAATTTACTGAATGCTTCGTAGTCTTTTTGTTTGGTATAAAGATCATGTGAGTAGCGTAGCAAACAGGGAACTTGTCCTAGTGGCACGTCATTCCATCCTACCGCCTTTATGGAAAATGTCTCATCAGTTATTACAGCTCCGACCTGCCTAGAAATACATCCGGAGTTTAATCGCACGGCAAAGGCTGCTTGCATGCAACGCTCTTCTGGTGTTGGCGTGACGAGTCCTGGATGTTGGGCCAGAGCTATATAACGGCATAAGTTTCTGGTCAGATCGTGCAAATCGGTTAGTTCCGATCCGTACCCAATATTAGAGATATAGATGTCTGCAGCACTTATACAATCTTGTATGTTTTGCGACACAAATTGATCGTATCCAGTTAGATTGCGTTTGTTTTTTGGATATTCTTTATCATCCAAGGCCTTTATTTCGCTGCTTTTAAGTACGGCTCGGTGCAAAAGGCGATGCTGCCTCGATTCTTCATCTGTCGTTACGGCGATAATGAAGAGCCGGTTGATTTTTTCCCTCAGATAATGAATTTCATACGGATGACGGATGGCGTCAATAACGAAGTAGTGGCATATGGTCGATGTAAGCTCGTTAGAGCGCTGACCTAACTCTATTAGTTTTTCTATGCGTCTCGGAATTGCAAATAAATTCTCGGGATCTATTTCTTTTTTTAACGGTGAACCCGATCTTCGCACGTTATCTCCCAATTGCTGAAACAGGGCTGTATACGCGCTTAAGGAAAGAAAATCTTTTAATTCTGTGGCTAAGTTAGGAAGCGTATTAAAATAAAATTTGTCCGCATCAATTATTGCGTCCCGTGCCGCAGTAGAAACATGCGAAAGTGTTTTCAGACTCTTCGAAGCTGCATGATGCGCTTCTTCTAGTGCAGCACGCAATTTAGACGGCGGTTTACTACGGAATTGTGCCGTAAATTCATCAGGGTCTGCCTCAAGGGCAAAACTTAGAATGACTTGGCTGACTTGAATCTTACGAAATTTCGTCCATCGTTCTTTCAGCCAATGTTCAACGATCCTATCCTTTCGGTCTTCGTGGTTGGTTGGGGGGTTAGGTAGAGCTCGCCACTGTAATTCCTGAAACGATGATTTACAGAGTAGTTCAGCAACGGTAGAGCATCCGCTTCCGGTTCTGCCTGTTAATCCTAATACCAAAAATCCGGAGCTTCGTTCGAATATTTTTTCCGTCCCTTTAGCGATATTTTCATCGTCTAGACTACTGGCAGATTGTTTCTTCTTAGTCATTAGAAATATTTAGGTGTAAGTTTATATTCTATTACGCTAGTTTCCCGCGAAATAAAAACGAGCGTGGATTGCATGCGATTATACTGACGTTAGCTAATAGTGGGCATTGGACGAAGGTACGCCTGAGTATTGGTAGGGGTATTACAAAAGGAAAGGGCGTAGAAACCCCCAGAGGACAGCAGGTGGGCAGTGTAACGAGGTTAATCAAACCCGTAAGGAGATATTAGTAGGCGAGTAAATTCATTGTAATTAGGTGCTCCTGACGCGTGAAAATAGGTTAAGCGCTTTCCCCGCTTAAGTGTTTGCTTAGAAATGGGGGAAATTTAACAGTATCCCCCTGACGAAAGAACACATCCAAAACTACCATCAGATTTATTATCTATGTCATCTAATCATCGCAACTACTCCTTTTATGCTCTCTTGTTACCTTAACTGTGCCAATATTGTGCCAAATATATCTTCTATGAAATAAAAACATAGCCAGGACATATGGTTATAAATATAGCCCATAAGTCTATATATCCCTTGTTGTTATTTTTTCCTCTTTGCTCTATGATTCGCCCGTCTTTTTTACAAGAGGGAAATCATGGCAACAATACAAAGAAGAAGCGGGCGTGATGGGGACGTAACCTATCGTGTACAAATCCGACTAAAAGGTTATCCGCCGGAAACTGCAAGTTTTCAGCGTTTAACGGACGCCAAGGAATGGGCAGCCAAAACTGAAACCGCTATTCGTGCTGGTCGGCACTTCGGGCAAAGCAAGCGTCGCACATTCAACGATCTCGCGGACGAATATCAGGTTCATGCCAAAAACATCAAATGCCTTGGCCATTGGCGCAAGATATTTGGTAATGACCTGCTGGATAAAATCACCCCATCGCGAATCAACAAGGAACGCGATAAGCTGCTGAGTGAGGCCACTTCTCGCTTTGCCACTCCCGCCACTGGTAATCCCGAACTGGATGCCAAGCGACAACGAAGTTTGCGCACCGGCTCTACCGTTAACCGCTATCTTGCCGCACTTTCCTCCTGTTTAAGTTATGGAGTCAGAATGGAATGGATTGAGCGCAACCCTTGTGAGCGTGTGACCAAACCAAAAGAAGGGGAGGGCAGGGTCAGGTTCCTCACTGACGAAGAACGTCCCCGCCTATTGGATGCCTGCCTACCACACCCTGATCTCTATCTCGCGGTAGTGCTGGCATTAACCACCGGGGCTAGGCAAGCGGAGATCATGACCTTACGCTGGCATCAGATCGACTTCAAGCGGCAAGTGATAACGCTTGACAAGACCAAGAATGGTGACAAACGCGCACTGGCGCTGGTGGGTGAGGCATTCACTTTATTACAGGAGCGTGCCAAGGTACGCAATTTGAAAGATGACCGCATCTTTCCACCAACCAAATACGCCAAAAAGGCTCAGTATCTCGACCTGCGCGCTCAGTGGGAGGGCGCTTTGAAGAAAGCCGACATCAAGGACTTTCACTGGCACGACCTTCGCCACACGGCTGCTTCATATCTTGCCATGAGCGGCGTCTCGCTCGTGGAAATTGCCAAGGTGCTTGGACATCGAACAATGCAAATGGTGGCGCGATATTCCCACCTGTCGGAGGGGCATATTGTTGCTACGGGAGAGAAACTCGCAGCCCGGCTGGGAGTGGGGAAATGAATATGGTGGCTGGTAGGCCAGATGATTTGATTCCTTACCTCGCAGCGGCAGATATAGTAAAGAGGCGATATCGGGAAACAACCTTCGAAGAATTTGCAATGTGGATTTTCTTCGGGGGGTACCACTACTTTGATGAAGATCTGGATGATCTGGATGAGGATTCTCTTGACTGGTTTGAAGCAAACGAGGGAGGGTTTAAGTCTTATTTTCAGAATGACGAAGATATGAGAAGAGCGCTGGAGTTATTTGAACGGTTGACGCGGGGGAAACAATAGAATGGGAAGAAATACGTCAGAACCTCCACTTGCGCTATTTTTCGCGTTCTGAAATGGAATCCTATGACCCGCCGAACCGATGGTTAACGTACCAGCAACTGATGGATAAGTGGTCGAAGCTTATAGGTAAAGAGGATGCGAAAGCAAAAATCGCGAACCTGAGGCCGGATTTTCCGGTTCGGATAGTGACTCAAGGCAGGGAAATATGCATGTACTCTAAGTATGAATGCGATTTAATCGAACAAGAATTCGGAGCTAAAGCCGCAACGGTTGAGCCGCCCAAGAACTGGATCTTAAGAGTACAGGCTCAGGCAGCTATCGAATGGAAGAAATATCAAAAAATGCAGTGTAATCCCACCAAACACAGTATTAAAGACGAACTCGCCAGGTGGTGTAAAGACAATAACGTTCGGACCCCAACCCATATCATTCCTAGCGCTGACTATATTTACCGGCATGTGCTTCGGAATTGGGATCCCCCTAGCTAAAATCCAGTTAGGCGAGTTGGCAAATTAGGCAAACGTCCTTGTGCAAGAGTTTGCCAACGGCCCCAACGTGAAGCGAAACCCGCGCCAATACAAGGTTAGCGGGTTTTTATTTTTGTGGAGCTCGGATTACCTTTTTATACCTTGCCGGATTGTGATGAGAATCTTCTTCAACTCTAGAAAAGACGATTCAACATGAAAGTAAAATCCAATGAAGTAGAGCAAGTCGCAAAGAGCGAAATAAATGGGGTTTCGCCACGTCCTCTTTACACCCTTCGTAAATTTGCTGAGCGTAATTCTAACTTCACAACGCTGTCAGCAATCACCAATCAACACTTCAAATCACGTCCACGATTTTCCACTAGTGGAATAGTGCCGGGTAATGGCATGCACGACTTTGGTGTCTTCGTCCGGATCGGTCGGCGGGTATTAGTGGATGAGGAGGCATATTTTCGCTGGCTACATGCGCAGCAAAATGGGGATCGGAAATGATGCTCTCAAAAAAAAGTTGCCTATACCTAATGGGTGGCGTGCAGGAGATTGCGAGAGCATGATCCTTACCATTGCTGTGGGATCTGCCACCCCGCTCGGATCGTGCCACGGGGGAAACCCAGATGACTGAGATCAGCACTATCCGGGACGCACTGGAGTACATTTCTGCTCGCGATCGAGGCGTGTGGACCAGGATGGGGATGGCCATCAAATCCGAGCTAGGCGACGATGGCTTTGTTATCTGGGATGAATGGAGCATGCAAGACGCTTCATACGACCCAAAAACGGCAAAGATTACTTGGCGCTCGTTTAAGCAAAGCGGGGGTATAAGTATAGGCACCCTGTTTCACGAAGCAAAGACCAATGGTTGGCGCAGTGACGGAACCTTGCCAAAACCCTCTGCTGAAGGGATTGAGGCGCGACGTCGCGATGCTGCAGAGCGGCCAGCACTTCACGAAGAGGAAGAGCAGAAAAGGCAGGAGGCGGCCAAGCGAAAGGCAGCTTCGATCCTGGAGGCGGCAACGGGTGACCCGTCTAACCATCTCTACATTAAAAGTAAAAAGAACCCCCCAATTGGAACTTGGATTAAGCGCGGATATTGGCCGCAACGCGAATGGCATGATGCGTTGCTGGTACCCATTTTTCAAGCCGACACCAAGGTATGGTCTATCGAGGCTATTAATACGGATGGAAAAAAGGATAGCCTGAAGGACGGCAGGAAGGCAGGAGGTTTTCACCCTATAGGAAAGATTAAGGGTTCAAAGCAGGTGTTGATTGGCGAAGGAATCTCCACTATGGCGGCCTGCCATAATTCAACCGGTATTACATCGGTGGCGGCCTTAAGTGCAGGCAATCTTAAGGCTGTTGCGGAAGCAGTGCTTGGGCTTGCCCCTGATGCCGAAATCATCTTCATTGCAGACAACGACATCAAAGCTGATGGGACCAATGTAGGTTTAAGCGCAGCCAGAGATGCGGCTTATGCCTTTCATGCACGTGTGGCGATTCCCGAGCTTGATGGACGTACTTGTGACTTCTGGGACATATGGAGTGAGCGTGGGAAGGATGCAGTTAGGCATGCTATAGAAGCCGCAAGGACTCACACATTTTCTCTACTTCCTCACACCATCGCCGATGTAGATCGGCTTGGCCACGAAGAATCAGATCAGACGGGTCAGGGCGGGGTGAACCCATACGAGCCATGGACAGAACCACAACCGATGGCCGTCAAGGTGGAGCCGGAACCTTATCCGCTTGACGCGCTTCCCCATTCCATCCATGCCGCCGTGGAAGAAGTCGCAGGCTTTGTCAAAGCACCCTTGCCACTGGTGGCGTCTTCGGCATTGGCAGCGCTGTCTGTGGCGATCCAGGCTTATGCGGATATTAAGCGGGCAGAAAAACTCTCTGGTCCAGTGGGTCTGTTCTTGTTGACCATAGCCGATTCAGGTGAGCGGAAATCCACCTGCGATGGGTTTTTTATGAAAGCGATCCGCGACTACGAGGAGGTGCAAGCCGAGATCGCAAAACCGATTCTTAAAGACTACAAGGCAGCAATCCAGGCGTGGGAAGCCAAACATAATGGCATCAAGGAAAAAATCAAACAACTAGCCAAAAATAGCAAGCCAACGGCAGAAGACGAATCAGCTTTGCGCGATTTGGAACAGCAAAAGCCTGAACCCGAAAGAGTGCCGCGACTACTTTATGCGGACGCAACACCGGAGGCATTGGCTTACGGACTGGCAACGCAGTGGCCTTCGGGAGGGATTGTATCTGCCGAAGCTGGGATCGTTCTGGGCTCGCATGGCATGGGCAAGGATTCTGTCATGCGAAATCTCGCCATGCTGAATCAACTCTGGGATGGGAATCCCTTATCGATTGATAGGAAAACAACAGATTCCTTTGCTGTCCGAGGGGCTCGCCTGACTGTCGCCTTGCAAGTCCAGGAACCGACCTTGAGGGAGTTCTTTGGCCGTTCTGGGGCACTTGCCCGGGGTACCGGGTTTCTTGCGCGATTTCTTACATCCTGGCCCGAATCGACGCAAGGCTTTCGTCCTTTCACAGAAGCGCCAGAGAATTGGCCTCACCTTACCGCGTTCAATCGGCGCCTCGCTGATCTCTTAAATCAGCCATTGGATTAGACGATGATGGAGCACTGACACCGTCGATGCTAACCCTTGCACCTGAGGCAAAGGCTGCCTGGGTGGAGTATCACAATGAGATTGAAAAAGAACTTGCAAGCGGCGGAGAGCTGTATGACGTTCGGGACGTGGCAAGCAAATCTGCTGACAATGTGGCACGGCTGGCGACACTGTTTCAGATATTCGAGCATGGCATGGGTAGTGCCGTCCGAGTGGAATTTGTCGAAGCAGCGAGCCGGATCACAGCTTGGCATTTGAATGAAGCACGTAGGTTTTTCGGCGAGCTTGCGTTACCAGCAGAACTGGCAGACGTGGCGCGACTGGATACTTGGCTGATTGATTATTGTCGGCGGGAGCAAACGTATCTTGTTCCAGTCGCAAAGTTGCAACAAGGGGGACCAGGCGGACTACGCAGTAAAGCAAGCATCGAAGCGGCCTTGAGGGAACTGGAAGAGTTGGGGCGGGCGCGTTTGGTGCGGGACGGCAAGAAAAAAATGGTTGCCGTAAATCCGTGGCTGCTGAGCAAGGAGGGGAATAATGGCGCTTGTTGACCTGATCCGAAAACGGGGAAACAGGGAGTCTGCTAACGATAATCTTGCGAAAGTTGCTAATGATAGGGACCAGGCTGGCAAACCATTAGCAGAATTAGCACCTTTAGCATTAGCAAATCCTGGCAAAGAAGAAACGGTAAACCTGGATTGCCTGGCTGTGGGTGATATGGCGCAAACTTCCTTCAAATGGTGGGTTGAGTACTATGGAGATTATCCGATTGCCGAAGCATCTTGCTCTCCTGCGGCGAACGGGGCCGTGATAGAGCCTTCTCAACCAGGATCTGGAAAACCTCTTGCCCCTCTGAACCACAATGAGGAGAAGGTGATCCGGGAATGGTTAGCACACATTCGGGAAACCGATCCGGAAATGATCGCGCTCGTGTTGGAAGAATGCCGTACCAATGCAAATGCGAGGGATTACTTCCTTGGGCGAGCTGCAGTAGTTCGACGAGCTGCTTACCTCGGTGATGAACGTCGGCTTTGTAACCAATGTACGAATCTCACCGCAAAAGGGCTCTGTCTTGCTGCTCCGCGAGGTGAAATCGTGTGAGCCGCGACTGCCACGATACCCACCCTTCCGAGCCGATGTGAGGGATATAGGCCTAGACCGGATGACCCGAATCAGCGACCGGGTTGGATACGCAGGCCAGGGCTAGCTAGAAAGTAGATACAGTAGCTGATCTATAACGAGCGGGAAAGATTATGCCAATTTTGAAAAATGCTAGACATGAACGATTTGCCGCTGGGCTAGCGGATGGGCTTTCACAGGAGAAGGCTTACACAGGCGCCGGATTCTCACCGAAGGGCGCAAGGGGCTCGGCAAGCAGTTTGCTCAAGCAACATTCGTACATACTCAAACGCCGGGATGAGATTCTAATTGAACGTGAAAAGCTTCACGCCATGTCAACCACGAAAGCATGCGAAGCGCTGGCGATCGACAAGGAGTGGGTTCTCAACCAGCTTATTGACAACGTTTTTAAAGCGAAGCGAGGAGAGCCGGTACTCAACAAGGAAGGCGAGATTACGGGTTATCGTCCGAATTTCGGTGCTGCAAATGCGGCGCTTGCATTGATCGGAAAGGAGTTTGGTATGTTCCTCGGCAACAAGGAGCCTGAAGGGCCGGAACCCTATAGAGATATTGAGGAATTGAAAGAAAGAGTGCGACAGCGATCGATCAAGTTAGGGCTTGTCTTTCCAGAGATGTGTTTAAAGCGGTATGAATGACAGTTGTCGAATATCTATTTCAATGTCTGCACGCTTGGAAGAAACAAGGGTGTTTGGGAAAGGCTCGGTTATGTCGAGAATGGTGTGCACTAGGTGGTTAGGGCATTTAAAAGAGAGGGGAAATTATGTCACGTGAGTATATTAAAGCGGTAATGGAGAAGGTTCCCGATTTAACAAATTTCGGTATAGGAATATATGGCAGAGGTAAAGGGATGAGCTCGACCGAGTATAAAAAGAAATTTTTGGAAGAAAGGAAAAATCTTTTGGATAACGTTGAGATGTTCGTCATGGTTTGCAACTGGTTAATGTCCAAGCAGAAGATAAAAACCATCAACCAAAAACATTCTAGTTATGGACTGAAACATATAGCACAGCAGCAAATTGGCGAATATGTAACTAATGGTGTTTTTATAGCTGCTACCGTTCACTGCGGCTTCATCTATAAGCGAATCCCAGATTCTCCCAACGTAAAAATTGGTATTGGCGAAAGATCTCTCAAAAGCGTCGAATTGCTTTAGCATAATGACAGATAACTAGTGTGTATGTGTCTGGAGAGTGATATTCATAGTCCGATCTGGGATTGACTCGCCCCCAAAATCAGCAACGGTCTAAAGTAGAAAATCCTAGCTTAACGGTCAGCACCATAGACTGTCAATTCAGCGGAACCGGCACAAAGGGCAAGCGCCTAGCTCGGTGGGGGGAGTGAAATATCTATCGGAGCTTACCCCCTTCCACATACAGCAGCAGCGTCGGTTTCTATCATTACTTTCAAAGTGTTTCCAAAGCTCTTCAAATATTCGATGGAGAACTATATCTCCAGTCCATTTACCAACCCTAGAACCATTCTTTTACCAGTCTCCAGCGCAAATTTCGCTGCAGTATCTTCCATGGGAAATAGGTTGCGTGCAAAAGCAGTTTGTGAGCCTGTAAAAATTTGTGTTTGCCCCTTGTTAGGCTCTTCAATCTTTCTGATCTCGAGGGATGGTTCCCATTTAAGCCGCGCGATATCAAATCGTGCCTTTCCGATGATCTTATAGCCACGCAATTTCATTTGTTCGGTATGGCCGTAACGGAAATTAAGCCTTTAATGTACCGATCATAAAGCTTCTCGCCCTCTTTAGTGAGATTTACACTAGAGTTAAATACACCAGGTATCGGTATCTTCAACCCGTACGGAGTGGGTTTTGAAGCTTCATCAAATTGGCGAATTATCAAATATCCTTGGTATGAACCATCATCGTTACGGGCTACCTTAATGGACTTAGGAGAGAGATCGAAAGGATACGTAGTATTCATGTTCTTAGCTCGGAGCAAATTTTTAATCTTAGCAGCTCGATAAGTAAACAGGGTTAAGCCTCGCGAAGCCTCCAGCCATCCACGAAAATACTCAAAATCTCACGATAGCGTCCTGGTATATACAAATTGCCGCTCTATCACCCGGAACACATGCTCCACTCGCGCTTGGATAGAGGAATGTTTGCGGTTGCGCTGCTTCTGCCGTCACGAGAGATTCTGCCCGGGCTTGCGCTTATCCTGCACGCACAGCGTATCCCCAACTGCCGTGATCCCCGCTTATACTCATAACTGGTAACCTGCATCGCCAAAGATGACCTCATCTTGCTCTCGCAACAGTTTGGGCAGGACGTTTGATGTCAGCCTAGTTGGCAGCGGTAATTTCAATACTATGGAACGCGTAAGGACGAAAAACCGTTTGCGCCGTCCAGGGACGTTGAGGAGTTGAAGGAGCGTGTACTTCAACGCTCGATCAAGTTGGGATTGGTAAAACCGGAAATGTTATGTGGGAAAGAAAAATAATCTAGTTATTTATTCACAGTCCCATCCATCAGATTCTGTGGAAAACCGAGAACCGCTTTTATTATTTGAAGGGAACAGATATGAAAAAAATACTTTGTGACGCCCGCATATCCTGGTTTCTCGACTGTACAGTTTTGCAATGGCGAGGCATTTTTAATGCGCGATTATTGCTTGGCAGCATGCAGTAGAAAGTCGTGATCCCGATGTGAGAGGCGAGTTTACGATAACATATCCTATAACGCTAGAAGGTATTAATAACGGGAATTACATATACGTCCTGATGGTACCGTAACCGGAATCAATGAGATACACGGCATTCTGGATGATTGACAAAGCAGATACAGAAATGTCATGAGCAGGCAGAAATCTTGAGGGATGAGTGTCTTTAAGACGCAGTACCATGCTTTTTTATAGTAGGAGTGAACAAATGAGGCCTCCGTTTTGAATAGCCGGAGCAAGAGGTTTTTGGCGGCTCTCCAGAGTGGAAGTACGTATGAACGAATGACGATATTGGATGAAATACCATCCACCTCATCTATTCGTAACAGCGCTGCACTCCTGCTCAAGAGCGACAATGCGGCAATGCAGGTGATGGCGCTCAACATGTTGGTTACTGAGCATGGGTTTGGCTTGGCCGCAAGGTTCGCGGGGGATCTAGCGCGTGCCGCCTACACCTTTGCTCGTGAAGTCTATGCGAAGCAAGGGCAAGATGGCCAGCTTGCGCTATTCACCGTCAGCGCGATCGCCTCATCCGGAGTCCACGCATATAATCTTCTCGGGCACTATGCCGAGACTGTGGAATTTGCCGAAGAGGTGGTTCCTGAGCTGGAGGCCCTGGATGATAAGGCCAATCTTCCCGACGTCTACGCGCACCAAATCGAGGCTTTACTTGGCCTGCATCGTGTCGACGAAGCCTGCCGACTCTTGGAAAAAGCCGAAGCCCGAACGGAGCACTCGGTGCACCTTCAGAGGCTCAAGAATGCACTGAATGAGATAATCCAGAGCGCAACATTACTTCCGCCCGAATCGGCTCCTGCAACGACGATGGAGCTGGAGGCCTTTCTTGGCTTGGACAAGTTACTTCGTGAAGGCGAAAAAGTTCTCACGAAGTCGGGCGAAGAGATGAACGAATGGAAAGCGCACGCAACGTTACGCGGCGTCGGTCAGATCTTTCTCGATCATATACATGGGCCGGATCCGGTCCGGCTGAAGAAGGCCATACAGGAGCTTCTTCCGCTTGAAGTCTGGGCACGGATCAACGGTCATACTGATGTGTATAACGAGGCCCTTTGGGAATTATATCTCTGTCATTCCCGCCTGTGTGCTTGGTCGGCGGCTGCTGATGCGTTGCAAAACCTGCGGCTCAGTGTCGAGAAGAGACGAGCCGGGATCAGAAATCCTCTTGAGAGAGCGGGCGCAGGCACCAAATACCCTCATTTGTACCCGGCCTTGTGCCAGATGCTGCAAAAAGCCGGCCGTATCCATGAGTTGCTCGGTGCAATCGAAGCAGCCAAAGGGAGAGCTGTCGCCGATGTGATGGCGCAACGCGCAGACCAGGTCATCGACGAGGCGGAATTCGCGGAACCAGCGGGACGCATGAGTGAGTTGATGCGTCAAAACAACGCGCATTACTTGAGCTTCCTTGTAGATGAGGATATGACGCTTGCAGTGCTGGTGGGCAAGGACGCCCAGCTTTATCCATCAGGTCCAATACCGCTTGGCAAAGAGCAGATTCGAGATACCACTCCCTACGTCGACCCTCGATCATGGGGTTTGCCACACCCCTCGGATCTTACCGGGCCGGACGTTGAAGATACATCCAAGGTTCTCGCGCCGCTTGTCTCTTGGCTGGAGCCGCTTTTTGAGAGCGGAGTGATCGAGGACGAGGATCATCTCTGCTACTCGCCGGACGCGCACCTCCATCAGCTGCCGCTTGCCTACGTCCAGTTCATGGGCAAGCCTTTGGTCGAAAAGCTCTCGATATCCCGCACCCATGGCGCGCGGGCGTTGTCGCTAATCCTCGATAAGCAGCCCTCACGCCCAGCATCATTCGTAAGTGTGGAGGTTCCGGGCCTTCAAGATCTCTCGGAGCAAGCGATGCTGCACAGCTTGCATGCCGCTGGTGTCTGGCTCGCTGAGCACTTACCGGGCACAATCTACCGCGGTGAGAGGGGGACACTACAGGGGGTCTGCAGGGCGCAACTGGCCGGAAGGGTAGTACATTTTGCGACGCACGGCACATTTCCGAGGGAAGGGGATCCTGGTCCGCAGAATCCTTTTGATCATTCCGGTCTCGCACTTGCCGGCGCGGACGGGTTGCCTGACGTGACGCAAATCGCCCGTGGCAGGGCGGACGAGAAGCTGCTCACGCCCGCGCGGATGCTGGAGGCTCGCCTCGACTTTTCCGACAGCCATGTAACCCTGCAAGCCTGTGTGGTGGGTCTGGCACGCGAGGGCATTGGAGGTGATGCGCTTGGGCTTGACTGGGCGATCTTTCAACAGGGAGCGTCCAGCCTACTCGCAGCTCACTGGGACGTGAGCGCCGCACTGTCTGCTCAGTTCTTCCTTCAATTTTACCGCGCTTGGCTACAACAGGGTAAGCCGCGCGCGGCGGCATGGCGGGAGACGATTGCGGAAATGAGGAACGAAGGGGGAGCTCTCGCAGAACCATATGCGTGGGCGGCGTTCAGCCTTTCTGGTGACTGGCGTTGAGGTGACGCAAATGATGACTCAAGACATCTTCGTACGAATTAGGGCGTTGGATGACCGGAAAATCATCAAGTTACTCAGGTATCTGGGGCCGATGTTCTTCAAGGACCCCAGGATCCGCCGCCTCTTGGACTTTGAGGAAAAAGCTGGTCCATTGGCCGCCCTCGCAGTTCTCGCGCCCTCCAAGAAGAAAGCGTTGCTCGACACCAATCGGTCGATCTGGCTAGCTCGTATGTTGTTGTCTGCGTTCGCAGCACAACCACGCTTCGCCGAGGTTCTCGCCAAGGCGTTGGATAGCGTTCAGCAGGATGAGTTGGTGTTGGAGACCCAAGTCCCCCTGGGACTCATTACTGATTCGCTGAGGCTTTTGGCCTCCGCGCATATTGCGGAGACTGGCGGTGCAGTGAACCGCAACTTGATAACAGATTATCAAACGCCTGACGCTCTCGTCAAAATAGCGCAGATCGCACTCGCGGCGGAAAGCACTCCGTCACCGATTCAGTGGTCGCTGCCCTACCCGAACATCGCTGTCGATGACGTGCATCCGGTCATCGCTGTCGATGACGTGCATCCGATCATCGCTGTCGATGACGTGCATCCGATCATCGCTGTCGATGACGTGCATCCGATCATCGCTGTCGATGACGTGCATCCGATCATCACTGTCGATGACGTGCATCCGGTAGCACCGATTCGGTCGTCGCTACGCGAGGTCTACCCGGACATCGCTGTCGATGACGTGCATCCAGTAGCCAACACGATTGTTCGCTTTACCGTCTCGCTTTCCCCGCAGGAGACTACGGATACTGCAGGTGCGGTGCGGCTGCCCGAGACACCGCCCGAGTTCGAGCACAAGTTGTTGGTGCATCTGTTGTTCGGAACTTCCTCGGCATGGGACACGCTGACCTGGTCGGTTCAGCGCGGCACGATCAAGACTGCCAGCTTCGCGCTGCCCGCGCCGGCGATCCAAGGGAGGCGGGCGCTGGTCGAGGCACGTGCAAATTTCTATCTCAATCAGCGTTGGTGCGGCGAAGGCCAACGCAATCTCGATGTGCGCAGAGACTCAACGGTGGCGATGCAGACAAACATTCCGCTACCGAAGACGCCGCCGTGGCGGCGTGACTTGGTATTGCAGCCTGATGCCCACCCACCCGATTTGACCGTGCGCATCCAGAAGGGAACGATACCAGGCGACTTCAGCTGGACTTGCCTGAGTCCCCACCTCAAGTTCCCACCGCCAGCGAAAGAAGGCGACAATCGCATGTCGCTGAAGGAAGATGCGGCGAATTTCGTGCGAATGACCTTTGCGCCATTCGCCAACATGCCTTTGGAGAGCCTGAAGATGGCCGAGTTAGAAGGTGCCGGCGAGAAGATCTACCGAAGCACCCCGAAATATTTCCGGGACTGCTACTGGACCTTGTGGCACAAGGCTGCCGCAGGCGGATTTAAGTTCAATTCCGTGCAGATCATCACCGATGAACCCTGTATGCCTTGGGAACTGATGCGGCTCAGTGACTTAACGCGGGCGCCGCATGTTGCACCCGAACTGCTTGCGATCCGCCACTGCGTTGGTCGCTGGTTGGCGGATGAATCGGCGTCGATGCGACAGTGGATCAGTGTCAGCAAGGCCGCCGTGTCGGCGTCTTCCTACGACGGAATCTCCGGGGTCTCAGGTAAGCTGCCGTGGGCCGCTAAGGAGCACAAGCTCATGGTCGATACCTATCGCGCCGATGAGGTGCCTCTCACCAGTGAAAGACTGCGCGGTTTTCTCGAAGGGGGGGTGGCGCAAGCGCTGCATATTGCCTGCCACGGCCAGATGTCGATCATCGACCCGGACGCCTCGTACCTGTTGATGGAGGACACGCCACAAAAACTGACGCCGCTGCTGGTCGCGCGTCATGAAGTCTGCAATGGCTTTGGCAGGCAGCATCCGTTGGTGTTCCTGAATGCCTGTGATGTCGGCGCCATAGGCGCCTCGTTATCGCTGGTAGCAGGCTTTCCCGCTGCCTTTCTGTACGCCGGCGCGTCTGCACTGGTATCGCCACTGTGGGCAATCAACGATGAGCGCGCGCAAAAGATCGCCGAGGAGTTCTATAGGGAAGCATTTGTCGCCAGCGGCGGCAAACCGCTTGGCGCCGTGCTGCGTGACATACGTGCGCGCTGGAAGGAAGAAAAGCATCTGACCTACCTCGCGTACGTTTTGTACGGCGACCCGATGGCCCAGGTCGACTATCACTAGCCAATCAGGAAGGAGCAATGCAAGAAAACTTCACACTCGTAGGTGACTTTACCCCGACCCAGCTCGATCAAAGCGGAATCACCTTGGTGGCGCCCGGTTTGTTTGGCAGCGGTATGTGGCTTGCAAAGCGCATGGCTGGCGAAACCCGCGAATTTATCGGCCAAAAGAGCGAGTTGGACCGAGCGATTGAGGAGGCTGGAGCCGAGGATCGGCACACGCTCGTTATTGATGCCCCCACACCTGCAATTCCCTCAATGGGCGGTGGACGCGGTACTGATGGTGTTGCCAACGACGAAATTCTGTTGCAGGTGCCGCTGGCGACCGACGAGGCCGCAGTCGTCATGTATATCGACGAAGCGGGCATCGTCAGCTTCCACTACGCACAGGCGCCAGCAGCGCCAATGCGCGGCTTGCCGTCTCGCGCTTTTGGTGCTGACCGACAGTTACAGTTCTTGCTGAAGCTGCGCACGGGCGTATCCAAGGAGCCGGGTGAGTCACGCGGGTGGATCGCCAAGATCACGTCGAAGATCATCAAGGTACTGGTGGTGAAGATCTTCCCCGATCAGACTGGAAGCTTCATTGCAAGGCGAGTGCAGGCTTGGGAGCAGAAGCAGCGAACCTTCCAAGGGCTGCACGGTGGCACATGGGCACAGTTACTCGACCCGACGCCAACCCCGGTCGATAACTTGGCGCCTTATCAGGGGCGCCGTTCGCTGCTTCTCATTCACGGCACCACCAGTACGACTGCCGGCGCCTTCGCCGGCTTGGTAACACAGCCTGTGCTGCTCGATCGACTGCACACAATGTACGAGGGGCGTGTGCTCGGCTTCAACCACCACACCCTGAGCGTCTCAGTGGCTGAGAACCTGCGTCAGTTCTTCAGCGCTTTGGCTGCATCGGCAGGTGAGTACAAGTTTGACATCCTTTGCCACAGCCGCGGCGGATTGCTCGCGCGTGCGCTCGCCCACCTGACAGATGTGCAGGCTGGCAAACTCACGGGCACTGTTTGGCAGCGCCCAAGCCAAGCCAAGGTAAATATTGGTCATATCGTGTTCGTAGCCACGCCGAATAGCGGCACCGCGTTGGCTGATCCGGAGCGCATCCCCGGTTTTGTTGACCGTCTCGCCAATTACGTAAACATGCTGCCCGATGCGACGTTCACTATTGCGTCCGGTGCGCTACTTTCACTAGCTGGCGCAGCCGCGGAAGTCGCTCTGCCGCGTCTGCCCGGGCTTTCTGATCAGGCGCCAGACAGCCTGTTGCAGCAGATGCTCGCACCACCGCCCCGGGGCTTTGATCGCTTCTACGCGTTCAGCTCCGACTACGAGCCACGGGGCGATCTCATTAGCGTGATTAAGGACGGAGTGGTCGACCGTATTTTTCGCAGCAAAAAGAATGATCTTGTGGTACCGAGCGATGGCGTGGCGACAACGCCGTACTTTGCTCTGCCGGCCGAGCATTGTTTAACCTTCCCGCCCGAACGCGCCGTGCATCACAGCGCCTTCTTTGGCCAGCCGGAGATGCGTTACATTGCCGATTGGTTGGAGCAACCATGAAGTATAGCGGGGCGAATTCCCCTGTCGCCTTCATTGTTTCACAGAAGGAAATGGCACGTTTTTGGCACATTAAGAGATAAAAAACCAGAATAAACTAGAATACATTAAAGGAGTTAAGCAATTGATCCTACTATTTTATTGTATTCTGTTTTACTTTGGCTTTCGCACTTTGCCCGACTCATAATCCCTTGGTCGTTGGTTCGAGTCCAACCAGACCCACCATATAAAGGCTTGCGTATAAAACCGTGAGCCTTTTTCTTTTGTAGGACACTTAAGGGCAATATCCAATCGGTTGCGGTTCAGTCAGGAACCGATGGGTAAACTTTCCAAAACGTCACAAAGGAAAACCTACTGAGAGGTCCGCATCTTAATGAGATTAAGCAGATGGCGATTGGCCGACTAACAGTCAAGGTTATGATCAACTGAGGAAAAGTGCCAGTTTTGGGCATTTCTATAGCGCGTCCAGCTTTCATTAAATCCGATATCGGGGTTATCGAGGCCGGAAATAGGTCGAGATCCTTCTGTTTAGCACTTCGAAAACGTGCCTAGCCTCCGGCCGTCGAATCATCTTAATAAACGTATATCACGTAGCCTGGAATTCATACGAAGGGTGGGGCAGATTTAACTACGCTTAACCAAGATATCGGCAAGTCTGCGTATATGCTGCTGGCGCTCTCTTTCAGGGGACTGGGGGTCACGCTTAATGGCCCAGAATCGGGCCAATCCCGTCAGCGAGCGAGGGGGCTTACTTCACCTCAAATCGATTGCTCAACGCCCTAAAACTGCACGCGGCGTACTCAGGCTCCGTAACGATGTGTTAGAAGGCAGTCACAACCTTTGAGGTGATCCGCTTACTTTGATTGCCTTTAATGACTAGAACATCTGCGCAATCGTCTTCATGGGCAGCAACAGTTTATTTGGCTGTTCGGGGAATTGTTGAAAGTCATAATGTCGGTAAAAGTTTACTGCCTCATCACGTTGGCATCGACAATCACGGCGACAGCCGCCACTTTGTCCGTGTTCTCGAGAGCTTTACTTAGCGCGTCCATCAGCAGGAACTCGCGCCAGTTCCAGGTACCTGACAAGCATTTCCATCCCCTCAGTCTAAAGTTTCCCCCCAGCCTTGCTGGTTCTGTCAGATCAACCATTGTCAGTGTCTCCTCCAGAGCCAGTCTCCATGCCTCGCTTGGCAATGAGCAAGATTTAACGCAAGCACTCCTGCACATTCAGCAATCTGCTCTGCCGTAGCCTCGGCAATCAGTATACCGGCCAATTTGTAGCCAGCACGACACGGTTTTACCAACGCCTCCCTTGCCCGTACTGTACCCAAGTCCAATTGCTGACTCTGCGCTGAGGCTTAAAATAGGCCCTTGGTTCGCCCCATGGTGACGCAGCAATACACCTACGCCTATGGCGCTGTCGGCCGGTTGATGGATGCTTTGATTCGTTGATACTGCCCCACGTCAATAGCACATGCATGCAAGTGTTTCTGTGACCTGCTAAAAATTTTGTAACCACGCGCTGAGTGAGTCTTCATGTTAATTTTGACATGGAGGCGCATATGAAGAAGCGATTTAGCGAAGAGCAGATTATTGGGATATTGAGGGAAGGTGAAGCGGATGGGGTGGTTATCCGTGATGTATGCCGCAAGCACAATATTACCGAGCAGACATTTTTCCGGTGGCGCACGAAGTTTGGGGCATGACGGTATCGGATGCGCGCAGGTTAAAGGATCTGGAGTCGGAGAACGCGAAGCTGAAGAAGATTGTTGCTGAGCAGATGCTGGCTATCGAGAGTTTGAAGGAAATTGCCACAAAAAAATGGTAACCCCGGCAGGCAGACGCGAAGCGCTTGGAATTCTGACGGGCCAGGGATTATCGCAGCGGTCAGCATGTCGAATTGCCGGGGTAAGCCGTCGTATTGTCAGCTATGAGGTCAAGCAGCCTGATAGGGACCGTGCTATTGCTGCACGGCTAATTGAAGCATCAAGCCGCTACCCCCGGTTTGGGTATCGGCGCATTGCTGTCATGACTGATCAGAGCAGGGGCTGTGTGGCGCTTGTGGAATCAGTTGGGACTAAGCTTACCCAGGCGCAGGCCCAGGAAGCGCCGCTGGGACAGATATACGCTTTCCTGGAGCAACCAAACCAAACAGGGTCTGGACTTATGATTTCGTCCATGATGGTCTGGCCAATGGCCAGACGCTAAAGCTGCTTTGCGTGCTGGATGAGCATACGCGTGAGTGCCTTGCAATCGAAGTCGGCAAATCCCTGCGTAACCAGGACGTCATCCTGAGCCTGTCACGGCTGATGCGCATCTATGGAAAGCCCGCCTTTATTCGCTCAGACAATGGCGCGGAATTTACTGCAACCGCAGTAATGAAGTGGCTGCGAGACAATAACGTGGGGCCAGCTTTTATCAAGCCTGGCAGCCCCTGGCAGAATGGATTCGTGGAAAGCTTCAACGGTAAATTGCGTGATGAATGCCTCAACCGCGAATGGTTCATCACACGGCAGGAAGCGAAAGTATTGATTGAGAAGTGGCGGCAGTTTTATAACAACGAGCGTCCGCATTCTGCGCTCGGCAACCGAACTCCAGCCCAGGCAGGCTTGCAAAGATTGCAAATTCAGAAGGCTTGAACCGAAAGACTCACTTTCAAACTGGCTACAAAAACCTGTAGCAGGTCATCTGGATGAAATTGCTCCACGCTACCCGAATGAAAATGTTGGCAGGGGGCTTGACGGCGCAGGCTGGCATAAAAGCCAGGAAGTCGAACTGGCGGAAAATGTGCGCACCCTGTTTTTGCCGCCCTATTCGCCTGAACTCAACCCGCAGGAGCACGTGTGGGATGAACTGCGCGAGAAGTTCTTCCACAACCGTTCATTCGACAGCTTGGACGCGCTGGAAACACACTTGGAGAAAGCCTTGAGGTGTCTGGAATCAAGCCGGGAATAATTACTTCTGTGTCTAACTAGAATTGGAATAAGGCTCCGCCACCATGGATCTGCCCCCCCTTTTAAAGCGGGATGCGAACAGTCTCGACCTTTTCAGAATTATTGCGGCCTGCATGGTCATCTACGGTCACGCGTATGTGCTGACACCTGAAATAGGGCGTCAAGATTGGCTTAAAACACACGTAGGGTTCGACCATGTAGCGTCACTTGCGGTCAAGATCTTCTTTTTCATTGGTGGCTTGGTCGTCACTAATATATGAATATGACGACTTCGGTTGACAGTTTTGATAAATTGAAACTGTTTTCAGGAGTTGTTCATGAATCTACAGGCACAAAGAGATATATCCCGC
>NZ_FOCT01000021.1 GCF_900110185.1 Nitrosospira multiformis
ACTGGCAGGTCTATTAATCGCTTGCCCTTGTGCCTTTGGAAAGACTGGAAGATGTGCTGTGGACTGCCCAAGTAGCGGATTGCGTCCCGGGATGGCATTCCACAACCTAAAGTATGTGCGCTACTGCGCGACGACTCGAGTATATTGAAAGCGATCTCGTTGAAAGAGGAAGTATTGAAAAAAGTGAAAGGGCAGGATGTAAAGATGTAGCAAAAGGGAGCCTTTATGCTACTTATCGACCCGCCCAAAAGGGCAATATTGCAGAACAAGAGACGAGAGCTCAATAACGTTTTAAATTCTCCATCTTCTTTCGTCTCGCCATAAACCCGACCAATCCCAAACCTGCAAGCAGCAAGGCATAGGCTTCAGGTTCAGGAATAATAGTAGCATTAGCAATCACTTGGCCACTGTTATTGATATCTATTCCCCGGACTAGAGTCACCCCTGGGGGGAGATCAACCAATGAATTGAGATCTCTCATTCCCACCCCATCAGGACCGGTGATGAAGACATGGAGATTACCATCAGCCGTGTAAGAGTCTCCCACCACCTGCCCGGCATCATTGATGCCGGAAGCAACGCTGTAGCTGTACCGCCCACCCAGCGTGCCCAGGTCTTTCATCCCCACTCCATCAGGACCAGTGATGAAGGCATGGCTAAAGCCTTCAGACGTGGAAGAACCTCCCACCACCTGCCCGGCATCGTTGATGCCGAAAGCAACGCTCCCGCCGCTCCCGCCCAAACTGCCCAGGCCTCTCATTCCCATCCCATCAGGGCCGGTGATGAAGGAGCTTCCCACCACCTGTCCGGCATTATTGATGTCGTAGGCCCTCCGGTCCCCGCTCAAACTGCCCAGGTCTCTCATCCCCATCCCATCAGGGCCGGTGATAAAGGGATGGGAATTACCATCAGCCGTAAGAGAGTATCCCGCTACCTGTCCCGCATCGTTGATGCCGAAGGCATAGCTCCCGCTCCCACCCAAAGTGCCCAGGTCTCTCATCCCCACCCCATCAGGACCGGTGATGAAGGCATGGGAATTACCATCAGCCGTGTAAGAGTATCCCGCTACCTGTCCGGCATCGTTGATACCTCTGGCCTCGCTCCAACCCCCGCCCAAAGTGCCCAGGTCTCTCATCCCCACCCCATCAGGACCGGTGATGAAGGCATGGGTATTCCTATCAGCCGTGAGAGAGTATCCTACTACCTGTCCGGCATCGTTGATGCCATTGGCCAGGCTCCACCATCCGCCCAAAGTGCCAAGGTCAACTGCCGTCCTGCTGTTAAGGTCAACAAGGAAGGCTGTGTGGGTTTGGGCGTTTGCGTGATTGACAAAACTAAGGCCGGTAGTTAAGGCTGCGGCCAGGATAAGATGATGAACTTTGAAGGAATGGCTGAGTAGTGTCATGGTATTCTCCGGCAAGGCTAGATTTGGCAATCCATTAATGTAGGTAATGGAGTTCATGCTGTCAAAGGAACTTCTCTCGATCGAGCAATCTTTCTTCCTATCGGATGTATTGATAAAGGGTTTCCCGGCTTATCCCAAACTCCTTCGCCAGCTTTGTCCGGTTAGCTCCGGCTGCAGTCTGCTCTCTCAGCTTGGCAATCTTCTCCGCGTCGAGGGCCGGCTTTCTGCCCTTGTAGACTCCTTTGGCCCTTGCCAGGGCTATTCCTTCCCGCTGCCGCTCCTTAATCAGGGATCGCTCAAACTGAGCTCGCCGCGGATCTTTGACTAATGGCGGGTAGAGACCAAACGTTTTCTTCCTTGTCCTCCTTGGGAATGAGGCACACTGAATATTTAACATTTTGCTACGTCATATTCCACACGTGCCAACTCGACTAAGTCATCAGCGGTAGAACCAACGCCGCCGCATACGATAACTAATACCGTTTTATACCCTGATAACGCTGCAGCTTTTTCGTACACTGCAGCGAGCGCAACGCCGCAAGCAGGCTCAACGACAATTCCATGATCTTGCAAAAACTGCAAAGAAGCAGAAACGGCCAACTTATCCGACAACACAACGCTTTCGATACGGTGATCTTTGGAATACGCCAATGCTTGTTCACAAACAATGCGCGCTCCTAACGTCGTCGCAATACTCGATATGTATGCAAGCTCGACAAGGAATCCCGCGTTTAACGATTTCCCATAGGAGTCGGCACCTTCAGTCTCAACCGCGATGACGGGCACACCAGCCCCTCCATTTCGCCTCAACCCTTCTATAACACCGCAAAGAAGGCCGCCACCGCCGACTGACAGAACGATTGCGTCAGGCTTTAGACCAGCTCGGAATATTTCATCAATTAGGCTGGCATGACCTCTCCAAACCAGAGGGTCATCGAAAGGATGTATATATGCATCGGTAGATTGGATGAGTGACAGCGCAAATCGGTGCGCTTCGTCCAAAGACTTCCCATGGACTATAACTTCCGCATTCTCTAAGCGCATCAAGTTCACCGCCCGCTTTGAAGCTGCCTCAGGTACCACGATGATTACAGGTACCGAAAGGCGGCGTCCAGCAAAAGCAACTGCTAGCCCCGCATTACCGCCCGATGAGGCAATGAAACGTTTTGCTCCTCGTTTTAAATATTCTTCGCACGCATAGCCGATTCCTCGGGCTTTGAAAGAGCCAGATGGTTGGGCGGACTCCATTTTCAGCCAAATAGATTGACCTACTTTCTGGCTGATCAAATGGGATTTAATTAAGGGTGTTTCAATATGTAGCGGCATTCAAAAGAGATCTCCAAATAAGATGCGAACAGCTAATCTGCGGCCAGTGCCACAAGAATCAAGCCGTATTGTTTCATCCAGTTCCAGCCAGGTTCACCGCTGAGCTTCCGGGCCACACTCTAAATCAATGCGACGCCGTCGAAGCAATATAATCACGTTTCGCAAGTTGCGGCATCGGCCGGTGGTGAAAAGCAAATTCGGCCGCTTTCTCTACCACGAGCTTGCATGCCAGCTTGTATTTTTGCACTAGGGCGATGGCTTGCGCTTGTGAACCCTGCCGGTGTCTCCCCTGGAGGAAGTTCTTGCCCTCGTAATACTGGAACCGTTTCTCGCGTTTCGCTGCTATTTCCAGCAGTTTCCTGGCTCGGTTTTCATACTGCCTTGCGAGGACGCCGTGGTCGACAAAAGGCCTGATATTTTGTGCGGGCACATTGGTGTCGTCCTTCTTTGCTTCGATTGTACCGGTCTCCGAGCATCCCGCTAGTAGGCCCAGCGTTGATATCGCCGCTACAAACGTCCTTATTTCTTTTTGCATGATAGGCAGACTCCAGTGAAATGGGTGAAGTGAAAGCCATTGATCCGATGGGCTCATGACAACTGGAATATTGTACTCAGTATTACTATAAATAAGATTCAAGTGTTTTGATTGTGATCATAATGTTTTGTTTATATATTACGGACCTTAACTCCTAACTGCAGTACCCTGGAATAGCCAAAAAAGGGTATCCCTGCTAACTTTTGCTGCTCGAGCTTTAACGAAGACAAGGTGTGAGCGAGCAGTGGTTCAGCATTTTTGAATAGATAACGAATTGCCGGGTGCCGGAGGGGAGCCGGAAGCCAAAAAAGACGCCATAAGGCAGGACCCCCATCCTCTCTGCCTGTCGGATGGATAGATAAAACCGTTTCAGGAACCGGGGAGGATTCGGAGATAATACGTTCTGGATTATCACGGAAGCGGATCACGGCGTGACGGCATTCCTTTTGCCGAAGATCATCAAAGCCGATGCCGGTGCTTGATAACACTGATACCACCGGCTTTTCTTTTCCGTTTTATTTAAGCATTCCTAGGAGAACCATGATGGAAACCATCGAAACCGCTCTTATCCGCATTCCAATAAAAAAACTCGTCATCTCGCCCCTGAACGTTCGCAAGAAACAGGGAACCGGTATCGAAGAATTGGCCGCTCTGATCGCTTCACAGGGATTGATCCATAACCTGGTCGTTACCGTGCAGCAGAAAAAGGGCAGGAAAAGCGGCAAGTATGAAGTGATTGCCGGGGGCCGCAGGCTGGCCGCCTTGAACCTGCTGGTAGCCGATGGACGGCTGTCGAAAGACCATGAGGTGGATTGCCGCGTGGTCGAGCCCAAAGAGGCGCTGGAAATAAGCCTGTCCGAGAACAGTGGGCGGGAGCACATGCATCCTGCCGATCTCGTCATGGCCTACCGCGGCCTGATAGATGCGGGATTTGCGCTGGATGAGATTGCCCCCCGCTTTGGCGTCTCTCCGCTGACTGTCAGGCGTTACCTGAAACTGACCAAGGTCTCCCCCAGGATTTTCGCGCTGTATGCCGAAGACAAGATGAGCTTCGAGCAGATAACGGCATTGGCGCTCACCGATGACCACGAATTGCAGGAGCGGCTCTGGCATAACACGCCGGAGTACCAGCGCAACGGCGCAACCTTTCGGCGGCTTATCACCGAAACTGAGATCAACATACGGACGAGCCCGCTTGCCAGATTCGTCGGAGTAGAGGAATACGAGGCCGCAGGAGGCGTGATACGTCGTGATCTTTTCGGGGAGGAAGACGACGGTTATATGCAGGATGCTGAATTGCTCGAATCGCTTGCCCTGGAAAAACTCAATCAGGCGGTGGAGCCGCTCAAGGAGAAAGGATATGCGTGGGTGCAGGTTCGCACCACCTTCGACTATTCCGACAGGGCCGAATTCTCGCAGATGCGGATAGTCAGGCGTGACCCGACTGCAGAGGAGCAGGCCAGGATGGATGCGCTGGAAGCGGAACTGGAAGCCATCGAAGCCGGATACGATGCTTCCGATGAGGAGGGGGGCAGAACAGGGGAACTCTACGAGGCGACAGAGAAAAAGAAAAAAGCGGGGCGCATTCGGGATGCACTGACGAAGCTTACCGACTCGTTGGAAGAAATTTATCCGGATGATCTTGCAATTGCAGGGGCTATTGCCACCGTCGACCACGAAGGCAAGCTCCGTATCGAGCGGGGTCTCATCCGCAAGGAGGACATGAGGAAGCAGCCGAAGGAATCAAAGGAATCAAAAGAACCAAGGGAATCGAGGGAACCAAAGGAACCAGGAGGGTCAGGGGAGCGGGAAGCGGCAGGGATCGAAGGAGCCGGTGGCGAGAAACCGGTCCATTCGGAAAAGCTGACTCGCATGCTGACCGTGCATCGCACGGCCGCCGTGCAGGCGGCCATGACGGATCGGCCGGAAGTTGCGCTCGCCGCCCTCGTGCACCGGATGGCGGTACAGATTTTCCCAAATGGCTCCGCGTCAAATCCTATCCTGCAGATCAGCATCGAGGAAACCCATCTCAAGCCGGACGCGGAGGGTATCGAACAGAGCAAGGCAGCGACCGCACTTGCAAAAAAGCGCCGGCAATGGCAGAAGCGTATCGATGCGGCAGCGCGGAGCGGCAAGACTCTATTCGAGTGGCTACTGGAGCAGTCGCAGCAAGACCTACTGGATCTGCTGGCTTTCTGCACGGCGGTTTCGGTCAATACGGTGTCGGAGCAAGAAAGCACACCGTCGCAGGAAGTAACTGCGCTCATGACTGCCTTGAATCTGGACATGGCCGACTGGTGGGAAGCGACGGGGGAGAGCTATTTGTCCCACGTCAGCAAAGACCGGCTCCTTAAGATTGTGGCGCAAGCGGTTTCGCCCCAACATGCACGGAGCCTGAATGGGCTCAAGAAAGGCGACTTGGTGCGGCAAGCAGAGCAGGTACTGTCCGGCATAAAGTGGTTGCCGGATCATTTCAAAGTAACTAAAACCCGCACGGGCAAACAAAGTGACGCGTAGATTGCCTTTTGCCGGTTATTTGTGACGTGCCTGTGCATCCAGGGCTTTCCTGATGGTTTTTGCCAGATCGGCTGCATTGCCTTTGCCCCAGTAGTGCATGAATAAGTGATGTGGCTGGTCATGCGTCATGTGTTGATGGATGGCCACAATATTTATGTCGCCTTCTCGCATTGTTCTCAAGACAGTCTGCATTTCATCGGCAAGCATGACAAAATCCCCATCCACGACTGCCTCGCTATCGCTGCCCGCAAACGCCGCCCATGTGTTTATACCCATTTCTTTTCCCACTGATACCCCATGAATGGTGGCGGGACGACCGATGACAACTTTAAACATGCCGTCTTTCAAAGTTCCTTTCATGCCCAGGATTTGTTCCAGAGGTTGAGGGGAAATCTTGTTCTCCTGCGCGATTGTCTTGGGAAACCGCGAAGAGGGTACAGGCTGGGCCGCGCGAATTTCAGCGACTTTGTCATAAATCTTCTTTACCCCGGCCGAAAGTTCGGCAGCGCTTCCCCTGCCACCGATGTGCATGAAATACACCTTGGGTTCATCAAAGAAAAAATGATTGTGCAAGCCAGTTACTTCCAGTCCCGCTTCGAAAGCCGCGCTTATGACCGGATTGACCTCGTCCTCGAACAGCACGGTATCGCCCATCATTACAACTTGGCCGTCCTGTGCAGGAGCAAAGGCAGCCCATGAGCCCAGGCCCATGAAAGGCGGCATTGGCCATTTATCTACCTGTATCTTTACGTCAGTGCGGGGTTTGGATACTTTGAAAACGTTTTCCTCCTTGGAGTACGTTCCTTTGAGCCCTGTCAAGCGCTCGATCTCGGCTGTATCCAGGGTGGCTCGAGTGTCCGCGGCATGAGCGATTGCGGCGACGAGCGTCAATGAAGCAGCAATGAGACAATGCCTAAGAAGACTTGGATAAGACATCGTGATTCCTCCTCCTTGAATGGGTGGCTTGTGAAATCCCCTGAAAGATGCCCTGTTAATTATTCCTCTCGGACTCCATCGGAAAAGGCTGGGCAGTTTACCCGGGTGACTCGACACCTCGGTTTTCCTGGAAACCGGCTTAAACCGGATTGAGGAATTATCCTGTCCTCGATCTCCTGGAAGAAATCAGTTGTGATTTCCTCCCGTGTTGATTCTGCCCAATCAAGCTCAATCAAGGCCACTTGGAGCCTTTCAGGTGCTTTCAGGATGTTTTGATACGTATATGCCTCCAGGCCAGCGTACTGCCCGGATACACCTGTATCCCGATGAAACCTGGGGCTCGACCCCGCTCTCCATCGGTATTGTCAAATGAGGTGGTCTGCTGCCGTACGCCGGTCTGGATATTGGTTAGAAAAACCGTGTAGTGATTGCCCTGTACCTCGATCTCGTATTCGAACCAGACACCAGGAACAAGCACGGGCCCAGGGGTGTAATTCTGCACGGCAGGCTCGTTGAAGTTCATGTGCCAGACGCGATCGCCGGCTTGAATCTTGTATATGGCACCCGTCCGGTTTTTGAACAGGCCCTCCGGTTCAGGCTTGATTCCGTAGAAGTCCTTACCCGAGTCGCCCCGCGCGTTGTCATCGATCTGAACCTCAAAGCCCGCTACGACTGGCCTCCATGCCGCATTGCCTGCATCGAAGAACGGTTCGTTCGAGAGACGGGTTTTGAGCGCATCGGCAAGTTCAAGTGTCGGACGCGGGAAGCGAACGAAGACACCGCTGTTATGGTTTCCAGTGTCCAAGATGCGGAACTGGAGGCGCAATGTAAAATCGCTAAAGGCTTCCTTGGCATAATAAAAAAGTCTCAGTCCGCCACCTCCGTAACTTACCATCTCGCCGTTCAAATGAAGCATGCCTCCACCCCCCGGGCCGGCAAGGTACCAGTCCTTGAAGGTCTTATCCGTACCGTCGAATAATGGGCGAAAACCCGCTTCGGGCTGGGGACTGATGACCGCCTCCGAGCCGGGCAGCACGCTGCTGTTGAGCAGCTCGGCAGTGCGACGGCACAGTGCGACGCCAGTGAGCATCGGATTTGGGGAACCCATCGTTGGAAAGAGCGCGGGGCTGGCGATATAGCAGTTGGTGGTATCGTGGATGCGGCCGAAGTCATTGGTAACGGAATCGGCGATATCGTCGCCCATACGCATCGTACCGGTGTCGTGATGCGTCGTACCCAAGTCGTCGCGGCGGTTCCTGAATGCGCCCAGTAAGGCGAGCCGTTGTGCTCTGCTTCCCGCCGGTACCGGAATGGCGCTCGATTGGGTGGGGAGAATCTCGAATGGCTCATTTCCTGCAAAGATCAGCGCGATCTTGTCGGAAACGGCATCCATTTCATCCCAGGTGGCCCGGTCGATGTTTGTTTCGTTACTGCCTGGAAAGGCTTCCGGTGCTGCTTTTGCGTTTCCAAGATGGACAACCGCCTTTGGCCGCCCGAATTCGGTCTCGAGCGTGGACAGATCCACGAAGCTGTCCGGGTTGCGCGGCCTCATCTCGCCGATGCCGCGAATCGTGATCACAACGGTTTTATCGTTGGCGCGAAGCATGCCCTCCAGATGTTCAAGAGTTGGAATTTTCTTGAAGAGCTCTGCCTCGGCGTCGGTACCCAGTTCGTTTAAACCTGAAGCTGTGATCTGAAAGTGGAATGTACTTCCGTTAGCTGCCTTGCCTTTTACGAATAGGGCGGAACATTGGAGGCTGTTGAACGGTTCGGGAGGCAGGTTTGCTTCAATTGCCTTCCTTGGCACACGAATGGTCAGGTTCGAGCGCAAATGGGCGATGAGATTTGAGCCCATGCGCTGGGCGGCACGGCCTGCAAGCGACTGCTGGAATGTGGTGAGTGCCACACGTGTCGTTTCGACTGTGCCGAGCGCAATGACGGCTGTACTTTGCCGACCCTCTCGCGGGGGTGCAAGTGGAATATCCACGGACATCCCGTTTTGCCAGACGCGTACCCCCGTGACACGCACCCAATTGTCCGCCTGGGTCTCAGTGATGAGTTCCTGTACATGGCAGTCCGGAACGATCATGAGCCTCTTGCGTGCGTCCGCCATAGTCCCTGTACCATCAGCCTCGCGGTTTGCGAGCCGCGCGGCGCGAATGAGACCGGGCACAGCGCTAAATTTGTTCGTTGGAAATAATCCTGATTCAGTCCTGGATTGGACTGCGAGGGGTGCTTCAAGTTTGAGCAGTTCAAGCAATTCTGCTTTTGATGCCCTGTTCCCGACAGGAAGATCCAGCCATTTGCGCAACAGTGCGACGTTGATGGGGCCAAGCGTGGAATCGTGATAACGTACGCTGGGGTGATCGGGCAGATCGGCGAAGGAAAAGCCGGTTTCGTTCCCGGGCGTTTTAAGGCCGGCATGAAGTTGCTTGCGTAACGCGGTGTGAAGCGGGCCGAAAATGAAGTCATTCGTCGCCGTGACCCCGATTTGGTCACTTGACTGCTCGAAATATCGGGTGCGTAGGTCATCGCGTGTGGTTTGTGGCCAGGCGGCCCACTCCAAGTCGAGCAACTCAGGCGACCAGCCGCCCCAGGTCAGTGAACGTCCTCCAATGGCGAAGATTAATCCGCTGTAGTTGAGCGCCGGGTGATTTACCCAGGGCACCCGCAGGTCCGGAGCGCCTCCCATAAACGGCATATTCTGCATGTGCTCGGGTAGCACGAAGGGTCCAGCCTCCAGCACGAGGATGCGGCGGCTGCGTGTGCCGTCTCCTGCGGCATCGGTTACGAAAAGATGTTCCGCGATGGTAGCCCCGAAGGTTCCCCCACCGACGACGATTACGTCGAACGCGCGTTGTCGGCCGGCAATGGTTTGTGTGGTGCTATCAAATGCTTCCTGCAAAGTATTGCAGAGGTACCTCCCCATGTTGTCCAGGGTGAACGAGGTCGATTCAGAAGTCAGCGGCTGGGCCATATATATCCTCCTGATTCATTCAACCACTACAGGAAACATTCAATCCTGCATTAAATAAACGAGCTTGCTTGAGAAGCCGGAACTTCCAAACATTATCTGCTTCTGGGGTTACACCAAAGTTAAGTTAATTTATTCCCAGCCCTTGGGGGCCTTTTACTTTACTAGACTGAATGGGATAACTGCTGACTTTGAATTTTGTTTATTCTTTTAACCTTAGTTTATAAGCTGCGTATGTCAAGAAAGGACGTACCCCAAACGAGTTGCATGACAATGGCTGGGAGGGTAACCAGAGAGATATCTTGCCTACGGCGCTGATACCGATAGCACTGAGATAAAGATCCGATGGTTAAAAATGTGTTGCCGAAGGAGGAAGAGGAAAGGGATAAGATTAGCCGAGGTTGCTACCCCAGACTGCATCCATTACAAGAAGGACACGGGATTGACCTGCGGCGACGGCAGGAGAACGATGGATCGCACCTCCTTGAGAGTTCCCCTGCCATAGAGATCCCTTGAGGAGGGTAATGTCGAAGGGTGCTGTCGCTTCGACCCTGGTTCTTTCATCAAGCAGACTGGAGGCGCTGTCAGCAAAACCAGGGGAGTTCAGCTCAGGTTTATCACGATCAATCCGTTTGTCATTGATCCACTCCGTTCCCTGTCCATGATAGGTGCAAACCAGACGAATACCTGTGCGATCGACATGAAAGCGGGGACACATTGCTTTATCAAGCACTTCCAGACGCAGAGCAATTTCATTACATCCCATGAGGTCAGAGTAAAGCTCCGCAATGAAGCGCACATCCTCAACCATTGCTTCTCGACCGGAAAGCGGGGGCAGAAAATCCGGTGCGAGACCTTCATCAGAACGGATAACCGTTAGAAATCCGTTTCTGAAAAGGTTATTTTCCAATCCCTGTTGTATGTAGCGATCCACAATGTTGTTGGCATCTCGCTGGCATATCACGATCTGGGTGAAGGGATGGAATATCCGTATCAACTCCTCAAGCTCAGAGGTGATATATGCGTACGGTTGGGGTTCCCAATCTTGGGTCAGATCGGGGGAAGGCGCCTTGGTTACTGGAGCGGCCATACTATATCCCTCACGGTTCTTCTAACGCTACGGCACCATGAGTGCGTTCAAGCAACTCGTGGCGTTCCTGGGCTTCGATGCACAGGTTGGCAGTTGGCCTTGCCAGTAGGCGGGGAATACCGATAGGATCGCCTGTTTCCTGGCACCAGCCATAAGTCCCGTCTTCGATGCGTTGAAGCGCCTGCTCGATCTTTCTCAGCAAGTTGCGTTCCCGATCCCGTACCCGGAATTCCAGCAGAAATTTTTCCTCCCTGCTGGCGCGGTCATTGAAATCGGGCTCTGTGGCTACCTCCTGCATCTGCTCCAGCGTACGTCGCGCACACTCCAGCAGTCGCTTCCGCTCATCCTCCAGGCGAGCACGAAAGAATTCCAATTGCGGGAGAGACATGTACTCCTCTGGCGGGGCGGCCAGAAGTGATTTTTTTAAGGAAGACAGCTGATCGGTTTTCACGGTTGATTGGCGTGGCTTGTCACTTCTCCGGCTGATGACATATTGGTAAAGATGTCTGGGGAATGACTGCACTCATGTGTATTCTGGTTCCCCTTCTGAAGCGAGAGCCAACGGTGTCCATTGGGGAAACTGGTCCGGCATCTTGCGCCAGTAATCGATACCCTTGCGAACTTCGGCAGCTTCAAGCTGACATTCCGCAAATGCCTGCTCTATGGCTTTCAGGTCCTGGGCGCGATCCTTAAAACGACCAATGAAAACCACTTCATTGATCCTGTCCCCATAAGGCATGCGCCAGGATTGTTCTATTGCGTGGCGCTCTTCACTGCCCTTCGCCGGCCATCGTTCCTCTGGTATGGCGGCCCACCATCGTCCCACCGGTTCCACAGCAGCAGTATTGCCACAACGCGAATACGAGATTACCCAGTCCGGGCGGCTGGCCAGCCAGACATAACCCTTTGCTCTCAGGATTCCGGGCAAGGATTTTTCGAGGAAAGCGGCGAAGCGCTGCGGATGCAGCGGTTCAGGCAAGCGTACAATGAAACTGCTGATCCCGAATTCTTCCGTTTCCGGAGTGTGCTCGCCCGCCAATTCCTTGACCCAGCCAGCCATCCTGCTGGCACGATCAAGGTTAAACCGACCGGTACCGAGCACCTTGTTCAAGGGGACGTTTCCGCGGTGGGCATGAATGATTTCCGCCGTTGGATTCAATGCCTTGATCACGCCGATCACCTCGTGGAGTTGTGCAGGCGTCATCCTGTCCACCTTGTTTATGACAATTACGTCCGCAAATTCCATCTGCTCGGTTAGCAGGCCGGCCAGCGAGCGATCGTCCTCTTCGCCCGCCACTTCCCCGCGCTGGGCGAGCAGCTCCTCGCTGGTAAAATCTTTCAGCAGATTTTCCCCGTCGACGACCGTTACCATGGTATCAATGCGAGCGATATCATTGAGTGAGTTTCCATTTTCATCCCGAAAATCAAACGTGGCGGCAACAGGCATGGGTTCCCCGATCCCGGTCGACTCGATCAACAGGTAATCGAAGTGGCGCTCGGCGCAAAGCTTGCGCACCTCGGTCAGGAGGTCTTCGCGCAAGGTACAGCAGATACAGCCGTTGCTCATCTCCACCATTTTTTCTTCAGTGCGCGATAAAGCGGCACCCGCATTCTGAGTGCCTATAGCTACAAGTGATGCATCAATGTTGATTTCGCTCATATCGTTCACGATTACTGCCACGCGCAATCCTTCGCGATTGGCCAGAATGTGGTTGAGCAAAGTGGTTTTACCTGCTCCGAGAAAACCGGACAGCACGGTGACCGGCAGGCGTTGATCGGTTAGCGTCATGATGATCCTGGTTGGTTTAGCTGAATGGAGTCTCACTCATCGATCCGCTTGTTCTACTTTCGGACGTGCTTCCTCAGAATGAGACTTTTATTTACGGGAAAGAGCAGGGGAAGTATCAGTAGTGCAGCCAGTGCACCCGCCTTCGCACTATCGATCCCGACAGGAGCAAACCCGCCAGGAGCATTGCGTAAGTGTGCGGTTCGGGTATAGGCGAAACCTTGAAATCGAAATGGAATGTGCCCGAGTCCAGGATGGACGAACCTGTTTCCGTATTCAGCAATTCGAATGTTGCCGAGTAAATGCCCGCGGGAGCCGCTGCATCGACCCAATAAACCGGCTTGAACTCGAAATCATTGCCTGCTCCGAGGGTAAATATATTGCCGCCGCCGTAGATGTCCTTCGTCATTTCCGTCCCGATATGTAGTCCAGGCGTGTTCTCGATCAGCCTGAGTCCGATTTCCACATCATTCAATTGACCTGACCAGCGGTTATCACTGCTGTGGAGAAGAACGTCTTCCATACTGCCTGAGGGGTGGTTGGCAAGTGACTGAATGGAAGCTATGCCGAGATAGCTATATTCCGAACTGCTAACATTTGTTCGCAACGTATCTGCGTAGATTCCATTCCCTTGTGCCAGCAGAAGAGGTTCTTCCTTGGAAGAAATCTCAGGAATGCGATTATTCGTGGTGGTTGACAGTATGTCGGGCGAAGCGGCTGGCCCAGTGTAACTGTATGTCCCGATACCATGGAAATGGTTGCCGTGATTGAGCAAAAGAGTCAGACGGTTCGAGTTCGGATTGGGTAATCCGGCATACGTCCCGGAAGCTATCGTTGACAGCCCATCATAGCCAATATAGAACCCGATTCCCTCATTATGCCTCGAAGCTGCCGAAGAGGGGAATGGCGTCAGCGCCAAAGCGACCAGTCCCAGGATACTGCTTTTCGATGTAAGGCTCATCTATCTCCTCTTTCTTCAGTTATTGTTAGTGATAACAATATATCAATAGCAATAGTATTCGGTCAAGGCTGTTAGTGACATAATAGGAGTTAAGAGGCTTGCGAATCGGATAATATCTATATAGATATGGGATGATATTGTTGAGGCAAATCCATGGAACGTAATACTCGGCAGCGGGATGCAATTCTTGATGTCATTTCAGGGGCAGGAAGGCCGCTTTCGACACAGGAAATACTTGCGGCAGGAAAGGCTGCGGTATCCTCTCTGAGTATTGCTACCGTTTACCGGACATTGAGGGATCTCGTAGCAGAAGGACACATTCTGCCCGTCAAGCTGCCAGGTGAAGCGGACCGATACGAAATGGCCAGGCTGGATGACCACTATCACTTCAAGTGCAGTACCTGCAGCAAGGTATTCGACATTCACGACAACATCAAAAAGAACAATCTTCACGTACCCCGCAACTTCGTGATCGATAAATATGACCTGATTCTTTATGGGCAGTGTAGCGATTGCGTTCCCAAACATTGAAATCCATCAAAGCTACGGCATTCCCAACACGGATGCCGCGATACCAACGCAACGAACTCAACTGTCATCTGACGTAGGCTTGCGTGTCTCATCTTGGCGAAACACGGAATCGGGCGGCGTCAGCGGGGTAGGGCGGACGGAGTTGGCGGGGAGAGCTTGGGTAACTGGAGCGGCTGCCTCGCCATTTCCAGCGCGTGGCGGATTTGCGCGGGATTGTGGGTGCGCAGGCCTTCCGCAAGGGCGCGGGACGCATCCCTGCGGCGTTCGGCGTAGTCTCGCAGCATTTCTACCGTAGCGGCAGAAGGCAATGCGGGATCAGGTGGGAGTTCCGAAAGCTGCTCGAAGCTTTCTTCATAGGGATTACCCACCGCAGTATCGATTTGGCCCGCCAGTTCGTCAAAGGAGATTCCTCCTCGCCTGGCCTCATCGAGTATATGCTGCCAAGCCTGGGTGATCGCCCGGTCATCGCGCAGAAAATTGCCGATTTCCTTGCGCGCCAATACTTCCTCGCTCCACTTATAGGCGGGAGGTGGAACCCGAACGATCAGCGTGAAGACGGCCAGTGCAAGAATGCTTATAGAGGAAAGGCGGCTGCTGAACACGTGAGAAGACTTTCCGCTCACCCTGTTGGGGTCTGCAAATATTATTCCTCCGAGCAGACCGGTCACGAAGCCGCCGATGTGAGCAGCGTTATCGATACCGGTAATTGCCAGGCCGAGCCCGAGGCTGACAATTGCAAAAGCCGTGGCGCCCCAGAAAAACCATCGGAACTCGTGGGGATGCAGCTTGCCCCGCTCGCCCCAGAGAAATACCAGCAGGGCGCCATATAGGCCGAAAATGGCGCCTGAAGCGCCGCCGGAGATAGCCAAGCCTTTATGGGCAACCAGCGAGAGCAGATTGCCGGCAAGACCGCTGGCAAAGTAGAGGGCGGTAAAGCGCGCGTGCCCGTACATGCGTTCAACCAGCTGGCCTGCATCCCAGAGAGCCCAGAGGTTTAATGTGAGATGGACCAGGCCAAAATGAAGGAACATGGCGGTCCCGAGGCGCCACCACTCCCCATCCTGGGTAGCGGGACCGAAATTGGCGCCCCAGGCGAGTTGTACGCCGTTGGATGAGTGCCACAAGCCTGCTCCGCTGGCAAGCATGGCTACAAAGATCAGCAGGTTGGTCGCCACCAGCAGCTTCGTTACTGGAACTCGAGGAACCTGCCGGTGAAGAAGATCATGGAGTGACAGCATGGAAGGTAGACCTGTTCTTCTGGAATCATTATGATGCATACGGATGAAACGTATTGATGCAATAAGGAATAACAATCCCTCTCTGATCCTCTTTTCGGGGCATTGGTTTCCTGGATGCTTTTCCACCTGCCGAGTGCAGCGGATACTGCGCCTGACCCAGAGAGATGCAGCGCGCCGGTAGCAAATCCAGCTTTCTTCTGGCAATGCGGGTTGCGCTCCTTGTCGTCACTCCACTTGTCATGTTGTTATCGCTCCCGTCGAAAGGCAGGGCCGAAACGCACATCCAGTTGCCGCAAACCAACCTTACCTCTGACGATGTCGCCGTCATCATCAATGACAGTGATCCTCTTTCAGTGCAGATTGGACAGTACTACCGCGAGGCACGCGGCATTCCGGCGGCCAATATGATTCATTTACAGTTTCCTCCCGGTCGAACCGCACTGTCACGGGAGGAGTTTCAGGAACTGAAAGCCGAGATAGACCAGAAGGTGCCCGCGCACGTCCAGGCCTACGCAGTGGCCTGGACCCTTCCCTACCGGGTGGATTGCATGTCGCTGACTTCTGCGCTGGCTTTCGGATTCGACGAGAAGTATTGTTCCTTTAATTGCGGCGCAACTGCCGCCAGTCCCTATTTCAATTCGCCGAGTCATCATCCTGTCAGTGACCACCAGTTGAGGCCGGCGATGATGTTGGCGGGACTCGATTTCGAACAGGTCAAATCGCTGATCGATCGCGGGGTGGCGGCCGATCACACTTTCCCCGCAGGACACGCCTATCTTGTCATTACTTCTGACAAGGCGCGAAGCGTGCGCGCGAATTATTTCGAAATGACGGCACAGCAACTGAACGGCGTTTTTCCCATCGAGATTCTTGAAACGGATGCGATTACCGATCGGCACGACGTTCTATTTTACTTCACGGGACTGGTTCGGGTACCGCAACTCGATACGCTGGATTTTTTGCCGGGCGCATTGGCGGACCATCTGACCTCGGCGGGAGGGCAGCTTACAGGTTCAAGCCAGATGAGCAGCCTGCAATGGCTTGAAGCCGGAGCCACGGCCAGTTATGGGACGGTGGTGGAACCCTGCAGCCATATGCAGAAATTTCCTTTTCCCGCTATTGCCATGTTTCATTACGCGCTTGGTGCAAGCGCCCTCGAAGCTTACTGGAAGAGCGTGGCATGGCCGGGAGAGGGCGTGTTCATAGGAGAGCCGCTCGCGCGGCCATTTGCGCCGGAGTTGCAGGAAATTCGCACCGGGCAGTTCGAATTACGCATTTTCTCGCCACGCGAAACACGACTTCGAATCGAGCAGTCCCGTTCAGCCGCCGGACCGTTCAAGCCATCGCCCAGGCAGTTCGCGATCCGGCGTGGCATGAATCGACTACGCTTCAATTTCAATCAAACAGAAGGCTACCTGCGGTTGAAATGGTAAATGTTGTCGGTTGAAATGGTAAATGTTGTCCGAAGGCGGGGATGGATTTGTGAAGAGACCAACCGCATAGGCATAGGGGGTAAAGGGGCTCGATCGAAGCGGTATTCGAAGAGCGGATAGCTGGGTTTGCAGCTATGCTGAATAAGCAGATCACTGAATAAACCGTGGAGAAGAATATGCCGCTCAATAATTATGGTGTTCTGAAAGGCAGGGCAATAGGCCGCCGTTTAGGTTCGGGATCATCTCCTCACTATCAGATTCATATTGTGGATGAGGCCGGGACCCACTACCGCATTGCGATCAACGTGCGATCGCAGCTGGCTCCATCCGAGCTGATGTATTACATCAAGCCTTTTTTTGTCCATCCGCTCACCTCGACGGTAGAGGCGCTTCCCAGCGGATTTAGCCGGCTGGCACCCAATTCCGACTCGGGCGCGCTTGATTTGATCCGCGGCAACCTCCTGCAACCCGGGATGATGACGCCACTTCCACACGATCTTCCCGGCCCCGATAATGACCTGAACGAGAAGTTCGATCAGATCGTGCAGCGCGCGATGGCGGACGAAGAGGCCTTGGTTTACGCCTTTGGTGAAAGATGGGGACCGGAGAGCAACAAGGCGGATAAGTACTTTGGTTTTCTACCCGGTAACGGCATACACGATATTCACATGAACCAGGGAAATGTCGGAAGCTTTATTAAGGATGATGGAGTGTGGCAGGATGGCGGCGCACTGTTCCATTTTCCTCTCCAGCAACAGTGGACGGCTGTTTTCTTGAAATTTCAGTCGCAAAGCTGGCATACCGATGACCGGACCGGCCATACGTTGGCCGAAGGTGAAGAGGGAGAATCGAGGAATCCGGATCCGATCGTGCCGCAGCCAACCGAAGCACTGCCGGATGGACTGGTGCGCATTGTTTCGGCAATGGTTAATTCGATCGAATCTCCCGAAAAGGAGTGGATCAATATATTGAACACAAGTGATCGCGCCATTTCCCTGGCGGGCTGGCAACTGGCTGACAAGCAGAAGGCGAAAATGCCGTTGAGCGGTACCATAGAGCCGGGTGCCACGCTTCGGATCGATATTCAACCTCCGGTCGCGCTGTCCAACAAGGGAGGAATCATCACCTTGCTGAACCAGAACGGTTTGAAGGTGCATGGCGTGTCCTATACCAAACAGCAGGCAAATCAGCCGGGGTGGACGATCGTTTTTTAGCAAGGCCGCGATTTATCCATTTGATCAGGACAAACTGGCGCGTGTAACTTGGCCGGAGCCCGTTATAATAGCGGCTGTGTAACAGCCGAGAAGGTTGTCGTGACTCCCCCTGTTCAGCCTAACTTCAAATCCCACTTTACCGATATCCTGCGCAACGCCCTGAATGACGGGGGATTGGCGGACCTGAATCTCGATATAGAATTTGCCCGTCCGAGGCAGTCAAGCCATGGCGATTATTCTTGCAACCTGGCGATGCAACTGGCCAAGCCATTGCGTCAAAAGCCGCGCGGCATTGCGCAATCTCTTGCCACCGCACTCGCCGCATCCCCTTATCTGGAAAAAGTCGAGATTGCAGGCGCAGGTTTTATCAACCTGTTTCTCACGACTTCGGCCAAGCAGCAGTTTTCGCGATATGTGCTGGAGAGCGGCGAGAAGTTTGGTCACAGCAACATGGGCGCAGGGGAAAAAATCCAGGTTGAGTTCGTTTCAGCCAATCCCACGGGTCCGCTGCATGTAGGACACGGCAGAGGTGCGGCGTTTGGCGCAAGCCTTGCCAACGTGCTTGCGGCTGCAGGTTATTCTGTGACACGCGAGTATTACATTAACGATGCCGGCCGGCAGATGGATATTCTTGCGCTTTCCACCTGGCTGCGCTATCTGGAACTGAACGGCGTCGCGTCAGCCTTTCCGCCCAATGCCTACCAGGGGGAGTATGTGCGTGATATGGCAAGGCTGATTCATAAAGCCCATGCCGGCCGTTATGTGCATGAGCCGGAACTGCTGTTTGATAGTGTTGCCGGATCGGAAGCGGACACGGAGGCTGCCCTTGATGGATTGATTGCCAACGCGAAAAAGCTGCTGGGGCAGGATTATGCCTATATCCATAACTTCGTTCTGAATGAGCAATTGGGGGATTGCCGCAACGATCTGATGGAGTTCGGCGTTACCTTCGACATCTGGTTTTCCGAGCAATCCTTATTCGACAGCGGAGGTGTGGCTCAGGCTGTTCACCTGCTCGAAGAAGGCAATTACCTGTATCAGCAGGATGGCGCCAAATGGTTCCGCTCCAGCCATTTCGGTGACGAAAAGGATAGGGTGGTGCAGCGCGAAAACGGCCAGTTCACCTATTTTGCCTCTGATATTGCCTATCACCTCAACAAATTCTCACGCGGGTTCGACCGCGTGATCGATATCTGGGGTGCGGACCATCACGGCTACATTTCACGGGTGAAAGGCGCCATGCAGGCATTGGCGCTCGATCCCGAGAAACTTGAAATTGCTCTGGTGCAGTTTGCCGTACTTTACCGTGATGGCAAGAAGGTGCCCATGTCCACCCGGGCGGGAGAATTTGTCACCTTGCGGGAGTTGCGTCAGGAAGTGGGAACCGATGCGGCACGCTTTTTTTACGTATTACGCAAGAGCGATCAGCATCTCGATTTCGACCTGGACCTGGCAAAGTCGCAAAGCACCGATAACCCGGTGTATTACGTGCAATATGCGCATGCAAGGGTTTGCAGCGTGCTGGAACAGTGGGGGGAAGATCCAGGCATGCTGGTTACAGCCGACACTTCTGCATTAACCGGTCCTGCGGAACTCTCCCTGTTGCAGAAGCTGATCGACTATCCCGAAACGGTCGAAGCCGCAGCGAGGGAATTCTCTCCCCATCTGATTGCCTTTTACTTGAAGGAACTGGCAGGGGAGTTCCACAGTTACTATAATTCTACTCGTTTCCTGGTGCCGGAGATGGCGGTCCGCCTTGCGAGATTGGCGCTTGTGGCCGCGGTCAGACAGGTATTGAATAACGGTCTTAAACTATTGGGCGTGAGCGCGCCAGCTAAAATGTGATGACGCATCCTTACTTGAATCGAGATTATAAAACACCTCTCTACTCGGGAAAGAAAACAGGCACCCTCTTTTTCGGGATGTTTATCGGCTATGTTCTGGGTCTTCTCACCGCCATGGGCACCTGGATGTACATGAGCCAGGCACCCAGTCCCTTTATCTCTCAGGATAAGGTGGCCGAGGGCTCTGCAAACGGAGATGCTGCGGATAAGCCTGAAAAAGAAGGGGAAGCGGCTGGCATCGAAGACAAAACCGCGAAAGCGTCCGATAGCAAACCGCGCTTTGAATTTTATAATATTCTTCCTGCTACAGAGGAACCCGTCACCGAGCAGCAACTGAAACAGGCTGCAAAGCAGCCGCCGACCTCTCAGGATAAGTACTTTCTTCAAGCGGGAGCATTCCAGAATCCGAATGACGCCGACAATATGAAAGCGAAGCTGGCGATGCTGGGAGTGGAAGCGGCTGTCCAGACTGCCGAAGTCCCGCAAAAAGGGCTGTGGCACCGCGTACGCGTAGGACCTTTTTCCAATGTCGATGACATGAACCGGGTTCGTGCATCGCTTCAGCAGAACGGCGTTCAGACCAGCCCCATCAGGGTGCATGAGGGAGCGTAGGGGAACATAGGGGAGCACAGCGCCAAGACGTGGCCGATAAATGATTCACCAATCTCGGGGCCTCCAACTGAAGGAGAAAAATATGAATTTACTGCGGCTGCTTACGGCATTCCTGTTGCTGGTCGGTATGAACTTTCCGTCAATTTTCCCTGCTCACGCGGATATCGTCGAAGGAAAGGATTACACGGTCCTGCCCCGTCCTTTTCCAACGGAAGGGGGAAAGAATATAGAAGTCATGGAATTTTTCTGGTACGGCTGTCCGCACTGCTACGAGTTGCATCCACGCATCAAGGCCTGGCTCAAGAACAAGCCCGCGGATGTCAGCTTCCGCTATGTTCCGGCGGTTTTTCGTCCCACCTGGGCACCGGCCGCAAAAACGTTTTATGCGCTGGAAGCGCTCGGAGAAAAAGATCGGCTGCATGACAAGGTCTACGATGCCATTCACAAAAACGGGATAGACCTGGGCAAGGAGGACGTGCTGTTCGACTGGATTGCAAAACAGGGAATAGACCGTCAGAAATTTATAGATGTCTACAATTCGTTCTCGGTACAGAATCAACTCTCCAGATCCATGCATTTCTCGAAGGATTATGGTCTTACCGGTGTGCCTGCGATAGCGGTGGATGGCAGATATCTCACGAGTGGCAGAATGGGCAGTACGCCGGACGATACCATTCGGACCATGGAAGAGTTGATACAGAAAGTGCGCAAGGAACGGACCGGAAAATAGCTTCTTCCGTTGACCCTAAAAGTCATTATCAGTGGCGCCTCCACCGGGCTGGGGAGGGCACTGGCGCGCCATTACGCCGACAGTGGCGCAACGCTCGGCCTGATTGCGCGGCGGGCGGATTTGCTGGAGAGCCTTGCGACGGAGAGGGCGGAAGCGGAAGTATCCCTCTACGTCGCCGATGTGCGTGATGCTGCTGCTCTGCAGGCTGCGGCAGAAGATTTTACCGTCCGTCATGGTTGTCCCGATATCGTCATCGCCAACGCGGGCATCAGTCACGGCAACCTTACCGAATGTGCCGAAGACAAGGAGGTTTTCGAGGATATTCTCGCCACGAATGTTGTCGGCATGGTGAACCTCTTCCAGCCCTTTGTTTCGACCATGCGCACAGTCGGACAGGGTAGTCTGGTCGGAATTGCAAGTGTCGCCGGGTATCGCGGCCTGCCCGGCAGCGGCGCCTACTCAGCTTCCAAGGCGGCTGCAATCAGCTACCTGGAAAGCCTCCGCGTGGAATTGCACGGAAGCGGCCTCTCCGTCATAACCATTTGCCCCGGCTATGTTGTAACGCCCATGACAGCCGATAATCCCTTCCCCATGCCCTTCATGCTGACCGCGGACGACGCCGCCCGAAAGATCGTCGGCATTATCGAGCGCAAGAAATCGTTTGCCGTAATACCGTGGCAGATGGCAATTGTCGCGCGAGTCTTGCGGTTGCTTCCCAATTTCCTGTACGACCGGCTATTCGCCAATGCGCCGCGTAAGCTTCGCATAAACCATAAAGACCACAAAGGCCACAAGGAAAATTAGCAGGTTCCCGATTGATTTGCGCGGGGGAAACTCCATTTAACCGGTTGATTATTAAACGATGTAGTCAGTCCGTCGAACTGGATTTACATGACATAGAGGTACAGCAATGACAGAAAAAGCGATTTTTGGAGCAGGCTGCTTTTGGGGTGTGGAGGCCGCTTTTCGTGCTGTCAAAGGCGTAAAGGAGGTTACCAGCGGCTACTCCGGCGGCCATGTGAAAAATCCCTCCTATCGCGACGTATGCACTGATAAAACCGGCCACGCCGAGGTAGTGCAGGTGGAATACGATCCGTCGCGGGTCAGCTATGATGAGTTGCTCGACGTCTTCTGGAACTGCCATAATCCCACTACGCTCAACCGGCAGGGACCGGACGTGGGTAAACAGTACCGCTCCGCCATATTCTTTTACACTCCCGAACAGGAGAGTGCGGCGCGAGCGTCGAAGGAAAAACTGGAGCAAAGCGGCCGCTGGCTCGCACCGGTCGTGACTGAAATTACACCTGTCTCAGATTTTTATCCTGCTGAGGAATATCATCAGCGCTACCTCGAAAAGCGCGGTATTTCCGGACATTGCCCTATGTGAGCGCTGACTCAGCGATAAGAAACCCTCTGCCGGTTTTGCCTGGCGCAAATTTTAGTGGCTCAGGGCAGGCTTGTGGAAGGGAAAAGCGACATTCAGGCCAGGCTTTCAAGACGGTTTCTGATTTCAGCGATACGGGTTTCGCTTACCCGGGTGTTAATAGCGACAGGCAGGCGGCTGGGATCGGAAACACTTCTTGCCAGGTCTTTGGCAATCGCCCCCGCATCCACGCTTCTGGCCGCCTGAAACGCTTCGCGGAATCGATCCGCCTGAGGATAAGGCTGTGTCGCGTAGCCCGGGCGTCCATGAAAATCACACGAGCAGGCTTGCAGAAATTCTTCGAAGCGCTCAGGTTTGCGATAGGCATCCACTCCCTGAAGCAGGTTGGCGATGGTGACAGGCCGCAGTTCGGCAGCGCGGTGCACGTCTCCGTGATAGCGGGCCACCAGCAATGCCAGGTTCCGCATTTCGTTGGGAGGGTTGATGCGTTCGCATAAGCCCTGCACCAGTTTGACGCTGCGCGCTTCGTGTCCGATATGGCGCGGCCATTCTTCCGGAGGAGTCGTGCCTTTACCGAGATCGTGGGTGAGTGCGGCAAATCGGACCGGCAGGGAATAGTTCCTCGAAGCGGCATAATCGATCACCATCATCACGTGTACCCCGGTATCGATTTCGGGGTGATGCTGCGGTGGTTGCGGCACGCCGAACAAGGCGTCCACTTCAGGCATGATACGGGTGAGGGCGCCGCAGTCGCGCAGCGCGTAAAACATGCGTGAAGGGTGGTGCTCCATCAAGCCGCGTGCAAGCTCCTGCCATACCCGCTCCGGCACCAGGGCGTCCACCTCCCCGTTATGGACCATTTCGTTCATCAGTGCCAGTGTTTCGGGTGCGATATGGAAACCGAAACGTGCGGCAAAGCGAGCGGTACGCAGGACACGCACCGGGTCTTCAGTGAATGCGGGGCCGATATGGCGGAGCACGCCGGCTTCCAGATCAGCGATCCCGCCGAAAGGGTCGATGATGTTGCCGTGCTCATCTTTGGCGATTGCGTTTATCGTCAGGTCACGGCGCGCCAGATCCTCCTGTAGCGTAACTTCGGGGGAAGCATAAACCTCAAACCCTTTGTAGCCGCGCGAAACCTTGCGCTCCGTGCGTGCCAGCGCGTATTGTTCCTGACTTTGCGGGTGGAGAAAAACAGGAAAATCTTTTCCTACCGGGCGAAAGCCCAGATGTACCATTTCTTCCGGCGAAACGCCGACAACCACATAATCATGATCCGTTACGGGCAGGCCCAGTATCTCGTCACGCACCGAGCCGCCCACCAGGTAGGTTTTCATTCCGGAATTATCTGTATGAATCTATCTCAACGCCCCGACCAATGCCGCAGATAGTCGTAACGTTCACGGGGCAACTGATGTTTCAGATATATCGGTGCTGCTTCTTCAAGTGCCGTAGGGTGGATTCCCCAGACTTCCAGCAGTGCCTCGGGGCTATCGCAGTCGCACACGCTGTCGATCTTCATCGAATAGTAATTATCGACGCTCATCAGTTTTCCGGGCAGTATCTCCATCACTGCTGCTTCGAGGTGGGAAAGGGCGTCTCCAAGCCCGATGATGGCAGGATCATGTCCCGTCACATGCGCCGCATACTCCACCAGTTCGCGCAGGCTATAGCACTTCGGTCCGCATAGGTCGTAGCTTCGTCCGAAAGTACGCGGCTCATCCAGACTGAGCGCAAATGCCCGCACGACATCCATGACGAAGATCGGCTGGAATTTCGCATGGGGTGAGGCCAGCGGCAAAACCGGCAGGCGTCCCAGCTTGGCAAACAGATTGATCGAGGAGTCGCCTGGACCAAATATGACTGACGGCCTGAAAACAGTTGCATCCATCCCGGATGTCCTTACGATCTGTTCTCCCTCCCCCTTTGAGCGCAAATACTCACTCGGTTGACCTGGCCCGGCCTTCAGGGCGCTCATATGCAGTATCCGGGTAATGCCATTGCGTTTACACGCTGCGATGATCTTTTGCGGCAGCTCGGCATGGGCAGCATGAAAGTCGCCCTGCAACACGCCTACCAGGTTGATCACGGCATCGATGCCGAGGAGCAGCCGGTCGAGGTCTCTATCGTCGTAGATGTCGACCTCGATCAGGTCGGTAGTGGGTATCTCCAGCAATTCCTTTGCACGCTCGTAGTTTCGTGTGGGAATACGCAGGTAGATTTCCCGGTCGGTCAGGAAATTTGCGAGATGTTTCCCGACGAAGCCACTGCCGCCGAAAATGCAGACACTCTTGAATGTCATGTCAGACCCCTCACTCCGACACTTTTTCACTCCCGAAGCGGGACGACACAATACCCAGGCGCTGCTTCAGCGCCTTGACCTGATGCCCGAAGTTGCGGGCGTAATACATGGAGTTGCTCATCACCTTTTTGACATAATCGCGCGTTTCATTGAAGGGGATCGTTTCCGCATAAATGGCGCCCTCCAGCGGCTTCTCATCACGCCACTGCCATACTCGGCTCGGACCGGCGTTGTATGCGGCCGAAGCCAGCGACTGGTTGTCGAACAGGGATAGCACGTGTTTCATATAATAGGTGCCCAGCGTCAGGTTGGTATTTACCTCCGTCACCCGGCTTGGACGATACTTTCTCAGCCCCATTTGTTTGGATGCCCACTTTGCCGTACCGGGCATCAGTTGCATCAGACCCAGAGCGCCGGCGCTGGACTTGGCATCGCTGACGAAGCGGCTCTCCTGGCGAATGAGCCCGTAGACCCATGCTTCGTCGAGTTCCTGCTGCTTCAGGATGTTGCGCATTGCATCTCTATGCGGTGCAAGGAACCTCAGGTGAAAATCGTGGCGCTGCACGGTTCTGTCGGCGGTATTGATGGCACGGTCGTAGTGCCCGTGACGACGGGCAACTTCCGCCGCCGCCAGTAGCTCATGGTCGTCAAATTTTCGCACGGCCCAAATCCATTCCTGGGCCGCCTCCGAACGCAAATCCAAGTTGTAGAAGGCCAACGCGCGCGCGATTCCAGGCGTCCGCTCCATTGCGGAAATTTCTTTCGCCGTCGGCTTGAAGGATTCCGCAGGAGCACCGATGGTAACGCCCAACTCCTCTTCGGCCAGTTGTCCGTAAAAATGATGCTCGCTGCTCAACGGTGCAAGAATGGCGTTTGCTTCCTTCATTTTTCCTTTAGCTTTCAACGCCCGTGCTTTCCAGTAACGCCAGACCCCCTCTTTCTGTTCCGCCGCCGACATGGTCTCGATCGTATCCAGGACGAGATTCCAGTCCCCGGCACGCAAGGCGGTGCGGGTTTTCCAGCCAAGCTGGGCGTCGGTGAGAGGAACAGACTTGTGCGTATTGGCGGCTTCTCCAAACCACTGCAATGCGCGCGGGTCCAGCCGCCGGGCCCCCTGGTCTGCAAGTTGCACCAGAAAATAGGCCTGGTCAGGTGCGCCGAAGCGGTCGCGTATCCTCGGCCAATAAGCATGCGCCTGATCGAGCCCGCTGCGGAGCAAGCGCACCATGGCGAAAAGTGCAATTTCCCGATCGGAGCGTGTCTTGATCTCACGCCGATGCCTTTCCAGATAGCGAAGAGGATTTTCTGTGGCGGCATTCAGGTTGCGTTCGTTCAGACGCTGATTTTTGGGCAGGTATTCATTGATGCGTTTTGCCGCGCTGACATTGCCGGACTCGAGCGCAAGACGCAGCCGTGCCCAGATATCCTCGTCCGTCAGCGTCCCGGCGGTTATCAGTACATCGAATATCTGATTACAGCTGTGCGGCATCTCGCGCGCGTTGAACCATAACGGAAATGCCTCCTTATAGATGGTGCGATCACCTGCCGCCAGGCGCTGTTGAAGAGAATAGCAGACCAGTTCGACATCCTTGTTGACCATGCGCGGATAGTTTTCTGCGAAAAGATCCCACCGCTCGGTCCAGCCCAGGACCTTCAGCCATTCTCCCAGCAGGCGGTCGCTGAGAGGGCTATCGTGATATTTCTCGATAAACTGCTTGACAGTCTCCGGGCTCAGCTTCGGATTCCAGAGTTGCGGTCGCAGTTGATAATACGCTCCATAAGGTTCAAGCACATGCCCTCGCAGCCGCTGCGCATACATATTCACGCGCGCGGTGTTGCCGGCCTGATACGCGTGCTTCAGGGCAAGGAAGTCCTGATTTCTTGCGGCTGCATACGTTGCAGTGGAGGTTGTTGCCAAAAACAGCCCGATCAACAGTTTCTTCATAACCTGCTATACATTAGTAATCGAGGGAAAAAATTGAAGAGCGTATCTGCTCCAGGTTCACTTGAAAGCTGTTTTTCTTTACTTCCTTTTACCAGCTTCTGTCCCCATTCGGGTTCTACTTCAAGAATAGCACATCATGCCATACATCAGTTTGAATCCGGCAACCAATGAGACATTGAAAACCTATATGAGCTGGAATCGCGACCGTCTGGCCGAAGCGCTGGAGCAAACATATTGTGCGCAGCCTGGGTGGGCGGGCCTGAGTTTTGCCGAGCGCGCAGAGCTTATGCACAGAGCCGCCAGCCTCTTGCATGAACGGGCGGCTGAATATGCCATTCTTATAGCCGCGGAAATGGGCAAGCCTGTGCGCGAAGGTCGTGCAGAGGTGGAAAAGTGCGCGCTTGTCTGTGATTATTATGCAGTGCACGCCGAGCATTTCATGCAGGTCGAGATGGTTCAGACCGGTGCCGGCAAAAGTTACGTGTGCTATGAGCCTCTTGGAGTCGTCCTGGGCGTAATGCCCTGGAATTTTCCTTTTTTCCAGGTGATCCGCTTCGCTGCCCCCACACTCATGGCGGGAAACGGTTGTGTGCTGAAACATGCATCGAATGTTCCGCAGTGTGCCCTGGCGCTCGAACGGCTGTTCCAGGATGCCGGTTTTCCCCCGCATCTTTTCAGCGCGCTCCTGATAGAGTCGTCTGAGGTGGGTGAGGTTATCGCCAGCCATCACGTGCAGGCGGTGACACTCACGGGCTCTGAGCGGGCGGGCCGGGAAATAGCTTCCCACGCGGGACAGCATTTGAAGAAGTGTGTGATGGAACTTGGCGGGTCGGATGCGTTTATCGTTCTGAAAGATGCGGACCTGGAACTTGCCGCTACCTTTGCGGTGAGATCGCGCTTTCAGAATTGTGGGCAGTCATGTATTGCCGCAAAGCGCATTATACTTGTGGCCGACATTGCCAATGAGTTTAATGCCCTGTTTATAAAAAAAACAAAAGAATTGAAAATAGGCGATCCCCTGAACGAAGCGACGCAGATCGGTCCGATGGCAAGACTCGATCTGCGCGAAAACCTGCATCAGCAAGTGACCGATTCGATTGCACAGGGGGCCCAAGTGGTTCTCGGGTGCGAACCGCGGGAGGGAGAGGGGGCATTCTATCTCCCGTCCATTCTGGATGACGTAACACCCGGGATGAGAGCTTATCATGAGGAATTATTCGGGCCGGTGGCGGCCGTGATACGCGCGACGGACGAGGAAGATGCCATTCGCATTGCCAACGATACCCGCTTCGGGCTCGGCTCCAGCATCTGGAGCCGCGATACCGAGCACGCCGAGGATTTGGCGCATCGAATTCAGGCGGGTTGCAGCTTTATCAATAGCATGGTCAGGTCAGATCCACGCCTTCCTTTCGGGGGAACCAAGAACTCCGGATTCGGTAGGGAACTATCCTACCATGGCATCCGGGAATTCGTTAATGTAAAAACCGTATGGGTACGATGACTCTACAAAAAGCCCATTACAGCGCGAACTCATCCCGTTTTCTCTTCCCCCTCCTTGAAACAGGAATGGGTGGAATCGAGACCAGGGACTGTTGGATCAGGCCCTAGATCACACCCTGACCTATCATCGCATCCGCCACCTTTACGAAACCTGCCACATTCGCCCCATTGACGTAGCTGATAGTGCCATCTTCGCGCCGCCCGTGCTCCGTGCAGGAGTGGTGGATAGCCTGCATGATCTGGAGCAATCGCGCGTCCACTTCTTCCCGCTGCCAGGAAAGACGCATGGCGTTTTGGCTCATTTCCAGGCCGGAAGTGGCCACGCCGCCGGCATTGCTGGCCTTGCCGGGTGCAAAAAGAACCCCGCTGCGCTCGAATTGCTTTACCGCCTCTGCGGTGGAAGGCATGTTGGCGCCCTCTGCCACGCATACCACGCCGTTCCTGATAAGCAGGGCAGCGTCCTCTTCATTCAGCTCGTTCTGTGTGGCGCAGGGCAGCGCGACCTCTACAGGAACATGCCACGGTCTTTTACCGGGAATAAAATTGGCTTTCACACGCTCTGCGTAGGCATTGATACGGCCATACTGCTTATTCTTCACATCCATCAGTTCAGCGAGCTTTTCGGGAGTAAAACCTTCTTCATCCACTACAGTGCCGTCTGAATCGGAAACCGTTATCACTTTGGCGCCCAGCGCCATCGCCTTCTCCACCGCATATTGCGCCACGTTTCCCGAACCCGAAACCGCAACGCGCATGCCTTCCAGCGAGCGCCCGGATTGCTTGAGCATCTCCTCGGCAAAGTAGACAGTACCGTAGCCGGTAGCTTCCGGACGAATGAGGGACCCCCCGAAACTCAATCCCTTTCCGGTGAAGACGCAGTCAGCACGATTGGAAAGTTTTTTCATCATCCCTGCCATGAAACCTACTTCCCGTCCCCCCACGCCGATATCGCCTGCCGGTACATCGACATCCGAGCCGATATGCCGGAACAGCTCAGTCATATAGGCCTGACAGAAGCGCATGATCTCCCCGGGACTACGGTCCCTGGGGTTGAAATCGGCGCCACCCTTGCCACCCCCCATAGGAAGTGTCGTAAGCGCGTTCTTGAACGTTTGCTCGAACGCCAGGAATTTGAGAATGGAAAGGTTTACCGAGGGATGAAAGCGGGTGCCACCCTTATAAGGGCCAATGGAAGAGCTGTGTTGTATGCGGTAGCCTCGATTGACCTTCACCTCCCCCCGATCATCCACCCAGGACACACGAAAAATGATTATTCGCTCCGGCTCTACGAGACGGTCGAGAATACCGTGTTCCGCATAACGAGGGTTTTTCGTGATAAAGGGCCAGAGGCTCTCCATGACTTCCGTCACTGCCTGGAGATATTCGGGCTGCCCCGGATTATGCTCCGCGACGTACGCGCAGAATTCCTCGAAACTGCGATATTTCATTGGTTATTCCCCTTATGTCCTCTTGTGCTAAACCATTTTCCCAAGACAGGTATTCTGCCAAATAACTTGCGGAATCGCACTGAATTTATGTTCAAAATTGCGCGATGGAAAGCTGGATGCGCGGGACGTGTAGAAGAGGTGAAACATCGAAGCATCGAGCGTCTTGTTTTCCGGCAACAGGCTTTCAAAAATCATTTCAATAAGGTGTTCCCAGGGAAAGCGAACGGACAAGTCAAGGCGCGATGGACCAGAGGGGTTCTTGTTCTTCGTTATCATATTCCTGTTATCCTCTCGTCCGCCTTTCAACTGTCAGTCCGGGATCCTGAAGTCCTTACTCTTTATTATTGTCCTCATTCTCATCCTTCTTTCCGGGTCTTGTCGTCCACCAGACGACGAGAATCAGTAGCGACAGCGCTACGCCGGCTTCAAGCAGTAATATCCACATAGGATCAACCATGATGTATATTAAGGGGAAGCCTCTGATGCCGCCGCGAGCGGGATTGCTCGTTCAGAGATTTCCAAGATGAAACTTTAACCCAAAACCTCATGAAAGACCAATTACGCACACTTACTGTTGTCGCGCTACTGTTGCTCGGCGCCTGCAATATCATTCCTACTCCCCGTGTCACGGAGAAATCGGCCGAACCCCAGCCCATGCCTGTGCTCAAAGCCACTGACTGGGACACAGTAGAGGGCTGGAGGGATGACGAGATTGTGCCGGCACTGGATGCGTTCCTTCAGAGCTGCACCGTTTTGAAAAAAAAGGCGCTATGGCAGGAAGCCTGCATTCAGGCTGATTCCATGAGAGGACAGGATAGCGATACGGTGCGCCAGTTTTTTGAAAGCTATTTTGTTCCCTATCAGGTATTGAATCCTGATGGGACCGAGAACGGTCTTATCACCGGTTATTACGAGCCTCTGCTCAAGGGGAGCCGCACACCGTCCGCCCGTTACCGGTATCCGCTTTACACAACCCCTGAAGAACTGCTGATAGTGGATCTGAGTTCCGTCTATCCCCAGCTCAAAAACATGCGATTGCGGGGACGACTCGAAGGGCGCAAGGTGGTCCCCTTCTATAGCCGGGCCGAAATATCCGGCAATCCCCCAGTGCTACAGGGAAAAGAACTGCTCTGGGTGGATGACGAGGTCGATCTGTTTTTTCTGCAGATTCAGGGTTCCGGTCGGGTGGAGCTTGAAAATGGCGAGATCGTGAGGGTGGGGTACGCGGATCAAAACGGCCACCCATACAGATCCATCGGGAAGTTGCTGGTGGATCGCGGCGAATTACCCCTGGAAAGGGCCTCGATGCAGGGAATCAAGGCCTGGGGGCAGAAGAATCCCCGGAAGTTGCCGAATATCTTGCATCAGAATTCAAGCTTCGTCTTTTTCCGCGAACTGCCGGGCACGATAGCGGGCCCCCTCGGCTCCATGGGTGTGCCTCTTACGGCTGGAAGAAGCCTTGCGGTGGATCCGCGTGTGATCCCGCAAGGTGCTCCGGTCTTTCTTTCCACTACCTGGCCAAATACCGATGAGCAGCTTCAACGGTTGATGGTGGCGCAGGATACCGGGGGAGCAATCAAAGGGAATGTGCGGGCGGATTTTTTCTGGGGATTTGGCCCTGACGCAGCGGAGAAGGCGGGGAAGATGAGGCAGACGGGGAGGATGTGGGTATTGATGCCCGTGGAATATCTGCCCAAAGACCTTCCACCTGCAGCGCGAATACTGGGAAGCTCCAAATAAATCCGCGAATAGGAGGATGCAGGCGCTTCCCAGCGCCTGTCATCGATTTATCTATTTCGCGGGGGTCGCGTTTAATTTCTTTTCTATGGTCTCCGCGGGAATCAATCCGGGAGTTACCGAGCCGTTGGCAAAAATCAGGGTAGGCGTACCGCTTATATCGTTTTCTTTCCCTGCCTTGAGAATCACATCTATGGGTGTAGCGCAATCCTTGCTGGCCGGCACAATATTCCTGAGCATGAAATCTTCCCAGGCCTTGAGCCTGTCCTCGGAGCACCATATCGCCGTTGCGGTCGGGGTCGAACCGTTCAGCACTGGATAAAGCAGGGTATATATCGTTACATCCGTTACGTTAACCAGTTCCTTTTCCAGACGTTTGCAAAAAGGGCAGTTCGGGTCGGAGAAAACGACAAGCTTGCGTTTCCCATTCCCCTTGACCGCCTTGATCGCATGCTCCAGGGGAAGAGAGCCTACATCTATGCGTCGAGCCTCCTTGATCTGTTGCAAGCGTTCGGAAGTCAGGCTTTCCTTCGTTTTCGGATCAATTACGTGACCGAAAAAAAGGTACGAAGCCTTGTCGTCCGTATAGAACAATTCCCCTCCCACCACCACTTCATATAGACCGAGATAGGGCGTTTTTTTTATGCTTTCGACCTTCTCTCCGGGAAAATTTGCCTGAAGTGCTTTTTTCAGGGATGCCTCGTCAGCGGAAGCGCTGGAAAGAAAGCATAGCAATAGAGAAGGCAAAGCGAGGGAAACGAGTTTTGAACGCATGGTCTTTACTCCGTTTTGGATGGGGATGCAGCCGGACGGCCTGTAGTTGTGCAGTTGTTCTGATGGGACGGAAGGAAAAAAATCGGTTCAACTTAATGCCTGCTGCATCAAGCGGTCTTTTATCAGAGGCAATCGGTTGGTGATTTCCAGACCTAGATTGCGCAGGCGAATGAGCGTCGGGTGAGTATGGTTGAACAGCTTCTGCAAGCTATCGGTAACCAGTTCCATGGCCAGGATGTCTTCCTTGCGGGCGCGTTCATAACGGCGCAGCAACAGGTAATCCCCGCAATCCGATTGCAGTCCGCGCGAGCGGATGACAGAGGCGAGTTCCTGCGCATCGCGTAAACCGAGATTCACGCCTTGTCCCGCAAGAGGATGGATGCCATGTGCTGCGTCGCCGATGAGCGCAAGATGCGGCTGGGCCAGCTTTTTCACATGTACAAAATTCAGGGGGAAAGCGGCAGGGCGCGTAACGAGCCGCATCTCGCCCAGGACATGTTGCGAAGCCCGGACGATGCGCTCGCATAATTCCTTTTCAGGTAGCGCGAGCATCGTTTGCGCGAGTTCTTCCCTTGTAGACCATACCATGGACACCAGCCTGCCGGGCATCGGCAGCAGCGCCAGCACGCCATCGCGCCGAAACCACTGATGGGCAACGTTATTATGGTGGCGCGTTGCATCGAAGTTTGCCACCACGCCCATCTGCTGGTAGGAATGCCGCGACACTTCAATACCTGCCTGTTCGCGTACCCAGGAATTCACCCCGTCCGCCCCAACGATCAACCCTGTCTGCACGACAGTTCCATCATCGAGATGCAGTTCGGCGTGAGACTCGGCGCGGAGCATCATAGAACATTGCGCGGGACAAAAAACCTTGATTGGATTTTCCCGGCATTTGAGCCCCTTCCAGGCGGCGTGCTGGAGCTGGCGGTTCTCCACTATGAAAGCCAGTTCAGGGACACCGATATTATAGGCGCTGAAATCCAGCCGCGCTGCGTTGTCGTCGCCGAAGATTGCCATATTGTAAACAGGAGTCACACGCTCTTGGTCGAGAGCGTCCCACACGCCCAGGTTTTGCAGGAATGCAGCGCTACCCGGACTGATGGCGTAGACTCTGCTGTCCCAGCCCTCATCGGCGGGAAGCGGCGGTACGGGGCGGAATTCAACCAGCGCTATTCTCAGACCGCTATCCTTGAGGGCAAGCGCCAGGCTTGCCCCAACCAATCCGCCCCCCACGATAACGACATCGAATTTCATGGAACCATTATACAGCCGCTTTCCGCTGCGCGGGGATGCATGGATAAGGCGATAAGTCCGTTTTTCGCCTGGGTGGATTTATGAACAACAGTTACGCTCCCCCTATTTTGATAATTGAATCAATCAATTGGATGAATTGGTAACGCCATTCCGAATCTTGACAGGAATGTGGTGCGAAGGCATAATGCCAGACCTTCCATATAAACACGTGGCGAATTAGCTCAGTGGTTAGAGCAGCGGAATCATAATCCGTTGGTCCCCAGTTCGAATCTGGGATTCGCTACCACTCTGAATGGGTTGGTATTCTCGCCAGTCCATTTTTTGTTTGTATCTCCCCCTGCCTGTTCCATTCCGCAAGCCGAGCGGATATCTGCGAATCAATGCTTGCAGCGTCATCGGGCATGCCTGCTATATTGAATTTGTATCCTTGTTTTTTCACCGGAAACCGGACGCCATTTTTTCAACGCAGGTTCAGGAGAAGCGTCATGCCATACGATACATTGAAAGATCTTCCGGACAACGTTACCAATGTCCTGCCAAAGCATGCGCAGGAAATATACAGGGCCGCTTTCAATAACGCCTGGGATGAGTATAAGGACCCGGATGAGCGCAGGGGACATGCTTCACGCGAAGAAACGGCGCACAAGGTAGCCTGGGCGGCCGTAAAAAAGGAATATGAGAAAGATGGCGACGAATGGCGCAAGAAGAAATCATAAATCTTAGGGCAGTGATAAATGCCAGTCACTGCGTGACCATCTTGTTTACCTGAAAAATTCCCCACGCGGCCGCATGGCCATTTCTGCCGAGTCCCGACATTGTTGCCAACGCTGAAAGGAGTCGCTCTGGAGAAAACCGACCATGCTGTCTTCCGATCTGACGGCTTCGTCTTGTTGCGCTGCGATAACTTTTTCCATCAATTTTTTCGCCGCAGTCTCATAATCCCCCCAGCAGCCATGTATGATTCCGCCGTCAATATAGCCGAGTCCGGGGCTTCCTATTTTCTGGAGAAACCCGTTCTGCATCAGGGGCAGTGCTTTAGCTGCGACGTAGCCGTTAAAATAAAGCACATCCTTTTGCAAGAGAGCTTCCGAGTACTCCATGTACACCTGTGCATATTCGGGACATCGTTGGTAATGACAGCTCCAGAATCTTTCACGCGCTTTTCTCACCTGAGTATCCTGGAGCTGCGATTTCATGTACGCAGCAACAAGAATGGAAGCTGCTTCTCCCACCCCGCGGCCGACATCTGCCCCGATTCTGGCGGCCGCGATCATTCCCGGCGTTCCAAAATAATAGGTTATTGTGGAAGGAGCTGTTGAATTCACTACCGGCGCTGCTCCCCGTTTTGACGACTTGGAAGCTGGTTTGGCTGATATGTAGGCCTTGAGTGCAGATGTGTCGATTCTGGCCTTTGAGGGGGGGTTGTAGGCGCGTATGCTCCCGAAATGCTGTCCAAGACGCTGGAATACGGTATCGACCGGATCGGTCGTGTAGAACGCATTCTGCCAGCTCATTCTTTCCTGTTCGTTTTCTAGCATCATTCCCAGGGTGATAGGTGCACTACGTTTTTTATCGGGAATTCTCAGCCAACGCCATGCCAGAACCAGTGCCGCTCCTCCAGCGCCTTCGTCCAATTCTTCAAGCGCCTCAGCACGTAGCCGACCTTGCGATGGAAGCCGATCATACTGCGCTAGCGCCGAGGCTGCGAGTTCGCGCAAGCGTGGAGTAAATTCCTTGATGGTTACCTTCTGAAATTGCTCGAATTTGAGACTGGAAGTGTTTGCCTCGACATCTGTCAGAAGTGTGTAAAGCTCCTGTATCAGCTGTCGGTCTCTGGTGGGAAGATTAGGTTCCCGGAGTGGCGCTTTGTCTTGGGTAATCGTGAAGACAGGAGACATTTCACCGCTGCGACGTCTTTCCAGCCAATCTTCAACGTGCCAGTCGTATTTTTCGCTTGCTTGAAAGTAATACCACACGGGTGCATCAAAAATCTCGTCTGTCCCATTGCCATTGCCTGTACCGAATAAGCCGTAAAAATTTATCGTGCGAGCTTGCGGACAGGTCCGTTTGAGTTCGGTTATGACTTCCGGTTCGGCGCCAAACATGTCGCGGTAATCCCGCCCGAAATAGTCTTCCTGCTTGCGTGTAAGCAGGGCCAAGGTTACCGTTTGACCGCACCAGTCGGTCGCAGTGGGAATCAGAATTTTCGCTTTTGCGTTCTCTACCATTACCCGGAGGGTTATATTCGGACGGAGACTCGTTTGTATTCCTACCGGTTCTGATTCGGTTTGCAGTGAGAGGGTTGAGGGAGTTGGCGTAGAGGAAGTATGCTTCGCACCGCTAGTCGGCAATTGGTGCTTCTCCCCAGCCCGACTTTGTTTTTGGATGCAGTCACGGTAGTTTTGAAGGCAATTTACCCGATAACAATCGCCCGTTCCCCCGGGATCGGATTGACGGCAAGCCTGGAAACAATCGTTCCTGTCGCGTCTGCATTCCAGCTCATTATCCTGCGCTGTTGCGGAATATGGAGTAAGGATGGAGAGGAGCAATAAAAAGGCTACCAGATAAGGAATTCTTCTTCTTGAGATGAGCATCTGGTCGTTTCCAAAAATTTTGCTACAGGAAATTAGCGCGCCGAATATGAATAACAGGCTCTAGCATAATCGAAAATAGCTGAAGCACATCAATTTTTGGAATTCGTTTAAGGAGAACTTCAGGGATTAGGGAAGGACGACGTCTCTTTCCCGTCACCAGACGTGTCTAAATAGGCCCCCCTGTACTAAGCAAGCTCCATCAGCTCGTTCAGGTGCGCGGTCACCGTAAGATTTGTTGTCTCCCCGGTAAAGTTCAAGAAGGTCGGAAAGCCAGTATGGTCACCGTCACCTGAATACCAGTTAAGGAAAAGGCTGTTGCTCTTGGTTTAAGGAAGAACTCCTCTCCAGGTTGAGGATGTCGGCAATGGATCCTCCTACGACTACCTCTGCTGGGTCAAAATGAAAGGAATTCAGTGTCCTTCATTCTCCAGTAAGTCCCATCAGTTCCTTCGGAGGCGCGAACTTTCCCATCACACCGATATGTGATAAAAATCATGCATCATATCCTTGGAGGATGTATGAGGACCGTACAAAAAACTATCAC
>NZ_FOCT01000040.1 GCF_900110185.1 Nitrosospira multiformis
TGATCAGGGCAGGAGCCGGGCAAAGACTGGAACAGGCAACACGCAAACACCGGTCCGCCACCGTTACAGACGGCAAGGTGGATCGGTGTTTTTTTGCCATTTTTAACTTTCTCTATTAACTTCCCTATAAGCTCTCGAAGAAGCTTCCCAAAAGATCCTAAAGGCAGCCCCTAAAAGCCGTAATATAGCCGCTCCAATTCGATAATATCGATTGTAGACAGCAGAAAGTGGCCAGAGAAATGCTACAGGAGTGTCTTATCATCCATAAGACATTTTGATACGGACGGCGGCAGAGCAGGTTATCCTAAAGGAAGGATGTCGCTACGTTATCTGCTTTCTCTCGCATGGAAAGGGAGTTGAGTGACATATCCGCGAAAGCATCGGCAATTCGCCGAATACCAGCTCGGATCTGGTATTCGTTGAGGGAAGAAAAACCTAACACGAGCGTACGAGCACTGTAGCGACAGCCACCGTAATCATAGCCCGTACCCCCTCCGATCGAGTAAATTCTTACTCCATGACGTAATGCAATTGTCTGGAGCTGAGCTGCAGGTGGATAGTGATCAGGAAGATGCCACGCCAGGTGCAGGCCACTCTCAAGTCCGCTAAGGCGGACCGCGCCAAAATGTTCCCGCAGTGCTTCCACCAAACAATCACGGCGCTTACCATACATATTTCGCATGCGTCTCAGATGGTTGCCATAGGCGCCGCTGCGGATAAACTCGGCCATAGTCGCCTGATCCAGCCAAGCATGTCCATTATTAAGCAGAGCTTTCGCAGAACGGGCAGCAGGAATCAATGCTTTTGGCACCACTAGATAGCCTAGTCGTAGGCCCGCCCCCATGGATTTGGAGAAGGTACCCAGATACATGACACAACCATAATCATCCAGTCCCATGAGGGCTGTCAGGGGCGATCCGCGATATCGAAAATCTGAATCGTAATCGTCCTCTATGATGAATGCCCCGCAACGCCGCGCCCAATCCAGGAGCTTCAACCGACGCTCAATGGGCAAGGTGAAGCCCAGGGGAAATTGATGAGAAGGGGTGACAAATAAAAGCGCAACTCCCTCTTTTGGTAGTTGTTCAACATCGAGCCCTGCCTCATCCACAGGCACGGGAATCAATTTTGCATAGTAACTCTCGAAAAGCGAAGTGGCGCCTTGGTAGCAGGGATTTTCCGTTGCAACCATTGTTCCCTCTTTTACAAGGAGGCGAGCAGCAAGATTCAATCCCTCCTGAGAGCCGGCTGTAATAATTATCTGATCTGATGAAACGCTGATACCTCGCGCGACTCCAAGATGGGCAGCAATGACTTCCCGCAGTTCCGATAATCCACCGGGATCGCAACATTCCTCGAAGTGCATGTTTGCAGACATGAATGTCTTATTTACAAAGCGACGCCATATCTTATGAGGAAACAAGTCGAGACCGATGCGGTCCGGACAAAAATCAAAGTCGAGATGCTGAATATTGTTGTTGGCGTGTATGTGGCCGATAAATGGAATTACCGGCTGTTTGATAAGTTCTTCATCACCGGGAGAGGAGGGGGTCGCCCTACGGGTGGCAGAAAGGCAGGTTTCAGGAAGCTCAAGATTTACATACGTTCCAATTGCCTTTCGGGCCTGAAGATAGCCTTCGGCAATCAAACGATCATAAACCAGCAAAACAGTATTACGAGAAATACCCAGTTGTTCGGCAAGTACGCGGCTCGCCGGGATGAGTGTACCGGGTTTTAGCTTACCTCCGAGGATAAGGTGGCGTAACTGGTCAAAAATCTGCCCTTGCAGCGATTGACGACTGTTGTGGTCGAGTTCAATGGGAATTGCCATATGTATTCATGGCGGCAGGTATGCGCGCTGGATTTCTGTTCCAGGTAAATTATCGATTCTGACATATTTTTATAATTAACGTAAGCCTACATACGATCTCAGCCGCTCTCATAAGTGAGCGAGAACGGCTGATTGAGGACTATCTACATACGAAGCGAGTGCTTACTCCTCGTCTTCCTCTTCCTCGTCTTCCTCATCCTTTTTTTCGGGCTTGAGCACCATCTTGCCCTGCTTGATGCTCTCGTTCAGGTCGGT
>NZ_FOCT01000041.1 GCF_900110185.1 Nitrosospira multiformis
TTGACCTGAACGCCAAGCTAGCTGAATGGGAGGCCTTTTATAACTATCACAGGCCTCACGGAAGCTTGGGCGGAAAAACGCCTTATGAACGCTTGATTGAAAAAATGAGATAATTTTTTCGGTCAGCCGAGGTTGTGCTTATCACACCTCAGACGTCTTGCGTCTCCACTTTCCCCTTTGCCTCCTTTGCTTCCAGCCCGACGAGGGTCTCTGCCTGTTCCTGTTCCTGTTCTTTAGGAGGCCCACCGATCACTTTCAACTCGCTTGTGCTATCCCTGTAATACGAACGATAGTTGCGCATTTTAGCCTTTCCTCCCCATTGCGCGCATCCTTCAGAAGGTTGTCGAGTGCGTCCGTTATCCTTCTGGTTGCGTTTTTCATCCAGATCGGCAATCTGGAGCGTTCATAAAAACATTTCCTTTGGCAAGGAATCTATTTCTTGAGTTCTTTGAGCTTCTTGACCATGGCCTAGCCCAGGTTTTTGGTGCTTTTGGGATTCTGGGCCGTAATCAAGAGGTCATCCTCCACCACATGGGAGCCAAAAGGCACCATTGCCTTGCTGTATCGCCTCCTCGCTTTTGTAGTTCTTCCTCCAGATTGAATGCTATCCAGTGATACCTGGGCATGAAGTCGTCGGTCGAATAGTCGAACTAGGCGAACAGGCGAAGGGGTTGCAGATCGGGCAGCGCGTGGCCGTGGGCTGAAACGTGCGCAGTTGCAAGCGGATGAGCGCAACTCGATAATGCGGCCATAGAGAGGCGTGCCACCCGTGGTTTCCAGGTCCAGGATGACGTGAGGGAAAGGAAGCAAGGTTACGCAGGAGTGGGGGTAGTGCTGATTTCGATTAGTCTTTTCCGTCCTTCCCACTCACTGCCGCCTTGAGCGTGGCGCCCGGTTTGAATGCAGGCACCTTGGAGGCGCCAATCTTCAATTGCTCGCCTGTCTTGGGATTGCGGCCAGTGCGCTCGCTACGCTCGCGTACCTCGAAGGTGCCCAAATCCCGGCAGGGAAATGGAATCGCCTTTCTGCAGGATCTCCGTGATGGTTTCGGTCAATGTTGTCACGGTCCGGGCGGCTTGAGCCTTGCTGGAGCCGGTTTAGCGGCTATGGCTTCGATAAGCTCATTCTTGTTCATAAGTCTTTTTCCCTTTTAGTTTTCAAATTCCTGCCAGCTTAACAGTTAATCGGGCGGGATAAGGAATCAATGAAATGGCGGTTTATGAGAGATTTTCGCAATGCTGCGAAACTTTCCCATTTCTCGTTTGCCGCTTGTCACAGACCAAGCCAGCCGCCCATTACTTGAGGCGGTACGCTTCGCCTGTCATGGTCTGTGATCCGCAAAGCTTTGCGGCCGCGGCACACTTGAGTTCCCCTTAAGTTTCCTTTGCGTCGGCACGGCCCAGTGCTTCCCGCGCCAATCCCCCCACAATCCCCCCAACGTTTCGTGAGGGGGACTTGTGGGGGGATAAACGAATACGCGGCAAGCTCTAGTCCCGCTTATTGCCTGCTACTTACCCCACCCATTCCCAACCCTTTCCCGTGAGGGCAAGGGCTGTCTCCCCACTCCCGTCGCCCCCAGGGGCGAGGCGAGGAGAGTCCGAGCGAGAGGATCAGTTTTTTCGATTCTCGGTTCTTGAACTTTCACTT
>NZ_FOCT01000042.1 GCF_900110185.1 Nitrosospira multiformis
CCTAAAACAGGGGAGCAATTGAAGATCGCCGCCTCCAAGGTGCCTGCATTCAAGCCAGGCTCCACGCTCAAGGCGGCAGTGAATGGGAAGAACGGGAAAGACTAACTGAATCAGCACTATCCTCGCTCCTGCCGCAGCCTTGCTTCCTTTCCCCTACGTCATACAATACGCGCAACTCGCGCTTCGGGGGAGCCGTTAATAAGCTTGGTAAGCAAGTATCGGACAAATTCGAAATAGGAAGATGTCGAGAGGAAGCCATAAGGATGGATGACGAGTGCTAAGCGACTCTCCCAATGCACTCTCCCCTAACCTGCTCCATGCATTTTTGTTTTTTTCTAGCAGCTCCCCTATGAATCTTATGGGCAGGAGGAGCCGTCATATTCCACATGCTGGAAACGCAAGACGAAAGGGGAAGCGCACTCGTGTTATATCTCCCTCAGCATATTGGTCTTTGATAAGAGCACCAAGTTGATTTAAGGCGTGCCTTTTTTGCAGACCTTTTGTCTCGTTCTTGTGATTAGTGCAGCAAGCCCAATACCGACAAGAAGGACTGTGCCAGGCTCCGGGATCTTATTTCCGTTTAACCCGTTATCATTCCCGTTCAAACCTATATTTAAGTCCGCATTAACATCTACCGAACTGATATTTAAGTCCGCATTAGCATCTACCGAACTGATCGTAGTATCTGCCCCAACTTCGGCACTGAATGATGCAATCATATCGTCCAAAAGAAGCTCTGAGAGCGAGACAGATCCTTCAGCTGTACTATCAGATGTAACCCCCTCGCTGGCTTCCGGAGTTGTTTCCACAGTAAATCCCAAGGTTGTGTCAGCAGTAGCCAACGTTGTGTCTATGACAACATCCGAAGTTGTCCCCACGGTTGTTTCCAAGCTGGGGACGACCGATATAAGTCCCGCGTGCGTTGGTCCCGTTGCCATCACAATAATAAGTGCAGCAATTAGGATTGTTGCCTTCATATTTGCTTTCTCCTTTACTGAGCCAACATTTATATTAAGTAGACTTCTTGCAGCGATGACCATAGCTGCCCCTTTAACGACCTTTCATGCAGGAAATCAAGGAGTGCAGGCAAAAAAAGAAGCGATGACTCATTGCTATTGAACTTAAAGTTCCCACCCTTACTGTTCGTCCCTCGATAGCTCAACTCTCTGTCGAGGCGTTAACCGGGACACAGGTAGGCTTTCTGATAGCTATATGCTGCGGCTGGGATCGGCGCGAAGTTACGATTAGATTGTGGATCAGCCCTTGCGAGGCGATCAGGGCGGCTAGTTCCTGGAGGCCGGTTCCCCTGTTTCTTGTGGACGTTCAAGGGCGAGATGACAAGGTTTTTAACCGGAATGCGGGTAATAGTAGTTTCAACGGTCTGGATGGTT
>NZ_FOCT01000045.1 GCF_900110185.1 Nitrosospira multiformis
TGCAACAAATCTGACCAATTTCATTAGATCAAGCTGAAACAGAGGCCTAAGAAACTTATCCACAATCCTATCCCCGGTCTATCCCCGGTAACAGGGGAAAACTGCATTGGATTAATTGGACCGAGATGGAAGTCATTCGCGCTTTAACATCAATTTGCAAACAAATTCTGCTGAACTATGTTGATAACCGAGCAGATCAGTCTGAAAGACTCGTGGTATTGAATAGACTGCGACCAACTGCCTGTAGCCATTACACATAGGAGCAGAAAAATGACTGTGACCAACAAGATTCTTATCATCGTCACCAATTCAGATCTGTTTGAAAAGGTAGGATACAGAACGGGACTGTGGCTTAGCGAACTCGTCGAATTTTGGGATGTTGCTGAAGAAGCAGGCTATAAGATGGATATTGCCAGTCCATCGGGTGGCAAAATTCCCCTTGATCCCGAAAGCCTGCTCATCACCGAAATTGGCGATGCCATCGGCCTCAAAGGGAGTCTTTCCAGGCGCTACGAAGACAAAGCCTTCATGAGGCTGCTGGACAACACGTTGAAAGTGTCCGACGTGGATCCGGCCGGGTACGACGCCATCTATATGGCGGGCGGGCATGGTGGCATGTTCGACTTCCCAAAAAGCCCATCATTGGCGGAGCTGACCGCCAGATTCTATGAATCCGGCAAGATTGTTGCGGCCGCGTGCCATGGACCTTGCGGTCTGCTGGAAGTGAAACTGAGCAACGGAACATATCTTGTTGAGGGTAAGGAGGTGACGGGCTTCTCGTGGAAGGAAGAGAAATTGGCAAACCGCGATCAAGCAGTTCCGTTCAATCTGGAGGAAGAACTACAAAAGCGAGGGGGGCGATACAGCAAGGCAATGATGCCATTTGGCTCCCATGTGGTGGAGGATGGCCTCTTGATTACGGCCCAGAATCCGAAAAGCACCAAAAATGTGAGCCAGGCCGTGGTCAAGAAGCTCAAAGAACTCAAAGAAATAGATTCCTTGCCAAAGGAAATGTTTTTATGAACAACGATACATGTCTACAGAAACTGCTGATTTTGATGAAAAACGCAACCAGCGAAGGGTAACGGACGCACTCAACAATCTCCTGAAGGATGCGCCCAACAGCAAGCTGAAATGTGCAGCT